>NZ_SJSN01000021.1 GCF_004331675.1 Pedobacter frigidisoli | reverse complement strand
GCTAAACGACCAGATGATGCAGGTGGAAGAAGTATTCACACCTCACCAATTGGATTATCTAGACGTAGTAAGGCAGCGGGTAGAAGGCGCAACCGAGTTGCAGAAAAACCCCTACAAAAAGCATACGCTTGCCTGGGGAACTTGGTTATTAGCCAGATTGGCGGGATGGAGCGGATACAAATCTCACGGTCCACCTGGATACATTACCATCAAAGATGGCTTCGATAAATTCAACCTACAATTTGTAGTGTATGCCGAAATAATGAAATATAAAGATGTGTGTAAAGATTAGCTCCAGATGAGAGGGATTTGCAGGAAAACAAAAATTACCTCAAACTTTCACAGGGTGAGGCTTTAACAAAGCAGAGGTTGTATATTTACACTTTAATAAAATATCATGAATAAAATTATTTCTTCGATAGCCATTTGCTTGCTATCCATTACCATACTTTCATCTTGTCAGCAAGAAAAGAAACTGCCATTTTACGGAGAACGTCATGCTGAAACCGTTAAGGATGCGGCTGGCGTAGAAAAGATTGATACCGTTTACCAAACCATCCCAAATTGGTCTTTTTTAAATCAGGATAGTGTGGTTACAACCAATAAAGCGACTGATGGAAAAGTATATGTAGCTGATTTCTTTTTTACTTCTTGTACTACCATTTGCCCAACTATGCACCGCAATTTAATGACGGTTTACAAAGAGTTTAAAACCAATCCTGATATAATGTTTGTGTCGCATACTATCGATTTTAAATACGATAGACCCTACGTTCTAAAAAAATATGCTCAAAAATTAGGAGTTGATGGTCCAAAATGGCAATTTCTTTATGGAAGTAAAGACAGTGTTTACACTTTAGCTGAGAAAAATTATTTAGTTGCAGTTGGCGAAGACAGCACTGCAAAAGATGGTTACATCCACCAAGGTTATTTGGTTTTAATTGATAAGGATAGACGAATCCGTGGCGCTTATGATGGTACAAAAGAAGACCAGGTGGAACAATTGAAAAAGGATATTCCAGTTTTATTAGCAGAATATAAAAAGTAGAATTATAATTTTAGTCGTCATTTCGACCGAAGTGGAGAAATCTTTGAAACTAATTGAAAAGATTTCTCGGCTGCATTTTATTCCGCTCGAAATGACGATTATTTTTAACAAAACATCCATGCGCAAATACATCATCAATTTCATTTTTCTGCTTTCGATTGTTGCGATTATCGTTTCTTGCCAAAACCAGGAAACCATCGATTTGCAAAACTATATGTCGAATGGCAAGGATATTTACAAAGCTAAATGTCAAAACTGCCATGGCGAAAATGGTGAAGGTTTAGGTCAGCTTGCACCTCCGTTAACAGATTCAGTTTTCTTAAAAACCAACAAAAATCGTTTGGCTTGTATCATCAAAAATGGCGCTAATGAGTCGTTAATTATCCACGGTAAGGAATACAAAGAAAAAATGCCTGCATTCCCTGAATTAGCAGATATTGATGTAGCTCAAGTGATGGTTTACGTGACCAATTCATTCGGAAATAAACAAGGATTCGTACCATACACTGAAGTTTCTACGCAACTACAAAACTGTAAATAATCAAAATTCTTAATCTTCATGGTGGCTTTGTGGTCAAAAACAAGCATCTTTGCGCAAAATGCAGGTTGTTCTATCGCTGTTCCGAGTAAAATCGGAAGAGAGGAAAGTCCGGGCAACACAGGGCATCTCGCTTTCTAACGGAAAGGAATTCAAGAATGAAAACTTGAATTACGGATTAGTGCAACAGAAAATATACCGCCCGAGGTAACTTGGGAAAGGGTGAAAACGTGCGGTAAGAGCGCACGAGCATTGCAGGCGACTGCGGTGGTTTGTAAACCCCGAGAGTTGAAAGACCAAATAGGCTAACGCATGTAGGGCTGCCCGTCCGATGTTAGTGGGTAGGTCGTTAGAGATAAACGGCAACGTTTATAGTGGATAAATGATAGAAATCTTGAGCAATCGAGAAACAGAACCCGGCTTATAGACCTGCATTTTTTTTATTTATTCACTCATTAAGGCCAATTTGGTTTCCCCAAGTTTTGCCACTTCTTCCTCTCCTAAAACTGGAAATTTCAAGTTTAAGCTTTTTAACTTATCTTCAATAATTTCACTTATAGCTAGTCTGGCAAACCATTTTTTATCGGCAGGAATAATGTGCCATGGCGACTCTTTCGTACTGGTTTGGTTAATCGCATCTTCATACGCTTTCATATAATCGTCCCATAAAGCCCTTTCCTTAATATCACCAGAAGAAAATTTCCAATTCTTTGTAGGGTCTTCTATCCTATCCAAAAATCTCAATTTTTGCTCAGCCTTACTCACATTTAAAAAGAATTTTAAAATTACCGTTCCATTTGCAGTAAGGTGTTCCTCAAAATTTCTAATGCTTTGGTAGCGTTGCTTCCAAAAATTTTTGTTGATTTTCTTAACATCATCAAAACCTGGTATATTCTCACTTAAGATATACTCAGGATGTACTTTGCAAACCAAAACATTTTCGTAATGCGAGCGATTGTGTATCCCTATTCGTCCCCGTTCTGGTAGCGCTTTGTAATGTCTCCACAAAAAATCGTGTTCGTATTCTTCGGATGTAGGAACCTTAAAGCTAAAAACTTGGCAACCTTGAGGGTTTAATCCACTCATTACATGTTCTATTGCACTATCTTTTCCTGCGGCGTCCATAGCTTGAAAAATAATCAATATAGAATGTGTTGCCGATGCATATAATGTTTCTTGGAGATGATTGATCTCAATTTTTGAATTCACTAAAGCATCTTTAGCCTTTTCCTTATTATAACTACCAACGAAGTCCGTTTTAGCATCCTTAATTGAAAATTTTTTATTTTTTTGTACAATTAATCCTTTAAATTCGTTTTTCATATTTATGTGTCATTTATAAAAATAAGGTATCAATAATTTAAATATAGAACTAAAAAATAAGTAAATTAAATACGCTAATTTGCATGTAGAGTTTTTTATATTTATCGCGATACCTTTTACCTAAACATCACCTTAACCAATATGTTTAAAGAGATAAAAAACAAGTACTTACGATATTCCCTTATATTTTTATTTTTTATAATAATTTTTTTCTCAGCGCTTCAACTTAATTTTCTGTGGCTTTTTGGGTATTCTCCAAGTGTTAGGGATATTAAAACACCAACGCTTCGTGTAGGTTCCGAACTTTACACATCGGATGGAAAGCTAATTGGCAGGTATTTTAAGGAAAATAGAACTCCAGTAAATTATGAGGAAATTTCACACAGTATAATTAATGCACTTGTCGCTACTGAAGATGTTCGTTTCTATAAACATTGGGGAATCGACGCCCAAGCCGTTGGTAGAGCTGTAATTGGTTTGGGTAAAGATGGTGGAGCAAGTACCATTACCCAACAATTAGCCAAAAACTTATATCGAACTAGATACAATAAATCTCAAGGATTATTGATCAAAATTCCATTAGTAAGAACGCTTATTGTGAAGCTAAAGGAATGGATGACAGCCGTTAAACTGGAATCTAACTATTCTAAGAACGACATCATTACGATGTATCTCAACACCGTTTCCTTTGGAAATAATGCTTATGGGATAAAAACTGCAAGTAGAATTTATTTTGATAAGGAAGCCAAGGAATTATCAACCAATGATGCCGCTATGTTAGTTGGAATGTTGAAAGGCACTAGCTTATACAACCCTACTAAAAACCCAGCAAAGGCTTTAGAAAGAAGAAATGTGGTGCTTGCGCAAATGTTTAAGTACAAGTATTTGAGTAAGGATAGCTTGGCAGAATTATCAAAAGAACCAGTAAAACTCAAGGAAGGGAAAATGCAGGATGGTAGCGATGGAGATTCTTATTTAAGAGCCGCAGTTGCCAAATATTTAGAAAAATGGGCTACAGATAATGGTTATGATCTTTATGAAGATGGATTAAAAATCTATACCACTATTGATTCGAAACTTCAAAAATATGCAGAGGAAGCTGTTGCAGAGCAAATGAAAACTCTGCAACGCAGATTTTATAGTGTTTGGGGGAACGAAGATCCCTGGTACGATTCTGAAAAGCAAAAGGTGAATTATCCTGATAGGGCAATGAAAAACTTACCGATTTATGCCTTGCTGCAAAAAAAATTCCGAAGCCAACCAGATTCTGTAGAAGCATATTTCAATAAGAAGAAAAGGATGCAAATCTTTACCTATAAAGGCGATCGCGACACCTTATTTTCAACGCTAGATTCGATTCGTTACTACGGAAAGATTTTAAATACGGGTATGATGACAATGGAACCTGCCAGTGGTAAAATTAAGGTTTGGGTTGGTGGTATCGATCATAAATTCTTCAAATACGATCACGTTAATCAATCAAAACGCCAAGCAGGATCTACTTTTAAGCCTTTCGCTTATTTAACTGCATTAGAGCAAGGTATGAGTCCTTGTGATAAATTTACCGACAAACCAGTTAAAATTGCCTATCAAGATAAAGGAGAAACAAAATATTGGGAGCCGAAAAATGCCGATTATAGCGTTACCTACCAGGAAATGAGTTTGCGTTGGGCAATGGCAAGATCGGTAAATACCATCACCGCACAGGTTACTGAAAAAGTTGGATGGGATAATGTGGTAAAATATGCTCACATATGTGGAATCGATAGTCATTTAGAATCTGTGCCTTCTGTAAGTTTAGGCCCAAATGATGTAAGTGTCTACGAAATGGTTAAGGCTTATGCCACTTTCATGAATAAAGGTATTAAAACAGATCCTATTTTAGTAGAAAAAATTACTGATCAGGATAACAATTTAATTGATGAATTTAAGCCTAAAACAAAGAGAGTATTAACCGAAGAAATCGCATGGCTAATGACCTATATGTTTCGTGGCGGCATGGAAGAGCCTCGAGGAACTTCTCAAGCGCTTTGGGAGTGGCCTAATTTATTCAAGAAAAATAATCAGATTGGTGGTAAAACCGGTACCTCATCAGATTATGTAGATGCTTGGTACATGGGACTAACTAAAGATTTGGTAACTGGAGTTTGGGTGGGTTGCGATGAAAGAACCGCTCATTTTAAAAACGGAGAACAGGGAGAAGGCTCTCGAACTGCATTACCAATATTCGCCAAATTTATGGAGAAAGTGTATTTAGATCCTACATCAGGATATACTTACGGTCCCTTTCCAAAAGCTACTGTTGAAATTACCAGAACATACAACTGTCCTAGTCCTCAGTTTGTAAGGGATACAACTACCACCGACAGTGTTGTTGTAGATTCAACGGAATTTATTCCTGAAATTCCAGAAACTGTTACACCAACAGCTGTTGAGCCCGAGGTTAAAAAGGAAGAAAAGAAAACAGAACCTGTTCAAAACCAACCTGCAATTGCAGTTCCTTTAACCAAAAAAGAAGAACGTGAGTTGAAAAGAAAGCAGCGCCAGGAAGAGCGTGAAAAGAAGAATAATGGAGAAAACTAACGCCATTAGCTTATAATTCAGGATTTAATAAAAATATTCACCTTTAAGCACGCTTAAAAGTGTTAAATTTTAAATAGTAAATTAAACAATTACTATTTTTAGTTTCCAAATCTCTTACAAATTCATTTTCGTTTATTATTGAACACCATTACTAAAATTATACATATGAAAATAAGCTCTACTTTTTTGAAGCGATATGTTCCATTGTTGCTCCTGCTTATTGTTTCTTTTTCTGTTCAAGCGCAGTATTTTGGTCAAAATAAAGTGAGGTATAAAAAACTCGATTTCAAGGTACTACAAACTCCGCATTTTGAGATTTACTATTATATTAAAAATGAAAATCTTTTAAAAAGATTTTCTCAAGATGCAGAAACTTGGTATAAAATGCACCAAGAGGTTTTTAGAGATACGTTTTTGAAAAAGAATCCTTTAATTTTATACAATAATCACCCAGATTTTCAACAAACTACAGTATTAAACGGTGAAGTAGGAATTGGGACTGGGGGTGTTACCGAGGCGTTGAAAAATAGGATTGTTATGCCTGTAATGGAACTTAACAGCCAAACAAGACATGTACTTGGACATGAGTTGGTACACGCTTTTCAATATCATATTTTGCTTGAGAAAGATTCTATCAGTTTAGAAAATGTAGGTCAAACTCCTTCATGGATGGTTGAGGGAATGGCAGAATATCTTTCGATTGGTAAAAAAGATGCTTTTACTTCTATGTGGATGCGTGATGCCATGCTTAATCGTGATATCCCCTCATTAAAAGACCTTACCAATTCCAATAAATATTTCCCGTATCGTTATGGTCAAGCTTTTTGGACATACATTGGTTCTCAATATGGTGATACCACAATAGTTCCGTTATTTAAAAATACAGCAAAATATGGTTATGAAAATGCCATTAGATACACTTTTGGTTACGATGATAAAACACTATCTGGTTTGTGGAAAAATGCTATCGACGCCCATTACAAACCTATGCTTAAGGCAGATAGTTCACAGATAAAAATTACAGGAACTAAGATTATCGATAATAAAAACGCAGGAAGCATGAACGTTGCTCCTGCCCTCAGTCCTGATGGGAAATACGTTGCTTTTATGTCTGAAAAAGATCTTTTTGGAATTGATTTATTTCTTGCAGATGCTAAATCCGGCAAAATTCTTCGAAAGTTAAGCAGTCAGATTTCCAACGGACATATAGATGATTTTAACTTTATCGAATCTGCTGGCGCTTGGTCGCCAGATAGTAAGCAATTTGCCTTTAGTATTTTTAGTCATGGCAAGAACCAGATGATGATTATTAATGTGGCCAATGGAACTACGGTTTCTCAAACTGCTATGGATCAGGTGGCACAGTTCGGTAATTTAACTTGGGCTCCTAATGGAAAAGATATTGCTTTTTCTGGAATGGTGGAAGGACAGAGTGATATCTTCTCTTATAATTTAGACACAAAATTGGTTACTCAAATCACAAATGATGTTTATTCTGATTATGCACCAAGCTATTCCCCAGATGGCAAAAAGATTGTTTTTTCTTCGGATAGAGCTTCCATTCAAGCAAAATCAATTAATGCTGTTTTACCTATAAACTTGGCAGTTTATGATATTGCAGCCAAAAGTGTTTCAAATTTAGATGTCTTTCCGGGTGCAAATAATTTAAATGCACAGTTTTCATCTAATAGCCAAAACATCTATTTTCTATCGAATAGAGATGGTTTTAGAAATCTTTATAAATACAATTTTTCCGATAATTCGGTGGATCAGCTTACAGATTATTTTACTGGAATTAGCGGTATAACTGAATTTTCGCCAGCAATTTCAATTTCAAATACTGATGACATTGTTTATAGTTATTATCGCTACCAACGATACACGCTGTATAATGCCAAATTGAGTAGCTTCAAAGCAAAACGTATTGGTAACCAAGAAGAAAATTTCGATGCGGCAATTCTTCCTCCAATGGAAAATATTGGGGTAAACATCATCAACTCAAATCTGAATAATTTCGATCGTTTTGAAAAAATTGTTGCCGATTCAATGAGGACGGTTCCCTATACGCCTAAATTTAGGTTAGATTATTTGGCTAACAGTGGCGTCGGTGTATCTACAAGTCGCTTTGGCACAGGTGTATCAGGAGGTATTGTTGGAATGTTTAGTGATATATTGGGCACCAACCAAATTATCGCCAACCTTTCCGTAAATGGAGAGATTTATGATTTTGGAGGTTTAGTGGGTTACATCAACCAAAAAAGCAGAATAAATTGGGGTGCAGCAATTTCGCACATCCCATATGTTTCTGGGTTGACAACTTATGCGTATGAAAAACTTCCCGGCAGTAACAGTACAAGCACTGATGTTTTAAATCAGAGAACGGATATTATTAGAACTTTTGAGGACCAGGTTCAAGTATTTGGAGCCTATCCTTTTAGTAAAATTCATCGTTTTGAACTTGGTGGAGCATTTTCACATTATAGCTACAGGATAGATCGTTATAGTACTTATTACGATCCAACAACTGGTTATTATCTAGGTTCTGAGCGAAGAAAGGTATCCAATGATGAAGCCTCCGCTGATATTGGTATTCCATTAAATTCCTTTACACTCTATTCACTAAATGCAGGTTTTGTTGGAGACAATTCAATATTTGGCTTAACTGGTCCGCTAGATGGATTTAGATATCGTTTAAGTGGAGAAAAGTATTTTGGTACCTATAATTTTGCAGGTGCCACAGTAGATTTAAGAAAATACTGGAGGGCAAAACCTGTAACAATTGCGGCAAGATCTTACAATGTGATGCGTATTGGTAAAGATGCCGATCGTTTATATCCAATGTATATCGGATATCCTTATTTAATTAGAGGCTATGAGGCAAATTCAATTTATAAAACACAATCAAACACATCGTCTCAATCTTTTGACATTGATCAATTGAGCGGAAGTAAAATAGCTGTATTTAATTTTGAAGTTCGTTTGCCATTCACAGGACCTAAAAAATTAACGGCAATTCCATCAAAATTTCTTTTTTCAGATCTGAATCTATTTTTTGATGCTGGTGTAGCATGGACAAATAATACGAAAGTTAAATTTAAAAGCGAACCGACTTTTGTAGATGAACCACTTTTGGATGCTAATGGACAACCAGTTTTAGATAAAAATAACAAGCCTGTAACTTATCAAACTACAACCGAGCGTGTTCCTGCGATCAGTGTAGGTATTTCGTTAAGGGTAAATGTATTTGGTTATTTTGTAATAGAGCCTTACTATGCAATTCCTTTCCAACGTAAAGATGT
Organism: Pedobacter frigidisoli; assembly: GCF_004331675.1. GTDB lineage: Bacteria > Bacteroidota > Bacteroidia > Sphingobacteriales > Sphingobacteriaceae > Pedobacter > Pedobacter frigidisoli. The sequence continues at coordinate 49,958 of NZ_SJSN01000021.1, read as the reverse complement.
TAAAGGTGGAGTATTTGGATTAACATTTGCACCAGGTTGGTAATTGAAAAAAATTGTTTTTGGAGTGGGATTTCAACGATTAACTTCGTTTCAAAATCTTAAAAAAGGTTTACATGAAGAAAATTGCTTTAATTATCCTACTATCTTTTAGGATAATGGTTTTCGCTCAAAATGTTACTGAGCCAACCGACAACCCGAAAGAATGGTCAGAAAAAACGGAACCATTTAGAATTGCTGGCAACCTTTATTATGTTGGCACTTACGATTTAGCATCTTATTTAATCGTGACTGATAAAGGAAATATCTTAATAAATACTGGATTAGCTAATTCTCTCCCAATCATAAAAGAGAATATTAAAACCTTGGGATTTGATTATAAATCAATCAAAATATTATTACTTACTCAAGCTCATTTTGATCACTTAGGCGCTATGGCTGATATTAAAGCAGAAACAGGCGCCAAACTTTATGTAGATGAAAAGGATGCTAAGGAACTAAAGACTGGTGGAAAATCTGATTACGAAATGGGAAAATATGGCGTAACTTTTAAGCCTATCAAACCCGATCATTTTTTAAAAAATAATGATAAGATCATATTGGGTAATACCACTTTAACAATGTTGCATCATCCTGGGCATACAAAAGGATCTTGTAGCTTCATTTACAATACCGAAGATAAGAACGCAAGCTATAAGGTTTTAATTGCAAACTTACCATCAATAATTGTTGACAAGCCGTTTTCGGAAATAAAAAATTATCCAAATATTCAGAAAGATTACGGCAATACTTTTGAAGCGATGCAAAAAATTGATTTTAACCTATGGGTTGCATCGCATGCAAGTCAATTTAAGCTTCACCAAAAATGCAAACCCGGAGCCGCTTACAACCCAAAAGCTTTCATGGATAAAAATGAATACTTTGAAAGTATTAAAAAATTAAAGAATATTTATTCTGAAAAAATAAAACAATAACCGAGACTACTCGAAAACTATCAAAGTAAATCCCTCTTGTAAACACAGGTAATTACTAAGATAAACTGGTGAAGGCAAGCTTAACTTGATTAGTAATATTTCTATGCAATAGAATGTTCTCGAAATCTAAACCAATGGTTAAGTCAATCCAATCTGGATTACATGATCTTACTAAACGCTCTTTTTGCATTCGTGTAAATCTGCTAATAGATTTAAAGCGAATCAATGCTTGTGCTTCAGTTTTAAACTCTTCAAAATAAACCAAACGCGTTAATTGTTGTCCACTATCAAAAAATAAGTTTGGCATCTGCTTATAAAAATCCAATGTCTTAATTAAATCAGAACTCATGCCAACATGCATACTAGTACGATTTCTGTCGGTAACGATGTAAACAAACTTTTTCATAATAAAGGAGTTAAAAATTAAAACTAAACTATTTAGTATACCCTCTTGCGAATCAAAATAATATTACTAACTTTATGAGCATAAAATTACTAACTATTTTAGTAATTCCAAATTTATTTTAAAATTTATTTTTATGTCGAATATTTCAAATAATTTAAAGTACCTCAGGAAGAAAAAAGGCCATACACAGCAGAATTTCGCTGATATTATGGAGATTAAGAGATCGCTAATCGGTGCTTATGAAGAAGACCGAGCTGAGCCAAAATATGATTTACTAAAAAGAATAGCAGAGTATTTCGACTTAACCATCGATGAATTCATCAACGAGAAGATATCTGATAGCTGGAAACCGAAACCGAAAAGTCAGGGTTCGAACCTTAGAGTGCTCAGTATTTCTGTTGATCAAAATGATAGGGAAAATATAGAATTGGTTCCGGTTAAGGCAAGTGCTGGTTATTTAAATGGCTTCTCAGATCCTCAATATATCAGTGATCTTCCTAAATTCCAACTTCCAATTGCGGCTTTGAGACAAGGTACTTTCCGGGCATTTGAAATTATGGGAGATAGTATGTTGCCTGTTCAACCCGGCAGTGTTATCATTGGCGAATACCTTGATAATTGGAATGAGGTAAAAACTGGAGAGACTTACATTGTGATTAGTAAAAATGAAGGTGTAGTATATAAGAGAGCTGGAAATCGTTTCAGAGAAAATAAGGATTTGAAATTAATTTCGGATAATAAAGTTTACGATGCCTATACCATTGCGGCTGAAGATATTTTGGAGATTTGGAAAGCGAAAGCATATATTTCAACTTCTTTGCCAGAGCCAACACCAGATCCAACGATGGAAACTTTAACACAAATGATGTCACAAATGCAGAAATCTATTTCACAGCTCAATAAAAATTAACGTTTTTTAACAAGTGGTGATTAAACCGTTTGCCATTTTTCATATCTATAACTACAAACACATAAAGATATAAAACTATGAAAAAGGCAATTTTAACGATAGCAATTGCAGTAATGGGTTTCACTGCTGCATTTGCTCAAGACAGTACAAGAAAAATGAGAAAGCCCATGCAGCCTAAAATGACTGCTGAGCAAAGAGCGGAAAAAGTAACTGCAAGAATGGAAAAGCAACTTAGTTTAACTGCTGACCAAAAAACAAAGATTTATGCCATTGAATTAGATAACGCTAAGAAAATGGATGCTTGGAGATCGGCTGACAAAGGTGATATGAAAGGAAAGATGAAAGAACGTAAAGCAGCTATCGACGAACAAAAAGCTAAAATTGACGGTATTTTAACTGCAGAACAAAAAACAAAAATGGATGCTTTCCGTGCTGAAGCCAAAGAAAAAGGTGAGAAAATGAGAAAAGGAATGGGCGAAAGAGGAAGAAAAGACAAAGCTCCTGTGGTTTCTAATCCGCCAACACAAGGATAGTTTGAATAAGTAATTAATTATTTTTTTTTGAAAGCGCCCCGATTATTCGTGGCGCTTTCTTTATTTTTGGCCGATGAGCAATATTGAAAAGTTTCTTAATGATAAACTTATACAACGAAAAGAGAACCTTTCGATTAGAAATTTATCTACAAACTTCTCTCCTATAGATTTTTGCTCAAATGATTATCTGGGTTTTGCAAAATCAAAAGAGCTAAAAGAACGTATTAATCAAAATTTATCACAACTAAATTCCTATCAAAATGGGTCTGGTGGTTCTCGTTTATTAAGTGGAAATACTGAATTTATAGAAGAAACCGAACAGTTTATTGCTGATTTTCATCAAGCTGAAAGTGGATTGATTTTCAATTCAGGGTATGATGCAAACGTAGGTTTACTTTCCTCCATTCCACAACGTGGAGATACAATTATAACCGACGAATTAATTCATGCCAGCATTATTGATGGTTGCAGGTTAAGCCATGCCACACGTTATAAATTTTCGCATAATAACTTGACTGATCTTAATGATAAACTTAAAATATCTAAAGGAAATGTATTTGTTGTAGTTGAGAGTGTGTATTCTATGGATGGCGATATGGCTCCGTTAAAAGAAATTTCATCACTTTGTGAAAAATATAACGCTAATTTAATAGTTGATGAAGCACATGCAACAGGTTTATTTGGGCCTTTTGGAAAAGGTTTGGTAAATCAATATCAGATTGAGGATAAGGTTTTTGCTAGAGTTGTAACTTTCGGAAAAGCGATGGGCACTCATGGTGCTATCATTTTAGGAAGCCAGAATTTGAGACACTTTTTGATCAACTTCGCTCGTTCATTTATTTACACCACTGCCGCTCCTATCCATAATATCGTTGCCTTAAAATCTGCTTATCAACTTCTTACAACTATAAATCATCAAAGCATCCATCAGAGAATTGCTCTATTCAGAAAGTTGATTGTGGATAATAATATTAATGCGTTAAATAGTGAAAGTGCTATTCAAGGCATATTATTTTCATCTAATAGTTTAACTAAAAATGCGGCAACCACTTTGCAAGATAAGGGTTTTGATGTTCGGGCCATTCTTAGTCCGACGGTTGCAGAAGGAAAAGAGCGTTTGAGGATTTGCCTGCATACCTTTAATACAGGAAAGGAAATCAATTCGCTTATTAATCATTTAAAAGAAATTCAAAATAATGGCTAAATATTTTATTACGGGTATTGGTACCGGAATTGGCAAAACCTTAATCAGTGCCATTTTAACCGAAAAACTAAAAGCTGATTATTGGAAACCGATTCAATCTGGTGATTTAGAAACCAGCGACAGCAAAACAGTTGCTAATTTGATCAGTAATCAGAATACGATTATTCATCCAGAAAGTTATTGTTTAACGCAGCCTTTATCGCCACATTTATCTGCCAAGTTAGATGGAATTCAAATTGAATTGAAGAACATCATCATCCCAGAAACAGCAAATAACCTAATTATTGAGGGAGCTGGAGGATTAATGGTGCCTTTGAATGAAACGCAATTAATTATCGATCTTATTAAAAAACTCGAAGTAGAAGTTATCTTGGTTTCCCAAAATTATTTGGGAAGTATTAACCACACGCTTTTATCCATCAATTTACTTAAGCAATATGAAATTCCGATCAAGGGAATTATTTTTAACGGAGATGAAAATAAAGAAAGTGAAAGATATATCCAGCAATATACGGCAATAAAAAAGCTAGGATATGTTCCTAGCTTAATAGAGATAGACAGAGAAAAAATTATTGCTGCTGGAGCAAATATTTTAATTTAAGTAGCCACTTTTTTTCAGAAAATCGGCCCAAACTTGGTAGCCTGATGGAATTAAATGTAAACCATCTTTCGTAAGTTCGGCCTTTAAATGTTTGTCTTGATCTGTAAAATTTGGATACAAATCTATTACCGTTATATTCTTTGAAGTGAATTTTCTAATTTCATCATTCAGCCAAAGGATGTGTTCATCTTTACCGTAATGGTTCTTGAATTTCTCGAAAGCACTGTTCACCGGTAAAAGGGTATTGAAATAAATCTGCGTTTTCTTGGAGCCTTTTCTAATTCGTGAAATCATTGATTTATAATTCCTTAAAATCACACTGTCGGGAATGTTGCGAGAAATATCGTTAATACCAATCAGGATGAATATTTTAGCCGGTTTTCCATCAATCACATCTTGTAAACGATCCAAAACCCCAAAAGTAATATCTCCAGAAATCCCTCTATTTTTTGCTTGAGGAAGATCCAAAAGTTTAGCCCAATCTGTTCCAGCCGTAATGCTATTTCCTAAAAATACAATGTCTTTTTTCGATTTGGGATCAGCCTTAAACTTAGCAACTTGTTCTACATACTTTCCTGGCCGATAAACACTATCCCATTTAACCGTTTGCGCATGAGCAGCGCTCAGATTTACGCTTAAAAAGAATGCTAGGGCTATTAAAGTGCTATTCAATAATTTTCTCATAATGGATGATTTTAAAAGCGCCAAAATACTATTTTGCGCCCACTAAAATGTTTGGATAATCAGAAATAATTCCATCTACGCCAAACGATTTTAATTTTGCAATTTCCTCAGCCGTATTTGCCGTCCACGGAATGATTTTAACACCATCGGCATGAGCTTTGGTAACCATTTCAGCATTAACCATTTGCCAAACCGGACTCAAAATAAATGGTTTAAAGCCTAAATCGACAATATTTTCTTCATACGATTTCTTATTCGCCACCAAGAAAGAAGTTTTTACCTCAGGATATTTTTGATGGATTATTTGAATAGTTCTTTTATCAAATGATTGAATAACCACAAATTGCGTAATCTTTTTCTTTTGGATCACAGCCATCAAAAGCTTAACAAATTCCTCGGGTTTAGGATTGGTAATGCCGTCTCCTTTTTCACTGCACTTTGTTTCGATATTGTAGAAGAATTGTTTGCGTTTATTTTTCTTGATATCTTGCTGCACACCATCTATCAGCTCTGATAACAACGGAAGATGAGTTTTAATTTTCTGCTGTTTCGGGAAAAGATCATAATATTTAGTTCCTAGGTCGAACTGCTTAATTTCGCTGTAGTTCATTCCAAAAACTGGGTATTTCTTGGCATCAGTTTCTGGAATATCCTTTCCATCAGGCGTAAGCATAAAAGCTGGACTTAAATAATCATCATGCGTAACCACCACTTTGCCATCTTTAGAAATATGGGTATCCATTTCTAATGTGGTAATTCCATCAATTTTCATGGTATGAAGCATGGCTTCGATGGTGTTTTCTGGCATTAAACCTCTTCCGCCTCTGTGTGCCTCCGCACTAAAGGCAGGAAATTCTGACTTTTGACTGAAAGATTTAAGCGATAAAACGGTCAGGGCTAATAATAAAAAGGAAGTTTTAAGTTTCATGATTTTGATTGAATTATGCATTTATTTCTGCTTGGAATTGCTCTCCAAATCTATCGGTGGCTATAACTTTCACTTTGGTAACAGTTGGCTCGAAATGCGCCAAAAATAAGTGATTTGTTGAACGGGCCTCAACAAATGGCCTTGGATTTGGAAGTTTATCGCCTTTATATAATTTAACAGCTAACGGATCAAATCCATCTTGTTGTGCTAAGGTTCCCATCGGCTTTCCATCTAAAAAATATTCTACTTTCCACTCTGGATCGTAATTCCAGACATTGGCAATTAACCGCTTTTGGTTTGTTAAGGTATCAACATAAATATCAAGCTGCTCTTTTCTATCCCTACCCGTAGATTTGTAATACCACTTTAAATTTGTACCATCAACTTCATAAACGCCATAACCGCGAGGTGTTCCATCTTCGCAAATTGGCCCAGTCCACCAGCCACCACAAACCGTTCCATGGTTATGTTCGTAAACACCATTTTTAATTACGTTTTTATTGTAATGGGTATGGCCAGACATAATGTGAACGTTTTTATAGTCTTTAATCACTGCATAAAAATCATCATTGTTTTTTACGGAGTTATGCACAGGAATATGAAGACAAATAATCAGTAAAGCATCTTTTGCAACAAACTGCAAATCTTTTGCTAACCATTCTAGCTGCGTTGGGGTGATATAACCATCATAAGTTCTTTCTATACCCAAGTAGCGAACATCATCCAACACCACATAATGTGCCTTGCCTCTATTAAACGAATAGTATGTTGGACCATAATGAGCCTGAAATGTTCTATCTGATGTTTCATCTACCCCTAGCCTGTAATCTTGATCATGGTTTCCCAAAGCTTGGAAAAATGGAATCCCAATTTTAGCAATAGCTTCATCATAAGCTGGAAATAAATCGAAATTATCCCAAACTAAATCACCAACACCAATGCCATGAACAGGTGTATTACCCATACTGCGCACCACTTTCTGCGTATCTGGCACAGATGTTTCCATCATTTGAGCAACGTCCTTTTTATTTTTTACTTGAGGATCGGCCCAAATGATAAAGTTATGTTCGTTATCGTTTTGCTTTAAAGATTTTAAATCAAAATTTAATTTTCCTGCCGCATCTGGTTTATAATAATGACGAGCGATGCTGCTTTCCGTTTTAAATTCATAGCCAGATGGTGTACTAATCCAAACAAAACGAGCCAATTCATTTAATTGAATTTTGTATTCTCCATTTTTATCTGTTTGCACAACACTGTATCCATCAGAAATAACTACTCCGGCAACTGCTTTGCCCTTACTGGTAACGGTTCCACTTACTAAGCCATCCACAGAAAATAGAGATGATGGAAAAGATTTTAAGCTAACAAATAAGGTTGTGGTTAATAAACTTGATTTTTGTATAAAGGATCTTCTGTTCATGATAGGGAAATGGGGATCAATGGAAATATTTCTCAATTATTGCTAATAGAAAGAATATTTTAATTTATAATGAGAAATATTTAAAAAGATGCCCTAGGATGTTTAAAGCTTTGGGCATCTTATATTAAATAACGAATTATTTTATTCTTGTAGGAGGAATAGTATCTCTACCAATTTCTACACCAGCTGCATTCGTATTAATTACGACATTATCATCTTCGATAGTAGCCATTGTTGCCACTGGTGGTACTTTAGACAAAATAAAATGTTTCACACTTCTTGCTTTGATCCATTTACCTAACGTTACGCTATAGATACCGCCAGCTTTATAGAAGTATCCCAAATCAATAGCAGTTCCAGTTCCGCCTGCTCCTGGATGATAATTAAACCTAAGAGTATTTGTGCCCTGTAGATAAAATGGCTGAAAGCCTTTGTTAGGATCCGCGGGATCAACTTCTAAAGGATCATAAACATCATAAAAATCATTGTTCGCAATGCGATAGCCTTGTGCTGGTGGTCCAGGTGAAAATAAACTACCTCCATTACTCACAAAAACAACATCGATTGGTTTTGTGCTAACTGTAACAGTTGTTCCTTTAAATGCTGCAATACCATATGCATTACCGCTATTGGCTAACAATGTACTGGTAATGGAGCCAAAACCATCTCCAGCTGTAGTTGAGTAATTAATTGCTCTAATGTATTGTGCTGTAGGAATTGGCGTAGAACTAGTACTATTAATCATTCTGCCTGTACCTCCTACATAAAAGTATTCGCCCTTTTTAATAGAACCACTTGTTAAATTAAATTTGTAAGTACGTAATCCTCCCGTAGCCCATCCATTTGATGGGAAACCTGTTGGAAGTGATGCACCAGCATTGTTTGTTGTTACCACTGAAAATGGAGTTGTTGCAAAATTAATATCCCTTGTTGCAATAAACTGAATGTAATTGTTATTAGCATTGGTGCCTTTTGGATCTACAATCCATCCAGAAATAATGAAATCAGGGATTTCGGGGGTTGAACTTAAAGTAATTATATCATTGGCAGTTCTTAAACGATGTTGTGGAATAAGACTTCCTGTTGAGCTAACTTTATTGAACAAGATACCATAATAATTCGCTGAGAATTGTAGGAGATTTTTCGCAAAGGTAGCTGTGGCTTCAGTATGTAAGGTTATATCGGCAAATCCATCATTCAAGATTTTATCTCCTGATAATACATCTGTGGGTGATGGAAGTGGATCAAATCCACCCTTTACAATGGCAAGCAATGTACTTTCATATTTATTTGGATCAGCTAGAATAAAACTACTTGGTACCCTATTCTTGGCAATTGGTTTATTTTGCGCCACCCTAATCACAGCGCTTGGGGCAATTCCCTTAATTTGCAAAATCCCATCCACACGACTCAATACGCCACCCGAGACATTGATAACCACAGAATCGCCTGGAACATACTTATCAGCATCGGAACCAATTGGAATGGCAATACCTCTCAATTGAGATAGACGTTTTTTATCCTGAACTATTAATAATCCAGCAGGTAGGTTTTTTCCAGAGTGATCTGAAATAACAACTGCAGAAATGCTACTCGAACCATACATATTATCAGTATTCAAAGTAATATCGTCTCCTTTATATAGACCTCTTAAATCGAAAATTGGCAAATAAGGACTTACCTCTCCACCCGGATAATTTTGCTTTTTACATCCAAAACCTACAATGGCCAATGAGAATAAAATAATGCTATTTATAATAATTTTTTTCATGTCGATAATTTTTAATACTCTAAAACAGCCTATGGTTTTTGCCACCAAACTCGTGTGTTGATTTCGTCGCCACCCATAGATGCTACAGCCAATTTGTAGTTGGTGGGGTTGGTAGACTGTACATAAACAGGGTATGTCATTCGGGCAGGCATTACTCCACCGTTCGCTAAGCCTGGGCCCTTTGGTAAATAGGGATGACCTGTTCTGCGATATTCATACCATTGTTGCATATCAACCATAAATAAGGCATAGTATTTTTGTGTATGTATTTGCTCCAACTTATCTTCAGTACTACCTAAATTTAGCGTTCCAAACTCAAGGTCGCCCGAGGTGATGTAGTTTATAAATCTTGGGTCGGTTGTTGAAGCAGAAAAATTAGGCACCCAATAATTAATGGCATTAGCAATTCCATTATTATAATAATTTTCTGCATTACCAGTAATATAATTCTTCACAACAGCTTCTGATAAGATAAACTGTAATTCTGCATAATTCATAAAAATACCCGTAAGTGGGTTGGCCTGTAGGGATTTATCGTTTAAGGCTACGCTTGAAACGGTTTGAGCAAATGAGTAGAAATAGGATTGTTTTGGCGCTCCACCGCCAACTACATATCCACTAGGAACTCCAGCAAAACCAGCCGAGCCTTGAGCTATTCCAAAGCGATTAATACCAGCATTGGCATAACCATTACCTGCAGTGATATCAATTCTAGGATCTTGCCAACTTACCAAACGATCAATGAAGAAACTAGCAATAGCTGGAGATCGATAATCTTGCTCACGGATACCATTAACCAATGGCGATGTATATGGATCGGAAACATTAATGCCACCATTCCACTTTAAATAAGCTGATTCAGCATTTTTAGTGATTATAGGATATTGAGTGGTATTAGTATTCGCAATCTCTTTCATTTTTGCTATCACTTGAGCCGACACATCTGATTTATGGGCTACTCTCAATAATAATCTTAAGTATAAGGAATTGCAAAATTTACGCCATTTGGCAACATCTCCATTATAAAGCGGATCGCTAATAGCCACAATTGGTGTACCTGTACTTAGTAAGGTATTGGCCTCTTCCAACATTTTGAAAATACCCAAATAAACATCTTTCTGCGTATCAAATTTAGGTTCGGTTATTTCCGAGCCCTTAATCGATTCGGTAAAAGGAATATCTCCATAGGTATCAGTTAAGTTGGCATAAAGCCAAGCTTGCATAAGCAATGAAATTCCTTGATACGATTTATTAAGTTTTGTTGGCTCTGAAGCTTTTGCATACATATCCTTAAAGTTGGTTAATTGAATATACCAACCATTGTAAAGGTAATCTGCAAAAGTACGTCGATATTGATACCTGAACACCGTTGCGTCTCCATCATCTTGATTAACAGTAACCTGCATCAATTCATTGTTAAAATTTCTATTGCGAAACATGCCTAACGATAATGAATTAACCAAAGCAGGTGCCATTAGCTTATCTGGTGTGGTATCGATGATATTAATTGGATCGGTATTAATTGCTATAAAATCTTTTTGACAAGAGCTAAACGTTAAGCTAGCGCCAACTAAAAGGATAACAAACTTTTTTATATTATTTTTCATGATTTTTTCCAGTTATATTCCAATAGATAGATTAAAGCCATAACTTCTTGTTGAAGGGAATTGCCCAATTTCAAATCCTTGAACGATGTCGGATCCGCTAATGGTACCAAATTCTGGATCGAACATTGGCCATGGAGACCAAATGAATAAATTACGACCATAAAGTCCGAAAGAGGCAGAGTTTAAGCCAATACTTTTAAGGAATTTTGGAGCAAACTTATAAGTAATTGCAGCCTCTCTGAATTTGATAAAGTCAGTACTAAAAGTACTGCCCTCAGCATTATCAGCACCCATGTTTGAACGATAGTACTCATCAATATCAGTGGCAATTACATCATTTTTACGGTATGTTCCATCTGGATTTTGTACTACTCCATTACCAATAATACCACTATATCTGCCAGGTAAGGTTGAAGTAAGCTTGCCTTGTTCTACCAATTTATAATTTAACAATGAGTGAGCTACTGCGCCAAGTTGCGCATCAAACAATACATTTAAACTTAAATTTCTGTAGCTAAAGGTATTACCTATACTGCCTTTAAAGCGAGCGGTGGTGTTACCTAAATAAACAACGTCATTTGTAATTTTGGCCAAGCCGGTTGTTGCATCAAACACCACATTTCCTTGCGGATCACGAACGTAGCCCCTGCCATACAAGTCGCCCATACTTCCGCCAACTTTGGCCACAATTTGTCCGCCAGCCACAGGTCCCGTCCTTAACACAACCGAACTATCTCCATTCATATCAATAATCTTATTTTGATTGGTTGAAAATGTCATGAAAGTTGACCAATTGAAACCATTTTTACTTTGAATCGGCTTTCCATTAACGGAAATTTCAAGTCCTCTGTTATTAACCTGACCAGCATTAATCAACATTTGATTGTAACCTGTCGCTCTATCAACAATTCGCGTTAAATGCTGATCATTAGTCTTACCAGCATAAACTGCGATATCAAAATTCAACCTGTTCTTAAATAGTCTAATATCTGCTCCTAGCTCATAAGTTGTTGTTCTAAGGGGCTTTAAATTACTATTCGCCAATAAACCTGGGTTTGATAATGCACTATCCGGATAAGCACCGCTAAAAGCCAAGCCATAGGTATAAGCCGTTCTATACGGAATTAAACTTCCACTACCTACTTGAGATGCAGAAAACCTTAACTTGGCCATATTTACAAACTTTGGCATTTTTACAATTTCTGATAACACAAAACTTGCACTTGCTGATGGGTAGAAGAACCCAACATTATCTGTCCTTGTAGAAGATGCTAAAGCACTATTCCAATCTTTACGAGCTGTAATGTCTAAGAAAAGAAAATCTTTATAACTGTTTGATAAGATACCATAAAAACTGTTGATGTTTAATCTAGAAGTATCAGGGATAGATAGCAATGGATACAAATTATTTGATAATTCGTATATGTTTGGAACTTTCAATCCATCTGCACGAATATCTGATCTATCATATCTGTTTCTTAACTGACTACCTCCTGCTGATAAATTGAAGCTATAGTTATTGCTAACTTTTTTATCGTATCTAATTAAGAAGTCGCTATTACTTTCTGATGTATGGCTATTTTGCTCACGATATGAACCGAAAATTAATTTACTACCCGAATCATAAGGGCGTTCTTGCATTTGTTTCTGCTTAGCATAATCAATGCTTGATCTAACCAACAAACTCAATTCTTTAGTAAACTGGTAACTTAATTGAAGACTTCCCGTTACATTATTACGACGCTGTTTATTTTTAAATTCGTTAACAACTGCATAAGGATTCTCGGGAAATGAACTGTAAGGGTACTTAATTAACCTATTTTCCTGTCCAGTAACCCAATAATTTTTGATTGATTCTAAATCAGCATTTGGCTGCCAAAATATAAACCAATACATTATTGATTGATTTCCGTAACCATTACCAGGCAAGTTATCGCTATATCTATTACCATAATTCACTTTAGCCAACAACTTCAATTTCTTTGTAATATCAGAGTTGATTGATAAAGATGCATTGGTACGCTCAATTCCTGATAGCGGAATAATCCAAGTATTGCTCTGGTTGGAAATGGAAGTACGGAAATTGGTTGTTTTACCTAATTTGCCATCAATACTTAAGGTGTTGTTTAAATTCTCGCCCTTGCTAAAAAACTCTCTAATTTGATTGGTATAAGGAACCCACGGAGTACGTGTTAAACCAACATTTTGTCTAGTCCCATCATATTGAAAGAAACTTAAGCTTGGATCAAATTTGGGACCGTAAGCCGAACTTGTTCCGCTGGTACTTGCACCATCTGCGGAAGCACCATAAGAATAATATGCAGCACCATCTAAACCTTGACCATATTCATATTGTAAATCAGGCCAGCGATTAACTTCCTCAAATGATCCATTAGAGGTAAATTTTATCCCTAATGATTTTCGCTTAGAATTTCCAGATTTTGTAGTGATGATAATTGCACCATTAGCACCTCTTTGACCATACAAAGCTGATGCACCAGGGCCTTTAAGAACCGTTACACTTTCAATATCTTCTGGATTAATATCATTAATTGTACTGCCATAATCGGCAGGCATATTGTCACTTCCAGTTCCATACACACCACCAGATGTTGCAGCTGTACGTCTACCTCCGCTACTACTCACTACAACTCCATCGAGAACAACTAATGCCTCATTATCGCCCGTTAAGTTATTTTCGCCACGTAGTATGATTTTATTCGAACCACCTGGCCCGCTGTTTGACCTCACCAGATTTAAACCGGCTACTTTTCCCGAAAGTGCATCAGTCCAGTTCGTAGCTGCCGATTCAGTTAATTGTGTGCTATCAATTGTGGTTGTAGCATAACCTAATGCCTTTTGTTCTCTTTTAATGCCAAGAGCGGTAACCACAACTTCATTTAATTGACTAGTTGAAGAAGCCAGGCGTACTACAACATTATTTTCATTACTGCTAAATGTTTTGCTAGAGGTGATATATCCAACCATATTATATGATATGGTAGCACCTTTCACAGTATTTATCGAGTAATTCCCGTTTTCGTTTGTAACGCCCAAGACTTTTCTGTTGTTATCTGTAATGGTTGTACCTACCAAGGGCTGCCCATCTTCGTTATCCAAAACAGTTCCCTTAATTGAAATATTTTGCGGAGCTGTTTGCGCAAAAACTTCATTAACACAAAGAAAATTGAACGCTAATAAACATGTTATAATACTAAAGCGTTTTAGTGGTTTGTAAGAAAAAAAATTGCTTTTCTTACTGTGATTATCTGGGCTAGTTTTCTTTACATGCAGAACGCATTGCAGCCATGAAATCTGTTGAGTAAAATTTCTAATCATAATTAGTATATCCAGTTAGTGATAGGGTACATAGTTTCGATTTATTTCTTCCGGATTTCGGGCAAAGTAAGTCTGTTTATGTTAAAACTATGTTAAATCAGTATTAAGGTATTCTGTTGCAATACCTATATATTACGATTTATTTACTTTTAACTTACTATATGTTTCTTTATATAAAATTATAAAAACAAATCGAAACTAAAAATAATGTAGATGTTCTGCTAGATAAAATTGTGAGCAATGTGCTTCGTACAAACAATAACCGAAGCACTAAAGGTAAAGAGCTGTATGATTTTAGGATTATATATCCGTCTAACACATCAATATGGAAGATTTTGCCAAACCAATTAAGAATTAAACTAGTAGAAAATAAGAATTATATTTAGCGTAAAATTTCTATTACACTTTATGTAAATACCGGTAAAATTAAGAGAGCTAAAAGGAAATTTTGATATGTAACAATTTAACGATCTATTAATACGAAACATATGGAAACCTAAAATCAAGTCTTTTTATGATTAAAAACGTACTCATTATAAACATTCTTCAACGAAAAAGTTCTTTCTATGATAATTAATCCTACCACGGGAAATATTAACAAACCAATAATATTAAAACTGTGAAAGATAAATGCGAAAATAAGGATTAACCTTAGACATTCGAGGTAAAAAATCCACTTGCGCTGTTCTAATAATGCACCGATATTAATTAGCGAAAGTAGAACAAATATCAAGATGGAAACTTTAGTAAATGGCAATAAAAAACCATAGAATAAAGTTGCGGTGGTTAACAATCCCACAACAAGAATTAATTGAAGATTTAGATAGGTTTTAAATCTAATGGGCGCTAATCTCTTCGTTTTTATTCTGAAAGTATCTCTCTTCTAAAATGGGTCTAATATTTTGATCCATTAAAGCCGGACTACCAAAAATAGCATTCCATTTTGCCTTGAATCCATTCGCTCTTTTGTAAGACTCTGCAATTTCCAGGTAATAGTGAAAATGTTGCCATAGAAAACTATAACTTTTAATGGGATGTGTTAATCCATATTGAGGTCGCTCCTCTTCCTGCTGGAATGTACCAAAAAGTTTATCCCAAAAGACAAAAACATCGCCGTAATTTTTATCGAGGTATTTTTCATCAGAAGCATGGTGAACGCCGTGTAAGGATGGCGTTATAAATACATGCTCGAGCCAGCCAAGCTTGCCAACCAATTGTGTATGCGTAAAAAATGAGTAAGCGCCATGAGCGAGCAAAATGGTAATGATCATATTTGGATGAAAACCTAGCAAAGGCAAAATACACCAAAACACATTTCGAAAAATAGCTTGTATAGTTGTAATTCTAGCTGCTGCCGATAAATTGAATTCTTCACTCTGATGATGTACAATATGTGCAGCCCAGAGGAAATTAATCTCATGACCAAACCTGTGGTACCAATACCAAACAAAATCTGTAGCCAGTAAAAGCATTATCCAAACATACCACCTATTAGAAATATCGAAAATAGCATAGTGCTGATAAACACAACTGTAAACTTGGTAAAAACTTGCCGCCAAAAATAGATTAAGTAGTCTTTCTACAATACCTACACTGAAATTAGCTACCGAACTCTCATATTTAAAAACGCTATTTTTCTTTAGATAATTTGCGATCTTAAGTTCGATATATACAAACAAAAAGAATGCAGGAATTGCAAACGCAAGGTAATTTACAGCCATAGAGTTTTATGATTTTTAATCTTAACGGAACAAACTTAAAGATATTCTACTAAATATATAGATTTACTAGTTTATTTTATTTACACACAAATTACTTCCATCTTCATTTAATATTTGTTGTTTTAATTTATTTGTAGAACTTCGAACCACGTAATTAAACAACTATGGCGACTAAACAGCAAGCTGGCAAAAACAATATATTATCGATTGATATAGGCGGAACAAGTATTAAAACGGTTCTGCTTGATGAAAGTGGGAATATGTTAACAGAATATTTAAAAAGTAAAACGCCAGCTGAGGCTACTCCAAAAGATATTGTAAATGGAATTGTAGAACTTATAAAGCCTTTTCCAGATACTTTCGATAGGGTTTCTATCGGTTTTCCTGGGTATGTAAAAAATGGAGTAGTGAAAACAGCCCCTAACTTAGCCAAAAATAAATGGGCCGAGGTAGATTTGGCCCAGCGTGTGGCTAACGTTTTAAAGAAATCAGTTCGTTTGGTTAACGATGCCGATCAGCAAGGATTGGGAGTTGTAGAAGGCAAGGGTTTCGAGATTGTTTTTACGGTAGGAACTGGATTTGGAACAGCACTACTTTTTGATGGAGAATTATTGCCTCACCTAGAATTGGCTCATTTCCCGATTAGCAAGGAAGAAGATTACGATGATTATGTTGGCAACAGAGCATTTGAAAAAATCGGCACTGAGCGCTGGAATAAGCGTTTAAGGAAAGTGATCGAGATTTATAAAACGGTTTTTAATTACGATACCTTATATATTGGTGGTGGAAATTCTAAGCAAATAGATTTCAAATTAGAAAGTAATATTAAATTGGTTACCAATAGAGATGGGATTAAGGGCGGAGCCAAACTTTGGAAACTTGCTGATAAATATAATATCTTCACCGTGAACCCAGAAAAGTAATTAGCGCTCCTATCAATTATTACAATCTTATAACAACATAAAATAAAATTTTAATTTGTAAACCCTAATTTTGGGTGTATTCAAAAATATAAAAATGGCAAATAACGATTCAGAGCAATATAAATTAGGAATGATTGGCTTAGGCACAATGGGCCGAAATCTTTTATTAAACATGGCTGATAAAGGCTTTTCTGTTACAGGTTATGATAAGGATCGTAAAATGATCTCAAAACTTGAAGAAGAAGGAAAGACTCACAATCTTGAAGGTTTTGATAATATTGAAGATTTTATAAACAGTTTGAAAACGCCAAGAACATTAATTTTACTCGTTCCAGCTGGTCCGATTGTAGATAGCGTTATTGCAGAATTAAAACCGTTATTAAGCAAAGGAGACATTATAATTGATAGTGGAAACTCTCATTTTACAGATACCAACCGCCGTGTTGATGAATTGGAAAAAGATGGTTTACATTTCTTTGGAATGGGAATTTCTGGTGGCGAAGAAGGAGCACGTTTTGGCCCTAGTATGATGCCTGGTGGAGATAAGGAAGCTTACAATGTGGTAAAAGATGTTTTTGAAGCTGTAGCGGCAAAAGTTGGTAACGACCCATGTGTAACTTATATTGGTCCTGGTGCCTCTGGTCATTTTGTGAAAATGGTGCATAATGGTATTGAGTATGCTATAATGGAGCTTATTGCTGAGGTTTATGGCATTCTGAAAAATGGATTAGGTTATAGCAACCAACAGATATACGATACTTTTAAGAAATGGAATGAAGGCAGACTTCAATCTTTCCTTTTAGAAATTACTGCTGAGATTTTCCTTTTTAAGGATACTGAAACACAGAACGATTTATTAGATCAAATTAAGGATGAAGCTAAATCCAAAGGTACAGGAAAATGGACTTCAGAAGTTTCAATGGAACTTCAATTGCCAATTCCAACCATTAACGAAGCTGTTTCTAATCGCGATTTATCTAAATTTAAAAAATTAAGGGTTTCTTTAGAAGAAGCTTTTGGTAAGAAAGATAACAAAATTGATGTCACAGTTGATGATTTAGAAAATGCATTTTATTTCTCGATGATTAGTGCTTACGCACAAGGCATGCATTTATTGGTTCAGGCATCAAAAGAATATCAGTACGATTTAAAATTGCAGGAAATTGCAAAAATCTGGAGAGGCGGATGTATCATTAGAGCTAAGTTCTTAGAAGATATTTATCAATCTTATGAGAAAAACAATTCATTAGAGCATCTTTTTGGCGATTCGGGTATTCAGGATATTATTAAATCTACTTTAGGTGGAACACGCAAAACCATTTCAGCTTGTCTAAATTCAGGATTAGGAATTCCGGCATTTGCCTCTACCCTTACCTATTTCGATACCATTACAACAGCAAGAATGCCATCGAACTTAATTCAGGCACAAAGAGATTTCTTTGGTGCACATACTTTCGAACGCATTGATAAGGATGGCGTTTTCCATGCCGATTGGAATAAACTATCATAATTAGTTAGACTCACGAATCCCGTTATAAAAATGAAAACCAAAACCGCATTAAATCCTACAATATTTGTAATATTTGGAGGTACAGGTGATTTAAATAAAAGAAAATTGGCACCTGCTCTTTATAATTTATTTATTGAAGGTTATATGCCAGAAAAGTTCGCCATTATTGGAACTGGTAGAACTGAATTTACTGATGACAGTTATAAAACGGCGCTTGAAGATGCCGTTAATGAGTTTTCTCGTACAGGAAAGGTTAAAAAAGATAAGTGGGAAA
This sequence comes from Pedobacter frigidisoli, assembly GCF_004331675.1. Taxonomy (GTDB): domain Bacteria; phylum Bacteroidota; class Bacteroidia; order Sphingobacteriales; family Sphingobacteriaceae; genus Pedobacter; species Pedobacter frigidisoli. Next base: position 31,153 of record NZ_SJSN01000021.1, on the reverse strand, counting down.
ATTTTGGAAATACCATCCATTATTGCCCAACGGATTTTGCTCAACCCAAAACTTTCGAAAATTTAAAAGCTGCAGTAGATAAATATCAAAAGGAATACGGACCAACAACTCAGGTTATTTTTTACCTTGCCGTTGCGCCAAACTTCTTCCCTATTATTGCAGAATCGCTTAAAAAATACAAGTTAACTGAGAATGAAGATAACAGTAGAATAGTTATTGAAAAACCTTTTGGTCACGATTTGGAATCGGCCAAAGAATTGAACTCGCTGCTGAGTACAATCTTCACTGAAAAGCAAATTTACCGTATAGATCATTATTTGGGTAAGGAAACCGTTCAGAATATGATGGCTTTCCGCTTTGCAAACGCATTGTTTGAACCTTTATGGAACAGATCTTACATTGATCACGTTCAAATTTCTGTAACGGAGCAATTGGGTGTAGCAGATCGCGGAGGTTATTATGAAGGTGCCGGTGCATTGAGAGATATGATTCAAAATCACTTGTTGCAGTTGCTTTGTTTAATTGGTATGGAAGCACCGATAAACTTCGATGCCGATGAAATTAGAAATCGCAAGGTGGAAGTTTTAAAGGCAATGCGCCCTTTCTCTGCAGAAGATATTCGTTTTCATACCGTTCGTGGTCAATATAGTAAAGGTTGGGTTGAGGGAAAAGAAGTTCCTGGTTACCGTCAAGAAAAAGGCGTGGATCCACACTCGAATACAGAAACATTTGCCGCAGTCAAATTCCATATCGATAACTGGAGATGGCAAGGCATTCCATTCTATTTAAGAACTGGTAAACGCTTAAACCAAACTTCTTCTTTAATTACCATTCAATTTAGAGATGTTCCTCATCAAATTTTCTCATCTGATGTAACCGAAAACTGGCAACAAAATCGTTTGGTGATCAGTATTCAGCCAGAGATGAGTATCCGTATGCAAGTTCAGGCAAAAAGACCTGGGCTAGATATGGTATTAAATCCGGTAGATATGGTTTTCGATTATAAGGGAACATACGAAGGTGATACACCAGAAGCTTACGAAACCTTATTGCTTGATGCAATGATGGGCGACCAAACATTATTTATGCGTGGCGATCAAGTAGAAGCCGCATGGGAATTGGTAATGCCGATCTTAAATACTTGGGAAAGCAAAAAATCAATCAACTTTCCTAATTACCATGCAGATAGTTGGGGACCAGAAGAAGCTGAAGCTTTAATTGCAAGAGATGGTTTCCATTGGTTTAATTTGCCATTAAATAACAAGGAATAATACCAAACTCGTCTTTACCTTTATTAGTATTGGCGATAAACCATTGAAAATGAATTTATTAATATATAAAACGCTAGAAGAACTGAATCAAGATTTAGCTGATTACGTAATCAAAATTGCAGAAATGTCAATCGAAGAAAACGATCGCTTTAATTTTGTTCTTACTGGTGGAAGCTCGCCAAAAGCCCTTTATAATTTGCTGGCTACGGAATGTGAGCACAGGATTGAATGGGAAAAGGTTTATTTTTTCTTTGGAGATGAGCGCAACGTTCCTGCCGATGATGAAAATTACAATGGCTTAATGGCAAAGAAAGCTTTGCTCGATCCATTGAATATTAAGGCAGATCATATTTTTTATGTTGATACAACTCTCGCTCCAGAAAAAGCTGCGATAGAATATAAAAAAGCGATTGACAAACATTTTAATGGTGAGGATATCGTGTTTGATTTAATTCTTTTAGGTATGGGCGATGATGCACATACAGCGTCTATCTTCCCGCATACCACGTTGGTTAAGGATGAAGAAGTAAACATTGCATCGGTTTTTGTAGAAAAATTAGATACCTATCGCATCAGTTTTACTGCTCCATTAATTAATAAAGCAGACAATGTGGCTTTCTTGGTTTTTGGAGATAATAAAGCCGAAGCCATTAAACATGTGGTTGGCGATCAGCAGAAAGATTTCGACACTTACCCATCTCAATTAATTGATCCAATTGATGGGAAATTAACTTTCTTTGTTGATGAGGCTGCAACTAAATTATTAGCAGATTAAAAATTATCATGTCTGAAGAAAAACAATTATCAGACTTTTTAAATGGAAAAACGGAATATACTTTGGGTCTATTCCGTTTTTTTATTGCTGAATTTGCTCAATTTGGCAAGGTGAATCTTCGTGCAACAAAATCAATGATCGCGATTGAGTCTACACATGGTTTTGCTTACATCACGCAATTGGGTAAAAACTTTGTCCATGTTGTATTTCCATTTGAAATACCCTTTAAAGATAATTTGTGTTTCATAAAGATTGCACAAGTTCCAGGAACAAATCAATTTAACCACCATTTAAGAATTTATTTTACCGAAGACATTAATGAAGAAGTGAAAAGATTTATGAAAATGGCGTACTTTGCGAAATAAACTTAATCTAATTTTTCTTCAATCAATAACTTAATGATACCATCTGCCATACCAACTTTAGGTACGAAAATCTGTTTAATTCCAGTCCACTTCATCAAGGTTAAATAAATTTCGCATGCTGGGATAATTACATCGGCACGATCGGTGTTTAATCCCAATGTATTAATCCTTTCTTTTAGTGAATAACTGGTTAACTTGTTGTAAAGTGCATTTAGTTTTTGGAGCGATAAAGGAGCGCCATCTTTTTCATCGCTCATGCGGAAGAGCTTATTAATATTACCTCCAGTTCCGATAGCAGCCAAATTTTTATAAGCCTTAGTTTGCTCTTTTACCCAATCTTTCATTTCATCCCAGGTTTCTTCTTTATCCTGGTTATCTAACATTCTAATTGTACCAATATTAAATGATCTCGAAGCCTCTGGAACTCCTTTTACAAAAACTGAAAGTTCTGTACTACCTCCACCAACATCAATGTAGAGATATGTTTTATTTTCATCTAAATCTTCTTCAATGTGGTTGGCGTAAATAATATTTGCCTCTCTTTGTCCCTCAATAATCTCCAGGGTTAAATCGGTTTTTTCCTTTATTACCTTAACAATATCCTGTCCATTACTCGCCTCACGCATGGCAGATGTAGCACAAGCCAAGTACTCGGAAACATGATAAACATCCATCAAATTTTTGAACGCCATCATTGTCTTTACCAAATCGCCCGCTTTTTTTTCTGAGATATATTGATCTAAGAATGCATCATCGCCCAAACGAAGTGGTACGCGAATTAACGTCGTCTTTTTATATTTGTACTTTCCATCCTGTCTGCTAATATCTGCAATGAGCAGTCTCACTGCATTCGAACCGATATCTATAGCTGCGTATCTTAACATTATGATTGATGCTTGGTTTTTAAATAGTTATAAATATCTACTTGCGCCCTTATTTTTTTACTCAACCTATTTTTGTGGTACTTATTGTTATTGAGGGCATTAATTTGTCGAGATTTGGTATTGTCTTGTAATTGTAAATCGATCATATCCTGAATCTCTTGTTTCACATCGGGATCAAGAACTGGAAAGCCAACTTCTACCCTGTGTTCAAAGTTTCTGCTCATTAAATCAGCCGATGATAAGTACATATCATTTTTACCATTATTACTGAAAATGTAAACTCGGGCATGCTCTAAAAATTTATCAATAATGCTTATGGCAGTAATATTTTCGCTAAAACCCTTAACACCCGGAACCAAACAGCAAATGCCACGAATAATCAATTGGATTTTAACGCCAGCATTACTGGCATCGTAAAGTTTAGAGATAATTCCCTCATCAGCTAAACTATTAACCTTAAGCATAATATAGGCGATTTTACCTGCTTTGGCGTTCCTTATTTCCCGATTTATAAAGTTGATAAGTTTTGATCTACTTTCTAATGGAGAAACGATAAGATGCTTAAAACCCTTCGTTACGGTTCGTTTACTTAAGGCATCAAACAATTTAACCAAATCATTAGTGATTTCCTTTTTGGCCGTGAAAATACTATGATCGCAATATAAGCCAGCAGTTTTCTCATTAAAGTTTCCTGTAGCTAAATTTGCATAATAAACAGGTTTCTCTTTCTCTATCCTTTTAACTAAACAAATCTTGGAGTGAACTTTGTAATCGGTTAAGCCATAATTCACTTTTACCCCTTCTTCCATTAAACGACTGGTCCAAAAAATATTAGCTTGCTCATCAAACCTGGCTTTTAATTCCACTAAAACAGAAACGGCCTTACCATTTTTTGCTGCGTTAATTAAGGCATTAATAACCTTGGAGTTTTCTGCAAGGCGATAAAGCGTGATTTGAATTTCCGTTACCTTGGGATCTATAGCAGCCTCACGAAGAAATAAAATGATATAATCGTAAGATTGATAAGGCAGATTTACTAAATAATCTCGGTGAGCAATCTTATTAAAAACACTTTCTGTTCTGTGCAAGCCATGCACCTTTATCGGTACAATTGGAGTATATTCCAACTCTTTCTTCCCAACATTTGGGAAAGCGATAAAATCGCCAAATTTATGGTAACGATTTCCCGGAATCAAACTTTCAGCCTCCAGTTTAAGCTTGTTAACCAAAACCGTTAACATATTTAATGGCATGGCAGAATCGTAAAGCAAACGCATTGGTTTACCTTTTTTGCGCTTTTCCAAACTACTTTTTAAATCTTCAATAAACTTATCGTTAATGTTTTTATCGATATCCAATTCAGCATCACGGGTGAGTTGAATGGAATAGGCTTCTAAATTATCGTAAGTAAAAACGTAAAAAATATCATCTAAACAGTAACGAATAATATCTTCAGCCAGGATAATAAATTTTAAATCGTTGGTTTCTGGCAGCACCAAAAACCGAGGTAACGTTGGTGGAATCTCAATCAATGCATATTTCTCTCTCAGCTTCGTGTCTTTCTTAGAAAGTTTCACAAAGAAATACAAAAAGCGGTCTTTCAACTCTGGAAATGGCTTATCCATGTCCAACATGATCGGAACCAAGTTTGAAAGAATTTTATCCCTGAAATGATTTTTAACAAACTCCCCCCTACTTACATTCAGCTGGGTATCGTTTAAAATGAAAATTCTATTTTGAGCAAGCTCATTGATTAAGGTAGCCTGAAAAAGCTGATCGAACTTTCGTTCTTGTTTAACAACAATATTTTTAATTTCATTTAAAATCTTTTTAGGATTAAATCCTAAAAGTGCTTTTGCCTTATCGTTCAGGTTGGTTAACCGTGTCATCGTTGCTACACGAACGCGATAAAATTCCTCTAAATTTGAAGAGAAGATGGATAAAAACTTAATCCGCTCTATAAGTGGGACAGTTTCATCTGCTGCTTCCTGTAAAACACGGTCGTTAAAATATAACCAGCTTATTTCGCGGTTTAAAAAGGGTATCTTTTGTTTGCTCATTTAAAAAATAAAAAATCCCTGCCAAAACAGGGATGATCAAAACTGCACATTATTTTGTTAACTCGATGTTAATTAATTAGCACCTTAACATTAACATATTATTTTTTTGCTGGAGCTTTGGTAGTCTTCTTAACAGCAGTTGCTGCTTTAGGAGTTGCTGTCTTTGCTATAATTGGTTTAGCTTCAACTTTTTTAACTGTGGCAGTTACTTTTGCAGGAACCTTAGCCACTACTTTTTTAGCTGCTGCCACTTTAGGCTTGGCCACTTCAACCACTTTTTTTACTGTACTTTTAACTGCCTTTACAGGTTTTGAAATTGCTTTTTCGGCTTTTTCTTCTGATGCTATTGCAGCAACCTTAACGCTTTGAACTATTGGCTTTGCCTTTGAAACAGCTTTTTTAACAACTTTTGCTACAGATTTTTCTGCCTTGCTAGCTGCCTTTACAACTGGTTTTTTTTCTGCCTTAACTTTTTCTTTTGATGAATGCAAGAGATCGTCGATTTTATTGCCAACATCAGTTTTTATAACAGTAAACTTTTTGGTTAATTTTTTTGCCACACGCTTACTTGCTTTGGCAACTTCACTACTAATCTCTGATGCATCGTGACCTAAACTTTTTATTACATCTAAAAACTGAGCAGTGATAGATTGTTCCAATTGTTTCTGAGCTTCTTTTTTTGTTGATTTTTTTTGAGACTTTGCTTTAGTGGTTTTCATATTATTTTTCGTTTTTTTGTGAGGTTGATTTAATTTTACTAAATCTACTTAAATTTTTAATTTAAAGCTAAAACCATGCCTTCTTTTGATATTGTAAGTAAAGTTGATGCGCAGACTCTTGATAATGCGATTAACAATGCTAAAAAGGAAATTCTTAACCGTTTTGATTTTAACGGCTCGAAAAGTACTGTAGATTTAGATAAAAAAACAAACGTGGTAACTATTGTTACCGAAGATGATATGCGTTTAAAAGCCATTGAGGGCTCTATCATTTCTAGAATGATGAAACAAAACCTTGACCCAAAAAGTCTTGATTTCGGTGATGAAAATATAGCATCAGGAAATATGATTCGCAAGGAAATAACCATTAAAGAAGGCTTAGACAAAGAGGCAGCCAAAAAGGTTGTTGCTAAAATCAAAGCTAGTGGTTTAAAAGTTCAAGCAGCTATTATGGATGACCAGGTTCGCGTTACCGCAAAGAAAATAGATGATTTACAAGCGGTTATAGCTTTTTGTAGAGGCGAAGATTTCGGTCAGCCCTTGCAATACATTAACATGCGTAACTAGAAATCTAGAATGTAATAGCAGATTGATAAAAGGTATATTTATACGTCGATTAATGCTTCACTCAAAATTCAACCATTATTTAACATGGAAATAAGCGAAAACGGATTTGTTTTTTCAGATAAGAAAGCACTTTTGAACCGCGATGCTATTCATCGTTACCTAAGTGAAGAATCCTATTGGGCGAAAAATATACCACTGGAAACTGTAAACAGGGCAATTGATAACTCGCTATGTTTTGGTGTTTACAAAGATCTGCAGCAAATTGGTTTTGCCCGTTGGGTAACCGATGCGGCAACCTTTGCTTGGCTTTGCGATGTTTATATTGAAGAAGAGTTTAGAGGATTAGGACTTTCAAAAAAGTTAATGTCTTTCATGATCTTCCATCCAAATTTGCAAGGCTTACGCCGTTACCAATTGGCTACTTTAGATGCACATAGCCTTTACGAACAATTTGGCTTTACGGTTATTCAAAACCCTGAAAGGCAAATGGGCATTGTGATCCCAAATATCTATACAGATCAACCCAATCAATAACAACAAAAAAACCTTTTCCATACTTCCTTGTTTTGAATACAAATTAATTACAACGAAAAATGAAAAGAATATTTTTATTATCAACTGCCTTTGCATTAGCCCTTTCGTTTCAGGCTTGCCAAACTGCAGATAAAAAATCGGCCACTACAAAAGATAGTGTTGCCGGTGATACCACAATGGTTAATGGAAACCATGTTGCTGGAGCAGAGAGTACTCAATCTGGCTTAGATGAAGCTGGATCTACTTTTTTAAAGAAAGCCGCAATTGGCGGAATTATGGAAGTTGAGGCTGCAGAAGTAGCAGAAAAAAATGCATCAAGCCAGGCAGTTAAAGATTTTGCATCAAAAATGCTTGCCGACCATACCAAAGCTAATGCCGAATTAAAGGCCTTGGCAGTACAAAGGAAAGTGATTACGCCAGATGGTTTACCTGCAGATGATCAAATTCATTTAGATGAAATGAAGAAAATGACTGGAGTAGCTTTCGATAAACACTACATGGAAATGATGGTTACAGATCATGAAAAAACTGTTGCATTATTTAAAGAGGGTATGCAAAACAGAGATCAGGAATTAAAAACATGGGCAACAAATACACTATCTGTTATTGAAGGACATGATGCAATGGCCAAAAAGATTGTTTCGGAAATGAAATAATTAATTTTTACTTTTTAACAATTGGAAATGGTTAGCACGCTAAGCCAACAGGCTAAAGTTTTATAATTATACCTGTGTAAAATAAACCCGATGGGATGAATGCCGTTTTTCTCGGCAGAAAGTACAGCGGGGCTAATTTGCCAAGATATTCCTCCGATCGTTTTCAAAATATTCAAATCCTGAATTTTAGCAATTCAGGATTTTTTATTAGTAAGATTTGACGAAAAGCATCATTTTTAACACAATTTCTTTAAATAGAAAAAATTAAAATTAACTTTCGCCGTTTAATACAAAAATACATTAATGAACAAGTTTAGAATTTTTAAAACGCTTTTAGGTGTTGCAGCAATAAGTGCAGCTCCCTTTGTTGCAAATGCACAAAAAAACTGGCAAAATCTCGATCTTAAAACTGATACGATTTTCGGCATTAGTACAGAAAAAGCATACAAGGAACTTTTAAAAGGTAAAAAATCGACAAAAGTGATTGTTGCTGTAAATGATGGTGGCGTAGAGGCAAACCATGAGGATTTAAAAAGAATTATGTGGGTAAATGCCAAGGAAATTGCGGGCAATGGAAAAGATGATGACAAGAATGGTTATATCGACGATATTTATGGATGGAATTTCATTGGCGGACCAAAGGAGTCGATAAATTTTGAAACACTTGAGTTAACCAGGTTGGTTCGTAGAGATCAGGTACGGTTTGCTTCCACAACAGATGCAAATGTTGCTGAAAAAGACAAAAAAGATTGGGAAGCATTTAAAGCCGAAAGATCAAAATTAGAGCAAAAATTAGCAGAAGCAAAAGAAGGACTTGCTGGCTACAACGGTTTAAAAGGAGCTATTGATGCATTTGTTAAGAAAATCGGAAAGCCAAACCCTACTTTAGAAGATGTTAAAAACTTTAAACCAACTACAGAAATAGACGGACGTGTTCAAGGAATATTATTGCCTGAAATAGAAAAATCTAGCTTTGAGGATTTTTACGAAAATCAGATTGTAGAGGGGATAGATTATTATACTCGCCAGGCTGAATATAACCTTAATATTGATTATGATCCACGATCTATTGTTGGTGACGATCAAAATAATTTGACGGAAAAGTTCTATGGAAATAATGATGTAGAAGGCCCTGATGCAATGCATGGTACCCATGTTGCCGGGATTATTGCTGCCGATAGAACCAATAAATTAGGAATTAATGGAGTTGCCGATAATGTGCTTATTATGGGTGTTCGTTGTACTCCAAATGGCGATGAACGCGATAAGGATGTTGCCAATTCCATTCGCTACGCTGTTGATAATGGCGCTAAAGTAATAAATATGAGCTTTGGTAAGGCTTATAGCTGGAATAAGGAAGTGGTTAACGAGGCTATGAAATATGCTGTATCGAAAGATGTGCTTTTGGTTCAGGCTGCTGGTAACGAGAATGAAAACATCGATGTAGAGAAAAATTTCCCAAATCATAAAGATTTAGATGAAAAAACCATAGCTTCTTGGATTACTGTTGGCGCATCTGGACCAAAAGACGATGAAACGCTTAAGGCCAGCTTTTCTAATTATGGTAAAACGCAGGTAGATGTTTTTGCGCCTGGTGTTCAAATTAATTCTACCATTCCAGATTCTAAGTATAAAAATTTAGATGGTACAAGTATGGCATCACCCGTGGTAGCAGGTTTAGCAGGGTTAATTCGTTCTTACTATCCAAAATTAACAGCAGCACAGGTAAAGGAAATCATTATGAAATCTGTTGTTAAAATAAACCATAACGTGGAGTATGCAAAAAGCGAAGAGCCGAACGCTGAGAAAGTTTCGGTTCCATTTTCTGATTTGTGTGTTAGTGGAGGAATTGTAAATGCTTACAATGCATTGAAACTAGCAGCTACTTATGGTGGCAAAACTGCAGCAAAGTAATAATTTTCACATTTATTCAAAAGGGCGAACTTTTTTTGAAGTTCGCCCTTTTTATTTAAAAACCGGAGTTATTGCCTAAAACGTAATATATGACCGGTCGTCTTCCTGAACTTGATTCAGGATCTTAATAGCATTAACGCTTAGCATGAAAGATGCTGAATAAAGTTCAGCATGACGACAGCTTACCCGCAAAGATCAAATTCTCAAGTCCTAAACTGTATCCATATCAATTACAAAACGATAATTAACGGTGCTATTTAAAAAGCGTTCGTAAGCTTCGGTCCAACATTTCTTCTTTCGAAATTCCATGGAGCCAATTTATCGGTTTGGCTGTGAACAGCGTATCCTGTTGCAGCTATCATATGTGTATTAAATTTTCGCCAAAAATTAGGTTATTGACTATAAGAGTTCGTCATGCTGAATTCATTTCAGCATCTTTTAAGAGCTCGCCAATATCTTATCAGGCGTGATCGGTAATGTTCTGATTCTTTTACCAGTTGCATTAAAAACAGCATTCGCAACAGCCGCAGAGAAACCAATCAAAGCAATTTCACCCATTCCTTTTGCGCCCATTGGGTTAATGTAAGGGTCTGGTTTGTTAATAAAATGCACTTCAATTTCAGGAATATCTGCATTAACAGGTACATGATAGTCAGCGAAATTATTGTTGATGTATCTTCCGTAACGATGGTCGATTATGGATTCCTCCGTTAAAGCCATACCTACACCGCCAACAGCACCTCCAACCATTTGGCTGCGAGCCGTTTTAGGACTTACAATTGTTCCAGAATCACCAACAGAAACAATTTTATCAACCTTAACAACACCAGTTAGGCTATGCACTTTTACTTTCACAAAGTGGATGGAAAATGAATACATGGAATAATCATCACGTTCTTTTCCCGCCTGACTTTGCTTGGTTACCTCGATGGAGGGAAGATTATTTTTCTTCAAAACCTCAACGAAATTTGAAGTAGCATCCATATTTGAATTTGCGGCAAGCTCAGCAATTGTAGATTTTAAGCTCACACAAACGTCATTCACGGCAGAACCGACAGTAGAGAGTGTCGCCGAACCACCCTGACTTGGTGCTGGAGGCAAAGAAGAATCTCCTAATTCGAACTTTATTTTATTTACGGGAATTCCTAATAATTTACTTGCAATTAAAGTCATTCCAGTTCCCGTTCCCGGACCAATATCACTCGTTGCACTTTGCAAAACCAATGTTCCATCGGCTTTTAAAATACCTTTTACGCTGGCTCTGCCCCTGTTTGCGTTGAATACACCTATACTAACGCCGTAGCCCATTTTCCACTGACCATCAATCAAACTACCTGGTTTGTTTTTGCGTTCACTCCAACCGATTTTTTGTGAGCCAATTCGATAAGCCTCCTTAATATTTTTATCTGAAAAGGGTTTATTTCGTTGCTGGTCTTTTTCGGGGTCGTTTTTAATTCTGAATTCGAGCGGGTCCATATCTAAAGCATGTGCCATTTCATCAATTGCACTTTCCAAAGCAAAAGCACCTGTGGCTTCGCCTGGTCCACGCATCCAAATAGGCACACCTAAGTCAACAGGAACAACGAAATATTGTGTATTTACATTATCGCATTGATACATAAATTTCGCCATGTTTACCACGCCTTCTGTAAAGTTTTCGTAAACAGAAGTTTCGCCAAAAGCTCGGTGGGTGATGCCTGTTAAGGTTCCATCCTTATTTGCACCCAAACCAATTGTTTGTACAGCCGCAGGGCGATTACCAACCATCGTAAACATCTGCATTCTGGTAATAACCAACTTTACTGGCTTTCCAATATGCTTGGATGCCATTACCGTCGCAATCTCTACAGGCCAGGTTCTTAAAGCCATACCAAAACCACCTCCAACAAATTCAGAATTTACCTGAATGTTTTCAATCGGAATTTTAAACACATTGGCAATAGTGCCTTGTGTAGCCTTTACTCCTTGTGTTTTTGCATAAACCGTAACCTGATTATTTGGTCGCCAATCGGCAATAATTCCATGTAATTCCATCGGATTATGCGTTTCGATTGGCAAATGGTATTTCGCCTCAATTTGTACTTCGGCAGTTTTGTAAGCGTTTTCTATGCCACGTTTATAATCGGGTTGACCTTGGAGTTTCTTTGCTTTGGCATCGCCGATTGCCTTTTCGAAATCGGTATTGAACTCTTCTTTGGCATACGTGGCCTTAACTAACGATGCCGCATAAGTGGCCTTTTCAAAAGTATTTGCCACTACGATTGCGATTGGCTGCCCGTTGAAGAAGATTTTATCAGTATAAAAAATTTTAAACGGCGAACCACCCTCTTGTTCGTAACCAGGCGCCGATGGTTTGTTTAAATGCGAAACCACTGAAATTACGCCAGGCGCTTTTTCTGCAGCTTTCGTATCTAACGAAAGGATTTTACCTTTAGTAATTGTACTGGTAACCAAAACGCCATAAGTTAATCCAGGCAGCTCGTATTCTGCAAAGTATTTAGCTTTTCCCGTAACCTTGTAAATTCCATCTACGCGGTCGTTTTCATCTCTTAAAAATTGATTTTCCATGATTACGCTTTAGATTTTGCAACGGTTAACGCTTCTATAATTGAATTTGGAGCCATTTGAAGTTTGAAATCATTCTCTCCAAAACTCTTAGCATCCGTCATGGCTAATTTTGCGGCCTGCTCAAAGTTTTCAACGGTTGCCTCTTTCCCTTTGAGGAAATTTTCAGATGCCGTTAAACGCCAAGGTTTGTGTGCCACGCCACCCATCGTCAGGCGAACATCCGTGATTTTATTATTGGAAATCTCTAATCCTGCAGCCACAGAAACCAATGCGAAAGCATACGAAGCTCTATCTCTAACTTTTAAATAATGAGAATTTTTAACCAAATTATTTATTGGGATTTCCAATCGGATAATCATTTCATCTGCTTTTAAGTTATTGTCTAACTGCGGAGTATCACCCGCAAGGCGATGAAAATCTTTAAATAGAATCTTCCGTTCGCCTTTAGCATTTGCCAGAACCACAACAGCATCTAAAGCAGTTAACGCCACACACATATCGCTTGGGTGAACAGCAATGCATTTATCTGATGTTCCAAAAATGGCGTGCATCCTGTTAAAGCCTCCAATAGCACCACAACCAGAACCTGGCTGGCGTTTATTGCAAGGCATTTCGATATCGTAAAAATAGCCGCATCTTGTGCGTTGCATCATATTCCCACCTACTGTTGCCACATTTCTTAACTGCGCAGATGCGCCAGCGTTTAATGCCATCGCTAGTAATGGCAGTTTTTCTTTTATCAGAGAATTTTCTGCAACTGCTGTGTTTGATGCCAATGCACCAATTATAACTTTATCGCCAACAAGCTCGATTTGTTTTAGCGGAACGTGATTAATGTCGATTAACTTTTCAGGAGCTGTTACACCTCTTTTCATTAAATCGATAAGGTTTGTTCCACCGGCGATAAACTTGGAGTTTTTATCTTTCAACAACAATGCTATTGCTGATTTTGCCGTGGTAGTTCTTAAGTATTGAAAGTTTATCATGCTTTAGTTCCTCCTTTCGAAACCTCAACAATTGCATCAACTATGTTTGGATAAGCCCCACACCTACAAATGTTTCCACTCATGTATTCGCTAATTTCTGCTCTGGAATTGGTATGTCCCTCCTTAACGCAAGCCACAGCCGACATAACTTGTCCGGGTGTGCAATAACCACATTGAAAACCATCATGTTTAATGAATGCTGCTTGCATCGGATGCAATTCCTCGCCATTGGCCAAGCCCTCGATTGTCGTAATTTTCTTCCCCTCGTTCATCACCGCCAAACTCAAACAAGAATTAACTCGTTCGCCGTTAACATGAACGGTGCAAGCGCCACACTGACCATGGTCGCAACCCTTTTTGGTTCCCATTAAGTGAAGTTCTTCACGCAGGTAATCTAAAAGCGTAATCCGAGGCTCAACTGATGTTTTGTATGCTTTATTATTTACAGTAAGATTTAACGGTATTTTTTCAAAAAGTTCAGCGAAACGTTCATCGGCTTGGTTTTCTGCAGCTTTAAGCGCTACAGATGGTGTTAAAGCTATTGCAGTGATGAGTGAACTTTTCTTTAAAAAGTCTCGCCTGCTGTCGCCCTGATTAGGTTTCTTATCAGATGATTGCATAAAATATGTTTTGAGATGTTGTTGTTTCTAAAGTTCGTTAATCTAAAACTAAAAATCTCTTGATTTGGATATTTAGAATAATTCTAATAAGGTGGAAAGTTGAGGGTTTAAAGGTGGAGGGTTTGGCACACTAAAGTCTGCAAAGTTTTAAGATTCCCAGCTGCGTAAGAATGATACCCGCATTAGGCATTAACAGAAAGAAATAGCTAATTCCATAAAAATAATTTCGTAAATGTTAACTCAATTTCTATTTTTAGCAAATGGAAGATATTAAACCGTTACCCGATTTATCCGCAGAAGAACAACGTGTTTTAGGCTCGTTGATTGAAAAAAGCAGAACCACACCTGATTATTACCCGATGACTTTAAACAGTTTAACGGCGGCTTGTAATCAAAAAAGCTCTAGAAATCCTGTGGTAAATTATGATGAGGAAACGGTTACACTGACATTAAATTCTTTAAAAATTAAAGGCTTAATATCTACAGCTACAGGTGGTTCGAGCCGTGTAATTAAATACAAACATAATTTAGGAATTGTTTATCCTTTGGTTCCATCAGAGCTTTCTATCCTTTGTCTTTTGCTTTTACGCGGACCGCTAACGCCAGGCGAAATCAATAGTAATTCTGGAAGATTATATGAGTTTGAAAGCATTGAAGAAATATTAGAGCAACTGCAAAAGTTATCTGATGAGGAGCCAAAATTTGTAAAATTACTACCCAAAAAGGCGGGACAAAAAGAGGCCAGATTTGTTCATTTGCTTGGAGAACAAGCGGAAGAAACTGCAAATGAACATGAAATGGCAATCGCAGCTATCACTGTAGATAATTCTGAACTAGAAAACCGTGTGGCTAAGTTGGAGCAAGAGATAGAAGAACTTAAAGAAATTGTTAATCTTTTAATGGACAAGTAAAAATTATTGATGAGGCAGGGAAATATAGAAAGTAGAGCCCTCCATTCTAATACTTTCGGCCCAGATTTTTCCGTTCATTTTACCAATCATTTCTTTACAAATGGTAAGTGCGATGCCTGCGCCTTTAACTTTTCCAGTTTTAGAATCTGCATTCTCTTGATAGCTAAATAGGTTTTTCAAGCCATCATCAGTCATTCCGATTCCATAATCGGTAAAGGAAAGCAATAAACTTCCTTGCTTTTCAATTAAATTAACAGTGATAACTTTACTCATTCCTGAATACTTCGTTGCATTGCTTAGAATATTCCTAAATACAAAAAGCAGCATATTTTTATCTCCCTGTATTTGGTCGTTTGCAGACGATTTTAATTCAAGTTTTATGTTTTTATTCTCCTGCTCATTTAAGCAAAAAGCATTAGCCTCTAAAACCAATTGATTCAAATTATAGCTTTTAGCCTGATAAACGTAACCATCCATTCGCGATTTTACCCATGCAAGTAATCCCTCCATAAATTGGATACTCATTAATGAAATGTCTTTCATTTTAACCATAATCTGGTTTTTTTCTTCTTCAGATAAAGTATCTCCGCCCATGGTGTATAAGTCTGAAGCCATCATAATCGAAGAAAAAGGGGAACGTAAATCATGCGCCATCACCGAGATAATCGTATTGTAGAATTTTTCTCTATCCGCTAAATCAGCTTCGCGTTCTTTAGATTTTTCATGAAGTTCTTCCTGAACCTTAGCATAATTTTTCTTTATCCTGTAAGAGCGGTAAACAAAAAACAACAATAGCAAAGTAAGTGCAATTAATATAGAAAAAACTATAATGATTCGCTTTTGAGTTTCAGCTCGCTCCTGCTCAACCTTAAGGTTATTTGGGCTCATCACATAATCCACATAATTAAAACCCGATTTTTTAGCAACATCACTTAGTTTCTGATATTCCTGAACCATTTGGTCGGCGAAATAACCAGAACGTTCCATATTGCCTTGACTGCGGTAATATTTAAAAAGCTCGCCGAGTATATGCGCTGTCATTACCTGATAGCTATTTTCCCTGCATAATTGAATGGCTTCTTCATAATACTTTACGCCGTTAGTGCCGTCTTTATTTATGATGTAAGCTTCGGCCAGGCGACGTAGAAAATGAATTTTCATGGTTGTATTGCCCATGCTATCTGCTTTTGCAATGTTTGCCTTTAAAAATGTAACCAGACCCGAAAATGGATTATACAAAGTTCTAGCATGTACATCTGCGTACTGAAGTATTTTTATTTCATCCTTATATTTTTTAGCAATAGATAAAGCCAAGGAACTTATTGAATCCCGTTTTTCAGCAGTTAAGCTTACATCAACCCCGGCCATATTTAGCAAAAGCAGAGACCTTATCGAATCTTTTTGCATTTTTTTTGCCAAATCATCTGCATCATAGAGATACTTCATGGCCAATTTTTGATTTTGGTCGATGTATAGCGATGCACCAATGTTATTCATCGACTCGCAAATTATCGATGTGTCTTTCGCTTTTTTAGATAACTCTAATGCTTTATTGTAATATTTAGCAGAGAGGTAATTATTAAGCGTCATGTAATATTCGCCCTTGTAATTCGAGGCTTTAGCAATGCCCGCTACATAATTAATGGCAGTTGCGTGTTTCTCAGCCAAATCTGCATAGTACAAAACCGAATCTCTTTTATTTTGTGTAAAAAGCGATGCTAAAGTATTCCAGGCGTCTATTTTGGCCTTTTCATTTTTAACAAATGGAAGATTTTTTTGGATTTTTCTGATTTCCTGAATCTGCGCCTCTGACTCAAAACTTATGGCACATAAAAAAGCCATCATTAATATCTTAAAGATGGTTTGAGATGAATCAGCTATGTTTCTTAAGATTTTCAGGATAACCAAAATTACTACTTTGATTGTATAAACCTAAATGGAATGAACATAAATTTATTATGAGTATTAATACCGATGTTAATCAGTATATTTCTTGAAGATGGTACTTGCAACATGCCCGCCAAAACCAAAAGTATTGTTTAAAACATAGTTGATTTCTTTTTTAACAGGTTCGCCAAGCACAATGTTTAATCCTTTCGGGATGTTTTCATCTAAGTTTTTAGTATTGATGGTTGGCGGAATAATTCCATCTCTAATAGCCAAAATACTAATTAAACTTTCAACTGCTCCCGCTGCGCCTAATAAATGACCCGTCATAGATTTTGTTGCGCCAATTACAACTGGTAAACCATCAAAAACAGTTTTAATAGCATTCAATTCACTTAAATCACCTAAACCTGTTGAGGTTGCATGTGCATTAATGTAATCGATTTTATCCGCCGAAATTCCTGCATCTTTCAATGCTTTGGTCATTCCTAAAGCTGCGCCAATTCCATCGGGTGGTGTTCCTGTTAAATGATAAGCATCTGCAGCCATTCCGCCGCCGACAATTTCCGCGTAAATATGAGCACCGCGATTCAATGCATGTTCCAAATCTTCTAAAACTAAAGCACCAGCACCCTCACCCATTACAAAACCATCTCGTGTTTTATCAAACGGTCTTGACGCACCTTGTGGGTCATCATTTCTTTTTGATAAAGCTTGGGAGGCATTGAAACCCCCAACAGATGATTTGGTAATTGCAGCTTCAGAGCCACCAGCAATCATCACATTTGCTTTGCCCAAACGAATGGTATCGAAAGCACTTATAATTGCTGTGTTTGATGATGCACAAGCCGAAACTGTACAATAATTTGGTCCACGCAATTTATGGCGAATGGAAATTGCACCTGCTGCGATATCAACAATCATTTTCGGTATAAAAAAAGGGCTGAACCTTGCCGTTCCGTCTCCCTTATGAAATTCTTCCAGCTGTTGTTCAAAAGTTGAAATTCCGCCATTTCCAGTTGCCCAGATTACACCTACATCTGCCAATTGCTCATCATTCATGGCAGTGAAATCCAATCCCGAATCTTTTATGGCCTGGTCGCTCGATAAGATAGCATATTGTGTAAACGTATCAAATTTCCTTGCTTCTTTTTTCTCCAGAAATTCTTCAGGATTGAAATCCTTTACTTCAGCAGCAAAGTGAGTTTTAAATTTTTCCGTATCGAACTTCGTAATTGGGCCTACACCACTTTTTCCAGCAAGAATGTCTTGCCAAAAGCTATCAACGGTATTTCCTAGCGGCGTCATTGCACCCAAACCTGTTACTACTACTCTTTTCATTTTATTAAATTTTTGTCGCTATCCTTAAATAGATAATCGACGAATAATTGCACCCTCGGACTGATAATTAAAATAGCAGGAATGGCTACTATATAAGAAATGCCCCATGATTTCAACCAGATTTTAAGGAAGCTTGGTGTAAAACCAAGGTTCACACTGATTGCTGCAAAGGTTACGATTCCTGTTGTAAAGATTGCCATAATAAAGGCAAATGTTATTTTCTTTTTCATTCCTGCTATTTTTAATTGATTAGTTAACCGATTCTATCCAAGCTTTTCTATTCGCATTCATTACGTTTAAAGCATCAACTGGCGATTGACGGAACAACTCATAAATTTTTGCAGTGTCACCTACCCTGATTTCGAATTCATCTTTCTCTAATGCTGCGATAAATTCATCGGCAACAACAGATGGTTTGATACCGTTATGGCCACCAATTTCTTTTGAAAATTCGGTATCAACCAATGGCGGCATCAACTCAAAAACCTTAACGGAAGTAACTTCAAGACTTAATCTTAATGAGGTTGTGTAAGAATGCAAAGCAGCTTTACTGGCTGCATAAGTTGGCAAAGTAATGCCTGGTACATAAGCCACTACCGAAGAAACATTTACAATTGCTGATTCTGCTTGCTCCTTTAAAATGGGCAATAATTTTTGATTAATTCTGATGATGGACAAATAATTGGTTAACATTTCATCTTCAGCATTTGCAAAAGCATCCTGATTGTTATCGGCCAGATTGTAAAGCAAAGCCCTACCAGCATTATTAATAACCATGTTTAATTTAGGGAAATTCTTGCCAATTCGTTCAACGAGATTATCCACTTCTCCCGCCTTGCTTACATCAAAAGGAATGGCTGTAACGTTTTTTATACCCGCTAAAGCGCTATCAAGGCGTTCTTTATTTCTACCTGTAACAATTACATGATTGTTTAAAGCCGTTAACTGTTTTACAATTTCTAAGCCAATACCGGCTGTTCCGCCGATAATTAATACTGTGTTTTGTGAAGTTTTCATATTTGTAATTTTTATTATATACCAATCGGTATATTTTAGATTAAAATTTTTTAGCCTAGGCTATTGATATATTTTTTTAATGAATCCATGATTAAGTTCCAGTTATCGAGTTTATTAGTGAGCCTTGATATCATGATGCCGCCCTCTATCATGGCAATAACTGTTAATGCGATTTGCTCGGGATTATTATCAACTTTGATTTCTTCTGTAGAAATTCCCTCCTCTACCAATTTGATAATGCTTTTCTTCCAGGATAAAACAGCTTTTAAAACCTTTTCACGGAGCGCCGGATGTGTATCATCAGCATCGATAGCCGTATTCAAAATCGGGCAACCACCCTGAGAAATTCCACCAACCAAAAAGCTTTGATAGATATTTACATAAGCCAGAAGTTTTCCTTTTGTTGTATCCTGCTTACTTATCTCCACCTCGATTTTTGAAACGTTACTTTTAAAGTTATAGTCAAACGCTGCAAGTGCAACTTCATCTTTATTGGAGAAGTTGCCGTAAATACTTCCTTTTGTTAAGCCCGTAGCAGCAGTAATATCATTTAAAGAAGTACCTGCATAACCTTTCATATTGAAAATGGGTGCGGTTTTCTCTACAATGAAATTTCTTGTTTTTTCTGCTTTGGTCATGATATTTCGAATTGACGATGCAAATATATACCGATTGGTATATTAAATGCAAATTTATTTATCATGGTAATCTCCTATTTAAGCTCACAACCTTTTTCATACAAATAGATTGCCGCCTTGTAATAACGAATAGGTTTGGCTACCAAGCCACTTAAACCCGACGGTAACGTTAGCCATGTCTCGATTTTTCATCGGGACGGCGTGGGCTATAGTGAACAGCGGGGCCAACCTAAACCCAATAACCACTGGAATTGCTTTCCAAAAAAGATTAATCAAATTCTTAAGCTTATCATGCAATCGCAGCTTTAAGGTTTTTTTGCTATTTTCGCTTATATCATGTTGAATATACAATCGAAACTTCCAGGTGTAGGTACTACCATTTTCTCAGTAATGTCTAATCTTGCAGCAGAAAATAATGCCATTAATTTATCTCAGGGTTTCCCTGATTATCCTTGCGATCCGGAGCTAACTCAGCTGGTAACTAAGGCTATGAAAGATGGTTTTAACCAATACGCACCAATGCCAGGCAACAATTTCTTAAAGGAAACCATTGCCGAAAAGGTTGAGAAGTTATACAATGTTAAATACAATCCCGATACAGAAATTACAGTTACAGCGGGCGGAACGCAGGCGATTTTTACCGCTTTAGCTGCGATAATTAACCCTGGTGATGAGGTTATTATTTTCGAGCCCGCTTACGATAGTTATGCGCCCACAATTAAACTTTTGGGTGGTTTGGTAAAAACTTATGAGCTGGCCCCGCCTGATTATGGTATTGATTGGGATATGGTAAAAAAGCTGTTTACATCAAGCACGAGGATGATTATTTTAAATTCTCCGCAAAACCCAACAGGTAGTATCTTATCCGAAGAGGATATGAAAGCGCTGATTAGGTTGATTAACGGAACAGATGTTTTAATTCTTAGCGATGAAGTTTATGAGCATTTAATTTACGATGAACGGAAACATAAAAGCGTAATGCTATTCCCTGAATTGAAAGAAAGAAGTTTTATTGTGGCATCTTTCGGTAAGCTTTTACATGCTACTGGCTGGAAGCTTGGTTACTGCCTCGCTCCTGAACAATTAACCAAAGAATTTAGGAAAGTACACCAATTTAATGTTTTTAGCGTTAATAGTCCGATGCAACAAGCCATTGCCGATTATATTAAAGAACCAAGCAATTACATTGGAATAACCGCTTTTTTTGAAAATAAACGAAATTATTTCAGAAGCCTTTTGGCTGACAGCCGATTTGAGCTATTACCTTGTAAGGGCTCGTATTTTCAGTGTGCGAGTTATAGCAAAATTAGCGATGAAAAGGACACAGACTTTAGCATGAGGTTGATTAAAGAATTTGGAGTGGCCACCATCCCTGTTTCGGCATTCTACCAAAAAGCAACCGACTATAAAATTATAAGATTCTGTTTTGCCAAAGAAAATTCAACCCTTGCTTTGGCTGCAGAGAAGTTAAAAAATGTTTAATCATCCCGTAACACTAAACATATGGAAGCACCTGTTTATACTCAGATAGAAAACCTGAAAGTCACCATTTTTCAGGCTTATCTTTTTTGGGAGAACATAGAGAAAAACCTTTTAAATCTGGCCCTCCGATTATCAATGGGCGTTCGAGAGAAAACTGATTTAATTATTTTGCCCGAGATGTTTAATAGTGGTTTCAGCATGAATTCTGAAGCTCTGGCTGAAGAAATGGGTGGAAAAACTATGCAATGGATGCAGAAAATGGCGCATCAATACAATTGTGTAGTTACTGGAAGTTTGATTATTAAAGAAAATGGAAATTATTACAATCGCTTAATTTGGATGGAACAAAATGGCGACAACCAATATTACGATAAACGCCACTTATTTGGCTTGGGCGACGAAGATAAAAACTTCAGTTCTGGACGTGATAAACTTATTGTTGAACTAAAGGGCTGGAAAATAAGATTGGCCATTTGCTATGATCTGCGTTTTCCAGTTTGGTTGCGTAACGTAAATGAAGAATACGACATTTTGCTTTTGGTAGCCAGCTGGCCTGATAAACGTTCTGCACATTGGCGTGCTTTAATTCCTGCAAGGGCGATTGAAAACCAAAGTTATGTAATTGGTGTAAACCGTGTCGGCCACGATGGAAATCAAATCTACCATGGTGGGCATTCGATGGTTATCGACCCTTATGGAAGCACAGTTTACTACAAACCCGAAGATGAAGATATGTATACCGTTACCATAAATTACGAGGAATTGGTTAAAATTAGACGCCAATTTCCATTCTTGAAAGATGCTGACAAGTTTACTATCAGTTAACAGTTATCAATTTTGAGTTCACAATTAACCGATTCTAACTAATAACCGATTAACCCTCTTAACAAAGATGTTCAACCGTCGTAAATTTATAAAAGCCACTGCCCTTTCCGCTGGATTATTAGCAATTGATAAAACCAGCATTGCTGATGCGATTCCATCCCCATCAAATCGTAACGCTAATTTGCCGATCGTAATTTCGACATGGGATTTTGGTATTGCAGCAAATGCTGATGCTTGGAAAGTGCTTTCTAATGGCGGAAAAGCTTTGGATGCAGTTGAACAAGGTGTTTGGGTGCCCGAAGCTGACGAAAAAAATCAGTCTGTTGGTTATGGGGGCCTACCTGATAGAGATGGCCACGTAACCCTAGACGCTTGTATAATGGATGAGTTGGGAAATTGTGGTGCTGTTTTAGCTTTAGAGCATATTAAACATCCTATTTCAGTCGCCCGTAAAGTAATGGAAAAAACTCCCCATGTGATGCTTGCCGGCGATGGTGCATTGCAATTTGCCTTGGAACAAGGTTTCAAAAAAGAAAATTTACTTAGGCCTGCCAGCGAAAAGGCCTGGAAAGAATGGCTAAAAACAGCCAAATATGAGCCGGTAATGAATATCGAAAATAAGCTTTACGAAAAAGCAGCACCTCAAAAATTACCAGGAAATCAATATAATCACGATACTATTGGCATGCTTGCCATTGATAGCAAGGGAAATATTTCAGGCGCATGTACCACCAGTGGAATGGCCTATAAACTTCATGGCAGAATTGGCGATAGTCCGATTATTGGCGCAGGTTTATATGTTGATAATGAGGTAGGTGGCGCAACGTCTACTGGTGTTGGCGAAGAAGTTGTTCGCAATGTGGGTTCATTTTTAGTTGTTGAATTGATGCGTCAAGGCTATACACCTGAAGCTGCTTGCAAAGAAGCCGTTATGCGCATCATCAAAAAGAAGCCTGAAACCGCAAAAAATATTCAGGTCGGCTTTTTAGCCATCAATAAAAAAGGCGAATATGGTGCTTACGCGATTCAGCAGGGATTTAGCTATGCAGTTTGTAATGCTGAAAAGCAAGATTTGCTGATTAAAGGGAAAAGTTATTACCCCACAGCCCCCTAAAGGGGGAGCGAAAAGCAAGGTGGGAATAGCAATAGTAAACAGTAGATTATTAGCGATACATGAACAGTGGAAATTCAGGTTCCCCTTTAGGGGCGGAGGGGTTTAACGACGGCCATTCAAATCCCCCCTCGGGGGCTGGGGGAATTTTAGAAGTCTGTGCAAACGGTTATGAATCGGCTCTTGCTGCCCAAATTGGTGGAGCTAAAAGAGTTGAATTATGCGATAACTTAGCCGAGGGCGGAACAACCCCAAGTTTTGGCCAGATTGCCTTAGCTAAGAAAAACTTAACTATCGAAGTGTGGCCAATTATCCGTCCACGCGGTGGAGATTTTTTGTATTCTGCTATTGAGTTTAATTTGATGAAAGAAGATATAAAAATTTGCAAATCATTAAATTGTGATGGAATAGTTATTGGAATACTTCAATTTGATGGAAGCATAGATAAAACCCGTTGCGTTGAATTAATTGAATTGGCGAAACCACTTCCCGTTGCTTTTCACAGGGCTTTCGATATGAGTAATAACATGGAAAAAGCATTGGAAGATTTAATTGAATTGGGAATTATTCGGGTACTTTCTTCAGGTGGAGCAAACTCAGCAATTGATGGAGTAGAAACTTTAGCCAAACTTGTAAAACAAGCTAACGGAAGAATTTCTATGATGCCTGGCGCCGGAATAAATGAAAATAACGTTCAGGAACTTATCGATAAAACTGGTGCTAAAGAATTTCATGCTTCGGCTAAATCTTTTGTAGCAAGCAAAATGGCATTTAGAAATATAGAAAGTAAAATGGGAAGTTTTGAAGATGAATATCAATATGAATTAACTTCAATTGAAAAAGTTAAGGCTTTGGTTAAAATAATAGAAAAAACTTAAAATGGCAGTTATTTTTAAGCCCTACAATTTTTTAGTTTTAATCGCTACGTTATTTCTTATTGCTTCTTTCTTCGGCACCAGAGAAACAATCGAAGTAAACTTATCAGACACCTATTATGTAATTGGTTTCATTCAGTTTTTAAGATTGATAGCCATAGTTCTTTTTATCTTCAGCATATTTTATAAACTATTAAACAGGTATTTAAATCTGCTTATGCTAAGCTACCTCCACATCGTGATTATGCTTTTTTCAATTGTAATTTTTATTTTTACTACCGACCCGTTCGGAAGAATCTTGAATTGGATTACTTTAATTTTTGGTTTAAGTCAGTTGCTTTTCTTAATAAATATTTGCTTCGGTATTTTTAAAAAGCCGTTGAATAACCATAAGCTTTAAAATTTTCAATCTATTTTAAATTTCTTAGCGAAAATAAAAATTAATCAATTATTTAGTTTTCAGATAATTAGGTATATTTATTTAACTAAATCACCTAAATTAATTATTATGAAAAAAATCTCATCACTATTTGTTATTGCCTTATTTTTCGCTGCTTGCCAAAATAAAGAAGCTAAAACAACTGATTCTGCAACTGCAGACACAACAAAATATCCTTATACACCCAAAAAAAATCGAAATTGGGAAATGAATGCAGACAGCAAAAATATGGTTGTTGCCATGAGTGCGCTAAAAGCTTTTGCTAATCTTGATACAACATCTTTAAAACCACTTTTAGGGGATAGTTTACAGCTTAATGTAGACGGTTACGAATTTAAAGGAACAAGTAGCCAATTCTTGAAAGAGGCGAAGCATGAAATGGATAAATTTAAAAGCATTAAGATTATGCTGGAGGATATGGAGTCAGTTATCAGTAAAGATAAAACAGAGGAATATGTTAGTCTTTGGTATACACAAGCTTCAGAAATGAAAGATGGCAAAACAGATACTGTAAATTTCTTTAACGATTTTAAATTAAAAAATGGAAAAGTTGTTCATTGGTCAGAATATGTTCAGCATCCTATGAAAAAGTAAATGAAATGCCCGAAAAATCGGGCATTTTTTATTTATTAATGCCGCTTCCGGGTACGTAACCCAAGCCTGGCGTTAACCAGTGCAATAAAACAACCCTCGAATAGCGATAATTTATTGGAGATAAAAGCAAAACACCTGCAAGAATCAATCCTACATAATACCATAGATTTTCGTAAACCAACGGTAAACCTAATACATAAGAAGCTACACCAATCGTGATGATTTCGGCAACATTCATTGCATAGCTCACAAACATTGCAACATAGAAAAAGCCAGGTTCGCGTTCGAACTTTAAGTTACAAACCGGACAATAAACATTGGTTTTTTGAAGTGTGAATGCATAAGCGCTGCCTGTAAAAATATCACCCTTTCGGCAACGTGGACACTTACATTGTAATACAGCTTGAAATTTAGAAAGCTCTGCCATAATTATATAAATTATTTATGAGGCAAATTTACGGTTCGAAAAAAGGTTAAATTATGATCTGCATCATATTAATAGAACAACATGAAGATAAAAAGGTTGGATACGCTAAATTAAATCTTGATAATCTTCCCGCGGTTTAACTTTATCGATCCTCTATCTACCAATATCTTTACTCCTCTTATCACAGTCTCCACTCTTAAACCAGTCATATCGGCAAGTTCCTGTCTGGTAATTTTTAAGGTTTCTCCAACCTCGATGTCGTTAGTAAGGTAATTTATAATGGTGAGTAATCGATGTTCAGCTTTCTCGTTAGCTAGTTCTTCGAGCATCATCGATTTATAGAAAAGCCTATTACTCAATGTTTGGATCAAGTCTGTAGAAAAGTTAGGCTCATTCCTTATCAGATTGAAAAAATCATTATTACCAACAGGGATGATTTCTGCATCCTTACTCACAATAGTATAAGCCAGATATCTCCTATTTACAATTATGGCCGGTTCACCAAAATATTGATCTCTTTTAAAAATACCCTGAATAAATTCCTTTCCATCATCACTGACGGTAACCATTCTTACCTCGCCAGATTTTATGAAATAAACAAACTTTGGTAACATTCCTGGTTCATAAACGATTGAATCTTTACGATATTTTTTTACCCTAAAACCTCTATTTAAGAGTTCTTGTATGTCCATTCTATTAAAAGGAAAATGATTAACCCAAGGTTTCTTTCATTAAGCTAGTATAAAATTCTTTTAGTGTTAATCCCATAGCGGCAACCTGTTGAGGAATAAAACTAGTGGACGTTTGCCCAGGAATGGTATTAATT
The DNA here is from genome assembly GCF_004331675.1 of Pedobacter frigidisoli. Taxonomy (GTDB): domain Bacteria; phylum Bacteroidota; class Bacteroidia; order Sphingobacteriales; family Sphingobacteriaceae; genus Pedobacter; species Pedobacter frigidisoli. Next base: position 4,861 of record NZ_SJSN01000021.1, on the reverse strand, counting down.
TCTATAAAATAAAACTTCCCAGTTTCGTGTTCCAAAAAATAATCTATACGAACAACACCTCTACAATTTAGTTTTTTGTAAATGTCTTTTATAATTTGATGAACCCTTGCATATTCTTCATCACTCATGTTGCCAGGCGTAATTTCTTGTGTAGCACCAGGCGTGTATTTTGCCTCAAAATCGAAAAACTCATTTGCAGGGATAACCTCAGTAGTTGGTAAAACAGTAACCTCGCCTTTTGCGCTGTAAACACCAATGGAGAACTCCCTACCACTTACAAATTCCTCAATTAAAACTTGCGTATCTTCTCTAAAAGCCTTTTCAAGAGCACTATCTAAATCATCGGCATGTTTAACTTTACTCATACCAATGCTACTACCGCCACTATTTGGTTTAACGAAATAAGGCAATCTTAAATCCTGCTTAATCTGGCTGATGTTGTAATCCCCATTCTTAAATATTTGTATTGATTTAGCTGTAAACAAGTTATTGATTCCTTCTACAATTGCCTTTGTATAACCTTTATTCATCGTAATACATGAAGTTAAGGCATCACATGTAGTGTATGGAATTCCAATCATATCGAAATAGCCCTGAAGTTTTCCGTCCTCACCAGGCGAGCCATGAATAGCAATAAAAACACCATCAAATTTTATTTTACGACCATCTAAGGTTAATGAAAAATCGTTTTTATCAATTTCTATTTTAACAGAATCAGCAGGTTCATAAAACCAGCCCTTATCATTTAACATAATCTTATAAACATCATACAAATCAGCATCAATATTTTGGGCAATTGTAGCTGCACTTTTTACTGAAACAACCCATTCACCAGTGGTACCGCCTGTTAACAATGCTATCGTTTTTTTCATGTTGAAAATCCTTTTTTATAAATAGAAATTGAATGTAAATATTATCCTCAAAAATATAAATATCTTTGCGCATTGTTTAATTTTGATGGATAGAAATTGATGGAATATACTTGAACTATTCAATTATGGATCACTCCTTAATTCACTCATTAATTAAAATAACTACATTTGAGCTTGTATGCATAACCCCAGAATTTAAGATTCATGTCTAAATTTATAGATTATTTAAAAACCAAATCCTTTAGGAACAATATTTTAGCTGCAGTTTTAACCGTTGTTGGCCTATTACTTATCGCTTTCTTCAGTTTAAGATATTACACCAAACATGGGCAGGGCTTAAATGTACCAATGGTTAAAGGCCTATCGTTTGAACAGGCTGTAAGAAAACTCGAAGATGCTGGTTTGAAATACGAGGTGGATTCAGTTTTCATTATGGATCAACCCGCTGGAATTGTTATAGATCAAGATCCCGATCCGAATACGTTCGTAAAAGATAATAGAACAATTTATTTAACCATTAATGCCGGAAAAATTCCGAATACAAAATTTCCAGATATTGCGTTTAAAACCTTGCGAGAGGCACAAGCGATTATAGAAAGTTCTAGGCTCAAGCTGGGCGATACCACCTACAAACCCGATGTAAGTCGAGATGTTGTTTTAGAAGCATCATTTGGTGGTTCTCCTATTCAGCCAGGAGATGTTGTACCAGTTGGATCGCGAATTAACTTGGTATTGGGCGATGGAAGAGGCAATGAAGAAGTAGATGTTCCGCAATTAGTTGGGTTAACAGTAGATGAGGCGAAGTTCAGCTTAAAAGGATCTAATCTCAGTTTAGGAACTATCATTTACGAAGGAGCTATTATTGACAGTGCAAATGCCATTATTACGAAGCAAGATCCAATGCCTGCAGATTCGGTATCGAAAGTTGCCATCGGTACAAAAATTAATATCACCTTATCCAATAAAGAACAATAATACCCTAGAATATAACATGACTGAAATAGAAAAAAAAAATATGAGTACCGGTAAAAAAGCCATTATAGCAATTGCTGTAGTAATTATTTTAATTGCCGGATATTTTGCCTTAAATCTTTACAAGGTTTATTTTGCTGCTAACGTTACCGAAAATCAAAAATTCCTTTACATAAAAACAGGAAGTGATTACGATGAATTGGTTGCTGAAATGAAAAAGAAAGATATTGTAAAAAGCATTTCATCTTTTGCTACGGCTGCAGGAAAAATGAATTTGCCAACAAATGTTAAGGCTGGTCGCTATCGTTTAAAGAAAGGGATGACTAACCGTACTTTAGTGAATATGATCAAGGCTGGTAACCAAGAGCCAGTTAAAATTAAATTTCAAAATATCCGTAAAAAGGAAAACTTTGCAGCCTACTTAGCTAATAATTTAGAAGCCGATTCGCTTAGCTTTATTAAGTTGCTGGATTCAACAGCACTGATAAGTAAATATGGATTTAATCAGGATAATGTTTATGCAATGTTCATTCCTAACACATATGAAATGTATTGGAATATCTCTCCTGTCGATTTCTTTGAGCGTATGCACAAGGAATATGATAAATTTTGGAATGCAGATCGTAAACAAAAAGCTGCAAGTTTAAATTTAACTCCAGCACAGGTTTATACTTTAGCATCCATTGTAGATGCCGAAGCTCTTTATGATAAGGAAATGCCAATAATTGCTGGCTTATACTTGAATAGGTTAAATAAGGGAATTCTATTGCAGGCAGATCCAACTGTGATTTTCGCAAATAATGATTTTACAGTAAAAAGAGTAACAGGCAAGTTATTACAGGTCCAATCGCTTTATAACACTTACAAATATGCTGGTTTGCCTCCTGGCCCGATTATGATGCCAAGTATTAATGCAATTGATGCCGTATTGAATCGTGATACCAATAACTATATTTACATGTGTGCAAAGGAAGATTTTTCTGGATACCATAATTTTGCGGAGAACAAGGCGCAGCATGAAATTAATGCAAAAAAATATCGTGAAGCTTTAAACAAAAGAAATATTTTTAGATAATGTATAGCCACAGTACAAAAATTAGGGTTCGTTATGGCGAAACCGACCAAATGGGCTATATGTATTATGGAAATTATGCACAATATTATGAGGTTGGTCGTGTAGAAATGTTGCGTAGTTTAGGTATGAGTTATAGTTCTATGGAAGCTGATGGAATTATGATGCCTGTGTTAGAATTAAAATGTAAGTATATTAAACCAGCCCTTTACGATCAAGAGATTACAGTTAAAACTACAATAAAAACTTTGCCAGGCATCCGAATTTTCTTCAATTACGAATTGTATAACGAAAATAAAGAATTGATAAACCTTGGCGAAACAACACTTGTTTTTGTTGATATGAAGAAAAATAAGCCTACAAATCCTCCCGAAAATTTTATGGAAAAGTTGTCGGTATTTTTTAATCAATAGTAAAAAATGGAATGGTTACACAAGCAATTATTACACCTTAAAATCTATTCGCAATTTATCGAATGGACTAAAAGTTGCGTTTTGCCTGGCTTTAGCCCACTTCCATTGTATACGGTTGCCACATTTTTCTTTAGGGAAATTGGGAAAGATACGCTTGTAAATAAATCCTCTTCCTTAGCCTATAGCTTTATGCTGGCTATTTTCCCAGGTATTATTTTTCTATTCACCTTGATTCCATTTATTCCAATAAGGGGTTTCCAAGATCAATTATTAAGTTTGATAGAGTTGGTGCTTCCACATAATGCTTATGATGCATTTGAATCTACATTAAAGGATATTGTAAAAAATCAAAACACGGGCTTATTGTCATTCGGTTTTCTATCAGCTATTTTTTTTGCTACCAATGGTGTAAAAAACCTGATGAAAGCTTTTAACAAATCATCGTTAATTATAGAAACACGAGGTTGGTTAAAGCAGCGTTTAATTGCATTTATCCTTACCTCGGTAATTTGTATCTCTATCATTGTTTGCATAAGTGCAATGGCATTAGGAGAAATTCTGCTAAACTACATCAAAGGCGAGTTGCACATTAAAGATAGCTTGGCTGTTTACGCGATCCAATTTACCAGATGGGCACTTTTGGCAATTCTATATTTCATTACTATATCAATACTTTATCGTTACGGACCATCGCACACTAAAAAATGGAAACTATTTAGTGCTGGTTCTTGGCTTGCAACCATTCTTGCGTTCTTAACCATATGGGGCTTTTCTTTCTACATAAATCATTTTGCTTCATATAATAAGGTTTATGGCTCCATTGGTACACTTATCGTGGTGATGATCTGGCTTTACTTGAACTCACTAATCTTGCTTATTGGTTTTGAGCTGAATGCAAGTGTAGATGTAAGTAAAAGAAGTGTGAAAATTATTAGGCCAACGTTCAATCTCTTCAAGAAATCAGATCCTATAGAGGAAAACCTAAGAAAGAAGTAATTTTTTCTCGCTCTGTGTTAAGCAATTATCAATTTTATATAAAAAAAACATAATCCGTATTTGTAGAATTAAATGGGATTTGTACTTTTGTCGCGGAGAGTTGGCAGAGTGGTCGATTGCGGCAGTCTTGAAAACTGTTGACTTGTTAAAGGGTCCGCGGGTTCGAATCCCCCACTCTCCGCTGAAAAAGCTACCTCGAAAGGGTAGCTTTTTTGTTTTTTTATTAATTAAACTTGCTTATCGAGTAGGAAGATAGGGATTAGTTCCCTATCTGTCCTCTCACACCACTGTACGTACCGTTCGGTATACAGCGGTTTGCTAGAATAACTTCGTTTGGTGTGTCGTTTTCCAATAGTAATAATTTGCGAATCCATCTAGTCCAAGGCCAATAAAGAACTTCTTGTCGAGGGTTGTAAGTAATGTCGGGCTGTTTGCAGTCCTACAGTACCCCTTACGGGTATTAGACAACTGATAAGCCCTTGACTTTACTACACCCATCTTCATTAAATTCCGCGCTCTACCCGTTATACTCTTCC
>NZ_SJSN01000020.1 GCF_004331675.1 Pedobacter frigidisoli | reverse complement strand
CAAAGGCGTCAAACTCCCCGTCATCCATCTCAAGGTACTTTTTTACCGTTCTGCGGTTACAGTTCAGCGCCTTGCTGATCTTTGAAGCTGAACGTCCGGCAAGGGACATTCGCTTAATTTCATAATACATCATAAATTTGTTCAAGAATGCGTGCATATTCATCAGTTGTCGTAAGCCGATGAAGGTCGTATTAAACGGTGGGGTTTAATTATCCTACCGTTTTTTTTGTGCACTCTTGTTGCCGTTTTTGGTGTATTCTTATTTGCCGATTTCTGTGCAGATTAACTTACTGATTACAGGCACTATAGCCGCTTATTATCATACCTTGAGGAACGACTAATTATAGAGTCTGATAATACATATCAAGTAGGTTCTAAAGCTAAGGGCTATCGACTTAGAGAACAATACAGGGTAGATTTTAAGGTCGAGAAAATTACTAAGGCTACCCTAATTAGGAAGATAGTTAATAATAAAGAAGAGAAAGAAAAACTACGTTTAGAGGCTTGGACAGCACATGTACGGTATGGCTTTGTCTACATTGAGCCTGAAATTTGGATTACAGCTACTTTATTAGCTGCAAAGCTTAATTTACGAAGGAACAAAATGGTAGCAAGTTTGAAAGAGCTTGGTTTCATAGACAATAATTCTTTGATAGATTACCCACAGGATGGATATCTATACTATTATGATAGAATTTTATTACGTTCGGGTATTTCTGCATACACGAGAAAATTAAGTAATAAGCTGATACCAATAATTCAAAGGCTTAAAAACGAATACCCAGATTTATTCGAGGAAAAATCTTAGCTTTTACTATTGATTAATCGAATTATTTCAAATCTGCTGACATATATAGTATTTTTAACATTACCTAAATTATTCTTTATAATTACTGTTAATTGGATAAAAATCTACATGATTCCCTAAAAGAAAGTTAACGTATTACGTTAGCTTAAGGCTTGCCTTTTCAATTCTCAATAATCACTTTAATAAAGCTTTAGTCATTTTTTTAAGAGAACTCAAAGGGTTTGCTTTCCTTTAGGGTATGAGGTGTTGTTTAGTGGCATTTAGACAGCAGTTAAGGTATTAAAATCCTAAGGTTTGAATGCAAGTCAGATTGTAATTTCATAAAAACAGCCTATTATTACAATAGTTATCTAGATATACTGCATAGATTTTAATGTTGGTGTTGCTACATTCGTTTAAAGTATGGCTGTCCATAGGTACACCTAAGGTAGGTGGTGTCGAACTTTTGTTTCCAAAGATTTGTGGGGGTGTTGAAGATATGTTAAATTTCTTTATTTTTTTAGGAGGTTAAAAATTCAAGATTAGAAAAACGGGGTAGGGGGAGTTTAGAAATCAAAAACGGGTGGGGGGTAATGTATGAGGACTCTCATATATGCATATTTTTTTTATTTTTTTTGCAACATAATGGGCTGTTATATACCTATCGACAAATACTTGGAATTTGTTGTATTTGTTGATAGGTGTATAAGGTCACTATTCGTTCATTAATGATAGTTCTGGCACTAAGTCTTTTAAGCTACTATTGCTTGTCTCTCCTAAGCCCCTTAAATAATTCATTGTAACTATCATATTAGAATGCTGTAGAAGTTGTTGAACGATATGTAAATCTTTGGTTTTTCGATATAGCTTTACTACTGCGGTATGTCTGAAAGAATAAAGTGTGTGATTTTTTTGCAAAAGACCAGTGCAAAGCATCTGTTTCTTTGCTCTTGACCATTGGGTTTTGAAATAGTCCTCGTTATAAACTTCCTTTGAGTTTAGGGTAAATATGTTTGCTTCAGGGTCGCTTATAGCAGATGTTTGCTTGCAAAGCTCATTCTTTACGTAATTTGGAATATGTACCCTCCTAATTTTCCCGCTTTTGTTTTCAGCACCCGATAACAGTATTTCACTAAAATCGTTGCTGATATGTTTAAGCTTTAGCTGTCTAATCTCTTGATGAGGTCGTAATAGGCATCCATAAGTCATTAGGCAACAAAGATAAAGGTTATAGTAATTTATTTTAAGAAATTGAAACACATGTGGTAATTGTTCTTCTGAATAGATTTCGTGCAGTTTTGCCTTAATTTTTTGTTTAGAGGTTTTATTGATAGGGTTTTTTGTAATCCAATCTTTTCTTACAAACTCGGAAAAAAATATCGATAGGGAGCGTCTCTTGTTCATATATGTTCTACCTGAAGTCTTAAATTGATTCAAAAACTTTTCAATGATATCTAAAGGTATATCGCTTACTTCTGCATTTAAAAAACATTTAGGTATAAAAGATAAGAACTGTTCGCATACTTTCTTTAAATCTCTCTTGTAGAACTTACTGTAAGGAGAACTCATTTTTTCTTCCAGAATACTTAAAAAGGAGTCTTGCAAGAATCTAGCAGGTTGAACTTCCTCAAGTTTGATGGGTGACCAATCTTTTAAGAGGGCTTTATGATATTCTTGCTGCAACTTAAGTAATAACTTACTTCTTTCTTTCAGTGTCTGGGCATGGTTTGGGAATATAGGCAGGTTAATACTGTTTCCATTATAGAATTTTAGGCGTTTTTTATTATAGTAAAAAAATATGAATGAACGAGATTTGATATCGTTATTTGTTGAGATTTGAGGGGGAGTAAACATAAATTTTTTGTTTATGCTTAAGCTATATGACTATAATGTTTAGGGTTTTTCTTTTCTTTTAGGGAAACACAAATTTCTAAAGATTAACAAGAAAGTCTCATGAGTGTATCAAGATGAGGATTTTAACGGAAAAAGCTTGTTTAAACTATCAAGGGAGACCCCGACCTCAGGGTTATGAATCCTGCGCTCTAACCATCTGAGCTACCCCGCCGGGCGAAAATATTTGCTTATATTATCAAATATTTAAGTGGTTATTTTTTGGAGTTGCAAATATAGAATAAATTACCTTTCTTTAGAAAAATAAATAAAAAAAATAGTCCGGAATATTATTCTGGTAATGAATTAACATGGCAGAAAAGAAAAAATTTACGCTAGAGTACGAGGTTAAATCGTCACCAAGAATACTATATACTTTTATAAGTGAGCCTAATGGCTTATCTCAATGGTTTGCTGATGACGTTAATTTTCGTGATCAGGTTTATACCTTTACTTGGGATGATGAGCAACTAAAAGCCAAGTTAGTCTCTATAAAAGAGAATAAATTAGTGAAGTTTAAATGGTTGGATGATGAGCCTCAATGTTATTTTGAGATGGAAATTGTTCAAGATGAACTTACAAATGATGTTGCGCTTTCCATAACCGATTTTACAACCGACGACCTGCTTGCTGAGAAAAAGTTAATTTGGGACAACCAGATCGATTATCTTATAAGTGTTTTAGGTGCCTAATATTATCTCCGCATTGTTTACCTTTGTAAGGTGAAAAAAATACATCTTCTTCTAATAAAAGCATTCGTAAGGCCATTCATTGCAACATTTTTTGTTGTGATGTTTATCTTATTAATGTTCTTTTTATTTAAGTGGATTGATGATCTGATTGGCAAGGGCTTTGAATGGTACACGATTTTAGAATTGATGTATTATGCTTCGGCAGCAAATGTTTCTATGGCCTTGCCACTTTCTGTGCTCCTTTCTTCCATCATGACCTTTGGCACCCTTGGAGAAAATTACGAACTCGTAGCCATAAAATCTGCTGGTATCTCCTTACAGAAAGCCATGAGGCCACTTTTGATGGTTATCTTGATGCTTACCGTAGCTTCCTTTCTGTTTTCAAATTACATGTTGCCCAAGGCTAACCTTAAATTTGGATCCTTATTATATGATGTCCGCAATAAAAAACTTTCCTTTCTCATCAAACCGGGTGTATTCAACAATGCCATTCCTGGTTACGCCATCCGTGTTGATGCAAAGGATAATGATGGAATGTTACATGGCATCATGATTTACGATCATAAGGATAATAACGGCATTCCAAAGGTAATTTTGGCAAAGGAAGGTAAGATGGAAAAAACCGCTGATGGAAAATTTTTAGTGTTAAAACTTAAGGATGGAGTGCAGTACGAGGAGCAGGCAAAAAGTAGTGGCATGTACAATCCCCGTCAAATTTTCTCCAGACGGAGGTTTAAGGAAACGGCGCCGCAATTCGATATGTCTTCTTTCGATCCTGACAAAACTGACCCAAATGCATTTGGAAATAGCACTCAAATGCTCAACTTAAAAGGTATTGTTAAAAAAAGAGACTCGTTAACCAAACAATTAGATACTTTAAAACGAAATACGATAGCCAGTTTAACCAATAACTTTAAGCAATTTAATGTAGTTAAGGGCTATACAAAGATTAAGGTTGCGCCAAAGGTAATCGATGATGTAATTTTAAAGGATATTCCTAATGGGATGAGAAAGCAATCGCTGGAAAGCGCTACCAATGTTGTTGCCGGGATTATGCAGCATGTCCCAAATTGGGCGCCTCGCCAAACAGATTTAACAGGAGAAATCATTTTTACCACTGTCGAATATCAACGCAAGTTTACGCTTGCTGCTTCTTGTATTCTATTATTTTTTATTGGTGCGCCATTAGGCGCAATTATTAGAAAAGGAGGGATGGGCTTACCTGTAGTTATTGCAATATCTTTCTTCTTAATTTATCACATCATTACAACAGTTGCCGAAAAATCAGCAAGAGAAGGAAATCTAAATCCCGTTTTTGCCATGTGGATCGCGGTAATATTCTTATCACCTTTGGCTGCATTCTTAACCTATAAAGCAACAGTAGATTCGGCCTTGTTTGATGTAAATTATTATAAGCAATTTTTTGTTAAATTGTTTAAAAAGAGAGCGAAATAAACAGCATTTTTTCCTTTACTTCCAAATGATATTTTAATCATTTTATTGCTCAATAAGGTTGTACCTTTGTCTATCCAGCTAAGTTTATTTTTTTTGAACTAGTAAATTAGATTCAAGATATAGCAAAGTTGTTCCATAATGCTTTAATAAAATGCAAACAAAATTAAACACGATAGAAGAGGCCATCGCAGAAATAAAAGCTGGTAAAGTGATTATTGTTGTAGATGATGAAAATAGAGAAAATGAAGGTGATTTCTTAACGGCTGCTGAAAATGCAACGCCAGAAGTAGTCAACTTTATGGCCACCTACGGACGCGGCTTAATCTGTGCGCCATTAACAGAAGAACGCTGTAAAGAATTAAAACTCGATTTAATGGTGGGCAAGAATACGGCTGCCTACGAAACGAACTTCACCGTTTCGGTAGATCTTGTTGGTCATGGTTGTACCACAGGTATATCTGCGAGCGATCGTTCAAAAACAATGTTAGCCCTGGTTAATTCCAAAACCGATGCAGAAGAATTGGGAAGACCAGGACATATTTTTCCATTAATCGCAAAAGATGGTGGTGTAATTCGTCGTGCTGGGCATACCGAGGCTGCAGTTGACTTAGCGAGATTAGCTGGGATGAAGCCTGCTGGTCTTTTAGTGGAGATTTTAAAGGAAGATGGCGAAATGGCCAGACTTCCAGATTTATTTAAAATTGCCGAACAACATCAGCTTAAAATTATTTCTATTGAAGATTTGATCGCTTACAGATTAAACATCGATAGTTTAATTAAACAAGAGGTTACAATAGATCTTCCTACTGCCTGGGGCGATTTTAAAATGACTGCCTACACGCAATTGGATAATAATGCAACCCACTTGGCCATTTCTAAAGGTACTTGGGGAGCGGATGAGCCAATTTTAGCTCGTGTACACAGTTCTTGCGTCACTGGCGATATCTTTGGATCTTGCCGTTGCGATTGTGGTCCACAACTGCATAAGGCTTTAGAGATGATTGAAAAAGAGGGTAAGGGAATTGTTGTTTACATGAACCAAGAGGGTAGAGGTATTGGACTTATCAATAAATTGCGTTCTTATAATTTACAGGATGCTGGTTTTGATACCGTTGAAGCCAATATTAAATTAGGTTTCAAGGGTGATGAACGCGATTATGGCGTTGGTGCACAAATCTTAAGATCAGAAGGCGTTAGAAAAATGCGTTTGATGAGTAACAATCCAACTAAACGTGCCGGCTTAATTGGTTACGGATTGGAAGTGATTGAAAACATTCCCATTGAAATTGCAAGCAATATCCACAACGAACGTTACCTAACAACCAAGAGAGATAAAATGGGTCATTCCATTATGAAAGGTTAGTGTAGTTGGCAGTTTTCAGTTAACAGTTCAAACTGCCAATTGAAAACTGCCAATTGAAAACTATCTCCTCGGATTCCCTTTGCTCTGATTAATAATCGCTTCCTTATTAATTGGCTTGTTGGTTTTAATTGGAGCCTCAGTTTGTTTCCTTTTCAAATTCTTGCGATATGCGCCAGATATCTTTTGAATAAATTCCTTGAAAGTATCAAACTGTTGAGTGTAAACCAATCCAAAAGAAGTAACATTTCTATTCTGATCAATACCCGGATTTGAAAATATACTTTGAACTGTTGGTGGCTTATTGGCAACCTTGGTCATTAAACTACCATCACGTCTGATCAAGAATAAGGCCTCCACCTCTCCACCCACATTGCTCTTAGAAAAATCTAGGGAAAGATCATTTAGGCTATTCCGATCGACTATACCTGCGTTGATAATTAAACGGTCGTTAAATAATTTAAATGATGCATTTGCCTCACTTAATGAGCGAACATTTAAATCGACAAAGTTTAAGTTTAACGAGGATAATACATTATTAAATTGATTAAAAACTAGCTCGGTAGCTGTACTAGTGGCTGTAGACCCAATTTGATTACCAATTGATTGGCCACCATTACCCGGGGCAAAACTTCTTCGAATAATTAAACTAAACGCCTGTAAATTCAAGTTGTTTTGATCGCTGAAATAAGTTTGCAATTGCTCCTTAATTGAGGGTTGCGAAGGGAAGTTAATATCCAGCTTTATCTCTGGTTGAAGTAACAGACCTGTTAGGCCCATCTCCACTTCAGTATCTACCCTTTGATTGGCATTGCTACTGGCATCGCGATTCGCTGCTTTAAATAAATCACCAGTACTCGCCCTTAAGGCATAAATTGCCTTTAAATTAATCTGTGCTGCGGTTGGGTTGCCCGTCCACCTGATTGTTCCACCCTGTCTGATCTCGAATTTTTTATTGATTACCTCTTGTGCGGTAAAATCAAAACTACCTGCTTCGATGATGTAATCTCCAGACATTTCAAAGTCGCCGAGGCTATTGATATTCAAGTTTAGATCTGCATTACCCTTGCCACTCAAATTGCCTAGTGTGGTGTAGATATTTGCTGTTGTATTTGGGTCGATAGTGAGTTTGAATGAAAGTGTTAAGCCATCAAAATTTGTTGGTTTTTTAATTACTTTGCTAGAGTCTCTGCTTATAAAATTAATGAAATCCTTATCCGATACCGTTTCAGAACTATTTAAGGGAAGATTGAAAATTGTGCCTTTGTCCGTTTTTGCCTTAATATCAATCTTCATTTTATTGGTTGGCCCCGTAAACTTAAAAGTTCCCGTTCCGTAAGCTCTACCATAATAAACTGAATTGTCTTTTCCAGTGGTATTTAACGCCATCAGGTTATTCGCGTTCACCATTACATCAAGTGTAGGGTAATTGATATCGTTCAAGTCAACCGTTCCACGAGCAGTAGCCGAGTGTCCCTCAAGATCGCTCAGCTCAAAATCTCCAAGATCGATAACACTGTTATCTACCCTAACCTCATCTGTAATTACATAAGTTGTTTTAAGATAATTAACCATTAATTGGCCTTTATCAAGCGCAAGCGTACCATTTATTTCTGGTTTATCGAGCTTACCTTTTACCGTTAAATCTGCAGAAATATTTCCTTTTAGATTCGATACCAATTGCTTAACAAATGGTTCGAGAATGGTCAACTTACTCTCGTTCATCCTAACCGACAAATCGATTTCCTTTTCCTTAAGATCTAAATTTCCAGTAAGTTTAAAGGTTTCAGTATCATCTGCAATAATGTGGGTATAAACATTTATCCTATTGGTTTCATTGCTATAGGATGAAGTATCGGTTAGCGTTCCGATATAGATGTCATTAAAATTCAGGGAGTCGATTTTTAAGTCGTCGTCAACTCTTGGCCCTTTTAAAATGCCATATAAATTAGTTTTGCCGTTCACGTTTCCGCTTAACCTTACGCCAAATCCTTTTGTAAATGGGTTTAGTGTTTTTAAGCTGAAATCTTTAAATCCAACCTCAATCAAGTCATTTGGATCTTCTGAGATCAATCCATCAATCCTAATTTGCTGTTGCCCATTGGTTAAATCGAAGTTGCTAATTTTTGTTTTTCCGTTGTTCAATACGATGCGTACCTTTTCTTGAATTCGCCATTCCTCACTATTAATCTTCAATATCGATGGAAGAACACTTAATCGAGCTGTAGTGTCTTGGTTTTTTGTAAACTCTACCAATCCATTGAGATCGAGTTGATTGGCTTCATCAGAGTTAGACATCTTTACGTTGAAGGCAAGACTATCATTCCTCAAAATATTGGAAATGTTTACATCCTTGATAAACAGGCTGTCGTTTATTTGAACACGATCTGAGGTTACAATCAGTTGAAGTTGTTCTGGCGTAGTATTCTCATCAAGGATAATGTTGTTAACAACTATTCCATTGTATTTTAAGGTCTTAATAAAGCCATTCAGCGTCGCAGTGTTATTCCTTGAATCAAAATCCCCAATCAAGGTTGCGCCATCATCCAATGTTAATCCTGGAGAAATCAGCTGTGCTAAAGCCTCAAATTTTTTCACCTTTAAATTAAACTGGAAAATTTGATTCTTATACTTTACAATATCAGTTTTTAACGACGGAATATAGGTTTTTGCAATCGCCTTGTAGTAAGAAACGATTGAATTCAAGTCGTATTCCCCCCGAATGCTTGCATCCAAAATATCAGATTTGATATTCAAGTTACGATCTACACCTGTGCCACTTGCTATCAACTGTACAGAATCTACATTGTAAACTCCCTTAGGATTTTGCAGTCGTATTTCCTCAATCAGCAAGTTTCCCTCAATGTTGTTTAGGTTGGTTCCTGAGAAGTTAGTGCTAAACTTGGCATCAACCATTAACGAATCTTTCATCAATTTCAATGCTTTCAGCTTTGCCTTAGAAATGGTTGCGTTAAAATTGAAAACAGGTAATTTTGGATTAAGGTTTACACCCCCATCGAAAGCCAACTTCACGTTTTTATCATTGATGGTGAGTTTACCATCGAAGTATTTTTTATCAAAAGTTCCGTCAATCTTTACATTCCTATACCTATATCCGTTAAAATCGATGTAATCAACATCACCATTTATCTTCTCTGTAAGCTCTTTAAGTTCGGTTCCTCTTCCTTTTACATAGAGAGATGAACTTATTCTTCCCAAACTTTTTTCATCAAGCAGATTGCCAATGTTGAAATCGTAAGTCTTAACATTTCCAGTATAAGATGGCACATCATTCTTATCGATTTTCATGTTCACATCAGAAACAATACGACCCAATTTGGTCTTAAATTCTCCATAGGCTATAAAGTCATTTTGAAAGCCTGTAAAGTTTCCGTTGAAGTTGATGTTGCCAAATTTATTTACGATGCTCGGAATGAGCTTCTTTTTGCTATTGGTAATGCCGCCCAAAACTTCATCAAGATCGGTTTTGTTGGTTCCAGCCATCTCAATGTTAAGATCCATAAAGGTCTCTTTCCATTTAGGTAAGCCCTTTAAAATGAAATCGCCCTTAATATAGGTGGCCTTGCCAGTTTTTAACGATAGCTTTTTAGCACGAAGATTATTCACCAAACCTGTAATCTGACCATCAACATCGATGTCTAATTTCATGGTATTCATTTCGGGCGCAAAAAAAGCTACATCACGAGAACTGAGATGACTTTCCTTAAAAATGGCTTTCATGCGAACATTATCTACATAATGATTGAAATCTCGGTAACTCTTAAATTTCATTTGGTAATAATTCGTCAATCGGCTTTGATTGGTCACCAACAAAAGGTCTTTAAGCTCAATCGCATTGCTGTCTATGGTAGTTTCTGCAGTTAAATTTTTAAGGTAAAAACCACTTTTCTCTTTAAGTGTTAGGTTTTTAATATTGGTTTTAACAAGGTGATTCTTTGTATCAAGTCCCTCAAAAATCCCACTTAATTCTTTAACATCTACATTATCGAAATTTACGCTTTTGCCTTGTGTAGTATCTTTTGCAGCAAAATTGGTGTATCTGAAAGCAAATTTGTTCAGAATTATCCTGCCTACATTAATATCATAAGGTTTGCTTTTAGGTTTCTTTACCTTGGGGTTACCAGAATCAAA
Source organism: Pedobacter frigidisoli (assembly GCF_004331675.1). Classification (GTDB taxonomy): domain Bacteria; phylum Bacteroidota; class Bacteroidia; order Sphingobacteriales; family Sphingobacteriaceae; genus Pedobacter; species Pedobacter frigidisoli. The sequence goes on along the minus strand of NZ_SJSN01000020.1, from coordinate 79,364 downwards.
ATAGTTAATGATGAAATCGAAGTTAGAAGACTTATCTTTGAATTCCTTTAGGAAAAACTGGCCATTGTTAATTTGAACAGTTGTAATGTCGATGATTTTTTTTTCTATCGAAAGTTGATTGATATCCACCAAAAATTGTGGCGTGCTTAATAGGGTATCTTTTTGAAGATCTAAAACAAGTAAATCCTCGAGTACGATAGATTTGAATGGCTTGATGTAAAGACTCTTAATTGAGATCGTTGTTTTAAGCTCTTTTGATAAATAAGCTGCGGCTTTTTGGGCAAAGTAAGTTTGAACAGGCTTAAACTGTAGAGAAAAAACAATAAGCGCCAGCAGCAAAATTATTGATGCAATTACCCAAAGGAGTATTTTAAATAGTTTTTTAATAATTTTGCAGCTTAAAAATAAATAATTTGTCTGTCATACTTGCTATCGAGTCTTCTTGCGATGATACATCAGTCGCTATATGTAACAACGGCAAAATTACGGCCAATGTTATTGCAAACCAAACAATTCATGAAAATTATGGTGGTGTAATCCCTGAATTAGCATCTAGGGTACATCAACAAAATATTGTTCCTACCGTGGAGCAAGCTTTAATGAATGCAAAGGTTACAAAACAGGACATAAGTGCCGTGGCATTTACACAAGGTCCGGGGCTTTTAGGCTCATTGCTTGTGGGTGTTTCTTTTGCAAAATCGTTTGCGCTTGCCTTAAATATACCGTTAATTTCTATCAATCACATGCATGCGCACATCTTAGCGCATTTTATTGATGACCCTAAACCGACATTTCCTTTCCTATGTTTAACGGTTTCTGGTGGTCACACCCAAATCGTTCTAGTTAGGGATTATTTCGATATGGAAATTGTTGGCGAAACTTTGGATGATGCTGCTGGCGAAGCGTTTGATAAGACCGCAAAAATTTTGCAACTCCCGTACCCCGGCGGACCGCTAATTGATAAGCATGCCAAATTAGGAAACCCAAAAGCTTACAAGTTCGCAGAACCACAAATCGCTGATCTTAACTTTAGTTTTAGCGGTTTTAAAACCTCTATCCTTTATTTTATTAGGAAACAGGAAAAAGAGAATGCTAACTTTATTGCCGAAAATTTAGATGATATTTGCGCTTCCGTTCAACATAGCATTGTGCAAATCTTATTAACCAAGCTGAAAAAAGCTGCCAAGCAATACAATATTAAGGAAGTTGCTATAGCTGGAGGTGTTTCTGCAAATTCAGGTTTAAGAGCTGGCTTACAGGAAACTGCTAATGAATTGGGATGGAATGTATTTATTCCGGCTTTTCAGTATTGTACAGATAACGCTGGAATGATTGCGATTGCTGGCTATCAGAAATTTTTGAAAAAGGATTTTGTGGGGCAGGAAGTTTCGCCAATGGCGAGAATGGAATTTTAGAAGATGATTACACAGATTACTTGATTACACAGATTTTCTGTAAATGATGATTAAAGTTTGTTCATTGGGTATTGCAGTTTGATTATTGTTTATTGAGTATTGTGGTTTGTTTATTGAAAATTGATTTTTTATGACTGGAGCATCATTAATATTTTGGATAGTTTGTGCAGTGCCGCTTATTGGCGTATTGTACTATCTCATTAGAAAAGATAAGAATAAATTGAACGGAAGCTGGGGTGTAATTATTTTGGGAGCGTTATTAATCGCGGCCATTTTAGTTATTGTTTATGTTACCAAAGATTTTAATGCGGTATTTAGCCAGGGCTAATGATTAGCAAATAAAACAGAAAAGGTCTAGAAAATATTTTCAAGACCTTTTCTGTTTTACAAAGAATATTGTTATTTATTTTTCTTCCAATTTATCGCCAGTAACCTCGGCTTTAATTTTAAGTTCTAATTCATCGGCCAATTCTGGGTTATCACTTAAAAGTTGTTTAACGGCATCTCTACCTTGTCCTAATTTTGTATCTCCGTAAGAATACCAAGAACCCGCTTTTTTAATAATTCCAAAATCAACACCTAAATCTACAATCTCTCCGTTTTTCGAAATACCTTCACCGAACATCACATCAAATTCTGCAATTCGGAAAGGTGGAGCAACTTTATTTTTTACGATTTTCACCTTAACACGGTTACCAGAAACCTCGTCAGAATCTTTAATCTGAGAAATACGACGGATATCTAAACGAACTGAGGCATAAAATTTTAATGCATTACCACCAGTGGTCGTTTCAGGGTTTCCGAACATTACACCAATTTTATCACGCAACTGGTTAATGAAAATACAGCAACATCCAGTTTTAGAAATGGTACCCGTTAATTTACGTAAAGCCTGACTCATTAAACGAGCGTGTAAGCCCATTTTGCTATCACCCATTTCGCCTTCAATTTCACTTTTAGGAACTAATGCCGCAACAGAGTCAATTACGATAACATCAATTGCGCCAGAGCGAATTAAATTGTCTGCAATTTCTAAAGCCTGCTCACCGTTATCTGGTTGAGAGATTAAAAGATTGTCTGTATCTACACCTAATTTCTTAGCATAAAACTGATCGAAAGCATGCTCGGCATCGATAAAAGCTGCAATGCCCCCTTTTTTCTGCGCTTCGGCAATAATGTGTGTTGCCAAAGTTGTTTTACCTGAAGATTCAGGGCCATAAATTTCGATTACCCTACCTTTAGGAACACCACCAATGCCCAAGGCGATATCCAAACTAATAGAACCTGTAGAAATAAAATCTATTGGTTCAAAAGCGGTATCACCCAGTTTCATTATCGTGCCTTTACCGTAAGACTTTTCTAATTTATCTAGTGTTAATTGTAGGGCTTTTAATTTGTCAGGATTCGCAGTGCTCATTTCTTTTTTCATTTTGATTGCGCAAATATAATTGATTGTCGGCTAATGTACTTGAATGTTTATAAGTAATAATACTAAAATACTTAGCTAAGGTACTTGTTTTTTAACTAATGTCAATAGCAAAATGAAAATAATTTAAGCTTTAAGTTTATCACGTTCATTTTGTGCCGTTAAACGTTCAAAATACCTGCACATATAGGTAATTTCGCATACCTCACATTTTGGATTTCTGGCAACACACACGTAACGTCCGTGAAGAATCAGCCAATGGTGCGCAATATGAATATCTTGCTCAGGCAGGTTTTTAACCAAATCCTTTTCTACAGCCAAAGGCGTTTTGCCATTAGTTAAGCCCAAACGATTTGCCACACGAAATACATGCGTATCGACCGCCATTGCAGGCGCATTGTAAATAACAGAAGCGATTACGTTGGCTGTTTTTCGTCCTACACCAGGCATTTTTTGCAGTTCATCTATGTCCGATGGGACAACATTATTAAATTCATTAACTAAAATATTGGCCATCCCAACCAAATGCTTGGCCTTATTATTCGGGTAACTGATGCTTCTAATGTAATCGAAAACGATATCTGGTGTAACTTCTGCAAGTGCTTTGGCATTAGGGAAACGCTGAAATAAAGCAGGGGTAACCATATTTATCCGTTTATCGGTACATTGTGCTGAAAGGATTACGGCAACCAAAAGTTGGTATGGGTTATTATAATGTAATTCGGTTTCGGCATCTGGCTGCTTCGCCGAAAAATGATCAACAAAAAGTTTATAACGTTCTTTTTTAAGCATGGGCAAATATAGTTAGCAAAAATAAAATGGACCTATTTATATTTTTTGGAAGTTGAAGATGGCGGCTTTGGAAGTAGGAATCTTTTTATTTCCAACGAGATATTTGTAATTAATTAATTTTAGAAAAGCAAGGTTCGGTTCGTTTCGGTTATTTTAGCCCTGCTTTTTGTTACAAGCCCCGAAAAAACCTGTGAAACAAGCAGGCATACAATAAAACAATGAAGAACAATGCTTAAATCGGGGGCTTTTCACTGCAATCAGGTTTATTAAACTCAAAACTGTGCTAAAAACTTCCTAAAAAATAGCGTATCGCATAAAGCGTGGGTATTAAGTTAACGGCACAGACTTTTGTGTATAAACCTGATGGAAGCGTTAGCCCGATCCCGATTTTTTCAATCGGGTGAGTCTATAGTGTACAGCAGGGCGGTAATTTATGGCCTGCAAGAACTTTCATTTCCTAGTTATACCAAATTGTTATTCATTTCCATCAACAACTTATCACATTCTGCAAAGGCGTTGTAAAGAAATTTATTTCGGTGTTTTTCTCCCTGTCCGCTAAATGAAACCGATTTTCCGATCAAACTCTGCATCCATTGTTTGGTTTGTTGGCAGTAAGACTGGTCGTCGGTTTTTAGGTAATTGAAAGTGTTGAATCTATTATAGCAGGACATCGTATCCTTATAATCTACCAGATAAGAAATGCTTCCTAGTACATCACAATTGTACCAATTAAAGGCATGGTTTGGATCGATTGTCTTTTTGCTACTGATGGCATACATATTCATATCGGTTAAGCAATACCGCACCTGCTCGATAATCTGCTCTGCTAATATTTTGGAAATATAGCCCGCTTCGTAGGCATATCTAATCTGTTCGATTGTGCCGTGAACGGTATCTTTAGCCCAAATTTCGGTGCAAGGAATCTCCAGATAGATTTGGTTAAGTTCTTTCGTGATTGAAATTACTTCCTCATCAAATAAGCTCGGATCGAATTTAACTTCCGTATTCATGACACTGTCTGACCAAAAGAAAAGCTTGAAGCAGGTAAGTTCAGGGTATTTGAAAAAATGAAATAGCGGAATGTCATCTGTCGTAATGGTAATATGTTTGCTCTTGCTTTGTTGAATTTGTTTAAGGTTTTTTAAAAGATCCTTTAGGTACAATAGCATGTTCGGAATTTCCTGATCCACACTTAAATAATCGAAAGTTACGGTTGGCAATTGGTCTGGCTTGTACAAAAATGGAATCCCAAAGCTATCAGAGAGTTTAACAATTTGCTGCAAATTTAAAACACTCGTTCCCCTGATTTTTTTATAAGCTTCGTTGGTGCTAATTTCCAATACTTCGGCAATGCTTTGGGCAAGATTTTGGTAATCAGGCAAAGCCGATTTTATGGAATTAAAAAAAATAACTTGTTGATTAATCATAAAGAATATCTTAATAGGGTAAGTTACTCAAAAATATCATCTAATAAAATTTATGAAGCATTAATTTTAAGTGAAAATTAATCTAATAGGTTTAATTGTGTATATACTTAGCTTTAACGATTATGGATCTTTTTCGGTATATCTTAATGGGATAATTCTGTATTTAAATCCTTTCTATTTTTGAATGCACACTAATTCAGGTGTGATCATCATTAGAATTGAAATGAAGAATATAATATTAGTACTTGCACTTGCATCGTCGGTTGGCGTAGCCAATGCTCAGGATAATCCTTATGAATTTTTTAATGCTTTAAGTGGTGGCGCTGAATTTGGTGCTGCTACATTGAAAGAGCCTTTAATATCTGGCTTTATAGCTTATAATAAGCCAAAGTCTTATTTGAAATTAAAATTCTCATCGCTTTCGCAAGATACGTATGAAGTGAATGTAGATGGAGTAGAAACTACGAGGCCTGGATTTTCTGAGGTTGCGCTTGCCATAGGTAAACGTGTTAAGTTTAATGCCAATAATAGACTGGAACTTGGAGCTGGGGTGGCACTTGTTGCTGATTTGAGGAAGTACGACGAATCGAACAGTAATACGCTGAGGGAAAAAATTATCCAAAAAAATGCGGTTGGATTAATTGGTGAAATTAAATACATTTTTCGATTTGTAGATGGAGTAGGGGTTTCACTATCGATAAATGGAAATCTCAATCAACAAAAAAGTTTTGCTGCTGCAGGTTTGGGTTTGGTATTTAGTTCTAGATTAATTCAATAACATGAAAAGCTACCTGTTAACCGCATCATTGGTTTTTATTGGTTATACTACTTTTGCGCAGCAAGATAAACTCCACAAAAATCGGAAAACATATTTTGGAATGGGTTTTAGTTTGGGTAAGGGAAGCATAGACGGAACCTATGGTGATATATTCATTTATGCTGAGCAGAAAAGTTACTATTTGGCACTTAAAACTTCTGCAATTGAAGAGATAAGGCTTTTTGGGAGCCAGCCAGATTTAACGGTATCCGATGTAAGTTTAATTGCGGGTAAAAGAATTAGCTTAAATCAATATCATACATTTCAGTTTGGTTTTGGGATTTCAGTGTTCGGGCAGCAGACAAAAGGAGCGATTCTCCCTAGGGTAGGGAAAGAGTGTCTTTTTTGTTCTTCGGATTATGAAATAATTAAGAAAAGTCAATTTGCAATTCCTGTTGAAATTCGATACCACCTCAACTTAGACCACACGGCATCTTTAAATCTTGGTTTTTCTGCAAGTTTAAATAAGCTTAATAGTTTTTATGCAGTATCGATAGGAACAACTTTGGGGCGGTTGAGAGATAGAATTAAAAAACGTTAATGCATGGCTACATACTTTTCTTTTAATTCCTTATCATCTTCTCCAACTACTTTTGATGGATTTCTTTTGATCAGCCAAAAAGCAAATAACGCACCAATTAGCGCCATAGCAGCACCAACATATGCAGGAGATGTGTAACCAAAACCGTACACCAGTGGAAGTCCGCCGAAGAATGCACCTAATGCATTTCCAATATTAAAGCTTGCCTGACTTGCAGATGCGGCCAGCATTTCTGAGCCTTTAGCGCTTTGGATCATTAACATTTGGATCGGTGCCGCCAGTGCAAAGGAAACCGCTCCTGTAATAAAGGTCATAATCAGAGCTAGGGGCTGACTGAAAGATACAAAGTGAACGATTACAAGTGTTATCACCATTGTGATCAATAGCGCAGCTGAAGCCTTTGCGGGCGAAAATTTATCTGCCAGTATTCCGCCGATATAATTGCCAACCAACATTCCAAAACCCGCCAACATTAAGATATAGGTTACGGCATTTGGTGAAAAGCCAGCGACTTCTGTCATTAATGGAGCGATGTAGCTGTACCAGGTGAACAAACCGCCCGTACCGATAGAGATCATTAAAATAATAATCCAAGCCTCTCGCTTTTTAAAGAAGCTTAATTCTTCTTTCAGGTTTCTATTTTTTGTTGCCTCTAGTGCAGGAAGCCATAGTTTTAAACTTAATAAGGTAACCAATCCAACGAAAACTACTACAGCGAAAGATATTCTCCAAGAGAAATTATGGCCGATGTACGTACCAAGTGGAACGCCTACGATATTGGCAATGGTTAAGCCCATAAACATTAACGATACCGCTTGGGCAGCCTTTCCTTTCTCTGCGATACGACTTGCAACTACCGATCCAACGCCAAAAAAAGCGCCGTGTGGTAATCCAGAAAGTAATCGTGCTAAAAATAAGGTATCGAATGAAGGTGCAAAGGCAGAGAAAGCATTAAAAACGGTAAACATGACCATTAACGCAATAAGAATTTTCTTTGGTGGATATTTTCCAGCAATCATGATTAAAAGTGGAGCACCAATCACTACGCCTAGTGCATAAGCTGAAATTAAATATCCTGCTTGAGGGATGGTTACGTCCAGGTCTTTCGCAATGTCGGGAAGCAAGCCCATCATTACAAATTCCGTGATGCCAATGCCTAAACCACCTAGGGTAAGTGGAAGTAAGTTCTTATTCATAGCGTTACTTAGTGTTAAATTCACACTATGTAAAGGTAAGCCTTTTTTACACAGTAATTGTAAAATTCAAGACATTTTGAAAGATGTAAAATGGTTGATTGTTGATGGATGATGGGGAGATGGAAGAGGAGACCAGCAAACATGGGGCACAAAAAAAGCTGCCTCACTTTGTGGGGCAGCTTTTCTAGCTTATGTAAAATTTACTTTGATCTGCTGTAAGCTAAAATCTTATTGATGGTTTCATCTTGAGGATTTTTAGCCAGTCTATCTAACTTACTTTTGATTTGATCGTAAAATAAGTCGATTTCTGCGTCAGATTCAATATCAGTTCTAGGCTGAAACATACTGTGGTTTTGTAAATTTACATTTGTTTTTGATGTAGAGGTTTTTGTCATAAGCAACTAAATGTGATAAGTTTTATAAACTTAACGATAGTTCAGATGCTTTATTTCAATCGCTAAAACATTTTATGTAACTTTTTTATTACCCCTTGTAGGTCATTTCTTTCGTCTTAAGCATTTTGCGCAAATTGCTCAAAGCATAGCGCATACGGCCGAGTGCCGTATTAATACTTACGTCGGTTAAATCGGCTATTTCCTTAAAGCTCAAATCTGCATAATGGCGCATTAGGAGCACTTCTTTTTGCTCATCTGGCAGCAATTGAATCATTGCCTTTAAATCTTTATGGGTTTGATCGCGAAGCATTTTATCCTCTGCACTCTCATCATAAAACTGAAGTGTATTGAATACATCCATTCCATCAGAACTCGTAATAATTGGCGTTCTTTTTTCCTTTCTGAAATAATCAATAACTAAGTTGTGTGCTATACGCATTACCCAAGGTAAGAACTTGCCTTCCTCGTTATATCGTCCTGATCGCAGCGTATTTATTACCTTAATAAAAGCATCCTGAAAAATATCCTCCGCCAAATATTGGTCTTTCACCAATAAGTAGATAGAAGTATAAATTTTGCTCTTATGTCGTCTTAAAAGTTCCTGCAATCCATTCTCGTTCCCGGTAACGTATAACTTTACCAGGTCCTGATCATTGTATGATTGTAAATTCATAGGTTTACCTACACTAAATCCCGTACTATTTGCTAAAAATTAATTTGTAGATGTTTAATTTCTATAGCCTATCTCCTATGTTTTTGAATGTTGTTAGTTTGGTTCTGAGGTCGTTGTTATCCAAAGAAAGTTATTTTTTTATCAAAAAGCAAAAAATAAAATGTTAAAAAATAAATTAACCGTCTCAGTACCCTATTTTTGTATGTTTTTAAAAACCCAATGATTATCAAATGGGTTATGTTTTAAATCCTTTATTATTCATGAGCAAAAAAGAAGCCGAAAAAGATCCGCATAAAAATATTATTATAAAAGGTGCACGTGTGCACAACCTGAAAAACATAGATGTTGCCATCCCAAAAAATAGATTGGTGGTGATTACTGGGATGTCTGGTTCGGGAAAATCTTCATTGGCATTTGATACTCTATACGCCGAGGGGCAACGACGATATGTAGAGAGTTTATCATCTTATGCCCGCCAATTTATGGGCCGTATGAACAAGCCTGATGTAGATTATATTAAGGGAATTGCTCCGGCAATCGCTATCGAACAAAAGGTAATTACCTCAAATCCTCGTTCTACTGTTGGTACATCGACAGAGATTTACGATTATTTAAAACTTTTATTTTCCCGTATTGGAAAAACAATCTCGCCAATTTCTGGCAAAGAGGTTAAAAAAGATTCGGTTAGTACGGTGGTAGATTATGTTGGCGCAATGCCTGAAGATACAACAGTAACCATATTCTGTCCGCTTTACCCACATAACAACAGAACCATTAAGGAAGAACTGGCTATCCTTTTGCAGAAGGGCTTTTTAAGGGTTTTGATTAGCGATAAGGTTGAAAAAATTGAATCAGTTTTAGATGATGCTGATTTTAAGGATGCCGAACTTGTTGATGATAAAACCGTTCAGATTCTGATCGATCGTATCGTTACCAATCAGGAAGAGGAAACCTTGAGTAGGTTGGCAGATTCGGTGCAGACAGCATTCTTTGAGGGCAAAGGCGATTGTTATGTAGAGACGGGAGGTAAAACCAAACATTTCAGCGATCGTTTCGAGTTGGACGGAATGCGTTTTGAGGAGCCTACACCAAACTTTTTCTCCTTTAATAATCCTTACGGTGCTTGTAAACGTTGTGAGGGTTATGGAAACGTAATTGGTATTGATGAAGATTTGGTTATCCCTGATAAGAGCAAAAGTGTATATGATAATGCCATTGCGCCTTGGAGAGGGGAGAAGATGGGCATTTGGCTACAAAACTTTATTAAAGTTGCAGGTAAATTCGATTTTCCTATCCATCGTTCATACAGTCAGTTAACAGAAAAAGAGCAGCAGTTATTGTGGACAGGCAACAAGTATTTTTCAGGTTTAGACGCTTTCTTTAAGGAATTAGAAGAGCAAACCTATAAAATCCAATACCGTGTCATGTTATCACGCTACCGCGGAAAAACCACTTGTCCGGATTGTAAGGGCTCTCGCTTGCGTAAAGATGCATCTTATGTCAAAATAGCTGAAAAATCTATTATTGATGTGGTATTGATGCCTTTGGCAAAGGCGCTGGTTTTCTTTAACGAATTAAAATTAAACACCAACGATACCAAGATTGCTAAACGTTTGTTGGCAGAAATCGATAACCGTTTTCTTTACCTAAATAATGTAGGGTTAGGTTATCTTACCTTAAACCGATTATCAAACTCATTATCTGGTGGGGAATCGCAGCGTATCAATTTGGCAACTTCTCTTGGTAGTAGTTTGGTCGGTTCTATTTATGTGTTGGATGAGCCAAGTATCGGTTTACATCCACGCGATACGAACAAACTGATTGAGGTGCTGATTTCGCTTAGAAATGTTGGAAACACGGTAATTGTTGTAGAACATGAGGAAGAAATGATGCGAGCTGCCGATCATATCATCGATATTGGTCCAGAGGCGGGTACGCATGGAGGAAACCTAGTTTTTAGCGGTGATTACGAGGAGATTTTAAAAGATAAACATAGTTTAACGGGCCGTTATTTGGCGGGATTAGAAAAAATTGCCATTCCAGAAAAGCGACGTAAGTGGAAAGACCACATTCTAATCAAGGGCGCTAGGGAAAATAATCTCCAAAATATTGATGTGAAGTTTCCACTAGGTGTTTTTACAGCTGTGAGTGGTGTTTCAGGTTCTGGAAAAACCAGTTTGGTGAAAAAGATTTTATATCCAGCCTTGCAGAAAGCAATAGGAAACTATGCTGGGGAGCAAACCGGTTCTTACGATGGTATCTTCGGTAACTATGAAATGGTAAATGCTGTGGAAATGGTCGATCAAAACCCAATTGGTCGTTCAAGTCGTTCGAATCCTGTTACCTATGTTAAGGCCTGGGATGATATTCGTGCCTTATTTTCCAATTTGGCATCGGCTAAGGCAGCAGGATTAAAACCAGCAGCTTTCTCTTTCAATGTAGAGGGCGGTCGTTGCGATGTTTGCCAAGGTGAGGGTGAAGTGAAAATTGAGATGCAGTTTATGGCCGATATTTATCTGCCATGCGAGGCCTGCGGCGGAAAACGTTTCAAACAGCAGGTTTTGGATGTTACCTATAAGGAGAAGAATGTATCTGAGATTTTGGATATGACCATTGATGAAGCAGTGGATTTCTTTAAGGATGAACAGAAGATTCTGAATAAATTAAATCCATTGGTTGATGTAGGTTTGGGTTACGTCCACTTAGGGCAATCGTCTAACACGCTCTCGGGTGGAGAAGCCCAACGGATCAAGCTGGCATCATTCCTAATTAAGGGTAATAATGCCAATAAAACATTGTTTATTTTCGATGAGCCAACAACGGGCTTACATTTTCACGATATCAAAAAGCTATTAAAAGCCTTAAATACTCTAATCGAACAGGGAAATACGATTTTGGTTATCGAACACAATATGGACATGATCAAATGTGCTGATTGGGTTATCGATATCGGTCCTGAGGGTGGCGATGGTGGTGGTAAATTGGTGTTTGAGGGAGTGCCTGAAGATCTGGTTAAAGAAAAAAAATCTTACACAGGAAAATATTTAGCATCGCATTTAAACATTAATCCATAATTTCGGCAATGCTTTTTATAACGTTTTTCATAGGCATCATCCTCAACGCCATGGGCTATATTCCCCCTGGCAATATCAACCTTACCGTAGCGCAATTGGCCATTAATAAGGGCATGCGACAGGTATGGTATTTCATCCTATCTTTTTCCTGTGTAGAGGTGTGCTTCACTTTTGGTATGATGCGTTTTGCCCGGTGGGCGATGAGTGATATCAATCCAAATGAGGCGGTTAGCGAGGTTAGGCTTGGAACCTTGGTGGATTGTTTTATGATTCTCATGTTTCTGGTGATGGGAACAATTACATGGGTTAACCGTAAAAAAGCGCCTAAAACCAGCAATAAGAAAGAAGACAAACGTAGTGGAAGTGTTTTGTATGGATTAATCTTGGGTGTGCTCAATCCAGTCCAGATTCCTTTTTGGTTGTTCTTTGGAAATTACGTTATCCTACACGAGTGGATCAAAACGGATTATCTTTCCTTAGTGATATTCAGTATTGGCTCTGGTTTTGGCTCTGCATTGGCATTATATGTATATGCCCATTTTGCTACCTATATACAAGAGAAGTTTGCGCTGAGTAGCTTAATTGTAAATAAATCTATCGCCATATTTTTGTTTGTTTTAGCCGCTTATTTAGTTGTGAAGCAGTTATTTGTAGTTTTTTAGTTTCGCCAGTTTGGGCGTAAGGTTAAGGACGATTGCGAGCCTTAATGTTATACGTTGTTTTTTTCGTTTTCGCTGAGCCAACTTTCAAAAAAGAGAAATGCAGCGCAGACTAAACCCGATGGCACAGCGGGGGCAGAACCAGCCTAAGGTTTCCTGCCATTCTTTCCAAACCCCTACTGTATATAATAGGAATGCTATTGAATAAGCTGATCCAAAAAAAAAATGTAAGTGATTTAGGGCTGATGAATCAGCATTCAGTAGTTTAATTAAAATTCAGAAGAACTATTAAGATCCCCATCCGATAGTTGTCGGATCAAGCTGAGGGTGACGATCATTTATGTAAACCAATAATCATCAAATGAGGCGCTAAACAGTGTGTCTTTGATATTTATGTTTTAGCCTTGTTATTTCACAATCCATCCAACTTGTGAATTTTCATCACTAACCAGTTGAAAGTTGTTGAAGATTCCCAATATGCTTACCCATTGACCTGCCTTTAAATTCAATTTTACCGGTGATAGGCTATCTGGTTGATTATACAATTTTATTTGTGCTGGATTGACCTTGATCATACGCAGGGGCTTGCTGGTTTGAGCTAAGTCACTACTTTGAATAAAACCGGTATTTCCATCAGGAAGTTCTGCCCTATAATAATTTCCTGTCGCCGAATTTACATTGATTATTGTTCCTGCTTCTAGGTTGGCCAATACATTGGCTCTATTTTGAGGGGCACTTAACAACTTTACTTGCATTGATGTTCGTAATGTCTTATTCAGATTTGAAATTGGAACGCCTATATTAACTGGTAATTTTGAAATCGGATCTATAAACGGCAATGGATTTATTGCACCTCCAGCAGTATAAATGCCAAAGTGTAGGTGAGTGGGTGTGGTCTTTGCATTTCCAGTATTGCCCATCAAACCAACTGTATCACCTATTTTTACCACTTGTCCTTCAGTAGCAATTTGCTCATCTAGGTGGGCATAATAAACTGTATAATCTTTTCCTTTCGGTCTGAGCCAAACTACCTTTCCCCCTAAATTGTTTTCATTTACCCGTGTAATTGTTCCCTCTGCAATGGAGAGTACAGGACTTCTAAAAGTCCCAAAAATATCAATGCCCTCGTGTTTTCTAATGTTGTTGTCCCTTCCATCGCCCCAATAACTTTTGATGCTGTTGCTGCTATTTTTCGATTTTATTGGAAAGGCCAAAGATGGTCCAGAAGTAATTTCCAGGGTATATTCTATGCTTTTCAAGAGTTCGGGCTGTAATCTGATGAGGTAGTTTCCAGTGTCATCGATGTCGTGTTTTAAAGGACTATTTAAGGTATCTGCAGATGCAACTAATTTTGGCTTACCGTTTTCCGGTAAAAACCAGAAATCTAGGTAAAGTGCTGTTTCCGTAGGCTTTTTAGTTGAGCTGATGGTTAGTTTCTGCCCTTTGATTGCTGAGAATTTATATGCGGCGGCAGGAATTTTCTCTGCGGAGAAATAGCCAACTTCTTTAAACGGAACAGTAATGGTTAGTGCCTTTTCTATGCTAGAAGTTGCAGAATTTATCCATGCGGCACCCATTGCAGTTTTATCTAAGCCAGCGGTTTCCAATTTCCGTTGGTATTGCTCATGCAGACTATCAGCCTTAAACAGATTAATTGATCCGGTTTTGCAGGAAATTATAATTGAGGAAATAAATAAAACGGAGAGTAATGGTAAAATACGTTGCTGCATGAAGTCCTTTTAGGTAATAACAAGATTCATTCTCCATGGTTTTGGAAATGCAGATAATCAAATGGCCTAAAGCACAAGTAGTGATAAATACCTGCTATTGATAGCCCATAGCCTGAAGATGGAATAACTCTGAATATCTTCCATTGGCGGCCAATAATTGGGCATGTGTACCAGACTCTAACAACGTTCCCTTATCTAAGACCAGAATTCGATCGGCTAAACGAGCGGTAGAGAAACGATGAGAAATTAATACCGCTGATTTTCCTTTTGTCAGTTCTGCAAAACGTTGAAATACCTCATATTCAGCCCGGGCGTCTAAGGCAGCAGTGGGTTCATCCAAGATCAAAACCTGTGCTTCTTTCATGTAAGCCCTTGCCAAGGCAACTTTCTGCCATTCGCCTCCTGATAGCTCTACGCCATCATTAAACTTTCTGCCAAGAGCCTGTTGGTAGCCGTTAGTAAGTTTTAGCGCCAATTGGTCTGCCAGACTTTCTTGTGCGGCCTTTTTGACCAGGTCCAGATTGTCAACTTCCTTAATATTTCCTACCGCAATATTTTGTTGGAAACTCATTTGATATCGGATGTAATCCTGGAAAATAATACCCAGATTATAACGCAAGTCATCCAAATCATATTCCCTTAAATCTTTTCCATCTAATAGAATTCTACCTTCAGTTGGATCATAAAGACGTGCCAATAGTTTAACCAAGGTTGTTTTGCCAGCGCCATTCTCACCCACAAGGGCAAGTTTTTCTCCTGGCTTAAATTCGAAGTTTAAGTTTCTATTCGCCCATCGCGTAGTGTTGTGGTATTGGAAGCCCACATTTTCAAATATAAAACCATTTTTTATCGGATTTGGAAATGGAATCGCATTTTCAGTTTTGGTAATTTTAGGTTTAATCTCAAAAAACCCAATAAAATCATTCAAGTAAATCGCTCCCTGGGAAACGATTGTGAAACGTGATAACATCATTTCCATCAAGCCACTTAATTGTCTAAATGAGCCCGCCAAGAAAGTTAAACTTCCAACGGTAGATCTCCCCTGAACGGTATCGTAAATAATAAATCCGTAGGCTGCGTAATAACCCATCGTTCCCAATACCGAAAAGAAAGTTCCCCAGCCTGCTCTTCGGATGGACAATCTACTGTTATCAGCATAAAATTTATCTGATAATGTTTTGAAACGATTGGTAATGAAATCCGCCAGTCCGAATATTTTAACCTCTTTTGCTGTCTCATCACTAGCGCCCAGGTAACGCACATAATCTAGTTCCCTGCGCTCTGGAGTTTGACTTCGAGATAACGCATAGTTCTTGCTATTGAAATAAGATTCTCCAAGGAAAGATGGAATGATGGCCAGTAACAAAAGTAGAATTAACCAGGGATTGAAAGCAATTAAACCAGTGATGAGAAATGCCATGGAGATAAAATCCTGTATCTGGCCCATCACCTGCGACAGCAATACCGTTCTACCCACAGTCTGCTGTCTGGCACGTTCTAACTTATCATAAAACACAGAATCTTCAAACTGATCTAAATCCAAAGTTGCGGCATGTTTCATTATTCGCATAGAGGTATAGTTGGAAAACAAATCGCCCAGCAAACTATCCGTGAGGTTAATCATCCTATTCAGTCCATCGGTAAATACGGCCAATGCAAATTCTAGAGCAACTAATTCCCATAAATAATGTAAATCCTTGGAGGTATGGCCATTCAAGGCTACAACTTCATCAATAATCAATTTCCCTACATAAAGTAATGCGACTGGCATCGCAGAACGTAAAATTCTCAGTGTAAAACTGATGGCAGTTTTGCTGGGACTACTTTGCCATACCAATTTAAAAAAGCCTGGCAGGTTTTTTAGGGAGGCAAGACGATCTTTGAAGGTAATATTTTCGGTAGGGATTGTATTTCTATTTTTTGCCATTTAATAATGAAAAGGAGCGAAACAAAGCTATCCTTATTAGTGGAAATGAATTACAGGAAGATGTAAAATCATTATAAACTTGGGGGAATTCAAATAAGTTTTAAGAAAATTAGCTGTAGTGGATTGGTGTTTTGATAAGCAGATCAAACCCAAAAATCAGACCCTCCCCAAGCGATCAAATACCGCTGCGGTAACTAATCCACCGAAAACGTACCATGCTACCGTGAGCACCCTGGTTTTATCTGTTTTGGTTACAGGCTCATCATCAAGCCCCATTTTATCTGGAAGTTTGATGGCACCTAAGCCAGCTGTTAACCTGCAATGGCGCCTTTAACGTAGATGTTCCTTTTGCCTGCCATTCCGATGGCACTATAATAAATTCCGTTGCTAATAATATCGCCAGCCAATGTTGCAGCGTAGAGGTTATTGCCCGTTGGCGATTCCAGGTTTAGGCTATTCAGCGATCGAGAAAGTGCTTCTTCTCCCAAAAGATCTATTCGCGGTGCATCTGCATCAAACCTGCGAACCGTTTCATGTAATATGTTTAAGGCAATTGCTCCTGCAAAACCTGCAACTATGGCTTTTACTATTTTCATATAGTTAAAAGCGAGGTTATTAAGAAATTGTTTTGAATGGGAATGATTTAAATGATATGAAAGCTAAAATTATTTTCTAGTAATTGGTTTTCGTATGGTGCCTAAGCAAAAAGTATAGCAAGCCTAATGCAACTTGCTATACTCACAAAATAATTAAAATAATTTTTCTGCCGGAGGCGTAACACCCGCTAAACGAAGATATACGGTTGCCTGTCCGCGGTGATGTGTTTGGTGTTCAAAATCTTTTGTGAAAACCATCTCCTTGGTCATCTCAAAACGATTCATAAACTTCACTTTCTCCCCTAATTGCTTTGGAGACATTTTTTTCAGTGCAGCAATCACATAGTCGTAACCAGCCACTACTACTTTAGTTACATTCGCCTTTGATTTATCTTTCATTTTTTCAACCTCACCTAGGCCTAAAGGACTTTTTTCTCCAGTTGCCGTAGCGGTGAAACCATAGTTAGCATCTGTTAGGTGTAACATTTGATCAGCAAAGGATCGCATTTCTGGAGTCGGGTTTAGCGCATAACCCGATTCGGGCATGGCATCTAAATACTCTTTGGTATATGCTTTTGCCCTTTCCCATTCCGCAATTTTGGTTGTTAAGGTTCCTTGAGCAGTTGCCGTTTGTAGCAGCAGTAAAAAGCAAGCAAAGCTTAAAAGTGTTTTTATTGTTTTCATAATTTGTTTGTTTTGTGAAACTAATATAATATTTATTGTTGGAGTGTAAAGGTTAAGTGGTCGTGGGGGAGTTGAATTAATTCTGTTCTTCGATTCCTCAGGTATAGCAAATATTCATATCCAGTTTAATCTTGAAGCAAACCCGGGAGATTAACTCGTGATCATTGAAAAAAGGCAACATGATCAATCATCTAATAAATGTTATAGCGAACCGAGAAGTATTTGCGGTTAAGCTTGGCAATACCGATTTTTTTGGTGAAGTACAATACCGTGATATAATATGGGTAAAATACATGCTGGATAAAGAACACCAATCAAGTTAAGAAGTTATCCTGACGGGCAATATGGGATGATAAGGGGGAAGCTGACGTTTATCTCTGATGTTTCCTATCGCGATAGCGTTTTTAAAGCAAAAGTTAGTTTCGAAAATTACGAAGATAAGGATCCATATAGAAAGGTTGTTTTAAAGAATGGTATGCAAGCCGATGCAGAAATTTTTAATGAAAGTTCTTTGCTGCCAAGTTTCTTTAGGAATACTACTAGAATAATGAGTTACAGATAATTGAGGCGTTTCACGATCAGGATTACGATGAATTCACCAATTCGCGGAAGATAAACATGAGGGAGGAGTTGTTTATAAGGAGTTTGGTAAGGAATTTAAGGATTCAGGAGAATGGCAAATCATATCAATAAAATACCTCATTAATTTTTTACATCATTGCATTTATCTATAGTAAGGTTGAGCACAGCGGCTTAAACAAATTCAACATTGAATTTATTTTATCAATAAGGCATTTGTATTATCTTTGGTTAATAAACAAACGCTACTATCTGCTTATGGAATAACTAACCTGGGGCAAAAACAATCTTAAAAACCAAATCATGCTAGAGGAAACGGTTAAAACTACTGATCTAACCTTAGATCAGATAAAGCCTGAAATAAAATCGCCCGATAACCATCACTTTTCGCATGGTTGTTTAAACTGCGCCACGCCTGTTGTACAAAACTTCTGTCCCAATTGTGGTCAAAAAGTCGCCATCCACCGTTATTCCATCGTACATTTTGTTGAGCATGATCTTGTTCACGGTATCTGGCATGTTGACAAGGGTATTCTTTTTACCATAAAAAAACTGTTTACCAAACCTGGTCATAGTGTCAGGGAATATATTCAGGGTAAAAGGGCTAATTATTTCAATTTTGTTACGCTGATTTTAACTATTTTGGCGGCTGCTGCTCTTTTAGCACCTTATGTTCATGTTAAACTTGCTGATCTAATGCCATGGAGTGATAAGAATACCATTAATGCGCTGGAGCAATGGATGGCGAAATATCCAAAATTATTTGCTGTCATCACTATTCCTACAAATTCACTCTTTAGTTATTTATGGTTTAGGAAATCGAGGCTAAATTATTCAGAAAACCTGGTTGCAAATTCATACAAAACTGCTGCAGAATTAATCATCGGGCTATTTTCATCAGTTATCATGATATTTTATACGAACATTAAAGGTTTAACAATCGTTTATTTTATGATCATCACACCTATCATTTTTATATATGGTATTTGGTATTATTATCAATTATTTTCTGCTTATGGCTATAGTAAAAAAGCACTTTTTTTCAGGAGCGTAATGACTATTATATCTTGTACACTCTTGCCTGCGGTAATTGGTTTCGTTTTGGCTATTATTCAAAAATTAACACATTAGTTTGCTGAAGTTTAGCGGAGTAAGGTCTTGTTCTATAACCATCATTCTGCGTTTTATATTCTAAATAAGGTTTATTTTTAACCGTAGAATATCCTAAATGTTCTATATTCAACCTAAAAATATTTTAATAGCTATCAAATAGGTACATGCATACTTTATTACCCTTTTTCTTGGCAATGGTCGCAGCCATTGTTTTACTAAATATGCTGGCTGCCAAATGGAAAATTGCTTACCCAATATTGTTGGTGGTAGGAGGTTTGTTGGTCAGTTTCTTTCCGGGATTACCCATTGTAAAAATAGATCCCGATCTTATCTTTTTTATATTTCTTCCGCCATTACTATTTTCTGCCTCCTGGTCTATTTCATTTAAGGAAATGCGGAAATGGTACCGCATCATTACCAGCTTTGCCTTTTTGGTGGTATTTTTTACGGCACTTTCAGTAGCCTTAGCTGCAAATTATTTTATACCTGGTTTTACCATTGCATTAGGCTTCTTGTTGGGAGGGATTGTTTCTCCGCCAGATGCGGTAAGTACAGGTGCCATTACCAAGTTTGTGAAAATTCCAAGATCTACTTCGGCTATTTTGGAGGGAGAAAGCTTGCTAAATGATGCCTCTTCGTTAATCATTTTCCGTTTTGCATTAGTAGCGGTGGGCACAGGCCAATTTATTTGGCAGGAAGCGGCGACAAGTTTTATATGGATGGTACTTGGTGGTGTAGCGATAGGTTTATTATTTGCCTGGCTTTTTGTGCAGGTGCATAAACGTCTCCCAACAGATGCGCCATCAGATATTGCACTTACGCTTATCGAACCTTATATCATGTATTGGATAGCGGAACAGCTCCATAGCTCGGGTGTATTGGCTGTGGTAGCAGGCGGTTTGTATATGTCATCTAAACGAATGATATTTTTAAATAGCGCCAGCCGCATCAGAGGTTTTAGCGTATGGGAAAGTTTTGTATTTATTTTAAATGGAATTGTCTTCCTTATTATCGGGCTCGAACTGCCTGAAATTGTTGATGGAATTCATGTAAAAGGCATTCCGTTAAGTACCGCTATTGGCTACGGCGTGCTGGTAACGGGTGTATTAATAGGCGCCAGAATGTTGAGTAGTTATGCTGCTTTACTTTCTACCATGATTTTCCGACCAAGCGTAATGCCTCATGCATCGTCTCGACGAATGCGTTGGCTAATGCCCACATTGCTAGGCTGGACAGGTATGCGAGGTGTGGTTTCGCTAGCATCGGCACTGGCAATTCCAGTTACTTTGGCCGATGGTAGTGCCTTTCCACACCGAGATTTAATTTTGTTTATCACATTTGTTGCCATTTTACTTACACTTTTGGTTCAAGGCCTAACCTTACCTTACATCATCAAACGGAGTCGGTTATTTAACGATATTTTTGAAGAGGAGAATGAAGCTATAGCCCACCAGAAATTGAAACATGAGTTGAAACAACATACACATGCCTTTCTAAAAGACAAACATGAGAACGACCTCGATGCCCAGGCTACAGTAGAAAAAATTCTCAAACAATGGGAAGAAAAGGCCAAGGCCGCAGATGATAGATGGATGAATGATAAAACAAAGGCCATTTTTGTAGAGATGCTCGAAAGCCAGCGGCAATATCTGTCAGAATGCAATAAAGACCCTGATTTTAACGAGGACATTATTCGCCAGCAATTATATCAAATAGATTTAGAAGAGGAGCGCCTAAAGATTATTTGAGTTTTAGAGCTGATTTGAGATTAAAGAAAAAGACCGGCTAAAAACCGGTCTTTTATAGATATTTAACCAGGATAAATACGTTTGATGAAAATTTTATCCTTGTCGGATAGATATGCGTTTTCATCGACACTAAAGTTATCGGTTGTAAATTCATTAGGAATCCAATAATGCATAATTGAGTTTGTATCGTATGCAGTATTGCGAACCTCTCTTGGTTTATATTTATCAAAGATATTGCTATTTACTTGTGCTCGAGTCCAATTGTTTGGAGGGCCCATATAGTATTGATAAACTGCTGGTTTATCCCAATTAATATTGGCCAAAGGGCTTAAATGTTCATGTCCTAATCCAATGGCGTGGCCAAATTCATGAAGAACATAATAACCATAGTCATAATCACTAGAGTTTCTATCCAAATCGCCGAAATTCATGGTTTGTTCTCCTTTGTGTTCATTAGCATCTGTGCCAATCCACGACCAATGGCCCCAATCTCCATTTACTTTAAAGCCCACTCTTATATCTGATTCTGCTTTGTTTTGAGTAACAACAAAATGCAAATTTGCATGATTGGCCCATCTGCGGGCAAATTTCATCACGTTATCGCGTACAATTTGGCCACCATTGATAAAATATACACGTAAAGTTTTACCATTTGGCCACTTTGTTCCTCTAACTGCGACACCTCTGCCCGAAACATCATCATCATCTTCGCCTAAGATAATTGGCCGGCTATTGGTAAATTTATCCACGCAAACTTTCAATGGAGCACCGTTGGCGCCCATCTGATTCAGATTACCTGGCAAACTCGCTCTCAATTCGGCATCCATGGATAATTTTTGTTCATTCTGTAATTCCACATCGGAATCTTTTTTACAAGACGACACCGCAATTGCCAGTGCCATAACTATTAAACATTTTTTTAACATAGGTTTAGTTTTAAATGGTTAGATAGATTAACTACCAATTGTAACGAAAATGTCATGAAATTGTTTTACAGCTATAGGTAGATTTTCCAAAAGAGTTGGACAGTTTCAATTTTGACTTACGAAGTTAGATGGGCTGTGATAAGGCGAAACCTAGTCAGTCTAGTTTGTATCCGATGCGTTTTGACTACGCTCTGGGCAAAAATGGTTTGGTATTTATTGATGGAAACTGTGATACTCAATTTGAACTGACTATTTTTCCATTGCCCTGTCCGCCTAAAATTTCATTAGTTAGGTTTTTATCGCTCATCGCTGATCAATCCTAAATCTTTTCCTCTTGTATAAACTCACTGGGCGTCTTGCCAAAATGCTTTTTAAACTCGAGACTAAAATACTTTCGATCGTTAAAACCTACGGCATAAGCTATTTCGGCAATATTGCCTGCATTTTGTTTAAGCAATTGAGCCGCTCGTTTTATCCTGAGTGATTTAATAAAATCGTTTACAGAAAGATCTGTTAAAGCCCGGATCTTTTTGTAAAGCACAGGTTGGCTCATCCCAATTGCTGCGGATAATGTAGGAACATCAAATTCAGGATCAGCAATATGATCTTCAATTATCTGAATAATCTTATTGAGGAAATTCAGCTCAGTAGAATTGATCACCATATTCTTCGGTTCCAACGTAATTACCTGTGCAAATTTCCGCTTAATGGTTTCACGGGCGTTTAAGAGGTTATGAATGTTAAGTTCCAGAATTCTCAGATTAAAAGGCTTCACAATATAGGCATCGGCGCCATTTTCGAAGCCATTCACTTGATGAACATAAGCTGACCGCGCGGTTAGTAGTATCACTGGAATATGGCTGGTTCTCTCATCAGTCTTTAGCTTGCGGCATAATCCCAAACCATCCATTATCGGCATCATCACATCGCTAATGATTAGATCAGGAATCAATTCGATAGCGCTATCAAGTCCTTTCAATCCATTTTCACTTTCATAGATGTTGTAATTAGCATCGAGAGAATTTTTAATAAAGGCCCTTACATCATCATTATCCTCAACCAATAGAATGCTGTATTTTTTCTGTCCCTTGTTAATAAAAACTGTTTCTTCTAATTTCGGTTCTATCGTTTCGGGTAGGTTGTAATTTACGGCATCATCATAATATACATAATCGGCAATAAAATCTGATGGTTTAAAATGCGCTTTTCCTGTTTTTAAACTTACGCTGAAACAGGTGTAACCAGCTCGGTCATTTGTGTCAGGTCTGCTATGAAATGTTATTTTGCCCTGGTGTAACTCTACGATACTTTTAGAAAATGATAGGCCCAAACCTGTGCCGATTGTGGTGGTGGAATTTGCCTGAAAAAAATTTTTAAAAAGGTTGGATTGATTTTCTAGGGGAATGCCCTTACCCTCATCACAAATTTTAAAGGTTACCCATCGATCCGATTCTTCGATTATCAACTGGATTTTTCTTCCATTCGGCGTGAATTTAAAGGCATTAGATAGCAGATTAAAAAGTACTTTTTCCATTTGTACCTTATCGAAATAAAGCTCAATCTCTTGCTTTTCCGATTGAAAGGAATAGTCGATTTGTTTCGCTATAGCTAGGTTTTGAAAGGCCATAAAAATCTCCCTGCAGAATTTAACCAGATTACCGGGACTTACATGTAGATCCATTTTGCCGCTTTCTGCCTTTCTGAAATCGAGCAGTTCGGTTACCAAGGTCATTAATCGATCTGCATTGTTTTTAATGGGTTGTAGCTCTTGATTTAATCCAGGATTATCTTTTGAATTTGCAATTAATTTATCCAACGGGCCAACAATCAAAGTTAAGGGAGTACGGATCTCATGAGAAATATTGGTGAAGAATTCCAATTTGTGCTCGTTAACCTCTTTTTCTTTTTTAAGTACCGCCCTGATCAAGAGATAGCGGACTAAAATAAAGAGCATACCAGTTGCTACACAGAAGTAAAGTAAATAGGCCCACCAAGTTCTGTAAAATGGGGGTTTAACCACAATTTTTATCTTCTCGATATTGGCGCTAAAAACGCCATCGTTATTTGTTCCCTTAACCAAAAATGTGTAGGAACCCGGCGGTAAATTTGTGTAGGATGCACTTGGAATCGTTGCGAAATTCCAATTTTTCTCAAATCCATCCAACTTATAGGCGTACCGGTTTTTTTCTGGTTTAATAAAGTTCAACAAGGCAAAATCCAAGCTAAAGGTATTCTGATCATTTGCCAGGACAAGCTTATCTAATAAACTGACATTTTGATTGAGCAAACCATCATCATCATTGATTTTTACCGATCTATTATCCAATTTCAGATCTGTTAATATCAGCTTTGCCGCCCTACTATTGGTTTGAATATGATCTGGATAAAAACTAATAAAACCATTATAGCCACCAAAGAACATCTCGCCACTACTGCTCTTGAAAAAAGCGTTGGTATTGAATTCATTTCCTGGTAGTCCATCGGCTATAGTATAGTTTTTGAAAGCGTTCTTCTTTTTATCGAACATGGACAGCCCGTTTGCGGTGCTAATCCACAGATTAGCTTTATCATCCTCCAAAATTCCAAGAATATTATTGTTTGGAAGGCCACTTTTTATGGTATATACCACTGTTTTATCCATTTTTTGGTCGTAGCGTACCAGTCCATTATTGAATGTGCCGATGTAAATATCCTTATTTTTGGTCTCCAATACGCAATTAACGTAGTAGGCAATAGGAAGCTTATTGTTCCGGTTATCCAGGGAATAAAATTCTTTCCTGCTTTGGTTATAGATGCAAAGGCCGTTGGTGGTGCCGAAATATATCCTATCATCGCTTTTAGTGATCGATTTGATCTTAACATCCTTTGGATAGTTTTTAGGCAAATCAAAATCAAAAAACGCTGTTTTAGCTTTATTGGAAATCTTTATCCCATTCCTTTGAGTAGCAACATATAGCTTTCCATTGTTATCTTCCGCTAAGGCAATGATCTCATCAGGAACATCTTCATTCGGGGCACTGAAATTAAAATTTTTAAATGTTTTGTCTCTGGGATCGTAAACGTTTAGCCCGCCAGAATGTGTGCCGACCCAAAGTTTTCCCGTTCGATCGAACAATATTTTTTTTACCAGATTAGATCTTAGCGAATTTAGCTTTCCAGTATTTTGAAATGCGGTAAAGGTTTGGGTTGCTATATCAAAATAACTTAAGCCACCACCCTCCGTTCCAATCCAAAGATTTTTGTTTGCATCCTCCGCAAAACCACTGATCACATTATTGTTTATGCTCGATTTGCTTTTGTTTTTGCTGTAAATATTAAACGCCGTAGTATAAGGATAGTTGATATTGATACCACCAAAATAAGTGCCTACCCAAATGGATCCATTTTGGTCCTTGTATAGTCGATGTACAGAATTTTGACTTAAGCTTTTTTTGCTATCAGGGTCAAATTGAAGATTTTTAATGCTAAAGTCCTGCGGATCCATTATACTGATTCCGTCCAAGGTTCCTATCCATAATTTACCTCCATCATCCAAAACCATATTGCGAATGGTATTACTGACCAACGATTTGGGATCTTTGGGAATATGTTTAAAGGATTTAAAGTTCTGTGTTGTTGGGGAAAATAGATTTAGTCCCTTACTCTGGGTACTTATCCATAGCTGTTGGCGCTTATCTTCGATAATGTTGGAGATGTAATTTTCGCTTATATCGCCAAGATTTCCGCTGTTCTGGAATATTTTGATTTGGTATTTTTCATTTTTAAGGGTCATTTTTAGTAAGCCATTTGAGGAACCTGCCCATATATTCCCTAGATGGTCTTCCACTATGGATCGAATGTTGTGAAAAGGCCCATTCCCACTTTTAGTATCAAAAAACCGTTTTATTTGCGATTGTTTCCCGCCAACCAATAGATTTAAGCCATTTAAAGTGCCAATCCAAATATTTCCTTTCTTATCCTCGGTAATACAATTGATTACATGGCTACTTATGCCCCTTGGATTTTTTGGCTGGGTTGAAACACGTTCAAAGTTATCGACTTTTTCATTATAGAGGTTCAATCCACCACTTGTTCCAACCCAGAGTTTTTTCCTGGAATCGGAGAATAGGCATGTAATGTAGTTATTGGATACAGATGTGGTATCTGCTTCAGCATACTGGTAGACTTTGATATTATATCCATCATAGCGGTTTAGGCCGTAACGGGTGCCAAACCACATAAAACCATTTTTATCTTGGGTGATAGACAGAACAGATGTTTGAGATAAGCCTTTTTCTATTCCAAGGTGATCGAAGAGAATGGACTGCTGTGCATTTGCGGAAAGTGTAAGTCCTACAAATAAGATTGCACAATGCAAATATTTTAGGATATTTAAATACATAGGGAATAATTGGTTAATTGGTCTGCAAGCGGTTAAAAGTATGGTTTAAAAGCATTCCTCCCAAATTTTCGGAAAATTACCCCTAATTATTTAGAAAATTATCCCCCCCGAAAAAGTCTTTAAGTTTAAGTTTGTTCCAGCGATTCGAAATTATAGCGAATTTCAAATGGCTTAGCAGACAACCAATCTAAACAAATCATTATGAGTAAACTCTACAATCGGGGTAATGCAATCGTGCTGGGTAAGATGTGCAGGTTCCGAAAAATCTTATCGGTCTTTATCGTATTGCTTATATGCCAGACAAATGTATTTGCCCAGAGCAAACTTATTGTTGGCGTTGTAACCGATGAAGCTAATCAGACTGTTCCAGGCGTATCCATCTCGGTTAAGGGTACAAAGACAACCACTCAAACTGATCAAAATGGAAAGTTTCAGATACAGGCATTGGCTACCGATCAACTTGTATTTAACTATGTTGGTTACGCTTCTCAAACCATAATGGTTGGCACGAGGAATGCTATTAATGTTTCCTTAAAATCTTCGATTACAGGCTTAAGTGATGTCGTGGTTGTGGGTTATGGCACTACCAAAAGGGCAGACTTAACTGGAGCGATTGGATCTGTGAACATGAAGGATTTGGAACAGGCTCCGGTAAAATCTTTTGATCAGGCTTTAGCTGGTCGGGTTGCAGGTGTTCAGGTCTCTACCAATGATGGCCAACCTGGTGCTACTGCCAATATTGTTATCCGCGGTGCGGGATCCATTTCTCAAGATAACTCACCACTTTATGTTATTGATGGTTTTCCATCAGAGAATGCAAATGCAAACTCCATTAATCCATCAGATATCGAGAGCATAGATATCTTAAAGGATGCATCTGCAACAGCTATTTACGGCGCTCGCGGATCTAACGGTGTGGTTTTAATCACCACTAAAAAAGGAAAACCCGGTAAGCCACAATTAACCTATAACGCATATTACGGGCTGCAAAAAGCGCCCGACAAAATTCCAGTGATGGGACCTTATGAATATGTAAAATACTTGCGTGATCTTGATCAGGCTGTTGCCGATTCAACCTATCTGAAAAATGGGGTTACACTCGATGATTACCGAAATGTTCAAGGATTGGACATGCAAGATTATGTCTATCAGACAGGGCAGAACCAAAACCACGATATTGCCTTACGTGGCGGAAACGACAGAACAACTTATTCTATTTCTGGAAACTTCAACGACCAAAAGGGGATCATTGTTTACGGAGGTTTTAAGCGTTATCAAGGTCGATTTGTTTTAGATCAAAAAGTTACTGATAAACTTAGGGCAGGTATTAATGTAAATTACGCATATAGTGAAAGCTTTGGAACGCCAATTTCTGCTACCAACTTCTATGCGTCATCTATATTGCTTTATTCTGTTTGGGGATACCGCCCAACAAATGGACTTTCTGGCAGAGATGCCAATTCCGATCTTTTAGGTGGTTTATATGATCCAGCGAATGAGGGAAACTCTGCACAAGATTACCGCGTAAATCCGTTGATTAGTTTAGCCAACCAAAAAACAACGTATAAAAGCACCAATCTTGCTGCAAATGGATATGCTGAATACGCCATTACATCGAAACTAAAATTAAGGGTTGCTGGCGGAATCAACAACAATGCTTACGACACTAATATCTTTAACAACTCTCAAACACAATCAGGTAGCAAGTGGAATTCTTCTGGCCCGAATGGTACCATAGCGAGCGCTCCTGTTTTTAATTGGTTGAGCGATAATACCATTACCTATAAAAATACTTTCAACAAGAACCATAACCTTACCGTCCTGGGGGGGTATTCCGCTCAGCGTAATAAAAATTCATACCGCTCAATCTATGCGACTCAGGTTACCAATGAAAGTTTAGGCTTGGATGCATTGGATCTCGTTCCTGCAGCAAACACCGTAATTTCTGTTAACAGTTCTCGATGGACACTAATGTCATTTTTGGGTAGGGTTAATTATGATTTTAAGGGAAAATATCTGGTTACAGCAAGCTTTAGAGCTGATGGGTCATCGAAGTTCTCACCAGCAAATCGTTGGGGTTATTTTCCATCTGCTAGTATTGGCTGGAGGTTTAGTCAAGAGGATTTCCTTAAGGATTTAAAATGGTTATCTGATGCAAAACTTCGCATTGGTTATGGTGAATCCGGAAACAACCGGGTAAGTGACTTTGCGTACCTGCCACAGTTAAACTTGGCGAACACCCAATATTGGTATTCTTTTAATGGAAAGCCAGTGGCTATTGGTTCTGTTGTAACTGCTGCTGGAAACTACGATCTAAAATGGGAAACGAACACACAGACCAATATTGGTTTAGATATGAGCTTTCTTAAAAACCGGTTTGGCTTAACAGTAGATATCTATAAGCGTACAACCAATGATCTTTTATTGAATGCCAATTTGCCTTTTGCAAACGGAATACAAAGTGGAACGGGCTTTAAAAATATCGGGAGTTTAGAAAACAGGGGTTTAGAGATCACCTTGAACAGCACAAATATTCTTACCAAGGATTTCCGTTGGACAAGTAATTTCAACATCAGTTTCAATAAGAATAAGATCCTTGAATTAACCGAGGGACAAAATTCCCTGCTTTCAGGATCGGGTACTTTCTTTGATACGAGTTTTAGGGGATTATCTCCATACATTTCTGTAAAAGGCCGTTCTGTTGGAGAGATGTACGGTTTGATTTTCGATGGTATTTATCAGTACAGCGATTTCGATAAAATGCCCAATGGAACCTTTTCTTTGAAGCCGAATATTCCAAATAATGGTGCTGCAGTACAGCCTGGAGATATCAAATACAAGGATTTAAATGGAGATTTAACTATCAATGCAAATGATTACACAATTATTGGTAGAGGCTTACCTATTCATACAGGTGGTTTCAGCAACAATTTTAGTTACAAAAACTGGGATTTGGGTGTGTTCCTCCAATGGAGTTATGGCAATAACATCATCAATGCAAATCGTTATGTTTTCGAGGGAGGAATCGTGAGAAACTTTACATTAAATCAGTACGCTTCCTATGAGAATCGATGGACACCAACCAATCCAAGTAATGAACTTTATAAAGCAGGTCGCTTCGTAAATCCGAACTATTCTTCAAGGGTAGTGGAGGATGGTTCATACCTAAGGTTAAAGACAGTTCAATTGGGATATAATTTTAGCAGCGAGATCCTGAAGAGTATCGGTATGTCACGTTTGCGCTTAAATGCATCTGCACAAAACCTTTTCACACTTACCAATTATTCAGGTTTGGATCCTGAGGCTTCAGCAAGACCAGGTAATTTAACGCCAGGTTTCGATTACGGTACCTATCCACAATCATTCACCGTAACTTTCGGCTTAAACGCTACATTTTAATCACCACTAAAAAATAAGACAATGAAAAATAAATATATTCTGGCTTTTTTATTTGTGATGGGATTATCATCATCATGCAAGAAATTTTTGGATACAGAGCCTACGGATTTTTATTCCCCTGTTAATTTCTATAATACACAAGACCAACTCCAGATAGCGCTTAACGGCGTTTACAGCACCATGATGGGAGAACGGATGTATGGGCAGGTTAACCATTTCAACTTTGTAAGTACTACTGATGAAATGTTGCCAGATCGGGCAACAAGTAATGAGACCCGTGGACTTTATTATACCTATGATGCTGGACATTCCTATGTTCAGGATTGTTGGCAGTATCCATACATTGCCATAAACAACGCGAATGTATTAATCGATAATATCAATAAGCCGAGCATGGATGAGAAACAACGTGGTTTTATCAAAGGCCAAGCACTTTTTTTAAGGGCTTATAACTATTTTCTCCTCACTATCCAATTTGGTGAAGTGCCATTAGTGCTGCATCAACCCGGTATTGCAGAGGTTAATATTCCCGCATCATCACAACCAGCCATTTATACTCAAATAGTCGCAGATTTAAAGGAAGCAGAAAACTTACTGCAGGGACGGACAGTTACGAGTCTGGGCTACAATGATCAGGTAACTATAACCGCGGTGCAAGCAATGTTAGCTAGGGTTTATTTGTACTGGGCTGGCCATCCGGTTAATGATGCCAGCAAATATGCCGATGCCATCACCTATGCTGATAAGGTAATCTCATCTGGTCAGCATGCTTTAAACCCAGATTATAAACAGGTATTTATTAATCTTTTTCAAGATAAATACGATGTAAAAGAAGATATTCTAGAATGGGGGTCTGCAGGTGCAGCGGCCGGTGTTACCAACAAAACAGGAAATGATATTGGAAATTTCAACGGAATTATTTCTGCAATTCTGATCGTTAATGGAACATTTGAGCCAAATTCTTACGCTGCGGCAGGGTGGGTAAGGATTACCAAAAAGCTGTTTGATAGTTACGAGGTAGAGCCCACCAGCACGCTGCTTAACAAGGCCTCATTAGACACGAGAAGGGATTGGAACTGTCCTGATTTCATCTGGACAACCAATGCGACTACAGGAACACGTGTAAAAACGGATCGATCGGCTCCATGGCAAATGAATACCGGCAAATTCCGTAGGGAGTATGCACCAGCTGAAATGAGAAATTCGGGAACATATAACGCCAATTGGCCAGTAATTAGGTATGCTGATGTTCTGCTGATCAAGGCAGAAGCTGAAAATCAGGTAAATGGTCCAACAGCAGCAGCCTATGATGCTGTCAATCAGGTTCGACGAAGAGGTTACGGCACTATTTATGGCAATATCGTTAAAAATATCACTGTTGTTAATGGTGGTTCTGGCTATACAGCTGCTAATCCACCGGTTGTAACCATTAGTGGTGGAGGTGGTTCTGGTGCTACGGCAACTGCGGTGGTTTCTACCGCTGGAGTGGTTACTGGAGTAAAATTGAGCAGTCGCGGTAACCTTACCGCTGCCGGCCCGTATTTTACCTCGTCACCAACAGTTACAATCGCTGCCCCTACAACAGGGGTTACTGCAACCGCGGCAGCAACTATAACGACAGGGACAGAATACCTGTTAACTCCTGGCTTAAATAAGGGAGATTTCCAATCGGCCATTCGTGATGAGCGCATGCGTGAAATGTGCTTTGAGGCATCAAGGAAATATGACTTGGTGAGGTGGGGAAATTTTGCGGGTGATTTACAGGCCTTTGGTAACTATGCTGTGGCAAATGGTGTAACAGCGGGAAATGGAAACATCAACGGCTATCAGGGTTTGATTACCGTAACACCCAGATATAGCCTAATGCCAAAACCAACCTATGAAATGAACCTCAATAAGGCATTGAAACAAAATGCAGGTTATTAATTCACCTATAAAGACAAAAGAGATGAAATATTCAATATATACCCTATTGATCGCCATTACTTTCCTCCTGGCCTGTAAGAAAGACCTCACTACTGATCAGCCTACAGTAGAAATTTCGCTCACAAACGCTCGATCCGTTATTGGTGACACGCTTGTTTTCAAACTGGGAGATACCTGCAAATTTACATTAGGTGGTTATTCGGATAATGTTGTTTTCTGGGCTGGCCTGCCTGGAAATAAGTACGAGTTCAGATCTCGTTCTTTGGCTTTTGGAACGCCAAGACTATCATTCACAAGTACGGCTCAATTTGGTACGCAGAATAATACATTACAGGTTTTGGCTACCAATAAGTTGCCATTGAAAGATTCGGCATCTGTAGTAAATGCCGCCTGGGTCAATATTACCCCTCGCACACCGATTGCAACAAGCGCAACTGCAGTAAATACGGGACCGGTTAATTTATCCGATTTAGTTACTGGAGCTAGCGATAGTCTTTTTATTGCTTTCAAATATACTGGTCTTACCGGTTCAACACAAAGAACATGGACCATTACCAATTACCTTGTAAACAATGTTTTGAGCGATTACACTTTTACCTTGAGCTCTTTGGCTGCAGATAATGCTTTTTGGACTCGTTATGGAAATGTTTGGTCGCCAGCAAGTTCTAGATGGGTAGCCACAACCACAGCCTTAACCATTGTTGGCGGTGCAGCTACGGCACCGTCAAACACCAGCTGGATTATAAGTAAACCACTTTTTGTAGGCCGGATTGCGCCAGATATTCCAACCGCTACCGTAAAGAACATTACTGCATCAGCACCTAGTTCATACAATTATAAGTACACGGCAATTGGTAAGTATAAAATAACTTTCGTAAGCTATAACATCACTGCAGATGATAGCCAAATGGCATTGAAAGAATTTAGCGTT
The DNA here is from genome assembly GCF_004331675.1 of Pedobacter frigidisoli. GTDB lineage: Bacteria > Bacteroidota > Bacteroidia > Sphingobacteriales > Sphingobacteriaceae > Pedobacter > Pedobacter frigidisoli. Next base: position 47,009 of record NZ_SJSN01000020.1, on the reverse strand, counting down.
AAAATCATTCCCTAATAAAATTATAAGCCCCTGCACATCGTGTGCTTAATTACTTAAATTGTTAGCCAGGTTTTTTAAATCTTTATTTCCGGTAAATGAAAAATATCATCTCCCTATTATTATTTCTTTGCTCGTTCGAATTAACTTTTGCACAAAACGACGGATCTTCCGGTAAACTTATCTGGGCAGATGAATTTAATTATTCTGGTCCACCGGATTCTACCAAATGGGATTACGAAAACGGTATTGTACGCAATAAGGAACCACAATACTACACCAAAAAAAGACAGGAAAATGCTCGTGTAGAAAATGGAAACTTGGTGATTGAAGCAAAAAAAGAAGATTACAGGGGTGCAGAATATACCTCTGCGAGTTTGATTACATTAGGTAAAATGCACTTAAGATATGGTAGGATAGAAGTGCGGGCGAAAGTTCCAAAAGGCATTGGAAGTTGGCCTGCCATTTGGATGCTGGGTGTAAACAGAGAACTTGTCAAATGGCCTAGTTGTGGTGAGATCGATATCCTCGAATACATCGGTCGTGATTCTACTTCGGCTTACGGGACTGTACACTTCAAGAATGGTGTGGGCAAATATGAGATGAGCGGCCAACACCCATTTGTTGGTAAGCCGTATGACGACTTTCATAATTACACTTTCGAATGGGATAAAAAAAAGATGACCATGAGCTACGATAATATCAAGTATTTTGAATTTAATATCGCTGATGCAGATAAAAATGCACAAAAAATCTTTAGTAGCAAATTTTACCTCCTACTTAATTTGGCCCTGGGAAGGGTTGGAACCTTAGGCGGCAGATTGGATCCAGATATTTTACCAATAACTTTCCTTGTTGATTATGTCAGGATTTATAAATAGATCAGTAAATATCATGTTAGTACCAAAAACCTGTTTACTTTATTTTGCTTTTTTGATCAGTTTTTCTGCGATGGCGCAAAATCAGCCCTTTGCCATTATTCAAGGCAGGATTACAGCCGATCAACAAATAGGGATCAATGATGCTGTACTCACCAAGAAAATTGTCAGCGAGCTTGCGAAGTTACAAACAGATGGAAGTTGGAGTGATATCGATTATGGCAATGCCCAATACGATCCTTTAAGAAGGATAAAGGATATGGCAAGTGCTTACATCCGTCCATCCAATGCATATTATGGAGATACGCAGATATATGATGCAATAGTTAGGTCATTACAAAATTGGCTCGATCAAGATCCCAAGAACAAAAACTGGTGGTATAACGATATCTTTTACCCTCAGGCTATAGGTCAGACCTTGATCTTGATGCGAAAAGCCCCAAGGCTTTTACCTGCTGATCTGGAAAAGGGCTTGATCCGCAGGATGATTATAAAATTAAGGGTAGGCGATGGGGCCAATACATCTGATGAAGCTTTGCATTACCTGTATCGAGCCTGTCTAACCCAAGATAAAAACACCCTTGATTCTGCCGCAAAATATTTATACGAACCAATTTCGGTTGATGGTAAAGAGGGCGTTCAGATAGATGGAAGTTATTATCAGCATGGCAAACAACAAGCTATTGCAAGTTACGGAAGAGTTTTTATCAGCAACTCCATTGACGCGGCTTTTTACCTAAGGGATACGAAATACGCCTTGCCAAAGGACAAAACAATCATTTTGGTGGATTACCTTAAACGTACTTTTCTGCAAACTATTCGAGGCGATTTTTATGATTTTAATGTGCGTGGACGGGGGATCAGCCGTAAGGACTCATTAGGTGCCTGGGTCTCTGGCATCGTGCAGAAAATTAAATTGTTCAATCCAGAAAATTCGGAACTTTGGGAGGCTGCATCCTTGAGGACATCCGGCAATAAACCAGCAGGCTATAAAATTAATCCTTTTCATCAACAATACTGGAAGAGCAGCTACACCTTGCATGTGCGTCCTAGATATACCTTTAGCGTTCAATCATCCTCCATAAGGACTCTTAGGACGGAAAGGGGAAATAATGAAAATATCTTGGGTAAATTTTTAGCGGATGGAGCTACCAACATTCAGCGTAGCGGATCAGAATATGCCAACATCATGCCTATCTGGGAGTGGGATAAGATTCCCGGCACAACCAGCCGTGATTATATGAATGATGATGGAGCAACAATTGAAAAGGATTGGGGAATCTCTGGTACAACAAAATTTGTAGGTGGGGTAAGTGATGGAGTTTATGGCGTTTCGGCCTATGATCTAGATTATGATAGTGTAAAGGCAAAAAAAGCCTGGTTCTTTTTGGATAAGGAGGTAGTTTGCCTAGGTGCGGGGATACAAAGTAACTCACCCGAGCACATCACCACCACCATTAACCAATCTTGGCTGAGGGGTCGAATTAATGTTGCGGATCAAAAATCGTGGATACTACATGACAGTATTGGTTATTTTTTTCCATCGGGCGGCAATATCCGATCCAGCAATCAGCTTCAAAAGGGTAATTGGTATCGTATCAATCATTTTCAAAATAAGGATGAGGTGTCTGCAAAGGTCTTTAAGGCTTGGTTTGATCATGGCGTTAAACCTCAGGATGCAAGCTATGCCTACATCGTCATGCCGGGAATCGGAGATCAAGACCTGATTGAAAAAGAAAGGGCTATGATCAAGATCGTAAAAAACACTAGTGAAATTCAAGCAGTCAAACATGCTGGATTAAATATCTTGCAGATTGTTTTTTATAAAGCCGGTGAGTTCAATAGTGGTGGTGTCATCATTAAGGTTGATCAACCTTGTTTGGTTCATATTAAGGACTTAAATGCGGAGCGCCCCATTTTGTATATCGCTGATCCTACTCAGGAAATACCGGTCATCAAGGTAAAAATCAAGCTACCAAAGCCCGATCGAGAGAAAACCTTGATCTGTAAGCTTCCCCTTGGATCAATGGCCGGATCTACCAAGAGCTTTAACCTGAATAATTAATCATTAGAAATAAAATAATACTGATACACAATGAAGAAAAACAATCTGATAACCGCATTTTTAGTGTTTTTGAGTGCAGTTTCATTTGCTCAAAATACTGAGCGAAAGCCAATGGCTCAATTAATCAAGGACGAATTTAACTTTGCGGGCGATCAATATAAATTTTTGGCCAAAGGCATACCCACAGGAAAAACCCCGCAAACCTATCAAAACGGAAAACACGTTAACTACGATATTCAGTGGTGGTGCAGCGGATTTTACGCTGGAAGTTTGTGGTACATTTTTGAGCAGACTAAAAATGAATCGATTAAAAAGGAGGCAGAAAATGCCTTAAAGGTGATTGAGCCAAACCAAACTTTCACAGGAAACCATGATTTAGGTTTTATGATGTACTGCAGTTTTGGGAACGCTTACCGCCTGACAAGCAAACCAGAATACAAAGCCATTATTCAACGTTCTGCCGAATCGCTGTCTACACGTTATCATGCCAATGTCAAGGCCATTCAATCCTGGAACAAAAGTAAATATTGGGACTACCCGGTAATCATTGATAATATGATGAACCTGGAAATGCTGAATTGGGCTACCGATAACGGAGGTGATAAAAAATTTAAGGAAATGGCTATCATCCATTCCAATACCACATTGAAAAATCATTTCCGCCCAGATTTTAGCTCTTTTCATGTGATCGATTACGATGCTGAGAATGGAGCAGTAAAAAGAAAGGCGACATGGCAGGGAGCCGCCGATTGTTCTGCCTGGGCTCGGGGACAGGCATGGGCCCTATATGGTTATACTATGATGTTCCGTTTTACAAAAGATGCAAGTTATTTGAGACAGGCAAAGGGAATTGCGCATTTTATCTTGAATCATCCGAATTTACCTGCTGATAAAATACCTTTCTGGGACTTTGATGCTCAAGGTATCCCTTTTGCTAAACGGGATGCATCTGCTGGTGCCATTATGGCTTCTGCATTGTTGGAACTTGCACAATATACAAACGACAAAGAGAAGATCGAATTTAAATCTGCTGCAGAAACGATGATTTATTCGTTGGCTAGCGACACTTATCGTGCTAAACTAGGAGAAAATGGTGGCTTTTTATTGATGCACAGTACAGGTGCATATCCTTTAAATAGTGAAATTGATGTTCCCTTGGTTTATGCAGATTATTATTATTTGGAAGCTTTGGCAAGATATAAAAAATGGTACCTCTAGCCTGCACAATCTCTTTTGGAGCGATGGCTGCTGGAGAGGACAATCATTCGGAAAAGGTCCTTAAATTTTGACTTTGGCGTTAATCTCCAATTAAGTTGACTTTTCATTCCAATATTAAGTACGGTATAAATATATTTGCGAATAAGGATTGATTGATCAACCTTATTCACATCTCAAATTTTAAGCAATGAATAAATTCGAAAGCCGTTACGCTCAAAGCCCAAAAGAAGTTAAACAAATGGACACCGCATCTTTGCGGGAAAATTTTTTAATCGAAAACGTTTTTGAGGTCAATCAAGTCAATTTAACTTTATCTCATTTTGATCGATATATTGTCGGTGGCGCAATGCCTGTAAATGGAAGATTGGCGTTGCCAAACCTTGATGATTTAAAAGCAACCTACTTTTTAGAACGCAGGGAATTAGGAATGATTAATGTTGGTGGGAAAGCAGTTGTTACTGCGGATGGAGAAACTTTTGAGCTGGATTATAAGGAAGCCTTATACATTGGAAAGGGAACCAAAGAGGTAACTTTCGAATCTGCTGATGCAGCTCAACCTGCCAAATTATACCTCAACTCAGCACCTGCACATCATACTTATCCAACTAAACAAGTAAGCAAGGCTGATGCTGAAATTGTAGAACTTGGTACACCTGAAACGGCAAATCACAGAATTATCAATAAACTTTTGGTAAACAGTGTATTGCCAACTTGCCAGTTACAAATGGGCATGACTGAATTGAAATCGGGAAGTGTTTGGAATACGATGCCAGCACATACACATGATAGAAGGATGGAGGCATACTTTTATTTTGAAGTTCCACAAGGACAAAGTGTTTGCCATTTTATGGGACAACCACAAGAAACACGCCATATTTGGATGCAAAATGATCAGGCAGTGATTTCACCAAACTGGTCAATTCATTCGGGCGCTGGAACCAGCAATTATACCTTTATTTGGGGTATGGCTGGTGAGAACTTGGATTATGGCGATATGGATCACTGTGCGATTACCGAATTGAAATAACGTAATTAAATAAACTTTATTTTAGTCCTAGCCTTTAACCTCAAAATCGATTCATGAAAAAATTCTTAAGCAGTATTTTCTTGGTACTATTAGCACTTGGACATTTGTTCGGACAAGCGAAATACCCAATAATTTCCGTTACAAATAATTCTTCAATTGAAAGAAAGGACGTATTGGTTTCTATTCCCTGGGTAAAGATTCTGATTGCCGATCCAAAAATCGATACGGCAAAGTTTTTGGTCATGGATAAATCTACGGAGAAAGAGATTCCTTATCAGCTAGAATATAAAGGGGAAAAAAAAGTACAAAATTTATTGTTGCAGATCTCTGTTAAAGCCAACGGAAGTTTAAAGTTGATGATTTTCGCATCCAAGGCTAAGCCCCTTGCGGCAAAAACCTTTGCCAGATATGTGCCTGAACGTAAGGATGACTTTGCCTGGGAAAATGATAAAGTTGCCTTTAGAATGTATGGAAAGGCTTTAGAGAAAACCTCCGAGGATGCTTACGGTATTGATGTTTGGGTTAAGAATACTTCGAAACTTGTGGTAAATGATCGTTATAAAAAGAACGATTACCACAAAGATCATGGAGATGGCTTAGATTACTATAGCGTAGGTTTTACTCTGGGTGCTGGTGGAATGGCACCCTATGTTAAGGATAGTATTCGTTATTCAGGAAATTATAAAAGCTCAAGAGTCTTAGATAATGGACCACTAAGATCTACCTTCCAACTCAGTTACAATGAATGGAATGCCGCTGGAATCAAGGTAAATGTGACCAAAACAATTTCTATTGATGCAGGTACCCAACTCAACAGAATTGAGCATTTATATCATTTTGCTGCGCCCACCAATCGTTTGCCTGTAGCAATAGGTTTAGCAACCAGGGATGAAAATGAAAAGAAACTTTTATTGAATAAGAATGGAGTTTTGGGTTATTGGGAACCGGTTCATGGGGAAGATGGAATCACTGGCGTTGGTGCGGTTACCATAAATCCCTTAAAATTAACGGCTATTCAGGCGAAGCAGATTATCGGAACAACAGAAGTTAAAAACAATGTTCCCTACGTTTATTACGCAGGAGCCGCTTGGAATAAGGCAGGAGAAATTACAAATGAAAACGAGTGGTTTAACTACCTGCAAAAGTTTCAAAATGAATTGAAATCACCACTAAAAGTAAGCGTGAAATAAGAACCACATAAAATTTAGATAAAATGTCATCAAATATATTCGATTTGGCAGGTAAAACTGCATTAGTTACGGGTTGTAAAAGGGGAATTGGTAAAGCCATGGCATTGGCACTGGCTGAAGCTGGCGCCGATATTATTGGCGTTTCGGCAAGTTTGGAGCTTGAAAGAAGTTCAATAGAAAAAGAAGTCTTGGCCATAGGAAGAAAATTTTACGCTTATCAATGCGATTTCGGTAAACGCGAGGATACTTTGGCCTTTGCCGCAAAAGTAAAGCAAGATCATCCTGTTATTGATATTTTAGTTAACAACGCTGGGACTATTCTACGTAAGCCAATTGCCGAACATCCTGATGAGATGTGGGACGAGGTAATTGCAGTTAACCAAACCGCTCCTTTTATTTTAACTCGAGAAATCGGACGCGAGATGATTGTTAGAGGAAGTGGCAAAGTTATTTTCACAGCTTCATTATTAACTTTTCAAGGTGGAATAACAGTGCCTGGGTATGCAGCAAGTAAAGGCGCAATCGGTTCGTTAACAAAAGCTTTTGCCAACGAATGGGCATCAAAAGGGGTAAATGTAAATGCAATTGCTCCAGGTTATATTGCTACAGATAATACTTCTGCACTACGCGAAGATCAAGATAGAAGTACTTCGATCTTATCGCGTATACCTGCTGGAAGATGGGGAACACCCGAAGATTTTAAAGGACCGACTTTGTTCCTAGCCTCTTCGGCAAGCGATTACGTTCATGGAACTATTTTAACCGTAGATGGCGGCTGGATGGGACGTTAATTTAGTCCGTAGTCCTATGTCTGGAGTCCAGAGTCCGAATGGCCGATGTCGGCATTTTGGGTTGGTAAATCCAAAATGCGGACACCGGCCTTTTATTTTTTCGCTAGTCCATCAAGGCCTTAAATCAAGTTCAGGGTGACGACCGTTCACACTTAGTTGTCTAGATTGAATATTCGTTCTTTTCTGCTCACAGTCTTGCAGCTGCTAACATTCGACCTCGATTTCTTTCTCCAGTCCCAGACTTCCGACTAATAAAGATTATAAATCTCTTTAATGTCTTTTAGTATTCCATCGAAATCAATTTTTAAATCAATTAATTTCCCTGTGCGAATATCGAAAACCCAACCATGAACAGTTAAGCCTCGTTGTGTAATGGCTTCTTGCACAGCTGCGGTCTTGAGTAGGTTTACACATTGCTCTTGAACGTTAAGTTCCACTAGTCTGTCGTAGCGTTTGCCCTCATCCTCAATGGCATTAAGCTCATCTTTATGAATTCGATATACATCGCGAATGTTTCTTAACCAAGGATTTAGAATACCCATGTCTGCTGGCTGCATTGCGGCTTTTACACCACCACAATTATAATGGCCACAAACCACCACATGGTTTACTTTTAAGTGGCGAACTGAATAATTTAAAACAGTCATTACATTTAAATCCACGTTGTTGACCAAGTTGGCTACATTGCGGTGAACAAATGCCTGACCAGGTTGTATGCCCATCAAATCCTCTGCCGTTACGCGGCTATCAGAACATCCGATATACAAAAATTCAGGCGTTTGTCCTTTTGCCAGTTCCGTAAAATATTCTGGATTTAACGCTAACTTATCCGATATCCATTTTTCATTGTTCTTAAAAACGTCTTCTACATTCATGTTTAATGCTTTTAAATTAATTTGGTGTATTGTTTAAAATGTAAATCTTATTCTGATATAAAACTAAAGAAAGATTTTTTTATTTCTGCAAGTTCCTCTTCAGATATTGCATCGTTGGAGTTAAAATACTGGTGGCCTTTAAAAATCATTTCCATATAATTTGCCGTCATCGAAAAGGGTGTTATAAAACCATCTGGTAGTTCGCCATCTGTGCCTACGGCAATCAATTTCATGGTTTTGCCTTTTAGATTACGGCCAACATCCTTATTCGTAGTAACCCAATCTGTTAGGCGATCGAATAGATTTTTCATGCGTCCACTCATTGAATACCAATAAACCGGTGTGGCAAAAATGATATGCTTATGAAAGAGAATCTCCTTTGCAAAGGTTTCGAACTGATCTTCCTGCGGATATTGATTATCGTAATTGTAGGGAAGAAAATAATGTTCAAGTAAAATCAGATGGTCGCACGCTATGCCCTCAGTTAATTTATTGATGAATTTTTGAGTATCTCCATTTAATCTGGCGCTACCATTAATGATTAGGATATCGGGCATAATTCCTTAACAAATTAATGTTTCAAATGTTCGGATATACTTGCGAAGTTTTCCAGGGGATGAACGTTGGAAAACCTCTAATGTTTTTATTTTGGAAACGAATCTTATCGATTTATCGGAGGCTTCAGCCTTGCCAATCGCTGTAGCTCCGATAGAAACCTGCGCAACCAGAAGCGTTTCTGATAAAAAAATATAGTCAGATGCTAACTCGGAGGCTGCCACTTTTGTCAGGTTTATTTAACAGAGGTCTGCTTTTCAAAGCTGGAGAGGATTGCGCAATTAGTCGTCCGATGAATATGAGCAAGATGCAGGTATTCATCGGGATGACTATCAACCAGTTCTTGAAAAATCCACCACCTAGTTGAACTTTAACCCAAAAGCAGTAAGCTTAGTTCTTAAGCCCGATGGCACGGAAAGCGCCCGATTTTTCATCGGGAATTGGAGCAAGCGGGACTATCGAAACCAATATAAACAGGAACCTGCTTTCCAAACCATTAAAATTTTAGCTTGCGGTTAGTAAGTTAATTTATCCTAGTCTTTCCAATAAAATGATTAAGGATTGATCTTGGTTTTTAGCTTTAATTTGTTGCAAGGTCCTATTAAAACTTCTTACTGAAATGCCCAGATAGGCAGCCATGTCTTCCTTGGATATGGATATTTGTTCATCGCTTTGCAGCTTCAATAATTTTAACAGCCCATATTCCAAGGTGTATAATTGTTGGAAAGATGCCCTGGAACTGGTTTGTATTATTCGGGTAGATAACTCTTGGAGTAAGAGTCTGGTGAATTCGCTGTTTTTCTCCGTTAGTGCCATAAAGATATGATCAGGGATAACAAACGCCGTAACTTCACTAATGGTAGCAACATTACATAGGCAATCGATCTTTTTAATGACCTCTAGTTCGCCCACAACCTCACCTTTTCCTAAAAACTCGATGATAAAATCCTTGCCGTTCTCTTCAGAGATAAAGCACTTAGAAATGCCATCTTTTATGATGTAAATATTTCTGATTTTTTCACCTTGTTTTACAAATCGAAATCCTGCAGCGAAAGTTCTTAGCGTAATGTTCGATTCATTATTTGTTTCGCAAAGGCGTTCAATAAAAGATAAAAAGGTGAGGTTTGTTCGTAACATATTTTCAATCGGGACAATTGTCCTTTCTTAACTGTTCAGGTTGGTTTACATTTGTCGCATTAAAAGTAATGCATAACAATGAACAATCAAATTACCGTAATCGCATTCGACGCCGACGATACACTTTGGGTTAATGAACCTTACTTCCGCGAAACAGAGGAGAAGTTTGCCTGCTTGCTCGGAGATTTTATGCCTCACCACAGTATTGTTGCCGAGTTATTGAAAACAGAGATCGCCAACTTGCCGCTTTATGGTTATGGCATTAAGGGTTTTATGTTGAGCATGATTGAAACGGTTTTAAGAATTACCGAGGGGAAAGTAAATCCAGAGGTAATCAACAGTGCCATTCAACTCGGACAGGAAATGCTCAATAAGCCAATCGAATTGCTCGATGGGGTAGAAGAGGTTTTGAAAGCCTTACACGGAAAATATAAATTGATTGTAGCTACAAAAGGCGATTTATTAGATCAACAACGCAAACTCACAAAATCCGGACTAGATCATTATTTCCACCACATCGAAATAATGAGCGATAAACAAGAACGCGACTATCAGAAACTGATTAAACATTTAGATTGCAAACCTGAGGAATTTTTGATGCTCGGAAATTCCTTGAAATCGGATGTGTTGCCCGTTTTAGCGATTGGCGGACATGCTGTTCATATTCCATTCCACACCACTTGGATTCATGAAAGAATCGATCATACTATAGAACATCCTAACTTTTATCAGATGGAAAATCTAGCTGATATTTTACCAAAATTAATTGAATGAGAGAAAAATTAGATATAAACACTTGGATCAGAAAAGATCATTTTAAATTTTTTAGCACTTTCGAAGAACCTTTCTTCGGTGTAACGGTAGATGTAGATTGCACTTCAACTTACGAAGAAGCAAAAGAGAAAGGAGTTTCATTCTTCTTACTTTACCTACATAAATCGCTTTTGGCAGCAAATCGAGTGGAGCCATTTGGCTATAGAATTATCGATGGTGAGGTTTGGAAATACGATCAGGTCCATGCCTCTGCAACCATTAACCGCCCCAACGGAACTTTCGGTTTCAGTTATATGGATTTTCATGAAAACTTTGAGGATTTTAGAATTGAGGCCTTAAAAGAAATTGAAAGCGTGGAAACCACTACCGGATTAATTCCATCATCATCGGGAGAAAACGTAATTCATTTTTCTGCATTACCTTGGTTGAATTTTAAATCGATATCGCACGCCCGAAACTTCTCACATAATGATAGTTGTCCGAAAATATCTTTCGGTAGGGTGAGGGAAGAAAATGGCATGAAAATCATGGCGGTTTCCATTCACGTAAATCATGCCTTAATGGATGGTTATCATGTTTCGCAATTCGTTAATGAATATCAGGAATTGCTGAGCCATAAAACGCAGGAGTTAATTTCTGGTTAACCAGCGCTTAATATTAGGGATTTAACTTAGGCCAATGTTTCTAGCCATTGTTATCATTCCTATATATCTTTTAGCGATTGTAGCCATGTTTTACATGGGCTCATTTACCAAAGCACTCATGTTTTTCGGTATGTTATTGATAGCAACATTTGTACTTTTCTTATTTATTAATCATCCATCATCATCAGCAATGGCTGTAATTAGTATAATGGCTTTGTTTGCTTTTAAACTGAAAGATTAATAATCATTTGCTTTAGAAAAAGTATTTGCTATTTTTGCTGCACAAGCAGGATGCTTGGTTTTGATTATTGAGCTTCAGTTCTGATGATTGGACTTTGATTATTGAAAATTGAAATTTGATCATTGATCATTGAAAATTTGATCATTGATCATTGAAAATTTGATCATTGATCATTCAAAAATAGGGGGATTAGCTCATTTGGCTAGAGCGCTTCGCTGGCAGTGAAGAGGTGATCGGTTCGAATCCGATATTCTCCACAGGTAACTCTAAATCCTTGAAAATCAAGGATTTAGATGTTTTTTTACCTCATAACTCTGACATAAGTCTGCCACTAAACGCCCCGGGAGCCCAGAATTTGTCCCGTCCGGCCCGGCGAAAAAGTGAAAAATCTTCTATAAAAAGTCAGGAAAACCTTGGGTATCCCGAAGGTAAGTCCCAGGAAAAAAATCTCCGCCGGACTAGTTTTGGTTTTATGGAAATTCCGGTACTGCCATATACTGTTCCCCGTGTGGTAAAGGGAAGGGCGATAAACAAGGTTCCCGCAGGGAGCTCGATGGAAAAAGAGGTTGCCAAACAAAGTTGGTATATTGAGTTCTTTTTCCATAATGCAACCGAAGAGCGTATGGAGCGGATCAGGGTGACAAGGAAGCTCAACAGGATAAAGGATCCAAGGCAAAAGCTCAGGAATTTCAACAATCTGTGCGAGGCATACAAAATTGCCCTGGAAAGTGGCTGGAACCCATTGGATGACCATGCCAACGCACGGCTCAAAAAGGAACTCATTGGAATCGATCTTAGCGAGGCACTGATGCTATTCGAGTCCTACCACAAGGCAAAGGGGACCAGGCCAAAGTCAATCAGTACCTATCGGTCAACGGTCAACTCCTTTATCAAGTACCATGGTGGAGCCAAAAAGGTCAGCACCATCAGTGACTTTGAGATCACGGACTTTCTGAACTTCAAGGAAAGGGAAGACAAGTGGGCAGGGGTGACCTATAATAATTGCAGGATTGGGCTTAATAATTTTTTTAGGTACTTAAAAGTTAATAAATATATTCCTCAGAATCCGGTAACCGACTGCGAGACGCGAAAAAAAATGCCAACCCAGTCCCATCAGGTTTTTACGGAACGGGATTTTAAGGTTATCATGGATTGGCTCGATAATCATGATAAATATTGCCAGCTGTTTGTGCGGATGATCTATTACACTTGTATTAGACCGAAAGAACTCAGGTTTCTGCAACTAAAGTATATTGACTTGGAAGAAAATACAATTACAATTCCCGGTGTTGTTTCAAAAAATAAAAAATCAATCCCTGTAAATATTGATGTGAGTTTAAGATCAGAACTGGAGAAATTGCAGATAGAAAAGTTCGACAAGGAATGCTTTCTGCTAGGTTCTGCACGAACATTTATCTCACCAAATGTGTTCGGAAAATTATGCTTACAACAGGTTTAAGAAATGTCTGGTGGCAACTGGGTTGACGGATAAAAACTATACACTCTATTCTTTTAAACATTTATCTAACGTGAGGAAGTTTCGTGCAGGATGGACGCTCGCGGAGATTTGCTCGGCCAACAGGCATGGTAGTCTCTCCGAAACGGAAACCTATTTAAAGGAACTGCTAAAATTTGTGAGGTCGGATAAAGCCATTCCAGCTATCTAACGCCTGTTTGAGTTTCTTGCAGGGCTTGTCAAGATTTCTGCAAGAAACCTTTGTTTCTGATTTTTCCGATTTTTTAACTGCTGTTCCGAAAAATGTAGCCGGTGGATGTCATCTATCTTTCGTGATAGGTCCAATATAACGGCAAGCAAGTCTTTGTTTCTGATTTCTGGGATTTCGGCTTTTTTTCTCATGTCATGTAGATATAAGATAAATTTGGTTGAGGAAAAATAAACTTCCTAGCACTTACTTTAGGGCTATCTAAAGTTTTAACAAGAATGGTTTCGGTTGTTCACACATAGTTTTGGGAATTGCAAAATATTACAAAAGTAAGGAGCGGTTACTGAGCAAATCTCGAAATTTTTCTTCTCTGATTTGCAGAAATTGGCGAAAGTTGCAAACTATTTCAAAACTTAAAGGATGGTCCATAGACAATTTTCGAACTGAAATTTGTAGGCAATGATCGATACCTAGAAAATCAATCTTTCTGATATATAAATATTATCTAATTAACATATAATTTGATCCATTCGATCTTGACGTGTATTTGCTATAAATCAAAGTCATATTTTAATATGTCAAAGGTCACTTACAACTTGTGAATCACTGTAAGGTTAATTGGCGGAAAATCGACTCTGTATGAACATTGCGAAGCCGTAGTAAATTTCGAGAAAGTGATTAGAAACAAGGTTGAGGAGCAATATCGGAAAAAGAAAGCTTATAGGAAATAGTGAGTGATAACTAACTACGCTATATTACTTGGAAAATCCAATCCAGTTGACCCCATTCTGCCAAATATATAATCGTAAGATAATTAATGAATTAACTCCAATTTATTTGATGGCGGTATGGGATCAACGGGTTGTGGTTTGTCTACGTAGTTAACTTACCACTACCCTCTTTAATAGAACCTTGCCATACGGCTGTTGATTTCTTTTCACGATTACATTTTGTTTGTAAATTCTTAATTTTTTAGTTTAATTTAATTTCTCTAATAACACTTTTTGCTCAAAAAAGTTTCCTGCTGCATCTATCAGGTCGCTCACTTCTGGCCAAGCTTTTTTATCTAAATAAGCAACATTATAAATTCTTTTAACATTTAAAATTAAATCAGCTCCATCTATTTTAGCCGTTGCATTAAATGAGCCAGAGGTATTTGTAATATTAGTATTTAAAGCTTCTATTCCGGTAAATTTGTATCCCGCGGGAACATTAACCTTTATATCATAACTCAATGATCTTGCAGCTGGCATATAAATATTGGTTTGCCTGATTTTTTTATCGGCCTCTACCTTTGAGACTTTTCCTATAAGTTTACCTACTTCAAGAATATAATTACCCCCAGCTTTTTTTACAAAATTTTCCATTGTAAAACTACTCTCATGCTCCAATTTGGAAGTTAAAATACCGCTACTATTTACTTTGAAGTTAATTAAATCCTTCGGCTCTTGCTCATATTGATCGGTAATTTCCGAGATAAAATGTTTCTTTATATCTTTTCGTCCGTTATCGAATGCTGCTTGAACAGCATTGTAGTACTTCCTGTCGGTACTACGTTTTTTTAAGTCTTCGTTAAAGGTTGCCAAGGTAATTTCTTTATCTATATCTTCAACATAACAAAGATTCAATTGATCAGAAAGTTTCATCAAGCCAATTTCGTTTACATTTCTGTTAATGGTTAAAACTTGCATATTATCTTTCGAAAAATCTACTTTTAAACGCTCTGCTAATACATTATCGTTAAAAGTTGTTACTGGGATTGTTGACGTTGATTGGGTAAACACATAATTATAATCTCCCCTTTTGCGAGGTGATAAGACGACTGCCTTTTCGCCTTGAAAATCAACCGGGATTTCATTTAATCCCAAATTAATCCGATCAAAACATAAATAAACTGACTTTGGTCCATTTACTCTGATCAATGTTTTAAAATCATTCTCTTCAAAAACATCATCCAGGGAGTTCGAAAATCTGGAGCTAACGACAAGTATATTATGCGGGATTTCCATATCGCATAAAGTTTTACACATTTTCTGCGTACTTAGCTTAGAATTGGCGGTTCGATAGTTCATTTCATTTATATCAAATTCCGTTAAACTGTAGTAAGAAAAAGTAGAATATTTCCAGTTATTATAAAGCACTTTTAAAATGCTATCCAAAGGGGCATTTTTGTATGCTTTGTTTGTTTTAAAATAATCTTCAGTATGATCCTTTATGAAATCATTTTTCTGTATAAATCGATTAAAAAAGCTTGCCTTAAAATCTTCGAGATAATTATTTAAGCGAGAAATTTTTTTGTCCCTATCTAATTTCGATAATGGATTTACACCTGGAATCGTCATCTGATCGTATTTGGTTCGGAAATAGCTTGAAATGCAGAAATATGGTAATTCGCGATAAGGAGAACTCCAGATTTCATTTACATATTTCGGAACATTTTTACCAGCATAAATAAAGATCTGGTCATTAGCTTCATTAGTGGATACCTCTGCTTCTGGCGCTCCATTAGTACTCATATTAAATACGTTAATTTTTTTCCCATACTGAAATTTATAACTGTAACTTAAGATTGGGTATTCATCGGCTAACAGAAAGGTATATCTATTTTCTGATTCATCATCGCTTCCTTGCTTAATTTGAACAGTGCTAATGTAATAATCGATAATATCACCAACCTGCAAATCAGGGATGGCCAACTTGCCTGATTTATCCTTGTTTTTACTATTGGCTAAAATCACTTCTTCACTGGTATTTACGATTACTTCTTTACCATTAGGTTTAATAATTTTAACCCCAACAAAAACTTCCTTTTTATCTTTAACATTAACTAATAAAAAGGATGTCGTTTTATCAATAATTTTATCGTACTCGAGTGTAGAATATCTTTCGAGTGCGGCTTTATCGTTAATTTTAATCTTTTCTCTCCAGGTAGTTGATTTATTAATTTCGGTTATACTTGCAGCCGTAATAATCATAAATTTAAACTTCCCACCGGCTGTTCTTTGCATATCAAAACTTCGAGCTAAAACTACCGCACTTTCATTACTATACTTCTCAGGCACAGTATTCGCCTCAAACATTGGATTTTGCTTATCCCAAACATTTTTCTTTATTTCTTCAGCCTTCTGATTGTATGTTGCTTGCTTTTGAGCAAATAATATAATTGGAAAAATTAGGATAAAGAGTAGCGTAAAATTTATTTTCATTCTTATAATTTTGGTTTTAAGGTGATTGTTTCTGAATAATTTTGAGTTAGTTTCCTGATGTCAGCATTCCAAGTAGAAAATACGGTCTTAGGTATTTTGGTGTTAAAAATTTTGATGGCTTTTTTATAAATAATTTTATCGTCGACTACATCGTAACTTATTGCAAAAAAGTAGTTTTCGTTTTTAATGCTAAGATTTTCTGGCTTACTACTCACAACATAATTAGATGGCACGGTCAATTCAATTTCTTTAATGATGTTAACTTTAAATGGCAACCATAAATCGTGTGTTCTCGTAACTGTATCAATTACAAAGTTTTCATATTCCTTATCGTTATCTAAACTCAAATAAAAAGATTTATCGAAAACATCTACGCTATTTTTAAAAAGCAGATTATAAGTTGCAGTAATATCTGCATCGTACATATTAAAAGGCGAATTACTTAGCTCTTTAATTTCATAATTCGAGTTATTATTACTTAGAATATGATTGAAATTATTTCCCAAATCTTCTTTTTTATTGGCATAAAGGCTGCTTAATAAGTATTCTTTATATTCACCTTTCCAAGAATGAGTGACTTTGCCCGAAAGGTTTTTATCTTGAATAATCAATTTCTTCTTCACTACATCAGCATTCATATCATTTGTAGTAGCTGGTACGTTCGATAACATATAATGATCACCATTTTCGATCAATACCTGTCTGCCTTGAATTCTTTCGGCATACTCCCCAAAACCCAAAAAAGTTTCAGTAGTATCTAAAAAATAAGTTTTATTATTGATCATTACAGCACAAATCATGTGGTTATCTACTGCTAACGATGGGGTTAAATAATCGTAAACAATATGATTTGTACCTAGCCAACAAAGTCTTGCATCATAACCTAAAGATTTAAGTAGGGTTTTGGTTAAATTGGCCATTCCTTTACAATCGCCATATTTTTTTCTAAGCACTTCAGGCGCAGAGTCAGGTTTAAAACCTGCTATACCATCTTCGAAGGCGATATACCTCACGTTTTCCTGAACCCAATAATAAACTGCCTTTATTTTATCAATATCGTTTGTTTTATCTTTTACAATCTCTTTGGCTTGCGCTGATATTACTGGATCTATATCTTTATTTAGTTGCGATATTAAGTTTACATACCAATTATATTGCTCTTGTGTTGACTTAAAATAAATTGAAGAGGCTACTTTATTATCTTCATTTGCCAATGCAAGTAAGTGAGGATAAATATAACTTTGGCCCGGGCTGTAATCTTCGGTCATCACAGCAGGAACATTTAAACATTTATAAGTTGTAATATCATATTCTTCCTTCTCATTATAGGCGTTGCTTTTTGAAATTTGATATCCTTTGAAATTTATTTCTTTCATGAATACATTCATCCATCTAGGAATCTTCGTAATAATTTCTTTGGATGTTACCGGATATGATTCACTAAAATAAATGGTATTAAAGTAAATAGGATCGAAGGTATTTTTTTCGATATTCACTTCTATGATACTATTTGCAGGAACTTGTAGTGGATAATATTTTATGCGTTGATCGGAATGAAAAATACCTTTATTGCTATAATATGTATCAGTTGGCTCAAAATCTTTAACTGTTTTATTATTTAGCTTACAAGATATTGATACGATTTTTGAATGATCATCGTAAAATTCGGTAATCGGTAAAATGGTAGCTTGATTATTTTTGTACTTAACCTGGCTTCGTTCGTTTATAATAACTTTTCCAGTCTGTTTATCCTTATTGAAACTAACGGTATTAGTTGCAGATAAAATAATAATATTACTATCAATTTCGATAATACTAGCTTTAACTACCTTAACGTTAGCAACGAAAAAAGCAGCAAATAAGAGAGCGAGAAATTTGTTTGGCATGGTCAACAAATATATAAATCCGGCAGAATATTACAATAGCTGTTATCATTTTTAATCAATAGGCAAAAATAGATATATTAAGCTATTCCTCTTTCACTTCAATCTCATCCTTTGTTATTTTACTGCTCAACGATTGAATTAAAAGAATTCCCACCCCAATCATGATCGAGATATCGGCAAAATTAAAAACGCCAGTTTGGAAGAAATAAAAATCCATATGCATAAAATCGGTAACAGAACCATGAATAATTCGATCATAAAGATTACCAAAACCACCACCAATTAAAAAGCAGAGTGCAATTTGCATACTAACCGGTAAATTTCTCTTGGCAAATAAATAGTATATCCCATAGCCCAAAAATAAAAGTGGCAAACCTGTTAATATGATCAGCCTGAAAATATATGGCATCTCATCCCCTAAGCTTAAAAATGCACCTGTATTTTCTATTTTTAATAGGGTAAATCGATCTTTGATGATGCTGATATGCTCGTATTCGCCGATCTCTATACGAGCAATTTTTTTTGATATTTGATCGCAGCCAAAGTTTAGAGTTAACAGCAAGAGCAGTATCGATTCGAACCTAGAACCCTGGTAAACCTTTGAATTAGGAACGAGGATTACTTTGAAGTGGGCGTCCGCATAATAGATAAAGATTATGATAGCATATAAAGCCATTAAGGAGAATTTAATAAAATAACACTTTTTTTTAAGAGTGTATTAAAAAGAGAGGAAACGAGAATAGTATATCAAAATTGATTTTGTTAGCTCTTTATTTTATAATCTTTTTTTTTAATTAAAAATACGGTGTTACTTTCGTGAGTACCAATGACTTTTTATCCTTTCCATGAAATTTGTATTCAAACCCTTCGTTATGAATACTCAGAAAAAAATCAAACCAGGATCAACCATATACTACTGTCAACTCCGTTCTAATCTTCGAAAAATAATCACTTCTATTTCGGTACCCGAGAAACAATTGCAGAGGTTGGAAAATCCCAGACCGGAACTACGTTAATACCTACAATGTGAGTCAACTTCAGGAATACTTTAACCACCCGAGTGTTTTGCAAGATGTACTTTTGTATACACAAAAGAATCTTGCGCCCTTGAGGTCGGGCATTTTTCTCGGAACTCGAAAATGCTAAAGGTAGTTAAAAAGCAAGATTATGCCAACGAAAAAACCCAAGAATCCAGAGCAACTCCTGACCCATCCAATCATTGTAAGGGTCAATGAGGAAACATTTAGACGGCTGGAGAAAATTCATTTGAATAGCAACTGTCAGTCCATAGGAGAGGTTGCCAGAAATATCCTTTCAAGGGAAAAAATCCTGATGCTCACCAGAGATTTAACCATGAATGCACCGATGGAGGAGCTGGCCTCAATCAGAAAGGAATTAAGGTCAATTGGCATAAACATTAACCAGCAGACCAAACACTTTCACACTTCTGAGAATGAGGCGCAGCGATCATTTTATTTTATGCGTACCAGTGATCTATATAAAAATGTGGGTGGGAAAGTAGACAGGTTACTGGAACTGGTAACCCAAATGTCAATGAGATGGTTGCAAGGATATTGACCGGAAAAAGTATCAGAGGTCTCATTAACTACAATGAGTCGAAGGTAACACTGGGAACCGCAACCCCAATTCTTGCCAACCGATTTGGACTTGACATTGAGCAACTGGAACTGCGGCACAAGGTGGCCAGATTTGAGCACCTGACCAAGCTTAATAGCAGGATAAAGACCAATGCCGTTCACATCATGCTCAATTTTGATCGTTCCGAAAACGTGGAGGTTGATCAAATGCAGAAAATAGCTGCCGATTATATGGATAGAATCGGTTTTGGGGAACAGCCCTTTTTGGTCTACAAGCATGAGGATGCAAACCACCCGCACCTTCATATTGTGACGACCAATGTTAATCCTGATGCTACCCGAATTGATATGCACAACATCGGCAAGACCTTATCCGAGAAAGCAAGAAAGGAGATTGAAATCGAATACAAACTGGTAAAGGCAGAGGGGCGGGGTAGGGAACAGCAAATTGTACCAGTCAATATCGAGCTGGCATTGTATGGGCAAAAGGAGACGAAACGATCCATTTATAATGTCGTGACAGCAGTTTTGAGAAGTTATAAGTTCACCTCCTTTGCAGAATACAATGCAGCACTTAAAAGCTTTAATGTCGTGGCGGATCGCGGACCTGAAGATTCTGTAATGTTCCAGAAAAATGGGATGGTCTATTCGATTTTAGACGCTGATGGCAAACGTATCGGTATTCCTTTCAAGGCCAGTTCACTTGCCGGGAATTCGGTATTGCATAAGGTTGAGGGAAAGTTTTTGATGAATCTTGAAAAAAGAAAACAATATGCGGAGCCGCTAAAACAGGTTATCCTAGAAACACTTGAAAAAGAGGCACCAAGTAAAAAAAACTTTATAAATGCGTTGGAGAAAAAAGGGATAAGCGTGGTATTTAGGCAAAACGGACAAGGGCTAATTTATGGAATAACCTATGTCGACCACAACAGCCGCTGCGTTTTTAATGGAAGTGATCTGGGTAAGGCCTTTAGTGCAAAAGCGCTTCTCAAAAACCTCGAAGGAAATGAACCGGAGATGGATAAGCATCAGGCCCATACTCCGGAAGTAGGTAAGGGAAGATTTAGTGCTTCCCAAGATATGAGCCAGGATGATCAAACATCTCAAGGAGAAAGTCTATTACAATTTTTATTTGCCAAACCCGCGCAGGAACCGATTGCTGCTCTGGGACCTAAGAGAAAGAAAAAAAAGAAAAAGGGGCTGTTAAGGAATGGTGGTTTATCACATTAAATTGAGAACATGAATACGGGCGAAGACACACAGGGACTGAGGAAGATACTCGATCTGAGTAGGATAATCAGCGTTTTTCTATTGGCCATGCATATCTATATCCGTTTCTTTCAGCTGTTCTTGCAATGGGGATGGCATTCGAAGATTACCGATAAAATAGTTGCCCAACTTGCAAAGCTGGAAGTCTTTGATGGCTGGTGGCTGGCCAAGATTTTTGCGCTGGTTTTTTTGGCGATTTCACTATTAGGGGTAAAGGGGAAGAAAGATGAGAATGTTACTCTCAAACAGATCCTTGTTTACATGACTAGTGGAACGTTGCTTTATTTCAGCGCTATATTTTTTTTGTATTTAAGGATGTCGCTTAGCCTGGTGGTCAGTCTTTACTGCCTGGCGACCCTCATTGGATTTCTTTTAATTCTCGCCTCTGGCACATGGATATCCAGGCGAATTAAGCAAAGCCTAGCCAAGGACATCTTCAACACCGAAAATGAAACCTTTCCCCAAGAAGAAAGATTACTGGAAAACGAATACTCTGTAAACCTACCCGCCAAATATCGTTATAAGGGGGAGCTGCGGGACAGCTGGATTAATCTCATCAATTTATTCCGCGGATTGCTGGTCGCTGGAACCCCTGGAGCAGGGAAATCCTATTTTGTGATTAGACATCTGATTGACCAGCTTATGGGGAAAGGATTTAGCATGTTTATCTATGATTTTAAGTATGATGACCTCTCAGTCATCGCTTATAATTCCTTGCTAAAATATATCGATCGCTATAAGGTGAGGCCAAGGTTTTATGTGATCAATTTTGATGACCTTAACCGCACCCACCGCTGTAATCCTCTGGATCCCGCTGCGATGACCGACATCACCGATGCCACGGAGGCGAGTAGAACGATCATGATGGGCCTCAACCGGGACTGGATCAAAAAGCAGGGAGATTTCTTTGTGGAGAGTCCAATCAATTTTCTAACGGCTATTATCTGGTACCTCAAGAAATACAGGGATGGTAAATATTGCACGCTACCGCATGTGATCGAATTGATGCAGGTCGATTACGAGCAGCTCTTCAACGTGCTCCAGCAGGAAGAGGAGATTAAGGTGCTTATAAATCCCTTCATCAGTGCATGGAAAAATGAGGCCATGGCGCAACGCTAAACATTGTTGGTGACGATGATTCATTAAATCACCGAACAATAATATGAAGATAATGAAAATGGAAAATATTTCAATGGTGGTATTCGACATGGCGGGCACCACTGTAAATGAAGATAATCTTGTCTATAAAACGCTATTGAATGCAATCAATGATGCGGGATTTGAACTTAACCTATCTCAAGTATTGGAACTAGGGGCAGGAAAAGAAAAAAGACAGGCAATTCGCTCGCTGCTGGCTAATTTTTATGGTGAGGAAGATGAGACGCTGATCTCCAAAATATATGAGGCATTTATTATTGAGCTTACGAATGCCTATGCAAATGAAGCGATTTTACCACAACCAAACGTGATCGAATTATTTTCTAAGCTTAAGGAAAAAGGAATTTTAACAGTTTTGAATACGGGTTATGATAGAAATACAGCATGTGCAATTATCGATAAATTAGGATGGAGAGAAGGGGTTGAATTCGACGCATTGGTAACTGCAACAGATGTCTCACGCAACAGACCTGATCCAGATATGATTGTATTTGCTATGAAGCGCTTCAACATTACCGACAGCAAAAGTGTAATCAAGGTTGGTGATTCAACAATCGATATTATGGAAGGCCAGAATGCGGGTTGTGGAATGAGTATTGGTATTACCACCGGAGCGCACACCGGCGAGCAGTTGAAAACATCAAATCCGGACATGATAGTGAATGACCTGTCTGAATTGATGCCTTTAATTAATAGAGCTAATAATTCTATAGAAAGTTTTGCATAACTGAGTTGAGCAAATTGGTGGATAAACCTTAGTAGATTGACCCCGTCTCACCAGCAATAGATTTGTTGTAAGCAATTGATTATCTACATATTTATAAATTGGCGAGAAGGGGTCAATTGTATTGGTATGTCCAATTGCAGGATAGAAAAAATATCGGCGATGCTACTGCAGTACAGATTCTTGATGATCCTGGCGTTCCAGAAATTCCGGGACAGTCTGAGCATTAATTGTTGGTTGTTATTTCAAAGCCGTCACATCACCTGTGGATGAAACTTGACTTGTCTTGGATATTGATGTAAGAGAAAATTATTTTTGATTATTACCTTTTATAAAGTGTGAATTGACAATGATAAAACCGTTCAGAATAACTGAGTAACCCAAAATTTTTAACTGGAAGCGGGCCTGTTATTTAGTTATGGTATTATTGTTTTCTGTTGTGAACGTTGCAGCTGGTAATCCTTCTTTGTTAAATAAGGTCGCTGTAAGGTCCACCAGCTACAGGGGTTGAAATTTTTACTTTCCATTTACCGTCGCTCCCAGTCACCGTTGAAACTTGTTCACCCCACGTTCCGGCTACCTGAACTTTGTTTCCAGGTGTTGCCCATCCCCAGATATTCACTTTTGTTTGTTGCTGTAATACAACATGGTCGGAAAAAAGGCTAGACACTTTTAATTTTTGGTCAGGTACTATTGAATAGCAACGCCATTCTCCACTCTTATTAACCCTAATCTTTGCTAAATGTTATTTAATCATTATTATTGTACTAATCGCCACAACCTGTAAGTAACCAAAAAATAACGTGCACATTTATCAAACATTTTCTGATACAGATCTTCTGTCCCTTTTCAAAAGTGGCGACTTGAAGGCTTATGAGGAAATTTACAAAAGATACTGGCCATTATTATTTATATCCTCCAATAAAATTCTGCAAGATGAGGATGATGCAAAAGATGTTATCCAAGAGGTATTTATATCGCTTTTCAATAAAGGCGCATCCATTGAAATACAGTTTTCACTTTCGGTATATCTATATTCAGCTGTTAGATACCGAGTTCTTGATAAAATTAGGCACGGCCATACGAAGGACAACTATCTATTATCTTTGTACGATTATTCTGAAGCTTCTACCGTAGCCACCGATGGCAAGTTGCTTGAAAAGGAATTTATCATCCAAATCGAAAAGGCCGTAGCAGTGCTGCCCGAAAAAATGAGGAAAATTTTTGAAATGAGTAGAAACCAACATCTTTCTCATGCTGAAATTGCGCGCGAACTCGGGATTTCTGATAAAACGGTGAAAAAACAAATCGGAAATGCGCTTAAAATCATTCGAAACACTATAAATCCCGTGTTAGTTACAGCACTTCTGATGGAAATGCACTCCAAAATTCCAATTAAATAAATTTTTTTATTTTTTTTCTACTACCAGTGCCTCTTTATTACGACTTATAATAAAGGGTCCTTATTTCCTTGCGATTTTGAGGACCACCAGCACCTTATGGAAAAAATAAAACTCTCGAGCCAGCTCCTGGATCGATACCTTGACGGAACCTGTACTACTAAAGAACGATCCATAGTTGAAGGTTGGTATAACGAACAACTGAAAGTGACCTCCGTTCCATTTTCTGAAAGTCGCTATCAAGTAGTAGAAGATGAGATGTGGCAGAAAATAAGATCTAAGTCGGTTACCCGAAAACGGAGATTATGGCAAATTACCTCCGTCGCAGCTGCCTGTATATTGATAGTTTTTATGACAAAACTGTTATTTTTTCCGGGAATAAGCCCAGAATCAATCAAGCCATCCTTGCAAACACTTGCTGTTGTTGATAAGGCGAATAGCCTAGTACAATTACCCGATGGCAGTATGGTTATTCTTAAAAAAGGAAGTAAAATAAGTTTTGCAAAAAGTTTCAAAGGATTAAAAGCTAGAGAAGTTTATCTTACTGGAGGTGCATTCTTCGATGTTCGTCACTTATCCAATCAGTCTTTCGTGGTGCACTCCGGAAAAATCAAAACAACGGTGCTGGGAACAGCATTTGATATCGTTGCAGAGCCAGGATCTAGTGAAGTTATTGTAAGGGTAATTAGAGGAAAGGTAAATGTAGCTGGAGAAGAGGGTTCCATAGGAGATTTACTGCCAAATAAAAAAGTTACCATATCGCTTCGTACTAGTCAATCTACTTTTGCTAATGTAAATGCAGTGCAAGAAATGTCGTGGACTAAACAGGATATCCTGCTCAATAATCTAGAGTTTTCAGCCATTTGTGAACATCTAGAAAATCGCTTCAACGTGAAAATTACAATTTTAGGCGACGACCTTAAACGCAAGCATTCTACAATATCACTTACTGCCGATGAAAATCTAAACGAATTTATGCAAACCCTTTGTGAGTTTAACGGAGCAGAATTTACTTACGACCAAAAAAACAATCAGTACACCATAAGACCAAACAAATCATGAAAAAAACCGAAGTCCTATTAGCAACAAACGATCGCAGGCCGCCATAAAAAAGGAAACAGCAACAGATAACATATTGGACGTATGAAACCTATTGCTGCGCCTGTCAGATATCCAGAGATATCTGCTGGTTCGTTATTCAACTCTGTAAAGTATTATCACTAAACCAACCAAACTTATGACTTTTTTTGCAATAGATGCAAAATGCAGGGAAAATATTGCCCCAACTGTACCAAAATACCAAAAAATAAAATTAATTATGCGAATAAGTTTACTATGGAGTTTTCTTACCGTACTGTCTACCGGAGTTCTACTTGCCTCTTCAGTAAAAGGCCAAGAGATTAACCGTGTTGAGGTAATTATCGCACTTAATGGAGAAACATTAACCAGTGTTTTTAGAAAGATCGAACAACAAACAGCTTTTACATTTCTTTATAGGAATGACGATGTTGCTTCGATCAGGATTCAAAATAGTGCGAGCACCAAGTTGACGGTTAGCGATCTATTAACACAACTGCTTTCAGGCTCTGGACTAACCTTTAAACAAGAAGGCAAGAGAATTGTAATCACTAAACTTCCCAAAAAAAGCCCAGTAAAAAACGAGGAGGAAAAAGAAGTAGCTCATGTAGCGGCCGACACTATTTATACCATCACTGGTAAAGTAACTGATGGGGCTACAGGAGGGCCAATTCAAAATGCAAACGTATCTTCCAAAATTGCGAAAACAGCCGCCGACGCCAAAGGGGTTTTTACTATACAAGTGGAAAAAGGTGGTGTGCTTAGATTTAGCTATATCGGTTTTGAACCTAAAGAAATAACCATTACCGGTCCCGGAAGTATTTCTGTAAGCTTAAAGGAAAGTGTACAAGCTATGAAAGATGTAGTTGTAAACGGTCTATTTACGAGAAAAGCTGAGACTTTTACAGGTTCTGCGGCTACTTTTAGTGGACAAGAGCTCAAGAGAGTTGGTAATATCAACGTACTTCAAAGTCTAGCCATCCTAGATCCTTCTTTTCGAATTGTGGATAATTCATCAGCGGGATCTGATCCCAACAGAATTCCTGAGGTTATTGTTCGTGGTGCTACAAGTGTGCCAGATTTAACTTTGAATGCAACATACCCAAATGCGCCAAATTTACCATTATTTATCTTAGACGGTTTTGAGGCCACAATTCAACGCATTTATGATTTGCCAATGAATATGGTAGCCAGTATTACCATACTGAAGGATGCTACAGCAAAAGCTATTTATGGTTCGAAAGCTGGAAATGGTGTAGTTGTAGTAGAAACCATCAAACCTGTTGCTGGAAATCTTAGGATTTCTTATTCTTCTAGCATCAACGTTACTGCCCCTGATCTTTCAAGTTATCACCTTACCAATTCATTAGAAAAAATTCAGGTAGAATTACTTTCCGGAAAGTACACTTCTCTATATCCAGAGCTTCAGTTTGGACTTACTCAACAGTATAGCGCAACATTGAAACAAGCGCTAAGTGGTGTTGATACCTATTGGTTATCGCAACCGTTACAGAATGGTGTTGGACAAAAGCATAACATCTATATAGATGGAGGTAATGATGCAATTCGCTATTCTGCAGGTATTAATTACAATGGTATAACTGGCGTGATGAGAGGTTCTGATCGTGATAATATTTCTGGTTCGGTTAGTTTACAATACAGAAAGAATAATTTTTCATTTAATAATAACTTAACAATAGACCAAAGTAAGTCTAAGAATTCACCTTATGGAAACTTCTCGGCGTATGCCCAGATGAATCCATACTGGAAAATTTATGATGAGCGCGGAGCGATAATCCCATCGTATAACTCTTTTGGTGCGACCGTTTATAATCCGATGTTTAACTCAACGATAAACACTAAGGATCAGTCGCAGTATACTAACATCACGGAGAATTTTTACGCTGAATACGAGGCTATGAAAAACCTTAGGTTTACTGGCAGAGTTGGAGTGACCATGCAAAATAATAACTCAGATAGGTTTTTGCCAGCAACTGCGGTAGAATATATGGGTGTGTCTATCACGTCTCCAAACTACCTTAACCGTGGGCAATATGATGTGATGAACGGTAAGAGCAGTAGTGTAAGCTCTGATTTTGGAGCTGCATACTCATTTACTGCAGGTAAAAGCCAGGTGTTTTCGAACGTTTTTTATAGCGTGCAGCAAAACAAAAACAGTAGCAATGGAATGAGTGCTGTAGGTTTTCCTAACGATAAGTTGGACGACATTTCTTTCGGAAATCAGTACTTGCCAGGAAGCAAAGCTAGCGGTACAGAAAGTACTTCAAGAAACATAGGTATCACCTCGGCGGTCAACTATTCTTATGATAACAAATATCTTGCAGACTTCTCATACAGAGCAAATGCAAGTTCTCAATTTGGTGCTAACAAACGCTGGGGTAGTTTCTGGTCAGCAGGTTTGGGCTGGAATATCTATCGTGAGCCATTCATGAAATCAGTAACGTTTGTCGATCAGCTTAAATTAAAAGGAACAATAGGAACAACTGGTACACAAAACTTTAGCTCATATCAGAATTTAGCGACCTATACCTACGTTACCAATCAGTCTTACAATGGTGAAATTGGTTTAAAACTACTTTCATTAGCTAATCCTGATTTAAAATGGCAACAAGTGGAAGATAAAAATATCGGACTTAGTGGAAGTTTATTTAAACGAGTGTCTTTTGTTTTGGATTTTTATATGAACGATACAAAGGACTTGATTTCTGATCAGACTGTTGCTCCTTCAGCAGGATTTGCGAGCTATCGTGCTAACGTTGGTGAAACTAGAAATCAGGGATATCAAATCAATGTTAACGCACGACTTTATACAAAAGCTAAAAGCCAGACTTACATCTCAGTGTTTGCAAATGTTGCTCAGAATACGAACAAAGTTAGAAAGGTATCAGAAGCACTTCAACAAATCAACAAACAACAAGATGCCATTCTTAATGGAACAAGTCCTGCTGCCGAAGGGCGACCTACTAGTAGGCCAGTAACACGTTTTGCAGAAGGCCAATCGTTATCTGCAATATGGGCAGTTCCGTCACTTGGAATTGATCCTGCTACTGGTAAGGAAATCTTTGTTAAAAAAGATGGTTCAAAAACCTTTCTTTGGAATGCTGCTGATCAAGTTGTAGTGGGTGATGCCACCGCAAAATACAATGGTTCCTTTGGTGCTAATTTTGGATATCACGGACTTACTATGAATTTCGCATTTAGTTATCGCCTTGGAGGCCAAGTGTACAACACTACGCTGGTTAATCGTGTCGAAAATGCAAACTTGAATAATAACGTAGATGTTCGGGTACTAGAAGATAGATGGAAAGTTCCAGGCGATCAGAGCCTATATAAAAATATCGCTGATTTAACCGTAACGAGACCTACTTCAAGATTTGTTCAAAATAACAGTGAATTGATATTTTCTTCTATAAACATGGGATATGATTTTGGAAAGTCAAGCTTCATCAAAAAATTAAAGCTCACAAATCTTAGTCTGAACATGAATTTAAACGATATCGCTAGGATAGGTGCCGTTAAAACGGAGCGAGGATTAGATTATCCTTTTGCGAGAACAATGTCTCTATCATTAAATGCTAATTTTTAATAGGAACTCATGAAAACGAAATTAATCATACTCGTATTATTTTGCCTTGTTACCCTTTCTTCTTGTAAGAAATGGCTAGATGTGCAACCAAAAACTCAGGTTGAGTCTTCTGCTAATTTTGAAACCGTTAATGGTTTTAAAGATGCGCTTACAGGGGTTTATGTAAACATGACAACGCCTGCCTTATATGGCAAGGAATTGTCTTTCGGCTTTGTAGATGTAATCGGCAAAAACTATACACAGTTCCGGAGTTCTCACGATTACTACCAAGACGCTCAATACAATTATTTAGCTGCCAATACTAGAGCTCGAATAGATAACATTTGGATGGGTAGTTACAATACTATTGCAAACATTAATAACCTAATTGCTAACCTAAACACTGTCGATAAAGGAATGTTTACAGGTTCGGATTATCAAATCATCAGGGGAGAAGCTTATGGTCTTCGCGCCTTTAATCATTTTGATCTGCTTCGCCTTTTTGCACCATCTCCTGCAGCAGCAGGTCTTGCTGCGAAAGCTATTCCTTACCGCACAGAGTTTAAACCAGATAATGTTGTTCAGTCGACAGTTGGTCAGGTATTAGATCAAATTATCGCGGATTTGCAGGTTGCTTCAGATATGCTTAGGCCGGTTGATCCTATCGTTGCCGGTAGTACAGTTGTAGTGCCTATTGGAGGTTATTTAAGAGACAGACCGTATAAATTTAACTATTACGCTGTTAGAGCTTTATTGGCAAGAGTTTATCTCTATAAAGGAGATAAGGCCAATGCACTTATTTGCGCTAAAGAAGTTATTGCTTCAGCTAAATTTCCATTCACAATAGTAAGTCAGATCATTGGCGGAAACGGGATTTTTTCAACCGAGGTAATCTTCAACTTAAACATCAACACGCTTCAGGCTGCAAATGATATTGCCTTTTCTGAAACTGCACCAGTAGGCATGTATTTTACAAGCTCTGAGTGGAGCAGTTTATATGAAATTTCAAGTGGTGGTTCTGCAGATTACAGATACGTGTATACGACAAAGGACATTGGAGACTTTAGATACACCCAAAAGATCAATCCGGTAAAAAACACATTACCAATTGCCGCAAATAGATTGCCTTTGATCAGAATGTCTGAAATGTACTATATCGCTGCAGAATCTAGTTTAGACACAGATCCATCAGCAGCTATTGGATACATGAACACCATCCGTACAAGCAGAAATTTGGCAAACCTTGCTGCTAACTTAACTCCAGCAGCTGTCCAGACCGAAATTTTGAAAGAGTATAGAAAAGATTTCCTTTGTGAAGGACAGTTGTTTTACTATTACAAGAGGTTAAATCTCCCGTCAATCACGTTTACTCAGGTTGTAGCCGATAATAAAGTTTATGTTTTACCTGTGCCAGACTCTGAAAAGGAATTTGGTAACATCCAATAATACGATGATGAAAATGAATTTAAGAAACTTTTTTTTTGTACTGATTACGTGGATAACATTCGGATCGTGTAAAAAAGATATTGATAAGTATGAGGACGATCCAATGGTTTATTTTTATGTACAGCAAGCTAATTCTACTGTGTTGGTTTCTAGTATAGCTTATTCTTTCGCTACACGCTCTGTTACCTTAGCCCAGGATACAATTTATGTTGGTGTTAAGATTATTGGTCTTGCGGCACCTACGGAAAGAAAATTCGGTGCAGAAGCGATTATTGATGCTAATTCGGCTACCGCTGGCACAGATTATAAAATTTTAACGGGAACAGTAAAAGCTAACCAACTTATGGGAAGATTACCAGTAGTTGTATATCGTACTGCCGACTTAAAGACAATTACTAAACAACTTAAAATTAGATTGAAAGACGAAAATGATTTTAAAGCTGGAGTAATTGAAAGCAACCTTTTTACACTAAACTGGAATGATGCGCTAATTAAGCCTACGAACTGGGATAGCGTGGTTGGTGGACTGCTTGGTTATTTTGGAACGTACAGCAGAGTTAAATATCAGTTCATCATTGATACTATCGCATTGAGCGCCTTCCCCGTTCAAGGATCCTCAGCTTATTCGCCCACATTAATTACTAACCAACAAATGTTGGAATATGCCAGACAGCTAAAATTAGCTTTGGCACAGTATAACAGTACGCACACTACACCGCTTACTGATGAATTTGGAGTTGCAGTTACCTTTCCTTAAAAAATTAAATTATGAAAACACGCTATATAAAGCTGACTTTGATATTTTGCCTAATCACCGCACTTTTCGCTTGTAAAAAGGATTTAGGCAACTATGACTATAACGATCCTGGAGTTGCTACCGTTGATGAAACGAACATCGCAGCAGTTTATAATATTGAACAATATGCTAAACTTACGGTTAGTCCCACTGTAAACTATCCGGGAGATACCTCGAACCTGAGTTACCAATGGATAACGTACGTAAAATCCAGTTCTTCTGTAACCTTAGGTACGCCTTCTGTAATTTCTACAAAAAAAGTACTGGATGTTGCACTACCAACTCCTCCAGGAGCATATTATTTAGAGTTTATTGTTACCGATAAATCTAATAATGGAAAAACGAACGCAAGAACACTTTTAAATGTAAGCGCACCTATTGAGACTGGTTGGTTAGTATTACACTCGCTGGGTGGGCAAAGTGATGTAGATTTTATCGCCAGCACCAATCTTTCTCCAACGGGACCAACCAAAAGGATGTCTAATCTCTTCCAAACTATTCAAGGAGCAAAACTTGACGGCGAAGGGCAAATGCTTGGTTTTGCCAGAAGAAGCAATTCGCTATTTAACTACATTATGGTAGCAACCAATAAAACGATAAAAAGGGTGAATGGATTTACATTCGCACTGATGGGAACGGATCAAGAACTTTTCCGTACACCACTGGCAGCAAAAAATTTCCAGGCTTTCATTAATAATGGTAGCAATGACCTTTTGATCAATGATGGGAAATTACAACAGTTACCTTATGGGGTGATACAGGATGCGTTATATAATAATATTTACAATGGTGATTATTCACTTGCACCATATCTTGTATTTAATGAATTAGGTACTTATGGAGCGCTTGTGTATGATCAGAAATTCCAAAAGTTTATGTACACAGGGCAAGCATTGGGGAACTATAATTTCATTCAGTTTTTACCAGCGGCAACAACAGCTCCTATTCCGTCGTTCAGTCCGTCAAATGTTGGAAAGAACATGCTCTTTATGGATAGAGGCTTCAACAAATATGCTTATGCATTCTTTAAAGATAACACCGGAAATGGACGTTATATGTATGTGTTAAACGTTGGTATTGCCGATGCAGGAAGACTAGCTGTAGCAACTTATGACATGACTGCGCTTCCTGAAATCACCCAAGCGAAATTCTTCCAAGTAGGAGAGTTGGGTAACGTAGCTCTTTATGCAACAGACAAAAATGTTTATCGTTTCGACTACTCGGGAACAAGAACCGCTACAGTTGCTTTTAATGGCCTACCTGCGGCAGAAACAATTACTTGTATGCGCATCTTCAAACCAGTACTGAATCCTAATGCACCGAAAACGGAATTTACATTAACAAATAGTGCCGTGGTTTATGTAGCTACTTGGGACGGTACGCAAGGTAGGTTGTACGAACTAGCTATAAATGTTGCCAGCGGTGTAATCAGTCCAACTCCATTGAAAGTTTATACAGGTTTTGGGAAAATTAGCGATATGACCGCAAAATTCAGAGGTACAGGAACCTAATCTAACGAAGTGCTTTTGGAGGATCATTCCAAAAGCACTTTTGCTTTACGATAAATACTATAATTCAACAAAATGAAAATTATAACAATATTGCTCCTCGTATTTGTGGTGGCTTTCTCGACAACGAATTTAAAAGCACAAGCAAGAGAAAGAAGCGCAAAGTATGTTGCCTTTAATAAGGCGTACCACGAGACAGATTCTGCTAAGGCGGTACAGTTTAGTCAGGATTTTCTCAACGAATATCCCATAAACCAAGCTGACCCTGCAAAAGACAAAGCGGAAAATATCCAGTACTCTAGAATATACGTTATTCTGATTACTAAAACTAAACAGCCTATTGATGCCAAGATAAAGGAATATGCAGATCGCATCACCTTTTTAACTGCTGCAGAATTGTACTATCGTCAAGTGTATTTAATGAACTCTAATAAGATTATGCCTGCTGAAAAATTGGTAGACCGATCAAATATGTTGATGAAGATTTTTCGTGCTCTCAGAGATAATAAACCGAGAGAATACAGCAGTAATACAGACGAAGAATGGAAAAAAATATTTGGGCAAACCTACTGGCGTAATTTGCTTGCTCATGTCAATATCCTACAGAAAGCTCATGTTAATAAACCGGGATTAGCTGAATCTGAAGAAGCATTTAAGTATTTCGGGTATACTAAAGCCTCATTGAACGAAGATCGTGCGCTGTTGCTTAATGCCTTGGGATTAAAGCAGGAGCTGAACAAAGCGCTTGAAGAATCTGTGCGTGCTAACCAGGCCACCCCAGCTATGCTTGAACTACTTCGTAAAGCGTACACCGCTAAAAATGGTAAACAATTCGACGAATACATTTCTTCGCTGAAAGATGGTAATGACATGGCTAAGCTCGAGAAAGAATTGTCTACCTCAATGATCAAAAAAACAATGGCCGAGTTTACGCTGCTTGACGCTTCTGGTAAAAAGGTAAGTACAAAAGATTGGAAGGGAAAAACAGTAGTGTTGGACTTTTTCGCTTCTTGGTGCGTACCGTGTAAGGCAGCATTTCCTGGAATGAAATTGGCATTAAATAGTTTCGCGAACGACAAAGACGTGATCTTCTATTTCATAGATACGCAAGAACATACAAAAAACTACAAGGAAACGGTTATAAAATATTTGAAGGATAATGATTTTCCTTTTCACGTGTTGTTTGACGAAACTGGCGATGCAGATCAGACCAATAGAGTGGCAAAAATGCTGGGCGTGAGTGGAATTCCAAGAAAGTTCGTACTCGATAGAAACGGAGATATCCGATTTGATATGACTGGCTATTACGGCAGTCCAACAAAACTCGCCGACGAAATTAAGATCATGGTAAACTTGGCTAAAAAAGCCGAATAAAGAAATTTTATGAAAAGAATAATTATGGTTTCCCTTTTTCTCGTGATGGGATTGGGAGCGTATGCACAAGGTGTAACATTTGTGCAGTACGATGACTGGTCGCAGATTTTGGAAAAAGCCAAGTCTTCAGGTAAAAATATATTTGTTAATTGTTTCATGGAAGGTGGAGCGCCGTGTGTTGAAATGGATCGTAACGTATTTCCTGATAAAGCTGTTGGAGCGTATTATAACGAACATTACATTTCGGTTAGGATTGATATGGAACGTCCTGCAATTGATGACGCATCTAAAAAATTAAAGGCAGAAGCCGATAGAATTAGAAGACTATATGTTGTTAACGGCTATCCAAACCTGCTCTTTATTGCTGCGGATGGCAAACTTCTACACCAGGTTCTAGGTGCTTCATCGAAACAATATTTTATCCAAATTGGTAAAGATGCTTTCGACCCTCAGAAACAATTGCTTACACAGATCGAAGCATTCAAACAAGGTAAAGTAGATACTGCACTATTGGGTGGACCGGCAATCGCGGCGTATCGCGTGAGTAGGACTAAGGAAGCGGAAGAAATGGCAAGAGCCTATTTATCCAGAAAAACGCCAGAACAACAAACTAATGTATTTGACATTAATCTTATCCAGAGGATTTTACGAGACGAAAGAAGAGCAGAAGGGCTTGCAAAAGTATATGCTTCAAGATTGACGCCAGAACAGAAGATGTTGCCTTCAAATATATTTTTTCTGATGTATAGTGCAAATGAAAGAGATGAAGCACTTAAAATGGCAGAACTACTTGTGCAGAAATCGCCGGATAGCATTCTATCAAGCGCCAGTACTGCAAGGTTAATCTCTAGATCTGCCGCATTACTAGGTAGCACCAGTAAATCCTTTGCTTTCATCATCAAAAATAGCAACGCAATGGAAACCGTACTTAGGGCTCCAGGATCTACGAATGAATTAATAGACAATGTAGCTGCCAGAGAGGTTGTAACCCCATTCTTGTTGCCATTGAGGAGTGCCACACCTAGTGAAGTAGATTGGTCGAAGTTGAATAAACAATTAACTGAAAGGTTCGACGCTACATCGGCTGGACGTAATTTAATTTCGGCAAAAATTGACTGGGCTAGGTTTAAACCAGATTGGACAGCGTACACTTCTTTACTTGTATCTTCTGATCGAACTTATGGTACTAACGTATCAGATCGGAATTTCCAAAGGAAAGTTGCGAAACCCGTACTGACCTATAGTGCCGATAAGCAAGACCTTGATTATGTAATCACAAAAATGGCTGTGATAGCAAATAAGAAAGAGGCTGAGGCCGATGCAATTGACTTATATGCCACCCTTCTATTTAAAAATGGTAAGGTTAAAGAAGCCATAACTTGGGAGAAACAGGCAATTCAATTAAACCCAGAGTCTGAACAGTATAGTCGTGCACTAGAAAAGATGTTGAAATAAGATGAAAAAATACTGCTTGCTTTTCATTATTTTACTGGGTAATATACTCCAATCTTCAGCACAGGGTGATGCGAATCTAAAAGCCTATCCCACCGCGGATACAACACGGGCTAAATGGATGTTACAGCATATCCCACCAGGATCGGATCGTTTACAAATTCCAAAGCCACCCTATACCTATGTTGTGGAGGATGTACTATTTGCAGGTAAAGAAACAGGATTAACCTATGGCGCAACGCTTACACGACCGAAAGGGAAAAAGCATTTTCCAACGGTTGTACTCATATCGGGCACGGGAGGTCAAGATCGAGATTATACCTGTGATGCACATAAATATTTTTGGGTTTTAGCCGATCAGTTAAGCCGCAAGGGTATTGCAGTGCTCCGAATTGATGACCGCGGGATAGGTGCCACAACAGGAGATTATAAAACAAGTACCTCACTTGATTTCGCAAAGGATATTAATGCAGGAGTAAATTATTTGCGAACAAGAACTGATATTGATAAAGAGAAAATTGGATTAATAGGACATAGTGAAGGCGGAATTATCGCACCGATGGTGTACAAATTAAATCCTGACCATATCAATTTCATGATTTTGATTTCTGCGCCGGTTATCGGTTTACGAGAGGTTAATCGTTTTCAATCCCTAAAACAGTTTGAGAAAAGTTTTCGAATAGATAGCCTAATTAGCGAAAGGATGAAACTTCATCGGTATATCACTGATAATATTCCCCAAAAAGCGCATACACAGGAAGAGCTTAAGTCGGTGATCAATTCAGCGTTAGATTCTCTTGCTAAGACAAGTTCAGCTTCCATGAGAACCAAATTGAGATTTGATACCAATGCTCGCTCTCGGGATGTGCTTTTTCGGTCTTACAGAGACTTTTTATCGCCATGGTATCAGTATATCTTGAGATATAACCCTGTAGAAGATATGAAAGCGGTAAAATGTCCGATACTAGGGATTTTCGGGAGTAGTGATAAACAAGTGCCCCCAGCTGAAGATTTTCGCTTGCTTAAGGATAATATCGCTGTAAACAAGGTCTCAGATGTTGTAATGTTCCAGGATATGAATCACTTTATGCAAACAGACCCAACTGGCGAGCCTAAAAATTATGCTCAGATTAGTGAGTCTATTCGTGCCGATGTGCTTGAAAAAATAACGAGTTGGATACTAACTCTCACTTTATGACCACATTTAGCCCAAGTTGAAGGTTTGCTAATAAAGATTGATGTCAAGAGTAAATCGAATATTCATGCCGTCATAGTTTCAGATTTTTCGATTTCAGAAGGCTGCTAATCGCTTGTTTACATGAGTTTTATAAGGTATACAGTTTTGATTTTTTAGCAATAATTACTCACCCTAGTTAGAATTTGAAATGAGGCTGTCTCAAAATAAATGAGGCAGATTTTTTTGTATTTAAATAAGTCCTACATGTTATTTGTTTATTGCTGTCTAGAAATGTTTATTTATCCAGTATTTTGTTAAAAAGAGCAAAGGCAAGCCTTTTTAGGCTGCTTTTTTTCTAACATCTTGTGCAATTGCCAATAACCCCCATTCTATTGCCACTTTTTCTTTCCCGCGAAGCATGAAGCGACGGAACCCATGGTTCTGTTTAATATTCCCGAACACTGGTTCAACATCATGACACCTTTGCTTTCGTTTTTCAACTCCCTTTTCACTGTTGAGTAGCTGATATGCTTTTGCTTTATGTCGCCTCAGATTTTCGTTGACCTCTATGATCCTATTTCCCTGAGATTTGTGGCAGGCTCCGTTGAGTGGACATGTAGCGCAGTTCCCTGCCTGGTACCTTTTGCTGGTCTGCTCAAACCCGGTACTTGTTTTTCGTTTGCTATCGCCGATATAGTTCATTTTTTGACCCATTGGACATATATAACAATCCTGCTCCTGATTGTAGAATAGCCTGTCCTGGGCAAATG
Organism: Pedobacter frigidisoli; assembly: GCF_004331675.1. Classification (GTDB taxonomy): domain Bacteria; phylum Bacteroidota; class Bacteroidia; order Sphingobacteriales; family Sphingobacteriaceae; genus Pedobacter; species Pedobacter frigidisoli. Next base: position 9,526 of record NZ_SJSN01000020.1, on the reverse strand, counting down.
GTTTCTTCTTGTCGTGGGTTTCACTTTGCTCCTTGTCGAACATGCCATATTTTACGTAAGCCTCAATCTGGCCAGCTTCCATGATCTCATAATTTTCCTCGCTTCCATATCCTGCATCTGCGGTAATGGTCTTAAGGGTTTTACCAAAACTGGCCTGATGTTGCTCGATATGTTCTTTTAAGGTAGTGGTGTCAGTGGGGTTCGGATGGATGGTGTAGTTTACGATGAACTGGTTTGAGGTCGATATCTGTACATTGTAACCTGGCTTGAGCTGACCATTTTGCATGTGGTCATCCTTCATGCGCATGAAGGTCGCATCCGTATCGGTTTTACTAAAGCTGTTCCGTTCCCCCAGAATTGCTTCCTTACGCTCATATTCTGCCATCTTTTCTGGATATTCCCTGGTTACATACCTCAGCTTCGCTTTGACCTTTTTGTCCAGATCTGTTTTTTCTGCCAACACTGCATTGAGCGTATCCACGGTCTGCTGTACCTTTTCGGTATCGATGTCGGTAAAATCCGGTGGTTCGGGCAAGCCATCCTCTACCTTGGCGACACTTTGGGCATATTGCCAGATTTCACCCAGGGCCTTCCCCATCTTCTCCTTATTGGTCTGGATGGCTTTTTTCCACACAAAGGTGTACCTGTTCGCATTGGCCTCTATCTTGGTACCATCAGTATAGACCTCTTCAATGCTCAACAGGCCTTCTGCAGCCAAGAGTTTTACCACCTCCTCAAATACACTGCGGAGTGCATCCTTAAGACGCACGCCACGAAAACGGTTGATGGTATTGTGATCGGGATAGCTCGTTCCATTGAGCCACATAAAGTTGATGTTCTCCCTGCAGGCTACCTCCAGCTTTCTGCTACTGTAGACATTGCTCACATACCCATATACCAAAACCTTTAACAGCATTTGTGGATGGTAGCTTGAGGTGCCCTTAATCTTGTAAGCATTCAACAGCCCCTGGATATTGATTCGGTTAATGACATCGTTGACGATGCGGACAGGATGGCCTTTTGCCACAAGTTCATCCAGAGTGGGCGGAATAGCCATGATCTGGTCCTGATAGTAGGGCTTGAAAACTGGTTTTTGGACAGGCATAAATCTCAATTATTTATACTTAAATATCTGAAATCCAGCTAAATAAACCAAATTTAAAATGAAGAAAATTAATTTTTTTTCCACAAAAAAGAGACTGCCTTTTTGAGACAGCCTCATTTCCCACTTTGGATAAGAAACCAAATATATCATCAACACAAATGAAACTAATTTTTGCATCTATTCTCTTGCTTTGTTCATCAAAAGCAGTTATTGCCCAAACAGCGGGCATCAAGTCTGAAGCAATTTACTCAATCATACCCGCTTCTGGTAACAAGCTCCTGGATGTAAAGAATTCCTCCATTGAAACTGGAGCTATTGTAAACCTATGGACGGATACCCCGTCTGATGCCCAGAAATGGCGAGTTACTCACATTCACAAAGGAGTATATAAACTAACAAACTTGGCAAGTGGCAAATTACTTCACATATTTACCAACAGAGCAGATTCATTAGATGTTAATCAGTACGAAGAGTCGGGAAATAATGAGGTAAATTGGACTGTGAAAAAAGCAGGTCGCGGAACGTGCTGCCTAGGGTCTGCTGAAAAAGGTTATTGTTATTGATTATTAACTGATTATCATTATTTTTATGTAATTCAATGCATTGAAAAATGGCAATCACCTCAAAAAAGCGTGCACCGGCGTTGCAAATATGTAGACTCAAATCTGTGGTGAGTAATAGGTGAGTTTTGGATAAAAGCATAGGAAAACCTAGGCTTAAAAGTACCTATATGCATAGGGCTCGATTCTCGTCGGAACCCTGAACAAAGGTGGCTTTAATGATAATTTTTCGAATGTGTTTACGGTTGCTTTCCCCTTCGGGATCAATATCGCTTAAAAGCGACCGCTTCGGCATAAGTTTTGAGATCGCACCCGCAATCCGTGAATAAAATATTGCATCCAGGGTCAGTTCAGTACTGTTCCATGCGGGAGCAATGTTTAGGTTCAGGCACGGTTTCACCTTTACCGGCCGGTTGGCACCTGAAACGAACGGAACATTTGTGTAACACCAATCTTCAACCAGGTCGTAAAGAAAGGTAAAAGTTCCAATTTGTACCTGGCCATCCCTCTGCCCGCAAGGTTCGGGAATGATCAACGATTAGCAGTTAGACCAGGACTACAGGTAGGAATAAGTTTTTAGTTGATGATAATTAACTGTTTTCCATTATAAAAATTCAAAAAAGATAAAGTAAAAGATAAATGCTAATTTGGTTAAAAACGTGATCAAGGGATTAATATTTAGAAACTCTTGAATATAGGCTTAATGTTTAGAACCTGTGATTCTGAATATAACTCAGAGCTGCCCTTTTGGCTCTTTTTTAGGGGGGTATTGTTAAGGAACATATTATTTAGCTACCTTTGACATAAATGATACAGAAGTGGTTTAGTTTCTTTTTAGCCTTTCTATTCTCAACGGGTAGCATTTTGCTGCCCTTAGGGGATTTCTCTCTGGTGAGGGATATTCCCGATATGTACAGAAACTATACACATATTGCCTCACCTGATGAATTGAGCGTAGCTGATTTTATTGGCGATTATCTTTTGCACGGGAAAGAGATTTTTGGCAACAATAAACACGATAAGGCCCAAGATAATAACAACAATGTCCAGTTTAAGCATGAGGCGAGCTCATTGAACATTGTTTTATCGGCCCCTTATCTCTGTTTGCTCAGTCCATCCAGAGTTTGCCCATCCTACACACACTTTGGGCATTTATCATTTACTTCCGACTTTCATGATGAGCTTTTAAGGCCCCCTCTGGGCTAGCAGGTAGTTAATGCCCCAAAAAACTATTTTTATTCATCAAACATTTTCACACACCTGATTTGCTATACTCGTTTGTAGCAACTGGTTTATACTATTTTATGAAACGGACTTTCATCATTATTTTATTAATTACTGTATCATTCTATGCCAATGCCCAAAATACATTTAAGGCACTGGTCCGTAATGACAGAACGAAAGAAATCCTTAAAGGAGCAACAGCCAACATACCTGCTTTAAAAATATCGACAGGCGCTGACACCAGCGGTCTGATTACCATTAATAACATTCCCAATGGAAAATTTGAGATCTTGATCTCCTTTGTCGGTTTTAGCAAAATCGAAAAGGTGATTAGCTTCCCTTTGGGACATCCTGGACAGATTATTGAATTTGGACTCGAGCCGCAATTGGACCAGCTGGATGAAGTTGTTGTACAAACTACGCGCACAAATCAAAATTTACGGGATATCCCAACACGGATTGAAGCATTACCATTGGAAGAACTGGACGAAAAAAGTACGATGAGGCCTGGTGATATAAAAATGCTGCTTGGCGAGGCTACCGGCATCCATGTACAGCAAACTTCCGCAGTAAGCGGTAACGCCAGTTTTCGTATACAGGGCTTGGATAGCCGATACACACAGTTACTGCAGGACGGAATGCCGATGTATCAGGGGTTTTCCGGAGGACTGAGCCTGTTGCAGATCAGTCCGCTGGATTTAAGACAGGTTGAGTTTATCAAAGGGTCTGCTTCAACACTGTATGGTGGTGGTGCAATAGCTGGTCTAGTAAATTTAATCACTAAAATACCCAATGAAATACCTGAAGCCACTTTTGTGCTCAATACAACAAGTGCAAAAGGCGCAGACTTAAGTGGTTTTTACAGCCAGAGATCTAAACGTGTGGGCACAACCCTGTTTGGCGCCTATAATTACAATATGGCCTACGATCCTTCACATACAGGATTTACAGCGATTCCACGGACCAACCGAATTACCTTAAACCCTAAAGTTTTTTTATATCTGGATGATCAAAATTCAGGTTGGTTTGGTGTGAATTCAACTTATGAAAACAGATACGGCGGTGACTTGCGGGTTATCACTGGTAGGGCTGATGAGGATCACCAATATTTCGAGCGCAATAAAACATTCAGGTTTTCAACACAATTGTCTTTTACCCATAAAATAAACAAGGTAAGTAGTATCAATGTGAAAAATACCATTGGATATTTTGACCGCCAATTTGCTTTGGCTAAATGGGATTTTAGAGGCAAGCAGCTATCTTCTTTTAGTGAAGTTAATTATGTAAGCAACAAAGAACGGAGCAGTTGGGTAGCAGGATTTAATTTGGTTACAGATCATTTAACCAGTCAGCCCTTAAAAAATGACATCGGTTACAGCCAGACCACATTTGGGACATTCATACAGAATGTATACAGGACTGCCGATTGGTTTTCCATAGAAACTGGCTTACGCCTGGATTACAACCGTCCTTCAGCTAGTAATGCTTCAGATGGTTTGTTTCTGTTGCCCAGGATAAGTGGATTGTTTAAGCTCAGTCCACAATTAACCAGTCGCATAGGAGGTGGGTTGGGTTACAAAATGCCAGCGCCATTTAATGACCAAAGCGAGCAAGAAGGTTATGAGAATTTGAGACCTATGATAATAAACCAGCTTAAAGCAGAACGTTCTTATGGTTTGAATGGTGATCTGAATTATAGAATACCCGTGGGAGATGCTTTCCTAAGTATTAATCAATTGTTTTTCTTCACTAAAGTAGATCACCCATTGCTTCTTGAAAATAAGACCTTCTCAAACGCCTCAGGATATATCAGAACTCAGGGTGCGGAAACGAATGTCAAACTTGCTATCGATGAACTTGGGTTTTATTTAGGTTATACTTATACTTATACGGATACCAAACAGAATGAGAATGGTCTGTTCGGCTCACAGCCTCTAACGCCAAAACACCGACTCAGTTTTGATGCAACCTATGAAATAGAAGGTAGTTTCCGTTTTGGAGCAGAGAGTTTTTATACTGGGTCTCAGTTGCTAAGTAATGGTACGATAGGCCGGAAATTTATCACCTTCGGTCTTTTGGCTCAGAAGATGTGGAAGCATTTGGATGTTTTTGTTAACGCAGAAAACTTGACAGACCTGAGGCAAACCCGTTGGGAAAACATTTATACAGGCAGTATTGCCAATCCAAAATTCAGGGATATTTATTCCCCGCTGGATGGAGCAGTTATCAATGCGGGAGTAAGAGTGAAGCTAAATAAGTAAATAACATGGGGTGAAGAGATAGATTCGTTCAGCCTGCATGTTTACTTTGTCTATTTACAAGTGTGAATTTCTCCTGAATGTTATTCTTAGATAGCAAGGCTTATCTAAGGTTATGGAAACATGGGTATACTGATATTTCCAACACAAAGGGAAAAATATTTTGTTCTGTTATTATATGCACCATCCGAATGAGCTCCTAAAAGGGAATAATGAACCAAGATTATTAGATAGGTTAATATCCAGTTTTTCATTCAACAGCAGTCTCAATTCAAGTTGTGGGCTGTTATTGCTTACATCGGTCATTGCGCTTTCACAGTTTTTGCTCCATTTAGGGGCAATGGGCTCATATGGCTTCCATCAGGATGAGCTTCTCTATATTACCCTTGGTGACCATCTATCCTGGGGCTACCGGGAAACGCCTCCCTTCATTGCTTTGATGAGCATTTTTGGCGAGTGGCTTTTCGGGGATTCCCTTATCGGTATGCGGCTGATTCCTGCTTTTTTTGCCGGTGGAATAGTTCACCTGACTGGCCTGATTGTAATCAGGCTGGGAGGGAAGTGTTTTGCGTTATTGATCGGTTGCATTACTGTAGCTTTTTCCTCAGCTTTTCTAGCTACCGGTGCCCTGTTTATCCCACAGGTCTTCGATGAGTTTTTCTGGCTGCTCTGTACTTATCTGGTGCTCTGCTATTTGCAGGAGCCCAGGAATTATCTTTTATACCTTTTGGGTGTTGCGATCGGTGTAGGGATCTTGGTCAAATATACTTTATCTGTTTATCTGGTGGGGGTTGTTTTAGGCCTGTTGCTGAACAGGGAAAGCAGGGGACTCTTAAGTTGGAAAACCTTCCTTATTCCATTCTTTATAGTGCTATTGATCCTATCTCCACATATGATCTGGCAGGTGCAGAATGGATTCCCCGCGTTTCTTCATCTTTATGAGCTTCAGCATACCCAACTGGTACATGTGGGCCGTATGGATTTTGTGCTTCAACAGATTGTCTCTAACGGCACAGGGCTTTTTGTCTGGTTGGGAGGGTTAATTTATCTACTCTTTTCAAAAAAGCTCAGGCCTTATCGTTATTTTGCGACTGGGTTTATGTTAGTGATGCTGGTGTTGCTTGTCTTCAGAGGGAAGGCCTATTATGCTTTCGGTGCATTCCCGCCGTTGTTTGCTGTCGGAGGTATATTTTTTGAAGATATCCTCCGCCGGTCTGGTAGGGAGGTGAAAGTCTCCTTTGTTGTTTTTTTACTTCTCCCCAACCTGGTTTTATCTCTGGTGGTACTTCCTTACCTGCCTATCGGTTATACTTCAAGAGTTTTCAAATGGACCTATGATAATTGGGGACTTGATTTTCCCTTGCGTTGGGAAGATCAAAAAGTTCACATTGTCAACCAGAATTATGCTGATATGATCGGCTGGGAAGAACTCGCTGTCAAAACATCCCGCTTTTATAAACGGATGAGTACTTCTGATCAGCGGCAGACTATTATTTTTGCTGAAGGGTACGGTGCCGCTGCCGCATTTACTTACTATGCCCGCAAATATCCCCTTCCAAAGGTAGTTTCGCTGAGCAGCAGTTTTGCAATGTGGGCGCCTGAAAAAATTACAGCAAAGAACCTCATTTTCTTCTCTTCGGAAGCTACCCCGGTAATGCCTTCTCAACGCTATACAAAGTTTGCATCTATAGATAATCCTTATTCCCGGGTTTTCGGAAGGGGAATTTTCCTTGTGCCTAATGTGAAGAAGGTTACCTTAAACTGGTATGCCAGCGAGTGGTCGGAAAAGCGTCTGATGAACTTTGATTTTAGGGTAGAGTAGTTAGCTTTGTTTCTGCTTAATCATATTTCTAAAAATAATAAAGACACTATAGCTTATAATCATTACAGGCATTTTAGGGTGTGATTATTTCTCAACATATCAACGAATGTCATCAGTGCAGGAATGGAGTCCTAAATAAAATTGAAGTTGTTCAGCCTGGATTCATTGATTTTTCTTTCCACCTAGCACTCGGTGGGGGATAATAGCGCTGTATTATATTTTTAAATGCATTTAATGGGAATGGTTCTCGATCTCACCCGCAATCTGGTTGATTTCGGCAGTGCCCAATGTAATCTTGGTGGCCGCGCTTTCAGTAGTGTGGTCATAATAGGAAAGTTCCCCATGATTAATATCTTCTTTTTTTAGTATCACCCAGTCTGTATCCCGGTTGCGGATGGCTCCCAATATCCCGCCAAAATAAACAATCAGGTAATAATCATCTTTCGGGATGATGGTCAGGGTTACTGTGTTGCCCGCGTGCTCAAACCTTATATTAAATGCTGTCATCAAAATGAAACCTCGGATTGCGGTTTTTGTTTTAAATTAACCTCAATTTAAATGCTATCCTTTTCCATAACCGGTCAAAAGATGGCTGGGTGGTAGAAATTTTATGAACACCTCCCTTTAATGTCCTTTTCGAGATTTGACCACCTTAGTAGGTAGTCAAGACCGTTCATTGTGCGTTAAAGTAATAACACCATCCCTATAAGCATGGCGTCTGAGTTATTTTTTCTTCTTATTCTTCGCAAAGTCCTGCGAAGGACCTGAAATCAGCGGCTTCGGAGTATGCCTGAAAGTTGATGATATCTTCCCTTAAAGACTTTTCAAACAGCCCTGTGAACAGGGTGGCAATTCAACGTCTATGCTGCCTGCAGGCGGAAAATAGCTGATCTCGATCTGAAGATCTGTACCGGTCCCGTTCAGGATGTCCTGGAATTCTACTTTACCCCAGTTATCGGTCATCGATCCCTCAACTGATTGTCAGACTATATATTTCCCTTCCTCTTCGTGCGTAATTTCAGCATTCCATTTTAGTTCTAGCAGGTTACCGGGTGTACTGGCTTTCCAACTTGAATGCTTGGGGCTGGTTTCTAGAATCGAGGAAATGTGGGACATGAATTTTTGAAGATTGGAGAGGCCCCTCCAGAAAGCATAAACTTTTTCTCTCGGTGCCTCTACGGTAATCCTTTTACTGATATTAATCGCCTGGGGGTCTGAGTGGAGATTTCGGTGCCACTGACCAAGCGATTCCGTAGCGAATTGACCAGTTCAGGAAATTTGACTCTACAATTCGACTATCTTGGCTATCAATATTTTGTAATGGTCAATTTGGACCGAAATGAGCTGGGTCTAGATTCCGAAATGATATGATCGCGAGAAGCGAAATTTTCACTCCAAGGCTGAAACGTTTTGTAAAATAACAAAAACGAATTGATCATTTTCAACATTAATGTGTTAAATTGTGAGATCAAATAAACTATATCACCATGATCTGGAAAAAGTTAGCAGCATGCTGTATTGCATTGCTTTCCATTCAAATTTCAGCAGCATCTGCCCAGCAAAAGAAGCCAAACATTGTTCTCATTATGGCCGATGATATGGGCTACTCGGACATTGGTTGCTATGGCGGAGAAGTAAAAACACCAAACCTAGACCAATTGGCTCAAAGGGGCATCCGCTTCAAAAAATTTTATAACGCCGCGCGCTGCTGCCCTACCAGAGCATCCTTGATGACTGGATTATATCCACACCAGGCAGGCATGGGCTGGATGGCTGCAGCAGACATGGGTAGTGCTGCTTACAGTGGCAATTTAAACAACACCAGCGTTACCATTGCCGAGGTCTTGCGAACAGCAGGATACGATACCTACATGACCGGGAAATGGCACCTAACCAACGAGCGAAAAATTAATGGCAATCGTAAAGATAGCTGGCCAGTGCAACGAGGGTTTAATCATTATTTTGGTATTATACCAGGTGGAGCAAATTATTATACCCCAGAATTGTATAGCGACAACAACCGATACCCGGCACCTAAAGATTTCTATTTAACTAACGCGATTAGCGATACCAGTGTCAAATTTATTGGAGAGCATTTCAAAAAACAGCCTGATGCACCTATTTTTTTGTACGTAGCCTATACCGCACCTCACTGGCCTTTGCATGCGCTGCAACAAGATATTGACAAGTATACCGGCGTTTATAAAAAAGGTTGGGATGCAATGCGCAAACTGCGTTTTGCACAACAACAAAAAATAGGCCTTTTTGACGCAAAGACAATCCTTTCTCCGTCCGACGAAACTGTACCCACTTGGAATAGTCTTACAGATACCAAAAAGAATGATATGGCAAGTAGGATGGCAGTTTATGCTGCGCAGATTGACATTATGGATCAGGGAATCGGCAGAATTATCAAAAAGCTCAAAGATGAAAATCAATTGGAAAACACTCTGATTTTTTTCCTTAGTGATAACGGCGCCTGCGCAGAATTCATAAGTAGCGGCGACTCTAAGGAGGTAAACGGAAAAAAAGATACTTTTGAAAGTTATCGTATCAA
>NZ_SJSN01000002.1 GCF_004331675.1 Pedobacter frigidisoli | reverse complement strand
CTGTCTAATCTTATTCATGCTGAGCAGTTTGTTCGCCATATTTATAGGGGTAAGCTTGATGCTTACCAAACCTATATAATTGGCGGGTTAAACTATGCCCAATTGCGTGATATGGTAAATATAGTGGTGCAGTATGTGTCGGAATGGCAGAGTGAAATAATCCTGCAATAAACCAAAAGTGGTGCACTTTGCCTCGGAATATTTAATTACCTCAAACAAAAACTGGTGTACTTTGGCTCGGAATGACTGGTGTACTATGCCTCGGAATGGGTGGTGTAGTATAGGTCGGAATATCCAGTACTGTGCTGTTTCCTTTTATTTTATTGATGTAAGCTAGTGTTTTATACAACATTTGAGGCTGTTCAACTTCAGCAGGAGAATTTTGAACATAGCTCTTAAAAAAGGATACCCTTTCCAATATAGAACTGCACTCGAAAAATTCATTTACATTAAAGTTAGCGCCTTTCGCTGCAGCTTCAAACGGGATAACCGAATTAGATCTAAAATACTGCGCAGTTAAACCAAATAACTTATAGAATGCACTCGGGAAAAAACGAACAATAAAAACCTGACTCGTGTTATGGTTATATTTTACATAAACATTCTTAATAGATCCAGCATTTGCCCAGGCCGACTTAATTTCAAATGAATCGCTTTCCGTGGTTACCGATACCGTATCTTCTCTATTTTGTAAAAACACAAGCGCAGGAAATCCATCATTAAACAGAAGATGCATGTCATTGTCGGCTTTCTTAGAGAAAACATAAAACCCCTCGATAACAGATTCGATTTCTTGTGGAGGATTAATTCTATATCCATCCTCATTAAATTCCCCTAATTGTATCTTCTTGAGGTAATTGATCGGCATTTGGCAAATTTACTCAAAATGTTAGCGCTCAGCGCATAAATGTATGTCTAAAATTTACTATGTGCACAATTTAAATTGCCCTAGCTTTGCACGAAACTAAATAAAACGAATACGATGATCATAAAAACGGAAGAAGAACTACAGGGCATGGAACTTGTGAGCGAGGCTGTTGCGGTAACCTTGCAAAAAATGAGGGATTACACGCAAATTGGCATGTCGACCAAAGAGATTGATGAATACGGCAGACAGCTACTAGAGGCAATAGGTGCTAAATCGGCTCCATTTGAAACTTATAGTTTTCCGGGTTATAGCTGCATTAGTGTTAATCAAGAATTTGCGCATGGTGTGCCTTCAGATAAAGTTATGCTGAAAAATGGGGACATTATCAATATCGATGTATCGGCAGAAATGGGTGGCTTTTGGGCTGATAATGGTTGCTCTTTCATTGTGGGAGATGATATTCAGGGTATTCAGCATCTGGTAGATACCTCCCAGGAAATATTACTTGATGCAATATCACATATTAGCGGTGGAGTGAGAATTGCTGATATTGGAAAATTGATGGAGACGAAAGCCAAAAAAGCAGGATATACGGTGATTAGGGATTTAGGTGGCCATGGAGTTGGGCGAAGCTTACATGAAGAGCCTGATGCGATAATGAATTATTATGATCGGTTTGATAAAAGGCGATTCAGAAAAGATTCTGTTGTTGCGATAGAAACTTTTATCTCTACCAAATCTGCTTTTATAGAAACTGCAGCAGATAAGTGGGCCTTTATGGGTAGCAAAGGTGGGTTTGTAGCGCAGCATGAGCACACAATATTAATAACCGCTGGTAAACCAATAATCCTTACGGCAGCGAACGGAATATAAATGAAGTGTTTTTATAAGGTAATTGGCGAATCATCAATTCGATTATTTTATTGTGGGTTAAGTAAAATCATAACAACGATTTTTCCTTACTTTTACCGAAAAATACCAATATGCCTTTTAGTTCTTTAGGTTTGTCGGCTGCTTTATTAAAAGCGTTGGCAGATCAGGATTTTACAGTACCCACTCCCATTCAGGAAATAGCCATACCCGCAATTTTAAGCAAAAAAGATGTTTTGGGAATCGCTAAAACAGGTTCTGGCAAAACTGCAGGCTATGTTCTGCCTATTTTAATGAACTTACAGCAAACCTCATTGGTTAAAAATCGCCATGCAAATGTATTGGTTTTAGTGCCTACTCGCGAGCTCGCTGAACAGGTAAAAGCTGTTTTTCAAAACTTTAGCAAAAATCTCTCGCAGTCGGTAAAAACCTTAGCGGTTTATGGCGGTGTTTCCATTAATCCACAAATGATGGCGTTGCAAGGCATAAATGTACTTGTTGCCACGCCTGGTAGACTGCTAGAATTACTAAATTCAAATGCGGTTCACCTTTCCTCAATTGAAACCTTAATTTTAGATGAAGCTGATAAAATGCTGAATTTGGGATTTAAGGACGACATGGATAAAATTATCAGTCTTCTCCCACCGGAACGTCAGAACATTTTACTTTCAGCTACATTAAGCAATGACCTTAAAAATATCCATCAAATTCTTTTAAGAGATCCGGTAGTGATAAAGATTGAGGATGAGGAAAATTCCCTAGATCTAATAAAACAATTGGCATATATCGTTTCAGATGAAAAGAAAGGCCCGTTTTTGCGCTATCTCATTCATCATCATGAAATGAAACAGGTACTGGTTTTTGCATCTTCTGTGCACCAAGTAGATGCAATAGTTAATAAGCTTCGTAAAAACAATATTGATGCAAAAGCGATTCACAGTAAAAAAAGTCAAGGCTCTAGAACGGAATCATTAATGTTATTTAAGGCAGGCAAACTTAGGGTTTTGGTGGCGACGGATTTAATGGCAAGGGGAATTGACATCAACTTTCTGCCTTTTGTAATTAATTATGAACTCCCTCGATCGCCAAAAGACTATATCCACCGAATAGGTAGAACCGGAAGAGCGGAAGCCCCTGGTGATGCCATTTCATTAGTAAGTCCGAATGAACTCGATCACTTTGGCGTAATCCAAAAAAAAATGGGCAAACAGGTAGAAATAGTTGATAGTGAAACGATTAACCAAAAAAATTAGTCATTCTGATTGTATCGTTACTAGCTATAAGTTTTGCTTTAGCTCACCATAAGACAAGATGGTGATTAAAAATCGTATCTTCGCCAAAATATGGGTTACGCAAAAGAAAGAGGAAAGTTAGAAAAGCTTTCAACAAAAGTTGGTGCTTTAACAATTTACGATGATAAAAGTCTAACAATCATCACAGATATTTTTGAGCAATATTCTCATTCCATCAGAATATTAAAAAATAAGAATAACGAATCATTTAATGATATCTATCTAAACGAATTACAGCTAGTGAAGACCTTTAAAAGGGCTTTAAAGCTAAGTGAAGAGGGCGATCGTCAAGATAGCTTTATAAAATATAGAGATGCCTTATTGGCTGCACTTAACAATGCCATTGCCGTAACAAACGAAAGTGCATAGTTAATTATTTAACCGTTGCTGCATTGAATGTAGATTAACTTTACTATTCCAGCAAAATCATTTAGGCCTTATCGAAATATAGGGCCTTCCTTATTTCCAAAAAGTTGTTGCGGCGTTAAGGTTTACATAAAAACCTCCATGTTTTTAAGTGCAACAGCATCGACTAAGGTTTTCCCAAAACTATTAATAGCATTATTGATTAGTTTTGGTTACTCGATATGGTTAATGTGTTGAAGAATATAATCCTTTCTTCTACCCGAAACAGGAATTTCTGTTTTATTCTTAAGCACAATCGTTCCAGATTTTAAAAATTTGTCAACATATAAAATATTAACCAAAAAAGATTGGTGCGGACGAAGAAACCATTTTTCGGGTAGCAGCTCATCGTAAAACTTAAGCGGTTTTGAAATTATAATCCTCCGCCCCTCCGATAAGAAAAAATTGGTATAACCACTTTCGCTTTGGCAATAAATGATTTCTCGAAGCTGCAAAACCTGTAAGTATTCTAGTGTATGCAAAACTATCCTACTATCTAAATCGCTTTCCGTTTTTCCAGATTGAGATTTTAAAATGGCAATTTGCTCCTGTTGTTGGGCTAAACTATTGGCTCCATCGTCAACAATTTTATTTAACGCTGCTTTAAGTTCAACATCGTCTAAAGGCTTAAGTAAATAATCCAAAGCCCCATATTTAATCGCCTTTACTGCAAAGTTATTGAATGCAGTAATAAAGATTATTTTAAAAGAGATTTCGGATAACTGATTTAATATATCGAAAGCTGTACCATCAGTAAGTTGAATATCCATCAAAATAAGATCAGGATTGGTAGATTTAATTAATACCATACTTTCTTCTACAGTAGTTGCCGAACCTATTAAATTGAAGTCTTTTTCCTGCTTAATTAGCCATTCAATTTCTTTGCGAACAGCTGGTTCATCCTCAATTATTAGCGTACGTATAGCTGTATTCATTTTACCAAAGTAAATAAAATCTTTGAGAATAATAAGTGCTGTTTTATAAGACATTACTCCTTAAATACCTTAAATTGGTAACAGGCTGCACTTTAATCAAAATTTATAATTAAAGCGTTGAAAACTAAATATCATTTAAATTTTAAAAATCAAAAAAATAAACGTTAATTAGACGATTATTTATTGTTATGAGCACAGCAAACTATGTAATTGGCGTGGATTACGGGACGGATTCTGTTCGGTCTGTTTTGGTAGATACCGCTAACGGAAAAGAGATTTCTTCGTCCGTATTTCTTTACCCACGATGGCAAAAAGGCTTATACTGCAAGCCATCCATCAATCAATTTAGGCAGCATCCATTAGATTATATTGAGGGTTTAACCCACACCATTAAAGATTGTTTAACGAAAGCTGGAGGATCGGGAATTGCGCATTTGGTTAAAGGAATTTCGATAGATACTACTGGTTCTAGTCCGGTTGCGGTTGATGCTACAGGAACTCCCCTAGCCTTAACGCCAGGTTTTGAGGAAAACCCAAATGCCATGTTTGTACTTTGGAAAGACCATACCGCCGTTAAAGAAGCTGCCGAAATTAATGACCATGCTACTAAATTCCCTGTAAACTATTTAAAATATGTGGGTGGAATTTATTCTTCAGAATGGTTTTGGTCTAAATTATTGCGCATTCTAAGAATCGATTCTTCGATTAAAACAAGTGCAGAATCTTGGGTAGAACATTGCGATTGGATTCCATTTCTACTTACCGGCGGAACAGATATTGCAACCATGAAACGCAGCCGTTGTGCTGCTGGCCATAAAGCTTTATGGGCAGAGGAATTTGATGGATTGCCTCCAGAAAGTTTCTTTAGCAGTTTAGATCCACTTTTGGCTGGCTTTAGAGAAAAACTTTTTGTTGAGACCTATACTTCTGATGTTTTTGCTGGAACATTGAGCCCAGAATGGGCAGATAAATTAGGCTTAAATACCGATGTAGTAATTGGCGTTGGTGCTTTCGATGCCCACATGGGCGCCGTTGGTGGTCAGATTGAACCATACTATTTGAGTAAAGTAATGGGCACAAGCACTTGCGATATTTTGGTCGCTCCTAATGAAGATTTACATGGCAAATTGATCAACGGTATTTGCGGACAAGTCAATGGTTCTGTAATTCCTGGAATGGCAGGCCTTGAGGCTGGCCAATCAGCTTTTGGAGATGTATATGCTTGGTTTAAAAACTTAATTAGCTGGCCCTTAAATCATTTGCTTACTGAATCTAACTTAATTGATGAGGCAACAGCAATCGCTTTGAAAGAAGAATTGGAAGGTAAAATCATAGCCAATTTGAGCAAGCAAGCCGAAGCTTTAGAAGACGATGATTACGCCGAATTGGCAATAGATTGGCTAAACGGCAGAAGAACACCAGATGCTAATCAGGAACTTAAAGGTGCAATTACTGGCCTTGGTTTAGGAACTGATGCACCAAGATTTTTCCGTGCTTTAGCTGCGGCAACTTGTTTTGGTGCAAAAGCTATTGTCGATCGTTTTAAAGAGCAAGGCGTTCCTGTGAAAGGAATTATCGGCATTGGCGGTGTAGCCAAAAAATCTGCTTATATTATGCAAATGATGGCCGATGTTTTGGAAATGCCAATTAGAATTCACCGTTTCGAGCATACTTGCGCTTTAGGCGCAGCAATGTTTGCAGCAGTTGCAGCCGGCATTTATCCAACTATCGAAGATGCAATGGTTGCCATGGGAACCGGATTTGAAAAAGAATACAAACCAAATATGAAGAAAAAGAAAATGTACAGAATGCATTATCAACAATATTTGGGTTTAGGAAGATATTTAGAACGTTACAACAAAAAAGACGTAAAACCTTACTTATCATGAGCAATTATCAAGATATAAAAGAACAGGCTTATCTGGCCAATATGCAATTACCAAAATTGGGTTTGGTGCTCTTCACTTTCGGCAATGTTAGCGCTGCCGATCGTGCTAAAGGGGTTTTTGCTATTAAACCAAGTGGCGTTCCTTATGAGGATTTATCTGCCGATAAAATGGTGATAGTAGATTTCGATGGCAATACCGTTGAGGGGAATTTACGCCCATCATCTGATACCAAAACGCATGCAGTTTTGTACAAGCATTGGGAAGACGTTGGTGGAATTGTACACACACACTCCACTTACGGAACGGCTTGGGCACAGGCGCAAAAGGCAATTCCGATTTATGGAACCACCCATGCCGACCATTTAACAGTAGATATTCCTTGTGCACCGCCAATGGATGATGCCATGATTAAGGGCAATTATGAGTACGAAACTGGCTTTCAAATTATGAATCATTTTGAAAGTTTGGGTTTAGGTTATAAAGAAGTGGAGATGATTTTAGTAGGTAATCACGCTCCTTTTACCTGGGGAAAGACCGCTGAGAAAGCAGTTTATAATAGTGCAGTTTTAGAAGCTGTTGCGCAAATGGCGCTGTTAACGCAACAAATTAACCAACAGGCACCGAAGTTAAAAGATTCGTTAATTGAGAAACATTATGAGCGTAAGCATGGTGCAGGTGCTTATTATGGTCAAAGTTAGTTGTGAGTTTGGGGTTTGGAGCTTCCATGAATCGTCATTGCGAGAAACTATTCTTCATAGTTTAGTGGCAATCTCATTCTGAAAAGGATTTGGAAAGCAATGACAGTAGATCTTAGGACACAATAGTCCCGCCATTTGCTGTAGCTCCGATAGAAAAAATCGGAGGCTGCCGCTCCTGTTGGGTTTAGAATAGAAAGGTATACCTAAGTTAATGGAACCAACCGACACAAGAGGAAAATTATGATGCCTATAAAATTTGAGGCATTCCCCTCTTTTAGAGGGGTGTTTGCAGAACGGTGGTGTTTATTTGACAATTTAAATATAACGGTTTACCTAAGTAGAATAAACCTGATTGGAGTGAGCATGAGGCCATTTTTCTTGGCCGAAATAAAACGGAAAGCAGGACTACTGTAGCCGATGAAAAACAGAAACCTGCTTTTCAAATAAAATAATAAAATTTAGTTGGCTGCAATTTTCAGTTAACCAATTATAACAATAAGCAATTAAACAAATATAAAATGATTGATTTAAAAAAATTACAAGTTTGGTTCATCACCGGTACGCAGCATTTGTATGGGGAAGAAACCTTGAAACAGGTTGCAAATCATGCACAGGAAGTAGCAGAATCTTTAAGCCAAAATGGAAATATTTCGGTTTCGGTAGTTTACAAACCCATTGTAAAAACCACAGAAGAAATTTTCGAAACCTTGCAACAAGCCAATATTGATGAAAATTGTATCGGTGTAATTACCTGGATGCATACATTCTCTCCGGCTAAAATGTGGATTAGAGGTTTAAATGTTTTACAAAAACCTTTATTGCATTTACACACGCAATTCAATCGCGATATTCCTTGGAATACGATTGATATGGATTTTATGAATTTGAATCAAAGTGCTCATGGCGACCGTGAATTTGGTTTCATGGTTACGCGTATGCGCAAAGATCGTAAGGTGGTAGTTGGCCATTGGCAAGATGAAGAGGTTGCAAAACAAATCGATACTTGGTGTAGAGCCGCTGCTGGTTGGAACGATTGGCAAGGCGCTAAGTTTGCTCGTTTTGGCGATAACATGCGTTATGTTGCCGTAACAGATGGTGATAAAGTGGAGGCCGAAATGAAGTTTGGTTTCGCTGTAAATACTTATGGTATAGGCGATTTGGTAACTGTAATTAATGAAATACCTGAGGATTCTATTCAAGCTTTATTAGAAGAATACGAAGATACTTATGAAATGACTGCTGAATTAAAAGTTGGTGGCGACAGACATTCATCAGTTTATGAGGCGGCTAAAATCGAATTGGGTTTGAGAAAATTCTTGGTAGATGGCGGTTTCAAAGGTTTCTCTGATACTTTCGAAGATTTACATGGAATGATTCAATTGCCAGGAATCGCAGCGCAACGTTTAATGGCCGATGGTTATGGTTTTGCTGGCGAGGGCGATTGGAAAACAGCTGCATTGGTTCGTGCTTGCAAAGTGATGGGTGCAGGTTTAGCCGGCGGAAATGCCTTTATGGAAGATTATACTTATCATTTCGATCCTGCAAATTCAATGGTTCTAGGTTCTCACATGCTTGAAGTTGATGCAAGTTTGGCATCGGGCAAGGCCAGTTTAGAAGTTCATCCTTTAGGTATTGGCGGAAAAGCAGATCCTGCTCGTTTGGTATTTAATGTTGGTGGCGGCGATGCATTAAATGCATCTTTAATTGATATGGGTAATCGTTTCCGACTGTTAGTCAATGAAGTAAAAGCAGTGGAAGCTGAAAATGATTTACCAAACTTGCCTGTTGCTCGTGTACTTTGGAAACCACTTCCAGATATGAAAACAGGCTGTGCAGCATGGATTTATGCTGGCGGCGCACACCACACAGCTTATAGTCAGAATTTAACAACCGAACATTTATTGGATTTTGCAAACATTGCTGGTTTAGAATATGTGAACATCGGTGCAGATACCAAAATCAATCAATTTAGAAATGAATTGCATTGGAATGATGTTTTTTATAAGTAATTAAAATACAAGCTCTCAAATCTTAAAGCCGATAGTTTTTTAAATTTTCGGCTTTTTATTCTGGTGGGTGAGGACACCAACCAGTAGAGAACCTTTTAAGATTAGACTATTAAAACTCCAAATATGACCGGTCATCATCCTGAATCTATTTCACGGTCTTAATGCGAGATCATGCAAAATGCTTCAGGATTTACCGATAATCTGAAACCTTTTATTCTGGTTGGTGAAGACACCAACCAGTAGAGAATATTAGACTATTAAAACTTCAAACATGACCGGTCGTCATCCTGAATTTATTTCAGGATCTTAATGCAATTGTTGTTCCAATGCTTTAGGATTTATCCTTAATCTGAAACCTAATGAAATTTCTACAGGTTGGTGAGAACACCAACCTGTAGAAAATATAAGGAATTAGTCTATCGCCTTAATAAAATAGAATGAATTTCTATCCGACATGATCTGCAGCAAAAAACCTAATCAATACTAACCATAGCCTTAATAACGCCATTCTTCGGGTCTAACCAGCTTTCAAATTCATCCTTTACTTCTTCAAATTTTACCTGATGGGTGATGTAATTGGTTGGATTTACCAAACCTGCTTTCATTGATTTGATAACGTGTTCGAAATCTTCAATGGTAGCATTTCTGCTGCTCATTAAAGTGGATTCTCTTTTATGAAATTCGGGATGGTTGAAAATTAAATCCCCTTTTTGCAAGCCGATTAGTACAAACCTTGCACCATGAGCCATGTAATTTATCGCATTGTTAATTGCCTTTTGATTCCCTGTTGCATCAATTACAACCGTTGGCATATCGCCATTGGTAATTTCGCTTAGCTGTTGAGTTACGTCCGGCGAAAGTGCATTTACAACATGGGCGACTTTCAGCTTTTCCTTACAGAAAGCCAGGCGGTCTTCATTGATATCTAAAGCAATTACATTAGCTCCGGCAATTCTGGCAAATTCCATTGTGCCTAAACCGATTGGTCCCGCACCGATAACCAATACAAATTCTCCTGGTTGGATATCTGCTCGGCGAACGCCATGGGCACCAATAGCTAAAGGTTCTACCAAAGCCAGTTCATCAAAAGTCAAACCCTCGCCATGCAAAAGTGTAAGCGATGGCACTTGTAAATATTCTCGCATGCCACCATCAACATGGACGCCGCAAACCTGCATTTTAACGCAGCAATTTGGTTTGTTCATGCGGCAAGCAATACATTCGCCACAATTAAAGTATGGGATAAAAGTAACGGCTTCTCCTATTTCAAAACCACGAGCACCATCAGCCTCAAATAATTCCCCTGAAAGTTCGTGACCTAAAACCCGTGGATAATTAAAGAAAGGTTGTGTACCCTCAAAGGCATGTAAATCAGTTCCGCAAATACCAATTCGTTTGATTTTTATAATGGAATGGTCTTTTTTAAGTTCAGGTTTTTCCGTATCTGAATACTCAAAAGTTCCAGGCGTTGTACAGGTAAGGGTTTTCATTTTAGGTAATGATTGAATTTTGAATGAGTGAGTTTTGAATGATAGAAAGAGCGAGTTTTGAATGAGTCAATATTTAAAGCAATTTGCGAATCATTCCATCATTCACTCACTCTATCATTCTCTAATTATTTTATTTATGCGTTCGCCAAAGCTCTATCCAAATGAACATAACCGCCATCAACATGAATAATTTGTCCCGTGGTGTGGCTTGATTTGCTTGACATTAAAAAAGCCGTCATGTTTGCGATTTCTTCAGCGGTTGTCATTCTGTTCTCCAATGGAATTTTGGAAGTAATTTCATCCAATTTTGCCTGGGCATCAGGTAAAGTTTCAATCCAGGTTTCGTAAGCTGGTGTCCAGCATTCGGCTACCACAACTGCGTTAACACGGATTCCATACTTCAAAAGCTCAACTGCCCATTCGCGGGTTAAGGCATTCCGACCGCCATTTGCAGCAGCATAAGCCGAAGTATTTCCTTGTCCGGTTTCGGCTGTTTTAGAAGTAATATTTACGATTGCGCCTTTACTTTTGATTAATTCGGGCAAAGCATGATGTGCCATTAAATAATAATGAACCACGTTTTTATGTAACGATGCCATGAAATCTTTGTAGTTCCCGCTTTCCAAACCAACACCGTCGTTTACACCTGCATTGTTAACCAATCCATCAATTCGACCAAACTTTGCTACGATTTCGGCAATCACTTTTTCGCAATCATTCGGGTTAGATAACTCTGCAACAAATTGCGCTGCCTTTCCACCATTTGCTGATATTGCATCGACTACTTTTTGATTATCTTCTGCTTTTCTACCAACGATTATGGCGATTGCATTTTCCTTTGCAAATACTTCCGCAATGCTACGTCCGATTCCTTTAGCCGCACCGGTAACGATGATAACTTTTTCTTTTAACTGTAAATCCATATCTTTTTTTTAAAATTAGTGAATGAGTGAGTTTTGAATGACTGAATGTGTGATGCAAATTGCCATTCAATCAATCCCTCATTCGAAATTCAATCATTTTTTTAATTAGTGAATGAGTGAATTTTGAATGGGTGAATTTTGCCTGGGAAATCGCTAATGACATTCTCTCATTCAATCATTCTCTCACTCTATCATTTTATTAATTACATCTGCCTTTCTCGATTCCGGCAGTACTTTTAAATATATTAATTTTCCATCTTTTAAAGTTCCCTCAACTGTGGTTTTGTATGGTGCATAAAGCTTGAAATGAACATCCCAATCTTTAGGCCAAGCCGGGAACAAATAGATCTTTTTGTCATCAACTTGCATCAGCATTTCCTGCAAACCAATCATACCCGAACCGCCCCAATTATGGTCGGGTGTCCAATCGAAACCCGGGCCCCAAAATGCAGGAAACCGTCGCCCGGAATCATTCAATTTCGCTGTAGTCAATCTTGCAGCGTCATCAGTTAAACCAAGTCTCGCTGCAAAAATATTATCCTGTTTCCAACCTACATGGCTACGAAATTTCAAAACATCGGTATCATATTTATAAGTGTTTATGGCAGTATCTAAGCCAGGTTTTCCGATTCCATAAATCCCCCAGGGATAAACTGGGTACAACTGCGAACTTTCGGTATTGTTAATTCGCTCCCAAAGTTTTGCTGGCGCAATTGTGGTGTGTCCATCAAATGCTCTAAAACTTATTGGCGGAATCGTTTTAAGCATCTCCAGCCATTCTGATTTTTGTTTTTCGGATAATCCGGGATACGCAATTAATCTTTCTAAAACCGTTTTTAAAGCTGCAATTGTTGAGGTAGAATTATAAGCCATTTTATAAGTTTCAGCTCCGGAACCCGGATATAGAACCAAATGACCCTCAGCATCCAAAGCTTTTGCCCCTCTTTGCTTAGCCAGATAAGTATAATGTTCTTTGAAAAAAGTCAGTGAACTTTCAATTAATGGAAGATATTTTTCAATGTTTGCACCATCATATCTTTCCGTCTCCAAAATCATCATACAAAATTCCAAAACAGTATCCCATTCGTATTCCAGCCAGGCATTATATTCCATGCCTTTGTTAAAATCCGCAGGACGTTTCCATCCATATTCAGCAGGATTTGGTAAGCCGAAGTTTTCCAATTGTTCTGTAAAACTTGCGCCTTTATGTCCCCAGGCAGATTCCGTTCTGTTTTCTGCATTCTTCAATAAATTGAGATAGAAATCAAATTGAGGTTTCATGAGCTCAAAATCGCCACTCTTTAACATCGGCCAATAAACCAATCGTTGGTTTTGAGCGGTGTGTGTTCCTCCTCCCCAATTTCTAAAATCGGGCGAGTATTTTAAAGTGGTATCGGTAAATTGCGGGTCGAATGTGAATAGGCCTCCGTTAAACTTTGTCGGGTATTTACCAAAGGCATTGCAACCCAACATGTATCGAAACAACTGGTAATTTTTCCCCGATTGATTGGCCAAAGTATCTTTTGGATTAATGTAAATAAAACTCTTTTTCCAGAAATCGTTCCACCATTTGATGCTAGCTTTTTGATTGTCTTTTTTAGCATTTAAACCTTTTTCCCATTCTTGAATGGTTTCAGCTTTTGATGTATTTAAAGTGATGGTAAGATTAGCCGATTTAGATGGTTTTTTAGTTCTCAAAACCCAGGCTTTAAATAGCATATTTAAATAGATACCGTTGTAATTCCCTGCTAGAATCATATTATCACCTTGTATTGAACCGCCAAAAATCAAGTTCTTTAATGGATTAAAAAGTTCAGTTTTTCTATCTTCTAAACCTTGTTGTTTTACCGCAACATCGAAAACGGTTTCGGATTTATTTTGATGATAGAATTGTATCGAATTGTTTTTAAAAGCAATTTCATCTTTGAAAGTTTTCACAATGCCTTGCGGTGCCCATTTGTAAGAATTTTGGTTGTTCTCCTTGCCTTTCGTAATTCGGTCTTCGAATCGCCAGCTTTCATAACTTGATTCTGTGGTAATATTCTGATTTGATTTAATATCTAAATGAATGACTGGATTAAAGACATCAACCCAAACCTTAATTTTTGTACTAACTTTGCCATTTTCTCCTGAAACCTGAGCATATCCGTCTTTTAAAATCAGCTCTTGTTTGAAAGTTTTTCCCTCAAATGGATTAGGACTAAATTTAAGCTTTACACGACCAAGTTTAAGTAGCGTATTGTTTTCATCAAACGTGCCGCTGCGAGATAAATAAAGGTAAACTTCGCCTTTTTCTACCCAAAGGTTTAAACCAATATCGCCTCCACCAACAGGCATCGATTCGGATGAATTATGGCTTTGTGAAGTCCAAATTAAATTAGGTTGTTCTTTTTCTTGCGAAAAAGCACTAACCGTTAACAGCCACAAAGACACGAAGAACACAAAGAAAGGATTTGTTTTCTTTGTGCAATTGAGATATTTGAAGACCGTGTATTTCAGCATTATTTTTCTTTGTATTTATTTAATATTCTCGTCATTGCGAGGCACTACCAATAACATGGCTCTGGGTTTGTCATTCTGAACGCAGTGAAGAATCCCGTGCCATGGAAAACTACCCATAATACGTCACCAAACCAAATTGGTAGATTAGGTTTGAGCAGTGCTATTCGGTTGCGGATTCTTCGTTACTCTCAGAATGACAGCAAAATTAAAGGTTGTCATCGCCATATTTATGTGTTTTTTAAATATGCTAACCTCTCGCAATGACGTATCGCTAATTATCCCAATCATAAGTACGGAAAGAAGAAACCGGCAAGCCATCGTTTCCGAATAAATCGCCAATTACAAAATCCTTAAATGCGTAACGAACCGCAATAGGTGTTTTCACTTCTTCTGCCGAGACAGTTATACTACTTCCAGTTATTAAGGCTTTCGCCGAATAAAATTTCTTGTCTGCTCCTGCAACTTCAAATAAAATCAATTCTTTTCCGAATGAAGTTAAACCATTTGGCACATTTTGAAACTTAATTACCGCTTTATTTTTATCGATGTTTAAGGATTCATAAGTCGGACTTAATGCACCGAAACCTTTTATGCCGTAAGTTTGAGCCAATGCCAGGTAAGCTAATCGCATTCCGCCTTGCTTTTTATTGGCTGGGTGGATTGATTTCTCTTCTCCAATATCCATTAAAACGGCCATACCTGAATTTGGGATTTTAGCTAATGATTTGCGTTGCGCATCTCTTAAAAATGCAGAATTATATTTACCACCCACATGATAAGGAGGCAATTGTGCGTAGTCGTAAGGCGCAATCTGTGCATAATAAAACGGGAATTCGCCGTTATCCCAATTTTTGCGCCATGAAGCTACCATCGCAGGAAATAACTCTTCATACCTATCTGGACGTTCATAATTCGATTCCCCCTGATACCAAATTGCACCCTTTATACCATACCCAATAACAGGATAAAGCATGCCATTGTAAAGCGTTGTTGGTGTTCTGCTTACTTCTTTTATGGTGTCGCCTTTTGATGGAATTTTAACTTCAGGAAATGTTTTTAAATCTTCAGGCGACATCCAGGCCTCAATTGAAGAGCCTCCGTAACTGTCATTTATAATGCCTATAGGAACATTTAACATTTCGCTCAATAAAGAACCAAAATAATATGCCGTTGCACTAAAATTGGAAACGGTTTCAGGTGCCGCCAATTTCCACGGAGAGGGTTTGCTGTTTTCCTGACGCTCGATAATCGAAGAACGCGGAACGGTGTAAAGCCTGATATTTTTATTTGAAGATTTTAAACTAACTTCATTAGAACCAATAATAGGCTGACTTTTGAAGCCTTTCATTGGCATTTCCATATTCGATTGACCACCGCAAAACCAAACTTCACCGATTAATATATCCGATAAAACCAATTTTTCGCCGTCGCTTAATTCGATATCAAAAGGACCGCCTGCAACCGGTGTGGTGACTTTTATTTTCCACTTTCCATCTTTATCTGATGTAACCGAATAGTTTTCTTTATTCCATGAGGTGTTGATTTTTACTTTGGTTAATGGTTTTGCCCAACCCCAAATGGCCACATTTCTTTGTTGCTGCAAAACCATGTGGTCGGTAAAAATCGATGCAGGTTTAACCGTTGCCGATGCAATAACGCAATAAGCAAGGTTTAAAAGTATGATGAGTTTTAGTTTCATTTTTTCTCGTTTTGTCGTCATTGCGAGGTACGAAGCAATCTCCCCTAATTAGATTGCTTCGTACCTCGCAATGACGATTTAATTTTACCTGCTAACCGGCAACCACACCGACATTTCTGAATGGCCGCGATTTCCCCAAGCAAAGTATGGTACCAATTTTATTTCCGTTTCTGTATTTTTATTATCAATCGGGCGGTAAAGCACATTTTTCCAATTATTTGTCTCAACGATTTTTGCATTACCAACCAAACTCATCATTTCAGCACCATCAATATTTATTAGTTTGGCAGTAAACTTGGTTGATGTTGGCACAAAAGTATTGAAGATGCTTTTACCAGGTAAATCGGTAGATTCCAAACAGTAAACAATCGGACCGCGTTTTACAGCAATTTGGTTTCTGTTTTCTTCAACCAGAGGATTAGCCTCGATTAAAGTTGCATCCATCGGGAGATTTAGCTCTACTATATCGCCTTCTTTCCAAACGCGATTTACTTCAGCGTAAGTTCCTGAAATGGCTTTAACATTTTCAATTTTTCCGTTGATGCTAATTTGTGCATCATGTGTCCACGATGGGATTCTTAAAAATAAAGAGTATGCCTTGCTCCCTGTTTCCTTAACGCTGATTTTAATTCTGCCATCCCAAGGATAATTTGTTTCTTCGGCAATCGAAACCCCCGTTCCATCAGCTAACTTGGTAGTTAAGTTATTACCACCATATAAATTGAACCACAAGCCTTTATCAGAAACACTATAAACATAATCGCTCACTTCGGCAATGGTTCTAACCACGTTCGGCGGACAGCAATTAGATAAACCAATGTATGGCACTCTATCTTTAGACCAACGCTGTTTGAAAGGTAAATCATCAGACTGAGCCAAGGGATTCGTATATAAAAAGTTCTTTCCATCCAAGCTAATTCCCGATAAAACACTGTTGTGTAATGCCAGTTCCATCACATCCGCATATTTTGCATCACCTGTAATCTGTAGCATTCGCCAGTTCCAAAGTACATTACCAATGTTTGCGCAGGTTTCGTTATGTGCCGTAAAATTCGGTAACTGGTAATCGCGACCAAAAGCCTGATGAATTTTTTGAACATCAGCAGGATTGTATGAAGTACCATCGGGAGAAGTACCGTCATAAAGTGACCCGCAACCACCTGTGATGTACATTTTATGCTGATTTACATCATCCCACATTAAATTTAAAGTATTTAATAGAGAATCTTTTCCCGTTTCGGCATATAAATCGGCCACGCCAGCATACAAATAATTCGCCCTAACGGCATGCCCCATTGCTTTGGTTTGCTGTAAAAACGGGATTCTATCCTGATTATCATCCGTTCCATCATCAATCTTTCCTTTAATGGCGATTAAATGGTTCGCCAATTCTAAATATCGAGGGTCTTTCGTAGTACGATACATTTCCACAACGCCCATATAATGCGACGGACAAATTGCATTCCGTGCCAGGGTTGGTGATGCAGACTTATAAAAATTGTATAAATAATCTGTTGCTTTTTTAGCGATGTTCAACAAAGTGGTTTTTCCAGTTGCTCGGTAATGAATGCAACCTGCCGTCATTAAGTGACCAATATTATAAGATTCAAAGCTTAGCCTATCCTGAAACTGATTATTAGAACCCGTTTTGCGTTGCTCAATCATCGCTTTTGTATAGATATAACCATCTTCGCGTTGAGATTTTCCAATCACCACAATGGCTTTATCCATCATTTCGTTCAGCTTCGGATTTTTAGTTGATGCATATAAACTGGCGACAGCCTCAAGCGTTTTGTAATAATCACCATCATGGAAAGATGGTCCGGAGTGTGAACCCGTATCCAATCCAGCAGCAATTTCAAAATTTTTAAAAGCGTGACTGATTTTTGGGTCGTTGTAAATTGCCCACATATTCGGCACCATAGTTTCAGTGGCAACCTTAAACCTATCTGCCCAAAAGCCTTTTGTCCAGGTAACATCGGTCATGTTGATGCTATGCAATTTTGCATAAGGCGAGTTTGAGTTGTAAACCAAAGCCCTGTCTTGCGCATTTGTATTTAATAAACAGAAGAGTAGAATTAATATTCCAAAAATCCGGAAACGGAATCGTCTTTTCGACTGAAACGCAGTGAAGTGGAGAAATCTTTGAACTATACTTATCGAAAAGTTCAAAGATTTCTCGACTTCGCTCGAAATGATGATAGTAAATTTTCTGTTTAACGACTGAAGTTGTGGAACTCTATCCTTTTTAATCACTAATAAATCTCTCATCATTTTTCTTCGATTTGAATAACTACCGGACCCAATAATCCGGCAGGATTTAAAGGTTTACCCTCCAAACGGAAAGGTGCAGTCGTTTTGGTAATTCTTTTATTTTCAGACAATTTACTATCGCCAATTAAACGATTTGCCCATGTATTTGTCACTTCAATTTCTATTTTATTATCGCCTTTTTTGATGGTTTTGCTAATTTCCAAACGATGCGGAGCAGTCCACAATGTTCCGCAACTTATACTATTGATTTTTACTTCAGCAATGCTGGAGAACTGGCCTAAATCAATCCAAATTTTATCATTCGGATTTCCGTTGAAAGTGAAATTCTTAGTATAAACGGCTGTACCCGAATAATATTTAACCAGGCTATCAGGATTTTTGGTCCAGTCGCTTAGCTCATTAAAAATGACAGGTTTAGATGGTCCTGCATAAGCCGTATCGAATTTTGCCTGCCAAGATTTAGAAATATCTTGGATGGTTTTAAAATTTGACAAGTTTTTTCCATTCATTGATTGGATATTTTTAGCTTGCTTTTCAAAAATGATAAATAAAGATTGATTTGGAGCAAATTTCATCTGTAATGCAGTTTGCCCGTCTAAACTTCCAAATTCTTTTATCATTGACCATTGATTGCTCACAGCATCAAATAATTTTGGAATTTTGCCCATAACCCTAAAATTAAGTATCAGTTCTCGTTCTCTATTTTCTTGGTTGGAGATGAAATAAATTTCCTTGTCGAGCGATTTTCGATGTGCAAAAGTTATATTTTTTGCATAATAACCCTCAAGTGAATCCGCTTGATTATAAGGTAAAAAATCAGGCAATATTTTAAGACTTATTAAATTTTCCCCATAAAAAGGAGCTTTTATAATATTCCCCAGCCCTAAACGCTTAACAAAAATTAGTTGTTCATCTCTCTGAATTTCACTAAAGATTCCTCCCCAAATCTCCTCAACAACCCTATCAAATTCAGCTTTGCTTACTTGCTTCAAACCATTTTGATACAGTGGTTTATCAGCAACAATAACCTTAGCACCCGCTTTAATCAAGTCCGAAAGCTTTTTTACGACATCATAACCCATGTATTGATAATTCGGATTCATTTTCATAGCTCCCGGAAAAACCAAAATTTTGTAAGCTGCGCCACTTTCAAAAACCACCTCACCATTTTTAACCGTAGCGGTATTTAACACATCCGGATTGAAACTATCGTAAGCATAGCCACGTAAAGGATTAACCCAATTTTCGGGATCGGCCATATCTGCCGAATGCGTTACACCAGCAGGAATTTGCCTTAGTGGCTCGCCAATATTTGCCAAACGTTTCTTTTCTGATTCAACTACATCAGTACCAAAAATCCCCGGCAATGTTTTCACCAACCTATCTGGTAGAACCGAGCGACGAGGCAATTCTTCGCCCGTAAATACGGCAATATCTACAACGGGTTTTCCTTGTTGTAAAAGATTTTGTGTTCGTTCTGCGTAATCTATCCAAGCTTTCCCCGCTTTCCACCAGGTTTGGTCGCGTTGAAAATATAGCCCGACACCATCCAATGTCATTCCGGGCTTTCTGCCCATCCATGGATTGTGAGTAAAAACATGGTACACCAATTTGTTAATACCAAGTGCATAATTTCTATCCTGCAAGGTTTTCATATTCGCCGGACTTTCATTCCAATCCATCCGAACGGTTGTAAAAGCCTCGGCCTGAATAATGTTTTTGCCGTAAATATGTGCGCCCGAAATGGCATCCAACATATCGTTTGGTTTATCATGCGTTGGGCTGTTTAACCAAAATTCGCCCATTGGTACATCAACAGTTTTGTAATGCATTAAACCATCGCTCATCATCGTTGGCGCTATGCTTTCGGCAGTAAAAGTTACGCCTTGCTCCTTTGCTAACTTTGCCAAAGTTTTATAAAATTGGTCAACCACCAATTCGGAAATTGTTTTCCTTACATCGTATAAAAAGTTCTCGGAAACCGAAGTGCTTTCCACAGGCAAGCCGGTCATAATTGGTAAATACTGGGTTAAATCGTATCCTCTGCGTTTTAAAAATTCAGCCTTAAATAACGGCGACCAGTTCTGGCTACCACATTCCCAACTATCAACATGGAAAACGCTCAAGACTTTTTTTGCTATTTCAGGTCCGCCATGTTTTAAAGCTTGGCCATACCAGCTATCGAATTGCAATTTAACGGCTTCAGGGTTGAATTTATCGCACTCTAAGCCCATTCCACCACCACCTGTTGCATTGGTGTGTCCTGTGGAAGTATGCCCAATTCGTAAAATTGTCCAATTGCCTTTAGGAGCTTTCCAGAATAAAGACCCATCAGGATTTAATTTATCCGATAGGTTTATAATTTTATTAAGCGGAACACATAAATTTTTAGCGATTTGTTCATCCGTACTTCTTTTGCTCACACGCCAAACCGAACCGTTTTTACCCTCGAATTGATTAATTTGTGCCTCAGCACTTAACTCGAGATTAACCAGTTTTAAAGATGGTTTCCATTTAGCAGCATCCAAATCTTCGGCGCCTGGTTCAGAACCTTTTTTATCATAAATAAACCTGAAAAACTTTGCTGTGGTTGGTTTGATAGAATGCGTTACATCTTCGTCGGTATCTTGCCAACCATGGCGAGGTGGTTCTAATCTTCCTATGGAACGGAAAACTTTACCATCATCACTTACTTCTATCGCTAAACGTTGCGCCTGATAGTTATTCCCACTGATTTTAATGGTAACTGTTCTGCAAGTAAAAGGCTTTTCGAACTCGTATTGAATGTAACAAAGTTCATTAGAACCGAAGTTTTTCTTATTTCCGGGTTGAATTAAACCTGAGGCATCAGCACCATTACTTGCTGTGATTTTAGGGATAACTGTCCTTGTTGAAATGTTTTCGCCAATCGGTGATGGATAAGCGTAAACCGCAATATCTTTATAATAGTTTTCTTTAGATTCAGGCTTAGGCAGTATGATTTTGGTAGTTGAATTATTAACCAAAGACTTAGACCAAACGACTTTTTGCATAGAAAGTTCGGGCGTAATCCATGGTCCGCCCGCAAGTGCAAAACCGTCACTAACGTGCATTCCGAGTTTTAAATCCAAGCGTTTTGCCTCGTTCATCGCAAACTCCACCAGCTTCCACCATTCCGGCGTAAGTTGAACAGCAGGCGGCGAATAAACAGGCGTTTTATCAGGACCTTGAATGCTCATTAAATAAGCGCCAGCAATGCCATTAGCTTTCATTGCTTCCAAATCGGCTGTGATGCCGGGTCTGGAAACTGCACCCTTTACCCAATACCAAAATACCCAAGGTTTAGCATTTTCATTTTGTTGCGCAGCAGCAATTTTTGCAAAGTAAAAGCTTGACAACAATGTAAAGATGAGAATTTTGCTAAATCTTGATTTCATTTTTAACTATTTACCACCAAGTCACAAAGGACACTAAGTTGGGTGTAGTATAATGCTATTTGATTATTTTAGTGTGCTTTGTGTTTCTATGGTTATTTTAAATTGTTATGGGCGATTTTATAGCCTCGCAATCCGAAGAATAGAATAATTAAATAGCAAACGAGTGGAATGCTGTAACCAATTTGAATATTATCTCCATATATATCAATCAAAGTTCCCATTGAATAAGGCAAAATTGCACCACCAACAATCGACATAATTAGCCACGAGGAACCTGGTTTTGTATCATCTCCGATGCCGTCAATTCCTAACGCAAAAATGGTTGGAAACATGATAGACATGAAGAAACCTAATCCGCCGAGGGCATAAACAACAATTACTCCATCTCCGAAAATAGCCACAAGGCTTAATAAAACTGAAATTACTGCATAAATTGATAGTAATTTGTTTGAGGCGATATAACGAAGTAAAGCGGTTCCAACAAAGCGCCCTGCTAAAAATAATGTACCATATAAACCTAAATAATACAAAGCTGTGTATTCGTCAAATCCGCCTGCTTGCTGTGCCGCTCTGATGAAAAAACTGGTTACACAAACCTGCGCACCAACATAAAAAAACTGTGCAATCACAGCCCATCTTAAATGTTTATGCTTAAGGGCGCCCATAAAACTGCCCTCCGAAACTCCATCCTTACTTGCCGTTTTTACTTCAGGCAATTTCATAAAATAGAATAGCAAGGCAACCAAAACCAAAACGGTTCCTAAAATAATGTATGGTGTTTTAACTGTAGATGCTTCTGTGAGGAAGTAATTATCCCTCACCGTTTCCGTCATTGCTGCCAATTCTTCTTTGGTGTGCGATTTTCCTGATAGAATAAATCGTCCTACGATTGTTGCCAAAGGCGCCGCTAACCCATTAAAGGTTGCTGCAAGATTTAATCGCCATGCGGCTTTATCAGGACTTCCTAAAATTGCTGCATAAGGGTTTGATGATGTTTCGAGCAAGGTTAAGCCACAGCCAATGATAAAAAGAGCAATTAAAAAAGTAATATACGATAGATTATTTGCTGCCGGAACAAACAGAAATGCACCAAATGCAAATGCCAGTAAACCGGTAATCATAGTAGATTTATATCCAAATCGTTT
Organism: Pedobacter frigidisoli; assembly: GCF_004331675.1. GTDB lineage: Bacteria > Bacteroidota > Bacteroidia > Sphingobacteriales > Sphingobacteriaceae > Pedobacter > Pedobacter frigidisoli. The sequence continues at coordinate 332,409 of NZ_SJSN01000002.1, read as the reverse complement.
TAAAAGCACTCCCGCAGGAATGGCCATTAAAAAGTATGCGAGAAAAACTGAAGTATCAATCAATGTCGATTGACTATTACTTAGATTACACGCTTTTTTAAGGTGTGGAATTAAAATGGAATCCAAGTTGTGCGCCATTCCCCATAAAAAGAATAGACTTACCACTAAAATAAATGGCAATAAATATTTTTTTCCTGATGATGGTTCGCCCTCGGCTATAATTTCTGGCTGTGTATTGTGGTTCATATATTTGGTTTTATAAGTGTTTATCAAGGTTTAAATCATCGAATGAGATTGCCGTGTCGTACCTCCTCGCAATGACGATTTTATTTCTTTTTGACTACTAAAAGATGGTCGCAGACTAAAACGACTTCTCCGTGTTGATTAATAATTTCAACGTGTTCGGTTACAGTTCCATATTCTGGTCTTTTGCTATCACCTTTTTCAGAAATCGTGATTTCCGAGTGGATGGTATCGCCAATGAAAACAGGTTTTACAAAGCGCAATTTATCATAACCTTTTGACATTGCCTCAGGATTAATTTCAGATGCGGTTAATCCAATTCCAATACTGAAAATCATCGTTCCGTGGGCAATGCGTTGCTTAAATGGTTGCGTTGCACACCACTCTGCATCCATATGATGCGGGAAGAAATCGCCGGTATGGCCAGCATGAACCACAAAATCGGTTTCCGTTATCGTACGACCCAAGGTTACACGTTTATCTTGTAATTGATAATCTTCAAAAAATGTTGATTTGAAATACATAAGCATCTTCTAATTAATGTTTTGGGATAGTTGTTCTTTTCTGCACTTCCTCTCCAGAAGAGAGGAATACAAAGTTTTTACTTTTAACCCACTGCACACCTAATTGGCATGCTATTTTATACTATATTCTTACTTCTAACTTTTGTTTCCCTCTCTTCAGGAGAGGGATGCACCTAACTATAAAATACTACTACCGTTCAAAGGGTGAGGCGTTACCCCTCCAATATCACTCGATTTATAAGCACTTTCCACAACAGCCATTGTTTGAATCACATCCTCAACACTCGTATGCAAAACATCGGTTGAGCCCTCGTTGTACCGCATTAAATTCGCCATTGTTCCTATAAATGCTTCAGGAAACCAGGAGCCATCTAATTTAACCGTTTGCCATTCAGGCAATTTATTCTCTTCTAAAATACAATATTCAAAAACATCAGGAACACCGTTAGGATAATCCATCAGTAAACCAATTTTTGCTACGATTGCACCTTTTGTTCCCTCCCATTTAATGTAGCTTTCCTGGTGGGTCGGACCGAAATCATGGTCGTGATTGGTGTTAATTACCGCATGCATCGTATCGCCGTAATCGAATAAAATTGTAGAACGCGATGACGATAAATTCTTCGCAGGATGTTTCAGCGTTTTCGCTAAAACACTTTGAGGATTACCCAAAAACGAACGAATTAAATCAACATAATGAATGCTGTGGTATTGAATTTCCAATCGTGGATGAATAATTACATGAGGGAAAATCTCCCAAGGTGTTTTAATCGTCACACGAACTTCCATATCGTATAATTCGCCGATTAAGCCTTTGTCAATCAAATATTTTGCAGCACTTACAAAGGGTGCAAAACGGAGTTGAAAGTTTATTGCTGCCTTTAAATTCTTGGTTCTGCAAAGTTCCAGAATTTCATTAGCCTGCTTAAAATCATCGCCCATTGGCTTCTGAATTAAAACGGTACTTCCATCTGGTAGCTGCTTTAAAGTTTCAATATATTGCTCTGGCATGATGGTTAAATCATACACAGCATTTTCAGGAGCAAGTTTTACGGCTTCAGCAACTGAATCATAAACGTTCGAAATACCAAAAGCATCCGCTAATTTCTGCGCCCTTTCTTTGGTTCTATTTACAATGCCATGAACTTCAAAACCTGCAATTTTATAGGCAGGAAGATGTGCATCGGCCACTATTCCACCTGCACCGATGATGATGATTGGTTGTTTCGTTTGCGGCAGTTCGGGTTTATATTTTATATCAATACTCATTTATCAATTTCATTAATTTGGCTTTGTGCAAGCTGAATAAGTTCTTCGGATGGCGAATTTGTATTTATCGCCTGCAAAACCATTTTATCAATTATTGCCGCAATTGTAGCCCAGTTTTCTTTTTGAGGAAGCATATTTGCCACCTCATGTAGTTGTTCTAACTTATGGTAGTAAGGAATAATTTTGTTGATTTCCGCATTTTTCCATGTCGAAATTCGGCAACCAATTCCACCCTCCAAAGTGAGTTGCTTATCTTGTTCTTCGGCTAAAGCAAAGCGAAGAAAATCGTAAGCTAGCGCTTTATTTTTGCTGCCTTTGGCGATGGTGTAAAGCCAATAAACATTTAAGGATGCAGAATTTTTATCAGGAGCCGATGGTAGTAATTCGACATCAATTTTGCCTTTAACTTTTGAATTTTCATCTACTTCACACATCGCTGCAAAGCCAAACCAATTTATCATCATGGCTGCCTCTCCTTGCGAAAAGGCAATTCCAGCTGCAACAGATTCAAATTCGGCTGATTTTGGATGAACCGCAGTTTTATCGTTTACAATTTTTCTGTAGAAATTTAAGCCATCGATTGCGGCTTGGGTGTCGATTTGAATGAAACCATTTTTGTCGACCAATGTCCCGCCCCTTGTCCATAACTGAAGACAAAAATCGAAAACCGTGTTGTGGCCATCAGGATAGCAGGCAAAAATACTTCCATATAAATTATCGGCAGGCCGATTGAAAAACTGCGCCACCTGATGGAAATCTTCCCAGGTTTTTGGAACTGCTAAAGCTTTACCAAATTGTGCGGAATAGTTTGCTTGTTCCATTTCACTTTCAAATAAATCTTTCCTATAAATGAAACATTCAGGCCCGTCGTGAAATGGCAAACCCACAACTTCCCAGCCGAAACGCTGCAAACCCAGTAGTGATTTGCTCCATCCTCTCGGGAAATCTTCAGGTTTATTTTTATTGATGTAAGGATTTAAAAGCTCGAAATCCTGATTTAAATAGCCCTCCAAAACCCAATCGGTGCTGATGTGGGCAATATCGAAATCGCCGTTTGCCAAACCTTTTTGAGTAATTGTGCGGTCGTAAAGTTCATGCAAATCCATCACAACCATTTCCAACTTCAAAGTACAGCCCGAAAATTCGCAATATTTATCCCAAAATTTCTGCATGGCAGATTCAAAAGGGGCAAATTTGCGAACGGCAATTTTGAAAGTTTCTATTTGGTTATGCATTTGCAATTGTATTCTGTGTTATAAATTCTTTGATGATTTTTTCATTATCCTGTCCCAATTTCGGGGAACCAACTGCTGAGGTAAGCAACTCGCCATCAATGCGAATCGGGCATCGGGTTGTTTCATATTTGTAACCATCAACCATTTCCACCTCCTGTATCATGTTCAACACCTTAAAACCATCATGGGCCATCAGCGCATTCCAGTTCAAAACATCTGCGCACCAAATATCAGCAGGTTCTAAAATGGACAGCCACTTTTCAGTTGTATCCGACAAGAGGTGTTCAGCTAAAATCGCCTTTATTTCATCCCGCTTATCAAATGCTTCACTAATTTCATTGTAATCTTCTAATTTCTCACAGCCCAATAAATTACCGAGTTGAGGAATTGAACCCATTGCCAATGCTAAATATCCGTTTTCTGTTTGATAAATACCGTACGGCGCACCTAAATATGCGTTGGCATTATTCTTTTTAGAACGTTCGGGCAATGCGCCGCCATCATTCATAAATGTTGTGATGGTTTCAAACTGGAAATCATAAGCCGATTCCATCATGCTTACCTGCACAAAGCCACCCTCGTTTTTAATCACTTTGCGATATAAACAGGCTAAAAGTCCTTGTGCTAAATGTGCACCTGCCAGCATATCAACAATGGATAAACCCATCGCAACGGGGCCGCTATCGGCATTTCCTGTTAAAGAAGTTAGTCCCGTTACCGATTGTAACAGCAAATCCTGACCAGGTTTATTTTTCCATTCCGTTTCCGTTCCGTAGCCAGAAATTTCGCCATAAACAATTGTCGGATTTAAAGCCAACACCGATTGGTAATCGAAACCCAAACGCTCCATCACCCCTGGACGAAAATTATGAATCATGACATCGGCTTTTTTAAGCAGCTCGCGAACCATTTCACAATCTTCTTCATTCTTTAAATCGACTTCAAAACTTTCTTTATTTCTATTGATGGCATGAAAAACCGACGATTCTCCATTCATAATCAAATTGGAGGTGTAAAGTGTACGGCAAATATCGCCTACACCTAAACGCTCAATTTTGATTACACGAGCGCCCATATCGGCCAAGCGCAAACTTGCCGATGGCCCCGAAAGAAACTGGCTGAAATCGATAACTAAATAATCTTCAAGCGGTCTCATAATTTTTAATTATTACTATAATCTTGCTGTCATTCTGAGAGCAACGAAGAATCTCTAACCTAATAGCATTACCTTAATTAACCCACAACTACTGTTATTTTGTGGGTTATTTATGGCACTTTTTCATCGCCTGCAGATTCTTCACTATGTTCAGAATGACAACCGTTTATATATGTTTTTCTAATTCAAACTCCTCATTAATCTCTTCCGTATCAAAACCCAGTTTTGGAGCGGCTTTCGCCGCGAATAACTTTTCATTATCCAACCTAATCGGACTAACAGTAGTCTTGATTTTTACGCTCTCTCCCAAATCTAAATGCTGCTCAATTTGTAAGTCTTTATAAGTACTCAAAGCAGTAGCGGTTTGATAATTTAACACTTCGGCACACCAGATTCCATGTTCCTCTAATAAGCTTACCCAATTTTTAGTATTGTCTTTTTTGAATGTTTCGGACAAACGAATAATCAGTTTATCACGATTTTCGAATGCTGAACCTGCTTCCACATATAAATCAGCAATATCACATTTTATGATGGCGCAGATGTTCGGCAGATTTCCCATTGCCATGGCGATATAGCCATCTTTCGTTTCGTACATACCATAAGGCGCACTTAAATATGCATGTGCACTACCTTTTGCCCCGCTTCTATCAGGTAATTTTCCGCCATCGTTTAAATAAGTGGTTAGCACTTCAAACTGTACATCCAGAATCGATTCTAACAAACTCACTTCAACCAGAACACTTTTATTGGTTTTCGCTCTTTTAATTAGCGCCGCCAGAATGCCTTGCGCCAAATGGTTTCCGCACATAATATCAGAAACGGAAAGACCAAAAGGAACAGGTCCATCTACATCAACGCCTGATAAAAAAGTCAGACCTGAAACTGCCTGAATGAGTAAATCCTGACCTGGTTTATTTCGCCAAGGCCCTTCATTTCCGTAACCCGTAACCACACCATAAACAATTTTTGGATTGATATTTTGAACGCTTTCATAATCCAAGCCAATTTTTTCCATCACACCCGGACGGAAATTATGTGTCATTACATCAGCCTTGCTGATTAGTTTTTTCAACCGCTCTAAATCCTCAGGATTTTTTAAATCTGCTGCATAACTTTCCTTATTGCGGTTGATGGTATGAAAAAGTAAACTATCCTCATCAACAAAAAGGTTTTTGATAGATAATTGGCGACAAGCATCGCCCGTTTTTGGTCGCTCGACTTTGATTATACGAGCGCCTAAATCAGCCAATTTTAAACCGGCTGATGGTCCTGCCAAAAACTGGCAAAACTCTAAAACCAGAATTCCCTCTAATGGTCTGTTCATGATAACACTAAACTTTTAGATTTCTGATATAACTCGTTCATGGTCGATAAAACCTGAATTTCATCGCTACCATTCATTAAATAATTGCGAACCACGTCGCCTGCATGGTCTTGAAAATACATGGAACCATGGTACCGCGGACGAAGAAACGCTCTTTGCAAAGCAGGCAAAGTATTTAGAAAATAATTTTGGCTCTGGCGATTTACCTCGTCATTTTTCCACGCAGCTAAATGTCCGGGCTGACCGCCACTTTCGAAAAACAAAGTAGATTGGCAAGCAGGAGAACCCACAAACTCTACATATTTGGCAGCCACATCGAGTTCTTCGCAATTTGAGGAAATGGCTAAGCCTGTTCCACCTAATGTACTTCTTAAATTCGTTTTTCCATCTAAGGAAATCATATCGTGAAAATGTAATGCTTTGCGGGCATAACCGTTTCTGGAGTAGTTTGAGTAGCCATAAGCGAAAGGACAATAGGCGATTTCATCGGTTAAAGTCATGGCCTCGTAAACCTGTATTGGGTTTCTATTGAAGTTTGCCTTATCCATTTTCGATGCCATTTCTCGGTACAGTTGCAAAGCTTTAACACCTGTTTCCGCTGAAACAACTTCGCTATCATTTTGGCAAGGGTCTTCACCCAGTGAACAGCAGAGTGTATAAAAATTCATTAAAACATCAATTGGTATGCCTGCGAAAGCAACTAATCCTCTATCGGCAAGTGCTAATAACTCTTCAAATGATTTGGGTAATTCCAATCCTTTTTCAGCAAGCAAATCAGGTCGTGATGCTGCTACAGGCGTTGCTGCATCAATCGGCAGCGCCCATAAATGTTCATCGTAGAAATAACTTTCATAAGACTGACCAACGGAATTGCGTTCTTGGTCTGCCAGGTAATCTTTTGAAAGGTAAAAATCCAAAGGCACAATAGATTTTGTTTTTGCAGCAAAGCCAGCCCAGGGATGGTCAATAACCAGTAAATCAAATCGCTCTGCCAACTCCTGAATAGAAAAATCGGCAAATTGTTGCAAACTTCTTTTCTCCCAGGTGATTTGAACATTCGGATACAATTCTGAAAATCGTTGTGCCGTTGCCACCATTGGCAAAAGCCCGCGACTGTGGTTCCAGGTTATTCCTTTTAAGTTAATTGTCTTCTCCACTTATTTTCCTCTTATTTCTTGTCATTCTGAGCATAGCGAAGAATCTCTAACCTATGTGTTCCAAACCCAAAGCTGGCATCTCTCCTTTTTAAGATCTGCGATTTATCGTTTGCATATGCTTCGTAACTCACCATGACAATTAGTTTAATTTCTTTAATGGTTGGTATCCTCACCGACCAAGTCTAATATCTATTTTGGTTAGTTCGGCACTAACCGATAACTAAGACCAATCCATCATTTTCCTGTTTTAATTATAATTGAATTTGTTGTTAAACCGACAGCTATTGCCGTTAATTTAATTGTTCCGGATTTCTCTGTTGATTGAAGAATGGCCAAGCATAAACCATGAAATGCTTTGCGATAGTTTGCTTTGAAAGGCTCCAAACTTGCTTGGAAGCCGTTATCAACGCCTGCGATAAAACCATTACCCTCAACTTTAAAATTAACTAAGTTGTCAGCATTCGGAACAACATTTCCCGCTGCATCCAAAATTCGAACGGTTACAAAAGATAAATCCTTTCCATCAGCTTTAATATTTTTTCTATCAGCGATTAACTCAATTTTAGCAGGAGCTCCTGCAGTTTTCACTTCACGAACCAAAACTTCTTTACCATTTTTACGAGATACAGCTTTTAAAGTTCCGGGTTCGAAATTTACATCCCAAAGCACATGCAAATCATCGTTCTGTTTAGATTTTTTGCCCAGAGAATTTCCGTTGAGATACAATTCCACTTCATCGGCATTGTTGTAATAAGCCCAAACATCTACTGATTTTCCAGCTTCCCAATTCCAGTGTGGTAAAATATGTAGCACAGGCTTGCTTGTCCATTCGCTTTGATACATGTAATATGTATCTTTTGGGAAACCCGCTAAATCGACAATACCGAAGTATGAACTTCTCGCTGGCCAAGGATAAGGCAAAGGTTCGCCGAGGTAATCGAAACCTGTCCAAACGAATAAGCCCGAGACGTGGTCGTATTTTTTTGCTTCTTTCCAAGTTTCTTCGTGAGTAGAACCCCAGTAAGCCGAAACATTATCGTAAGCAGATGCCGACCATTCTTTATTCCCCTCGGTAAACTTAGTTTTTCCATCTTTTGGCCAACGGCGAATGCTATCTGCAGTATCGTAAAAACCTCTTGTCTCTAATGCTGAAGTGGTTTCTGTGGCCAAAAACTTAACACCCGGATAGTTTTTAGGGAAATCTTTATACAATTTGTGATTGTAGTTTAAGCCATAAATATCTAAGGCATTTGCCTGATAAATGAAGTTTTTCTCTGCTTTAGTTTCTGTTAAAGCTGAAATAACAGGACGGGTTTTATCCAGATTTTTAACAATACCTACCAATTCCTTAGTAATCGCAATACCAGTACTGTCGAACTGTTCGCGTATTTCGTTACCAATACTCCACAGAATAATTGATGGATGATTGCGGTCACGTTTAATCATGTCTTCCAAATCACGTTTGTGCCATTCAGGGTAGTTCAAATGGTAATCGTTTTTAGTTTTCTTCTTCGCCCACATGTCGAAAGCTTCGTCCATTACCAGGAAACCCATTTTATCGCATAAGTCTAAAAACTCGGGCGCAGGTGGATTGTGTGAAGTTCGGATGGCATTTACCCCCATAGCTTTCATGATTTCGAGTTGGCGCTCCATTGCTCGAACATTGACGGCAGCACCTAAAGCACCTAAATCGTGATGCAGGCAAACGCCTAAAATTTTCATCGACTTACCATTTAGTGAAAATCCTTTTTCAGCATCAAAATCGAAAGAACGAACGCCGAATTTGGTTTCATAACTATCAATTACTTTCCCATTTTGAAGAATTTGAGTAACTAATTTGTATTGAAACGGATTTTCTATAGACCAAAGCATTGGGTTATTTATGTCGTAAAATTCATTCGTTAAATCTTCTACGGCACCTAGTTTCTTAATTGTGAAAGCATCTTTCTTAACTAATTTCCCTTTCGGGTCATAAATATTCTGAACAACAATTGCTGACTGAATTTTACCCGTTTTATTAATCAAGTTTGTTTTAATCTTAACAACTGCAATATCAAAGGGAAGTTGATGATGTACATTTGGATGAAAGGAATTTGCTTTAACATAATCAGCAGTTACAAATGTTCCCCAATTCGAAACCGCCACTTTTGCTGTTGATGTTAACCAAACGTTCCTGTAAATACCTGAACCAGAATACCAACGGGAATCTGGTTGGGCAGAATTATCAACTTTAACAGCGATAATATTTTTTCCTGTTTTTAGAAATTTGCTTATCTCGTAAGAAAATGAAGAATAACCGTAAGGACGTTTACCTAAGTATTTTCCGTTAATCCAAACTTCGCTATTTTTATAAACGCCATCAAACTCAATGGTTATTAATCGGTTTTGATAATTTGGAGGTGCTGTAAACTCTTTTCTGTACCAGCCAATTCCGGTTGGCAAACCTCCACCCTCGGGTTTGGCAGGATTTTTTTCATCGAATTTCCCCTCAATGCTCCAATCGTGTGGTAAGGTTAATAGTCTCCATTTGGAATCCAGGTATGCATTAGATTTCGCTCCAGATTCATCGCCGAGGAAGAATTTCCAGTTTTTGTTGAAATTGGTTCTGGTGCGGGGTTCCGAAATCGGTTTTGGTAAAGCGGTCGTTATTGCGAGGATGGGATTGAGCGAGCCGAAGCAGTCTGATTCTGCAAATGAGATTGCTTTCCCGAAAGGTCGGGACAGGCTGTGCCTCGTAATGACGGTGTTGGCGGATTTCGCCTCGCAATGACGAGATACCGACAACGCCGCCATCAAAAAAACTAAAACCCTAAAATTGCTCAACATCTTCATTCTAATTTCCACTTACAAAATTCACTTTACTTTTACCTAAATCTTTTGATGTAGCCAATGCTATTCCGCGTTGGTCTTGCTTGTTTACCGCACAATAAAAATGGTAAACCACGCCTTTGTATTTCAGCACAAAAGATTTGTGGGCATAAAAATCATCATATTTTTCTGATGATTCAATCAGGTTATCTCCTGTCCAATCGGTCCAGTTCATTAAATCTTTCGAAACTGCAAATCGATTAAATGAACCTTTTCTATCTTGCCAAAAGGCACCGAAGTAAAACATTACATAATTATCGCCGATTTGCTGAATTACCGCATCGCCGGTAATGCCAACAGGATGATGAACGACAGGGTTCTTATTGAAACGCTGCCAACGAACCATATCATCAGAAACCGCCATTCCAATCCGCTCGTACCAACGTGTTTTTTTATTATTGGCTAAAGAATCGCCAACAGCATTGTAATACATCACAAACTGGTGACCTGTTAATTTTTTCTTATCTTCAATTACCGTACTTTTAAAAAGTTTGTTGCGATTTTCCCACCAACGCACATCTTTGTCTAAAGCACTCAAAACAGGTTTATCTAAGCGGCTCCACTCCTGAACCAGCGATGGATGTTTGGTGGTATAAGCCATCCCGATGGATAAAGGTTCCACCTCGTAACCCTTTTCTTTTCCACCGAAATACGACATCCAATATTTGCCATCGAATGTTTTAGCATGGTAACTTCCACCCCATTTCATATCCAACAAAGCATTGTAACCTGCCTTTTGATTATCATCCCAGGAGCCTGCATCGCTGAACGGCATCAGTTTACCTTGATTTTCCCAATGCAATAAATCCTTGCTTCTTGATAACCAGGTTTCGTAACCACGACCACTGAAAATCAAGTAAGTCATGTACCAAAATTTGCCTTTTCTAAATATAGTAGGACAATCCATTTTGTGTTCTTTATCTTCAGGAACCATAACCAAGCCATATTTGTATGACGTTTTTACTTCCTGATAAATTTTCTCCATTTCATCAGCAGAAACCGGGTTTGGATTTTGAGCATTCGATTTCAAAGCCCAAACAAAAAGGAAAAGAATTAAGCTTATCTTTCTCATTTGTACTTTAAATTAAATTTATAATGCCCCGAACCTATAGAAATTTTGGTTTTTCCGTTTTCAATACCAGCATTGGTAAATGTTGAATTATATTCTTCAGCAATAACTGTTTCAGGCAAAGCCGGAAAGTAAACCGTTGTTTTTGTATTTACCGGAACATTTACTTCAAGCGTAAACTCCTTATCTGTTTTTTTCCAGGCAGATGAAATCTTACCGTAAGGAGAATCGTAGCTTACATTGGCTGAGGTTAAATCGCCAACTACTTCAGGCTCGATTTTAATGTGGTTGAAAGCGATGGAATTTTCGGCCTGACGGATGCCTCCAACGCCACTATACAACCATTCCATTAAGTGCCCAAGCATAAAATGATTATTTGAAACCGTTGGCAAAGCTGCCCAACTTTCGGTTAAAGCTGTAGCGCCTTTTGCAATTTGCATCCCGTAACCGGGCACATCCGAGCGACTGTTCATATCGAAAATCACATCTGATTTTCCTGCATCTTCCAAAACACGTAAAACATAACGATAGCCGATATCGCCGGCAGTTAAACTGTTTTTTCTATCTCTGATATCCTTAACCAAATTATCAATAACAGCGCTTTTGTCTTTATCCTCAACCAAACCCATGTAAACCGCCATGGCATTTGCAGCTTGAGAACCAGTTGCGTATTGTTTTGTTTTACTATCAAAAAACTTATTATTGAATGATTTTTTAACTTCAATAGCGAGTTTTTGGTAAGCTATGGCATCTGCTTTTTTACCCAAAAACGTAGCCATTTTTTCTAAAACTTGTAAATCATAGTAATAAATTGCGGTTCCGGTTACACCCATTGGTGTTAATTGAGAAACGCCCGGCGGCTTCGGACCTAAATCATACCAATCGCCTAAACCTTGAGATAAAATGTGGTTGTCTGCTTTCGTAGCTAAATAGTTAATGTAACGCTGCATCATCGGATAATAATCTACCATCGCCTGTTTATCGCCATACCACTGATACAAATACCAGGGCAACAAAATGCCGCTACTTCCCCATTCAGGCGAATCGCGAAACATATCGCCGCCCCACTCAAACTTCACATATTCAGGTGCAATTTCCGGAATTAAGCCGTTTGGCAATTGCGAGTTTTTCATATCCTGCAAAGCTTTTTTGAATAGCGGAGCAACATCATAATTGTAGCGAACAGAACTGCCCATTAGATGCAATTCTTCTAACCAACCCAGTTTTTCGCGGTGCGGACAATCGGTAAAAACACTAACCATATTGCTTTTAATCGACCAATCAATCAGCTTAAAAGTTTTGTTGAATAAATCATTTGATGTGGAAAATTCACCAACTTGTTCTGCTGCATTTCGAACATGATATGCTCTTAGACTTAAAACAATAGTTTTATTAATATCATGTTCCGTCCAATAAGGATTAGCTCCCTTTACCTGCAAATATCTAAATCCGGTATAAAAAAACTGAGGCCGCCAGGTTTCTATACCATCACCTTTTAAAATGTAAGTAAAGTAAGAAGGTCCGCCGATATTTTTCTGCGTTACCGAGCCATCTTCTTTTATTAACTCAGCTGGTGTTATGCGAATCGTATCGCCTTTTTTACCTCGAACTTTCAATTCTATAATGGCTGATGAATTTTGCCTCATATCATAAACCCATTCACCATTAGGAACAGGATTAGTTTTTAGAGCAGAGGTATATTCAAAAACTTTTACAGGCTCTTCTTTTTGCGCATTTAATTTTGGGCCATTAACAAGCAAAGCCGATTTCCAGTTTTTATCATCAAAACCGCTTGAATTCCAGCCCTTTTGTTCCAAATTTGCGTTATAGTCTTCTCCACCATAAATGCTCGAAAAAGTAATTGGCGATGGTGCGGTTTTCCAGCTTTCGTTGCTGATGATGTTCGCTGAAGTACCATCACTGTACTCAACCAGAACACGGCAAATCATTTTAGGATAACCATAAGCTACCTTTAATTTTCTGTACCTTTCTTTAACCGGTGGAACATAATAAAAACCATTACCAAGCATTACGCCAATCGCATTATTTCCTTTTTTAAGCTGCTTGGTAATATTATAAGTTACATACAAAGCCTCTTTATCATATTTAGTCCACCCGGGTGCTAAAAAATCATCGCCAACTTTTTCGCCGTTTAAAGTCATTTCGAAATGCCCTAAACCTGAAATAAAAGCCGTTGCTTTTTTAATGGTTTTGGTAACAGAAAAATCTTTGCGAAACATTGGCAAAATGTCGTTAGCGTTGTATTTATCTTTTTTTCCATCCGTAGGAAGTACGTTCACATTCGAATCGGCAAGTCTTTCAAAAGCAATCCATTTTGCGCCTTTCCAATCTTCGGTACCCAGTAAACCCATTTGCCAAAATGCAGTATTGCTCCAGGCAGATTTGTTTCCGAAATTATCCCAAACGCAAACTTTCCAATAGTAAGTTTTGGTTGATAAAAGTTTAGTGCCTTTATATTTTATCTGAATGGATTGACCGGAATTCACTTTTTTAGTATCCCAAACATCGCCTATATTTTTATTCAAGTTAGCCAAACTGCCCGAAATCAATACCTGATAAGCAGTTTGCATCACATTGTGTTTTACTGATTGTAATTTCCAACTCAAACTTGGCGAAACAAAATCTATCCCAATCGGATTATTTCGATAAGCGCAACTTAAACGAGCAACCTTAATATCCTGCGCAAAAAGCGGAAGACTGAATAAGAAAAGCCAGAAAAAGATTAAAAGTTTGCCCATTAAATAATTTACACCTTTAAGGTATTTTATTTAGATTTATAATTGGTTATCAGCGACAAAAACAATTAAAAGAATCAATTCTTTTCCTTTGCCATTAAGCTTAAATTTAAGCCCGATATTAATCTTCGCTACTAATTCAAATATAAATATTTTTTTTAAATATGAAAACATTTAATACTTTAGATTGATATACAATCTTTCCAAATGATAAATCGGAAAGCATTTTGTATGTTTGAAATTGTAAAAAAAACGCTACGACCAAATTTAAGCCTGTATGAACGAAAAGGAATCAAAATATCAAGCACCCGCCTTAGATAAAGGACTTGATATATTGGAGTATTTATCAGCACAATCCATCCCTCTATCTCAAACGGAAATTGCCATCGGAATTGAGAAAACACCAAACGAAATTTATCGAATGTTGATGAGTTTGGAGAGTCGTGGCTATATTCTGCGTGATGAAGTTTCGGGAAAATACAGACTTTCGTTAAAGCTTTTTTACTTGTCGCACAGACACTCTCCAATGGACGAATTGCGCAAAGCAGCACAATTTCCTTTGGAAGAATTAGCAAATACCATCCGTCAATCCTGCCATTTAAGTATCTTGTACATGACTCAGGTTATGGTCATTATTCATGCAAAAAGTCCGGGACCAATTGCCCTTTCTATTGAAGAGGGAAACCTTTTCCCTTTGCCTTTAACAGCATCAGGCAAGGTTTTGTTGGCTTATATGCCCGAAGCTGAGCGTAATTTGGCACTAAAAAACAACGCTATTTTCAAGAAATATCCTAAACCACAACAGGAAGATTTTATCAGTTCTTTAGAAGATATTCACAAAACGGGTTCGTACTTTAAAAACAGTGATTCCGTTTCTGGTGTAACCGATATTTCAGTTCCTATCGGAATTGGAGGCAATAACGGCATCATAGCATGTTTAACTATTTCGATGTTAAATGCCTTGAACGTTGATAATGCTATTGAGAATGATGTAATTCTTGCAGAGGCTAATAAATGCGTTAAAAAAATTGAGCAAAGGATTGGGGTTTAAACTGTTCTAAAAGTCTTCATGGCGAGGAAGCATGCAAGCTTGTCCCGATTTTTCGGGAAAGCAATCTGTTTCTATTCATTTGAAAAGCAATTATTGTGGCTTTTAGGTTATAGCGGTCCCGCTTTTCGTTCCAATCTTTTAAAAACTTCTGTCATTCTGAGGAACGAAGAATCCGTTTCATAGGTTGCAGATGCTTCGTGCCTCAGCATGACAGCATATTCAGGGTTGCTGCTATCTTAAAAGTATTTCCACTTCAATCGGGTTTAGGTGGCTCAGGCCTTGGTTCTATCAAAGACAAAACGCAAAGTAATAAAATTGCTATCCCGAAAGGTCGGGATAAACTATACCTCTTAATGACGAGCATGATGGCTATCCCGAATACTTAACGTTGTAATCCTTACCCTTTTCAATTGTTACCTCATAAATACCTTTAGAAACTTCCTTAACTTCTGCGCCTTTAACTCCAGGTTTGGTTCTACTTTTTATTTTCAATTTTCCCGTACCAATTGCTGAAGAAACTCTAATTTCTTTTTTGCTGCAATAAACGGAGATATCGCCGTTGGCAGTTGGCACTTTACCCTCTATCCACTCTAAACCACCTAAATTCGGCTCAATAGTATAAGTTTCGTAGCCAGGCGTTGTCGGCTGAACGCCTAAGTAATATTTGCCCAAAAGGTAAATCGGACTTGCGCCCCAGGCATGGCAAAGGCTTTTTCCAAATGGGCGACCATACATCGCCAAATGTTCTGTTCCTTTTTTATCGGGATTGTATTCTTCCCAAAAAGAAGTTGCGCCAAGTTTTAACATTCCGCCCCAATAATTTTTCATTTCCTTTAGAACATATGGCTGCTCTCCCATGGCACACAATGCTTCCAGCTCATAGAAACGCATGTAAGGTGTTGTAATTTTTGCTACTTCATTGTTTAAAAGCACATTCTTTTTTACTGCTAACTTTTGTTCAGGCGTGAAATAATCAAAGAAAATCCCGAACATATTGGCGTAACGGGTTACATTATCTGTTTGCTTATCATCGATTCTGCTGTGCACCAAAGCACTTTTGTTTTGGTTCCAGTATAATTCAAAAATTTTGGCTTTCAGCTTTTTGGCTTGCTTATCATATTTGGTGGCGCTTTCTGAATCATTTGCAAGTTTGGCACATAAGGCCATTGTTTCTAAACTTCTTGCATATAATAACTGCTCGAAGCTCACTTCACCATCTTTGCTTAATTTATCTGCCCAATCGATAAAAATCCAATCGCCCGGCATCCATTCCAACAAGCCATTTTTATTTTTTCTGCCATCGATATAAGTCATTAGCGACTGCATTCTCGGGTAAATATCCTGCACAAATTTTTGGTCGCCGGTAAATTTGTAGTAGTCGTAAATTCCCAAAAACCAATAGAAAGAATAATCCATAATGGTATTGATGTGAGCCGTTACAGGGTCTTTTCCTCGTTGCGCTAATAAAGTTCTTTTAACGGTTGGTGCATCAAAAAACGAATAATAATTCATCAAATAACTTTGATAAGCATCACCACTCCAAACCCAACGGTCGCGTTTTATACCATCGATAAAAAACTCTCGGGTATTCAAATGGAACGTATATTTTGCTACATCGTAAATTTTGTTGAGTTCAGCATCTGATGATTTAAAGCTTCCGCGTTCCGTAACAGGCGCATATTCATAAAGCATCGAAATCGAATCGGCCGAAACGCCACTTTCAGGTTGAAAATTCACATAGCGAAATGCTTTAGAAAGCGGCATAATCGAATCTTTTTTCTGCGTTAGATCTATATCCAAATAATCTAAAGTTTCGCATTTATCGGTCGACAAAGCCTCTTCTTTCGATTCTCCATAATAGAGGCTTAACCTCCCTTTTCCTTTTAGTCCATGAACTTTTATAAAACCAAAAGTTTCCTTACCAAAATCGGCAACGTAACCATTGCTTGCTTTCTCTGTTTTTATTGATGAGTGCGCCACTGTTGGCAATTTAAAAGCCGAAGGCAGTTTTGTCGCGTCGCTTAAATCCCACGAACCTGCCGAAACAAAGGTTGTCCCAGATTTATCAGAAGTTTTTCCGCTTGCATCAATCCATTCCTTATCTTCAAAAGTTGTTAGCCATGTTTCATCAGAAACAACTGTTTTCCCCTGAACAAAAACTGCCGGAACATGTGCCTGATTGTAAACTTTTAAGCTCAACTTGTGCTTTCCTGCGGGAATTTGAATGGTTTTCGGAAAACCGGAAATCGCCTGACCATCGATTTTAACATTGTAAGTTCCCTCTACAAAAAGTTTTACATCTTCAGGTTGAGATAAATTAAATTCCTTATGAAAATCGACCAAAACATAATGGCTATCCATTTTCCAAAAGACTGGAAAAAACGAACCTCTTTCTGTTCTACGGTTTTGCATCACGTTGCTCATGTAAATATCGAAATCGCCCGGATACCAAATCCATGAAGCTTTTTGGGCAAAAGTTGGAAATGTTAAACAGATTAAAAGCAAGGGTAAAAGTGTTTGTTTTAGATTTTTCATAATATCTATTTTAAGCATATTGCTATATGTTCTAATCCTCCGACTTCGGACTCCCGACTGAGGACTTTTATTTTAATGTCCGTTGAAAAATATATAAAGTGCAACCATTACAATAGCAAGGGCAATCCACGAAATCCAAACGGCTCTATCAGGTTTTTCTATATTTGATTCGTGTTCCTCATTTATTGTGTAAATACTTGGCGTTCTATCAAATAAAGAAATCAATATTGCGATGATTAGTAATCCTGCAAAAATGAAAAACGAGAGCATTAAATAGTGTGGCCAGAAAGGATATTCGCTTGGTGGCAGAATCCAAAGATATGTCACTCCGGTTCCTAAACTCAAAATAGAGCCGATGGAAAGTGTAAAGTTAACCGCTTTTCTGGTGGTTCTTTTCCAAAAAACCGTTAGCAAAAACACAACAGAAAGTGGTGGCGCAATAAATCCTAAAACCGACTGAAAAACATCAAATAAATTCAGTCCTTTTATGCTGTCGATGGCCAAAACTACCACAACAGCGAATACACAACCTGCAACAACCGTCCATCTGCCCATGCGGATTATTTGTTTGTTACTTGCCTCGGGATTGATTTTCTTCACATAAATATCCATGGTAAAAACGGTACTTAACGAATTTAGTGATGAACCAATGGTACCCACCAAAACGGCGATTAACACCACAATAACCAAACCGTTCATTCCCGGTGGAAATAAGCTGGTAACCATCGTCATGTAGGCTTCGTTCGGGTCTTTTAAATTTGGAAAAAGTACATAACAGATAATTCCTGTTCCTATAAACAAGGGCAATGAAAGTATTTTTAGCCAACCAATAAAGCTCACACCCAACTGACCTTGCTTTAAATTTCTAGCACCTAAAACCGATTGAACCATGGATTGGTCGGTACAGAAAAAAGCCACTGCAGCAACCGGATAACCCAATAAAATAGCATACCAAGGATATTTCGGGTCGCTGGCTGGTTGAATTAAGTTCCAGAAATGAGCAGGTGTTTTATGGTAAAGAGCAGATATTCCTCCTACCTTATGCAAGCCTAAAAGCATTAATGAAAGCGACACGGCAATCAGCAAAATCATTTGGAAAACATTTACTTTTGCAATCGCTTTTAATCCGCCAAAAAATGTAAATAAACCTGCAAAAGCTACTAAAACCGTTACCGATTGCCACATCGGGATGCCTAAAATCTGCCGAACCAAAAAGCCTCCGGCGAATAATCCAAGGGATAACCAAGAGATTAAAATCTTCACTAATGCATACCAGGCCAGGATATTTTGAGTAGAATCGCCATAACGATTACCCATAAACTCAGGCATAGTACTCACTTTGGCTGCTAAATATTTAGGAGCAAAAACAATGGCCAGCAAGAATAAAAAGATAAATGCATACCAATCGAAATTTACGGCAACAATGCCTGTGCTGTAACCAATGCTGGCAAAGGCCAATAACATAGACGGACCAACATTAGTACCCCACATGTTAAAGCCAATGCTACTCCAGTTCAGTGATTTATTCGCCAAGAACAAATTTTCATCATCGCTTTTTTTCTTGGAGAAGCTGGCTCTGTATCCGATAATAATCAGAATAATGAGGTATGCAATTACGATGAAGTAATCTAAGCTGGTTAATCGTTCTACAATGTTTCCCATCGGTTATTTGGTTAGTTTGGTAATGGTTTTTTTAATCAATTCATCGGGGAATGACAAACTTTAATTTTACTGTCATTCTGAGCGTAACGAAGAATCTGCAACCGATGAGCACTGCTCAAACCTAACCCACCAATTTTAGTTCGGTGGTGTGTTTGGTGGCAGTTTTACATGGTACGGGATTCTTCAATGAGTTCAGAATGACAAACCCATGATTTATAATCCCTCGCCTCGGTACGTGTCCTCACGTACAGAAATTTTACAATCCTATCGATTCCCTTGTTATATTATTCTCTTTTAAAATATCATCAATTTTAACTGGCAAACCGATTTTCATTGATTTATCCATGGCTTGCAAAAGTGCAACAGTTCCAATTCCCTCTTTTAAATCGGGGTAAGCCGTAAATTTATTGTTGATGCTGTCTGCAAAATAATCAAGGTAATTTTGATATTCACCTGCATGGTGGCTTTGCCCCTCGAAACGGAAATAGTGCTTCAAGGTTGAATCACCCCAGGTAATAATTTTTTCTTCGCCCGTTTTTGTCGTAACCGAATAACGCAGTTCATGGTAATCTGCCTGACTTGCACCCTCTGTTCCGCGGAGAATGCAGCTCATTCCGCTATCGCGACTTGCCGGTTGTGTTGGCCCTGTGTAAGCGCCGCTCACTCTTGCAATTCTGCCATCTTTGGCTTTAAAAATAAAGTGCATGGTATCCACGTTTTTTATTCCGGCTTTTAAGCCATTACTGCTCAACATTCCGTAACCCATTACTTCTTCAATATCGGGCATATACCAACGGATAAAATCAACAGGATGACTTAAACCACCGTACAACCACTTAAATGATTGTTTCAGCGACCAACCTTTTTCTAAAAACCAACGATGGTCGGCATGATAATAACTTTCGATAGTAATTAATTCGCCAATCAAACCTTTATCGAAATCTTTTTTCTGACGCATTGCAGGTTCAAAAAAGCGGGAGCTTTGTCCGACGAAAATCTTTCTTCTTGATTTTTTTGCCAGCTCCAAAAGTTCATTTGCTTGCGTTAAATCATCAATGAAAGGTTTGGTACAAACCACATGTTTGCCGTGTTGAAGTGCCAATTTAATGTGTTCAAAATGCAAATGGTCGGGCGTGTAAATCGCAATCATATCGATTTTATCACTGGTTAACATATCTTCGTAATTGGTCGTCCAATTTTCGAAATCGAATTCTAAAGCACGTTCTTCGCAAAGCTTTTTATTGGCATCGCAAATTTGAATGAGCTTAAACTTTGTGCTCGCCAATGATGCAGACATCGTACTTCTGCCCTCTCCTAAACCTAAAATTCCTAATCTTAACATGTTATTATTTTTCTAAGCGTTATTTTTTTTTCTAAAATTACCGTTGTCATTCTGAGCACAGCGAAGAATCTCTAACTTAATTGCACTGCTCAAAACTAACCTACCAATTTTGGTTCGGTAGTGTATTTGCGGTAGTCTTCCATAGCTTGGAGATTCTTCCTGCGTCAGAATGACAAACCGCGACATCTATTTATTCTATCGGTTTAAAAAACACCCAAACCTCATCGGGTTTTGTGCCCTCAATGCCCTCTTGGTATTTCTTCATTATCGCATTCCATTCATCTACTTTTGGATTATTCAAAGTCGTTTTCGGATTCAAATCATCCAAATTCTTCCCTTTCGGAATACTGATAATCAACATTAATTGTCTGTCCTTTTTGAAGATGGCCAACCGTTGAAACTCTCCATTGCAGAACCCTTTTGATATCTCGGGCCATTTCTCAAACTGTGTTTTATGGTAATCCAAATACTCCTGTTGCATCTTTTCATCTTTAACTAAATTGGCTGATAAAATGATATTATCCCATTCTGCTACAGGTTTATCACCACAGTTTTTTTCTCTATTGAAATCGTAAAATAGATTATCATAAAGCTTAATTTCTGATGCATCTAAACGCTTCAAAGTTTGTTGCAGACTTTCTACCTTTAAGCTCGAAGTATAAATAACCAATCGATTACTCCATTTGTAAATTGAGCTTGAAACCAAGTTATTTTCCTTTGCAAAATGTTCCAAAGCTTTATTTGATGGCAGGTTATCATCTTTAAAAATCAACTCAAAAACCACCGATTTGTCTTCCGCCTGATTGATTCCTTTGGTAGAATAGATTGCTTTTTCCCTTAACAGATACTTAAAAGACTTCTCTAAACCTGCGTTTTCTTTAATGTTTTCAGCAACTTTTGGTCCGTTGCTTTCCCATAAATTATCAGGTCCGTTGGCATTTTGAAGATATTTTTCAGTTGGCGTCCAGTTGTTTTTTATGGTAAAATACGATGAACCCTCATCAGTATAAAGATAAAACCAATGTTCTGGAAGATGCGCAAAAGGTGCCTTGTAAATACTATCGACAACGTTATCTGTGATGAAAGATTCTGGCTGTGCCGATAAAGTATAAATTCCTGCCACATCGTACATGTGTTTTCCGTAGTGATGAATTTTATTTGCGCTGATGGTATTATTCTTCATCGCATTTTGAGTTTTTGTCCAACCCCAACCCATGCTGATACCAGAATAAGAAACATCGCTGATTTCATTATGCAATATTTTAATGCCACGAACATAGCCTGCACCAATGCCAACAGCGCCCCAATCCTCGTTAGTTACATCGATAATTAAGTTGTTTTCGATTTTATCATTGGTCGAAATTTCCCTTTTATCAGATGGATTATATGGCAGATGAACTTCGGTTGTCTCATCAGAAAAAGTACCAATTAAAATTCCCGAACCGCCAATATCCTTAAATAAATTGCCTTTAATTTCATTATCAGAAGTTCCTTTCTTGTAATCCAATCCCGTTGATGCGAGATGCTCGAAATGACAATTTTCAAATGAAGTATTGCTGGCATAAGTTACTTCGACAGCTGATGCAGGTCGGCCAACCCAAGCCTGATTTTCCAAAGTTGGTTTATCGGGCGTACCTGCTTTTTTCAGTTTGTAAGCATCGAGCATATACATACCCGCCTGATGCGGAACATGACCTTGTTTTGATGGCCTTAACCAGGTAGCGTGCTCAAAAGAAATACCTTTAAAATTTACAAAGGCAACAGGATTATCAATTGTCCCCTCTATTTTCAGGAGATTCTCTAAAGCCGGCGCAATCACTTCGGCCTTAAGCATATTCTCCGAAGCTTTTGGCCAATAATAAACTTTGTGATTTTGCAAATCTTCGTACCACTCGCCGGGCTCGTTTAAAAACTGTATTGCATTTGTAATATAGAAAGCTGAATTTCCTGTCTTTTCAGAAATCCAGGGTGCAGGCCAAGGGTGTTCTGATTGAATTCTACTTTCAGGCTGCATGAATGAAAGCTCAACTGCATTTCCTATAACCTTTACCGATTTAACTCGAAGATTTGCGATTGCCCACCATTGATGGATGAGCATTTCCATGCCTTTAATATTGGATAAATTAATCTCCTTTTGTAGCGGAATTTTACAGGTTTGGGTCTTAGCATCCCAAGATAAAATTCTGCCCATGGCATCACTGTTGTAGTTTTTTGCACGAACGGCTTTATTTCCATTAACCCAAAGCTGTCGGAATAGCAAGCCATTCCCATCAAAATTAGGTACATCGGCAACCCAAACTTTCCCGACAGATTCCTTTGGCAATCCCGGAATTGTGCCTGAAAGTTTTTTCCAGCCGTTAATTTTTACACCACCACTTAAAATGACTTTTTCGGTGGCCATAATTTCCGTCGGACTATCTTTTGTACCCGAATCTTCAGGACGAAGAATAACAGGCTCATGAAGTTGATAAACTCCTTTACCAATGATAATTCTGATTCCACCTTTAATTGAGGAATCGTTCAAACGCCTTAACTCTCGGGCTTTTCTAATCGCTAAATGCAATGTTGCCAGAGGTTTTTCTTTGGTACCTAAGTTAGCATCCGAACCGTTTTTTGCGACATAGATATCTACCGCACTTGCTTTAAAGGATAATAAACTAAATATCAGCAAAAAGATAATAACTGAAAAGTACTTTTGTTTGGATGGATTTGTTCGTGAGGACACGAACCACGGCAATACCACCAAACCGTGGTACGTCTCCTCACATACCACTAGTTTGCAACTCCAACTCATCATGCTTACACAGTTTTTTAGTCTATTCATATTATTTAGCTTGAAAAACTGACTTGAGATAGCTGGTATTGGCACTGAAATTATATTTTACGTTTGTAGGCTGGTTTGCATCTCTACTTCTTTCTACCACTAACCAACCTTTCCAACCCATATCGTGAAGTGTTTGTTTCACTTTATTCAAATCTATTTTCCGGTCATTTTGTAACCAAACGCCATCTTCATTGGTTGCATGAATTTGAATGATATTTTTTCGTCCTAAAATTCTTAACTCCTGGTGTAAATCTCTTCCGTTTTTTATGGCATTAGAGAAATTGAAATAGCTTTTTACATGCTTGCAACTAATGTCTTTTAGCAATTCAAGTTCTCCTGTGGCATCAAGCGCAGTCTCAATGCCAATGATAACACCTGTTTTCGAAGCCATTTCGCCAGCTACTTTTAATCTTTCTACAATTGGCTCACGTAATTCTGGATTTTTAATCAAATCGCCTTGAACACCTAATGGAAGAAAAACGACTTTTACATGCATTGCTTTTGCAGTATCCAAACAATCCTGAATCATCTTTTGATAAGTCGGCCGCTTGGCGAAAGATTGCGCATAAAAACCCGTCATCGCTAAAGAGCAGATTTCTATATTTAATTCCTTTGCTTTGTCTAAATACTCCTGACGGATTTTTGGGTCTGCAAGTTTGTTATCAAAAGTTTCTCTATCACCCAAGCCACCCATATCGATTTCCAATCCATCAGCACCAATTTCTTTTGCAAGTGGTAAGGCGCTAATTTTCTGACGTTTCAAAATCATCAAATCAATTACTGCAATTTTGTATCGATTCTTTTTTTCAGAGGCAAAAAGCAGTTGATTAGGAATGAGTAAAGCACCTGCAAGTAAAGCAGTATTGGTAATAAAAGTCCTCCTGTTTAGCTCCATAATCTATTTTGTTGCGTTTATCGGAAATAATTTCTCCAGATTTTCAAATCCCATAACTGCATTTTTCGGGAGTTTTTCACCTTTATCTCCGAAAACATATAGGGCATTTTCTTTCTCGATGGTTACTTTACTTTCATCGTATTTACCATACTTATCCTTTACGGCAGCGCTATTGAGTTTGAAATTCTTAATCAAAAAATCGTAAAGCGCAATGCGTTTGTTGATACCAAAATCATGCTTTTCTTCAGGAAGATGAACATTTTCGACTTTATTTTGCACTCCATAATAACCGTACATTTTTTGCAGATAAGTAAAATCATGTTCCGGCGTATGAGCTGTCCAATCACTTCCATCTGAAACTAATAATTGTGGTCGTGGTGCAGCCATTGCCGCCAATTCTACGTTATCTGTTCCACCTCCGCATTGATGAATAGGCATTCCGCTTTCACATGGGCAACCTCCATAAAAGTATGAGGACATCGCAACTACCGGTGCGCTTAGCTTGATTCTATCATCCATTGCGGTCATTAAGATAGAATGACTTCCTGCGCCTGAACCACCACTGATGCCTATTCTACTTGTATCGGTTTCTTTTAATGAGGAGAAATAATCCAAAATTCTAATTCCACCTAATGTTTGAACAGTTTGCGCTAAACTGCGGCGATGGTCTTCATATTTAAATTGAAGCATTGATTCGCCCCAGGCAAATAAATCGTAACTGAAAGCCATAGCACCCATGCGGGCGATAGTGGCGCAACGAAGCTGGCAATCAGGCCTGTAGCGTTGCTTTTCCCAATGTCCATCAGGACTTAAAACCACTGGGATTTTACCTTTTACATTTAACGGTTTATACAATGAGCCGTTAATCCAAACACCCGGGAGAATTTCCAAGGCGATGTTTTCAACTGAATAGCCATCGAAAACTCTTTTCGCTGTAATAATTGGTTTTGAGTTTGGCTTTGCGGGCAAGGGCGATAACATTAAAGCCTGATATAATTCGGGTTTTATTTCTGCTTTGCGCTTTTCCCAACTTGCTTTATCATGGTATTTTGTGGCCAAAGTATCCAAGTAAGCCCAGCCATCCTGAACTTCCCAACGATAATATTCGTATTCTTTCAGCTTGTAAACTCCTGGCTTTTCTTTATTCACTTTCATATCCAAAGGTGTGAGTACATTCGCAAGTGTTTCATCAACATCAGTTCTGAAACGCCAATCTGCGCAGTTTACCCACTTGTCTTTCACCTGCGGCTCAGAGTATTTAATTTGGACTTTAAACCGGGTTTGAATTTCTTTTAGAACATCAGTTAATGGCTTTTTGTAGAGATTATCGGTGTTTTGGGTTTGGGCGGAGAGGTTGGTAATTAAGGATAAGTAAACGAAAAATAGCATTGAAAAATACTTAGTCATCGCTGCGAAGTCGGGCTTAAGCGAGCTGAAGCCCCCTGAATTTGCAGAATGAGATTGCTTCGTACCTCGCAATGACGAGGAACAGAAAAAATTCTTGATTAATCTCATGGCTCTTCGCTCTTAGTTTCTTTAACAATCGGAGCTGCATAACCTTTTAACTTTGGCCAAACACCATTTTTTATTTTCTTCAATTTCAACTTAGACGGGTCGACAACTACGTGTTTAATTTTTTCTCTTCTCCAGGTGTAAATGAAGTGCAACATACCATCAGAAGTTTGTATCACTGCAGGATAAGAGTATTGGCTAATTGGCGAATCTTCTAAAATTACTGCCGCAGACCAATTTTTGCCATCTTTGGAAACTGAAACATTTAAAGGCGTTCTTGGTCCTTTTGCTAAATCGCCGGGAGGTAAAACATGATTGTAAACCAAAACCTGGCGACCGTCTTTCATGGTTACTGCATCCGTTCCGGAGTTATTATTTGGTAAAGAAGTTTTCGTTAAAGCTGACCACGTTTCGCCATTATCTTCAGACCAGGATTCTACGATTGCTCTGTTTGCAGTTCTGGCTAAAATTTGAAGTTTCCCGTTTCCATGTTGTAAAATGCTGGGTTGAATGGCTTTGATTCCATTTTCAGGTAAAGGTCCAACCGTTCTCCAAGTTTTGCCGTTATCTTTTGTTACCTCGAAATGAATTTTCCAACCATCGCCCTCTTTGCTTGATGGAGCAAAAAGATTTCCATTGCTTAATAAAACAGGTTTGTTTTTAACGGGACCAATGTAACCATCAGGCAGTTTCGTAGCGTCAGACCATGTAATTCCGCCATCTTTCGAAGTTTTCATCAAACCCCACCATTCAGATGGTTTTGGCCCGATTTTGTAAAATAACAGTAAATCTCCACTTGGAACCTGATATAAGACAGGATTCCAGGTTGGCAATCTTTTGCCATCGGATTGGATTCCATTTGCCACAGAAACTGGCGCCAACCATTTTCCATCTACAAAGCGACTGATATAAATTTCTACATCAGGATTACGCTCTTTCGTTCCACCAAAATACGAAGCCACCAAACCTGTTGGTGTTTCGGCGATTGTTGCAGAATGACACGATGGAAATGGTGCCTTATCATAAAGAAATTCTTGCTTAACGACTCCCGTTTGCCATTTTTCAACTTGTGCATTGGCTTTCAAAGCGAATAGGACAATTGATATGGTTAAAATATTTTTGAACATAATTATTAAATTTTATTATTAATCCTCCCCCTCCCAACACACATCTCTATGCTCCCCCCTCCAAAGGGGGACAAAGCAAGGTGCCCAACAGAGCGAATTTACATTAGGCATTTTCCTGCTCCTTGCTATCCCCCTTTGGAGGGGGCAGGGGGAGGAAATTGCGAAGTTAATTTTTTCCTTTATTAGCCTTTTCTTCTTTTATCTTTTTAGTGTAGGCACTATAAAGCGCTCTCCAACTGCGACCGTTGTTATTTAGCATTTGCTCTGATTTTGTTTTGTAAATCTCAAAAATGGCAGAAATTTGTTTCATGTTTTTATAATCTACGGCCTGCTCTCTTGCTTGTTTCAAAAATCCTAAAATCTTTGCCTCTTCATCAGCGGTTAAATCTGGAACAATGGCTTTATAACCTTTCATTGTAAAATCCACTTTACCAATAGTGTATTTATCTAAAATGGTTTCTACTTGTTCAGGAGATAAATTTTTCCTCAAACCATCCATTAAAGATTGATGAACAGTAGCAGGCATAGCCGAATCTGCGATGATTTGTTTATCCAAATCGCTTAGTTTATTTCCAGTAACCGGATTAATACCATCAGGAACTGTTGATGCCGGATGGTTGTTATGCCAATCTCTAACGGTTGTTAAATGAACTGCAATGACATTTTCGACCACAGTTTTTCTCGTGGCATCGGTTAAATTTAATGCAGAAACGAATTCTTTCGCTTTGGTTAAAATTTCTTCAGTTACAACAACATCTTTTGTTTGACTGAACACATTTACTGTGGTTAGCAGTAAAGTGATTAGTACAAATGGCTTTAAAATCTTTCTCATAATTGTATTTTAATTATTGGTTTAACATTTTTAATCTGTCGGTAAAATGCTGTCATTCTGAGAGCAACGAAGAATCTGCAACCGATTAGCACGTCCTAAAATTAATCTGCCAATTCTAATTCGGCGGTATATTTACAGTGGTTTTCCATCGCCTGGAGATTCTTCACTGCGTTCAGAATGACAAACCCAGAGCCCGCCGTGGTTCGTGTCCTCACGTACCATTTATTTCTCCACCACAAACGAATAATCACCCGAACCAACTTCATAAATCACTCTATTATTCTCCATTTTTATAAATTTTAAATTTTTTATTGATTTCAATTTCTCTGAAACCTCATTTTTATTATTTGCAGGTATGTAAACCAAAGCCGTTGTGTTTGGTGGAATGGTTACATTCCAGTTGAATGTTTTTACAGTTTTAGTGTAACTGCTTTTTATCAAACCGTAAACAGAATTGTAGCTTGCATTTACAGAATTCAATCTGTTTATCATTTCAGGTTTCATGATAATCTTCTTAAAAGCTGCACTTTCTGATTTAATGCCTGCCAGATTTTCGTAATACCAGATTAACAAATCACCAAGCATCATTACATGGTTTTGCGAATTCATTTTCGGGTCGGCGGTGTTGCCATTCCAAAGTTCCCAAATCGTTGTTGCACCGTTATCCACCATGTAACCCCAACTCGGATATGTTTTTTGAGTTGCAACGGTGTAAGCCAAATCCGGTCTGCCATACTCATTCAAGCAGCGCATCAACCACTGAATACCCACCAAACCGTTGCTTAAATGACCTTTATTGGTTACCTCAACGGTGTAAGTAATATTTTTAAAAACTCCCTCAACCTTATCTTTCGGAACTATGCCAAAATATAGCGGAATGATGTTATCAGTTAAGGCATTTGAGGCATAACAACCTTTCTCATTATAATATTTTTGGTTGAAAGCGTTCTTAATTTTATCTCCCAAAGCCTGATAATTTTTCACATCCTCTTCATTACCAATTGCTTGTGCGAATTGAATCATCAACTGCGTGAAATGATAGTAATAAGCTGTTGAAATCAGTTCTGACGGATATTTTTTATCTGCACTTTTTCCTCTTCCAAACTCAATCGTAATCGGTGGCATGCACCAATCACCATAACTATCTTTGGTTAAAATGTAATCTTTCATGTAGCGGTATTGCATGTAAGCGAGCCATTTTTTCATCGCCGGATAATTATCACGCACTGCAGAAACATCGCCGGTTTGTTTGTAAACCATTTCCGTAACCAAAAGCATTGCGCCAGGCCAGGTCATGTTATCGCTGTAATACCTCCAGAAAGCAGGGGCAACATCAGGTATAGCGCCATCTTCTTTTTGGGAATTTCTGATGTCCTGCAACCATTTTGTATAAAACCTGCCATTATCAAAAACGAAACTTTCGCCATAAGCTACGGCGCCTCTATCGCCAAGCCAAGGCATACGCTCATTTCTCTGCGGACAATCAATCGGAATACCTTTATAATTCCCCGCAATTCCCCACCAGGCATTTTTAAAAATCTGATTGGTTAGCGCATCCGAAGTTTCGAAAGTTCCAACTGTTTTAATATTGTCGTAAATCATTTTACCTAAGAAATCATTAACTGATGGTTGATACGTGTAACCTGAAAGTTCTACATATCTAAATCCCCGATAGGCAAAAGTAGGTTCCCAAGTTTCCTGTTCTCCGCCTTTCAAAGTGTATAAATCAGTACATTTTGCGTTTCGAAGATTGGCTGTAAAAAGCTCTCCATTATCTTGTAAAGATTCTGCAAAACGCATTTTTATTTGTTTTCCTTTTAAGCCTTTTACTTTGATTTGCAACCAACCCACCATGTTTTGCCCCATATCCAAGATAAATCTTCCACCTGAAAGTTTGGTAATCGACAATGGTTTAAGCGTATTCATCACACGCATATTTTCATTCATTTGCGCCTCGATAACGCCAGTCGGCTCCTGAACAAATTCTGCTTTAGCCCATTTACTATCATCGAAACCAACTTTATTCCAGCCTAAAACTTCTTTGGTCGCGTCGTATTCTTCACCATCGTATTCGTTATTGGTTCTGATTGGCCCATCAGCAGTGCCTTTCCAACTGTTATCGGTATCTATATTTGCTGTTGTTCCATCTGTATAAACGATGTTGATATTCATCAGCATTTTCGGAAAACCAAATGTTTTAATTTTATAGGGCTTTTCATTTTGGCGCATGGCGAAGAACCGTCCGTTACCCAAAATCGCACCTACCGCATTTTTACCATTTTGGATGTAGTCGGTTACGTCATAAGTATTGTATTTTACATTCTTGGTGTAATCCGTTGGCGATGGAGACAAGACATCCTCCCCAACTTTTTTTCCATTAATAAAAAGCTCATATAAACCCAAACCGATAATAGTTGCCGTGGCAGACATTACGGTTTTTGAACTCTGAAATTCCTTTCTAAAATATCTTGCTGATAGTCTGGAATCGGTTTTAATATTATCCCATGGAAAAGCCCTATCGAAACCTATCCAACCTTTTGGCCAATCTTTGTAATACAATAAACCCATAGAAAAGTAATTATTGCCCGACCACTCGCTCTGACCAGCAGTTGTCCAAACTTTAACTTTCCAATAAGCTTTCACACGACTTGTCAATGCTTTTCCGTCATAAGCTAGGTGAATAGATTCAGCAGAATTCACTTTTCCTGAATCCCAGAAATCGCCATTATTGGCATTTAATTTCTCTAAAGAAGAAGCAACCAAAACCTGATAAGCGGTTTGCATCACGTTCCTTTCTTTCGAAATAATATGCCATGCCAAGCGAGGTTTTTGAACATCAATTCCTAAAGGGTTTTCAAGCATCTCGCAGGTGGTATTTTGCAACGAAACTTGGGCAACCACTTTTGAAAATGGTAGTAGCCAAATACTGATTATCGCTATGTAGATTTTAATGTTCATTACGCTTCGCGGTTGATTACACCGATTAAGTGATTACACTGATTACTTTTATTTTTTATTTTTCCCATTTGCAGTCATGCTGAGGCACGAAGCATCTGATAGTTTTTATTCACTGCCCTTACCTGCCTAATTATTAGTTTTGGCAGTAATTTATTAACGCTTAGTTTTCCATCCTTTAGAGATTCTTCACTATGTTCAGAATGACAAACCCCTCAAAGCGAGAAAACTCTATCTTCTTTACTTTGCGAAAACTTAGTGTTCTTTGCGGTTAAACCTATTTCCCTGAAAAATCAAAATACAATGTCATTTCCAATGCCCTACTTGGGTCTTTATCAAAATCATAATAAATATTTTTCATTCCCATTGGCCCAGTTGTTTCAGGTTTTTGGGTTTTCGTACCGATGGCCGAAATTCCATTCATAAACGAAATATCTCCGTTCGGGAAAGTCGGGCTCATGTTATCGTATTCCGTATCTTTCGATTTTTTCGGTGTAAATAATCTTAAAAAAACGTCTTCTCTATCGGTTAAGACCTTAAACGATTGTTGCTTACCGATAAATTCGCACCAGTACATGTTTGAATAATAACCTTTAAATTCAGGATATTGCCAAGCCGGCTCACCGGTTGCAGAATTATTGTAATCTTTTTTCCAGATGCCAAACTGCTGTCCTTTCATCCTGTTTTTCCAAACCCGGTAAGGACCGTTTCCTTTATATTCTACCGCTTTAATTTCAGTTTCCGGATAAGTAAAATTCAATCCCACGAAAGTGGTAAAGTAGGCCGATGGAAAATATTTCACTTCCATTTTTAACCAACCCGATGGATAAATTGTCCATTGTAAAGTATTCCAGCTTTCTTTTTTATCGAATTTGGAGGAAATAATTAAGTTTTCGCCATCAATTTTCGTTGTAAAATTTTTAAAATTATTAACGCCCTCTTGTAAAATTGGTCCATTCGAAAATGGAATTATGCCTTTAGCATTTTTAATCTGCTGCAACAATCCGGTTATTTTATCGAATGTTAAATCGATGCCGTTAGCAGTTACCTGATACATCTTTGCATCTTCCTTTAAAATCACTTTTGATGAAGCTGTTTTTACCACAATTTTCTCCACATCGTCTTTAGGCAAAGCAATTGGGAAACTCCAGGTAAATAATTCTTTGTCGTAAACATCCTTAATCGTTAGATAAAGTGCATCAAAACTTCTCCAATCTGACGGAAGATTGATTTTTAATTTCCCTTTTTCGAAAGGTTTGATGTTTGGTGCATCTGCTTTTCCTGCTTTAAAATCAGAATCATCACCTGATTTTAGTTTCTTCAATTTCCATTCAAAAGTGCATTGATTAAGGTTGGTAAAAGCATAACGATTTTCCAATAAAAACGAACCATCGAAGCCAGCGGTCATTTCTCTTTTCTCAACAAAAACAGGACTCCAAACTTCTTTAATGGTAAAGAAACTGCCCTCTTTTTCGTGATAAGGACCAACAATCCCATCAGGACCATGATTTCCGTCGGTATCCAATTCACCATTTTTATCGGTACGGACTACAGCCTGGTCCGCAAAATCCCAAAGAAAGCCACCAGCGGATTGCGTATTATTCCACATCGCATTCCAGTAATCTTCAATCCCTGCGCCATGACCGCCATCCCACATACCATGCAGAAATTCAGTCGGCATTAAAATGTTGTGTCCATGGTCGTAATTGCCGATTCCATAATTAAACTCGCGGTAATGTGTGGTTTCAAATCCGCCAAAAACTTCCCACGGATGAATTACAGAACGTTTCTGAATATCTTCTTCAGGGAAAAGATGGTCGAGTTCGCGATTATGCCCACCCTCATTTCCATTTGCCCAAAATATAATCGACGGATGATTTTCATCATTCAGCATCATTTCTTTCATCAACTTTGTTCCAGTCGGCGTGTCGTAAGTTCCATGCCAGCCGGCGAGTTCATCCATCACAAATAACCCCAGCGAATCGCAAACATCCAAAAAGTGCCCATCAGGTGGATAATGCGACATGCGAACCGCATTCATATTCATTTCTTTCATCAACAATACATCAGCTGCGCTGATTTTTTTGCTCGTTGTTCTGCCCGACGACGGATAAAAAGAATGACGATTTACACCTTTGAATTTTATTTTTACGCCATTTACATAAACACCATCACGCTCTTTTACTTCAATAGTTCTAAAGCCAATCTTCTTAGAAACCTGATGAATTTCCTTTCCGTTTTTGATTAAAGTGAAAGTAGCCTTGTAAAGATTTGGAAACTCCGAAGACCATAATTCGGGTTTAGAAAACTGATGATTCAACATCAATTTTTGAGTTCCTTTTTTAATCGAACTTGTAAATCTATCGCCAAATCGTTTTCCGTCTTTACCAAAAAGCTCCACTTCTACTTTATCAGCATCGCCTGTGTAAGCCAATTGAGCATTGAAATTACCATCAGCTTTTGCATCAATCTGAATTCTATCAATATGCGTTTGTGGTAAAGCCTCTAAAAAAACCGGTCTGAAAATGCCACCAAAAATCCAAAAATCGGCTTTACGTTCCGCCTCATTAACCGATTGATTGGCCGAATGCTTAGAAACTTTTACTTCCAATAAGTTATCGCCACCCAACTTTATCAGTTTTGAAATATCGTAACTAAAAACATAAAATGAACCTTGATGGATTTCTCCGGCTGATTTTCCGTTGATTTTAACTTCTGTATCTGTCATCGAACCCTCAAAAACAATATTGATTTTTCGGTTTTTCCAATCTGCCGGAATTGCAAATTTGTATTTGTAAAGTCCTTGCTCTTTTCCCTTATTTTCTTCCTTATTAAAACCGTAATTGTATTTTCCGAAACCTTGTAATTCCCAGTTTGATGGAACTGGAATAGTGCTCCACTTACCCGAATTTGCACCGTCTGTACAAAAGAAATCCCAATTTACGGTATTATCATTTCCGGTTCCCGATAACATTAATCGTTCTGTTTCTTGTGCCTTTGTAGCAAAAAACATCGATGTTAAACACAATAAGAGTATTAGCTGTTTAAGGCTAAATTGTTTGGTTCGTGGAGACACGAACCAAGGCATAAGGCCGTGGTACGTGTCCTCACGTACAACTAAACTGTTACACCAACAATTCATTTTTAAACCACTTCTAAATCTGATTTTCATTAATTGGTTTTAAATTGATTAGTTAGAGGATTATCGGTACGGAAAGGCAATGCAGGCAAGCCGTTGCTGTAAAAATTTCCAATCGGATTCTCCGTCCAGTTATAACGTACGGAAGTTGGCTCTGCAATTTCTTTAGAAGAAACAATGATTTTGCCATCTTTTGAGAAAGCATCAGCATTTACAAACTTGCCGTCTTTTCCGGCAACCGTAAATCCTGTTATTGAAGTTGAATTAATTGATTTCAAATAATCAAAATCAAGGATAGCTTCATTTTTTTTGAAAGAAACAGATTTAAAAATCGGCCCTGAAAAATCTATTTTTTGGTTGTAGGTTTTCCCCAAAGCCAAAAGTGCCAATCTTCTGCCCACTTCCCATTTATAAGTTGGGTGCAAATCTCCTCCGTTATCGTTTAAATCGGAAGTTGAAATCATCCCTGTATTTGGCATGCGCAAAACCTGTTGTTGGGCTTCCCAAAAATTAGGTTCAGTATCGGGCTTAAGTACAACTTTGTCGCTCTTTTGTTTACTATAGTCGAAAGGTGCAATTTGAACATAGTAGAAAGGCAAATTTTGCTCTCCCCAAGCTTTTCTCCATAAATTAATCAGCGATTTCAGTTTATAAGAATAGCTAATCGTCTCATTCAAAAAGCAATTTGTTTCTCCCTGATACCACAAAAAACCGCGGATTTTAAATTTGGTTAATGGCTCAATCATTGGCGTATAAAACTTGCCTGGGTCGTTGCTTACTTTTTGGTTTTTGAAATAGGCTTCTTGAGCAAAAGCATCAGGAGAAACCCAAGGCTCTATTGCGCTACCTGATACAGAAGAAGAAATCATCCCGACAGGTATACCAAGTTTTTCCTGAATTTCTTTAGCGAAGAAATAGCCTACCGCCGAAAAAGCACGTAAGGCCGAATCTTGCGCAACCGCCCAACTTTTATGAATTGAATCGGGTTTCGATAATTGTTTACGGTTAACCAGGAAAATCCTGATTTGTGTATTTTTCGCTTTTTCAACTTCATCAGCAGGAAAACCTAACTTTTCGTTTTTAGGTTTAGGAATTTTGGCCAGCTTGCGCATTTGGTATTCCATGTTCGATTGACCGGAGCATACCCAAACTTCGCCAACTAAAATATTGGTTAGTTCGATTTTGTTAGAGCCGGAAATTGCCATAGTTTGTGGCTTCGCTGAAGTTTTTAATGGTGCTAAAACCACCAACCAGTTCCCGTTTTTATCGGTAACAACTTGTTTTTTCTGTCCGGCAAAAGTGACTTCAATTTTTTCATCAGGCGAGGCAAAACCCCAAATGTTGATGGGCTTTTCTCTCTGCAAAACCATATTGCTCGATAAAATTTGAGGCAAAAGGATTTTTGCATTGGCTGAAAAGCCAATCGACAATAACAATATAACAAGTTGGAACTTAATGTTTCTAATCATCTTAAAATCCCTCCGTTTTTAAATATTTAATCGAATAAACAGCTTCTTTTTTCTCTAACTCACCTGCATTTTTCAAATCGTAAGTTTGGTCTGCAGGCGTATCCACATTAGGGAAACGACGAACATCTCCAGTGCGGAAAACAATTCTGGAAACATCGGCCACAGGCTGAAAAGCTAAACTTAGCGAAAGTTCTTTTCCGTTAATTGTGAGCGAATAAAACCTCGTGTGAGCGTCTAATTTAAGTTTAATATCATAGCTTTTCCCGGATTCGTATTTCATGAAGTTTTTGTAGCGGGCGCCGGCTTTTCCGCTTAAATTTCCGGCGGTATCAAAAGTCAAACGAACACTTGCCATTCCTTTAGCATCCTGCAATTCGATTTCCAACAAACCGAAATCATTTTGTTTTGGTGTAACTGAAAATGAGGCGATTATCTTCTTTGATGCAGGAAATAATCTTTCTGCTTTTGCATAATCAAATGGGTCTTTATCCCTTAAAACCAAAGCACCGTTTTCAACTTTTACAGGCGCCCAAAGCGGACTGTAAATATTCCACATCTCGAGTTCTTTGCTTTTTGGTAATTTCTCAAAATCATCGTTTACATGTTGAGTGGCTTTATCATTTACAGGAAGAGGAACCGAAGAAACCCATATATCTTCTTTGTTCATGCTATAGGCTACCCACAGCTTTCCATCTGCAGGTTTACCATTTCCTTCGATAATGCCTCGAACATACTGCGGACCATAAGATTTGTAATTACCACCATAACGCATAGGTGTAATTTCACCATTAACCAATAATAAATTTGTATACTCCAAGCCATTTTTACTAGTTGAAATCGCTAAGGGCCATCTGTATTCTGATGGATTGTAAACCGTTGCATAATTTCCATCCGAAGTTTTTTGTCCCCAGATTTTAGCGTTGCTGTTAACAAAACCAGGTGCACGAAAGGCACTTGCAGGCCAGCTTTTACCATTGTCCTTACTGATTGCCGTTAATGCATTTTTCCACAAACCAACTACTCTTCCATCGGGCAAATGATAGTAACTGAACGCTTTATATTGTTTCTGTAATGTGATTAAAGGATCTTTTCTATCAGCCTCCTCGTTCCATTGTTGCGTCATTAACTTATTCGCCAACAATTCTTTACAAGCTTGGACAAAAGCTTTGTTTTTGCTTTTTGTATATAAAGGATATTTTGTGTTTTTCTCCGAATAACCATGATTGTAGTGAATGAAATAAATCGGTCCGTACTTTCCATCCGCCTGAATTTCACGAACGGCTCTGCCAATTCCATGACCATCGTTCGGGTCGTCTTTAGCATCGAAACTGATGGCGTAGAAACCTAAAACTAGAAATAGATTTTTGGTAGAAACATAGAAACCCATACGTTGATGCATTACGGCGTCTAAATCTTTTGCCACATCAGTTCTACCCTCTTTTGTAGTTCCATCGGGAATTCTATAAATCGGGAAAACAACTTCGGGTTTTGTCCAAGTGTAACCATCTACTGATGATTGAACCAATGTTTGTCCCGGCGGAATGCTTTCTCCAACCTTATCGCTTAAATATTCAATATAAAATTTATTGTTCCAATAAGCCAACATTGGGGCGTGATTATACGTCCAGCCAAAGTTTTCGGCCAATTCAGGATGTTCTCTGTTTGCTCTGAATGTTTGGATATTATGCACACCCATTACTGGCGAAAGCTGCCCGTGATGGTAATCTGCATTAACCAAAGTTTTCCCCGTGTAACTCACCGTATCTTGCGCTTGCGAGGTTTGAATCGCAAGTGCAAATGGTAATGCTAAACAAAGTATTTTAAATATTTTCATTTTATTATGAATTTCGTCGTTGCGAGGCACGAAGCAATCTTACAACTATGGTTAGATTTTCGTTCGCATTAAGATTGCTTCGTGCCTCGCAATGACGGTTACTATTATTTCCTCAACCGCTCAATCACTTTCCTTCTCACTTTTATTATCGTTCCGTGTTTATGCCCCTCTGGTATTGAAACCTCGGATGTTACGTCTTTAAAACTTTTAAAATCTGAAGTTTTATAAGCCGAATAAATCTTCTGTCCGTAAGCATCAAAATAAATCAACCAATATTCTCCAACTTTTACAACGGTTGGCCCCTCTGTTAATTTCGGACTAAAAGTTTCCGAAACATTCTCATACGGGCCTAAAGCATCCTTTCCAAAAGCCACTTTTAGATTTCTATTCGGACGGGTATTATCTTTTAAAACCAACACATAATCTTTCGTTGCTCGTTTTACAATAACCGCATCGATAACGCTAAAACCAGGGTCCATAAACAGATTAGGTTTTGAAAAACTCACAAAGTCCTTTGTCGTAATGCTGTACATGCGATGGTTGTTATCTTCATCTTCAATTCCTTTTGCAAAACGAAAAGGTATGGTAGATGCCCATATGATTATAAATTCTTGTTTCTCATCATCATAAAAAATTTCAGGTGCCCAAACGTTTACCGTTTTAGGTTCGCTTTCCATTACAGGAAGAAATTTTTGCTCACTCCACGTGATTAAATCTTTTGAACTTGCGTAACCGAAACCTTTATCGCCTTTCCAGCTGCAGGTCCAAACGAGATGAAATATCCCATCAGGTCCTTGAACAATCGATGGGTCGCGTAAGACTTTCTGTGTACCCACAGTTGGTTTCAAAAATGTTTTGACCAAATCTATCCAATGGTAGGCGTCGTAACTGTACAAAAATCTCAAACCCTCTGTTGCCGGTTCGTGGAAAGAAGTAAATAAATAAGCTTGTTTTGAGCAAGATGTTAATCCGCAGAAAGCCAGGCCAATGATGGCTAAGCGAAATGACGATATGAACTTTGCTTTTAACATTTTATTATTTCTTTTTTCTTCAAATTGTATTCTATATTAACTTAATATTTCAAAAGAAATATACTTGTTATTAATCATGCTTAGCCGATTAGTCATGCTGAATTTATTTCAGCATCTATCATGCAAAACCCCCATGCTATTAAGACCCTGAAACAAGTTCAGGGTGACGACCGTTTATATAGAACGCCCACCTAATCACCAACTTTGTCATTCTGAACACAGTGAAGAATCTCGTGCCACAGAAAACTACCGCCGAATAGACCACGGAACCAAAATGGTGGGTTAGGTTTCAGCAGTGCTAATCGGTTGCGGATTCTTCGTACCTCAGAATGACAGCAACTTTAAGGGTTGCTGGCTTGTGAGATTGCTTCGTCCCTCGCAATAACGACTGGTTCATTTAAATCTTCTCCAATACCAACACCCAATCGTTACCATTTACGGGTTCTCCCGGCGGATTAAATTCTCTTACACCTTTATTTTCAAAATCACCAATTGTCTTAACTTTTCCAGTTCTCGGGTCGAACCATAATGCTTTTACATCATCGCCATCCGTTTTACCTAATTGTACGCTGAAATTTTTTCCGGTATAAGTATAAAGGAGTGCAAATTCTTCTCCTCTTGTCGCAATAACTCGTTCATATTTTTCGCCGTTCTTGCCTGCAACCAAAGTTTGGTCAGGTACACGGTCAAAATACGAATGCGCCAACAACAAATTTTTCAAGTATTGCATCTGTTTAGCTCCCGGCGCATTTATCGCCGTTATCCATTGGTCTTTCGGACCGTAAGCAGGATTTAAATCTGTCTTTTTATACATCTGCATCACTGAGTTGTGCCCGTAAGTATAACCGAAAGCACCTGCAAAAACCGACCAATAACCATATCTCCTTACATCAGCATCGGTCCAGCGGGGCTGCGTAGTATCGTGTAAACCTTGCGGAATATCCTCATAAGATGGTTCTCCGTCAATCGTTGGCTTAGTAGGTTTTAACTTGTAATCGGCTTCGATGTATTTCCAGTTATCCTCACCATAATGAAGTTTTTCATTTTTAGAAGTATCCTGGTCGTAACGACGGTGGCCCGATTGCACCATATCAAAATCGCACCAACTCGCATTTTGGAACCATTGCGAAGAGGCTGTTCTTCCCCTCGGATGGAAAGTAATTAAGTGGTTTGGGTCGTTCGCTCTTAAGGTTTCGCCAATTGTTTTCCAAACATCCATCCCATCGCTGCCTTTAATATCGCCGCCATTTAACCAAATGATATTCCATTTATCCTTATAACGTTTTGCTAAAAATTCTGCATAAGCTTTTGCTTGTGTCTTATTAACCTTTTTTTGTTTAACATTTGTTCCCCAAACTGGAACTAAAGCCATATAAAGGCCTTTTTCCGCTGCTTTATCAACTATATAATCTACGTGGTCCCAATAATCATAAGCCAAAGAATCTTTAGGATTATTACCAGGTGTAACCATTGGTTTTGAAACATCAGCATGAACTACTGAAGAATCCAAATAGATGTTTCTTGACGGAACATCATGTAACAACATCACTTGTATTACATTGAAACCCTTTTGTTTACGGTCTTCGAGATAAGTATTGGCCTCTTCTCTATTCAATCTTCCGAACAAAAGCCAAGCTGTATCGCCCAACCAAAAGAAAGGTTTGCCGTCTCCAGTTGTAAAATATCTAGCATTCTCAGAAATCAGAAGACTTTTATCCCCAAAATGAGGTTTTTTCTTACATCCAAAGGCAAGAAAAGAAACTATAGCAAGTAGAAATATTTTAGATTTAAAATTCATACTTTAAATTTTATTGATGATGATAACTTCGTCTCCTGATGCAACTTTACTCAGTTTTGCTACGGCTCCAGTACTTATTTTTTCTTCTTTTATGGCCTTTCCTGTTTTTGCATTCAATACTTTTATATTAAATTTTCCCGTTGATTTACTTAAATCGAGATTGATGGCGTCGTTAGATGAATTGTATAAGATGTAAGCCTTGCCAGGATTTTCCAAGCCATATTGTTTTGCCGATTTTCCTGCCGGAAGAAACGGCTTCATAGTTGAGGCGAGATTTAAAACTGATGCATCAAGCTCATCAACATTTGATAATGAACCACCAGCCATTAAAATAGCCCAACCGAAACTATCAAAGCTATCTCCTGAATAAATCACTGCTTTTTCTGGAAACTTAATTTTGTATTCTGACACAGCATGATAAACTTCTTCAAAAGATGTTTTCTTTGGTTTTAGTAAACGAGCGTGTTGACGAGGCGCTAAACTTAAACCGCCTTGTGAGGCATAAGCCGTTCCATCGGCCTGATAATGCCAATATCTAATATCGATTAAATCGACAACATTGGCACGATTCGGGTCGGCTAAAATGGCATCCTGAACATCTTTGGTAACACTTAAACCGATTATCGGGTGTTTACCAGTTTCCTTTTCCCATTCTTTAATCGTGTCAATCCAGAATTGAACAAAATGCAGTGGACCAGTAAATTCAGCACCTATTAACTGGATTACACCGGAATTTCCATCAAAATTTTCTAAGCATTTTCTGATGTAAGCTTTATGTATCGCTTTTCGATGTTCATTAGTGACATCGTAATATTGCTCCGCCATAAAAATTCGCTTATCGCCAGCGTAAGGAACCGGTTCAGGGAAGCCAGTATTGTTTATATTGTTTGCCGTACGCCAAGGGAAATCGGCATAATGTGCACCAGCCTCAATAATATTGTGCTGAAAGTAATTTTCGTGGATTAAAACCAAACCTTTTTGGTCGGCTAGGTTTGCGAATTGCTTCAACCTGTCCCAATACCAAAGATTATATTTTGTGATGTCGTACTTACTTAAACCATCCCAAGCTTTATCTTGTCCGCTACGGGCATAAGGCAATTCATAAAAAGGCGCCCAAACTTCGCCATCCATACGGCGAATCCGTTCATGGTCATCTCTTCTTCTATCGTACCAAAGGCCGTAATTGTGGTCTAACACTTTTACAGAGCCATTTTTCATAGAATCTGTAATTTCGTCCAAATCATCTGTTAAGCCATTTCCTGCACGACCGGGAACAAAACGGGTTACATGAAATTTGGTGTTTTTTAAGCCATACGGACGAGCACTTCCGTTCCACCAGGGTACATCCTGACGGTTGCCGACAACGATTTCATTGCCACGCACCAACCAACCATTTTTGATGGTCATTGCATCAGCAAGAATTGGTTGAACAATTTTATCCAAACCAATTTTATCGATGCTTTTAGCTTGATTTGCATCTGTTGAAATTTTATTTCTTTCCGTCGCAGAATCAATATATTCTGAAACCGTTAATGCAGGTTTGTAAGCTAATTTGGTAAGTTTTTGGGCAACATCAACAGGTGGTGAACTTGATGCCTCGGTTTCTACAGGCAGTACAAAAGTTCTTGCATCAGCATCGTTTCCTATCCTGTCTTTTAGCTGAGCGTAATATAAACTTCGAGGTTGAATTTGCTCGTTCGACATATCCCAATAACCATTTCCCGAAAATTGCGCCCAAGTTCCAAAAGCCCAGTTTTGAGCGGTTGGCGGTTGGAAATTATCAACACGAGCAGCACTGCATTGCCAAAAAACACTGTTTGCAGCACTCCAACCTGCACCTTGTCCATCCTGACCGCGATTTAAATAACTTAATGCTTGTCCGTCAATATTTACGATATCAAACAAAACGCCAGATGACCAGCTATCAATGGCGCCACTAAAACTGAAAGGCAAATAAGACTGGCATTGAACAAAAACATTTGGTCCTGGCGCACAGAAACCAACTGCAAAATCGTGGTAACCATATTCTGAATACAATCTTTGGAAAAGCGTTTGCTGACCGGTAGTTAAAAATGTATAACGACGTTCGCCACCGATTTCGGAAATTGGAGCCAACGATTTACAATCTTCCACTGTAATTCTTTTTGCCGTTTCTAAAACATTAACAGCAGAGCCAGCGAAATGCTCAAAAACCACCTGACGAACCCATGCATCTTCAATGTTTTCCAAACAAATGGCCGTCCAACGATGGTATTCATCTTTAATATTTTCTTTGTTATAATCGGATTCAATTTTTAAATTTTCTACACCAGATTGTCCAATTCTCCCATCCCATTGGTATTTAGAAACTGTTGCACCTCCGTATTTTGAATCTAAAGCAGTTGTAATCGGTGCATCAAAAGTGATGGTCGAACCATTTATTGCAGTTATTTTTCTATCCCAATGGATATCTCTTGTTCCCGGTTTCCAACCTAAAGCACTTTCGCCACCACCAAACTCGACTGTTTTTAAGGTTTCAATCCACTCTTTGGTTGATGGACGATTGATGATGATTTTATCGCCAACTTTAAAACCATTGATATTTGATAAGGTTAATTTATTTGAATTTACCGGAACATAAGCATCGCTGATGGCAACTGGAGTTTCTTCAACTTTATTCTTTTTACCTAAAATCCTGATAACACCTATTCTATCTAAACCTGTAGCGAAAATTGTAGTTCCGTTTTCGCCCATTCCACTACCACGAAGTACAACTCCAGAAGCTGATAATTTTAAAGTTCCAGCAACTTCATATAATCCTTTTTCAAGTAATACAGCGCCACGTAAACCATCTTTACCAACAGGTAATTTTGAGACGTAATTGATGGCCGATTGAATTCTTAAAGTCGCATCTC
Organism: Pedobacter frigidisoli; assembly: GCF_004331675.1. Taxonomy (GTDB): domain Bacteria; phylum Bacteroidota; class Bacteroidia; order Sphingobacteriales; family Sphingobacteriaceae; genus Pedobacter; species Pedobacter frigidisoli. The sequence goes on along the minus strand of NZ_SJSN01000002.1, from coordinate 289,905 downwards.
CTTTTGAAACAGGAACAATTACCTTAATTGTAGCATTTGGAATAGCTTTTTCGCCTGCCATGTAACCCGCATAAGAAAAATCAGGAATCCGATTTCCTTGCTCATCTGATGTATAAGCCAATTTACCATCTTTGCCTTTAAAGATAGGTTTAGGTGGTTCAACTGGTTTTGTTTTTTGAGCAAAAGAAAAGTTTGTAACCAGAAAAAGTAAAGCCATAAGAGGCAGTACTTTAGTTTTATATATGTGGTTAGTTTTTGGCATTTTATACTTTTTGTCATGCTGAGGCACGAAGCATCTGCAACATTTTATTACTGTCTTTGCTTAAGCTCTTACTCTGTTGGTAGTGTTAATGATTTCATTTTCATCGCTTAGAGATTCTTCGTACCTCAGAATAACAAAGCTAATTGATGAGGTTTTTATCTTTCAACTACTTCATCATTCAAAAATCTCCAATTAGGATTTTCAATTTCAATGAGTTCATTTTTCTTTTTCCTTGTCCAGCCTTTAATTTCTTTTTCTCGTTCAATTGCATGTTCAATAAACTGATGTCTTTCATGAAAAACCAAATAGTGGCAATTATATTTGTAAGTGAAAGCAAATTTCTTTTCTTTATTCTCAATATGTTGGCTGAGCCTAATTTCTAAATCATTTGTTACACCTGTATATAAAACAGTTTTGTTTTTATTAGTTAGAATGTAAACAAAATAATTATGGTTCATTGCTTTATTAAAGTTTTGCTTTCATCGCTTGCAGATTCTTCGTGCCTCAGAATGACAGTTGGAAACCTATGGCCTCACTTTACTCACATCTACTAAGCTATTCAAATAAACTTCGATATTAGAATAACCCGATTTCGAAATTTTTCCTGCATCTTTTGCATCTTTTGGGTTTAAACCATTTTTGGTTTCCCAGGCATCAGGAATACCATCATTATCCGAATCCAAATAAGGTTTTCCTTTATATTCAGGGTAACCACCAACTTGTGCAATATCCGAAATAATACCTTTTTTATACGAATCAGCTGCCAAGCGGCGCTTAACGTAACTTTGAAAGGCTGGCAATTTCCCATCTTCAACATGTTGAATTTTTCCTGTTGCCACTTGCTCAACAATCCGTTTATCAACTGCATCACGAATAGGTAAACTTGCACCTGCATTTGCCAACACATAATCGTAAGCTTTTTTTGTATCGATGATGGAAATTTTCGCCATAGGCAAAGGTTTATCAGTACGAATCGAATCTAATAATTTCTGTTTGTCGCGTTTACTTTCAGGTTGTACGCCGCCGTCCCAATTGTTTTTGGTTACTTTTTCATTCCCCTCAACAATATTTCCGTTAACATAAGCTCTTCCAAATTCGTTGGTGAACTTTTTATCTCTACCCGATTCTGGTTTCAGAATACGATAAGAAATCGGTTCTCCTGCAGGTGTAATTGGACCGGGTTTGTAATAGTTATTTACGAAGCTGTAAAACGATGCATTGTCGCCACCATCAGCACTTCTGTTCCACCAGTTAAAAATGACGTTATTGGCAAAACCAAAATCGCCATACATACCTACAGATGGATTACGACTAATATTTGATGCCCAAAGATTGCGCATGAAAGTAGAATTTAATCCTCCAATGGTACTACCAAAAGCATGGTTGTAGGTATCCAAAGCCTCAGAAAAAATGGAATTTTGAATGGTTACATTTACTGTTGGCAATTTAATAGGTTTTGAGCCATCTTTCGGGTCGTACACATGGCGATAAATCGACATATTTTCATCCAAACCCCAACTTGCCGAAACGTGGTCGATGATAATATTTCCTACCGGATTACCTCCAATTGCATCATCTCTTCGGGTAACATCAGTTGCTCCACGACGAAAACGCATGTAACGAATAACCACATCGTGAGTATTAATCCAGACTGATTCTCCGGCTACACAAACTCCATCTCCTGGCGCACTTTGTCCTGCAATAGTTATATAAGGTGCACGAATAATTAATGGTGTTTTTAGTTTGATAATTCCTGAAATATTGAAAACAATAATTCTCGCTCCACCTTGTTCACAAGCTTCGCGTAGGGTTCCTTTTCCAGCATCTTCAAGACTTGTAACCACATAAACTTTGCCGCCACGACCGCCAAAAGAATAGGCGCCACCACCCTCAGCACCAGGAAAGGCCACCATTTTAGATTGTGGTAAATCACTTGGTTTAGCTGCCCAGGGAATATATGGCTTACCATGTTTTGCTTCTTCATCAACAATGGATTTTACTTTTAAAAACTGAAGTTCCGATTTCTCTTCAATACTTTTCAAAAGCGAATCAGCCTTTTTTTCCATCGCCTCCGGAATTACCGGATATTGAGCGAAAGCCACATTGCCAATTCCACAAAGCACAGCTATGCTAAGAAATGAATTCCAGCTACGCATATTAATTAGGTTTTACAGTTGAAACTGGAACTACACTATTTAAGTAAACTTCGATATTTGAATAACCACTTTTCGTAATTTTCATAGCATCTGATGCATCTTTGGGATTTAAACCATTTTTCAATTCATAAGCATCGGGCATACCATCATCATCAGCATCTTTGTAAGGTGTTCCCTTGTAAACCGGATAACCCCCAACCTGACTGATATCGGTTATGATACCTTGTTTGTAAGAATCTTTTGGTAAACGACGGTGTTCAAAATCCTTTTCAGGTAATTTAACGCCCTCGATAAAATCGATTTTACCAGTTTGAACCTGCTTAATTACACGAACATCAACAGGATCTCTTTTAGGCAAATTTGCTCCAACGTTGGTAAGCACATATTCTTTGGCTTGTAATGTTGGCAGAATAGTAATTTTAGGCATTGGAAAAGGTTTATTCACACGCATGGCGGCAAAATATGGAGTTGCTTTTTCAAAGCTCATTAACTCACCTTTTTTATCCTCCAACTGCACACCACCGTTCCAATTATCTTTGGTTACTTTATCATTACCTTCGATAATATTTCCACTTACATAAGCACGACCATAAACCACGTATGGCAATTTACTACGACCTGACTCTGGTTTCAAGATTCGATAGCTTATTGGCTCCTTTAAATCAGTAACTGGCCCTGGTTTATAATAGTTATTCATTATATTATACAGTGCCGTGTAGTCACCACCATCTGTTGAACGATTATTCCAGTTGAAAACTACATTATTTGCAAAATTGAAAATTCCGTTCCAACCAATTGACGGGTTTCTTGCTCCGTTATCTGCCCAGAGGTTACGCATAAAAGTACAATTCTCACCACCCAATGTGCTTCCGAATGCGTGGTTCCAAGTATCTAGCGCCTCAGCAAAAATTGAATTTTGAATGGTGATGTTTACAGTTGCTAATTTATCTTCGATTTTACCTGTACTATCATTAAACATATGGCGGTACATCGACATGTTTTCGTCTAAGCCCCAACTTGCAGAAACGTGGTCAATCATAATATTCCCAACAGGATTTCCACCTATGGCATCATCACGTCGACCGACGAAAGTTTCACCTCTTCTAAAACGCATGAAACGAACAATTACATCATGCGTATTTAACCAAACAGATTCACCCGCGACACAAACGCCATCACCCGGAGCCGTTTGACCTTCAATAGTAATATATGGTGCACGAATTATTAATGGTGTTTTAATTCTTATAATTCCAGATACGTTGAAAACGACAATTCTCGCTCCGCCTTGTTCACAAGCATCACGTAAAGAACCCGGACCACTATCGTTTAAGTTTTTCACCACTATAACTCTGCCCCCACGACCACCAAAACTATATGCGCCTCCACCTTCTGCTCCCGGAAAAGCCAATAGTTCTGATTGAGGCAAATCATTTGGTCTTGCTGCCCAAGGGATATATGGCTTACCTTGATTAGCTTCCTTTTCGATAATTGGCTTAGCTTTTTCCCAAGCGATGTCTGACTGATGATAAGCGGCCTTCATCATCGAATCTGATGATTTTTTAACATCGGCAGGAATATTTGGATATTGTGCAAATGAATAATTTGCTGAGAGCATTAATGCTGCTGAAAATAGCAGATTTAAAAAGTTCTTTTTCATTTGTGTTTTGCTCGTTAAAGAAGTAAAAGAAATTAAGCAATATTATAGATTAGTAAAAAATCTGAATAAAGATTTTAAAAATCGTGGCTCATTTCTATTGTTCTTTGGTTAAAAATTTTGGTTAGAAATTATAGTATATTTCAAAATTGTAATTAAATATAAGCTATAAAAGCGATAATGTTGCCCAATTATTATAAAATATTATCAATTATCAACACAAATTATAGTGAATCGAATTTACTTTAACAGCCACGTTACAAGGTAGAAATAAATTTCATATATAAATGTAACATTCTTAAATGAAAAAAGGAAGCAAATGATTGCTTCCTTTTTTCTAACCATCTATACAAAAAAATTGTGGCAGTGCTAAACCACTGTAAAGGCATTTTATCGCTGCAATTTTATGCTTACATTAATGAATGGTCGTTTCTGCAAATCAGAAGTAACTGCATTTATATAGATCATACCATATTTGCCTTCTGGTGTAAGGAAAAACACCGCATTACCCGCTGCCAAACCATTAGCTGGAGTAGTTTGGGTAGTTTCGTTAAAGGTAATTGCTCTCGCTTTAGCCAAAATTTCTATAGATGAACCAGAAATTGCAGTAGTAAGAAACGCATTAGCCTGTCCAGTAACTGGCTGACTAAATTTTGTGGTTCTTTTAGGGCTGAAGCCACTGATATCATAAACAGTTAATGGATTAGTAGCAACACTTGGGGAATATAAATTAACTACCCACGTTGGAGTTTGAACTGTTGAATTAGACCCAGGTTTTCTGTAAATACCAAAATCTATTTTTCCGGCATTAGCTACCGCACTAGTGTAATTGTAACCTGTAGCATCAGCAACAGAAAAGAAACTTGGTAAAGATTTAGCAACAGTATCTGGTAGATAAATATCTCTGTTGGCATATATCATAAAACTTGGATTTACATCAACTGTTACTTTTTTATATCCATCACCAATAAATACTCCTTTCTCATTCAATGCGCAAATCCGATAGCTTTGTTTACCATCACGAATTGCAGCTGCTGGAAAGGCTGAATTTGGAAGTTTAATAATTGTTGAAAAACTTCTGCGTTGAGATGGGTTTGTAATTGCAATCGTATATCGTGTAGCCTGAGCTGTACCTGCAGAAACTTCAAAAACGTAAGAATACATATCTTCCTTAGCAGAATTTATAGTAAAATCAATCCAAACCTCTTCTTTTTCATTGATTACTTTATAATCTGTAACGCAGCGTGGATCGCTATTATTGAAGGTTACTGTTACATCATCGAACATGTTAAATATGTTCGCCGATTCCTTTTTACAAGAAGCGGAAAGAATCACGCATAACCCTATGAGTAACTTATAAATATATTTAGTTTTCATTATTTTATTTTTTAATCAGATCAACTGAAACATTTATTCTTAAATTACTAGTCAAGTGGATCGAATGTACTACCGGCCCAACCAACTGTTGGAAGAATTTTATTACCAAAACTTACAAAGTCATTATGAAAAGTGTAGAAGTAATGATATTCTGGTATGTTGTATGGTAAATAAGTTGTATTTGTTATAACAACATTTTTAAAATACTTGGTATAAGTTGCTTTATCGTTAACATTTAATGTTTCTCTGAACAGTGTTGTACCTCCAGGAACCGTTGGATCTTCTAATACTTTTTTATCTTTTTGATCTGATCCTACTGGAGGATTTACCAATTGGACTTCCAGCTTAGACATATTTCCTGTTAACAAATGCATGGTACGAGATCTCCTCAAATCTGAATTTCGTTTATTTTCGAAAGCGAATTCTATTTGTCTTTCATTAAGAATTAAGTTACGCAATTGGGGGGTACTTCCCGCCAATGCGAGTCCGTAATCTGAATCACCTGCTACTACTCCTGCTCTCACACGAATCTGTCTCACTAAATCTTTTGCGCCCCCGATATTCCCTGTTTCATTCATACAATCGGCATAATTTAACATGATTTCTGCAAATCTAAGCTCAATCCAATCCATACCACTTCCACCACCAATAGAACTATTATAAACAGAGGCACTTGCTGTTAAAGTAGGCGTAGAAAAACGCTTAACATATACAGAAACTCCACTGCTTTCCCCAACCGCAAGGTTGTAAGTCCACTGTTTCCTATTTGTGTTTCCGCTTAAAGGATATACTGATCCATTTGTAGCAAAAGTAGCTTCAAATCTTGGGTCTCTATTTTGCCAGAACATTGTCGCATCATAAGGAAAGGCCGTAGATGTATTTAATGGTTTTCCATCTCTCATTGGATATGCATCTAACATTTTCGTTGTAGGCATAAAATAAGTATTTGGAAAGCTAGGACTTCCACCTTCGGAGGTTGGCCTAACACGCTGTTCAGTCCCATTCCCTCGATTGGGTATTGTGCTTGAATAGGTTCTTACAAGAATTGCTTCAGTATTGCTTGTACCTTCTACACGAAAAACATCCAAATAATTTGGCATTAATTTTTTTCCTGCCGAAACACACATATCATAAGCTTCCTTATTTGCTGTCAGAGCATCAGTCCATCTTGATGCTTGGTAAGGGTGTTTTGGGTCATTTAGTGGATTAAATTGTGGACTTGCCCAGTATAATAGCACCTTAGCTTTCAAACAGGTTGCTATCAATTTAGTCATTTTACCTCTTCCATCTGCATCACCAGGATTAAAGCCCTCTAAAAGAATTATTGCATTATTCAAATCACTTAATATTGCTGCAAAACATTCTTTAGCCGGTCTTCTACCCTCATCGTAAATAGTATCAGCTCCTTGTGGTGTTAACGGCAGCGGAACACCACCATAAACTTTTACTAATTCAAAATAGGTTATTGCTCTTAGCGCATAATATTGCCCAAGCAATTCATTTTTTTTAGGCGTAAGCATTTTGCTCCCTGGTAGATTGGCAATAGCATCGTTACATCTTGCAATGTCCCAATATTTATTATTTCCTGGGTTACCTCCATATGTGTTACCAACATACCGTACATCGTTATTTCCCAATACTCCCTGTAGTCCAAGTGTAGCTTTTGCATTGGCATCCCCATCTGGGAAATAATTTTCATCGCTTGCATAATGCACACCATAACGGTCTGGAACGAGCTGTAATGGAAATTGATACATTGCTACATCGTACACCCTGTTAAGGTGTAGCTGTACAGAACCATCATTATCCCATATGGCCTGATCGATACCACCTGTATCTGGTAGTAAGAAAAATTCATCTTTATTTACACAAGCGGGCAAAAGTGCAGCTAAAGTTAAAATGGCTACTGCCTTTTTTATATTATTTTTTATTTGATTAATCATTTCTCAAAAATTATAAGTTAACACTCAAACCTAAAGATATTGTTCTCAACATTGGATAATCCCATGCACTTGAAGTATATGGGTCTTTGTAAGGTAAAGGATTTACGATTGTCCAAAGATTATTTCCTGTTAGTAGTATTCTAGCACCGCCGATACCAAGTTTATTAGCAAATGCAGTAGGTGCTTTATAGCTCAAAGTCATGGTGTTTATACGGATCATCGTTCCGTCAACTGCCCAAAAATCAGAGTTTATTCCTAGTGATGGATCATCAAATCTAGGATATTTACCTTCCATTGGATTATCTAGTGTCCAACGATCTGTCCAGATTTCTAATGTATTTCTAGTTTTAGATGGAGCTGTTCTTGCCCTGCTATCATAGAAAATTTTACCACCAAATCTTGCATTGATGTTGGTGTTCAAACTAAAATTTTTGTACGTTAAATTTAGTGAGATACCCGAAGACAAAAATGCATTGGTATTGTTATATAAGGGAGCTAAATCGCTATCAGATATCACCCCATCTTGATTGGTGTCTTCGTAATATAACCAGCCAGCTTGTGGGATTTTATCATAGATCCTGTAGTTAGGATATTTCGCCATCCAAGCATCAACTTCGCCTTGAGTTCTAAACATACCAAGGTTAGTTAAACCATAATTACTTGAGCTATATTTACGTGGGTCAGTTCCGAACAATTGTAAGTTAGGAAACGTATTGTTAATCAAGTTTCCAGCAGTATAAAGAACCCTGTCTGTTACTGAGTTACCGTAAGAGAAGTTCATGCTTGCACTAAGGTTCCAGTCTTTTGCAAGCTTAGCTTTATAGCCAATACTGAACTCAGATCCCCAGTTATAAAGTTGTCGGTAGTTTAACACTGGTGCCTGCGTACCGAAATATTGTGGATATTGATTATTAGCTCCTAATTCGAAACCATCATAAGTATAGTTTTGGAAAGCTTCAATACTTATATCTAACTTGTTGTTAAACATAGAAGTTTCCAAACCAACGTTGATGGTTCTTTTCTTTTCCCATGTAATATCAGGATTAGCCAAACGAGAACGGTTTAAACTGTTTCCATTCGAAGTTCCATAAACATATCCATTGGTTACATCAATCTGAAATCTATCTTGCCACAAACGAACGCCAACCCTATCGTCTCCCGTAATACCCACATTTGCTTTTAATTTCAAGAAATTAATAAAGCCCAATGCGCTGCTGTTTTTAAAGAAATCTTCCTGACTCACTACCCATCCAACTCCAATATTTGGCGATACACCCCAACGGTTACCTAATGCGAAGTTAGACGATGCATCAATACGGGCAATCCCCTCAACCAAGTATTTTTTATTAAAATCATAACTAAAACGGGCGAATCCAGAACGTTTAGAAACTGCTGTTTGATCTAAGTTTGATGCTACGAGCGTATTAATATCATAAGCAAAGTACTGATCTACACCGGGAATAAGTTGATTTGTATAACGAACAGTTGAATTTTGTGTATTACCTTCACTTTGCTCAACACCAGCTAAGACATTAAAAGTGTGTTTTCCAATCGTTTTATTGTATTGAAGTGTTAGAAAAAATTGATAGCTACTATTATCAGTTAAGCCTGGTGTAAAAGTAGAATTCGCTGCACTTGTTGGCTGAAATGTAGGTGCAGTTGCCGTAGGTAATTGATTGGTGAACAATTCCTGATTATTACCTCTTTTAACAAAATTGTATAGCGTAAAAGGTGGTATATATTGTGTGTTCTTTGACGATCCACTTGACTGCGAAACTTGGCCTCGAATTACAAGCCCTTTCAAGAAAGTTGGTTCGTAAGTTAATGAAGCATTAATTCTGTATGACTTATTTGAACCATTGTTGTAATAACCAGACTCAGAAATGGCTAGTGGGTTAAGATTTGCGGCAGAAACACCGGGAACGGTATAATTTACGTATTTTCCATCTATACTGATTGGAACCCATCTTGGAATAGTTATAAGTCTTTCAAAAAAGGGTGCGTCATTATCTTGCGCATTGTGATGTAATTCTTTCGTTCCATAATCAACGTTAAAATTAACATCTGCTTTTAAGCCGTTGGCAACTGTTGCAACTACACCACTTCTGAATGAATATTTATTAAATTTCATTCCCGCATAGTTTCCATTTTCACCCTGATAACTTCCTCCTGCGAAAAAGGTAATTTTATCACTTCCGCCAGAAATACCTATATTATGTCTTTGGGTGGTTGCTGGTTGCCATACTTCATCATACCAGCTTTTATAATCTAGCGTTTTGATATAATCTAAATCTTCAGGGGCAAAGTATTCCGATGCAGCAGCACCTTGAGAACGGAATGTATCATTTAACAATAATGCATGATCATATCCAGATAACATTTTTGGCACTTTAATCGCATCAGAAATACCTAGATATCCATTATAAGTTATACTTGGCTTACCTACCCTTCCTTTTTTTGTTGTTACTAGAATAACCCCTTTAGCTCCAGCAGCACCATAAATTGCAGCAGAAGCATCTTTTAAAAAGGTTAGATTCTCAATCATGGAAGCATCTATATTATCGAAAGCCTCTCTTGTTACGGTAATATTGTCTACCACATAGAGCGGTTCATCTGTAGTACCAGCAGCTGCAGTGGTGGTTGTAGAGTTCCTGATGTTGAAAGTAATGGGCGAACCTGGACGACCTGAGGTTTGACTTACACCAACACCGGCAATTCTATTTCGCATGGCACCAGCTAAATTCGGAGCTGGAACGTCCTGAATTTCAGCACCAGTGATTGTAGCAACTGAGCCGAGAATTTCAGATTTTTTCTTAACGCCATAACCTATAACCACTACATCGTCTAATGCGGTATTGTCTTCTACAAAATTTACAGTGATGTTTGTTTTTCCTGCCAAAGGCACTACCTGTCGTACAAATCCAATGAATGAAAAAACAAGGGCATCAGTTGCAGGATCGGCTACTAATGCAAACTCACCTTTATCATTGGTGCTTACATTATTGGTTTTACCCCGTATCCCTACGGTCACTCCAGGAACGGGCTGGCCATCCTTTTTATCAACAACCTTACCAGTAACTTGTCGTTGCTGTGCAAACAACGAAGTACTGATAATTGTCATGAGCACTAATACCCAAGATAATTTGCGTAAAAATTTTAAGTTCATATTTATTATTTGGTTAGTTTTTTTGATGCATTTTCATTAGCCATTCATCAATTGCAGCTATTTTAAAAATTGTTTTGGATACTCTTACCCTATCGTGATTTATTAAATATCTTTTTTGATGGCGATAATGATATAATATAAGAGTCGAATTGTTGAGCATAAAATACCGTGTAGGTATTATTTGCTAAAATTAAATAAGAGTTTTGATGAAGATGGCTCATTTCTTTTTAGTTACTCGATCTTTTATATTGGTTAGAAAGTATATTAATACCTTAAATTATAATCAAAAAGAAATAAATCATTAACGAATGCGATAATTACTATACTTTATTACCACGAATAAAAATGTTAATAATCTATATTATTTAATCAGTTTAACGGCAATACAATATAGAAATAAAATTCATATATAAATGAAACATTCTTAAATAAAAAAATAAAATAATTTATTCAAAAACTTTATAACTGTTTATTGATTGGGATTATTTGATTGTGCTTTGGCTTTCCGTCTTTTCTCCCACTCTATTCCTTCTTTTTTTAAATCGTAGCCCGCTGCAGATAAATAGTTATTTATTCTTCCCTTATATTTACCAAACCAAGCATGTTTCTTATCTGATGATTCCGCATCCATAGCATGCTCGCGAGCTTCGGTTAACCAAACTAAGATTTGCTTTTTCTGATCCTCTGTTAAAGTTAACACCTCTTCTTGGTAAGCCTTATAGGTAATTGGTAGAACATTGTATGTCATACCGTTCTTCACCAAATCAACCTGATCTGTAGTTAGGTGGGCAGAAAGCTTACTAATATATTTTTTATGAAGTTTATTTAGAGATGTTTCAACTATACGATTTTCTTTGGCAATTGCAGAATCTCTTTCTACTTTATTGTCCTTATTCTTTTCCTTGATATCCTTAACGGTTAAATCGCGAGCAGCATAAATATCATTTAAATTACTGTATTGATCTCGAATGATGTTCCTTACCTTTTCCGATTTTTTAGGTTCATTGATTCCTAAATTCACCACAATCTTATCTGCCCGTTCCGTAATGGCTTTTACGTATTTAACTTTCTCTTCGGCAGTCATTTTTTGAGCAAAAGTTGTGGCAACACTTGAGAACGTTAACAACAAAGCTAAAATTGATAATTTCATGATCTTGTTTTTTATATTGAGTTTCTTATTGGAGATTGCTTATATCAGCCTTAATAAATTGATATTCTCCTGTAAATAAGTTGCGAATTTATAGCGTTTGAAGATAATAAAATAGGATGGAATTTATTCTTTTTGAGCTTCTCATATTTTCATCAATAAACAAAAAATTCATATAGAAATAATTTGCCGGTTTATAATTTGGTTATCGCCCAAGAGGGCATATACAAAACTCTACAAAGAAAAACACTAATTACTAATACTTTTTATCAAATTTATATAGGATATTATCCTATAACCGCTTAACTTTAGGCCTGTTGCTTGTAGGATTTGGCAACCGACTCTAACCAAATATCAATAATTACAATGAAACCTCATTTTCATAAAGTTCCGATTACGCTACAAAGTTCCTTTAGTATTCGACACGATATAAATCCAGATTTTGGGAATATTTGGCACTATCATCCAGAGCTAGAACTTCACTATGTAATAAAAGGAGAAGGTGTTCGATTTATAGGCGATAACATTAGCAATTTCGTACCCGATGAAATGGTTTTATTGGGAGAAAATCTTCCGCATACTTGGCGATGTAAGGATGAATATTTCCAGAACAACCCTGATTTAAATACCGAAGCCATGGTGATTCATTTTCTGCCAGATTGCTTAGGGAAATATATGCTTACACTACCAGAGGCTTATCTAATTCCGAAATTGTTCGAAAAAGCCAAAAGTGGAATGGTTATCAGCGGAAAAGCGAAAGATAAACTTATTGATTTAATGCGAGCTGCTATTGATGCTACAAATCTCGATCGCATCATTATTCTCCTTTCGATTTTGAAAACACTGGCCGAAACTGATGAATATGCTACAATAGTAACCAGTAAAAATACTTTCTATCAATCTAACGAATCGGAAACATTAAGGATAAATAAGATTTGCAACTACACTTTAAGCAATTACAAAAATGATATTACCTTGGAGGAAGTTGCCTCGCTGAGTAATTTGAGCGTTACCTCTTTCTGCAGGTATTTTAAACTCATGACTAAGAAAACTTTTTACGACTTTTTAATCGAAATTAGGGTTAGTCATGCTTGTAGATTTCTGATAGAAAATAAGTTACCTACAGAAATGATTTGCTTTGATTGTGGTTTTAATAATGTATCTAACTTTTACAGGCACTTTAAAAAGGTAACAGGAATGACGCCGCTGGATTACAAAAGGAAGTATTTGAATTAGCTTCATCAACTTACGAAGTTTTGTTGGACTAAGCATTGGCAAAATTTCTTAAGTTTTTTTTTTGCGGGTTCTAAATATAAACTGACGAAGTCTTTCAGCGCTTTGGCCTTTGATGATCATCAACTTACGAAGTTTTGTTGGACTGAGCATTGGGGAAATTTCTTAAGTTTTTTTTTGTGGGTTCTAAATATAAACTGACGAAGTCTTTCAGCGCTTTGGCCTTTGAGACTTCGTAAGTTATGCCAAACTAAATAAACACCTGAATATTTAGATCGCTCCTTAAAACAGTATAATCACCATATAATTTCTCCACTTCTTTAACTATGCTTGGCGTAAAGGAGCCGACATTTCTTCTCGTAAAAGTGGAAATATTCAAGCCCCTTTTTTGTAAAAAATATTTTGATACTATCGGATAAACGTTATGCATCACATCCATGTTATCAATTAAAAATTTTTGAACGGCATTTACTTCTATAACCAAACTTTCATCATTGTAATGATCACAAAGCCAAACAATTAATTCTGGAAAATAATTTCCCTGAATGCAGGACAAACCTGCTGATCCAGCTTTGAGCGACTCGACCGCGTGAACAATATAGGCGTCGTATAAGCCAAAAGCATTTCCATCGGTAAGCCTCAATTTTTCTTTAATTTGCCCCAAGTCTAATGAGGTATCCTTATGGTAAATAACTCTTCCAGTTGCAACGAAATCTGCTAATTGTGCTGGTTTTAAAACCCGTTTGTAAGGAACAGGACACTCATAAAAACCTATCGGGATATCTTCAGTTTGGTTCAACAAATCAAAAACACGCTCATTAAATACATTGTCTGCCTCATCTTCATCCGTTAGCAAACTCGTAATGGCGATAACCGCCTCTACCCCACAATCGCTTACTTGTTTAACAAAATCTGCCTGTTTGCTTATTGGTCCGCCGAAAGTGCCTGTAGCTACAACTGGCACAGCACCATCAACCACTTTTATGACATATTTTATGGCTTGAATACGTTCCTTATTAGTTAGTTCGAACATTTCGCTCGAAAGGCAATTCGCAAATAAACCTGAGGAGCCAGCTTGTAAATAAATCTCGGTGAGTTGTGTAAGTGCCCGATAATCTATTTCACCATTGTTTAAAAAGGGCGTAAGCATAACCGGGATGAACCCTTTTTGTGAGTTTTCCATTTTATTTGATAGGGTAAATTATTTCTTAAATATTTTTTAGATAAGATTTTGGTAATCTTAATTTGCTGTCTCTACTTTTCTGTTTTTAACTTTGGTGATGAAAATTCCAGTTAAGAATATGGTTAATGTACCCACCACGATAATCATATTTTTATGTAGTGGATTTCTAAAAGCTTCATATTCTGGCGGAAGAAGTGAAGAAAATGTCATCCAAATAATTACTACAATACCAATAATGGTTGCAATAATTGCTTCGTGATTTTTGGTTTGCCTACTCACAATTCCGAGTAAGAATAAACCGAGCATTCCTGCTGCGAAAATCCCCGAAAGCTCCCACCAAAGATCCAAAATGCTTTTCACGCCAATCATGGCAATTCCGGCAACCATTCCCAATAAGCCGAAACCTATTGTTGCAATATGTAAAAGCGACAAATTCTGTTTATCGGTAACATCCGGCTTGATATATCGCTTGTAAATATCAACTGAAAAAACCGTAGCCGATGCATTCATTCCAGAACTGATGGTGCTCATGGCCGCAGATAGAATTGCAGAAACAATTAAACCAACCAAACCAATGGGAATCTTTGTCACCATAAAATGAGGCATTATTTTATCTCCGTAATCTGCTGGCTGTAAGGCATTTTGCATTTTCAAAACCTCTGCTTCTGTGGCTCCCAAAGGCAACCTTTCTGCCGCAACCTGATGTTTAATGGAAGCGACCAATTCTGGGTGAACATCATAATAAGCGTACAAACAAGATCCTATAATAAAAAATAGTAGTGATGCTGGAATATACAACCAAACACAAAGCCAAATTGACCTAGATGCCGCTTTACTTGAAGATGCGGTATGGTATCTCTGGATGTAGTTTTGATCCATCCCAAAATTATTCAGGTTGATAAAAAACCCATAAAGCAATACTACCCAAAATGAAGATCCCACAAAATCGAGCTTAAAACTTCCTAAGCTAAATTTATCTGCAGACTTACCAATTTCTACGATTTTTGAAACGCCTCCCGGCATATTCGTAACAATTAAATACAGGATAAGTAAGGCACCCAGTGTTTTAACCACGGCCTGCACAACTTCAGTCCATATTACCGCTTCAATTCCGCCCAAAACCGTATAAATGATAATACAGACTCCCATTACCACCATAATCATTTGCATGGAATAGCCAGTTAAAGCCTGCAAGCTTAGCGCAATACCGAAAAAGATAGAGCCCATTCTGGCCAATTGTGTAAGCAAAAAACAGATCACTGCATACACCCTTGCCCAAGCACCAAAACGTTTTTCTAAATGCGTATAGGCCGATATTTCACCTGTATTTCTGTAAAATGGAACAAAATATTTCGATGCCACCCATGCGGCTAAAGGCATAGAAATGCTGAAAACAAAAGCGTTCCAATTGCTACCAAATGCCTTGCCCGGAACACCCAAAAAAGTATTGCTGCTTAAAAATGTTGCATAAATAGATAAACCTATCGCCCATCCAGGGATAAGGCCCGAAGCCTTTGTAAATTGCTCGGAATTTTTATTTTTCCTAGAAAAATAAAAACCAACTAATATCATTCCAATAAGGTAAATGAAGATTATTGCAAGATCAATTACAGGAAGACCTTTCATTACTTATTGGCTCGTTTATTAATTTGGTTAAAACAAATATGCATGTCTAAATATCAGTATTAATATAAGATTTTGGCTACATCTTATACCATCTTATCTTATTGAACATCCAACGCATCGATAGCCAAACCTTTAGCTTCCGTGGCCACTAACCTAACCCTGTAACTTCCAGCATTTATCATGCTGCCCGTATTGGTATTTAGGTAATTCCATTTGCCTGTTTTGGTTGGCGCAAACTCTGCTTGCTCAGTTTTCATTAAGGTTCCATCTGCCGATAAAAACTCAATTTTACCTTTGAGTGTTTGCTCAAAAGGATTATGGTATTTAATGGTAAGTGAATAGGCATCAGCAACGCCAACCCCAATATTCCACTCTAAAACATCGCCACTATTTTCTTTAAAAATTACTCGTTGTTTACCCAATAGATCTTCTTTTACAATATGATCGCCTTTTAAAATCGCATCGGTAGCTTTGTAGCTAGTTACGGTTTTCAAATCGTAGGCTGGCTCTAAATTACTCGGTGGAATTACCGCAACCAAAGCAATTCCTGCTCTTAAAATCACTTGATCGTTCTTTTTAAAACGTTTCCTAAAAACATTGTACTTCTCCCCTGCGCTATTTTCTATTTGCGTCATGGTATCTTCAAAGTCATTAGGTTTTTCGACTCCTTGGTTTAAGGCAATAAAAACATCGGCCTCTACATTTACATTGAATTTCAATTCGACATCTGTGCCATTTTTAGGCGACTGAATCCATTCGGCACCATATAAATTTGGAGGAAGATTAGTAAATTCCTGCGTTTCATTGGCAAATTGTTTATCGCCAATATCTAACCAACTTTTCGCCCATGATTGTTTTCCACCAAAAAGGCTAATGATTGAATTATTTTGATCACCAACCTTTAAATCCTGATCTAAACTTGCTACTGCAATTGCCGAAATCACGGCCTGACCTACTTTAATCTGCGGAAAAGAAACAACGAGTTGTCCAGCTTTAGCATAAACTTTTATCGTTTTTTTCAAAACCTTATTTGTACCAGCTTCTTTCCAAATATCTAAATCCTTAATTACAGTAAGATGATTAATCGCAACATCAAACAAACGCATTTTTTCAGCATTCATCCCTCCACCAATTCCTATCCAAGGCTCAATAAAGTACATTTCAACTAAGTATTCACCATCCTTAGAAATTGGGAAATTAAATTTCAATTGATCTCTACCATATCTAAATGTTTGAAATAACTTCCAATCTTCAGTTCCACTTATTGGACTAAAAGTTCGCCGTTGACTAGCAAAAAAAGCTGGGACACCTGGAAAAGCATCCGTCCACGAGCTTGATCCATAATGATTTTTATTGGAATCTAATTGTTGATCGGCATTCCAGATTTCCCCAAAATGATCAGTATATGCTGGTCCGCCACAGTTTAAGCGGTAAATGTAATTGTAGTTGGGTTGAGGCTTAGAAACATTGAGATCAGAACCATATAACTTTTTAAAATTAGGCGATTGAGGAAGCGAATTTAAAATAATCTGATCTTTCGCAACCACTTTTCCATTTACATAAGCAACGGCATAAAGCAAGTTGTATTTAATATTTGGCTTATCCCATTGGAAATGCGTTCCAATTGCGCCACGTTTTTGTTTACCTAAAGATTGTCCATCAATATCGTTAAACAGCTCTACTTCATCACAATTGGAATAAACTACGATACTATCTTTTATGCCCGGTTTATTCCAACGATTTGGCCAAGTATGCGAAACAATATAAACCATTGGCTCGGCAGTTTTTGGCGCATAATTTGCCCTAAACATATAAAAAACATCCGTTGGTTCTTCCCAAGGGGTAAACATGCCTTTATAATTTACAGGCCCAATCCTATCTAAATCTCTCAAACCCTCGCCACCTTGAACACGACCTGGATTATCATGCGAACTATACAACCAGAAAAAATGACCAGCAGTTTTATCCTTTACCGTCTCTGCTAACCGAACTTTTGTTTCCATTAAATAGGTCATTTTGTTTTCGGTAAAACCCTTACCGTTTGCATCAACATTATGCAAATCGATAGTCCGCCACGCTCCATACTCTCCTACCAAAACCTGCCTTTGCAAATCCTCTCCGTAGGTTAGTGGATTGCCGCCATAAGTTCCGGTCCAATTTTGAGGTACGTCCCAATCTGTTCCCTTGCCACCGTTACAAGTGGTTACTTTCCTTTGTGATGATGCAGTAGGATCTAGTTTTCTAATCAGCTCTGTACATTCTTTCGCAAAATCCTCTGGCAAGGTACTTTCATTTTCCAAACCCCATAAAACCACCGCAGGGCTATTGCGTCTCTCTTTAACCCAATCGGTTAATAACGTTTTGAAGTTGTTTCTAAATTCTGGGGTATCGTACCAAATATGTGCGGCCATTTGGGTCCAGCATAAGATCCCTTCTTTATCCCAATAATCAGAATACAATAAATTATGAGGTTGGTGCGCATCGCGAAAAGCATTGAAACCTGCAGACTTAATTTGCCTTACCCTTGAAGAAACTTGCTCGTTTGTAAAGGCATGACTTTGCCCAATTAAATGTTCATATTCTGCGATACCATTGATAAAAACAGGCTTTCCATTCAATAGAAACACTTTTTGGTTTGCCTGCTCGCCGATTGGCCAACTTACCCAACGAATTCCATAAGGTGTTTTTACTTCATCGACTACTTTGCCATTCTCAATTATAGAAGATTTTAAAGTATAGAGATAAGGGCTTTCTAACGACCACAATTTCGGATTTAGTACTTCATCGGTTTTTTGTGAAACATTGATTTCCTTACCAACAGGAATATTCATTATTCGATTTAATTGCTTAATTATTTTTCCATCTGCTTGAAGCAATTGACTTAAAATCGTGATTGTTTTAGGCTTCGAACTGTAGTTTTTAACCGTGGTTTCAATGTTTAAAACAGCTGATTTCTCTGAAATCTTATTGTCATTCCAAACGTGAACCCCAAAAGGCTGTATTCTTGTTTCGTTGGTTACAATTAAATGAACCGGACGAAAAATCCCCATGGGCTGAGAACCCTCCGAGAAACCTCGCTCCGTAGAACAGCCACCATCTACCCAAGGTAAATCCTGAATATTTGCGGGATGATCTGCCCGAACTGCTAATATATTTATTTGATTTTTTAGTTTGATAACATTGGTTACATCTAAGGTAAAAGTTGTTCTTCCGCCTGCGTGATAACCAACTTGTTTTCCATTTAACCAAACGGTGGCGTATGAACCCACACCCTCAAAATATAGAAAAAACCGTTTTCCAGTTTTAAGTTCGTTACTTTTAAATGTGTGCCTATACCATGCGTAGCCATGTTTATTGCCATGAAGTTTTCTTTGATAACCCTCATATTGATCCCAATTGTGGGGAACAGTTACCTTTTTCCAAGAAGTTAAATTATATTTTCCGGCCTGAAAACCATCAAAAGCTTTATTGTTTTTCTCATCGGCGATGGTTACCCAATTTGCATTTAATGAAATATCTTTACGGATTTGAGCGTAAGTATTGGATATTAAAAACAGAAAAAAAATGATTAATAGTTTTTTTTTATCTTTCATAATGTTTAGCCCTGGTCATCATTGCAATTTCAAATCTCCATTCAATTTATAGCTTTCGCCAGCCTTTGTTTGGATTGAAATCACTAAATTTTTATAGTGAATCTTACAAATCCCCCCAACATTTGATTTTACATTTAGCGAGGTTAACACACCTTTATTCCAGCTCAAATCCAATTCAAAACCTCCTCGAGCTCTAAGTCCGCTAATTTTTCCGTCAGGAATTGTAGATGGTAAAGCTGGAAGAATATCGATATAACCTTGATGACTTTGAACGATCATTTCTGCAATACCTGCAGCCCCGCCAAAATTTCCATCAATTTGGAATGGTGGATGAGCATCAAACAAATTCACATAAGATCCTGCTCCGGTGCCAGCTGGTTTCAACAATAATTTGATCAGTTTCATGGCATGATCACCATCTTTAAACCTTGCCCAGAAATTAATTTTCCAAGCCAAACTCCAGCCTGTAGCATCATCACCACGATAAAGTAACGATTGCTTAGCGGCATTCATCATTTTCGAATCTTGATCCCAAGTAATATCATTTCCTGGAAAAACACCCCATAAATGCGAAACATGACGATGTTTGTTGGTCGTATCATCTTTATCTTCTAACCATTCTTGTAACTGACCATGCTTCCCTATTTGATTTGGCGCAACGTTTTTCTCTTTCTCCTCGAGCGATTTCCTAAAGCTTTCATCAACATTTAAAATTGCTGCCGCTTCAATACAATTCCTAAAAAGCGATCTAATCATTTGGTGATCCATGGTTGGTCCGGCTACCAAACCACCATTTTCTGGAGAATTTGATGGCGTACTAATTAACCAACCCGTTATAGGATCCTTAACCAAAAAATCTTCAAAAAATAATGCGGCTTGTTTCATTAATGGATAAGCTTCGTTTTTAAGAAAACTTTGGTCTTTGCTAAATTGGTAATGTTCCCACAAATGTTGACTTAACCAAGCTCCACCCGTAACCCAAATGCCATGGTTTGATGCATTGATTGGGGCAGTTCCGTTCCATAAATCGGTGTTGTGATGTAAAACCCAACCATTTGCATTATAATATTGTTTAGCGGTTTCGGTTCCACTTTTTGCCAAACCTTTAATCTTGCTAAATAAAGGCTCGTTTAATGCAGAAAGATTCAGGATTTCAGTTGGCCAATAATTCATTTCTAAATTAATATTTGTGGTGTATTTACTTCCCCAAGGCGGGGTTAATAAATCATTCCAAATCCCTTGTAAATTTGCGGGCTGAGTGCCAAGTCGCGAGCTTGAGATTAACAAATACCTGCCATATTGCATGTATAAGGCAGCAAAAGCAGCATCATTCGAAAAATCAAATTTATTTAATCTTTCATCTGTTGGGAGGTTTTCATTTACCGAATGTCCAAAATCTACCTTAAATTTATTGTAGTAAGATTGGTATTCTTGAAGATGATTTTTTCTGATTTCAGCATAACTTTTTCCTTTTAAACTACTCAACGCCTTAGTATTTGCCAATGCAGGATTTCCAGAAACATCGTCAGCATTGATAAAATTAGTACCTGCAGTTAAAAACAAAGTCACTTCATCGGCTTTGCTAATGCTTATCTTATTGTTTATAATTTTTATAGATCCATTTTTAACAATGGCGGCTAACCTACTTTCCCCTCTTAAAACGCCATTTTTTACTTGCACAACTAACGAGATTGTACTGTTTCCTAAGGTTTTAAGGATAGAACTTTGATGCAGACTCGAAAGTGCCGCATTAAAAGTTATCGAACCCGTTTTACTCGCCGTTAAATGAATAACAACTGCCTGATTTGGTTGGCTCGCAAAATAGGTTCTGGTAAAATTGATACCCTTGAGCGAATAAGTGGTTTTTACTGTAGCTGTGCTTAAATCTAGCGATCTTCGGTAATTACTTGTGCCGGCATGATTGAGGAACTGCAAATTTAAATCGCCAAAAGGCTGATAACTTGCTTGATATTGCGCAACGGCAGGCGGAGTGCTATTTTGAATTTTATATTTCCAAGGTTTAACCAATGAAATTCCCTGATCTACATTCGAACCTACCGGATAAATGCCAATTTTTTTCTTTACATCCTTATAGCCACCAATTCCGCCACGATCGTAATAATTAAGCACTTGAATGGCAATTACATTCTTTCCGGGTTTAATCAGTTTTGCAGAAATGGTATATTTTCTAGGTTCTGCACCATCAGTATTTCCAACCAATTCTCCATTAACGTAAGTAAAATCTTGGTCGAATACTTTATTGAGATCAAGAACCAAATATTTTCCAGTCCAGCTTTTGGGCACATCAAAAGTTGTTCTAAACCAAACTGCACCATCTAAATTAGGTAAACCAACGGTTTCCCATCCGTCGTAAGATGGAACATTCAATGTTTTCCAAAGCTTATCATCAAAATCTGCTAAGGCTGGGTTACCTTGAATACCTTTTCCGGCTTGCATTTCCTTAACCCAACTCGCACGATGGCCCGTTTCACTTTCCAAGCCCATAAACTCCTTTTGAGCCAATGCTTCTGCTTCCTTTTGCTTGCCCTCAAAGAGTAATTTTCTTATTTCTGGCAAATATTTGTAAGCGCCATTTTTATTATAATTTCTTGGTTTACCCGTCCAAAGTGTTTCTTCATTAAACTGGATTCGATCATTTTCTACACCCCCAAAAACCATCGCACCTAATCTTCCATTTCCAATTGGAAGCGCATCCGTCCACTTTTCTGCAGGTTTTTTGTACCATAGTGTTTGATTACTTTCTTGAGCTAAAACACAGAAAGAACAAGCTATGCAAATGATTATTATAAATGGAAATCTCAATACCATGTTTATTGTCCTTTATCGCCAGAAATAATAACGGGGCTCTCCGCCACCTCCTTTTCCCGCTTTACTGCCTCCTTTACATTTCGGAAATTGTTGTTCCCTAAAGAGATATTCTTTGTATCTGCACCACTCAATCTTAAATAGGTTGCCGTTTCCTTAACTGGATATGCATTGTATAAAAATACATCAGAAACATTATTCAAATCTACTATTGCCGAATTGGCATGAGGAGAATAACTTTTTAAGCCATCTACAATGAGTTGACTAACTTTTGTAGCCTTTAATGATGGCCCTAACTCTGTATTTACCTCAACGTTATGAAACTCAATTCTCTTAGCATTGCTAATGGAAAAGCCTGTTTTGGCTTCTAAATTAATATCATTAAAGGTGATATTTTCTATGGGCATTTCTTCCAATCCGTTTAAGTAAGCAGCTTGATTAACTTGGCCTGTAATATTACTAAAATGGATATTTCTAAACTTGGGCGTTCGTTCGGAGACAGGCTCAACATTTGTTTTTGCATATTGCATATCGAGCACAATAGCTTGATCCTTAATGTTTTTCATGATGATATTACTCACCCTAATTTCTTCTACCACTCCACCCCTGCCTCGTGCGGTTTTAATTCTAATGCCTCTATTAGTTCCATCGAAAACACAGTTTGATATGGTAATTTTACGAACATCGCCAGACATTTCACTGCCGATGACCACGCCGCCATGACCAGATAACATTGTACAATTCGTGATCACATAGTTTTCTGCTGGAATTGCCATTTTTCTACCGGGCGCATCCTTGCCAGATTTGATCGTAATACAATCATCGCCAACACTGATATGGCTATCAGAAATATGAACATTTTTACAGGATTCAGGATTTATGCCGTCTGTATTGGGCGAATGCGGATTATTAATAGTAATGGCGTGGATTTTTACGTTCTCGCAAAATTCGGGATTAACAGTCCAAAAGGGAGAATTGCGAATGGTAATGCCATCAATTAGAACATTTTTGCAAAACATGGGCTGTATAAACGGCGGACGAAGAAATCCCCTCTGCATTTGCTTTGGATCATCAGGAAGTGTAATGTCTTTATTCAATCCATCGAATAGGATTTGCCACTTCGATCTGGCTTGTCCCTCTTTGTAACCCTCTACAAAATCCCACCATTTTTTTCCGTGGCCATCAATAATTCCTCTACCAATAATCGCGATATTTTCGACCTTGTAAGCGTAAAATAGTGGCGAAAAACTAGTTACATCAACACCCTCGTAACGGCTTTTAACCATGGGCAAATAATCATCAAAATTATCACTAAAATGTAGTTCTGCACCAGCATCAATAAATATGGTAATATTGCTTTTGAAATGAATAGCACCAGTTAAATACTTTCCAGCAGGAAAATAAACTGTTCCACCTCCTGCTTTTGATGCAGCTTCAATAGCATTTTTTATGGCTGTTGTGGCCAATTTGCTGCTGTCGTTTTTGGCTCCATACTTTAAAACATTATAAAAAGATTGAGCATTCGACAAGAGAGCACTTCCTAAGAACAAACCAAGTAGAATTGAAAATTTTAAAGCTTGATTGAATTTTTTAAACATCATTAAATTATTTTATTCACTAGTCCATTGGAACTTTTATTGGTTTCATTTTATTTGATTGATAAATTTCTTTACCATCTACGAAAAGATGAAAACCTTTACCCTTGCTGTACTTTAATCCAGTCTTATCCCATAGTATTGTCAATACTTTTCCATGATAGGAAACATTATCGAGTATAAACCAATCCCACTGATTTTTAGGAATTAATGGATAAATTTCTAGGATGTTATCTTGTCGCGGCTTAAGTCCAATCAAATCGTTAATAATTAAATCGTTAAAGGTAGAGTGGTTATAAAAACTACTCCTTGGGTTATCGCCTTTTAACCATTCTCCAGTTTTTTCATCTTGATATTCGCCAATGTAAGGCTTTCCATTTTTAATATGCGATGCAGCATATTGATGCAATTCACTATAAAAAACCTTGGCATTCATTTTACCATGATTTTTGTAATTGGTAAGCAGGTTCGATAGTCCTTTTAAGGTTTGCGAACTCGCGAACGGCCAAAGTGCGCCATCCCATTCACAACTGTGCCCGGTGCCACGCGTTCTAAAAGTCGAATCTCTTCGCTCTGCGGTGGTTAAGCCCCACGGTGCCTTAAAACCTGCGGTGTCTAAAAGTTGATTCCAAGCTTTTGCGTAAATCGCTTTATCATCGGGTAGATTGAAGTCCCAAGGTGTAAAACCGATTGCCTCTCGCACATTTGCAGAACCACCTTTAGCTTTTCTGGTTTCAAAAAAAGACGATGAAGCATTCCACAAACTATCCTGAACCAGTTTTTTAATCGCCAAAGCCTTGATATTATATTTGGAGACTAAATCCTGATCATTAAATAATGTGGCAATTTTACTTAAAGCTACAGCGTTTCCATACATGTAACTGTTAATGGTTGGTCGTTGATTTTGGTCCTTTCTGGAGCCGCTAATCGATTCTTCCATGCCGTCCTTTACATCATTCTGCCAGAATAAACCATTTTTTAATTGTCTTTCCTTTTCCCATTTTTCATAATCCTTATCCAACGCTGGCAGAATTTCTTTTAGAAAAGCTTGATCAGGTTTAACCAGATAATTCTGATAAACGGCATCATCTACCCAACTGCTAAATTGATGGAAACGTTGCTTCGTTTGGCCAACATCGGCCTTGTAAAGCCAGAATTTAATATAGTCCTTTAAATAGCTATTGTCTTTTAGCCACCTGCCTTCATAAATATGATGCCCTAAAGCACAGCTGATGGAATTGTATTTACCAGCATGTTTAACGGGTTCGATAAATTCTGTAAAAATAAATCCCTCTGGTGTTTTAACGAGATGTTTTCTGTAAGTCCACCAGCGATAATAGTAATTTTGTTCTAAAACAGAATCAGGGCATTCGAAAAGTGGCGCTTGATCTGCCAGCCAATTAAAAGCTTCTGCATTTGGTATATAGTTTTTTACAGCTTCAGTATCTATCGAATTAAAATACTCCACATATTTTTTTAGTTTCTCTGTGCCTAAAATAGATTTCTGTTGCGCAAAGCCAAATGTTGCTATCGCTAACAAAGCTGCTGTTGCTAATATTTTTCTTGTGTTTATCATTATTCAAATAACCAATCTATATCTTTTCCACGACCATCCAAACCTGCATTAAATATTCTTAAATCCTGTTTATCACTAATAAAACCTAAAACTAAACACTCACCCTTTCCTAAATTCAAGGTGTGCGTACCAGCCGGGAACGAGTAAGCATGAACGTTTGCAGGCGGAAAACCATCTACAACAATTGCATTGGAAATCTTTATTTCAGACTGACCGTAATTGTTTGCGCTGGCATCATTTTCCAACTGCGGTGGCGCAAGGTACTTAGGATCTTTCTGGTTGAAGAAACCAACTAACAATTTTACAGGATACTGGGTGCTGAACTTAATTTCTGTTCCAGCTTTTAACTGTTTATCCTTAGCTAATTTAATTCCTTTTAAACCTATTAATTCTGTTGCAACTTCTTTAATTTGATTAGTTGTATCAGCAAAAACTGTTACATTTTTATCAATAATATATTTTCCAACCACATTTAAAACAGTTACCTCAGCAAGTTTATAAGACTTTATTTTCACTATTGCATCGCCCTTTATCGATTTCAAGGAATCTATGCTTCGCTTAAAATGGTTTAATTCTTTTGTAAACACAGGCAACATTTCTTTCCAGTGGATGAACGTTTTATCAACGCCACGCATCGGAATTTTTCTTTGTTTGGTTTGCATACTGTTGGCATACAAATAACTGCTTTCTGTTAACTTAACCAATTTGGCATAATGATCTACACTTTTCTGCAGAAAAGGGATGGCCTGCTCCAAATCTGAAACCTTATTAGAGTATTTGTAACGCAATATCCAAAGTGCCGATTTAACTTTTTCAGCATAGAAATTTGCCATTTCATCATAGCAATACATATCATTTTTAAGTCGGTTAAACTCCGCCGTATCCTTGGTTGCCTTTACCTCATTGATAGAAGCCAGTGCTTTTTTGCCATGATCTACAACTTCCTTGGCAATTTGTACAGGGGTTTCGCCAACATGGCCTTGCTTTTTCCGTTCCTTTTCGGCGTAATCTATAATCATTTCTCCCTCAGGGGCTTCCGATTCGTACATCAAGGTAAATACTCCATATCGGAAAGGGTTAATTAACTGCGTCATTAACATCCCTAAAGTAAGTGTTTGGCGATTGCCATCTGTAATTCCATACCTGCGCAAAAGTTTCGGTGAAATCTCACCCGATTCTTCATAGGCATTTAAAATTGCCTTACCATCAGTTAAACTGGATCCATATTTATCTGCAAGTTGCTTTCCCCAATAGTTAATTTCCTGTGATCGATCTCTTTGCGAATTCCAAGAATATCTCGCCCATTCCTTATACCAAATCCAATCGCGATCTACCTCTAACAATCTACCCTTTACATCATCTGCAGCATAAGGCCAATCCCAATAACTTGCTTGAGGGTATAAATGAAGTCCTTTTGCACCGTAAATTTTATTCATCGCCTGAACCGATTTCTGAATAAAATCTGCAGAGCCATATCTAAAAGGCTCTAAATTTGCTAAAATGTGTACGTTAGAAATATTTACCGTACCAATAGCAGCCAGTTTTCTGTTTAGCTCTGCCCAAGCTCCACGGGGAGCATAAGTGGTTAATGCTTCTCCATTAAATTTATTTTCGGTATAAAGATTTTTATACAAGGGCAAAGCAGCTTTCATCACCGCTGGTGCATCTGTATCGTGCGCTCTAAGCACAATTGGCGGCTCTTCTTTAATTCCTGCGGCTTTCAATCCATCTTTCACACCCGGAATAATCGTTTTGGTAAACCAATCAATATCATCTTGACCAACACCTTCCATCGCTTCGCCAAGGGCAACCATTAAACCAACGTTTGGATATTTCTCAACAAATGCAGCAATAGATTTCTTGGTATAATCAGCAATTAAAGGAATAATTGGACGGTTTCGATCTTGCGTTTTTAGTCCATGTTGATCTGCAAAAGGTTTAGGAATGATAATATTGTAAAACATCTGAATTACCCAAATTCCACGTTTATCAGCCTCGTGTGTTAAAAATTGGAATATCTCTTCGTTCTTTTTTAGTGTCGCATCATCTACCTCAACCGCGTAAGGATAATCTTTAAGTCTTAACAACGATGAAAATGGGTGGCCATTCCATAGATAAAGGGAATTGTAGCGATTTTCCACCATCATGTCCAAATACTTTATCCACAAAGCCTTATCATAAAGCCATGGAAAGGTTTCTGGTGTGTAAGGGTATTCGTAAACATCATGCCCAGGCAGATAATCGGGTTTTTGCAAGCCGATACAAGTTCCCCTTAAAACCATTTCTGGGTGATCCGTGATGGAAAGTTGAGTTGGAAGCGTTTTATTTTCAGCAATTTTATCTGTTAAGTCTATACAGCCATATAAGGCTCCAGAATTATCTGCACCTATTATATATAAGTTTCCATCCACATCGTAAGAAATAGAAAAGCCCTCTTTACCAGCACTAGATGCATTTTTTTTAATGGAAATGGGCAGTTGTGATGATAAGATTTTATCATTAACTGTTGCAATTACAATACCTTTGGTGCCTTTTGGCACTTTCTCATTATAATCAATAACAGTGAATTTAATTTGGTAACCGGCCTTTATTAAACTTTCCATTAAACGTTTAACTCCATAGCCAACACGTTGTCCACCCTGAGAAGAAACATAAATAATTTTAGTTTTCGGTACCAGATCTGCAGCCTTGGAAATTGTTATAGTTGAAAAAAACAGGAAAATATAAATCAGAAAATTTCTCATTCAATTGGGTTCTAACAACAAGCTTTTAAGATAGGCCTGTAAGAATATTTGGTTAAAATAATATTTAAATATAAAAATATTATTCAAATATAAGTAATATACAGTGTTGCGTTTGTAAAATTCCTGCAATGTAAAGTGGATTTGGGTGATCAAATCGGCTAATGATAATATCTGTGAATATTTAGGTAAGAAGATAAAATTTTTAATCAACTATATTTATTTTATTTGTATCAATATTCTAATCAATTATAAGTTAAGGTAATGCTTAAAATAACCATTTTCCGCCCAGATTATAGTTGACGAGAATACTTAAAAGAATTTTTATCCATATATTCATTACTTAAATCTATCATCATTTAAATTATATACATGTTTTCATTAACCAATAAAAAAGCAGTTGTTACAGGTGGAGGAAGTGGGATTGGGAAAGCTATAGCAACAATTTTGGCTAAACAAGGCGCCGAAGTGCACATTATCGAACTGGGAATAGAACAAGCTGCTTCAGCTTTATCAGAAATTGAATCTGCTGGAGGAACTGCCTTTAGTTACGCTTGCGATGTTTCTGATCATCAAGCCGTTAAGGATATCTTCAATCAAATTGGACAGATTAATATTTTGGTGAACAATGCTGGAATTGCTCATATTGGTAAAGCTGATACCACTGAAGAATCAGATTTCGATCGAATTATGCGGGTAAATGTTAAAGGTGTTTACAATTGTTTGTATGCGGCAATTCCTCAAATTCGCTCAGCTGGTGGTGGAGTAATCGTTAACATGGCTTCTATTGCAGCACTAATTGGCTTGCCCGATCGCTTTGCCTACAGCACTGCAAAAGGCGCCGTAAAAGCCATGACCATGAGTGTTGCAAAAGATTATATTGGAGAAAATATTCGTTGTAATTCTATTTCGCCAGCAAGGGTACATACGCCTTTTGTTGATGGATTTTTGCAGAAAAACTATCCTGATAACATTGATGAGATGTTTGAAAAATTATCAAAAACCCAACCCATCGGCAGAATGGCTAAACCAGAAGAAATTGGTGCGCTAGCTTTGTATTTATGTAGCGATGAAGCATCTTTTATAACTGGCTGCGACTACCCTATTGATGGCGGTTTTACCACTTTGAATAACTAATAAATTTAAATTACGATAAAGAATTTTAAAATGAAATTAATAAGATTTGGTACGCCTGGATTTGAAAAACCAGGTGTAATTATAAATGATAAATACTATGATGTTTCCTCATTGGTAACTGATTACAACGAGGAATTTTTCGGTGGTGATGGATTAGAAAACCTAAAAAAAGCGATTGAATCAATAGAATTGCCCGAAGTTGATCAAAATGTTCGCTTGGGTGCAGCTTTAGCTCGGCCATCTAAAATTATTTGTGTTGGTCTAAATTATAAAGATCACGCGGCAGAAACAAACGCAGCAATTCCTACAGAACCAATTTTGTTTTTCAAGGCAACATCGGCAATTGTTGGTCCGAATGATAATTTAGTAATTCCAAAAAATAGTAAAAAAACAGATTGGGAAGTAGAATTGGCGATCGTAATTGGTAAAAAAGCAAACTATGTTTCAGAAGAAAATGCTTTAGAACATATTGCAGGTTACGTTTTGCATAACGATTACAGTGAACGTGAGTTTCAAATAGAAAGAAACGGCCAATGGGTAAAAGGCAAAAGCTGTGATACTTTCGCACCAATCGGACCATTTATTGCCACACAAGATGAAATTGCCGATGTACATAATCTTCGCCTTTGGTTAACCGTAAATGGAAAAAGCCTACAAGATGGAAATACAGCCAATCTAATTTTTAATGTGCCTTTCATGGTTTCTTACATCAGTCAATTCATGACACTTCTACCGGGCGATGTTATTACAACCGGGACTCCAGCAGGCGTCGGATTAGGTCAAAAACCTGAACCATGGTATTTAAAAGCTGGCGATGTAGTAGAACTTGGAATTGATGGCTTAGGATCTAGCAAGCAAAACGTTAAGGCATATAGCGAAAATTAAATGAGAAGGTATTGTTTAACCCTCGATTTAATCGATGACGAGAAGCTTATTGATGAATATAAGCAACACCATAAAGCCGTTTGGCCAGAAGTTTTAGAAAGCATTATTTCATCAGGGATTTTAAACATGGAGATTTATTTATCTGGAAATCGTTTATTGATGATCATGGATGTTAGTGCTAATTTTTCTTTTGAAGCCAAATCATCAGCAGATTTCGAAAACGCCAAAGTGCAAGAGTGGGAAACCTTAATGTGGAAATATCAACAAGCATTACCAGGTGCCAAAGCGGGAGAAAAGTGGCAACTGATGGATCAAATTTTTAAACTATAACCCATTTTTCAATGATTGACACGCATGTGCATTTCTGGAATTTCGACCCAATTAGAGATAATTGGATTACCGATGAGATGAGCACCATTCAAAAGGATTTCACTCCGAAAAATTTAATGCGTGTTTATAACGACTTTAAAATTTCTGGATGCGTAGCCGTTCAGGCCAGCCAATCGGAAGAGGAGAATGAGTTTCTCTTAACCTTGGCGGAGCAAAATGAAATTATAAAAGGAATAGTTGGCTGGATAGATCTTAAAAATCCAAATTTAACTGGCCGCTTAAATTATTGGAATAACTTTAAAAAAATAAAAGGCTGGCGACATGTTCTACAGGCTGAAAACGCAGCTTTCATTTTGGATAAGGATTTTATTTCTGGCATAATGCAGCTCAAAGATTATGGATATTCTTACGATCTCCTTTGTTACCATAATCAACTGGAGCATATCATAAAAATGGTTGATCAAATTCCTGATCAACCATTTGTTTTAGATCATTGTGGCAAGCCTGATGTAAAATCTCAGGATTTAAAAACCTGGACAGAGAATATCAAAACGCTTGCGCAAAACCCAAATGTTTATTGTAAGGTTTCTGGATTATTAGGAGAAGCAGATTGGAAAAATTGGAAAGAACTAGAGCTCTTTAATTGCTTTGATGTTATTTTTGACAATTTTGGAGCTAATAGAGTAATGTATGGAAGCGATTGGCCGGTTATGCTTATCAGTAGGCCATATCAAGACTGGTTTAATTTGGTTAGTAAGTATGCTGAAAGATTTACCGGGGAAGAAAGGAATCTGATTTTTGGAGATAATGCAAAGGCATTTTATAATTTATAATCAACTTAAAAGGTTTTGATGATCTGTAGCGTAGCGAAATGTTAATTTTTTTCCCCCTGGGATTAAAACTTCTTGCCTTTCATAACCCTAATTTCAGACCCCTCTGCAAGCATAACTGAATCAGGTTTCGCATTGTTTAAGAAAACAAAGTCACTTCCATAATTCTCACCAAAATCGACATCAATTTTATATTCCTTAATTGGATAAACTTCCCAACGTGGATGTTCTACACCATATTCTGAAGTTCTATTTACGCCAATTTTAGTATAACCCCAATAATGTTCAGTGATAAATTCTTCTTCGCTACCCACCAAAATCTCTTCTGCCTTTGATGATGCAATAACTGAAAATTTATTCCAGATTCTGTTTTTCCACAGATAATCAACTTCAATTTGATGCTCCTGCTCTATCCAAACATGTTTCATTGGTAATGTTTGGTAGTTTTCTTTGTAAATGGTATTCGCGACAAAAGTAATGGCAGGCAGTGGCACAATTTCTTTGATAAAAACTACGCCTCGTTTCCATTCATCGCCATCCTTGTACTTAACGTAAAAACGAAGATTTACTTCTTCGAAATTGGTATGTAAGGGGATGTTGAAGCCTCGTAATTTCACATCAACAAACATAAAACCAACGAGGCTCACATAATATTTACCTTGCCAATCATCCAATTCTGTATGTGGTGGTAAATATTTTCTAAGAATTTCAGCATCAACCGCATATTGGGCTAAGGCTAGTTTCCGCCATTCGGCTGTGAGGAATACTTTTGAATTTCCCAAAATTACAATATTGCTTGTCTAATACGAATTAGCTTAGTCAAAGTTTCCTCTAACAAATCTAAATGCAACATATTGGCACCATCAGATTTTGCATTTGCTGGGTCAGGATGTGTTTCGATGAATAAACCATCTGCTCCAACAGCAATTGCGGCTTTCGCAATCGTTAGAATTAACTCAGGCTTACCACCAGTAACGCCGCTACTTTGATTCGGTTGTTGCAAGGAATGTGTACAATCCATCACCACAGGTACACCAAAACTTTGCATTTCTGGTAAACCACGGTAATCAACAATCAAATCCTGGTAACCGAATGTGTTTCCTCTATCTGTTAAAATCACTTTGTCGTTACCAGCTTCTTTAACTTTTTCTACTGCAAATTTCATAGAACCTGCAGAAAGAAACTGACCTTTTTTTACGTTAACCACTTTACCAGTTTCGGCAGCAGCAATCAATAAATCAGTTTGGCGGCATAAAAAAGCAGGGATCTGTAATACATCTACGTAAGCAGCTGCCATTGCAGCCTCGCTACTTTCGTGAATATCTGTAACGGTTGGTACACCAAATTCACGACCAATTCGTTCTAAAATTCGCAATGCTTTTTCATCGCCAATACCAGTAAAAGAACTGCCTTTGCTCCTGTTTGCCTTGCGATAAGAGCCTTTGAAAATATATGGAATTTTAAGTTTATCAGTAATCGAAATAATCTTTTCAGCAATTCTCATAGCGATATCTTCACCCTCAATTGCACACGGACCAGCCATTAAAAAGAAATTTCCAGAATCAGTATTTTTTATTTTATCTAAATAATTAAGCATTTAATATGGATTATGTAAAATGGATGATGGTAAATGGAAAGAACAATATGAGTATTAAGCCACATCATCCATCTTACATTTACCATCTTACATCAAACACTAGTTTCCTAGTTCTGACATGAATTTAATTCGCATTAATTGGATTTCTTCGCGAGTATAGTCGGTTTCGCCAAGCTCGTTAAGTGCTTCGTCGATTGAATCACTTTCTGCAGCTCTAAAATAATCGAAAACTTCATCCTGTCTGTCATCATCAATTACTTCATCAATGAAATAGTTTAAATTAAGTTTTGTTCCCGAATTAACGATTGACTCAACCTCTTTCAAAATTTCCTCGTAAGTAATGCCTTTCGAATCTGCGATATCTTCTAAACCAATTTGTCTGTCGATATTTTGAATGATGGAAACTTTCATCTGAGATTTATTGGCCTGAGTTTTTATAATCAAGTCAATTGGTCGCTCAATGTCATTATCCTCAACATATTTTTTAATCAATTCAATAAACGTCGACCCAAATTTCATTGCTTTACCCGAACCAACGCCAGAAATCTGACGAAGTTCTTCCATCGTAATTGGATAATGCGTACACATTTCCTCCAAAGATGGATCTTGGAAAACCACAAAAGGCGGCACACTTTTTTGTTTAGCAATTTTCTTACGTAAATCTTTAAGCATTGATAAAAGATGCGTGTCTAATGCGCCGGTACCTTGTTTTACATCATCATCGTCATCATCAACACCAGTTTCAATAGGCTCGTTTAAAATAAACTTCAAGCTATATGGGTTGATAATAAAATCTCTTCCTTGCTTGGTTAATTTTAATAAACCATAATTATCAATATCCTTAAAAAGGTAATTATTTAGTACAGCTTGTCGAATAACCGATTTCCACATCAATTCTCCATCTTGCTTGCCAATACCAAATTCTGGAAATTTACTATGTTCATAAGCGATGGTTTGAGCAGTTTCCAAACCTAGAAATACATTTAACAAATGTGCGTCATCAAATTTCTCCCCTGTTTTTTCGATAAACCTTAAGGTTGTAACCAATTGATTTTCGGCATCAAACTGCTTTTTGGGTTTCTTGCAATTATCGCACATGCAATTACAACCAGTTTCGTTGAAGTTTTCTCCGAAGTAATGAAGAATTTGCTTACGGCGACAAACGCCTGATTCTGCATAATCTATAACTTCTTTTAATATCTGAGTACCAATTTCCCGTTCTGAAACTGGTTTATCTTTCATAAACTTAGCAAGCTTATCTACATCTTTCTGAGCATAAAAAGCAATGCAAATACCCTCACCACCATCACGCCCAGCTCTACCTGTTTCCTGATAATAACCCTCCATGCTTTTTGGCACATCATGATGGATAACAAAACGAACATCTGGTTTATCGATTCCCATACCGAAAGCAATGGTAGCTACAATTACTTCAGCATCTTCCATCAAAAACCTATCTTGTGTCTCAGCTCGAACTTTAGGGTCTAAACCTGCATGATATGGTAATGCACTAATACCGTTTAGGTTTAAAGCTTCTGCTACTTCCTCAACCTTTTTACGGCTAAGGCAATAGATGATTCCTGATTTACCAGGATTAGATTTAATGTATTTGATAATTTCCTTAGTGATATCCTTTTTAGGGCGGATTTCATAAAATAAATTCGGCCTGTTAAATGATGATTTGAATAATGTTGCCTCCATCATTCCCA
Organism: Pedobacter frigidisoli; assembly: GCF_004331675.1. GTDB lineage: Bacteria > Bacteroidota > Bacteroidia > Sphingobacteriales > Sphingobacteriaceae > Pedobacter > Pedobacter frigidisoli. The sequence goes on along the minus strand of NZ_SJSN01000002.1, from coordinate 255,339 downwards.
GGTTCTTAACAATATCTTGTTGAACCTTAGGTGTAGCTGTTGCAGTTAAGGCAATAATTGGAATATTATCGCCCAAGCCAGCAATTACTTGCTTAATTTTTCTGTATTCTGGTCTAAAATCATGCCCCCATTCCGAGATACAATGTGCTTCATCAACAGCTACAAAAGAAATTTTAATCAAATTTAAAAATTCTATATTTTCTTGTTTGGCTAAAGATTCTGGAGCAACATATAATAATTTAGTATGACCACTTAGCAGGTCAGATTTAACTTGAGTAATTTCGGATTTATTTAAGGATGAGTTAAGAAAATGGGCAATACTATCATTTCCACCAAAAGCTCTTAATTGATCTACCTGGTTTTTCATTAATGCAATTAGCGGAGAAATAACAATAGCTGTTCCTTCGCTCATTAAAGCTGGCAGTTGATAGCAAATAGACTTCCCTCCGCCCGTTGGCATAATAACAAAAGTATTATTGCCCTCTAAAATATTTGTTATGATCGACTCCTGATCACCTTTGAAATTATCAAACCCGAAGAAATTTTGCAGGTTATCAAATAACGACTTTTTCACGTCCATTTTGTGTAATAAAATATGCGATGCTATTTTTGTATCCAAAATAACATAATTTTACAAGAATTTCAAGTATCCACCAACAATTATTTTCTCTTTGAAAAGTAAAAAATATATAATCCAATCAGCCATAAGCACATTAGCGCTTGAAGCAGCTGCAATATTAAATGTTGCAAAAAATATTAACGATGATTTTGAAAAGGTCGTATCTACTATTTTACGGTCTGAAGGAAGAGTAATTGTTACTGGAATTGGCAAAAGTGCAATCATCGCCCAAAAAATAGTTGCAACTTTTAATTCAACTGGAACACCTGCAATATTTATGCATGCTGCTGATGCGATACACGGGGATTTGGGGATGATCCAAAGAAATGATGTGATCATATGCCTTTCAAAGAGTGGCAATACTCCAGAAATTAAAGTATTAATACCCTTGCTAAAGGTTGCAGGAAATAAACTTATTGGTATGGTTGGCGAACTGGGATCTTATTTAGCAGAACAGGCCGACCTAATTTTAAATACTTCTTTCGAAAAGGAGGCTTGTCCACATAATTTAGCGCCAACCACAAGTACAACAGCTCAATTAGCATTGGGCGATGCGCTTGCTATCTGTTTATTGGAATGTAGGGATTTTAATGAATCAGATTTCGCAAAATACCACCCAGGTGGATCGTTAGGAAAAAAATTATACCTCAAAGCTAAAGACTTGGCAAGTTCGAATGAAAAGCCTTCAATCAGTCCAACAGCCTCAGTTAAGGATGTACTGATAGAAATTAGCAAAAACCGTTTGGGTGCAGTAGCTGTTGTAGATGATAAAAATAATGTTGTAGGTGTAGTTACCGATGGTGATATTAGAAGAATGCTCGAAAACCATAATTCTATTGCTGGTTTAAAGGCTGAGGATATTATGGGCAAAAATCCAAAAAGTATACAATATGATGCACTTGCTGTAGATGCACTTCACATAATTAAGCAAAATAACATTACACAGTTGTTAGTTCTAGAACAAAATACTTACTTTGGCATCATCCATTTACACGACCTCCTTAATGAGGGAATAGTGTAGTTTTAAAACTTGAAATGAATAAAGATTATTACGCACTTATTATGGCTGGCGGTGTTGGCAGCCGTTTCTGGCCTGTAAGCAGAACAGAATACCCTAAACAGTTTATCGATTTTTTTGGTGTTGGCAAAACGCTAATCCAAAGTACCTATGAAAGGTTTTTAAGTATTTGTCCTCCAGAAAACATTTTTATTGTTACAAATGAGATCTACTCTGATCTTATCAAGGAGCAATTACCTTTAATGAGTGATAACCAAATTTTGGCTGAGCCTTTAATGAGAAATACAGCTCCTTGTGTTGCTTATGGAAGCTTAAAAATCTATGAGCTAAATCCTAATGCAACTATTGTTGTGGCTCCATCTGACCATACCATAGCAAATGTTCCAGGTTTTATAGATTCAATAGCGCAATCGCTGGATGCCGCTTCTAAAAATGACTGTTTGATCACTTTGGGCATAAAACCAAATCGCCCTGATACAGGCTATGGATATATTCAACACACTGATTATGTTTTAAATACAGATACAGATCTTCATAAGGTTAAAACCTTTACAGAGAAACCAAATTTAGAATTAGCTAAGTCGTTTATGCAAAGTGGCGATTTTCTCTGGAATGCTGGAATATTCATTTGGTCTGCAAAGTCTATACTAAAAGCATTCGAGAAGCATTTACCAGATATGTATGAGATATTTAACGTTGGTAGATCTGAACTGAATAAGGCTGGTGAAAAAGATTTTATCAATAATGCTTATTTCCAATGTACCAATATCTCCATCGACTTTGGAATTATGGAGAAAGCAGATAATGTGTACGTTCTTCCAGCAGAGTTTGGCTGGTCTGATTTAGGTACCTGGGCCTCAATCTACGAAATGGCTGAAAAGGATTATGTAGGCAATGCTGTTATCCCATCTGAGCAAGTTATCATGTTCGATTCATCTAACTGTATGGTTAATGTTCCTAAAGATAAATTGGTTATTTTAAATGGATTGCACGATTATATCGTTGTAGAAAACAACAATATGTTGATGATTTGCCCAAGAAATGAGGAGCAGAAAGTTAAGGAGTTTGTTGCCGAGGTTAAATCTCGATTTGGCAATAAATTTATTTAGTCTTTCAAAAATTTAATAACCTGGCCAACATCCTTTGGCTCAAATGTCCTAACTGTTCTCAAAATTAATCCTTGAGAAAAGTTAGGATTTATAATATTACGGGCAACTACTGCAATCTTAGCATCTAAGGTTTTAATGTATGGATTATACATATTTGGAAGAACAGTTGAAAGCCCAACTGCATTTACCCAAGCTGTATTTCTTGCAGCGGTGATGCTAAAATTGATCACAGATTCCTTGCTTTTATTATCAACATATTGAAGCATCTTCATTGGAAAACAAATTTCCTCTAAATCCTTTTGAACGATGTTGATTAGACTTCCAATGATATCATTGATGAGATCGAAATCCTTTTTCATTAATTGAATGTCTATTCCCCTACTTGTTTCTGCCGCTGCAACTCCAAGATCTAGGTTAATATGTGCATTCATCCCCAAAAGCAAATGTTGAATAACGGTATATGGTATCGCGACAGCATCGAAAGCGGCTTTCCACGATGAAGTGGTGGGTGTTCGCTGAGATTGACAATAGTATGCATCAATGTAACGATTGGCAAAAATTACATCAAGCTTTTCCATTCGAGCTCCATCTGCAAAAAGCCCGTCATTAATTCCTTTCTGTACCGCAACGGTCATTTTACGATACAGGCATGCAAAATATCCCAATCGAGATTTTTTAGCAATACAGAAATTTATAATTTCATCTAACCTAGAAATTACCTCGGTTATTGTTTTAGCAGGTTGCATAAGCGTTTACTTCAAAATAAAAATACATAATTATATTTTAGAAGAAGAAGCAATAGAAAAATAATTAAGCTGTAGTTCGCTGTCTTACAGCCTCATAAAGAATAACACCAGCAGAAACAGATACGTTTAAGGATTCGATTTTCCCTGACATTGGAATTTTTGCTAAACGATCGGCAACACGGAGTAATTCATTTGAAATACCTTCATCCTCCGAACCCATAACAATCGCCGTTGGCATGGTGTAATCTGGAGCGTAAATTAAATCGTTGGTTTTTTCGGTACATGCCACAATTTGCAAGCCGCTTTCTTGTAAAAAAAGACAGGTTTTATGCAGATTTGAATGCCTACAAATTGGAATACTAAATAGTGCTCCGGCAGATGTTTTAATCGCATCGGCATTTATCTGAGCTGCATTTTTTAAAGGAACAACGATTGCATGTACACCAACACAAGCTGCTGTACGAGCTATTGCACCCATATTGCGAACATCTGTAACACTATCCAAAACCAAAATTAATGGCACTTCTCCTTTTTCAAAAATTGCAGGAACAATATCCTCAATATTTTGATAAGTAATTGGAGAAATTACCGCAATAACACCTTGATGATTTTTTTGAGACATTCTGTTCAATTTTTCAATCGGTACAGAATTTAATGGGATTAAGGTATCTTTCAAAAGGGCCTTTAATTCTAGAAATAACTCACCACCTAATCCACGTTGTTGATAAATCGTTTCTATATCTCTTCCAGCCTTTACAGCCTCGATTACGGCTCTTATGCCAAATACGAACTCATTATTTTCTTTTACGCGTTGCGGTCTTCTAAAATTATCCATGTTTTGAAATTGTTAGGCAAAAGTATTCAAATAAATGCTTTAGCCCTAATCTATCTCATTCTTATTAACATTTAATTGTTTAAAAAAGGTAAGCATTATAAAAAGCGAAAAAAATTAATTGCTTTAGGCATCAATTTGTTAACAAACTGCTAGTAACTTGTTAAAACAATCGGGGCAAAATTTAACTACTTTTGTTAAATGAGTATCGATAACGAACAAGGCGGAAAGAGCGGCATATCATCCCGAAAAGCACGATTAAACACCACTGTAAATTCTATGGGTAAATTGCCTCCACAGGCATTGGATTTAGAAGAAGCTGTTTTAGGTGCACTAATGCTAGAAAAAGATGCGCTATCTGCAGTTATTGATATTTTGAAGCCAGAGGTTTTTTATCATGAAGCACATCAAAAGATTTTTGCAGCGATACACATGTTGTTCGAAAAATCCAAGCCTGTAGATATTTTAACTGTAACTTCTGAATTACGCCAAATGGGCACTTTGGAAATTGTAGGTGGCGCTTATTACATTACAAACTTAACAAACCGTGTTGCCTCTGCAGCAAATATTGAATATCATGCCCGAATTATTTCCCAAAAATATATTCAAAGAGAATTAATTAGGATTTCTACTGATATTATTACTAGCGCTTACGAAGATACTACAGATATTTTTGATTTGTTGGACCATGCCGAGAAAGGTTTATTTGATATTGCACAGAACAATTTGCGTAGAGATACACAGAAGATGGACGATATCATTAAACAATCTTTAGCAACGCTTGAAGAACTTCGTACTAAAACAGATGGTTTAACTGGTGTTCCGACGGGCTTTACAGGCTTAGATAGAATTACTGGTGGTTGGCAAAAACAAGATTTGGTAATTATCGCTGCTCGTCCGGCGATGGGTAAAACTGCTTTCGTACTAACTTGTGCAAGAAATGCTACCGTAGATTTTCAGAAGCCTACAGTAGTTTTCTCTCTCGAGATGTCTTCGGTTCAGTTAGTGAATCGTTTGATATCGGGTGAGGCAGAAATTGAACAAGAGAAAATTAGAAAAGGAAACCTGCAAGAATGGGAATGGCAACAGCTGCATAGCAAAATTGGGCGTTTAACCGAGGCCCCATTACTTATAGACGATACACCTGCATTAAATATTTTTGAGTTCAGGGCAAAATGTAGAAGATTAAAATCTCAATACGATATTCAATTGGTCATTGTCGATTACCTTCAATTGATGCATGGCAAAGGAGAAGGTGGCAAAGGTGGTGGTAACCGTGAGCAAGAAATTGGAAGTATTTCGAGAGCATTGAAATCTGTAGCTAAGGAATTAGACGTACCTGTTTTGGCACTATCGCAGTTAAGTCGTGCGGTGGAAAGCAGACCAGGTTTACAAGGTAAAAGACCTATGTTATCCGATTTACGTGAATCGGGATCAATTGAGCAAGATGCGGATATGGTACTTTTCCTTTATCGCCCAGAATATTATGGTATTACTGAAGATGAACAAGGAAGATCTCAGGCGGGTATTGGTGAGGTAATTATTGCAAAACACCGTAATGGTGAAACTGGAATTGTACCACTTCGATTTATTGGTAAGTTCGTTAAATTTACAGATTTGGAAGAAGATTTTACCGCACCAACTTCATTCACTGCTGATCCATCTGCTGGAATGTATCCATCACAAGATTTTGAGAAACAAAGTAACGTTATTATTCGTCCATCAAAAATGGATGATTATAATGATGATGAACCACCATTTTAGGATTTAGATATCCATTACAACGATTACAAAAAAACAGTACACAAAAAAAGGGAACCAAATTGGTTCCCTTTTTAATATCATAATCGCCGAGGCGAAAATTTCTATTTTACTGCATCAATTACAGCTTTGAAAGCTTCTGGGTGATTCATTGCTAAATCAGCCAATACTTTACGGTTTAAACCGATTTCTTTTGAAGCTAGTTTACCGATTAATTGAGAGTAAGAAATACCATGCTGACGAGCACCTGCATTAATACGTTGGATCCATAATCCGCGGAATTCTCTTTTCTTAACCTTACGGTCACGGTATGCATATTGCAAACCTTTTTCTACTGTGTTTTTTGCAACCGTAAAAACTTTACTTCTTGCGCCCCAATAGCCTTTGGCCATGTTAAGGACTTTTTTCCGTCTTCTTCTCGAAGCTACTGCGTTTACCGAACGTGGCATGTTGTTGTTGTTTTTTGGCAAGCGGCGTTCCGTTTAATACGGAAACTTAAAGCCTGATACCTGGTGAAATTAATAAATTACTTTCCGATGCAAAGCATACGTTTAACGTTACCTAAATCTGCAGCACTTACCATGCTAGCATTTCCAAGCGCACGTTTACGTTTAGTACTCATCTTTGTTAAGATGTGACTTTTGTATGCGTTGTTTCTCTTGATTTTACCGGTTCCAGTAAGCGAAAAACGCTTTTTAGCACTGGAATTGGTTTTCATTTTTGGCATAACCTGTTTTTAAATTTATAAACCTATTTTTATTTTTTTGCTACTTTAGGCGCAACAGTTAGGAACATACGCTTACCTTCTAACTTAGGCAACAACTCTACTTTTCCTACGTCTTCCAAAGCTTGGGCAAACTTTAACAATAAAATTTCTCCCTGTTCTTTGTAAACAATTGCTCTACCCTTAAAATGCACGTAAGCTCTAACTTTCTCACCGCTCTCTAAAAAGCTTACTGCATGTTTTAATTTAAATTGGAAATCGTGGTCGTTGGTATTAGGACCGAAACGAATCTCCTTAATTACAGTTTGTTTAGCGTTTGATTTAATCTCTTTCTGCTTTTTCTTCTGCTCGTAAACAAACTTACTGTAATCAATAATCCTACAAACTGGCGGCACTGCATTTGGAGAAATTTCTACCAAATCCAATTCCAGTTCATCAGCAAGTGCCAAAGCTTTTGCCAAAGGATAAATCCCTGGTTCAACATTATCGCCAGCTAAACGCACTTCGGGCGATTTAATATACTGATTAATGTTATGCTCTGCTTCTTTTTTCTTAAAAGGTGGACGTGGTCCCCTGTTAAATCCTGGTCTTCCTAATGCCAAATGTGTACTATTTAATTTAAACTGTAATTTCTTTTATTAATAAATTGTTGAATTCCTCCAACGTCATTTCGCCTAAATCTCCCTCGCCATGTTTACGAACTGAAACTTTTCCTTCAGCCATCTCTTTATCACCGATAATGAGCATATATGGGATCTTTTTAACTTCAGCATCACGGATTTTACGTCCGATTTTCTCATCCCTAAAGTCAATCAGCCCGCGAATATCGGAATTATTTAGCTCATCTAAAACTTTTTTTGCATATTCTTCATATTTTTCTGAAATAGGAAGAATAATAAATTGCTCTGGACTTAACCATAAAGGGAAATTCCCTGCACAATGCTCAATCAAAACAGCCACAAATCTTTCCAATGAGCCAAATGGCGCACGGTGAATCATTACTGGACGGTGTTTTAAATTATCACTTCCAGTATATTCAAGTTCGAAACGTTCAGGTAAATTATAATCAACTTGGATTGTACCCAGCTGCCATTTTCTACCCAATGCATCTCTAACCATAAAATCTAGCTTCGGCCCATAAAATGCAGCTTCTCCTAATTCTACTACTGTTTTCAATCCTTTTTCTGCAGCAGCTTCTACAATTGCGCTTTCTGCTAGTTTCCAGTTTTCATCAGAACCAATGTATTTCGATTTATTTTCTGGATCGCGTAAAGAGATTTGTGCAGTATAATCATCGAAGCCTAAAGATTTAAATACATAAAGCACTAAATCAATCACTTTTTTAAACTCTTCCTTTACTTGCTCTGGCATACAAAACAAATGCGCATCATCTTGAGTAAACCCACGAACACGAGTTAAACCATGTAATTCGCCACTTTGTTCGTAACGATATACTGTACCAAACTCTGCAAAACGAACCGGAAGATCTTTATAAGAACGTGGTTTGAATTTATACATTTCACAGTGATGTGGGCAATTCATCGGCTTTAAGAAAAACTCTTCTCCCTCTTGTGGCGTTTTTATCGGTTGAAAAGAATCCTTACCATATTTTTCCCAGTGACCAGAAGTTACATACAGATTTTTATTTCCAATATGTGGAGTTACTACTTGTTCGTATCCTGATTTTGATTGTGCCTTAGTTAAAAAGTTAACCAAGCGTTCGCGTAAGGCAGTTCCTTTTGGCAGCCACATGGGTAAGCCTGCACCAACTTTTTCTGAGAACATGAACAATTCCAACTCTTTACCTAGTTTTCTATGGTCACGTTTTTTGGCCTCTTCAATCATTAAAAGATATTCGGTAAGCTCGCTTGCCTTAGGGAAAGTTACGCCATATATACGCGTTAACTGTTTCTTGGTTTCATCTCCACGCCAATATGCTCCTGCAACATTCATTAGTTTTACAGCTTTTACAAAACCAGTGTTCGGAATGTGCGGACCACGGCATAAATCGGTAAACTCACCTTGAGTGTAAAAAGTGATTTTTCCATCTTCCAAACCATCAATTAAATCCAGTTTATACTCATCACCTTTTTCGGTAAAATATTTTATTGCATCAGCTTTGCTTACACTTTCGCGAGTGAAGATTTGTTTCTGCTTAGCCAACTCCACCATTTTTGTTTCAATGGCTTTGAAATCATCAGAAGAAAATTCCTTTTCGCCAAAATCTACATCGTAATAAAACCCTGTTTCAATTGCGGGTCCGATTCCGAACTTTGTGCCTGGATAAAGCGCTTCTAAAGCTTCGGCCATTAAATGTGCTGATGAATGCCAAAAAGTCGATTTTCCGGCAGCATCATTCCAAGTTAACAATTTTACTGATGAATCTGCTTCGATTTGGCGTGTTGAATCCCACACTTCGCCATTAACCTCTGCGGCTAATACGTTACGAGCTAAACCTTCGGAAATTGACAATGCAATTTGATGGGCAGAAGTGCCCTTTTCGTACTGACGAACGGAGCCGTCAGGTAAAGTAATATTAATCATCTACAACTATGATTTGTTCCTAATTCTTTTATTGAAATTTTGGAACGGTTTAAAAAAAAATGTTAGTTCTAAATCACATACAAAGTGATTCTTAATTGCTGCGAAGATAAGAAATTTATTCGAAAGCTTTTGACGGGCATTGGTTTTTACCTACAAATTTATGGTGATAACTAATTGAGATTTTAAAAGTACTTATAGATATTTTACTATTGAGGGGATGCTAACTTTAAAAGTGGCAAATAACCAAAGTTAAATAGACCTGATGGGCGTGGAAAACCCGGAGCCCGATTTTTCATCGGGTGAGGATTTGGAACAACAGCAGGACTATCCTCCGCCAAGAACCACTAAAATTTCTCTACAAAAAAAAGCCTGCTCATTGTGTAAATAAGCAGGCTTTAATGAAATAAATTAAATTAATTTGTACCGAAAGTTCTGATTTGCGTACCGCCACCAGCAGGTCTATTTTGTCTAAAACGTTTCATCATGTTGTCCATTTTAGTTTTATATTCCTCTGCTGTAATTAATTTAGCTTTTTTTGGTGCAGTAACATCCTTTGCACTTACATTTCTATACTCAATGCTTTTCGCTATTGAACTATTTCCTCTACCCTCAATGGCTAAAACCGCACCCTCTGTCCACATATTTGGATTTGGAGAAAAATCGAAACCTAAATCTTTTGTGTACCAGATTTTGGTTTCTTCCACTACATTTTTATCCATATCTAAAATTTTGATCGCTCTTGTAGATTTCACAATCGCTTGGTGACAAGTAAAACCTAGAATTTGCTTGGTTGAATCAGTTTTTACAATTTCAATTTTAGGTGGAGCAACAGGTTTTGCTTTAGCTGTGTCGTTCGGATTTCCGCCACCCATTCTCATCGAACCAATTGGACCTGAAGTAGATAAGGTAAGTTTGCTAGGCATGTAATAGGTTGTATCGTTTAGATCAAAAACTTCGGTAAGGCTTTTATCTGCAAAGACGTAATAATACTCACGATTTCCACCACCGCCGCCAAAACGCATCATCATACGACCCATTCCACCGCCGCCGCCACCTGCACCATTGCTATCTTCAACTTCTTCAACAGGCATGTAACTTGCATTAGTAGCAGTGAAAAGCAATTCGAAATTAGACTTACTTGAAGATGGCATTCTTGCTTTCATTTGATCTGGAATTTGAATTCCACTGGCTGCCGCCATAGCCGCAGGATCGATAGTGTTTTCAAATTGTATTGCTCCTGAAGTTTTCTTTTGTGCATTTGCTACCGATGCGATAGATAAAACTCCTAATAAAGCGAAGGTTATTTTTTTCATTTTTTTATAGTTTGATTTTCAATTGTAATGAAGCAACCATGATTTATTTTAAACTTAATTTTCGGTAAATCATGATGGTTCCATTTAATCAATGTTTTGTTGTTTAGATAGGAAAGGTTAAAAAAGGTTTAACAAAGGTATTGCAGATAAAACGCTAACTGTGTTAAAAAGTGTTAAAGATTAATCCCATATCACCTGAAAGGTATTTTTAAATGGCAAAAGAGTTAAGTGTAATTTATTTTTTACAATTGATTCTCCCCTTTTGGGTCGGGGTTTTAATATTCTGTACTTTCTAGCCAGCCGTTGCACAAAACATCGGCAATATGCATAGTTTTAATTGGAAGATTGTTTTTATCGATATAACCTTGAAGATGTAAAAGACAAGATAAATCAGTTGAGATGATATAATCGGCATTTTGTGCCAAAGCATGATTAACTTTTTGCTCTGCCATGGCTGATGAAATGGCATCGAATTTCACAGCGAATGTACCACCGAAACCGCAACACATATCGGTATCTTCCATTTCGAGCATTTCTAAACCATGAACTTTAGATAGCAATTGGCGGGGTTCATCTTTTATTTTGCATTCGCGAAGTGCGCTGCAAGAATCGTGGTAAACTGCCTTGCCCTCCAATTCGGCTCCGAAATAATCCTTTTTGGCTACATTAACCAGAAAATCAGATAGCTCCCAAATATTTGATTGTAAAGTACGGCACTTATTATGAACGATGGTATTGGTAAATAAATCATTAAAACCACCCTTTACCATGCCCACACATGATGCAGAAGGTGCAACCACATAGGTGTTCTCTGAGAAATCGTTTAAGAATTTTGTACCTATCTCTTTTGCCTCATCCCAATAACCTGCGTTATAGGCCGGCTGACCGCAACAAGTTTGTTTCGAGTTGTATTCTACCTTACAGCCAGATTTTTCCAATAATCTCAAAGTATTAAAAGCGGTTTCGGGATACAATTGGTCTACAAAACAGGGTACAAATAATTCTACTTTCATAATATTCTTCAGGCTACAAACTTACGATTTTAGCGATTCTTTGAGCTCGATTTTTCTTAAGATTACCAAAAACACTAATCCGACTATAAAAAATGATGCCAAAGCGATGATTGATTGACGCATATTATGAGTAAGTCCCTCTATAAAAGCAAAACTAAATAGGCCGATAACGATGGCTAATTTCTCAGTCGCATCATAAAAACTAAAAAACGATGCAGTATCAGTTGTGTTTTCTGGAATGTGTTTAGAATAAGTAGAACGCGACAGAGATTGTATTCCACCCATAATTAAGCCAACAATTGCGGCTAATGCATAAAATTGAATAGCATTAGTTATAAAGTATCCATAAATACAGCATCCTACCCAAACCAAAACTACAATTATTAAAACGTTAATGTTACCCAATTTTTTGGCTAAAAGAGACATTAGCCAAGCGCCTAAAATTGCAACCAATTGAATAATTAAAATAACTGCAATTAAACTACCCGATTCTAATTTCAAAACCTTTGCACCAAAACTTGCTGCTGCAAGCATAATGGTTTGTACACCCATTGAGTAAAAGAAAAAAGCAGTTAAATAAGTTTTTAAGAACTTCATTTGTTTTAGCTGATTCCAAACTTTTGCAAATTCGCTAAAACTGCTTTTTATAATCCTCTTGCCTATTGAACTTTCTTTCGGTACATCTTTTGGTAATGCCTTAAAAGGAATTTGCGCAAATATAAACCACCAAATACCAACTAATAAAAATGATATTTGAGCGGGTAATGATTTATCGGTGATACCGAAAAGTTCGGGTTTTAGCACAAAAACAAAACAGATTAATTGCAAAATAACGCTGCCGATATAACCGTATGAAAATCCTTGAGCACTTACTCTATCCTGATTAGCGGTTGAGGCAATTATGGGCAGATATGCATTGTTAAACATAACACCGCCAACATAGCCCATTGCGGCTAATACAAAGCAAATAATCCCGACCTCTAAAGTTTCTAATTTTAAGAAAAACAACCCCATACAGGCAAAAGAGCCTATGTAAGTAAACAATTTCATGAAGAATTTTTTTTTGCCTGTAGCATCGGCATAAGAAGATAGTATTGGCAGTAAAACTACCATAATCAAATAAGCAACTGCCAGCGCATAATTAGAAAGAACAGTATTTATAAATGTTTTACCAAAAAAGGTTACTTCATCGCCATGTTCCTTTGTGGTGGTAATGGCAACGTAATAAACTGGAAAAATTGTTGATGTGATAACTAAATTATAGGCAGAGTTTGCCCAATCGAAGAAAGCCCAAGAACGAATGGTTTTCTTATTGTCTTTTTCTATCATGGATAATTTAAAGGAGGTTAACTGTTTGATGCGGTGAATAGGTTAACCGTAAAAATGGAATAACCAATTTAAACAGTTTTATCTTTTTACCCGCTAAAGATAATATTTCTTCCCATCAGTTTTTATTTTGCCAGCATCTAATAATTCACGAATAGCGTCTATCCTTTCATTTTCAACACCATTTTTTATATTGTCTACCAAATCATCTAAACTTAAAGGCTGCTGTTGAAGTAACGAAACAATTTCAAATTCAACTTCGTCGCCCATTTGCTGTTCGTTTTCTTGTCTTTTCTCGGCCAGACAAACATCGCAAACACCACATTTAGTAGCATTATGTTCATCAAAATAGTTTAGTAATTGAATACTGCGACATTTATTTGAGGTTGTGTATGCAACAACAGCATTTATTTGTTTCACTAGAATTTCTTTTCTCAATTCTAAATACTTCACATCCAAATCAAAGTGGTCCATATCAATTCGCGGACGAACATATTGCAATTGCGGTTGGTCGGTTTGTTGGATGTAGGTAAGCATTTCTATCGACTGCAATTTGTTTAGCAAAGCGATAATATCCTTAAATGAGACACCAATTTTCTTTGCCAAATCTGCTTCATTTATTTTAACGAAACCATCAAATGCACCGCCATAAGAGCGAAGAATGGTTTTGATTACGCCATCATAAGCTTTGTTTTCAATTTGGAAACGATATACATCTTCATGTCCGACAATAAACATCAGCCTTGATGGCAGAAAAACACTTTCAGATAAAGTAATGTAACCATCGTGTTCTAAAAATTTCAACGCTGAAATTGTTTTTAAAACACTAATATTAAATCGTTTACAGAAATCAGCTATATCAAAAGTAAAAGTTAAACCCTCTCCTGCTCCAAAAGCCAATTGAAAATAATTTCCTAAATAATGATAGACTTTCCTAATTTCATCGGGCGATGGGAAACTGTTGATGTAACGGGATTCTAGACTTAAAACATCAGATTGATTGGCCAATAAAACTGCGTAACTTCGTTTTTCATCGCGACCAGCTCTCCCAGCTTCCTGGTAATAAGCCTCTAAACTTTCAGGTAAATCTAAATGTACTACAAAACGAACATCGGCTTTATCTATTCCCATCCCAAAGGCATTTGTAGCCACCATGATTCGGGTTTTATTCAGCTTCCAGTCTTCTTGTTTTTGAAAACGAACGTCTCTTTCCAAACCCGCATGGTAAAAATCGGCTTTGATTTGATTGCGATTAATGAAGTTTGAAACCTCTGCAGTTTCTCTCCGATTACGAACGTAAACCAATCCTGTACCTTTAACATTTCGGCAAATGTTAATCAGTTTTTTATACTTATCTTCTTGTCCGAAAACAACATAGCTTAAATTATCTCTAGCAAAACTTTTAACAAAAACCTGAGGGTGTTTCATTTCCAGTTTCTCGATAATATCCTTTCGAACAAATTCAGTTGCTGTAGCAGTCAATGCTAAAACCGGCACATTCGGAAGAATCTCTCTTAGTTTTGAAATTTGCAAGTAAGGCGGACGAAAATCATAACCCCATTGCGAAATACAATGCGCTTCATCCACAGCTATCAGATTTACGTTCATGTAGGAAATTCTTACCCGAACCAAATCAGACAGCAAACGTTCTGGAGAAAGATAAAGGAATTTGATTTTACCATAAATGCAGTTATCTAATAGAATATCGATTTCTCGTTTACCCATTCCAGCGTAAATCGCGATAGCCTCGATACCTTTCGATTTAAGGTTTTCCACTTGGTCTTTCATCAAGGCAATTAGTGGAGAAACCACTATGCAAATGCCCTCTTTAACCAAAGCAGGAAACTGAAAACAGATTGATTTCCCTCCGCCGGTTGGCAAAAGAGCCAAGCTATCTTTTCCCTCTAAAACCGAAGTTATGATATCTTGCTGTAGCGGCCTGAAAGCTTGGTGTCCCCAATATTTTTGTAAAATCTCTATTGCTGTCATAAATCGGCGGTGTCAAAACTATAAAAAAGCTGTTGATATTGCTAAATTGCGCCTCAATTAATCAACATTTAGATGAAACAACTCTATTTTCTATCTGCGCTTTCTCTTTTATTTTTTACTTCAAACGCCCAAGAAAAAAAATGGGACGTAGAAAAATTTCAAGGTACAACCAAAAACTTCACTTTAAATACAGATGAGGGTACTTGGATGAACCTTGATGTAAGTGCCGATGGCCAGGAAATAGTTTTTGATTTGTTGGGTGATATTTACACCATGCCGATTTCGGGTGGCCAGGCGAAGTTGATTAGCGGAGGTATTGCTTACGATGTGCAACCAAGGTTTAGCCCCGATGGAAAATATATTTCTTACACCAGCGATAAAAGTGGTGGCGATAATATTTGGATAATGAACCGCGATGGTTCGGGCAAAAAACAAGTTACTAAAGAAAGTTTCAGGTTGTTGAATAACGCAACCTGGATGCCGAATAGCGATTACATTATCGCCCGTAAGCACTTTACGGCTAGTCGTTCTTTGGGTGCAGGTGAAATGTGGATGTACAGCATAAACGGCGGTGATGGTGTTCAATTAACAAAACGTAAAAACGACCAGCAAGATGCTGGCGAACCTAATGTTTCGCCTGATGGAAAGTATGTTTATTTTAGTGAAGATGTTACTCCGGGGCCAAACTTCGAATACAGTAAAGACCCGAACGGAACAATTTATGCGATTCGTCAGCTGGATTTAACAACTGGAAAATTAACCACATTAATTAATGAACAAGGTGGTGCTTGCCGTCCACAGGTTTCGCCTGATGGAAATTTAATCGCGTTTGTAAAACGTGTTCGTTTAAAATCGACACTTTACGTTCAAAATATTAAAACTGGCGAAGAATGGCCTGTAAACGAAGATTTATCTCACGACCAGCAAGAAACATGGGCAATATTCGGTGTTTACCCAAATTTCGCATGGACACCAGACAGCAAAAGTTTAATCTTTTATGCGAAAGGAAAAATCAGAAAAACAGAAATAGGCACTTTAATTAATTCAACAATTCCGTTTCAGGCAAATACGATACAAACCATTCAACAAGCTTTACATTTTGAACAGCAGGTTTTCAGCAATGATTTCACGGCTAAAATGTTAAGGCAATTAACTACATCTCCTGATGGAAAAACTATTGTTTTTAATGCTGCAGGTTTTCTTTACAAGCAGGAATTGCCAAATGGCAAACCCGAAAGATTAACTAACGGTTTGGATTTTGAATTCGAACCCAATTTTAGCCCTGATGGGAAGTTTTTAATCTACACTACCTGGAGCGATGAACTCCGCGGAGCGATAAAAAGAACCGATTTAAAATCGGGCAAAACCATTACGTTGAGCGATGAAAAAGGATTTTACTATTCTCCTCAATATTCTACCAAAGGCGATAAAATTGTGTTCAGAAAAGGTAGTGGAAACGATGTTTTAGGTTACAACTATGGCCGTGGAACAGGAATTTTTATTATGCCTGCAGCTGGTGGTGCTAAAAGTTTGGTGTTAGATAACGGGATAAAGCCATCTTTCAATAACAATGATACCAGAATTTATTTCCAAAGTTATGCTGATGGGAAAAAGGCCTTAAAAAGTATTGATTTGAACGGTGCAAACGAAAGAACACACTTCACTTCGCAGTATGCCAATCAGTTTGCAGTTAGTCCTGATAATAAATGGTTAGCTTTCAATGAGCTTTTTAATGTTTACATCACTCCGATGATTAACGTTGGAACTGCCCAAGATGCATCGGCTGGGAATAAGGCAATTCCTGTTGCAAAAGTTACAACCGATGGCGGAACTTATATGCAATGGAGTGCAGACAGTAAAAACTTGCATTGGACATTAGGTCCTAAATATTTCACCATTGACGTGAATAATGCTTTTAATTTTGATGGCGCAACACCTAAAACTCAAGCCAACTCAATCGATATTAACCTTAATTTAAAAAGCGATGTGCCAACCGGAATTGTTGCCTTAAAAGGTGCAAGAATTATCTCGATGAAAGGTGATGAAGTAATTGAAAACGGCACCATCTTAACCGATGGAAATAAAATTACCGCTATTGGTAAAGCTGATGCGGTAACAATTCCGGCAAACGCGAAAGTAATTGATGTGAATGGCAAAACGATTATGCCGGGAATTGTTGATGTTCATGCGCATTTACGCACCAGCCCTGATGGAATTTCGCCACAAAGCGATTGGAGTTACATGGCTAATTTGGCCTTCGGCGTTACAACCTCTCACGACCCATCGAGCAATACCGAAATGGTTTTCAGTCAAAGTGAAATGCTTAAGGCGGGCCGAATGGTTGGACCAAGAGTTTATTCTACAGGTTCGATTTTATATGGTGCTGATGGCGATTTTAAAGTTGTAGTTAATAGTTTAGATGATGCGCTTGCAAACTTGAAACGATTGAAAGCGGTTGGTGCATTTTCTGTAAAGTCTTACAATCAACCACGCAGGGAGCAACGCCAGCAAATATTAGAAGCTGCTCGTCAATTAAAAATGGAAGTTGTACCTGAGGGTGGTTCAACATTTTTCCATAACATGAACATGATTACTGATGGTCATACCGGAATTGAGCACAGCATCCCAGTGTTACCGGTTTATAAAGATGTAACCACGCTTTGGAATAATACTTCAGTGGGTTATACCCCTACTTTAATTGTAGCTTACGGCGGTCAGTGGGGCGAAAATTATTGGTACGATAGAACAAATGTGTGGGAAAATGAAAAGTTAATGACTTACACGCCGCGTTCGATTATCGATGCAAGGGCGAGACGCAGAACCACTTCAGAATATAGCGATTACAATCACATTGATATTGCAAAAGCAACCAAACAAATAGCTGACGGCGGTACAAAAGCGAACCTTGGTGCTCATGGACAGATTCAGGGTCTAGGTGCACATTGGGAACTTTGGATGTTTGTTCAGGGAGGGTTTTCTCCATTGCAAGCTATTCGAAATGCAACTGTTAATGGCGCACATTATTTAGGAATGGATAAAGAAATCGGTTCATTAGAAGTTGGAAAATTAGCAGATTTAGTAATTATGGATGCAAATCCTTTAGATGATATTCGTAATTCGGAAAAGATTAAATATGTGATGATTAATGGCCGTTTGTATGACAGCGCAACGATGAATGAAGTTGGAACAAGAGAAAAACTTCGTGGTAAATTGTGGTTTGAAACCGCAAGAGGCAATGGATATATCGTTCCAGATGGGGAATCAGAAACATGGACTTTTACAGTTCCACATTGTGATTAAATAATTTATTCTACCATATAAGAAATGTAAGGTTTCATTTAAGCTCAAAGTCTTATATTTTCTTACATTCCTTATATGGTTAGTTTAATATTCGATATTAAGATGCTGAAATTAATTCAGCATGTCGATAAGCGAAATAATCATAAAACCAACAATCCAAATTCCCTTAGCGTATTAATTGGTTTGGAGTACCAGAACAATTCGAAATTCTCCATTTCGGTTTCAAAATCTGCCTTAACTTCAGCAAAAGTGTAAACCTTTTCTTTTGAAATATGAATTTTCTCCAAAATTGAAACCAACCACTCACCCTCACTTTTATTGGTTTGAACAGTAAAACTTTCTCGTTTATCGTGAAAAGTTAGTGAAGCCATTTCCCATGTATTACCTTTTTTCGATTTCGTAAAAGATTCAGCTGATGGCTTTCCTCCTATCCAAACCACTTTTGCAGTTGGCTTAGTATTGAAATTATCATCATCATTCAAAGCCTTTTCAATAAAATCAGATTGAATTTTGGTTCTCGGGATTTTAAAATCGAACCAATCCTGCAATTCGAAATCAAAACAGATTCCATGCATAAAATTGAATAGAGATTTCTTCAATCCGTAGCTGAATTTATTATGGTCGATACCTGTTTTGTCGATGTAATTGATGTCGTTATTGGCAAAAGTACCGATGCTTTCCGATTCCTTAACCACCCCGAATCTCTCAGGATACATACCTACAGGACTATGAGCAGTCATGGCGAATTGGTGCCAAAAACCTGATTGTAATACACCAGCCTCAAATAACTGACGAACCATTTCTAAACTATCGACTGTTTCCTGAATAGTTTGTGTGGGGTAACCATACATCAAATAAGCATGAACCATAATGCCTACTGAAGTAAAGTTCTTGGTCACTTTTGCTACCTGCTCTACCGTAACGCCTTTATCAATTAGTTTCAATAACCTATCGGATGCTACTTCCAATCCACCTGAAACGGCGATACAGCCCGATGCTTTTAGCAGCAAACATAAATCGGCAGTAAAACTTTTCTCGAAACGAATATTCGTCCACCAGGTTACGGCCAATTTCCTGCGGATGATTTCCAAAGCAACTTCACGCATCAAAGCAGGTGGTGCAGCTTCATCTACAAAATGAAAACCATTCTGACCAGTTTTCTCGTACAAATCTTCAATTCTATCAACAATTTGCCTGGCCTGAACGGGTTCGTAAACCTTAATGTAATCTAAAGAAATATCGCAGAAAGTGCATTTACCCCAATAACAACCATGCGCCATTGTGAGTTTGTTCCAACGTCCGTCGCTCCACATGCGATGCATTGGGTTTACAATTTCAATTACCGAAATGTATTTATCCAAGAGTAAACCATCATAATCAGGAGTTCCGACATCTGCTTGTTTATAATCTTTTCTAAATGAATCGTTCTTGTAAACAACTTCTCCATTTTCCAAAAGAAAAGTTCTTTTATACATCTGCATTTCCTTTGGTAAAGCTCCGCTGATGTTTTGAATGAGCAAATCAATTGGCAATTCTCCGTCATCCAAAGTGATGAAATCAAAAAATTCGAAAACACGTTTATCGGATAATGAGCGTAACTCGGTATTTGGGAAACCGCCACCCATAGAAATTTTTATTTCAGGATGATTGGCTTTTACCCATTGCGCACAACGAAAAGCGCTGTATAAATTCCCAGGGAAAGGAACGGAAATCAAAAACAGTTTGGGTTGAATCGTTTCGATTTTTTCTTTTAAAACAGAAATTAAGATTTTATCAATGTACGTTGGTTCCTGGTTTAAAGCATTATAAAGCTCATCAAAAGAATTTGCGCTTCTACCTAAACGTTCGGCATATCGGCTAAAACCGAAATTTTCGTCTATGCATTCTACAATGTAATCTGAAATATCTTCCAGGTAAAGCGTTGCCAAATGTTTCGCTTTATCCTGCGTTCCCATTGCGCCGAAAGCCCAATCTAATTCTTCTAGCTGTGCAAAGCGAGATGCCTGCGGAAGAAAGTCATCACCGCAAATTTGAAGTGCTAATGTTGGGTTTTTCCCTTGCAAGAAAGCAATTACAGCATCAATCGTTTTGAGGTATTCATCTTTTAAAGCCAAAATTCGCTTAGCATTATCGCTTTTAGGTTTTTGATTATCAACTTTAAATAAGTTATTTAAACCTTTTTTAGAGAACAATTCCAAAATCACTTCAATACCCAAATCAGCTTGTGCGGAGGAGATATTTTTAGTGTTCAGGAAACCTTTTATATACGCTGTAGCCGGATACGGAGTATTCAGTTGGGTAAATGGCGGCGTAATGGCGAAGATTTCGGTTTTCAAAAGGAATTTATTTTCTGCAAAAGTAAGGGAATTTTAAGACTTATGGATTTAATATAAATCATAATTCCGTGGTCTGTGTCATCACAGACCATTCGACAAATTTTATTTCTGTCTATGAGAACATAGACCGAGGATTAATAATCTGTAACCGATTAGCAGTGCTTAACCTTAAATCACCATTTGGTTCAGTAGTGAAGTATTTGCAGCAGTGTTCTATGGCATGAGATTCTTCGTACCTCAGAATGACAATGCCCGCTAAACTAAAACGCTAATCAAAACGTTCTAAACATACATCAACACCGTTTTTACTTAATGAAAGCTTTCTATTCCCTTTTTTTGATGCTCTTGGCGCAAATCAGCTTTGCTCAAAAAACGTTTTTATTTCCAAAAATAAAATCACAAGGAACTTCAATTGAGCAGCTTACACCCAATAATTGGACAGTAATTGAAACTGCAAACGGCGATTTAAATAGTGACGGCACTGATGACTTAGCCGTGATTTTTGAATCAAATAAAATCACAGACGAGACCAGAACCTACGGAGATAACAATAGCGAAATTATAAAGGAAACACAGAAACCACGAATTTTAGCTTTATTTTTTAAAGATAAATTATCAGGAGCTTATCACCTATCTACACAAAACAACGATTTTATTTTACGTTCTCAAGAGGGCGGAAAACTCGGCGATCCGCTTAACCAAATCGGGATTAAAGACCAACAATTGTATTTACGCTTTCAAGGAGGCGCAGAATGGCGTTGGGAAATGGGTTATACTTTTAAATTTGAAAACAGAGATTGGTTTTTAACCAGTGCGATAAACCTATATTTCAACCAAAACACAGGCGACATGACGGAGAGGGTTTACGATTTCAAAACCCGCGAGTTATTTACCACAGTTGGTAATTTACACAGAAGAGATGTGGCCAACAGAAAAACCAGTGAAGTGTTGTACTTTTCTCAATTGAGGACTTTTAAAACCTTTAAGAAACCTTGGGCATGGGAAATTATGCCAAATGTTTATTTGTAATTTTTTACCAAAATTGGTTTTTCATTGCAGCTTTTTAAAGTATAATTGTATATATGATTATCAAGCTAATTTATCGTATCTCTCTACTTACTTATCTTTTAATAGTTCCGATCATTTTAAAAGGACAGTTAAATTTAAAAGTGGGCGAATCTTTTCTAGATAACCAAGCTTTTAAACAAGTATTTGTTTCTGTTGAGGACCATACAGTTTGGGCATTAACACCAGCTGGGACTGTGTATTATAAAAAAGATAGTGATGTTAATTTCAGTATTTACGCACAAACTAGTGGCTTAAATATTGCCGAATTAACTGGCTTTAATGAGTCAGAAATGTATTTTCTAGTTAAACCTGATATAATTGTTCATTTTAAAAATGGAATAAAACACGAGCTAAAAGTTAATTACCCTGAAGTAAGTCGAATTAACGATATTTCAATAATAAGTTCTAAAAGAAATGTAGAATATACACCTGCCTATCCATATAATCCAAATGATGATTATTTAGCAATTGCGACTAACAAGCACATGTATAAAATCTATCGTGGCAATTTATCAGTTACAGAACAACAATCATACACAAATCAACCTTTAGTAAATGAACCCGATTGGCATATTACAAATGCTGGCTTCAAATCAGTAGATTTTCAACATCTGTATCCTATGGGCCAATGTTTTGTTAATGATCATGCAACACTAAACTACAAAGCTTTCACATCGTATGTTTCAGCATTACCGGATCGAGCTCCTTATCCATCTAAAATAAATTGCACATTATTTGCCCACCATTGGCAACAGGCATTTTTAGTTACTTCGGGATGGCAAATATTTTACAACATTTGGGGAACTGATGAAGGGTTATTTGCAAGAAATATGCTATCGTGTACAGGTATGGAGATAAAGAAAATTATCGCAGATGAAAAGATAAACGACTTGGAGGAATCATATGCACTAACCTCAATAGCTAAACAAAATTTTGTTTTTGCAGCCACAGATAGGGGATTATATTATACTCCAGCATCAATTTTTAATGAGTTTTATTCGAGTCCAGATAATTTAGATCGCGTTAAATTTACTAAACATCCATCTTTAATTAATTTAAAAATTAATTCTCTTTGTATCGACACCTATATTACAATATCCAAAGAAATTCCCTCTGGAATCCATTATAACACCATGTGCGAGAAAATTTTATGGCTAGCATCTGAAAATGGCATTAAGAAAATATACCTCACATTAGACCAAGATTACTATTCAAAAGTAAAGTATAGTGATTTCTACTATGAAAAACCACCATCAAATGGCTATAATAAA
Organism: Pedobacter frigidisoli; assembly: GCF_004331675.1. Classification (GTDB taxonomy): domain Bacteria; phylum Bacteroidota; class Bacteroidia; order Sphingobacteriales; family Sphingobacteriaceae; genus Pedobacter; species Pedobacter frigidisoli. The sequence continues at coordinate 232,370 of NZ_SJSN01000002.1, read as the reverse complement.
CCCGAAATAGTTTTTGAAACCTGTGGTAACCAAACTATAAAGTTATCGCCTAGAATCCCAACCTCCCTTCACAATCAATTACTTTTTCAATGGTTTAAAGATGGTACTGAAATTAATGATTGGATAGGAAAACCAAATGTGGAGCTAAAAGAATCTGGAGTGTATACTTTAAAAATAACTGCGCTATGCGAAAATATCATTCTGGAATCACTACCCATCATAATAAAAAACAATACAACTCCAGAGATTGTATTTAATTACCCAGATGAGGTAAATATTTGCCAAGGAACTTCCTATAGTTTACAAACAAAATTAGTAACTGGCTATAAATATAAATGGATAAAAGATGGAGCAGAGATTCCAAATGCCAATCAAAACAGCTACAATATTGCAGTTTCAGGAATTTATAATGTACAGGTTAGTAACTGTGATGGCTATTTTGAAACATCAAAATCCGTAAAAATCAATCAAATAAATTTACCTACCCCTATATTTTCTTTAGGAAAAACTGCTTATTGCATTGGCGAGACAGCAGAAATCTCAGTTGTTAATCCTTTAAATTATAAAACAAAATGGTTTAAAGATGGGGGTGAATTGATGGAATTTGCAAATCAAAACATTATTACAACAACAAAATCAGGGTTATACGTTGTTTCATTCTTAAATGATGATAATTGTAATAGTAATTCTTTGGGAAGAAATATCAGGTTTAATCTGGTTCCAACTGTTGCTGTAAATCGTACCACAAACAAAGTGCTTTGTGCTGGTGAGGAAGTTACGCTAACGGCTAACCCAAACCAGAGTGGATCAGATTTTCTTTGGAGCACGGGAGAAAGAACTGCTAGTATAAAAGTTAATCGAAATGGTTTATTTTATGTGAATTTCACAAGTACATCTGGCTGCACAAAACAAAGCGATGAAATAGAAGTGATTGTAGGTGACCCTATAAATTTATCGTCACCTGATGAGCAGAGAATTTGTGTTATTGCTAAAGAGAAAGTTACTCTTGAAGCTGAAAGTGGTTTTGCATTCTACACCTGGAATGGAGAAAAAACTAAGATCCCGTTTTTTGAAGTAAATAAGGCAGGTAACTATGTTCTAACTGTTGAAGATATAAATGGATGCACCAAAAACGTGACCTACAAAGTTGTTCAGTACTGTAAGGATATATTAATTCCAAATGCGTTCAGTCCAAATGGTGATAATATTAACGATATATGGCAAATAAGTGGATTGGAAAGTGATCCTAATGCAAAAATTATAATATACAATCGGTTCGGAAATATTATTTATACATCGAATGGAAACAATCCTTTTTGGGATGGGAAGACAAAAGGAAATATTGTTCCAGTTGGTGTTTACTATTATTCCATTGAAACAAAAAGTACCAACCAAATACTTAAAGGATCAGTTACAATAATTAAATAATCCCTCATTTGTTATTCAGATATTCATTCAACGATGCAATACTTTGGCTTTATCGCTATTTTTAAATAAAATCGAGAACCAATGTTTTTGCGTTTCAAATTTATAGCTTAAAGAAAAGTTATAAAGGCTACAAATTTGTTTCGTAATAGCTAAACCAAGGCCCATCCCTTCTGAATTAGCAGATTTAGCAAATCGGCTGAATAGGTTTAAATCCATTTCACCGTCATTTCCTGTATTTGATATCTGTATGGAATCTTGATCTAAAACAATCCAAATTTGGCCACCTTTGAAATTGTATTTAATGGCATTACTCAATAAATTATTAAGTAGAACATCTGCCAAGTATTTGCTCATATTCACTTTTACGGCAGCCAAATTTAAATGAAAAGTAATCTTCTCATTTTCTGCTAGTTCTTTGAAAAGCCGAACTTTTTCTTCTAATAACTCATTAAGGGCTATAACCTGAATATCGGGAACAAGATTATTTTCGATTTTGGTTAACAAAAGTAGTCCTTGGTTAAGTCTTGATAATCTTCCTGTAGCCTTGTAAATGTCATCCAGTATAATTCCCTGTTCTTCAGTAAAAGGTCCATTCTGAAGCAAAGTATCCAGTTTAGAATTTATAATGGCTAAAGGTGTCATCATTTCGTGTGATGCGTTGTCTGTAAAGTTCCTTAAATCCTTATAATCCTGTTTTACGCGAGAAGCCATTAAATTTGCCGACTCATTTAATTCGTTAAATTCATCTATATCTGATTTACTGTAAGTGATCTCATTCATTTTAGTGAGATTAAAATCTTTCATCTGTAACAAGATTTTGTAAAATGGTTTCCATAGCCTTGTCAATGCGAAACGGTTAATTAATATCAGGCTGATTAAGAGTATTCCAGTTACGCCCAGTGTGATAAGCAAAATAATTCTGACCAAATCTTCAGACTCTACACGCGATTTTGTGATATTTACCTCGTACGGTTTATTTTTCAGGAAGACAATTGTAACCAAGCTCCTCCCAGGTTCCATCTCTTTATCTTTCGGATTATAGAAAGTTGTATACTTAAAATCCCTGGTTTCAGTTACATTTCCTGTTAATGGACGATAATATATTTGTTGATCGAGGTAACTTGCCGGAAGTGGCAATTGCTGATAAGTTTTTACATATTGTTTAATCTCATCTTCCTCTACCCCAAGATCCCTATCTAATTTTTCGGTTAATATAAAATGGATTACAACATAATAAATAACCCCTGTAAATAACAAAACTACCAGAGATGTAATCAAATTAACTCGATTATATTTACTTGCTAATTTCATATTTATCCAAACTTGTAACCAATACCATAAACCGATTTCAAATAATCTAACGCACCTGCTTCTACAAGTTTTTTTCGCAAATTTTTAACATGTGTGTAAATGAAATCGAAATCATCGGCGATATCCATTTCATCGCCCCATAAATGCTCTGCCATAGCATTTTTGGAAACTACTTTTCCTTTGTTAGATAAAAAGTAAATCAATAGATCGTATTCTTTTTTAGTTAAAACAACAGGAATTTTATTAACTGCAGTTTTCATCGAACTGAGATCAACTGTTAATTCATTAAATAAGATCTCATTGGTGCCATCAAAATTTTTACGACGAACAATTGCCGTAACCCGAGCTTTTAACTCCGATAAATGAAAGGGTTTCACTAAATAATCATCAGCTCCAAGGTCCAAACCATTTAATTTATCATCGAGAGAGTGTCTTGCAGAGATAATTAAGATCCCATCTTTCTTTTTAAGCGATCTAATTTTCCTCACCAGATCGAGCCCCTCACCATCTGGAAGTCCAAGATCTAACAATATGCAATCATAATCATACAATGCAATCTTTTCTGATGCCATAGCATAGTTTGATGCTGTTTCGCATATTGTTCCAGCCTCAGCAAAGTAAGCTTTCATGCTTTCTAATAATTGATACTCATCTTCTACTATCAGGATTTTCATTGTGTTTAAGTTAACAATTATTTCAACTGGAGAGGAATAATTTAATTTGTTATAATCTTTTAGATTAAATCTGAAAGAAAACTGTAAAAACTGGGCAAAAAAAAAACCGCCGACAATTGCCAGCGGTTAAATATACCAATCGGGATGATTCGTAATATTATTTTTTAGGTTTAGCGCTCATATAAAAAGTAAGCTTTCCTCCATTTGTAATATCTGAATGTTTAATTTGATGATTTGTAATCTCTTTTCCATTCAACATTACTTTTTGAACATAAACATTTTTATCACTTTGTTTAATTGCTTCTACTGTAAATGTTTTACCGTTTTCTAGATTAATCACCGCATTATTAACTAATGGACTTCCTAACGAATATACGTCAGAACCTGGAGCAACAGGATAAAATCCCATCGAAGAAAACATATACCAAGCACTCATTTGTCCGCAATCATCATTTCCACCCAAACCATCAGCAGTAGGTTTATATTGCATATTTAAAATGTGGCGAATTTGAGCCTGACCTTTATAAACTTCATCAGTCCAATTGTAAAGATAAGCTACATGGTGCGCCGGCTCATTCCCATGAACATAGCCACCAATAATACCTTCACGAGTAATATCTTCTGTATGTGCAAAAAATTCATCAGGTAAATGCATACTGAATAAGGAATCCAATCGAGCTGCAAATTTCTTTCTGCCACCCATTACTTCAATTAATGAAGCCGGATCATGCGGAACAAAGAAACTATAATTCCAGCTGTTTCCCTCGATAAATCCTTGTCCTTCAGTGTCTTTAGGATCGAATGTTTTCTTAAAAGTACCATCAGCTAAGCGTGGGCGCATAAAGCCTGAAGCAGTATCGTAATTATTTTTCCAGTTACCAGAACGTTTAATAAATTCATCATAAACATCCATGCGATTAAGTTTTTTAGCTAATTGTGCTATCGCCCAATCATCATAAGCATATTCTAACGTATTCGAAACCGATACCCCACTCTTTTCGGCAGGAATGTAACCCTTATCAATGTAATAACCAATCCCCTCGTAATCGCGGTGTTTGGCCGTTGTTACGCAGGCATCCAAAGCTTTATTTGCATCGCCATTATAGGTGCCTTTAATAATAGCATCAGCCAAAACGGAAACACTATGGTAGCCACTCATACACCAATTATCGTTTGCATAATGCGACCAAATAGGCAGCATGTGCAGGCTACTCTGATCATAATGCGCCATCATCGATTTCACCATATCGTTACTTCGACTTGGTTGCATAATGTTAAAGAATGGATGCAAAGCCCGATAAGTATCCCACAAAGAGAAAGTGGTATAATTGGTAAAACCATCCGCTTTATGGATGCCCTGATCTAAACCTTTATATTCGCCATTTACATCCGTATAGGTTGTTGGATTGATAAAAGCATGGTATAAGGCCGTGTAAAAATTAATTTTGTTATCGTTAGAAGTGGTAACCTGTATTTTGTTTAATTCCTTATTCCAGCCCGATTGAGCTTGGGCTTTTACTTTTTCAAAGTCCCATCCAGAAATCTCTGTACGCATATTTTGTAGTGCATTTTCTTGGCTAACTGGCGATAAAGCAAACTTGATCTTAACTTTTTCTCCTTCTTGAGTATCAAAATCAAAATACATTTTTAACTTTTTACCGGCAATTTCCGGGAAGTTTTGATCTTGGTTAAACTTGCCCCAAAATCCTCTGTAAGCCTGTTTAGCATCGTAGCTTTTACGCCCGTAACTCTTAAAAGCCTTTGAAAAACTCATGGCAAAATAAACCGTTCTGGTTCTTCCCCATCCATTGGTTTGGCGATAACCCGTAACCAATGTATCGTTAACAACACGAACATAAGTCCAAACGGTTTTGTCTTCGTAGTTGTAAATCCCTGCCATCAAATCTAAAATAATATGCGATTTATCTGATTTTGGAAAAGTGTATTGATGCATTCCAACTCTGGTGGTAGCCGTTAATTCTGCAGTAATGTTATCATCCTCAAGCTTCACCTTGTAGTAGCCAGCTTCTACTTTTTCATTTGCATGCGAGAAAGCAGAACGATATCCACCTTTTGGATCTGAAGCTGTACCCGGATTTAACTGCAATTTTCCTTGGGTTGGCATAATTAGAAAATCGCCCAAATCTGAATGACCAGTTCCGCTGAAATGAGTATGACTAAAACCTGTAATTGTTTTATCCTCGAACTTATAACCAGCGCAATATTTATAAACATCGCCGTTGTATTTTCCATTTACTTCGTAAGATAAAGTATCCGTTTCTGGACTTAATTGAACCGCACCAAATGGAACAGTGGCACCTGGGTAAGTATGTCCCATTTTAGAAGTACCGATAATCGGCTTAACATACTGCACAAGATTTTGCTGGGCCGCAGCCATTAGGGATGAAAGCAAAAGACAAGGCAGAACAACTTTTTTAATCATATCAGTTAAAAATTTAGCTTATTTTTTTGAAAATTCTAAGGTATTAATTTAATCGCAAATCTGTAAAAATTCTCCAACTAAATCGTTTAACCAACTAAAAAAATACAATAGCTTAATCTAATGCGGATTGGATTATTTTTTAGAAAGCAATTGCAGTACTTTTCAGTTGCTTCACTCCTGCTCTTTGCTAATCCCGACAAGAACGGGAACCGCTCTCGATCAGGTTTAATTAACTTAAAATTTGCAAGAAACTCAACAAAAGCAAGAATTTATAAACCTCGTTTTTACAAGTAACTGACTTGCTTTAAATAATTTCAGCTAAATAAACCTTATTTTTGCATCCAATAATTTTAAAATGAGTAAACACGGTAGAATTCTGGTTGCCATGAGTGGCGGGGTTGATAGTTCGGTAGCGGCTGTAATGTTGCACGAGCAAGGTTATGAGGTTATTGGCTTAACCATGAAAACTTGGGATTATGCAACCTCTGGTGGTATCAGTAAGGAAACTGGTTGTTGTTCGCTAGATAGCATTAACGATGCCCGTACACTCGCCGTAAATTATGGTTTCCCTCACTACATTTTAGATATCCGCGATGAATTTGGAGATTATGTAATCGATAATTTCGTAGATGAATACCTTGCCGGAAGAACGCCAAATCCTTGTGTATTGTGTAATACGCACATTAAATGGGAAGCTTTATTAAAACGTGCCAACAAATTAGATTGCGAGTTTATTGCTACTGGTCATTATGCTAATGTACGCCAACAAGATAGCGGCCGTTATGTAATTTCTAAAGGCAAGGATGAAAATAAAGACCAATCTTATGTGCTTTGGGGTGTGTCTCAAGAGAATCTTTCCCGTACAAAATTTCCGTTAGGCAGTTTTGCAAAAGCCGAAATTAGACAGATGGCTTTGGATATGGGACAAGAGGAATTGGCAAAAAAATCTGAAAGTTACGAGATCTGCTTTGTTCCTGATAACGATTACAGAGCATTTTTAAAACATAAAGTTGAAGATTTGGAAGATAAGGTTGCTGGTGGTAATTTCATTTTAAGCAATGGAATGATCGTTGGTCAACATAAAGGTTATCCGTTTTACACCATTGGGCAACGTAAGGGTTTAGGTATTGCATTTGGCGAGCCAATGTTTGTTACTCAAATCTTACCAGAAAGCAATACTGTTGTTTTGGGTAAAGCCGAAGAACTGGAACGTAAGGAAGCCATGGTTCGCAATATTAACTTGGTTAAATATGCGAGTATTGAAGAACCAATGAATGACGTAATTACGAAGATCCGTTATAAGGATGCCGGTATGTTAAGTACAATTGTTCAAGAAAAAGATAGAATGCGTGTGGTGTTTGATCACAATGTTTCTGCAATAGCACCTGGCCAATCTGCCGTTTTTTACGAAGGAAACGATTTATTAGGCGGTGGCTTTTTGGTTTAAAGAATTTCACTCAACATATAAACCTCAGTTATTAACTGGGGTTTTCTTTTTTAAAAGCATTTTTTGGATAAAGGAATCTCTCAAAAGAGATAAAATCACCTACTCTTTCTAAAAGCAGCTACTGAAATTTCGAGGAGGAATAAAACAACTTCGGCTAATAGCTCCATATTTTTTTATTTCAAGGTAGCAAAAAAATAGCTATAATTCTATAAATCAATTTATTAAAATTCGTTACCAAAACTTGTAAATAAAAAAAACCTCAAAATGCGAGGTTTTCAAAATAGCCAACTCTAAGGATTATTCATTTCCCTTGAACACGTTTATAGACGAAGTTTTCCAATGGATATAGCCTAAGTTACCACAAGCTTGCGCAACAAAGTTTTCTACATCTTCTGGCACATCATTAACTACACGCCACCTAATTGTATATTTTGGGTTATAACTAATGTACACTACTAAATCATCATTACGCTGACCGATAGATTGTAACGACTGCAAATGAATATCTTGTAAATCTGCAGCAGCAATTCTCAGTCGCTCGTTCATGATCTTTCCTAGTGATTGATCTGGTCTAAAATCGGTCTCAAATATGGCTAAAACGGTTACGGTCATAGAAAAATAAATATATCAGCAAACAAACGTAGCCATAGCCTATTTGTTTAAAATAATCAAATAAATACATCTTTGATAGTGTATTCTTGTCTCTCTAAAGGCAAATCTATACTAAAAAATTTAGTATCAAAATTTATTTAGCGATTTTTTTTACCCTTAAATAAAATTGTAGAAAAGTATGACAAGTGCATCCTACTGCGTTAATAACTCCATAAATGTGAACAACTATCTTAAACATCTGACTGCTAGAGGAGTTATCCTAATATAAAAGGAGGAGCATATGAAAAAGTGCATTTATGTAGTTGAAGACAATCCTAACATCAGAGAAATAATTGAATTTTTATTAATTGAAGAACATTACGATGTAAAAGCATGCTGTAATACCAGCGATTTTTGGATGCAAATGAACGAGCATATTCCAGATATGGTAATTTTAGATATTATGCTTCCGGATGGAAATGGGTTAGATATTTGTAATCTATTAAAAAGAAATGTAAAAACTCATGCTATTCCCGTGATGATGATGTCGGCCAACAATCATTTAAATGCGGTTAAAGCTAAATGCGATGCTGAAGATTTCATTAATAAACCATTTGATTTGAATGATTTTGCCAGTAGAGTAGAAAAATATTTACCTAATTAAATTCTATAAATTTCTACAGCGGAAATTTTATCCGCTGTATAAATTATAACTAAAGCACTATACTTTCGATTGCTTTTTCTAAAGCTTGGTCTTTCAAATCTGGCATGTTAACACCCTCCACCCTAAAAGCTTTCATATCAACCATTCCTAAGAAACCTAATACTGCTCGCAAATAAGGTTCTGTAAAATCATAAGATTTCATTGGTCCCTCAGAATAAACGCCACCTGATGAGATTGCCAAATAAACTTTTTTACCTTTAACCAAACCCTCAGGTCCATTTCCTGAATAGCTAAACGTTTGTCCGGCACGGGCAATGTGATCAATCCATGCTTTTAATGTAGAGTGGATTCCGAAATTATAAAGTGGAACACCAATTACAATCACATCTGCGTCCATCAATTCGGCAATAGCTTCGTTTGAATGTTTTACTGCTTCCGTTAATTCAGGCGTAAAGTTTTCTAAGGGCGTGTAAAAAGAATTTAAATGTACTTCCTCTAAATGTGGGAATGGAGACGAGGTAAGATCGTGTGTGGTAATGGTACTATTTGGATTTGCAGTAACTAATTTTTCTACAATTGCATTACCCAATTTAATGCTGAAAGAAACAGCCCCTCTCGGACTAGATATAAGATGTAATATTTTCATGTTTTTGCCTTTTATGGTCTGGCAAAACTAAGCTTAACAGCTATCAATAAGTTACTACTATACCAAAGGATAGCGCTATCCTTTGGTATAGTAGTAATGAAAATATTATGAAAAACATCCTTTAGGTCTTATTTAGATGGTTCAATTACAGCTACAAAACCTCCATCTTTAACCATATTAATATCTATTGTTTCGCCAGCTTTAATTGGCTTTACAATACGTTTAAAGTCCATAGCTTGGAAATCGGCATTAATACCATCCTTAATAAGTGTGATCTGATAATTCTGTCCAGCTTTCAAAAAGCTTGTTTCTATTTTTAAATCGTGTTTTTGATCATTACCCATCGCCCCAACAAACCATTTTTCGCCTTTGCGTTTAGCGGTTACAATGTATTCGCCAACGCTCGCAGATAAAATTTTGGTTTCATCCCAAGTTACCGGCACACTGGTAATGAATGAAGTAGTTTCGGGTTCTCTTAAATAGTTGAATGGATTATCTGCCAACATTTGAAAGCCACTTTCGAAAACAATATACATGGCCAATTGATGCGCTCTCGTACCAATACTCATGGTATTTACCCAGCTAGGTTTATAATCCTGTTTATGGGCAGAACGCATGGCTCCTGGGGTGTAATCCATCGGACCGACTGCATTTCTTAAAAATGGTAAGAATAAATTATTATTTGGAGTAGCCAAACCACCACCAATATTTTGTTCCATGCCAATTACACCCTCGTAAGATAGCACATTTGGATAAGCAACCTCTAAACCTGCTGGCTTGAAAGCGCCATGAAAATCGACCAAGATGTGATGCTTAGCGGCTTCCTTTGCTACTCGAGTATAGTAGTTTACCATCCATTGGTCGCTCCTATCCATAAAATCGATTTTCACTCCTGCAATGCCCCATTTTTCTAAAGTCTCGAAAACATTAAAATTATTTTCGACAGCAAGCCAAGTGAACCAAAGTACAATCTTCACATTTTTTTGTTTCCCGTAGGCGATCAATTCTTGCAGATTGATGGTTGGATTTGGCTCAAAAGGATTAAGCGTAGTTTTTGCCCAACCTTCATCCATAATAATATACGGGATACCAAATTTAGAGGCAAAATCGATGTAATATTTATACGTATCCTGATTGTAGCCCGACTTAAAATCTACACCATAAACATAAGCATTGTGCCACCATTCCCAGGTTACTTGCCCTGGCTTAATCCATTTGGTATCTTGTAATTGGTTTGGAGTGCTTAATTTATAAACCATTTGATTTGCCGCCAATTGCACATCGTTATCAGTAATAACCAAAAAGCGCCATGGAAATGATCTTTTACCAGCTGTTTTAGCAATATAATCAGCTTCATTTAAAATCTTCTTACTTCTATCGCCATCTTCGCCGAATGCCAATGGAGCTTTTGGAAATGTAGCATCGATGGTTTTTTCATTGGTTGCTTTTACAAAAAGACATGGATAATCGTAAAGATCAGCTTCGGAGAATAATGCTTTATATTTCCCCGTATCAAATAAGATTGGCAGAACGCTCATCTTATCCTTGTTCACTTTTGCTAAGTCATTCTGACGATAAAGGATTTCATAAGATGTTTTAAAACCACCTGTCTCCAAGTAAGCCGTTTTAACAGGATCATTGAAACCAATATGAACATCTTCACTGTTCACAATAATCGAATCTTTTTTATTGGTGATGAATCGATAAGCAATTCCATCGTTATATGCTCTAAATTCAATGCTAAAATCGCCTTTAAAATCTAGCCTCAACAGGTTATAATGATTAACAACCGTTGCATTTTTTAATGGAACAATTGGATTGGAGGTAGTATTTACAGTTGAAATCGTCTTTTTAAGCAGCTTTGCATTTGCACCTAGTTGAAGTTGATCGAGGTTAAGCTGAAGATAGGAATTGGCGATTAACGGGTTTCCATTAAAACTTACAGCATAACCTATTTTATCTTTCACGTTAACTGAAATTTTTATTCGATTATCTGGTGATGATAAATCTATAGTAGCACTAAAAGCCTTGCTAAAAGCAAGAAATGTTAGAATAATTAGTAAAATTTTTTTTTTTCATTCTGATTTAGGTTGATGATATGTTAGGTTATCTCGATTTAAACGGGTAAAACTAAATCGATTTACTTTGTTGAAGTTAATGACTGTTTTTGATATAGCAAAGTTTTTTAAACCTTATCAAGTTTCATCCTGTTCTTTAATAAAAACTTATATCATGGAAAATCAAGAAAACAATCAAGAGGAAATTCAAAATATAGCGCAATTTCAAGTGGGCCGAGCTAATGGAAATGCACCAGATGGGCACCCTGCTAAAGAAAGTGAAGAATATACAGAAGATGAAATACCGTTTGCAGATGGCGAAGGAACACAGCTTAATGAGGAAATTGGTGGTCCAGACGATGAGGAGGATGATGATGAATCAGCAGAAACAAACGATGAGTCTGTTGAGGATCAAGAATACAATGAATCTGATGTGGAGGAATTGGATAATGATCCAAATGCTTATGATAAAGTAGATGGCGAAATGCTATAAAATTTACAGGCTCCATTAAACGTGGAGCAGGTAAATCTATCTAAACAAAGGCGCTCCACAATATTTGCAAAACAGCGCATCACTATCATGTCCCTCTCTACTACAACTTGGACAAGATTCTGGCAGCTCTTTTTTCTGCCTTGCAGCTAGTGCGATATCATGCGTAATAATTCCGGTGGGCACTGCAATGATGGCGTAACCGATTAGCATGACTACCGAGGCTACGAATTTGCCTATTGGTGTAACAGGAGAAATATCGCCATAACCAACCGTTGTAATGGTTACAATTGCCCAATAAATACTTTCTGGAATATTAGAAAATCCATTTTCCCGCTGCTCAACCAGATACATTATCGAACCTAATATTACGGTTATGGTGAGTACGGTTAGCAAAAATATACTGATCTTTCTTAAGCTATTCTTCAATGCTTGCGTTAAGAAATTAATCTCGGTTAAAAACTGTCCGAGTTTAAAAATCCTGAAAACCCTTAACAATCTCAAAGCCCTAAAAACCAATAGCGATTGTGCACCAATAAAGAAAATACTGAGGTATGATGGAAGCAATGCGATTAAATCTATAATCCCAAGCGGACTGATTACATATTTTATTGGTTTTCGAATACTGATTAACCTTAAAATATATTCAACGGTGAAAAGTGCGGCAAAAATCCACTCCATAATATTAAATAGCTTGCCATATTTCAAATGGATGCTAATCACACTATCTAACATGACCACAATAATACTGGCAAAAATGGCAATCAACAAGCCTACATCGAATGCCTTTCCTGCTGGTGTATTAGATTCGTAAATAATTTCATGCAGCTTAAAACGCCAATCTTTTGGTGTAGGTGATTCCATCATTTAATTTTTATAATTAAAGGTAGCTTTTATGGTTAAGGATTTCTCGTTAGTTAGTTATTTGTAACAGAGGGTAAATATTATTGTTTTGTTCAAATTAAATGGGTAAAACTTAATGGTAAAAATTTTGTCTTAAACTAAAGGAATTATGAAAGTTAAGGGAACATTTATACATACATTAAAAACGGGAGAGAAAGCGTTAATCCTACTGACAGATAATGAAGAAGAACAAGAAAAACTCTTCCATTACTTATCAATAGATGCTTATCAGTTTAAAAAAGAGATTGTCGAAAAAGAACCTAGAATTGAACTTATATCTGCAGGATATACTGATAATGAGGGGAAGGTGGTTTGGAATGAAAACTATATTCCTATTCCAAAATGGTTTGAGATGAACTAATTCTAATAATTAGCCATTGATTTATGATGTTCACTTTTACTACATTTCCCTTACTTGTAATTAGGCCTGGCTTTAATCGTTAAGGTTTTCAACCAATGTTGAAAGTTTTACGAGAATCAAACTACTTGAAAGTTAGCCGATAACATTTTAAAGCAACCATGCATACATCTAGCGTTTGAAGAATATGCTAATCAAACCTTAATTTTGATCTATGGCAAATACAAACGTTAAAAAATCGATACAAAATAAAATAGAATTTTTGGGTAAGGAAATTGAAACCTTACAGCTCGAGTTAAAGAAGTGGGAAAAAATTGCTGCCGATTATGAGGTCAATTCAGAAAGCATCGACCTAATCCTATCCATTCAATTACCCGAAAAAGCAGAACTAAAAGCAAAAAAGGTAAAGTTATAAGTTGTTAAAATCCTTAAACTGTTTCATATAATCTGTTGTTATACCCATACAACAAAAACCAATTTATATGAAAAAGTTAATTTATTTAATGGCCGTCTCATTATCGGCATTAACATTTCAAGCCTGTAGTGGTGGTTCGAAAGATGCAAAAGAAAGTGCAGATAGCTTAAATCTTGCTAAGGATACAACCACAAATCTGGCTGCAACTGGTGGGATTGCTGTTGATGAAGCAGATGCCAAATTCGCTACTCAAGCAGCTGTAGGGGGAATGGCCGAAGTAGAACTAGGAAAAATGGCGCTTGAAAAAGGAACTAATCAACAGGTTAAGGATTTTGCTAGCATGATGGTAAAGGATCATGGCATGGCGAATACCGAATTGATGGACATTTCCGCCAAAAAGAATATAACCTTACCTAGCACTGTTGATGAAGAGCATAAAAAAATAATGGATGATCTGAGCAAAAAAACTGGTGCTGATTTTGATAAAGCTTATGTTGATGCCATGGTTAGCGGACATAAGGCTACGCTAAAGTTAATGGAAGATGAATCTAAGAATGGCGCAGATGCAGACCTGAAAGCATTCGCCACCAAAACTTCACCTACTGTTCAAGGTCATTTGGTAATGATCAACAAGATCAGCGACAGTATGAAATAAGAACCATATTAATTATTTAAAGGATTTTCGCTATGCGGAAGTCCTTTTTTTTATACCAATCCGGCCTGCCTACGTTCTTTTGCAAAAATTTCTTCAACAGCCGTTAAAAGTTTCTCATAAGACACGGGTTTCACTAAAAACTTATCGCAATTTACGCTAAAAGCATCTATGGCATATTCTTCGTGCCCTGTTACAAATATTAGGTAACGAACTTTATCCCTAAGCACCTTTGCTACATCTAGGCCCGAAATATCCATCTGTATATCTAAAAATAAAAAATCAATCTTATCGTTTATAGATATATCATTAATTGCTTGCGCTGGATTTGTATAAGTGAAAACGGTGCGGAATTCGGGAATCTGACTTATAAATTTTTTGAGGACGTCAATACTTAATTGATCATCATCTACAATTGCACATTTAAAAAAATCGGAGTATAAGCGCTTCATTAAGGTATATTTCCTTAACATTAAGCAAATGCTAAGCCAAAATTAAATAGCACAACTTAAAGATTTAAAAATATGCCCGCTCAAAAATGGATAATGATTATATCGTATCTAAAATTCTGGAGGTGTATAACGATCGATAAATGTTTTTCTGCTTAAAATTTTTAGGTATGCATAATTACCAGAAACCTGCTTGCGCTGCTTTAATTCGTACAAAAAGTGTCCGCCAAGATCTACAATGATTGGTGCGGTTGCCTGATACCAAACACTGTGTGGCTTTTTCCAACAAAATGAATAGTAGTGTGAGGTAAACGCTATTCCCTTTAATTCAGGATGATAAAAATTAAGGATTTTTGAATTTAATAAGCCTTGCTGCACATCAGCTTTTCTGAGCATAGAAAGATGATCTGATTGACAAAATTCATAATCCCTCAACTTTGGATCGTCAACATCTGGTAGATGCTTGAGCACTCTGAAGCCCTTAAATTTTTTTCCATTTAACACCCAAATCAAATTTGGATAAAATGCTTCTCTACTCTGCAATTCTGCCAAGGTAATTGGAGAATTTTGAAATTCGATTGTATAGCCAGATGGTGTAAATATATCAGCTCGATGAAAATCGCCTTTGGCAGCATCTACAAAACCAATTTCCCTAAATGATGGCGGAAAAGCTAGTTTCCAATCTCGATGCCATGCTGATTCTTTTCTGTAGAACTCCCTTTTTAAGGAACTATTAGTTTCATTAAAATCAATTAAGGGATAATTTTTTTCTACTTCACTGCTCATCAATGCTGAAAATCAACCACCTTTTTAAGGTATTCTATAAATTATAATTAGGGCTCGGCAAATTTAAGCTAAAATTTTTAGTCAGAAAACAACTTTTAAATATTTATTAAAATTTGATATTGCCTCATAATTCCCTCTCTTTTAATAGCTAAAAGAAACCAATTCCTTATTAATTACGTTTATACAATAACTAAGCGTACTTTGCGCAATTAAGAGAATGACTTATTGATCCTGGAGTTTTGGTCCGCGAAAATGAGAAGAAGAAGATAAACCCCATGAAATCAAAAGCAAAATTCCCATGTTCTACCGGAACATCTTTTTACGGTGAAGTTAGAAAGAGAGTCCAAATGAGCTTTAAGGAACAAGATTTAAGTACACATGCCAATAAAGCAATGTGGTTTAAGGCTATTCTATTTTTAACAATTTTTGTAGGATTATATTTTTCGATACTTTTTGTTTTCCAAGGAACGTTAGTTTTAATCTTAATGGCAATTCTGCTTGGTGTAACGAGTGCTTTTATTGGTTTCAATATCTGCCACGATGCGATACATGGATCTTTTTCTTCCAGTAAATCGGTTAATAGCAGTTTAAGTTTTATCTTTCACATGGTTGGTGCAAATCCTTACGTTTGGAATATTACGCACAATGTTGTTCACCATACTTACACCAATATTCCGGGGCATGATGAGGATATTGAGGTTGCTCCTGGCTTAATTAGAATAGCTGAGAAGGATGAATTAAAACCCTATCAACGCTTTCAACAATGGTATGCATTTCCGCTTTACAGCCTTGCATCTCTATCATGGATTTTTAGAAAAGATTACAAAAAATTCTTTCAGGCAAGTGTTGGTGCATGCCAAAATAAACACCCAAAGATTGAATATTTTAATTTGTTCTTCTATAAATTTCTTTATTATTTTTTATTTCTGGCGGTTCCAATTTTAACTATTTCGATTCCATGGTGGCACGTGATTATTGGCTTTATCGTTTTGCATTTGGCACAGGGCTTAACCATGGGGCTAGTTTTTCAACTTGCGCATGTAGTTGAGGGAACAATTTTTCCATCACCTAATCAACACGGAAATATGGAAGAAGCTTGGGCAGAACACCAGATGCGAACTACAGCAAATTTTGCAACGCATTGCCCTTTTGCAGCTTTCTTTCTTGGTGGTTTAAATAGGCAAATCGAACATCATCTTTTCCCCAAAATCTGCCACATTCATTACGGAAAAATCTCGAAGATTGTTAAACAGACAGCTTTGGAATATAATATTCCATATCATGAAAGCCCGACATTTTTCACTGCGCTGAAATCGCACTTTCTAATATTGAAGAAAATGGGACAACCAGCTATAAAACAATAACTTATAAAATGTAAATTACTTAAGGCTATCTTTTCTATCAGATTTGAAGATGATGTAAAAGACAAAGATCCCAGCCAATAAAAAAATTATTCCCAATATCAATTCCGTTCTATCATCCATATTTTAAGGTATAAAAAAAGGTAGCCAAGTAAATGACTACCTTTTGTATTTGCAAGCTCCCAAACATTACAAATAACTAAACTAATAAGTTATTCTTCCTATGTATTAAAGACAAAAGATTTGTAATAAAGTTTGCTACATTCCTACAAAGAATGCTTTAGGTAGGCGGATGAAACCTTTATTCTTAAGCTAGCGTTGCAGAAGTTCCATCTTCAAAAACGTATTCCATACTTATCGGCTCCCTGGTTTTCCAAAATTCCGAGTCAATTTCATTTACCTTTCTAACAATGCGATGTACATCGGCATCTTTGTTCAAAACAATCTTTAATCTATTTTCACTAACCTGTTCTACATCCTTTATATCATCAGCTAATGCTGTTTCCTTTAAAATACTTATCATGTTTTTCATACAGATTCAACCCCTTTATGAATAAAAAAGTTTTAACATTTATTAGTAATCAAGTTGGATCAGATATGCAATATTTAATAGTTTTTTAAAACCTACTGCAAAATATAATGTTCGCCATATATGAGAATTACAGATCGTACAACTTCTAGCGAACTTAACTCCATAGAAATTGGCGATGAAGTTACTTTCGGAATTAAAAAAGGCTTGGTATTCAGAATTATAGTTTTTAAGTATCCCAGCGAAGATTGTTTTTATTTCCTATTGATCAATGGCGAACACATCATCACTAAAAAAGCCAGGATTTAATGATTACCCTTTTAATTAACGATTAGCCAAACATGCTTATGTAAGTAGTTTTAGAGCGCATAAAAAGTTTCCACATCAGTTTAAAACTTTTAATAGGCATAATGTGTTCTATTGATGATTTTTGAAAATCAAATTTGACATAACATAATGGAAACCATCTTAACTGACGCAAATTACAAATTGACAATCAACAGAATTGCATTACTTTCTTCAATGCAAATGTTAACCCCAAACGAGGCTGAAGAACTTGGTAAATTGAGTAAAATGGCAATGGCTTACGAATACCGTAAATATGATTTTGTCTTAAGTAATCTGTTAAAGAATCAATTATTTCAACCATCGATAGTTGTGTAAGAATTGAATTTTTTAACCTTTCTTAAATATGGCAAGAGCCAATAAATCCATTTACAGTGCTTTAGCGGCAAACCTTTTAATTGCAATTACTAAATTCATTGCTGGAGCTTTTACTAATAGTTCTTCGATGATTGCGGAGGGAATTCATTCTACCGTTGATACGAGTAATCAACTCCTACTTTTATATGGATTAAAACGAAGTATCAAACCGCCCGATAAATATCGCCCATTTGGTTATGGTAAAGAGCTGTATTTCTGGTCTTTTATAGTTTCCATCATGATTTTTGGTTTAGGTGGAGTAGTTTCAATTTCGCAAGGTGTTGAACACATCCGTCATCCAGAAACCTTGGTAAATCCGGGTTGGAACTACGCTGTTTTAGCGATGTCTTTTGTTTTTGAGGGTGCTTCATTAATTATTGCCATTAAAGAATTTGATAAAACCAGAAAAGGTTTATCATGGTGGAAAGCTATCATCAAAAGTAAGGATCCATCGGGCTTTCTTGTATTATTCGAAGACGGAGCAGCTGTACTCGGCTTACTTATTGTATTTATACTGATGGTTTTAAGCCACAATATAAATATGCCGTTTCTTGATGGATTGGCATCGGTTTTGGTGGGCATTTTATTAATTTTCGTTTCGTTTATACTAGCCAGAGAAAGTAGAAGCCTATTAATGGGCGAAGGTTTAACTCCAGAAACACAAAAGAAATTAAAGGAATTGGTGGAAAGTGACGATGATGTAATTGAAGTCAAAAGCATTTTATCAACTTATCAATCGCCAAAGGAAGTTCTTTTAGTAATGATTTTAACATTTGAGGCAAAGTTAAATACAGAAAATTTAACTCAGGCCATAGATCGGTTGAGGAATAAAATTAAGGCAGAATATGATGTAATAAAATTCGTAATTATTCAACCACAATCTGTTAATATTTCTGAACGCGATAAATCGGAAGATATTTATCTACAATAATATATATTCTTCGGTAAAAATTATTGTGCCATTTTCTTTAGCTTTAGTTTTAAAACACTAGCGGCTTTTGTGTAGCCACCCTCTGCCCCATCTACAAAATGGATATGATCATCCTCTAAATCTCTAACATAACAAGACATTACAGATTCTTTACTTACATAAAGTGCATACACAATCTCGCCCTCATCCTCCAAAATATTCAATGCATTTTGTAATGATAAACGTTGTTTTTCAGTTCCGGTAATCACAGTATTAATTCTGCCATCAATAACCAAGGTATCAGACATTTCGACCAACTGCTTTAGATATTTTTTACCGCTATCGGTTCGAAAATATATGTAACCATATGCATTAATCACCCAAGTTTTAATCAATTCAAAAAACTTAACTTCACCCAGCCTATGCCTCATCTCCTTTCCTAGATTATTAAAGCTGGTCCTAAAAATCAGTTTCGGGATAGAAATTGGTTGCCTTTTTTCTGGCGCTCCATAAATTTCATCCAAGTGGCGAATTACCCTACTAAATATTTCAGGCTGCTTAGTGCAATCTTTGGCAATCACAATTAAAGTTACTACCTCCTCGCTATTTTCTGGAGGCTCAATTTTATCCCATCGGCATTGCATTCCACTTAAATCAATTTCTTCACTTGCCTGATCATGTCCAGATAACAAGTAATCATCGCCCTTAATTATCTTTTCGGCATAATCAAGTCCATCACCTAAAACAATAGGAATTGAAAATATTTCAGAACTACTAAATCTGCTAATGCGGAGTGCATGACCATTTTTATAAATATCCTCAACAGCAATAATTCCAGCTCTTAAATCGATATTAAAATTTTGCAAGGTATTGTTTCTGTAGAGAATTAATGCTTTCATAGCATCACTTACAATACTGGTGGGAACAATAAAAGTTGCTCCATCGCCACCAAAAAAGAATGGAACAGCAATATTTGCCTTAAATGCAATGTTCAAAACAGTTACGATACTTCCAGTGGCAATAAGGTTTACATTTTCGTGCAAACCAGCACTTACAGCTACAGTTGAACTTTTTATATCGGTGATGATAACATGCCAGTCGCTCGGAACATCAATGAAAAATTTAGCCTGAATCAATAATCGATGCAAAGGAATTTTTTGAATGGGAAGATTAGAATAAAAATGATCTTGGCTTTGCGACATCGCTTATCAATAAAATATGCTTCAATATACGTAAAGGATTGATTTTAATATTTACAACTGGTGGTATTTGCCGTTAATCTTATTTAGAATAATTAAAAATAATTTGTTAATCTGATATAATTACCTTTCTTTTGCGCCTAATAAGAATTAATCTAAATAAAAATGGCGAGAAAAATTACCCTACTTTTCAATGTATTGGTTGTTATCCTAACCCTAACAGGATATGCTCAAGCACAATCAAAAAACGGTTCAGTATCAGGAACTGTTAAAACAAGCGACGGAAATCCAGCATCATATGTTAGCGTTGGTTTAAAGAACACAAAAAAAATAACTCAAACAGACGAGAAAGGAAATTTCTTAATCAAGAATGTATCTCCAGGAACATATTTTATTAAAACTTCTGCAATTGGCGTTTCTACTCAAGAAAAAGAAGTATCAGTAATTGCCGGACAAAATGCAGAAATCTCATTTGCACTGGCTCAATCTACCTCTCAACTTGATGAAGTAGCAATTAATGGATATAAAACACCTAATAGCAAGCCAATTAACCTTGGTAAAATTGCAATTGCGCCAAGAGATCTTCCTCAAGCCGTTCAAATTATTGGCACTCAGGTAATTGCTGATCAACAAGCTAACAGCCTGGGCGACATTATGAAGAATGTTAACGGTGTAGCATTAGGTGCAAATCGTGGTTCGGTTGGCGAAAATTTCTATGCAAGAGGCTACAGCCTGGGATCGAACAATGTTTTTAAAAACGGTGCTAGAACTACCATCGGAGGAAGCCCTGAAGCAAGTACATTAGAATCGGTAGAGGTTTTAAAAGGAAGCGCAGCATTACTTTATGGTGGTGTTAGTGGTGGTGCAGTGGTAAACATGGTAACCAAAAAACCAAAATTTGAGTATGGTGGTGAAGTGTTAATGAGAACTGGAAGCAATAGTCAATACAAACCTACTGTTGATATTTATGGTCCGATTTCAAACAAATTAGCGTTCAGAGCCATTGGTACTTACGAAGATGCTGGTAGTTTCAGAGATTTTGTAAAATCAAAAAGGTTTTATGTTAATCCATCATTATTATATAAAATAAGCGAGCAAACAGAAGTATTGGTTCAGGGTGATTATTTAAAAAGCGATTACACGCCAGATTTTGGTGTAGGATCGGTAAATAGCCAGATAATTGATTATGGGCGTGAAAAATTCATCAATACTCCTTGGGCTTATAACAAAACCAATACGGCAACTGCACAAGCAAACTTAACGCATAAATTTAATGAAAACTGGAAGCTAAATGCGTTGGGTTCATTTCAATCTTATAATCGTAATTATTATGGATCTGAGCGTATTCAGGCAAACTCATCTGGAGTTGCATCAAGAAACTTAGCTAGAACGATAAGTCAGGAATATACCTATAACCAACAAATTAACTTAAATGGCAGTTTTAATACTGGCCGTATTAAGCACACTTTATTAGTTGGGGTAGATGCTGATCAATCGAGAGTTACCAGTAATGCTTTTGCTTATGGTAAAAATCCCAATGGCACATACATCACAGCGCTAAACTATGGCAATGTAAACTTATTCGATCCTAACACCTATTATGGTTCTGGTGTAATGCCAGAAGCTTTTGCTATTACCCAAACGCTAGCTCCAGTTTACAGATATGGTGCTTTTGTTCAGGATTTGATTGAGGTTACTGAACAGTTTAAGGTATTGGCTGGTGTACGATATACCGATCAAAAAACTGCGAGCTCGCAGGCATTAAATTTGGAAAGTGGCGTTGTTGCGCCAGGAGCTACCAAATTTGATGATGCTTTTTCTCCAAAAGTCGGATTGATTTATCAACCATTAAAAACCATTTCTATGTATGTAAGTTATGCGAATAACTTCATCCCTAACTCTGGTATTGATGTTAATAGCCAAGCATTGGCTCCATCAATGGTTGATCAATATGAGGTTGGCGTAAAAAATGATTTCTTTGGTGGTAAATTAACGGCCAACTTAACATACTATAAAATTATTAATGGTAACATATCACAAGCTGCTATTTTACCTGATGGAACTACAAGTTCAGTTTTTAGACAATTGAACGGCGAGACCACCAGCGATGGTTTTGAGGCGGATATAACAGGTAATTTAGCGAAAGGATTAAATTTTTTAATGGGCTACAGCTATAACTACATGCGCTACACCAATACAGCTGATGTAACTGGGATGATTGAAAATGTACGCTTAGTAGGAACGACTAAAAATACTGCAAATGCAACTCTATTCTACACTTTCCAAAGTGGAGCTGTTAAAGGTTTGAAACTAGGAACATCAGCATTTTATACTGGAAAACGTAATGGTGGATGGAACGACGCTAAAAATGCAGCATCATTAAGATTGATTCCATTAGGTGCGTTTACCACCCTAGATTTTTCTGCAGGGTATAATTGGAATAAGTTCTCCATTCTTGCCAAAGTATCTAACATTACCAATGAACTGAATTATTTTGTTCACGAGAATTACAGTGTGAACCCGATTGCTCCTCGACAATTCTTAACAACGCTCTCTTATAAGTTCTAGATAAATCGACATAAAAAAACCCCGATTCACTTAAAACATGATTCGGGGTTTAATTTTATAATGTGTTATTACATGGTTGGGGCTTGTTCATAAATAGACCAAAGCTGTTCTTTGGTTTTCGTTTTTTTAGCCAAGATAATGTCAGAATTAGTTGCTCCATTTTTATCGGCTGGAGTAAGTTAGAGACTTGTTCCTTTAAGTTTAATGAAGTAAATATCTTTTCCAGCAGCCTCAAACGTATATTGCTGTTTATCATTACCCAAGATAATGGGTTGCTCTTCCAATAATTTAATCTCCTCTCCTTGTTTTGGCTGAAAGGTTTTGCCAGTAAATAAATTCTTTAATTGGTAGGTATTGCTATCTGCTGAGATAAAATTCCAGGTCATGCATTTCCAGTTCTGGGGATCGTAAGCAACTAACGGTGTTCCGTTTTTATTACTTGCATCCTTAATACGTAAAAGCATACCATTTTGCACGTTTTTTATGGCGAAGTTTCCTTTAAATTTCTGTGCAGAAGCCGTTTGGAAAATCGAAAACACCAATGCAATTATTAATAACTTAATCTTCATAAACCTAATATAACCAATTATTTAGCAATTACAGAATGATTAAAATTGTTCCAGATTTGCCTAAATGAAAATAGTAATGTAATTCTCTATGGCAATGTACCTTTTCAATATTATCTACTTTGCCACTTTTTCCATATTCGTCCGAAACGAAATCTCCTATGCGAATGTTCTCTAACTGAATTTTATTTATAGAACTTCTCTTGATAAATTTTGTTAGCTTTTCCATGAGTTTTGCGGTTAGGTAAATATTTACGCAATGGAAAATTGTTTGGTTTTAATGAAATACAAAATACTTACAAATAAGTACGATTCGGGTGGTTTTAACTATTGTTATCCAATTATTTATCATAAAAAAAGCTGAATCAAAATTCAGCTTTTTTAGAAATATTATAATTTAATTTGCGTCGTAAATCACAACCTTTTCAAAGTAAATCCTAAATTCATCTAGAAAGGCTTTATGTAAAGGGTGAACTTGGTAAATATCATGAGCATCCATATCTTCAAAAAACAATACTAGGCTGAAAGTGTAGGTAGTATCTACAACAGCACGCTCGATTTGGGCTGGCGTACCTACGTGAAAAGTTTTTACAACTTCGATATTTTCTAATGTTTGCAAACTCTTGCGGAAAGCAACTTTTTGATCTTCGGTGGTATCGGCCTTAAGCCAGAATAAAACGTGGTGAGCTATCATTTTTATATTTTTTTTCAAATATAATCAAAGCCATAAAAGATCAGAGTAATTTATCCAAAAATGGTTTTTGCTTTACTAATTGCCTTTTTTAAATCGATTCCTTTTCCTAAAACGCCTTTAAATAAATCGCCTTCAGCCCTTAATCTTTCGATGGCGTTAAAAATATTAAAATCTTTCATTTTTAATCCAGGCTTAACTTCATCCCAATGCAAAGGCATAGAAACTGTTGCACCTATTTTAGGTCTTAAAGAATAAGGACCCGCAATTGTTGCCCCTGGCCTATTTTGCAAAAAATCTAAATACATTTTTCCTTTACGAGCTGAAATCATCCGTTCTAAGGATGTATAATCGGGAATTTGCTGATGGACAAGATTAACTACAATTTTCGCAAACATTTGACTTTGATCGTAAGTGTATTTTGCATTTAGCGGAATATAAATGTGCATTCCAGTAGATCCAGACGTTTTACAAAAACTCGGAACTTCTATAGCATCTAACACTTTTTTGGTTTCTAAAGCAGCCTCTACCACTTGATCAAAAGTATGTTTATCAGGATCTAAATCTATTACACAATAATCAGGATTATCGGGACTTTGAATTCTGCTGAACCAAGGATTCATCTCAATACAGCCCAAACTAGCCATCCAAAGCAAGGAAGCCTCATCAGTTCCAACCAAGTATTCCTTTTTTTCTCCCTCGCCATTTTCATAAGGAAATGTTTTCGCCCAATCTGGCGCTTTTCCTTTTACATCTTTTTGATAAAAGCTTGGTCCATGAATACCGCCCGGAAATCTATTGAGCGATTGAGGCCGATCTTTTAAGTATGGAAGAATGTATTCGGCAACCTGATAATAATAATTAAACATATCTCTTTTGCTAACCTTATCCTCTGGCCAATAAATTTTACTCAAGTTGGTAAACTTTAAATCATGTCCTTTTATTTTTCTAACCTGAGTTTCATCTTTGGGATTTAACAGTGTTTTGGGTTCTGTTCCTTTCGGGGGTTTTATCGCAGCTGCATGAACATCTTCTTTGTCAGCTTTAACCTCAACAATCTTATCGGTTGAGGCTTCCACTTCCCTAACAACATCTTTCGATTTTTTATCTTCTCTCATTCCTTGAAAAGATGGATGACGAAAAACTCCATCATCAGTAACCTCTGTAAATGCAACTTCACACACTAATTCTGGCTTTAGCCAAGTTGCTTTTGCCTTTGGCGGATTTGGCCTAAATCGCGATGGCTTATTAACGTCGGGAATTTCATCAAAAGGGCTTTCTTGTTTAATAAGAGGTTTGAATTGCTCCAGCATAGATTTTTGTAATTTATCAGAAAAACCAGTTCCAACTTTACCTACATATTGTAATTTTCCCTTTTCGTAAACACCAAGCAATAATGAACTAAAAGATTTTGAGGTATCATCATTTTTGGTAAAACCAGCGATAACCACTTCCTGCCGCTTGTGGACTTTTACTTTTAGCCATTCTTTTGATCTTCTATCTGGCACATAAGTACTGTTAATTTTTTTTGCGATAATTCCCTCTAAACCCATTTTTTCAGCAGCGGCAAAAAAATCGATTCCACTAGCCTTAAAAGCTTTACCCACACGCACGCGATCATCCTCCGTTGGGAGAATTTCATTTAAAATGGCTTGGCGTTGAAACAATGGAAGCTCCATTAAATTTTTACCATCGTACCAAAGTAAATCAAAAACATAGAAAACCAATTCGCCATCAGCTTCGCTACGCCAATTTTGGAGTGAACCAAACTTTGAAATCCCTTTCTCATTCAATACCAGAATTTCGCCATCTAATACCGCATTAATTTTCCATTCTTTTAATAAATCGTAAATGGGGTAAAATTTCTCGTTAAATGATTTGTTGTTTCGAGAAAGCAGTTCAACTTTTTGCTTATCTAGAAAAGCAAGGGCACGGTAACCATCCCACTTCACTTCATATTGCCACTCATCATCATCAAAGGGTTCATCTACTAATGTGGCAAGCATTGGTTTAATCCCTTTCGGTATGGGAGATTTTGGGGCGTTCTTGAGTAAAATCTTGGTATTGATTTCGGTTTCCCCTCCAACTTGTACAAGTTCATTTTTACTTTTTTTTTCTAGTTTTTTCTTGGGTGCTTTAATGTCTTGTTCCTTACCTTCTATCCAAACCTTCTCAGATGTCTTTTCCATCTGCTCAATTGTTTTTTGAGAACGTACCGATTTATCGAGCTTGGTAATATCTTTCATTGATGAAAAATCATCCTTATGCTTGATAAGCAACCAACCATTTTCACCCATTCCATGAGTTTTAACAAGCGCAAATTCTCCCTTAAGTTTTTCTCCGTGAAGAATAATTTTTAAAGAGCCATCATTTAATTGATTAAGTAAATGTTTTTCTTGGGCCTTTTTACCTTTTATTTTTTCAATAGGCTCGTAAGTTCCCTCATCCCAAACGATTACCGTTCCTCCACCATACTCTCCTTTTGGAATGATTCCCTCAAAATCTCTATAATCGAAAGGATGGTCTTCAACCATCATGGCTAAGCGTTTGGTTTTCGGATCAGTTGATGGACCTTTCGGAACTGCCCAGCTTTTTAAGACACCATCCATCTCAAGCCTAAAATCATAGTGTAACCGGGATGCATCATGTTTTTGAATTACAAAAAGCAATTTATTATCATTTTTACTCTTTCCTGCCTTCGGTTCGGCTGTTTTAGAGAAATCTCGCTTAGCAACATACTTTTCCAGACTCATATCTTAATCGATTTACTTTTTTAGATAATCCTCTACACCTACTGCTGATGTGCCAACAACCTGAACTGCTGCTTTAAGTTTATCTTTACTGATACCGAATTTTTCTGACCAATAATCTAATTCATAGGCCTCATTGATGTTGATTCGAGATCGATCAGCACCACCTGTTTTTTGTTTATCATCCATAATTATTTTGATTATAACGCTTTTAAAACAGTTTGATAGCAAAAAAGGTTTTAACAGCCGTTATGTAAACGGATATTAAAACCTTTCAGCTAAATATTTAAATTATAATTTTTTTTTACCTCATTTATTTATTTTAAAAAAACTTAAAAGCAACAAAACTAAATTGCTTAAATAATTGTTGTATAGAACAGCCAATATATAAACTTATGGAACAGCAACTAACCTCAATGAACGCCAGAAAAGAATTTATCGAAATTGCTGATGAACAAGATCGTAATTACTGGGCTACAAGGCTTGGTGTAACAAGCGAAAAATTAAAATCAGCTATAAAAGCTGTTCAAAGCATGGAATTTTCTAGATTAAAAGAATATTTAAGCTTAGAGAAAATAAAGTCTGGAAGCTATTATCAACAATTTGCGAATCAATAGTAATGTAATATAAGGTTTAGTTTGAAACTGAACTACTACAATACTAAGACTGTTTGATTTGAAATCCATTGCCAATAATTAAGGCATGGGTATTTTATTTAATAAAATTTTGGTATAAACTATTTACTGCTGCCCTGCTAAAATCAGGAAAGTCATCGGTATAAGTCGCATTTATCCCATTTGTTATAACAACAATACCAAACTTTTCTTTTGGATTAAAAAACATTGTACTATAAAGGCCATACGCAGAACCTGTGTGGCCTTTTAATTTAACACCTGGAATAAAATTATTGGCACTGCGAATTGCAAAACCGTAACCCTCATCTGGTGAAAGTGCTGTTTGCATTTGTTTGGAACTTTTTTTTGATATAATTCTCACACCATTTGAGGTGCCGTAATTCATGTGCATGATCATATACTTTGCCAAATCTGTTGCCGAAATCTTCATACCACCTGTAGGTGAAAAAATGGGTGTACTATATCCCATTACATAATTTTCGATTTCAGTTCTGCGGGGTGCATAAGCAGCCGATGCAATTGTAAAATTCTTTGTATCGGTATGGTATTCGTATAGCTTTGCAAAACGAGTGCTGTCTAAAGAATCAATGCAATAACCACCATAAAGTCCAAGTGGTTTAAGCACATGATTTTTTACATAATTATCGAAACGCTCACCAGATTTTTTTTCTATAATGGTACCGATTAGGTTAAAGTTGAGGTTGCAATAATTAAACTTACTCCCTGGTGCATAATCATTATAACACTTAGCCCAGTTTGGGTTTTTTTCTGGATTAATTAAATCAAGATTTAAATAACCCTGAGAATCATTTAAACTGGAAGTATGCGAGAGCGCCATTTTTAAGGTTATTTTTTGATCAGGAAATTTTGGATTTCTAATTTTAAAACCCACCAAATCACCAAAATCATCATCAACCGAAAGTTTGCCAGCTTCTACCAATTGCATAATTGAGGTAGCAGAAAATGATTTTGATATGGATGCAATTCTAAAGATGTCTTGATCGGTAAGTGGAGTTTTATTGTCTAGATCTTTGGCCCCGAAAGAGTGAGTGTAAATAATTTTACCTTTTTTTACGATTGCAACCGAGGTACCAACGGCACTAAACTTTTGCATAATAGATTTGAAATCGGCTTCGGCCTGCTCTTGCTGTGCTTGTGCAAATCCTGTAGTTAAAATGAATAAAACAGGGAGGAGATAAGACTTCAAAAGGTAAACTTTCATAAAACAATGGGATAAGATTTAAATATAAGCTTTGATTAACGAAGAAGTTTATGCGTAGTAAAAAATTTACTTCGCGTCGTTAACCTCCAGCCAATGCCCATCAGGATCCTTAAAATAAATCTGCTTAACACCATCTACCCGATGATTAATTGCACCTACTTTTCCGCCCCAATCCTCAAAACTGATTGCCTTAACCTGTAATTTTTTAATAAAATCATCGATTGATGGGACACTAAAACATAGATGGTCATTGCGATCGAAAACTAGATTGCTTTTAGCGCCTTGGATAAGATGCAGCGCACCAGCACTACCCAAAGAGAACCAAGTATGTTTGCCATCCTTAAAAGGTTCAGGAATTATTTTAAGATTGAAAACACTTTCATAAAATGTGGTCGATTTATTTAAATCAATTACATAAACTGCAATATGATTTAATACTGCCGGAGTATTTTGTGCCATGGATTTTTTAAAAAAAAGTGAAAAAATTAGAATTACAGCCAATAGGAATATTTTTCTCATGCTTAAATATCAGCTTTATAATGCAAGAACTGCAAATGATTTAGATATTTTACTTAAAACATTAATATAATTTAGGAGATAGGCAATATCCTCACTTTCGCTGTATGGCAAATTGTTCACCAGTTTACAAACAATGTAAAATACTGATTAACAATTTATTGATCAAAAAAATCATTTCGTTATTCCGTTTTTGTTTATTAGCTTTAACTATAACAAACGAGGAACTAAAACTAAGTTCTACTTTTTAATCTGCCGAAATTATCGCAATACCAGTTAGCTGTAAAATATTTATCTCGGAAATCCATTCTTAACTGGTTATTCATCATCTCCTATCTAAAATAATTATGGATATTTTTACCGATCTAAGCTCGCATGCGGTTTCATTTCTATGCGTTTATCAAGATGTTTGCAAATTAATCGGCTTGGAAACCAACATCAGTTCTACTCAGGTTTCCATTAATCTTCTAGATCTAAATTCGGAACCTTACAAGGCCAAATCTGTTAACATTGGTGTTATTAAACGTATAAATGTACTGATGTGGAATTGTCCACAGAATGAAGATGTTGTGGTATCGTTTTTCTTCTCGAAGATTAAGGTAATAATCGAGGTGTATGAATTAGAAGATCAGTCGGTTACGACAAATAAACAGGTAGTAAAAAATGAAAATTTAAATACTCCCGATAATCCTTATGCCTGGCGACAACATTTTAGAAAAATATTATATCAATATCCACAGCACAGAACAGCGCTTACAAATGCCTTAGAGTATATGCCCTTGTTAGTTATTTTGGCACTAGGAGCAGAAAAAGCAAACGCCTATAATCAAAGATTATATCAGGTTTGGGGAAATGGAGCTACCCGTTTTAAGGAGAAAAAGGAAGATAAATACATTCGAAACGAAATAAGTTATACCAAATGGTGGAACAACCCTACTAAGGATAGAAAAGCGAAAGCCATTGAGTTTTTAGAAGATGAAAAGAAATTGATGGCTGCTTTAGAATTAGAGGAAGTTGCCGTTCCATTTGAAAGCTTACTTAATCAAGAATTGGATGAGGTTGATAAGTCAAGAACACTGAGGAAATTTTTACCAGAAAACCTCTCTGCTTTAGCTGCAAAAAAGATTAATGATATTTCCGATCCGCTAGAACGGGCCAAACAAATGAAGTTAAGGGGAATTGCATTTTCCGGAGGTGGAATTCGATCTGCTACATTTAACCTTGGTGTATTGCAAAAATTATCGGAAATGAAACAACTGCATTCTTACGATTTTATTTCTACGGTATCTGGTGGTGGCTACATCGGTTCATGGTTTATTTCCTGGCTCAAAAGAGTAGGTTCAATAGATCAATTAAGCTTGCTTTTAAATTCTAGGGAATCTGCCGATCCAATGGCAGAAGAAGTTCGCCCAATTAGGTGGTTAAGGATGTATAGCAATTACCTTTCGCCAAATACAGGGATCATGTCTGCTGATTCTTGGACCATGGGATTAACCTGGTTAAGAAACACTTTAATTAATCAGGCCATTTTAGTACTATTGCTCTGTTCGATGTTATCGGCAATTGCACTGGTTTTCGAATTTTGGAACAATATCAGTTTCACCAATAACTTTCATTTTCAACAACTCTTCTGGTGGACATTTCTAATCTTATGCATCGGTGCTGCCATTACTTCATCAGGAATGCGCCTATACGATCGAGAATATGCACCACCAAGTAAATACAAATTCGGTTCGAGCAAATACATGCCAGCCTTACTCTTATTTTGGGCCGCAGCATCGAGCTTTTTAATTAGCGCATGGATGAAAAGCGAGTTACCCTTTTTAAACTCAGCAAGTTTTGATAAAAATACCATCATTTATCCGACAGCGTTGGCAGCTTTAATCGCAATGTTAATCCTAGCTTTTTTCGGTCGATATTATTTAAGAAGTAGGTTTGCCAACCAACAAGCCTGGTTTTGGCTTTGGGTATTTATCTCATCTGCCGCAGCAAGTTGCTTTGGTGCATTTTTGCTTACCATTTGCTGGCAAATAATGTCAATGTTAAAGGAAGTTAGTACTGTGATCCAATATTTACCGCAAAAATTAATTTTCATTTTGGGACTACCTTTGATATTAGAAACTTACACCCTTAGTGTAATCATCAGAATGTTATTAATGGGAAACTTATTTCCAGATGAAAGAAGGGAATGGTGGGGCAGATTGGGTGCAGTAATTCACAGATTCATCTTAATTTGGATTATTATAACAGCAGGGGCACTAGTTCTGCCCGATGCCTTGAGCTACTATTACTCAAAATATTCAGTTTTGGTACCAGCAATATTTGGTGGCTGGGGGGCAATTATTGGCGTAGCTGTAAAGCTAGCCTTTAAATCAAAATCCACCGCCGAAAGCAAGCAAAATAGCGGACTAAATTTTACTGAAATATTTATACGCTTTGCACCATACTTATTTATGATTGGCTTTTTACTACTCGGTTCAACAGCACTCGATGCTTTTAGAAAACTGATTGGAATGCATGAACATTCTGATGAGGAGCAACAATTAAGGTATTTTATCTTGACTATCGCCTTATTCGTCATCACCATGTTTTTCAGTTATCGCCTTGGTGTAAATGAATTTAGCCTGCATCATTTTTATCGAAATAGGCTAACTAGGGCTTATCTTGGTGCCACTAGAAGAAGAACAGACAGGGAAAGTACAGCCAATAATTTTACAGGTTTCGATAATCAGGATGATATTAAAATAGCTTCATTAACAGCAGGAAATGGTTACGAAGGGCCATATCCAATTTTAAATACAGCGCTAAATGCTTCTACGGTATCGGAGTTGGACAGACAAGATCGCAAGGCAGAATCATTTACCTTTTCGCCACTTTACTGTGGTTACGACTTCAGTTCGACACGTTCCGCAGCTGATACCAGGAATGGAATATTTCAATATGGTTACCGGCCCACCAAAGATTTTTCGGAACCAGACGGACCAACTCTGGGTACTGCAATGGCCGTTTCTGGAGCAGCCGTAAATCCAAACATGGGCTACCATTCATCGGCACCAACAGCTTTCTTGCTTACCATTTTTAATGTTCGCTTGGGCCGATGGATTGGAAATACAAGACTAGGTAGATGGAAAAGATCTGATCCAACTTCCGGATTAGCATATTTAATTTATGATATGATTGGAAAATCAGATATTAATAAGGATTACGTTTGCCTCTCTGATGGTGGCCATTTTGACAACATGGGTATTTATGAGCTGGTGCGTAGAAGATGTAGTTACATTTTGCTTTGCGATGCTGAAGAGGATGTGCAAGCAACATGTGAGGGTTTGGCAAATGCAATTCGTCGCTGTAGGATAGATTTTGGTGTAGAGATTAAAATAAACCTGACAAAGATTATCGAAAAAAATAAGGATACTGGTTTTGTAGAAAGCCATACGGTTGAAGGTACAGTTAGATACCCCGGCGATGAAATACCATCGGGAAAAATAATTTATGTTAAAACGGCTCTAACAGGCAAGGAAAGTGTAGATATCCGCCAATATTACCTGGCCAATGATAAATTTCCGCAGCAATCAACAGGAGATCAATTTTTTGATGAAGCGCAATTCGAAAGTTACCGTAAGCTTGGCTATCAATCGATAAAGGATATCCATCAAATAACCTAAAGGAATGGAACCGAATTTATACATTTTTAGGTTCCATTCTGATTAATGATGATTAGCGAGATTACATTAATTCATAACCTCGGCAAAAAGTTTATTAGAATGTAATTTTGCCTGGTGATTATAAATATGAGATGTACTCATAATTTCATTAACACCATATTTAGAAACAAATTCTTCTAAATTTTGCTTAATCGTATCCTTGCCACCAATGAAAGAATAATATAACATTTGTTCAACAGCTTCTTTTTCTAACTGATCCCAATGCTGATTAATGTTTTCAACGGCTGGTTTTAGCAATTCTCTTTTTCCTGTTATTACCCCTAAAAACATACGTTTTACCGAACTCGATAAACGTTCTGCTTCTGCATCGGTATCGGCAGCAACTACATTTACGCATGCCATAACGTAAGGTTCTTCTAGAAATTGAGAGGGTTTAAAATTATTGCGATAAATGGATATTGCTTGTTCGAAATAAGCGGGCGCAAAATGACTTGCAAAGGCATAGGGTAAGCCTTTTTCTGCTGCCAATCTTGCGCTATCGGTACTAGAACCTAATATCCAGATTGGAATAGTTAACCCCTCGCCCGGAATTGCCCTAACGGTCGAATATCGATTATCAACCGAAAACAACTGGTGTAACCTATCTACATCTCGCGGAAAACTATGTGCAGAATTAAAATTCTCTCCTCTTATCGCCATTGCCGTTACCTGATCAGTTCCAGGCGCTCTACCCAAACCTAAATCTATTCGGTTTGGATATAGCGATGCCAATGTACCAAATTGCTCTGCTACAATTAGTGGAGCATGATTTGGTAACATGATACCACCAGAACCTACTCTAATCCTGGTCGTTCCGCCAGCAATAAAACCGATTAATAATGATGGTGCAGAACTGGCAACTCCAGCCATATTGTGGTGCTCGGCAAACCAATAACGTGTATAGCCTAAAGCATCAGATTGTTGAGCCAACTCAAGACTAGTTTTAAAAGTATCGGCAGCAGTATATCCATCTAAAACAGTTGCGAGATCGAGTACGGAGTAAGGTATGTTTTTTAATGAGGAGATTTCCATGGATAAATAAGATTTTATAATCTATTGCCACAAAAATATCCTTTGAAAATCTAAATTCACCTTATCTTTCTACAAATGACCTTTAGCCAACACTAAAAGATTAGAATGACATTACTACGATTTTGACCTATTAAAATACCTGCTAAAGAACAACATTTGATAATTGATGGCATTGTCCCAATACTCCCAAGTATGACCACCTGGTCTAATAATAAAATCGTGTGGAATATTTCTATCTAGCAGTTTGTCATGTAAATCAACATTTACTTTATAAAAGAAGTCATTGTTTCCGCAATCTATAATGATAGCCAGCTTATTTGGTGTTAAAAGGTGTGTTAAGTTTATTACTGTGTTTGTTTCCCAACGATCTGGATGTTCGCTATATTTACCTAAACGCTTTGAAATATCCCAGTTCTCTGGAAATGGTCGGATATCTACACCTCCACTCATACTTCCGCAGGCACCAAAAACGTCTTGATGTCGAAAACCTAAGTATAATCCACCATGGCCACCCATACTTAAACCAGTTATAGCCCTAGCCGTTCGATCTTTTATAGTTGAGTAATGGCTATCGATATAAGCCACCAATTCGAATGTTATATAAGTTTCATATTGATAAGTAGAATCTTCTGGGCTATCAAAATACCAACTTGTAGCTCCTCCATCGGGGCAAACCACTACAATTCCATAGGCATCGGATAAGCGTTTCACAGTTTCCCTATCTGGTGTTTTATTTAACCATTCTGAATATTTTCCACCAGCACCATGTAAAAGATAAAGTGTAGGGAATTTTTTATCAGCGCTGTAACTTGCAGGCTTTATCACTACAGCCTTAATATCTTTCCTCATTATCTTGCTTTGAGTTAAAACAGTATCAACTGTTGCCGCAAATACAGTATTAAAGGAAGTAAGACAGCAAAATAAAAATGCTGCTAAAAATAGGTATCTTTTCATTCTTGATAGTTAAATTATTTCTTTGCCCCGGGTTTTGGAAACACTTGGTTAGTGTTTGCCCATTGTTTCCATAAACTTTCGAGTGCCTTAACTTTTTCGGGATTTTGGCCGGCAAGATCATTTACTTCAGATTTATCTTTGGATAGATCGTATAAATGCCAAGTGGTATCGCCACTAAGCGAGACTAATTTCCAACTTCCAGATCTCGCATATCGTGCACCAAAATGCTCATTAAATAAATTTGTGTGCCCCGCATTTTGTTTACCATCAAAAGATGGAACTAAACTTATACCTGTTGTAGGGAGAATATCCTTTCCTCTAAAGTTTGTTGGATATTTTGCTCCAGCCAAATCAACAAAAGTTTTCATAAAATCCATTACATGACCGACCTGATTACTGTAACCTCCCTTTTTAGCTTTTATCCCTTTTGGCCAAAACGCGATCATAGGTGTATGAATTCCACCTTCAAAAGATTGCTCTTTTGCGTAACGATAAGGCGTATTCGCTACATTTGCCCACACCCTACCAATTGAACTATAGGTGGTTTGAGGGCCAGGTATTGCTTGTTTCTTTGTTGCATAAATAATCGGAGATCCTGTTCGTGTTTCGCTTGGACGATCGAAACCTGGTCCGTAAGCAGCTGCATTTTCAGGACTGGCGCCATTATCTGATAGGAAAACAATTATGGTATTATCTAACTTTCCAGTTTTACGCAATGCATCAATAATTCTTCCAATACCTTGATCCATTCTATCAATCATAGCAGCATGTACGGCCATAGCTTCGGCATCCCAAACTTTATCGGGATTATTTGCCCAAGTGGTGTTTCGATCAATTGGCTTAGAAAGTTTTGTAGTATTTGAATCTATAAGTCCTAGTTTAACCATTTTCTTATACCTCGCCTCTCTGATAACATCCCAACCACCTTTGTAAGTATCTTTATATTTTGCAATATCTTCTGGCTTTGCCTGTAATGGCCAGTGTGGTGCATTTTGAGAAACGTAAAGAAAAAATGGCTTGTTGGTTTTTTTCCACGAATTAATATAAGCAACTGCTGTATCGTTAATGGCGTCGGTTTGATAGTAATCTTTGGGAACTGTTTTAATTGGCTTTGTTCCGTTAACCAAACTAAATGGATCAAAAAAATCTACAACACCCCAAATGGTGCCAAAAAATTTATCAAAGCCACGGCTTGTTGGATATTGACTAATTGGAGAGAAATCTCCATAATCTTTTTCATGATTAAGCCAATCCAATTGCTCTTTTGGATTTTTTTGGACAATAGTATTTGAAACATGCCACTTACCAGACATAGCTGTATTGTAACCAGCTGTTTTTAAAACCTCAGCAATAGTTACGGAGTTATCAGCCAATCTGCCAATATAACCAGGCTCATCTTCTGCTTCAGTCATTTTACCAATTCCAGCCTGTTGGTTGTATAAACCTGTTAGTAATGAGGCCCTTGTTGGACAACACCTCGAGGTATTGTAAAACTCCCTATAGCGCAAACCATTATTTGCAAGGAAGTCTAAATTGGGAGTTCGAATTTCTCCACCGTAACAGCCAGCATCAGAAAAACCCAAATCATCAGCCAAAATAACTACGATATTTGGTCGTTCTGGCTTAACTTCAGTATTTTTTTTTGTTGTAATCT
The DNA here is from genome assembly GCF_004331675.1 of Pedobacter frigidisoli. Classification (GTDB taxonomy): domain Bacteria; phylum Bacteroidota; class Bacteroidia; order Sphingobacteriales; family Sphingobacteriaceae; genus Pedobacter; species Pedobacter frigidisoli. Next base: position 196,063 of record NZ_SJSN01000002.1, on the reverse strand, counting down.
TATCAAAGGCACTTAAGATAATTAGTGCTGATCCTGATAGAATGGCAAGTGATAGGAATATTTTTTTTGATTTCATTTTAAGGAATAAGTATCTCATCATACATTTAACGAAAATAACTAAATCGTTTTAACAACTGCAATTTTCACAAAAAAGTTATTTAATTACGATTTTGATTTGTGGAGCAGTTATTCCTTTTTTTGCTTATTCTTTCTAAATTTAAGCACTTCATCGTAAGGTAAAACACCAACCATTTTAGCCCATTTACCATATGCTTGGGAAAGTTCTTTTACTTTTTTGGGTATTAGAGTCGCAAGGTTATTTACTTCAGAACGGTCTTTAGCAAGATCGTACAGTTCCCATCGGTCTGTATTAACATTCTTAAATTCCTTTACCAATTTAAAATTACCTAAACGAACTGCGGAATTTCCCTCGTGTTCCCAAAATATCGGCTCTTGATGAATCGTTTGCTCTTTACCCAAAATTGCCGGAACTAAACTTTTGCCCTCGAGTGCCATAATGTTGTTTCCCTGATAAGTTGTTGGGTATTTCGCTCCAGCAACATCTATTAGGGTCGCCATAATATCTGGCAGAAAACCATATTGATTGGCAAATTTTCCATTTAGGCTTTTTGCTATTGATTTTGGCCAAGAAACAATGAGTGGCGTGCTAATGCCACCCTCATTAACCCAATGTTTAAATTTTCGGAATGGCGTATTCGACGCATTGGCCCACGATTGACCGTAGCTTAATGCATAACCCTTTTTAGTTCCTAGGTTTTCCTTTAAGCCCATTCCTAAGTTTCCACCCTCAGCGCAGGCACCGTTATCTGATAAAAACATAATTAAGGTATTATCCAACTGCCCTGATTTTTCTAGCTCACTTAAAACCCTACCGATATTTTGGTCCATTCTATCTATTTGGGCTGCATAAATCGCCATTCGATAATCCATTTCATCTTTTTGTTCATCACTAAGTTTATCCCAATCTGCACCATCTTGCAAACTCAATTTCACATTCTGATCGATAATACCCATTTTCTTCATCTGGGCAAAACGCTCTGTTCTCAGTTTGTTCCAACCCATTTTATATTTACCACGGTATTTATCAATATCGGTTTTAAATGCATTTAAAGGCCAATGAGGACTGGTGTAAGACAAATACATAAAAAATGGTTTGGTGTTTTGCTGCCGATTTTCCTTGATAAATTGTATTGCATAATCTGTAAAGGCATCAGTTGTGTAATAGTTCTGGCCCGTTGGTTCTGCAACTTCATCCATTAAGGTTAATCCCCTCGCCCCCGATGGATTAAAATAATTGGTTGCGCCAGCTAAAATTCCATAGTATTTATCGAAGCCTCGTTGCAGTGGCCATTTCTCCTTTCCATGATAACCTAAATGCCACTTTCCCGACATTAAGGTTTCATACCCCGAAGACTTTAAGACTTCAGCAATGGTAACACACTTTTTATTTAGATAACCTTGATACGCCGGCGTGCCATAATTAAAGGCCGTGCTATCTTCAGGATCATTACTCATATGCCCAATACCTGTTTGATGCGGGTACAAACCTGTAATTAACGATGCTCGAGTTGGGCAACATCTTGCGCCATTATAAAACTCCTTAAATCGAATTCCTTTCTGGGCTAATCTATCGAGGTTTGGCGTCTTGATTTCACTTCCATAACAGCCAATATCCGAATAGCCCATATCATCGGCCATAATGAGCAAAATATTGGGCTTTTTATTAGCAGTTTTCGGTTTATCCCTTTTAACATTAATTAAGATAATAGAAAAGCTCGATAGAAAAAAAAATATAATTGCTGCAAATGCAGTAAGTTTTTTGGAATTCATTTTCATAAAAGGATGATTTGGAATATTTCATTATTGCAGTAACAAAATATCGATTGACTAAAATCTAAATTCGAATTTTAAACTGAGAATTCATAATGAATATGATTTATGAATTAGAATCTGGGAAGATCTTAACTGGCAAAACGAACAACGAAATAGCAATTTAAACCGATGCAACAACTCATAGGTTTAGATGATGATGCTAGGTTTACATATTTAGATTGAAACTTCACATTTTACTTACTACTTATTTCAAAATAATTTTTAATTCTTTAAATTTAATCAAAGGTCGTCCCTATCCTTAACTTCTTAAGATTAGCAACTACGCATGCAAAACAATCAAAGCCATTTAACAGCTATCAATAATCAGGTACGGTTATGTCCTTGTGGTAAGGGAGATTATTCAGACGTTGAACGTATTCCTCGTACATTCTTGATGAAAAAATTGCTCTTCTTTCTTGAATTTAAACGATACAAATGTTATAAATGCATGAGCAATCGTTGGGTAGTTGGTAAACCAACGAATTAGATAATGATGTTAATGCTACACCTCCATAGCCTTGTAGATCAATATATACAATCTAGCGATTTATTAGATTTGAATAATTGCATTATCCAGTAGTGTATCAATTTTAACAAAAAAAACAATAACTGAAATATTAAACTGAATCAGAATAATAACGCCAAATAATAACTCATTATCAGATAATTACGTTTATAATATTGACATTTATCAATTTAAACAAAAAAGGGCTAAACATATCATAATAACTCGCTGTTGTATTTGTACATTTACATAAAATTAAATCAACGGGACGATTTAGATTTAAAATTATATGGCTCTACAGGATTGCAGACCTTTAATTTTCGGGGTTTTAATCTCTGAAAAAAAAGAAGGAGATAGCTTAAAACTATCTCCTTTTCTATAATAACACTTCACCAACGCAGATGAATTAATTCAATCTTTAGACGAAACAATTGATTAACGCTAAGTACGCATCAACATCGCAAGTATTCTTATTTAATATTCTCACTGATAATACCTATAAATAGTTGTTTTCTGCTTTACATGATGTAAAACTTATTAAAGCAGCGATAGCACTTAAAACGCTTTATAGAGATCCAAGGCAAAATAGTTTTAAAAATAAACCCTCTTGGAACCCTACTGGTTTCTTGGTTTTTACATTTCGGACATGCGGGGCATGTATTAACAATTGGGGATATTGGTAACATGATAATAGGGATATAAGGATAACTTGAATGACTATTACAAAACTAACTATTATTATAATAAATTTTAAAACAATACAAGTAACTTTTCAAATAATTAGTATTTATATGACTTAACTCAACTTTTTATCAGAAAAAAATAAGATTAACGTGCCGAATAGCAGATAATACTCTTAAAATGAATATTAAATCGTAAAAAAATTTTTTTTGGTGAAAACAATAGTGGTAGCCAAATTTAAAAAGCTCAAAATTAATTCAAAGAAAATATTCTAAGAGTAAAAATCGCATCAAATGGCAATTAGGGATGAAAATATTTTTGGACTAGATCTTTATTAGACCTATTTATTTGATGGATCAATAAAATTGGGGCAATAGATCAAAAGTATCGACCTCTGAGATTGGATGAGGATCAGAATTTTTAATTTGTTAAATAGCGATTTTGCTTTTTCGCCAGTGAACGATAAAGTTTTACATCACAATTATTCAATCTATTCATATTTACCAACGGGCCTTGTTGCTCATCTCCGATACTAAATCCATAATAACTTCACGGCCACTTTTCCAACGTTTTAGTCTGTTAACTTGCTGAATAACAGCTCTCGTTTTAATTTCTCTATTTGGATGATAGTAGTCTTCCATTAAATCTTTCATCGCATCATGAATATCAACTACGCTTCCAGTTAATAAGAGTATCGAATTGTTCTTAACTAAATCGGCAAGCGCATTTGCCATACTTGCTGCGTAGTAAGGGCAATCCCAATCATGTCGAAAAGGATCATCGCCTTTTATATTAACTTTTTGCAGCGGGTGCGATAGATCTTCCACAATCTCTGAGATTGCATCGCCAAATACATTAGAATATTCTGCTATAAAATGATTCCACCAACGCGGATGATGAGGTAAATCCTTTAGCAATGTATCACAAACCATTACACGTTTTGGATAGTCGGGAGTTGCTGGATCCATTACTACAAGAGAAGTACCAAAATGCCCTTCCTCGAATGAATGCCTACTGTAGATTACAAAAAACTGTAAGTCTGTTTCACCCGAATCGTGTAGTTCGGCTGTAAGAGATTTTATATCATGTAATCGCTCCTCTAAAAAACCACGTTTAAATAGTACATGCAAATTGCCATCTGATTTAGCAACACATCGCTTGCTATTTTCATCGAAAACATTCGTGTTTGCAGGTCGGCTGGTAAAATGATTACCGCTATTGTAACGAATTTCTTCTGAATTTGGCGGATAAGTGCTGATGTTTGCAGTGTCTCCAGCTTCAGTTTGTTTATTGGGATGAACCGATCGAAATGGTACATGCATTTGTTGACTATCCATCCTACGAGCCAGATTATAAATCCGCTGTTCTGTGGCTGCCAATAATGGATCTCCACTGATTGGATCAAAATAAACACTTTCAACACACCGACCTAAATGGCTAGCAATAAAAGGATTTGTTAATAATTTCTGAATTGGATGTTGTGTATTAAGGAAAAAATCTCGCAAGGCATCATTTACCAAATATTCATCCACTGGTTGGTCGAACTGAAGTAAGATTCTATCTTCATGATTCAAAATCCATTCCCGCAAAAACTCATAAACTTCTCGCTCAAAACGATTATTAGTCGTTTCTGCGACTTCTTTTGCGCAAATGATTGAATTCATAAATTTTTCGAGGAAATAACTAAGCTCTGAGATATCAAATATAACAGTTGCGGGAAATTACCTACTAGATTAAACCTGTGTCACTATCTTTTTACGCTGATTCTACAAATGAACTAAAAATTACATCATTTTATCTAAATTTTATTCCCCAAACATCTAATTCGTTAAAATATTGAGTTCTATAAAATTTCATCAGTGGAATTATAAATTGAATGAGTGAATTTTATCAAGAAATCAAATTCAACATTTGAGATTTTTAATAGTTATTTTTTTATTTCGAAGTGGAAGTCATATTTTATTATTGGAAAAAAAATAGAACTTTATGCTTCATTTTTTGTTAGCAGCTGAACCATTTATTGATCATGAATAAAAACTACCCATTTTTTATAAAGGCGCCTATAATTTTGCTTGGCCTTGTTATCTCTATTTATATTTTAAGTGTGCTTAGGGATGTACTGGTTCCACTTGCATTCGCATCATTAATCGCGATATTGCTTAATCCACTATCTACTAGGCTCGAGCGCCATTTGCCAAAAATTGTTTCTATTCTACTTTCAATGATTATTGCGATACTTATTGTAGCTGGATTAGCTTACTTTCTTTCTGCACAGATTGCGCATTTCTTTGATAACGTTGAAGCAATGAAGCAAAAACTTTCTGAATTGCTGGTTATTATTCAGCAGTGGCTCGAACAAACATTTGGTATTAGTACCCAAAAACAGGTTCAAATGGTAAATGAGGCCGCTAATAATAGTAAAGCCATAATCGGCCAAACCTTAAGCGGTGCTTTAGGCGTTTTAAGTGTAATATTCCTTATTCCAGTTTATACGTTTCTGATTATGCTGTATAAAACGCTGATCCTTAATTTTCTTTATGAGGTTTTTTCTGAGGAGAACCAAAAAAAGGTTGGTGAAATTTTATCAGAAACCAAGGCCGCTATTCAAAGTTATATTGTTGGATTATTGATCGAAACAGGAATTGTTGCTGTTTTAAATTCTTCGGCCCTATTGATTTTAGGTGTTCAAAATGCAATATTAATTGGGGTTATAGGCGCAATACTTAACCTGCTTCCATACATTGGCGGAATTATTGCTATTGCGCTTCCTGTACTTATGGCCACCTTAACACAGGATGGTTTTACAACTCAGTTATTAATTATCGCAGCTTATGCACTAATTCAATTTATCGACAATAACATTCTTGTACCTAGAATAGTATCCTCAAAAGTTCAGATCAATGCGCTCATATCAATTGTAATCGTGTTACTTGGCGCCGCATTATGGGGCGTACCAGGTATGTTCTTATCTATTCCCTTTATTGCTGTACTTAAAATTGTTTTCGATAGGATTGACGGGCTGAAACCTTGGGGAAAACTCTTAGGAGATAATATCCCAACAGAGCACATGGGCCAGTTGAAACGCTTGCGTAGAAAAAAGCCAGCGCTATCCGAAAAGATATAATCGTTAAATAAATATGTAAAAAACAGAAAAGCCCTGACCATAGTCAGGGCTCATCCTCCCAAAACAGTCAAACTGTTTTTATGCGTTTTTCTTTTCAGTAACTTCCGCTCTGATTTCTTGTGCAAGTACTTTCAAATCTTGCATTGCTTTTCTAACACGTGTGCCAGCTGCTGCATTACCAGCATCGTAAAACTTTGCTGCATCAGCTTCGATACCTGCTACAACCTCTTTCAGTTTTTCAAACTTTTCCATTTTTTCTCTTTTTAATTATTAAAAATTGATTGGTTCTTCTGCTTTTCAAAAGAATACAAGCTGCGAATATAAATTAAATTCCCTATCCCGGTGCAGTAGAAACGTTTTTTAAACTTTTTTTTTATAATGGTTTTAGAATTGTTAGAGGAAAAGTATTCAAATTATAAATGATCATTTTTTATTTATCGTTGGTTTCCCTAATATTAATACAAATGTTCATCAAATGACAACCAACAATTCGCTAAAAATTATCCCAAATAAACCGAATGCCTGCCGATTTGGTTTCGATATCAAATGGCCTGACCAGGTAATAAATATTATCGCCACTGGCAATTATAAAGCTACCTGAAACAGTTAGTACTGTTAAAAGCCAGAGCCCAATTGTGGTAATTTTATGGGGACGGATATTTACCACGTATTTATTAAGGAAGAAAATTAATGCAAAACAGCAAGCGAAATAGAACAGAAAATCGATAATATTTTAAGTTTCATTTTATAAGTATTTAATGTTTTTAGTCACCCACCTATTTATATTTTAGTTAACGTCAACACCTCATTGGTTCTATTTATTTTATAAAAACTGTCGATACTATTTTCGCCAGAATAATCGCTATAAATTCCTTTTAAATGCAGCTTTGAATTAGTAACAGACCATTTTATAGGTTTCATATTTAAGTTTTGAACCGCAGCCATTCCGCAACCAAATTCGCCATAAGTTTCTACATTAATCACACCTGTTTTAGCATTAAATAATATAGTATTGTAACTTGGAAAAATTTCTTGTTTATAAGTTTTATCGAGTTTATTTTTGAAAGTTAAAACGCTATCCTTCCAAGAGGAAACTACTGCCCACTCACCAATTAATTGCTGCTCAATTATTTTATCCTGTTTGTCCATCATAACTTTTACAGGTTTAGCTTTTGGCTTACATGCGCAAAAAACGAAAATTGTGATCAGACATAATGCGATGTACTTTTTCATAATCATCTATCTTATAATTAACCCAGTTTTAATAGCCGCTAAATTCATTTGCTTTTTTGATGATGGCCTTATCAAACAGCTCCTTTTGCGATTGGGTTGCCTTAATTACTTGCAGTTGAAAAGGATAATTTTTTGTTTGGTCGGCGCTTAACCATTTTCCTTTAATTTGACTTCCTGTTATCGCACCCAAAAACACTCCCGAAAAATTAGGGCTTGCCTGTTCTACCAAAACAATATTGCCTTTGTTATTTGCATATCCGTTAAGCAAAATGTATTGTCTTTGGCTATCGTATTTATAGCCACCCAAAATTTTATCGACATGTGTGCCCTCATCCATACCTTGCAAATACAATGTTATTTTCGAATTGTTAATTGTTCCCTTAAACAGTTTCCCTGTTTGTGAAAATGCAGGGATGGCAAAGCATAAAATCAAAATCGTGCATAAAAATTTCATATCTCTTTTTTAAATTCTTTTTCAATAATGGCATTCATTTTTTCCATAACACTATGCCATAAGTTATTATTTCCAGCGTTAGTTACTTTAAACTCGGTAGTATCGGTTTTAATTGTGATTTCAGTATCAGTTCCATCTACTGGCTGTCTGCTTTCACCACTTTGCATTTTAGAGAAGTTAATCAATTCATTAACAGCAATAAAATCTTCCAATTTATAATGACTATTAATTTTCTTGATATTTATATTATTAACAGTATCTACAGCAGAACCAAACTCATAAAATAAACTATCTGATGTAATTTGTAGCGAACGATGATAGCCACGTTCGCCACCCCAAGATGTAATGGAGATATATTGTATTTTTTCCATGGGTTGAGATTGATTTAACTGCGAACATGAAATAAGTAAAATACTGATGAGAAAATATTTTAAGCCATTTAAGGAGCTAAAAAGTAATTTTTCCATAATGATTAATTGCTTTAAAAAGAATATAATTAAAATCCGATAGTAGGTTCGCCTGCATATCTTTCAGTTACCACAAAAGTTTTGCTCGAGCCAGCTTCTTTTAGGCTAACCAACTGATTGCCTTTTTTGGTAATTTGCAGATTTACCGTCTCTTTACCATCATCGCTCACAAGCTTGATGCTGTTGCCGGTTATGGTTACATTTTTATAATCTTTGTAATTTATCTTTAAGGTTTGCGCCAGCTCAACTTCTCCCTTATTTGGCTTTTTGTATTTAAAATCACTTCCTGGATAAACGGTGCTCACCCTCACATTTTACCATAATTGCGAAAGGTGTAGGTTTTTTCGAAAATATCTTTAGTGGTAATGGTTGTGAGGGTATCTGGTAAATTTTTCCAGCTGAAAGAAATTTCATCAGCAAATGGATTTCTGATATCTTGTAACTGCTCTTTCTCCCTTACTATAGCTGGCGGCGGCATGATACTTGGGGGTGGTAAACTTTTTTTCGTTGGTTTCTTTTGGGCAAATGTTGCAAAAGAAATTAAACTTGCGAATATTAAAAAAGTGTATTTCATGGTCTATAGTTTTTAATTGATGTTACCTAAATTACAATTTGAGGCCTGTTAATGTTTACTCCATTTACTTTCCGATAGCTATCGGAACGCTGGGTTTGAGTTATTATTCGTAATATTTATGTCGATTATTGATTGGGGTTTGTAATTATTGGAGCCATCAGTACGCTCGAATTTGGACTACAATTCTCAATTTTTCTTTTATGAAAAGCAAGGTTCTGTGCTTATGGGTTTCAACAGTCCCACCATACATTTCAATCTTTTTGTTAAAGCATTTACAGCTAATGAGTGTAAGTATAACAAAAAGTATTTCCATTTTTGTCGGGTTTAAAAAACCGAATTAGGTGCTTCTTGGTTAGGCAAACTAAAGCGTACATACTAAAATTGCCATCCATTAAAACATATAATCACTATTTTAGTCCGCATACATATAGGTGTTATCCACCCTGTGTTCTGGGTCTATATTTACGCCCTTGTAAAAAACTTCATCTTGATGCAAATCTTTATCTATACTGTACATCACTCCATTTTGGCAAACGTAATAATACCTATCATTGCATTTATAAAGTAAGCCATAGGCCTCTACAGCCAATTTTTTACGAGCGATGATTTTGCCATCGTCATCAATTTTTAGCAATTCGTTACTTTTGCTTACAATTACGCCATCATCACATTGTGCAATAGAAAGCAATCGGCCATTTTCTTTATACATCTCAGTTTTCCAAAGCAGTTTACCATCTTTTTTATTTACAGCAAACAAAGTAGAACCACCAAAATAAACTGCATCATCGGTAATTAACATGTTGTGAGTAATACTTTGAGAAGTTGTATCAGCTTTATATTCCCATAACAAATTGTATTGAGGCGACATAACAGACAATAAATTGTATTGACTAAGCGTAAATATATTGCCACCATCTACAAGCACTTCGTTAGTAACAGGCTCATTATCATCATAATTTACTGCCGATACTTTTTTGCCGTTTCTAATATCAAGCGCAATCATACTGCCATTAAGATTTACGTACACCAAGTTGTTTATTACTACGGGGCTGCAATATATTGTATTCGGATTATGGTAAACCCAATTTACCTTTTTGGTTTTTAGGTTTATCGATTTTATTTCTCCGTGGCTGTTGCCAAAAATAATATTACCCTTTACCACCAACGGATATTGATAAAACAAACGAAAAGCAACCTCATTAAAATCATAATTATATAAATCGACATCAGCAGCAACGGTGTCTTTCAATTCCCAAACTTTGTTGCCATTGGTTTTATCATATTGAATAATAACGCCATCTAAATAGGTTTTGGTTAAGTATTTATCATCAAGCGTGAAAAAATTTAACTCGTCATTTTCTACTTTATCAAAAGCATCGGCATGCCATAATAACTTTTTGTTAGCTATGTTAAAAGCGTAAACATCATTGGCGCTTGTGGTTAAATACAATATGTTCTTGGGTTTTTCATCTTTGTTAGCACAAGAAATTAAAGCTAAACTTAGCAGCAAAAGAAATGCAAATCTTACCATCTGTCTTTATTTAGTTTATAATCGTACGGAATACTTTGACTAAAATCGGCCAAATGCCAAGTATTCGGGTCTGATTGATATTTTACGAAATCATAGATTACACCCAGCGGCGCCTGAATATTGCCCAAGTTTCCTCGCTCCTTATTAAATGCCGAAACCATGGCCGTAACTCTTGCAATTTCTGTGTCTCCATCAGATTTCTGTAAAGGAGCAGCATAACATAAACCAATTTTTATAGTCGCTTTTTCTTGTTTAAGCAGTTTTGCAACTTCGTTTTGGTAATTTCTAACAATGGCTTCCTGAGCTTCTTTATTAATTAACCATCCAATTGATAATCTGTTAACCTAAAGCAAACGTCAAGGCTTTAACATCAGTTTAAATATCGAATGGATACTTAGCTAACAAAGCTTTGCTTAACTCATTGAGTTTCGTTTTGTATTCCACTTTTAGTTCTTCATCAATTTCATTTTCAATATCATAAATTTGGTCTAATTGTCTGTTTAAATCAGCAAATCGCAACCATTTTTCGAAATTTAAATCGAGGTTTAAAAAGTTTTCATCAGCCATTTGCGCCTGATTATGGTCGTAAAAATAAATGTTATCCTCCCTGTCAAAAAGCCAAAGGTCGCCTTGACCGTTTTGTGCAAAAACCCAAAATTTATCGATGTCGGCTTTGGGATAATTTTCTATCCAATAATCTGGGTCAACAAATTCTTTGGTTTCATTAACTGCTGCTACACTATCAAACAAAATACACTCTGATGAAATTTCGGTAGTGCTAATTTGAGTTGTTAAATCAATGTATAATTTGTTGAAAGGAAAAGTTAAGGATTTGGGGAAATTCCTTATTGCTTGTTTATCAGAAAGCAATTCATTTATAATTTCGGAACTAGATTTAATGGTTAGCATAACATTGGTTCTTAAAGGTTAGCATCACGTTTAGAGGTATGTTATTTTATTTTTGCTTCAATTTTAATTCTTTTCTATCTCTTAATTCTTTTAATTCAAATTCAAAGATTTCCCAAAAATTCATATTTGTATCTTCTACTAAATTTTCTTCGTGATTGTATTTTAAAATTTGCTTGTTTTCGCCAACACAATACACATCTGCATCAGTTAAAATTTTTAAAATTGGCACCGCTTTTATCCCAGTATCTGCAAAAAAGTTTTTACCAACAAATTCAAGGTTCATCCAATCCTCACTTTGTTTAAAAGCTGTAAACGTATGGAAACCATATAAAAAACTCCAAAACGGCGCAACATCGTAAAGTTTTGGTCTTCTCCAAATTTCTTCCTTAACTTCTATAAATATCCCTCTGCTGCCTAAAACCTCATCATTTTCACCCAGTAAATGGGCAATATATTCATCTGGAAAATTGATGTCTAATTCTTTTTCTACGTTTTTAATATCTTGAATTGTCGATTTTTGCGGTGCCATTGGCGAAACTTTATAATCTCCATCAAGATATTTTGTCATCAATGCTATTGTTCTGTCTTCCATATTATCATTTCTAGTTGGATAAATTTATTTAGCAGTTTAATACCAAAGGTCTTACGCTGTATACCAAAACACGTTGTTTGCTTTTTGCTCGGCAGCTTCAGTTGTCAAAATAAAAATGAGTTCAAAATGAACCATCTCCGCTTCATAATCTAGGTTTTTAGGGTTAAACATTTGCCTCACAGTAACGTTGTACAAACCATTTGATAAGTCAATTTTAAGATGAGCATTATATTTTGACGGAAGAACTTCATCTTCAAATTGTGCAGCCATGGTTAAATCATTATAAGAAACCAGATATAAACTGCCATTTGTTACGCTAATAGGAAAGCTAAAATTACTAAATTCTTTATTTGATGATGGCTGGTTTAAAACATCAATTTTCCATTCGTTGCCACCATCTTCATTGCTTGCCCAAACAATTATATTGTGGTCATTCATTTGGTTCACAAAATGATTGAGCAACTGGTCAAATTGCCAATCATCATCTACAAAGCCTTGATATTTGTTTGTATTTACAACGGATATAAAACCGTCTTCATCCGAAAATTCAAAAGTCATAAGTGAATTGATTTAAATGTTTAATGGGTTATTCGCAAAGCTTTGTAGTTACTCTGAGCAATAATTAAAAATAAGATTTCCTGATGTAATTTATTAAACCAATTACAATCCGTTGGGCTTGAATTATTATTCGTTAAAAAAGATGACCGTTGTTTTAGCCAGCTATTAAACTTCTTCAATCGTATCAAGCAACCAATTAAAAACATTTAAATGTCTTACCCCACTTCTACTTTGGGTAAACCCATCTGTAGTGAGTAGAAATTTTGGATAGTTATCATTGATTTTTTCTAATGCTCCCAACTCACGTTCTACTGTCTTTTCGTTTGCCATTTGCCAAGTAACTTGATAATATTCGATATCGCCTGTTTTGGTTTTGCAAACAAAGTCCACTTCGCTGTTTCTACTCGTGCCTGTCCATATTTTATTACCTCTCCTAAGCAATTCTAAGTATACAATATTTTCTAAAATATGTCCTCTGTCGGTGGTGCGTTCTTTGCCAGCAAAAATGTTCATCAAACCCATATCCACCAAATAATACTTTTCTTGTGTTGCTAGTTGCTTTCTCCCTTTCAAATCGAAGCGGTTAACTTTGTAAAACACGAAACTAGCTGTCAGATATTCCAAATATCTTTCAACAGTGGCGTGATGGATAGTTTGTCCATCTTGTTTCAAAGTGTTTGAAATGTTATTTGGAGATAGTGCATTCCCCACGTTAGATGCTATAAATTTTACGATATTTCCAAATGCTCTCTTGTCGTTTATCTGATGGCGTTGTGTAATATCTTTTTCAATGATGGTTGCATAAATGGCTTCTAAATACTCATAAATTTTATCATATCCACCCTCACGTAACTCAACCCCTTTTGGTAATGAGGTTTCATTTACGTAGTCGAAAAATAAAAGCTCGTAATTTAAATATTTGTTACTTGTATCAATTCTTCTTGCTACTAAATATTCATTGAAAGAAAAGGGTAAAATAGAAATTTCGACGTATCGACCGCTTAATAATGTAGCCAATTCACTGCTCAACAAAAAAGCGTTTGACCCTGTAATGTAAACATCCACATTTTTAGTGGCGAAAAGTCCATCTACTAATTTTTCAAAAAGTGGAATATTTTGAACCTCATCTAAGAAAATATAGTTCAGTTTATCAACTTGCAGTTTTTTTTTAATATCAAAGTAAATATCGTCCCAATTTTTGCCTACAAAATTTTCGGGCAATTCAAAATTGTAGAATTGAATTTGTCGTTTTCCTACTCCAAGCTTTAGTAAAACTTCACGATACAATTCTAGCAAAGTAGATTTACCAGACCTGCGCAAGCCACTAACAACTTTTATTAAGTCTTTATCTTTATAAGAGAGTAGTTTGCTAACATACTCCTTTCGCTCCGTGAAGTTTTCCATTAGATAAAGATAGATAATAAATTATCGAAACTTGATAAAATTGCAAGTTTCGATAATTTGAAACTCCCATAATTTATTAACAACCTCATAAATCGGGCATTCTATAATTTTCGATATCGATGTAGTTCGCAAATATTTAATGCAAAACTATAGCAAGTTTTGGTTTTTATTATCAATTAAGATTTCCTGAAGAAATTTATTAAACCAATTACAATCCGTTGAGGTTGAGTTATTATTCGTTGAAAGCCTCTGTCTTATTAAAAGAAATAGCTTTTTTTTGTTCGCTCCTATTCGCGGCAGCGGAGGATGTTGAGCCAATGTCGAAAACCCATCAAAAATTAGCCTAGTTTTAAATTATTACAACCTTTTAAACTCGACTATTCCCATTCAGTTTTATATAGCACACACATTTGTAAGCTCTCAAAGTTTGATAATAAAGCCAGTTAGTGGATTTCTGCCCTCAATTGAAGTGCCCTCCCTTTTTTTAAGCAGTTGCCCATTTAAATGCCAAAATGGAGAGTTTGCATCGATAAGCTTTAGCTTGTTCATGTTGGTTTTTAAACCTAAAGCCAAAATTTGTGGTGTGAGGTCATTAAAATCTCCTTGTCTCCTGATAGAATAAAAATGGTTAACATCTGCCAAATAATCTTCATTTTATAGTTCGTTACAAGCATAATAAACTGTTGTCGCAGGGTTTAAACCGGGTACAATCTCAACTTTATATTTTGGCGATGAAGCATCATCAATACTAATTACAAAAACGTTTTTATCGCTTTTTACATAAAACCCACTACTATAACTTTTAATATTAGTGATGTTTGGGGGCAGCTCATTTAAACGATTTTGGTAACTTGTTTTCCGTAGGCGTTTAAATAGTTCCATTTGCCGTTAATTAAAAATAGCCTGCCATTAATTTGTTTCTGATTGGCATTTGCATTTAAAATTTTAAAATAAGTAACAGATTGTTTATCGTACTGTTCTAATTTTGGGAGGATGTAAAAACCGTTTTTATCGCTAAACATCAAAGTTCTTTCATCTTCGCCCAAGGCTTTATAAGTTGAAACATCAATATAATTTAGCAGCACATTTTGCTGTTTAACATAGCTGAAACCATTTTGGTCTTTCTGGGTAAATTGATAGTAAACTCCATCATTCTTTTTCAAGATTTTAAATGTTGAGCTGGTTCCATTTTCATAACATTCGCTAGCCTTAACAGTTGTTGAAAACGACAGTAGCAACATCAATCCACAGAAATATTCAAGATCTAATTTCTTCATTTTCAGTTAGTTAATAGAAGCTGGAGCAAGGTCAATTGGCGGATTATTGTACGCATCTCGGGTTAAACTAATGCGATTTCCGTTTTCTAATTTTAACTCAAAATCAAAAGAGCCAAGCCAAAATCTAAAGTAGTTTTCAGTATTTTTTGGGGTGTCAGCATAATTAATTATCAATTCTGCTTCTTTATATCCAGGTTTGGTTTTAGGCTTTTTTGGTGGATTATTTATGCTCAAATAAACCCCTTTGTAGCCACTGCCCATATTGTGCGAGTATAATTTATAATTACCCGTTAAAATTTGCTTTTTTTGAGGTGGCCCAAAGGTTAGTTTAAAATTAGTATCATCCAAAAACTCAATTTTAACATCGGAAGTTTTATCTTCTGCAAGCGAGATGATGTACTTGCTTTTATCTTCATATTTATTTTTAATATCAACCTTTTTTGTGTCTAGATACCAACTTGTATTTTGGAAAGGATAACTTGAATTGTAATCAAACTTATTTTCGGGCTTTTTATTTGTTGCTTGCTTTGCCACATTTACCTCATCGCGTTGCGTAAAACCAATTAAATTGTATTTTCTGTTATCAAATAAAACTCCTCTCTTTACTTCAATTTTATAATAATGTTCTTTATCGGTTTTTTCAAATTTATCAACACCAGTTTTATCCAAGCCCCTGTTTGCGGTACGATTAATAAAACGTTCCAAATTGTTGTTTTTGAGATAATAATCTACCCGAACCTCTAGAAATTTATCGGTATTTTTTGAAGTGACTTGTATTAATTCTGACAAATCTTTTTTAGCATAAGTGCTATCGTTTAACCACAAGAAGCCTTTTTTATTAACGTAAAAATCGTTTATTTTAATTTCATTATTTTTATCGGTATAAACAATAGAACGCAAATTTCCAGGATAGAAATCTTGTGCATAAAGTTTGCTGATAAATCCAGAAACTAAGAAAACTGCCCAAATAAATATTTTTGTTTTCATAAAATTGCGATGTTTTATATAAACATACAATTTCGCTTAACAACAATTTACACCAATTACAATTCGCTGGGTTTGGGTTACAATTCGTTAAAAAACCTCAACCTAACCTCACCTTGTTAAGGATGGTAGTCAGGCATTTTTTATACTATTCCTCTACTGAAAGAGAGTGATTTGGTAAGTAGGTTAAACCTATAGGTTTGAGGTACAGTCTTTTTTCCTTCCGCCACGGCGGAGGATGCATTGTGCAAGCCAAAACCACAGACTTTCAAAGGGTGAGGTTCTTATTGGTTTCGCCATCTACTTCCTCATAATTTTCTGGCTCATAAGTAACCCTTGCAAAATTCTTCATTATCAGCTCTGTTGCAACGATTTTACCGCCCTCAAACTTGAGTAGTTTATCTCTCCAAATTTCATTCTTGCGATAAAACTGTCCGTTTATTTTTAAAAACTGATGTTCTTTTTCTATTACGTGATAAGCATAATCCAATTCGGTATCTATTCGCAATTCGCCCTCCAAACACTTATCGGTAAACCATAAATTGATTTGGAAATTATGCTCGGTGTTGTTTATAAACTGATAATCGATATAATTGTAAAAAACAGTTGCACCACTGCCGAAAGGCAAAACTCTGCCATCATCGGGGAAAGGGTCGAAAGAATGGTGGCGGCGTTCGGTAACCGTTAACGGACTGTGAATAACCAACCAATGGATAAGGTTAGAAATTTGGCAAATTCCGCCACCAATGCCTGCTTTTGCTTCGCCGAATGATAGCTCCATTCCCAATAGATAACCTTTCTTTTTGGTAGGCAAACCCACCAATTTACAATAAGAAAATGTTTCGCCAGGTTTAATAATGATACCATTAATTTTCGCTGCAGCAATTTTAAGATTTGTAACTTTGTTCAATTGCAGCTGCTCGTTATTTTCGCCAAGCTTTTTCAGTAAAACTGATTGGTGTTTTTTAATTCTGAATTCTAGTTTAGCATCAGTTTTGGATTTTGCATATTTTTTACCATCAAAAACCCATTCCAATTGGCGTTTTAATCGCCTTGCCCAAACAGCCAAAAAATATAAAAACGGGTGCCGCTGACTAAGTAATTTTCTTTGTTTCAATTGGGTAAACTTTTATTGCTGTGATATTACAATTTTAAAATTCTTGTAATTAGGATATAAAACCTTATCAATTTCCAAACACATATTGGTTTGACTTCTCTCCCCAGTTGGAGGACACATTCCGTTAGGTTCATTCCAGATGATGTACAACGTGTCATGCTTAATTTCCGCTTTCATTTCTTTAGCTTGTGCATAAAAATATCCTCCGCCAATGATGAAAATATATTGCGCCTTTTTGCTGTATGTACTGTCTAACTGTTTTACATAGGTTGGGTTGGTTAATAATGCACTATCTAGCTCTAAAAACTGTTTTGCATCATTAGTTGTAGAAATCCATTTGTTTTGGTTTTCATAATAAAAATTGCATTCATTAAAATTTATACCCTCCGTTTTTGCTACTCGTTGATGGCAAGCACTTAATAAAACTAATAATATCAAACAAAAAATTTTATTCATAATGTTATTATAAATCTTTGTAAAAATCATCTCTACCCAGAGTTTCGGCAAAATCTGCATGTGCATCATTGATAAAAGAAAAAGGCATTGTAGTTTCAATTGAAATTTGCAGGAAGTTTAAGTTATTTATTCATTATAGCGTCCTTTATGTAGCTATTCTTTTATTACGCTTAAGATTTTAGTCTCTTTATTTAACAGATAATCATTAAACTGGTCTGCATTTTCTTTTTTACCGCTAAAAATGTTCTGTCTATTAGTTAATGATAATTCATAGAAAGTAGGCTTAATCAGCCAATTACCTTGCAAATCAATTACCCCAAATTTTTTAGAGACATCTTGTGCAATAGCATACCCAAATTTTTCCTGCTGGCCTATCAAACTTGTTCTTCCATTATTCAATAAGGGTTTAACTGATGTCAGTTGATAAATTTTTTGTTCTGTTTCAGTAGTATCTAATACCATCAATTTGACTTTACTAATTTCGGCACTAAAAGATTGACCTAATAGAAGAGTTTTTTTCTTTGTATTTAATTCATCGCTAACTTTCTTCCACGAATAATTTTCAAGTACTTCTTTGTAATTTATTTTACCTTGATTTAATTGTTCTTTTACTTTTTCGAGTTTATCAATAAACATTTTTAACTCAATATCTAAATCTTCAGTATTTCCGTAATAAGTACCAATCGTACTCAAATATTTGCTGCTCTTATCTTGGGCTAAAATTTTTAACTTGTCTTTTAATAAACCGGGCACTTTTAAGGCTATCCCATTTTTTTTAAAAGTCCTCACTTCAATTTTACCTAGTGGCGTTACCAAAACCTGCTTCTCATTGGTAATGGCGTATTCTTTTTCTTTGTAAAAATTAGTTTCAACAGCATAAATAATTGCTTTAATCACCTTATATCCCTTTATGTAAAACTCATAATCGCTAATTGGTTGGGTTTGTTGTTTTACATTTAAATCTTTTGCGTTTGTAACTGTTCCATCAGCATAATAAATGGTTGTAGGTGTAATTTTTGGGGCTTTAATATGATTATCAAAATCTGTTGTAAACTCATATCCATTAGCCAATATATTTTCTACATCAAATTTAGGATACTCAATTACAATTTGGGTATTTGGGTATTGATAAGAAAATGTAATATGGTCTCTATCAAATACTTTTTGTGTAATGGTTTCATAATCATGATATTGATTATTAGCACCAATGGTTTCGGGCTCGAATTTCTCATGAATTAACATTGACTTGAAAATATTTATATTCTCTATCAGCTGGTCAATTGCATTTTGCTTGGTTTGGCCATCGGCAATGGTTTTCTCCTTTGTTTTCTCTTGGGCACAAGAGCTAAAAAAAAATAAAATGACTGCGGTGAATATTAATAAGTTTTTCATTTATACTAATTGATGATACAAGTAAATCATTTATTAAGAATTTACAAACTTCGATTACAATTCGCTGGGATTGAATTATTATTCGCTATTCCCTATAGGGATAGAAGTAGAAAAACAGAAATGGCTTCAGTACATCGCAACCATTTAAGTTATACCCGATAATTTGAGGAGAAACCTGAATTTTTTGAATGAACCTAAGTTAAATAAACCTGATAGGATGAATGCCGTTTAAATGTCAATTCAATTTACTTGTAACAAAAACGGCAGAAAGGATAGCAGGGCTGGATAAACCGATGAGCATTAACTTTGTTTTTCAAAAAAAACCATAACAAATCTACCAGAAACCACTTGGTTCTTCGGCTTTTGCTCCTAATAAAAAGCCAAATAAGAAGCGGTAAGGGCAAAATAAAGAAGAGCAGAAATAGTATCATTTGTTTTTAAATAAATCGAACATAAAACTCCAAGCCAATGCAAAAACAAGTGATAGAGGCAAAATGATAACCCATAAAAAGTCATTGTTGGGTTCGTAAGCATTTTTAAGCGCATTTACCAGCCACGAATGGGTAAAACTGATGAAAAGGTTTGGTGCTAAGAATAGAGAAATGACAAAATATAACAATATTGCTTTTGGGTACTTTTTATACAGTTTTTTAACGATGAAATAGCTGAATACCATCAAAACCATTAACTCAATCCCATTTCGTAAACACGACTGATTGTTATATCTGAAATTAATTTCTAAGAAATTTAAGCACATTATTAAAAATAAAATGGGCAAAGCTGTTACCGCTCCAAAATGTTTAATAAACCAAGGCTTAGTCATTTTTTAATAATTTAAAGGCTGTTAACCTATTTTTTCACAATCAATTTTGCCAATTTTTGTAGGTCATCAAAATTATCAACCTTAATTTCGCCTGGTTTACAATCGCTTAAAACCTGCAAGTTATTCTCGCTACTGTAATAGGTATAAATGGTTTTATCATTTTTAAAAAAATAGCGGTATTTTACTATTACTGCATGATTTTGTCCTCTTCCGCCATCGCAAGGCACAATTACATTGGCCAATGCACCTATAAAAACCATTTTTTCGCGGTTTGCGGGATTATCTATCAGCTTATTTTCTATCAGTATCTTATCATCAAAAGCATAGGCTTTTACTAAAAATTTTACCGCAGACGTATGACTGATGCTATCGGTGTTTTCTTCCCTATAAATAAAATTTTGGCTTACCCGCAAAGCCGGCATAGAAGAACCATAAGATGAAATTGCAGACAGTTTTTGCATTTTATCGATAGCTGGCAAGGGACCATCGGGCAATAAACAGTAATTTTCTATCCGATAACATTGATATTTATCAGCATAAGGACCGTCGGGTAACAAAACCAAACTTGCTTTATCATTTACCTTGCTTAAATCTACGTTATCAACTTCGTTTGCAGCTGCCCAACCATCAGTATAATATTTTCCGTCGTAAACAATAATTTTGTTATCAGCATTTAAAAATTTAGCCTCTATCGGCATAAAATTTGGGTCGGTACCATCGCTTAAACTAATTCCGTCTTTAAAATAAATCCATAAAGTATTACTGCCATCGCTAAAAATGGCTTCGTGAAAACTATTGAAATTGATGCTCATTTTATTAAAGCCAGTCTTTTTCTCTTTAATAAATTGGCTCGTAACGTCTCTAAAATTCAAATCGTAATTTATAAGGTAGAAATTGCGGTCATCTCGCAAAAAATTATCATCTACATCATCTTGGGCTGAAGTAAAAACTGTAGAAAGAGGATTTAATTTTGGTATGGGATTGTAGCTGTAAGCATTGTTTTTATAATCGATACTGATGTTTACCCCAGCTACCTGCTTGTTGCTTTTAATTAAATAATTGGCTCCCTTATCACGATTAATGCTGTACACAATTTTAAAATCTGTAGGTAATTTGGTTAACAACACATCATCAAAGCCTTGCTTAACAAAACTGTTGGGTATAATGTAGTGCCATTTGCGATTAAAACGTATCAATCGGCTATTTTTTACCTTAACGAGCGGACTAACTACGCATATTTTTTGAGCAACTATTGGCTTTTCATAAGGTAATTCTTTGGCCACCAAGTAATAAAATTGATTGTCTCTAACTATCAAGGCTTTTTCATCATCAAAAACCATTGTTAATGGTGATTTATGTTTTTTATGAGGTAACGTTGTTGTGATACGTAAGTAATATTATCTGGATCTTTTATGGTGACCTGCAAATAGTTTTTACCAGCTAAGCGCACCAACTTGCTCTCCTTTATAGTGTGGTAATGGTAACATTCGCTGGCTTTAAAAAATAGGTTGGCGAAAGACAAAATTAAGGTGAATATGAACGTTAGTTTTTTCATTTCTCTTTTTGGTATGATGATGCGGATTGTGTTAAAATTGCATAGCAGATATCGTGCAAAAATAGAACTATTAATTATCAAGCATATTCTTTATATTTCCATAACCCTTTACCAAGGCGGCAATTGATAATTTAACAATCCAAATTCTTTCACTAAAGTCCCGAAGCCCGCCGGTTCGCCATTTATGGTCTCGAAACCTTCATTTTTGCAATCGCGATTGCCCACTGGTCCAAACATGCCGTAATTGTAATAAGCCTTGTATTTTATACCCGATAGAATAAAATATCTTTTACCAATTTCTACGATAATACGGTCGTTGATGTTAAAATTTTTGAATGGAAATATTACACTATTTGAATATGTGTTGTTTTTAAAATCTACTTTTACTACTGTATCTTTTACCAATAGTTTATCTTGTTGCAGGTAAAAATGAATTTTATTAAGCTCTTTTTTACTAAAATCCAAAAACTTTATTTCAAATTTCCCGTCTACTGTTTTTATGGTGTCGCATACTTCTTTTTGATAACGAATAGCTTCTTTTTCTTTCGAATGTCTATTCCATTTCATCGAGCCCCAAACAAAAGCGACCAATAAAAGACCGATGCCAATTACAACAAAAATGAGAATAACAAAAACCTTGAAAATCTTTTTAAGTATAACCATTATGTTTTAATTTTATTGCAGAGCAAACCTTATCGGCATCCTATACAGGTAATTAACCGCTTTGCCTTTCAATTTTCCAGGGCTCCATTTGGGCATTCTTCTTAAAATTCTAATTACTTCTTGGTCGCAACCGTAACCCAGTTTCCTTTCTATTTCTATGTTTGCAACGCTGCCATCTTTGGTAATTACAAACTTTGCATAAACCGTTCCCGAGACCTCGTTTTCTTGCGCCTCGTCTGGATATTGAAGATTATTGCTTATGTATTTTCTCAAGGCAGTCATCCCACCAGGAAATTCGGGCATAATATCTACCTCGGTTGGATGACCTGTATTACCATAATCTGGTGCAGAAACAGGTGATGCCGTAACAGGCGCCGATGGTGCTTGTACCACAGGTACTAAATTAGATTTAAAGCTTAGCAAGCCACTTTTATTTTACGTGTAAATGCGATGATAAAAAGCATTCCAAGTATCTTGATAAAAAACAATCGAATTTTTATCGATTTTATAGGTTGAAGACACCAATGTATCGCCAAAATTTTTATGGTAAACTGCTTTAATTTCTTTGGCAACCATTTTTACTTTGCCCACACGATATACAAGGTAAAAAGTAGTATCTGTTACAGATTTTGAGAGTTTTTGGCTTTCGTACAAACCATAACCTACAGCACCAAGCTTAAAACTTTTAACTAGTTTTTTCGATTGGGCAAACGCAGTATGGCAAACGAGAATGAAACTTAACAGTAAAATGGGTTTTAGCTTGGTGTGCATGTTATGATTTAATTTTTCTTTTTTTAGAAATGAAAGTTCACTATTTTATCGGTTTGTGCAGCCCTGCCATGCGCTTTACTGCGTTGTTAACCGTAAGGGTTAACACTACGTGCTCGCTCCTGTCAGGTTTATAAACCATGGGTTTGGTGCTTTTTGCAACATCAAAACCCAGTAGCCTATTCTTCTACCTTAAAACCTCGTTCAATTTAGCATACAAATAAACCCATTATTAGGGAATTTGCCAAGTTCATTTACAATTCGCCGGACTTCGTTTACAATTCGTAGCGAAATGCCTCTTTTTAAATAAACCTGATAGCAGTGGAAATCTTTTTTGTTGCATCGGTTTGTTCGAATTTCAGTTACCGCAAACAAAAAAATTGGAACGAATAGCATGACTTTCGCAACCGATGAAATGCAGAACCTTGCTTTACTGGGATTTAATAAACCTGGCAACAGTGGCAGTCTGCCAAGCGGGGAATTGCTTTTACAAATTGAAAATTTTTAACATCCTTTTCTGTATATTATTCATCATTTCGGCAGGCTTGCAATATAATGATCCCGATCCTTACGTATAGGTACTGATATACATTTATGGTGCTTGGTTATGCTGGATGTATTATAAAAGCAGATTCTACCCGAAAGCTTACCTAATTGGAATATTTGCCTATGCAGTTTACGCGGCTTATTTGTTTTTTGACAAATCTGACGTTATCAATTGGTACACTGATCATCAGGCAGAAAATATTGCCATGAGTATGAAGGCAAATAACTATGGATAGAGGAAACTCGAGAATTTGGCGGGCTCTTAATTTTGATAATCGTACTGGGAATTGATTATGCTTTTTTATGATGAGAACTAACAAATCTCACCTTGATAGTTAGTAATCTAATTTGCTAATTATCTTTAACCTGTAATCCTATTAACGCCACATTTTCCACAGGCTGGCATCATCTTCATCAGCATTGTTTATAGCTTTCCAAAGTGCTTGAGAGATACGCTCTATTCCCTCTGATGCGATATGTTGTTCGTTTTTTGTAGTATTCGAATTATTAGCTTCAGCTGTTGCGAAAGATAGGTCGTGTGTTGGCGAATGCATTTCCATATTTATCGTTTTATACAATTTTAACGCAGAAGACTATAAAATGTTTTTGAAAACCTGAGTTAGGCGGATTATCTAACAGCTATTTTACACAATTAAATTCCAAATAATAGTTTTAGTTGGCTTACTCCAATTTGGTTTGATTTAGAAAATTGATTCGAAAACAAAGCCCAAAAACTTTTGTAGTATTCAATAATACCTATCAAAATAAAAACATGGAAAAAATAAAAACCTTAGGATTTGGTGCAAGTGGTAGCCTTATTGGCGGAAAAACGTTAGAATTAATGGAATTTGAACGCAACGAACCTAAACCCGACGAAATTTTAATCGACGTACTATATTGCGGTGTTTGCCACTCTGATTTACACCAGGTAAATAACGATTGGAAAAATACAATTTACCCTTGTGTTCCAGGTCACGAAATTATTGGAAAGGTAATTAGCACCGGATCTGCTGTGACCAAATTTAAGGCAGGGGATGTTGTTGGTGTTGGTTGTATGATCGATTCTTGCAAAACCTGTTCGGCATGTAGCGATGGTGAAGAACAATTTTGTGAGGGACCGCATGGACAAACCATGACTTACAATGGCTATTGGAAACCAGAACCTGATTTTAATACATTTGGTGGTTATGCAACAAACATAGTTGCGCAAGAAAAATTCGTGATGCGTATTCCCCAAAATTTAGAAATTTCTGCAGTAGCGCCAATTCTTTGTGCCGGAGTTACAACCTACTCTCCGCTAAAACATTTTGGCGTGAAAGCTGGGCATAAAGTTGGCATTATTGGTATAGGTGGTTTAGGCCATATCGCTGTGAAAATCGCTAAAGCCATGGGCGCCAGTGTTACCGCTATCACGTCTAAGGAAGAAAAAAGAGCAGCAGCATTAGAAATTGGTGCAGATGAAGTATTAATTTCTGAAGATAAAGAAGCGATGGAAGCAAATGCAGCCAAATTTGATTTTCTACTTTGTACCATCCCTTATGCTTTTGATGTAAACGACTATATACCATTGATTCGCAGAAGAGGTGCATTGGTTACCGTTGGATTATTGGGGCCATATAAAGCACCTACTAACAACATGGAAGTAGCCAAATTCTCCTCAACCATTGGTGGTTCATTAATAGGTGGAACGGCAGAAACGCAAGAAGTTTTGGATTTTTGTGCAGAACATCAGATTTTACCAGAGGTGCAATTCATTAACATTGATGAAATTAACACTGCTTTTGATAAAATTAAAGATGAAGAAGTAAGGTTTCGTTATGTAATCGACATGGCTTCATTAAAAGCAAAACAATAGTAATGATTAAATCAGCAATGCTTTTATGTAAGGGCGTTGCTGATTAACAAAACTGAAATCTCAAAATAGGTTTACCCTATTTATAACTTATTACCAGTGCTTTTTAGTGCCCAATAAATCAATACAGGCTGAAAGAACAATCTTAAAAATCGCCTATTATCGGTATTTAAGCCGAATGCACTTCTTTTATTTACAAACTGCGAAATATTACCTGGAAATACACACACGAATAAAGCCGCAGCCAATTGGCCTACTTCTTTTTTATATTTTTTTGGCGCAAGAATCAAACTCGTGCCCATTGCAATTTCTACAAAGCCCGATGAAACTACAGTATCATCTTTCTTTAGGGGAACCCAATCTGGAACTTGAGCCTGAAATGGTTTTCTCGCAAAAGTGAGGTGACCAATTCCTGCAAATATCAATCCAGCTCCCAGAAGTATCTTCGCAATATCTTTAACTTGTTCATCTTTCATATTAGGGACTTTACAAACGATTAAAAGAGCATAAACTGTTTATAATCTTTTTCGTTGAATAACAATTAAATAACAATAGCATTGCAGTATTGTTCACGAAAGTGATGTAATAACCTATCTTTGCCTGATGACCCTAGAAGAGATACAACAGTTGGAAGATTTTTTTACCAAGGCTGGAAAACAGCCAGTACCAATTTACCTTAATCAAGCGACGGAAATAACAGACTACGATGTTTTTCTTCAGAGTCATTTTCAACCCTTAAAGGCAAATCCAAATTCAAAGGTTAACCAACCACTTCTTTACAGACTTAAAGCGCTTAAGCTTATTGTTGAAGCCAACGCTTAAACTAATGATTACTTGCGATCGCTGTGGCCGAGGTCTTTATCTGGACTTACATGATCGCGTATTAATTGTTTAAGTTCCTTAATCTCAGGGAAACGTTTTTCGTCCTTTCTATCAAAAACCAAAGTATCATCAACCGAAATTAGAAATGAGCCACCTATTTCACTAGGTATTAAGGTCACGCCCCTTATTTCATCGGTAAATGTAGTAAGCAGTTCTTGTGCCATGTAAGTAGATCGTAACATCCAGCCGCATTTCGGGCAATATTCTATGGTGATGGTTGGTTTCATGTGTGTGGTAATCAAATTTCAGCTAAAATATTTTAAATCCTTAACCCTGCAGGTTTTAAGCAAAAACAATGTTAAAACCCCAATTGTTTACAAACAAAGGAAATTAAAACCATCATTATGAAAGCAATTAAAAATTTAGGATTTGCAATTCTTGCAATATGCAGCCTTAGCTATTGTACTAATTCTAGCAAAACTGCAGAACAAAAAGATAGTATTTCGCAAGATAGTTCGCTAGAGGTAATTCAAGATAAAGTAGAGGATACCGTGGATAAACAAGGCGACGATCCACAATTGGTTTACGATTTGGTAGAAAGTATGTATAGTGGCATTGCGGTAATGAAACAAGGGAGCGAAAAAGGAACCACGGCAGAAATTAAGGCATTAGCGAATAAATTAACGGCAGAACATACCAAGCTAACAGAAGAATTGCAGGCCCTAGCGACTAAAAAAGGTTGGAAACTTCCCATTGGAGAATCTGTGGATGATAAAGAGAAAAGAATGAAATTGGCAGAAAAAACAGGTTCTGATTACGATAAAGCTTGGTTAAGCGCACTGGAAGACAGACACAAAACCAACATTGGTAAATTAGAAGGTGCTAAGCCTACAGATCCAGATTTGAAAGTGGCCGGTGAAAAAGGCTTGCCTAAAATTAAGGAACTGCTCGCTGCAATTCAAGCGGTTAAAAAAAGCTATAAATAAACAAAAAACGATAAATGGTATCTTGAGCTGTATTAAGAATTAAAAAATTACTTGCTGAACACGATTAATCCACGAATAAGGTTTAATTTTGAAGTTTTCAGCACTAACATGTACAATCAAGATACCATTATCGCTTTATCTACCCCATCAGGATCTGGTGCAATAGGCGTTATACGTTTATCAGGACCTGAGGCTATTTCTCTAGCCAACTCGGTTTTTTCGGGAAAGAATTTAGAAGAACAGGATTCGCATACGCTGCATTTTGGTTTGCTAAAAGATGGAGAAAACATAGTTGATGAAGTGGTAGCTGGTTTATTTGTTGCCCCAAAATCTTACACCAAAGAGAACGTTGTAGAGATTTCATGTCATGGTTCTAACTATATCATCCAACAAATTATAAACTTATTAATTAGTAAAGGTGCTCGAGCGGCCAAACCGGGCGAATTCACTTTACGTGCTTTTTTAAATGGCGCTTTCGATTTAAGTCAGGCCGAAGCCGTGGCCGATTTAATTGCCTCTAACTCTAAAGCTTCGCATGATGTAGCCATGCAGCAAATGCGTGGTGGCTTTGCGACAGAATTAAAAGGTTTGCGTGAACAATTGATTCATTTTGCATCGATGATTGAGCTCGAACTCGATTTTGCAGAGGAGGATGTAGAATTTGCCAATCGCGATCAATTGAAAAATTTGGTTAATAAGATTAATCATGTTCTACGTCGATTAATTTCCTCTTTTGAGATGGGAAATGTGATTAAAAATGGTGTTCCGGTGGTAATAGCAGGTAAACCTAACGTTGGAAAATCGACTTTACTTAATGCTCTATTAAATGAGGAACGAGCCATCGTTTCTGATATTGCCGGCACTACACGCGACACTATTGAAGATGAATTGACCATCGGCGGCATTGTTTTCCGCTTCATTGATACAGCTGGTATTCGCGATACTGCCGACATTATCGAAGCTTTGGGTGTAGAACGTACCCTTGAGAAAATGAAGCAAGCTAAACTGATTATCTATATGGCCGATACTTCGCAAAGTTTAGCTGAAATTGAGGAACAGATTAGGGGCTTAAAACAACTTGAAATTCCTTATTTAATTTTGATAAATAAAGCGGATCTGGTTTTTGCCGAACAACGCAAGGCTTTAGAAAGTATAGATGTAGTTTATATTTCTGCTAAAGACAAATTGGGGATCGATGTATTGAAAACAACACTTCTTGAACAGGTTAACCTGCATCATATCAATACGAGTGAAACTTTAGTCACCAATATTCGCCATGTTGAGGCCTTGAAACAGACCGAGAATGCGTTACAAAGGGTATTGGATAATGCTGATAATCCAGTTACTTCTGATTTTTTAGCAATGGATATTAAGCAGGCACTACATTATCTTGGTGAGATTACGGGTACGGTTACTACTGATGATCTGTTAGAAAATATTTTTACGAAGTTTTGTATCGGAAAATAGTTAAATAGGTTTCACAATACGTTAGTTAAACTTTTCAAACCAGAGATTACTTGTATTATAACTCAATCCCTACTACAATAGGCCAAACGGTGCAATCTCTTTTTTAATATACCACCATTGGTGGCTGCCCTACCATGCAACCAATTACGATCATTGATCAGGTAACCTTCGCCCTTTGTAAAAAGGATGCGCTGCTGGTGAGTTTCCATCAGTGTTAAAAGTTCCTCATTCCAGGGATGCTTTTCATTATATAATAGGTTAACCAATTCATCATATCGATCTTTTTTGGTTACTACGGTTAATATTTCTGTTATCTTTTCGCTAATGCTAAGGGGCATACTTTCCAATTGAGGAAGTATTTGCACTAGGAAAAAGTTTAGGGGCAAAAAAGTAGAGTGACCAGAACCATCTATTTTAACTTTTTCAAAAATATTAAGCAAGATGTCGGTTACAAAAAGATCGCTGTGCAAGGGCAATTCACTTATTTTCTTACCCGAAACGAGGGGAATGTAAAGTGCTGCAAATTTGTCTTTATGCTTGGCTACAATAATTTCCTTCAGCGTGGCAAAAATAAATTGCAATAGATTTCCACTAATTTTTCTGTTGATTAATCCAGTAAAAAAAATGAGTTCTTGATTGGGATTGAACCTACAGAGTTCTGCTGCATAAAGCTTCAATTGATTTAGCAAATCCTTATCGAAATTTTTGAGGTTTACCGAATAATTGCCCGCTTTATAGGCCCTGATTTTTACAGAAGTAACTTTGCCGTTGATTAGTTGCTGTTGCCGTAAAGCCTTGTTTAGACTCAAAAATTCTTTGCTCCATGTTAGCCAGGTAGCTTGGTTTACCTTTGGATCATTCTGGTGAATGGCCGGAATTTTTGTTTCTTCGAATAATGACATGAATTAACCTCCACCTCTACCAGTTCTTCCAACGTTTTTATATACCTTTTTTGCAACCGGCTTTTCGGCAGCAACTTTCTTTTTAACAACGGTAGTATTTTTGGTGGCAGTAGTAGTCTTTTTCTCTTTTTGTGGTGTTACAGTTTGTGCGTTGATCTCAGTAGTTAAGCTAACGCAAGCTATTGCCGTAATAATGGCTATTTTTTTCATAGGGATTTGCAGTGATGTTTCACGGTAATTTTGGCAAATAAATGCTAATACCAATAGAAAGTTAAATTTTGATGAGCACAAGTATTACCCAGACGCTCTGCCCGTTCTGCCAACCATTCTAGAAATCTTCTTTTTAACAGGTTTTTTAGGGGTACTTTTTTTAGCAGCAACTTTCTTTTTAACAACAGTAGTCTTTTTGGCGGCAGTAGCTGTCTTGTTCTCTTGTTGAGGCGTTACAGTTTGCGCAGTTGCATCACCTGCAAGGGTTGCGCAGGCAATCGCCGTAATGAGGGTTATTTTTTTCATTGTTGGGATGATTAATACTGAAATCCCGATGACAGTATTTTTGGATTTTCAGCATCACAATTTAAAATAAATACTTGAAAAAAGAAATGCAGAAAATCATTTAATCATGTAATGGATCGATCAAGCGACTATCAATCATTTTGAGTGTGTTGGCACAAGTCCTTAATTGTTTCAACTTTAGGCTGTCAGCTCTCTAAGTAAACTAGACAAATGCTCTTATTAAAAATAAAGGGATCTTGTATTGCAAGATCCCATTCTAATTTGCACCACAATCCCATAATATCATTTTCTAGTCAACCTATTTATATTCAACCCCATTATATTTTAGCTTTATAGAGCGGTATTTTGTAGTCTTCTTTTCAATGCAATCATCATCTTTAGCAACCCTTTTTGTGGTAACTATTGTTTCTTTAAAGATTAAATTATTTAAGCCATTGGTTTTAGTGCCATCGATATCGATAACCGCATTTGTTTCCTCAAATTCGCCAGCACATTTGGTATCCCATTCTCCTCCAGATGTAGCCATTGGATATTCTTTCAGAACCTTTTTAAGCGATTTATCTTTGCGAATAAACAGCGACAAATCGGTTCGCCGGTAAGGATTTGGTTGACTACCGTTTGCATAGCTGACCCTGATGCCAAAAGCACGGGTTTCGCTGTTTAGGGTATAAATCCCTGTATCGATAATAATGCCAAGTATCGCTATTGCGTCTGATGTCCAAGCGTTTGTTTCATGATATTTGTGTAGTATTTTGCCTGTAATATTATTAGCAATAACAACAAAGGCATCTAATTCGAGGTACACTCCCCCGTACTGGTCTGTTTCGTTTTTTCTGTATTTCGGAATCACCATCACCGAATTGGTTTTCGCATTTGGCAAAACCTTTTCTACGTACAAGTCTTGGCTAATGTCGGTTTTTTTTAACTTCAATTGTGCCAATACTTTCGCTAACAGAAAATCGTTTTGCGTTTCTGCTTCTTGCGATGATGCGGCTCCGCAGATAAACAGGAATGAAAGTGCTAGAATTAGTTTATTCATAAAAGGAGTTTCAATTTATATTGCATGTATATTTATTTGGGCGTGCCCCTTTGTATTTTTCTCCATCAACACAAACCTCGGCTAAAATCCAAGCGGGTCGGGCTATTTTGGGGTACGCTTCGCTTCCGTACCCAACCTTGCAGGATTGGGTACCAGCTCGTTCCTCGCCGCCCTGCCTATCCCTCACGCCAACCCACCGTAAATAGCAATGCGCAAAACCCTAATGGTTTAAAATTAATTTTTGGTGGCTTGTTTTAATTAAGCAATTACAATTCGTTGGCAATGAATTACAATTCGTTAAAAATATCAGAAAATTTGAAAATGCTATACATTAAATTTCTTCGAAAATTACACTTGGGTTTATGATTTTTATTTTCTTTTTTAAAAAATCTGCTTCTTGCGGATATATGGAAGAATATGTTGTTTGTGTTTTGTAGACATCATTCTCATAAAACCTGATGTGACATTTGCGCCCAAATCTGCCTAAGTTTACGTTTTTGATAATTATTTTGCTAATAGATTGGAGAGGAAAAAAAACCTTTCTAAAATTCTTAAAGACAAATAGCCCTTTTTGTGAAATTAGATATTGGGGAAGTGTTGTAAAAAGTCTATCAACAGAATTTGTATAATCCTCATATAATAAACTAAAGTCTTTATTTAAAACTTTTAATTCGCCTAAAACACCAAATCTTTTGTAAACTATTAAAAAAAGTGGCAAAATGACCAATGATAAAATAAGCTGAATGTAGCTTATCGTAGGCAAAATATACGAAATAAAGTTTTCTTTTAAATTTCTTTGCCGATAAACTTCATTAAAAAAATAGATAAATAGACCAACGATTGAAAAATTTACAGTTAAAAGGAAAATAACATTCATTATCCTCAATTTTTGCAGCTTTGCTATTTCTTTCTTTATGAAATATTCCATTAATACATTCTTGCCGTTGCTATTATATTGGTTTGAGTTGTGGTTTCACTTTGGCGAAAAACGCTTCGTAATCATTTTTCATTTCTGGTCTGGTTATGCTTGGGAAACCGCAATACTCAAAACATATCCTTAAATAGTTTATAAAGGTTGTATTATTCCGTTCATTCATGAAATTACCATCAATACTTGGTTCTTTAGTAATTTGTATGGCATAAGCTTGCCCACCACTGGTATTGTCCTTATGTAAATCATCCGCAGCTAAATCTAAAAATGCTTCTCCAAAATTTTCATCATCAACATATTGCTGAATGTCTTCTGGCCACCATTCTTCTGTAACTATTTCAACAACATTATCTTAACTAGCAACTTGTATAGGGTCGGCCATATCCCACATAAAATCTTCATTTGTTTCGTAATCCCAAACAAAATTTACACCACCTACAATTCTGTAAAAAAATTTCATCGACAGTGGTACGTAGCCAAATGGTTTTACTGCATGATCAAGTTTCTCCAGTAAAATAGCTGTATCAGGAAGTGGTTTATGTAACGGTTTATCGAAATTATATATTGGTTCTGGTTTAAATAGATAGCCAAATACTTTAAGTTCCTTGTAGATGATATCAAGGTTGTAAGCAACTCTTTTGAACGTTTCTGTCAGCACTTTTTCAATTTCAGGTAAATTTTCTGGCAAAAAGGCATCTTGCTTCAAGGCATAAATCTCTTGATAAACCTCTTCTGTGTTTCCGTTAATATATCTTTCGTAAAATGTCATAATTTTTCCTTAAAAAAATATTGATGATGATTTGAAAACTTATTGTACGCTAACCTACTAAACAATAATTTGATGATCATTTGTAGATTAATAGTTTGGTTTTATCTAATTTGCAATAATAACCAGCTTTCCATATCTCAAAATAAGGCTTCAAAAAATCTTGTTTTGGCTTATTTTTAAAAGCTGGATATTGCAGGTAATATGATAAATAATAATCGCTATTGATTGAATAATATGCTTCACTTAATATACTAATAAATCCATTCTCAGCCTCATTTTCCAATCCCCAATCTGATACTGCATCATACAAATACGCATTTAAATAATCATCTTCCAATGCTTCTTCGGCAGCCAAAATAACTACCTCATTAACTTTGTTCAACATTTCTTGCAGCTCATCATCCTCCATAAATTTCGCAAAAAACAAAAGATTTTGGATATGTTGTTTACCTAAATTCTCCAGTTCAGCATTATCAGCTGATGGATTTGGGCAAAAATAGCCTGGTGAAACGCCCTCACTATATTGTTGCATTGTTTTTTCATTCGTTGCCTGATAGATAGGTAAAATTCTGGCAAATAAATCTTGTCCATTTTTTAAGGGCTCGAAAATTTTTTCTGCATTTGCGCCATTAGGCATAAAACACTGAAAATAGGCGAAAAACTCATCAGATAGGTTATCATTTTCTAAATCAACATCAATGCCCTCTACCAGAGATGCCAAATGTGTTGCATATTGTTTTTGATCCATGGTTTTACGAATTTGAATAATTCATGATTTCAATAAAAATACATGTTGCAATCAAATTCAACCAAATCCATTTACAATTCGCGGGCATTGAATTACAATTCGCATAGAAAACACGCTAGAATTGTTTTTTCTAGTCAATGAATTTTAACTGTTCTAAGCCCCGTAGGAGATAAAAAAATATTTCTTGGTGAATAAGAGTTATTGAAATATGGAAGCTGGAAATTTGTTATTGTTTGGCATTAGTTAAAGCAGGAATGCTTAAAACTAGTAGAAATAAAAAACCTCTAAATACTAGATTTAGAGGTTTTAAACTTGGATTTTCATCCATTTTTGTGTCGGGATGGCAGGATTCGAACCTACGACCTCCTGCTCCCAAAGCAGGCGCGATACCGGGCTACGCTACATCCCGAACTTTAGGTATCACCTTTTTTTAAACCCTTTTTTAAAAGTGGATTTGAACTTTTTGTCGGGATGGCAGGATTCGAACCTACGACCTCCTGCTCCCAAAGCAGGCGCGATACCGGGCTACGCTACATCCCGAACTTGGTATCTTCTTTATCCCTGTTTCCAAGGGTTGGCAAAGTAACGGTTTTAAAATGATAATTCCATTTATTTTGCCAATTTAATTTTGTGCGGAGAGGGCGGGATTCGAACCCGCGGTACCGTTACCAGTACGACAGTTTAGCAAACTGTTCCTTTCGGCCACTCAGGCACCTCTCCATTTTCCTCAATTTTTTGTCCTACCGACCTTGTTTTGAGGTCTGCAAATATAGTAAAACAACCTATTCTACAAAAAAAAATTACAAAACTTGTTGATAATCTATTCGAACATGGTAGATACTCATCAGCATCGTCTTGAATATCAATTTGATAGTTTCAATATCTTTTAATGTTAAATCGCAATCATCTAGCTGATTTTGCTCCAATTTGTAGTTAATGATGCGCTCGACTATGTCGTTTATGTTCTGAGCATCGGGATTTTTCAGACTTCTTGACGCGGCTTCGACGGAATCTGCTAACATTAAAACACCTTGTTCCTTACTAAAAGGTATTGGCCCTGGGTACCGAAAAATATTTTCATCGACAAATTTCTCAGGTGTATTTTTTAGGAATGACTGATAAAAATAATCAACCCGCGTATTTCCATGGTGTGTTCTAATAAAATCAATAATGGCTTCTGGTATTTGATTCTTTCTTAAAATCTCGATTCCCTTATGCACATGTTGAATAATAATTTGAGCACTTTGTTCGTAAGGTAATTTATCATGCGGACTAACAGCCGTATTTTGATTCTCGATAAAATATTGGGGATTATCAACCTTACCTATATCGTGGTATAAAGCTCCAGCCCTAACGAGCACGGAATTGCCCCCAATTTTGAATATAGCAGCCTCCGCAAGGTTTGCAACCTGTAATGAATGCTGAAAGGTACCTGGTGCTTTAAAAGCGAGCTCACGCAAGAGTTTATTATTGGTATTGGTCAACTCAATTAAAGCAACATCAGAAGTAATTCCGAAAATACGTTCGAATAAGTATATTAATGGATAAGCTAAAAGAGAAAGTAATACGCTAAAGATGAATGGCACGAAATTAATCCATTCAATTTCGCGAAATGATCCCTCTCTTAAAAGTGCTATACCGACAAAAGATACGAAGTAAGCTACTAAA
The DNA here is from genome assembly GCF_004331675.1 of Pedobacter frigidisoli. GTDB lineage: Bacteria > Bacteroidota > Bacteroidia > Sphingobacteriales > Sphingobacteriaceae > Pedobacter > Pedobacter frigidisoli. The sequence continues at coordinate 160,857 of NZ_SJSN01000002.1, read as the reverse complement.
ATAAATAGCGCAGAAACTAGAAATCTTTCTCGTTTTACAAAGTTCTTGATGCTAAATATGGCTACCATCCCTGCTGTAACCTGATAAAACACAAACTCAAAACTATTAGCGACAAAGAAACCAGCAATTAATATCACAAGCATGTGTAAATACAGCGCCAAACGTGTGTCAAATAAAATCCGAATAATAATTGGGACGACACAGAAGGGGATGTAATACAAACTTGGTATTTCCATTTTTATAGCCCAAGTAAGCGCCAACAACATGCCAGTGGTTACAATTAAGATTAAAGAAAGCTGGCGATTATCTACAAAAATATCTTTCCGGAATAGAAAAAGGAACGACATTAAAATAGCTACGATAAAACCTACCAATATTACCTGACCAAGATAAACTAGAGCCTGACTGCCTATTGTTTTGGTTTGAGCATCGTAAGTAGCTTTATAAGATTCTAGCTTTTGATAGATTTCCTCGTCGATAACATCGTTTTTTGAAACGATAAGTTCGCCTTTTTGAACCATCCCCTTTGTAGTGGAGATATTGTTTACCGTATTTTCCTGAATGGTTTGTGTTAACCGTTCATCAAAAACTATGTTCGGTGTAATGTGATCTAAAGCTAAATTGGTGATTAAATCTGCCATCACTTGATTAGGCGCTTTAAAAACTTCCTTAAAATGATTTAATGCGGTTTCTGCGGTAAAAACATCTTGGGTGTTTGCTTCTTTAGCGATGTTATTTTGCATCAAAGAAAAATCGTAATGTTTAGCCCCACCCAAGTGCTTAACGTTTAAGCCAATAATCCCTTTTAAATAAATGGCTTGTAGAATTTTATATGCCTCAGATTTATAGGTTATTTTATCTTTCTCAGTAAGCAGGGTCGACTTCCACTTTATATCAAACTCATTAGAAAACTCCTCTAAGGAATTACCCATAATCTCCTTATCAAATTGGTAAACAGGAAGAATATCTCTTAATGCATTTTTTTTATCGTTACTAACCTGCGGATTCGTTTTTAAAATTGCAAAGCTAAATGGAGAGATGAGATCTTTATTTTTCCATACAGCATTTTTCTCAAACTCATACCTAAACCTCGGCTGTTTTGGAAGAAAAAGCGTAATAATGAAAACCGTAAAAATCATCATTACATATTTCAGGTTTGATGAATACTTGCGGTAAAGGATTTTGTGTGAATTTCTCTTGATTTTAGCCAAAACGATGGAATTATTGTGCGTTCAAAATTAACATTTTTATCTAATATACATTTTACTGATTTTGTTTGCAATTACCAATATTTATAATTTACTTTATGATATCAAATTAATATCAATTATGTATCAAGAAAAAATCATTAGCCCGCCATCTGGCTATTTAACATTTGCATTATCTATAGCACTTTTGGGTGCTGCAGTCTTCTGTTTCATTACGGAGCACTTTATTTTAGGCGGAGCACTTCTTGCGATAGATGTGTTCTTAATATTTCCAGGATTTTTGATCATTAACCCAAACCAATCGATGGTTTTAACCTTATTTGGAAAATACACCGGAACAGTTAAGGCCGATGGTTTTTTCTGGGTGAACCCACTTACCACAAAAAGAAGATTATCGCTTAAGGCAAACAACCTTAACGGGCAACAATTAAAGGTTAACGATAAATTAGGAAACCCAATTGAGATTGCTGCCGTTGTGGTTTGGAAAGTTAAGGAAACTGCCAAGGCTGTTTTCTCAGTAGAAAACTACATGCAGTATGTTAATATTCAAAGTGAGGCTGCTGTAAGGCATTTGGCGAATATTTTCCCTTACGACCATGCTGAAGGGGAAGAAACTACCATTACATTAAAAGATGGAGCAGAAAAAGTGAGCGAGATTTTGGAAACAGAACTTAACGAGCGTTTATCTCGGGCAGGAATCGAAGTTTTGGAGGCTAGGATTTCTCATTTGGCTTATGCACCAGAAATTGCGAGTGCTATGTTACAACGCCAACAAGCTACAGCAGTAATTGCCGCACGTAAATTAATTGTTGAGGGTGCTGTTGGAATGGTAGAAATGGCACTAGCGAAGCTTTCTGAGAAAGGAATTGTTGAACTAGACGAAGAGCGCAAGGCTGCAATGGTAAGTAATTTATTGGTTGTGCTTTGCGGAGATAGACATGTTCAACCTATTGTAAATACTGGAACATTATACAATTAGGTACAATGGAGTTTGAAGAAAAACAAAATTTGAACCTGTGGTGGCTTTATATTTTAGTTGCTGTTGATGCAATTATGGTAGGTAGCATTGTGCTTTTTGATAAAGGCGGAATGAGCACACAAGATTTAAAAGACGTTTACTTCGCTCCTCTTTTGGCAGTTTTACTCCCTTTTATCATCGTGTTTGTGATCCAGAAAAATACCTTGACATTGAGAATTAATGAACAGGGAATTTTATACAAGTATTTCCCATTTAAGTCTAAATTAAATTTATTGGCGTGGAGCTCCATCCAAACCGTTTACATTACCAAGTTTGATGCTTTTGGAGATTTCGGTGGTTATGGTGTTAAAAACAGACTTTGGTTTAAATTTAAGGATAAAGCCTATATTTTAAATGATAAAAATAAAGGCCTGCAAATTGAATTTAAGGATGGTAAAAAACTTTTATTTACCTCGAATAAGATTGAAGAAATGGAATTGTTCCTCATCAATTTAAAAACAAGACATAATATTCAAGCAATAGGTTAAGGATGGCTGAGAAAGATAAAAAAGCTTTTGTATTAAGAATTAGTCCTGCTTTATTAAAGGAAGTGGAGATTTGGGCTGCTGATGAGTTTAGAAGCACAAATGGACAAATTGAGTTTCTGCTTAATCAAGCGGTTAAATCTCGAAAGAAAGTTAAATCAAAGGAGGAATAGCTATTCATTTTATTGATAACATAAGGCGTCGAATAAACTTATATTCATTAATCATTTGGGCGTCTTAACACGCTGTACGCTGTATCTTTTTGGCAGAAAAAGCCAAAAAAAATGCCGCTTCCATCATTTACGCTAGCAAATCTTAAAAAGCGATTACTTTTATTTGCTTGTCAGCTCATTATTTGCGATCTATAACCCATCAAAAGAATTGCCTACTCCAATAACTAAACCCGACGGCAGCGGCATACTTTTGGCAGCCATTTTGATGATAGCATTGGCACCGCCAAAAGATACAGCGTACGGCGGGGCTGCAGAAAGCGATGTTATAATCATGTTCATTTCCTAATCTCACGTCATAAACGCATTCATTCTGTATAAGTGAACTTAAACTCACATTAAATTGGGCTTTTGTTCGTTATTGCAGTATTAAAAAATCATAACTTAGCGGCCTAACCAAAAAATCATAAAAATTTTTATTCATGAAAGACGTTGTAATTGTATCGGCAGTAAGAACACCTATCGGGAGCTTTGGAGGCTCATTAGCGCAGTTTTCTGCTACTCAGCTGGGCGGTTTTGCCATTAAGGCGGCCATAGAAAAGGCGGGATTGAGCCCAGAACAAATTCAAGAGGTTTACATGGGAAATGTGCTTTCTGCAAACTTAGGACAAGCACCTGCAACACAAGCTGCAAAATTTGCGGGCTTGCCAGATTTACCAGCCACAACCATTAATAAAGTATGCGCATCGGGCACAAAGGCGATTATGTTAGCGGCCCAAAGTATTGCCAATGGCGATAATGAAATTATTGTTGCTGGCGGAATGGAGAGCATGAGCAATGTGCCATATTATTTAGATAAAGCACGAAATGGCTATCGCTTAGGCCACGGGCAAATTACCGATGGATTGGTAAAAGACGGGCTTTGGGATGTTTACAATGACTACCACATGGGATCGGCGGCTGAATTGTGTGCTTCGGAATGCAATATTAGTCGTGAGGAACAAGATAACTTTGCAATAACATCGTACAAAAGAGCACAAAACGCACAGGTAACAGGAAAATTTGCAGGAGAGATTGTTGCTGTTGAGGTTAAGGATAGAAAGGGGGAAATTACCTTAGTTGACACAGATGATGAACCAACGGCAGTTAAGTTTGAAAAAATTCCTGGCTTAAAACCTGTTTTCAAGAAAGATGGAACGGTAACGGCAGCAAATGCCTCTACTCTAAATGATGGTGCAGCGGCATTGGTGTTAATGAGTGCAGATAAGGCAAAAGAATTGGGAATAAAGCCGTTAGCGAAAATTCTTGGCTTTGCCGACGCTCAACAAGCTCCAGAATGGTTTACAACTGCTCCATCCAAAGCTATTCCGTTAGCATTACACAAAGCAAATATCGATATTAAGGATGTTGATTATTTCGAAATCAACGAGGCATTTTCGGTAGTTTCGATTGCCAACAACCAATTGCTTGGGCTAAACGAAGAACAAGTTAACGTTAATGGTGGCGCTGTATCTTTAGGTCACCCACTTGGTGCATCTGGTGCTCGTATTGTGGTTACATTACTTTCGGTTTTAGCACAGAATGATGGCAAAATCGGTGTTGCGGGTATCTGTAACGGCGGTGGTGGTGCAAGTGCGTTGGTTATAGAAAAATTATAATTAAATTTTCCGATTAATTAAAGCGTTACCTATTGATTATGAAAGGCAGCAAATTCTATATTTTTTTCTTTATTATTTTCTATGGTTTTTCAGTGAAAGCTCAGCAGGCATCAACAAAACTCAATGTTTTTCAGGATTCGCTAATTAAGATTTCAAAAGCAACTCATGCCGCAGAAAGCGATGAGCTAAAGATGAGTTTAAATGGTCGGTTTGTAAAAGAATTGGTTGAAGCCTTGAAAACGCCCAACTCTTTTGCTTACCCTTTCGATTCGCTTAAAAATGTTTCTGTTGTTAAGTCACCAGATCAGGTTTTTAGAATTTTAAGTTGGTATGTGCCGTTGGCAAATGGTACCTATCGTTATTTTGGTGCTGTCCAAATGAACACTAATAATGGTCCTTTAAAGCTATATCCACTAATAGATCAAACTGAAAATATTGCCGATGCGAACATCATCACTGATAACCAGAATTGGTATGGCACTCGTTATTATGAAATTATTCCTGTAAAAAGTGGTAATCGCCTACCCTATTATGTGTTGCTGGGCTGGAAAGGTAATACACAAATTACCACCAAAAAAGTGATTGAACCATTTGCTTTCGATCAGGATAAATTGACTTTTGGCGCTCCCGTTTTTGATGGAAAAGAACTTAAAGGTAAAAATCGAATCATTTTCGAATACGTGAAATCAAATGCAATGTTGTTAAAAACAGATCAAAAAGCTGGATTAATTGTATTCGATCATATTGGCCCTTTCGACCCTGAAATGGTTGGAAGACCTGAGTTTTACGGATCGGATGGAACTTTTGATGGGTTTAAAATTATTGGTGGGCGATTAAAATTTCAAGAGGGCTTGGAACTTAACAATGATCCAAACGCCATGGATGAATTATACGCCGATCCGAAGAAGAATTTAAAACCGATTAGGAAGTTTTAGTATTTACCAAAATAACAACATCATTACCTTTCGTTACAGCTAAAAATTTGTGAGTTTGCCATTCGCTCACTATATTGCGCCCTGCAAACTAGCTTAAACAACACACAAATTCTGAATTCATAAACTAAAACCAACCAAAGTTTTATGCAAGCAACTAATGAAACAATTAGTATCGATCATGATAAGGAACTTGATCTCCATTTAGAGAGGCAAGGCGTATCAGATGAAAAGTTAATCAATCACCCTGTAGGATTATTTTTACTATTCTTCACAGAAATGTGGGAAAGGTTTAGTTACTATGGAATGAGGGCGTTATTGGTACTTTTTCTCGTAAGCGAAATAAGTAAAGGTGGCTGGCATTGGACTAGACCTGAGGCGTTGAGCTTATATGGTTGGTACACTGGATTAGTTTACCTTACTCCTATTGTTGGTGGTTTAATTGCAGATAAGTTAACCGGTTATCGCAAGGCAATTATTTTAGGAGCGTTAATTATGACGCTTGGTCATGCATCAATGGCTATGGAGGGTTTCAGTGCAAATTTTTTCTATTTAGGCCTTATTTTAATGATGGTTGGAAATGGATTATTTAAACCAAATATCTCATCGATGGTTGGTAAATTATACCCACTTACCAGTGACAAAAAACATGCTGCATACACCATTTTTTACATGGGTATTAACTCTGGCGCATTTTTAGGCATATTAATGTGTGGCTATGTAGGCGAAAAGGTTGGCTGGCATTGGGGATTTGGCCTTGCAGGTATCTTCATGTTCTTCGGTATGCTACAATTCTATTTCGGACAAAAAATATTTGGAACAATAGGTGCAAAAATTGACAACACAAATAAAAAAGTAGAAGTTGTAGATGAGATCCCTAAAAAGGTAGCCAATCAGCGTTTATTGGTTATTTTTATTCTTTCAATCTTTACGGTATTCTTCTGGATGGTATTTGAGCAAGCAGGTGGATCTATGACAATCTTTGCTAAGGATTATACATTAAGAAATCTTGATGGAAATGCAAGCTCGATCTTTAAATGGGCTGATGCTGCTTTAACCATATTCCCACTGTTAGCCGTGTCGATTGTTTTATTCGGATTGGCTAAAAAAATATTCGCAAAATATCCTGCTACTGTTATTTTCACTGCAATAAGTTTCGTTATTATATGGGGCTTGGCAATATGGAAAGTTCAAAAAGAATTTAATTCAGTTAATACAGAAGTACCAGCATCTTGGTTTGGTATTTTAAATTCATTTTTTATTGTTTCATTAGCACCATTTTTCTCTAAATTATGGGAAACTAAATTTAACCCAAGTGGCCCTGTTAAGTTCGGTTTAGGGTTAATCTTTGTTGGCTTAGGTTTTGCAGGTTTAGCCTACGGCGGATCTGATATTCCGCGAGGCGCAACGGTAGCACAGGTAAGCATGTTTTGGTTGGTTTTCGCTTATTTCTTCCACACCGTGGGCGAACTTTGTGTTTCCCCAGTTGGCCTATCTTATGTGAGTCAATTATCGCCAGTAAAATATGTAGGCTTAATGTTTGGTGTTTGGTTTACCTGTACTGCAATTGGAAATTACCTTGCGGGTGCAACTGGAGGTTTGATTGATAAAATTAGCTCGACATATTCTATTTCAACATTCTTTTTAATATTTACAATTATCCCCGTTGTAGCGGGTTTAATCATGTTTGCATTAAGTCCGTTGCTACGCAAATGGATGCACGGCGTTCACTAATAAATTTATTTTTTCAATACTGAAACCCACCGCTATGGTGGGTTTTTCTTTTAAATTAATCGATGGAGAAAGAACTTACAATAGCAGAGATTCAAAATTTCGAAGGTAAATATCCAAAACAGTTATGGTATTTATCGTTGGTTGAGATGTGGGAACGTTTCTGTTTTTACGGAATGCGGGGTGTTTTGGCTTTCTTTATGGTAGAGCAACTGGGCTTAAACGATCAGAAATCGAATTTGCAGTATGGTGCCATCCAAGCTTTTGTGTATGCATTCACTTTTATTGGTGGAATATTTGCCGATAAAATTTTAGGGTTTAAAAAATCCCTTTTTTGGGGAGGTGCCTTAATGATTATTGGAAACCTAATTTTAGCCTTTTCGCCAAAAGATTTATTTTATATCGGCATAACGCTTTCCATTATTGGAACAGGTTTCTTCAAACCAAACATTTCATCAATGGTTGGAGAATTGTATCATGAAAAGGATAATCGAAGAGATGCTGGCTACGGACTTTTCTATGCAGGAATTAATATCGGCGGCTTATTAGGCGGAGCGATGTGCATTTATTTAGGTAAGTATGTTTCTTGGCATTTATGCTTTTTATCTGCGGCTTTGGTTATGGCATTTGGATTAGGAACTTTCATTTTCACCAAAAAGCACCTTGGTCCTATTGGTAATTCTCCTCTGCTGCATTTGGAAAAAACAAAAAGAACTACATACGAAATAGCAACCTACATTGGGTCGTTAATCTGCATTCCTTTCATATTTATCATGGTAAAGAATACTGCATTTACCGACTATTTTATGTACACTATTGGCATTGTGGCGATGATTTATTTCATATACGAAACAGCTATGTTAAAGGATAGCAAAGCTCAATATAAGTTGATGGCTGCTTTCGTTTTTATTTTTTGCTATTTCATTTTTATGGCGATATCCGAACAAAGTGGAGGCTCCTTATCTTTATTTGCGAAAGATAATTTAGACCATAGTTTGCTCTTCTTTAATATTGATCCAAACGTGGTTAACAATAGTGTAAACTCATTTTTCGTGATCGTTTTTAGTCCGATTGTTGGCATATTGTGGCTTGGGTTGTACAAACGTAAAATTGAGCCGAATACGGTCGTTAAATTTGGAATTGGTTTTCTTTTATTGGCGCTTAGTTTCTATGTTTTTTACGCCACTAGGTTTTTTGCAACAGCAGATGGCATAAGCTCATTAAATGTTTTCACCTTGGCTTATTTGCTACTAACGCTTGGCGAACTATGTTTAGGGCCAATCGGAATGTCCATCATCACTAAATTATCGCCAAAGAAAATGTTTGGAATGATGATGGGACTTTGGTTCCTCTCTAGTGCCTTTGGGCAATTGGCTGCTGGGAAATTGGGGGCAGAAATGTCGAGTATTGAAAATGCTTCTTTAATGACCAAATTGATGGCTTATACTGAAGGTTATAAATCTTTAGCCTTATATTCCTTAATTGCAGGAGTGGCTTTAATCATCTTTTCACAATTGGTTAAAAAACTAATGGGAGAAGTTAGATAACTATTTAACCATTATTAATTGGTATTGATGCGCTAGATACAGTTTATTTCGTTTTTAATATTTACTTTCGCCCCCGAGAAGCTGAAAGCTAAAAGACCAAAGCATCAAGCATAAGTGAATTTAAATTTATAATACCGTGTCAGATAGTTTAGTTATCATACCTACCTACAATGAAAAGGAAAATATTGAAAAGATTATCCGTAAGGTATTTTCTTTAACTCAGCCTTTTCATGTTCTAATTGTTGATGACGGATCTCCAGATGGCACTGGCGAAATTGTTAAGTCACTACAACAAGAATACGAAGGGCATTTATTTATCGAGGAACGTTCAGGAAAACAAGGTTTAGGAACTGCTTACATTTACGGTTTTAACTGGGCCTTACAAAAAGATTATGCTTACATTTTCGAAATGGATGCTGATTTTTCTCACAACCCAGATGATTTGGCTCGTTTACGCGATGCCTGTGTTAATGGCGCAGATGTTTCCATCGGATCGAGATATGTTAAAGGTGTTAATGTTGTAAACTGGCCAATGGGCAGGGTTTTAATGTCGTATTTTGCCTCGATGTATGTTCGCTTTATTACTCGAATTACCATTCAGGATGCTACGGCAGGTTTTAAATGTTATCGTAGAATTGTGCTGGAAACTATCCCTTTGGATAAAATTAGATTTGTTGGTTATGCCTTTCAAATTGAAATGAAATTTACAGCCATTAAATTCGGATTTAACGTGGTTGAGGTTCCAATTATTTTTACCGATAGAACTGAGGGAACTTCTAAAATGAGTACACGTATTTTCAGAGAGGCCTTTTTAGGGGTTATCCAAATGAAAGTGAATAGTTGGTTTAGGGAATATAGTCGGAAGTCTTAAGTCTATAGTCAATAGGTATTTTCTATTTGCACTTAATACTCCGGACCTATTTTCATTTTTGCAATGAAACTCAAAACACCGAACTCAAAACTCACAACTTCTTCCCCTGGCTTTCCCTAATCATTGCTCCAAAATCTTGTTTTTTATCCATAGCGGTAATCGTCATCACAATACGTTTAGTACGAGTAGTTTCGGTTTTGGCTTGATTAATCCAATTGATATAATAATTCTGATGTGATTTAGCTTGTTCTAAAAAATTGCGCATCAAATGTTCTTCTTCTGATAGGCAAATTTCCAAATCTTCAGGCATTTCTACCTTAAAGTCTTTATCTTCTTCCAGAAAAAGTTCGAGACTAGCACCTGCTTCTTTTTTAAGCCTTTTACGGACTTCAGTCTTCAAGGCTAAAATAAAATCGCCCTCTCCCATTGGCATGGTTGCCATTCCCTCTACTTCAATGTGATCGATTTTACCTTTTACCCTAAAGCTTTTTTTACAATCTGGCTTTATCTCGCTTGCCAGAGCTGCTGGAATAAAAACGTAGCTCCAACCCGTTTTTTCGCCCATTTGTTCGAAACGCTCTATTTCTGCCTTGAAGTGGATCATGTATAATTTAAATTATAGTGAATGCTTCTTCCACCACCAGAAGCAACTAAAACACCTAAGTTTTCTAGTGCTTGAAGATCACGAGTAGCAGTTGCTTTCGAGGTGCCAGTTATTGAGATATACTTTTTAGTGCTCATTCCGCCTATGAAACCATCCAAACCAAAACTGTACATTTTTTGTAATACTTTCTGCTGTCTTTCATTTAATGTCTCTTTAAAAAAATCAAATACTTTTATTTTATTCAATGTAAAATCAATCATCTTTTTGGCTTCAATCTGGGCATTTAAGACTACATCTACAAAATAAATTAACCAATCAGTTATCTCATTACTTTTTTGAGCATTTTTTAAGGCCTGGTAATATTTAGCTTTATCACTTTCAATAGTCTTAGATAAACTAAGCGAAACAGGCCTGCCCAGTGTTTGTGAAATTGCTTTTTCTGCAATAGCTCTTCCAATTCGGCCATTACCGTCTTCGTAAGGATGAATGGATTCAAAATAAAGATGCGCAATCGCCGCTCTTATGATCGGATCTTTAATCTCGGTCTCTTTGTTTGGTGATGTCCGATTGAACCATTCGAAAAAACGATTCATCTCTTTTGATACACTAGAAGATGGCGGAGCTTCGAAATGTACTTGCTCATTCCCCAAGCGCCCAGAAACCACTTGCATTTTTTCATCGCCTGTTCTCCAGCTCCCTACATTTATAGTTTTATTATTTGCGAATAAGAGCTTATGCCAATTGAATAAAACTTGCTCACTTAGATCTTCAGCAAACTTGTTTCTAACATCAATCATTAAATCAGCAATTCCCGAAGCCCTTTTATCCTTAACAATTTCTGGCGTTTTGTTTATCCCAAGATTATTCTTAATCGATGACATTACATCTTCCCTACTAAGAAATTCGCTTTCAATCGCCGATGTCTTTATGGCTTCGGCTAATATCATTTCGAGTATGGTCTCTTGTCTAACATCATTAGGCAAAGACTTTAATAGGGCATTAACTTCACCCGTTTCCTGTGCAAAATCGTATAGCTTTCGCTCGATATTCGTTAACGAAAAAGTAAAATTAGGCCAGTCTGACAGCTCCCAATTGTATTTCATGAGCCGAATATACGATTTATTCGGCTCAAAAAATAGCCAAATTATGAGCCGATTAGCAATCATATTCGGCTCATGATTAATCAATCGCTACTGGATTCATCTGTATATCCAATTTTGCAAACTTTAGAACCTCGATACTTGGGAAGCCAAAATCCTCTACTACCTTACCTAAAATTAAGTAGCAACCTTTTCCTTTAAAAGGATACATTGGTGTTGTATTTGGAAAATGTGTAGTATCGAAGAAATCACCTTTAGCATCTAAAAAAGTACCAAACCACATCTTTGTATTCTTAATGGTGTGTACCGTTTTTTCGCAAACGTAATTCCCGACCATTTTTACGGTTTTCCCAACATGGTTGTTCAATTCTGCGGCCATTACGTCTCCACGATAGCCTGTTTTTAAAAAATCGAACATATTAAAGTTTAAGGGAAAATCAAGTAACTCGAGTTCTGTATAAGCATCTTCAATTGCCGAATTTTCCAAATCTGGCAGCTTGTATTCTTTATGATCGATATTGAATAACTCAGCTGAATTTACACGCTTCTGATTATGTCCCAAATAAGTATAAATATCCCATAACAAAGTTTTCTTGTCCTTTCCTGTAAATCGCAAAGCCCCCAATCTGATTAATAAAATTGCTTGCTCCAACGTAATTTGCGTTCTCTTCACAAACTGCTCCAAATCCTTGAATGGCCCATTTAAATTACGCTCATTTGGAATGCCCTGAATAAACTTATTTTCCAATCCCTGTACACCTACAAAACCTAAGTAGGCGTCATTTCCTTTAATATTAACCACATCATCGCTATGGTTTACACAAGGTAAATGCACTTTCGCTCCCGTTTTCTGCAACTCATGAACGTAAACCCAACGGGTGTAAAACCCACCGTAATTATTTAGCACAGCCACCATAAATTCTTTTGGGTAATAGGTTTTGAGGTAGAGGCTTTGATAACTTTCTACGGCAAAAGATGCGGAATGTGCTTTCGAAAAACTATAGCCGGCGAAAGAAGAAATCTGTCGCCACACTTCTGTAATTAATTCTTCTGAATGTCCTTGTTTTCGAGCAGATATAAAAAATTTACTGACCAATTCTTCAAAAGCTAGTTTAGATCGATATTTGCCACTCATTGCCTTACGCAATACATCTGCATCTGCTAAATCCAAGCCTGCAAAATAGTGACAAACCTTAATTACGTCTTCCTGATAAACCATAACACCATAGGTATCTTTCAGTCGCTCTTCCATTTCTTTACAGAGGTAAACCACCTTATCTGGTGCATGATAGCGTTCGATGTAAGATTTCATCATTCCGGAGCTGGCTACACCTGGTCGAATAATTGAACTGGCGGCAACTAATGTCAAATAATCCTCACACTTTAGCTTTTTTAACAATTGCCTCATGGCGGGAGATTCAATATAAAAGCATCCAATTGGCTCTCCCTCTTTTAGTATACCATTAAGTTTTGGATCAGTTTTAAAAGTCTTAAAATCATGGATATCAATATCTCTACCACGATTTTTTTTTATAAGTTGAACTGCTTCCCGGATATGTCCAATACCCCGCTGACTTAAGATATCGAATTTTTCGTAGCCAATTGCTTCCGCCTCGTACATATCCCATTGTACCGTTACAAATCCTTTTGGAGGTAGATCTAAAGCGGTATAATAAGTGATCGGTTCTTCAGAAATCAGAATTCCGCCGGCATGAATTGAACGTTGGTTTGGCATACTTTTCATGTGTTGATGAACCGCCACCAATTTTCGATAAGTAGCATTTTTTTTATTTTCCTGTTCTTTTGTTGGATCAGTAAAACTATCGATCTCACCTTTTGGCAATCCTAGCACTTTACCAATTTCGCGAATAATTGCCCGATCTTTAAACGTGCTCATTGTACCTAAAAACGCAACATGCCATGTAGGGTATTTTTTAAATATGTATTTTTGGATAGTTTCCCGTTCATCCCAAGCAAAATCGATATCAAAATCTGGAGGACTTGTTCGTTTCTCATGCAGAAACCGTTCGAAATATAAATCAAGATCGATTGGATCTACATCGGTTATCCGCAAACAATAAGCTACAATGCTGTTCGCACCGGAGCCTCTGCCAACGTGGTAAAACTTGCATTTACCCATCGCATAGCGAACAATATCGAAAGTGATTAAAAAGTAACCACAATATTTTTTGAATTCGATAATGCGTAACTCTTTTTCCAATCGCTCGATTGCCACCGAATTGTTTTTTCCATAACGGTATTCTAAACCTTTAAATGCAATTCTCCTGAGGAGCACTTTATCTAATGCTTCACCCTCTTTGCAATAAGCAAATCTATTTTTCGATGTTGGCTGCGAGCTGGGCTCAAAATAAATACTCAAATCACAAGCATCCATCAATTTCTGCGTATTTTCCACCATGAAAGGGAACCGATCAAATTTGGTTTTTAACTCCTCCTCAGAAATCAAGTATTCGTCTTTAGCGCATTTCGCATCATCTGGTACCATAGTTAAAAGTGTATTCAACTCAATTGCCCTCAAATATTCGTGCAAACGATGTTCGATTCTATCGCTCACTGTAACAGGATGCAAAATCACCAATTTTTCTGTTTGTTGCAGTAATGGATGTTTATAGAGATGGTTTAATTGGGCGCTTTTAATACCAACAAACTCATTTTTATTTAAATCTCGGCTGAAAGTTTTTGCAAAGGGATAAATAAAAAAAGCATTTTCAAGAGCAGGTGCATCATTAGGTAAAGGAATATCGTGAATGTTATGATGGCTCAAAAATTCATTAAGCTCCCGCATCCCTTCCTTATTTTTTGCAATGCCAACATATATTAGCTCTTTATCTTTCCTAAACTCTATACCTGCAATTGGCTTGATGAGATATGGAATGTTACCTTTTTGCACTTCATCGGGTTCTTTGGCAATTCCTTGTTGATAGCATTCGCGAATAAACTCAATTGCTCCGGTAGAATTATTAATGTCTGTTAAAACCATTTGATGAATACCTAAGGCACGGGCTTGCCTAACGATTCCCTTAATATCAATCGTTCCGTATTTTAAGCTGTATGAAGAATGTACATTCAGAAACATTTTAAATTTTCAATTAACAGTCCTTAAATTATCTCTATCCCGTGTTTGTTGGCTCACCAAATAGCTTCAAAAATTCATATGGTCGGTGGGCCACGGGATGGGGTTGGTATTTCCAATGAGTCCACCCCACAAGCAGATTGCTGGGGCTAAAGAAGCTTCTCAATGACGCTAAATGATCAATTTATTAATCAAAACAGGTTATTAAGATGCTGAATCAAGTTCAGCATGACGATCGCCCTACCCCCTGTTTGGTGGCTCGCCAAACAGCTTCAAGAATTCATTTATATAGTCGGTGGGCCACCACCTGGGCCGATTTGTTGACAAACAATTAACCAATTTAAACAGTTGCTCAATTTAAACGATCTAAACATCTCAACAATTAACCCAAAAAACTATCCATCCAGTTTCGTTGCCGTTCCCAAATCAGAATTGATAAAAGTTCTAATTCTGGATTTTTTTCGTGTTTTGTCTTCTTCATTTTCTTCTTCGATTTTTATTTTTCCCTTTTTCTTCCGTGGATTGTATTTGATTACTTTATCATTTTCGTCTTTTTGCGGAGGTTTTACTATGCAAGCTTTCACTACAGATTCTACACCATAATGATTACGAACTTTATCCATCGCCTGGTACAAATCGTATTCTTCTTCTGAAGTATGATATAGGCCTATTTGTTCAAAGCCACTTACGAGATGTGAAAGTTTAACGCCAATTAACCTCAGCAGCATCCGCTTTGTGTAGAGTTTTTTAAAAAGATCATGCGCCTTATCAATTAAAAAAGAATCTAGCGCAGTATATGGAATTCGGGCTTGTTGGGTAACCGTTTCGAAATTTGAATAACGAATAGTAACGGTAATGCAGGACGTTAACTTCTGCTGACTCCGCAAATCGAAAGTTAGATTAGTAACCATCCCTGTTAGAATTGCTTTCATTTTTGATATATCCATGCTATCGCTTTCGAAAGTGGTTTGTGTACCAATTGATTTCCTTTCGCGGTAAGGAACCACAGGTGACAAATCGATACCGTTAGCTTTTAGCGAAAGTCCTAAGCCATGTTGCCCTAAAATTTTGAACATTAAATCTTGAGGGATTTCGGCAAGTGTTTGGATTTTTCGAACGCCCATTTCACTCAGTTTTTTATAGGTGGCATCGCCAATGCCTGGGATTTTATGAACAGCTAAGGGGTTTAAAAATGGGCGAACCTCGGGAAAAGGAATTTCTCTTTCCCCATTTGGCTTGCATTCATTGGTTACAATTTTAGAAACCGTTTTGTTTACAGATAAGCCAAATGAAATAGGCAATCCCATTTCCTTTAAAATTGTTTGTCGCAACTCAGATGCGAATTTCATGCAACCAAAAAATCGGTCCATGCCCGTCATATCGATAAAATGCTCATCGATACTTGCCTTTTCAAACAAGGGAACACGCCCAGCAATAATCTCGGTAATTTCGTGTGAGGCTTTGGAATAATCGTCCATATTGCCTCTTACAAAAATTGCCTGCGGACAAAGTTGTTTTGCCATTCTTCCGGGCATGGCCGCATGAACGCCAAATTTCCTGGCTTCATAACTACAGGAAGTTACTACGCCACGATCTGAACTCCCGCCAACAATAACTGGTTTACCAATTAAATCAGGATTCTTTCTTAACTCCACAGAAACAAAAAATGCGTCTTGGTCCATGTGAATAATCTGCCTTTCTTTGTCCACCATCCTTTTTTCAATTATTAATCCAACAAGCGATTCTTAAAACAAATTTACTAATATATTTAGTTTTATTAAGCAATAAGCCCTTAGACTTATTAACAATATACTAACATTTTTAGTTTTTAAGAATATGTTTTTGGATTATTAAAACCTAATTCAAAATTTTAATAAAAGGAATAAGAAATTATGATTACAACAAAAAAGTTAGCAGAAGAATTCTCCCGCAGATTTTGATGATTGCCGCAGATAGCTAAATGAAAGAAGTTATTTAAACCTGACAGCAGCGAGCACGTAGTGTTAACCCTTGCGGTTAACAACGAAGTAAAGCGAATGGCGGGACTGCTGAAACCGACGAAGTGCAGAACCTTGCTTTTCAAAAAAGGTTAGCCTATTGTATTTATTTTGAAATATACAGCATAAAAAAAGCCCGAACATTTCTGCTCAGGCTATATTAATCATTTAAGTCTAAGTTATTGTTTCACAATCTTAAACTCAGTTCTTCTATTTAATTGGTGCGCTGCATCTGTACATTTAACGCCATTAGTACATTTATTTAAAAGCTGACTTTCTCCATATCCTTTAGCAGAGATGCGATTTTTTTCTATGCCACGATCGATGATATATTGCACTGCCGAATTCGCTCTACTTTGAGATAACCATTGGTTATATTGATCGTTACCACGACTATCGGTATGTGAGCCTAACTCGATCCAAATGGTTGGATTATCTTTCATAATCTTAACCAATTTATCCAACTCCACAGCCGCATCTGGTCTGATGTTGGATTTGTCAAAATCGTAATAAATGTTTTCTAACTTGATGGCTTTGTTAAGTACAATGGTTTCTAAAAACAGATTTTGCTTTAATAATTCTGATGTGGTTAAACCGATAGTAGCTAGGTTTTCTACATCAGAGCGATAGTTTGTTTTCTCTGCTGATACATTGTATTCAGATTCCTTAGCTAAATCAAATTTATAACTTCCGTTATCATCAGTTTCTGCTTTTATACTGCTTCCATTTACTTTTGCCAAGGTTACTAAAGCGCCCGCAATTGGTTGGTTGGTTGCCTTATTAAATACCTGACCTTCGAGTTTGAAAGCTAAGATCATTTTCTCATCTAGTGAATAAATATCGTCGCTTCCTAATCCACCATCGCGGTTGGAGGAAAGGTAAACAATACCACCTTTTTCATTCAAGCTAAATCCAAAATCATCTTGAGGAGAGTTAAAAGGATAACCCATATTTTCGATCTGACCGATCCCAGCACCCGTTCTCAAAGCCTCGAAAACATCTAATCCACCCATCCCAACTCTGCCATCACTAGAAAAATAGAAGTTATTTTTTCCATCGAAAACAGGACTACGTTCGTTGCCCTGGGTATTTGCTTCTTCGAGATTAACTGGTTTGCCCCATTCTCCTGCATTCGTTTTTTCAGAAACGTAAATATCGGTACCGCCCTTTCCACCAGGCATGTTAGAAGAAAAATACAAGCTCTGGCCATCAGTAGAAATAAAAGGATCGCCAACTGAGTATTTATTTACATCGTTATAGGCAAATGAAACCGGTTCGCTCCAAGTGCCATCGGCAGCTTTTTTACTGCTAAAAATTTCTACATTAACAGTTGTAGGTTGCTTTTTTAAACGTTCCAACTCATCAGCAATGCGGGTTAGTGTGAAGTACAGGGTATTGCCATCTGCAGTAAAGCTGGCCGAACCCACATGATATTTTGTGCCTGCTTTAATGGGAAAAAGTAAAACGCTATCTGCTGGAGATGCCTTGAAATAGAGTTTCAAATAACCGTTACCTGTCCAACCGTAAACTTTTTTATCGGGTATTTTTGCACCATCGAATTTCAGGAAAGGCGTACTTTCTTTTGATTCTAATCCTGAGTTTGCCCTATCGGATGTAAAAACTATCCCACCTAAATAATTAACGGCGCCCCAATCAGATTGTGGACTATTTAGTGCTTTTTGGTTAATCAACTCGACTTTTTTAGGATATTTCATCCACTTCAAGGCAGAATCGCAAGAGGCAATCCATACGGCCTGTTGATTTTCAGAAACATCTTTCTTTTTATCGATATAATTGAGGTACTGCACTTTTGCCTCACTGTATTTTGAATTGTTCTGTAATGCTTTAGCATAACCTAAGATATTTTCTGGTTTACTTTCGGGCATTTTTGAAGCGATGGCAAACCAGCTTTCTGCTTGTTTGTAATTATTGGTATATGCATAAGCATTAGCTAAGCGCTCTGCAGCATGTAAGCTTTCTTTCTTTTTATAGGCTTGCTCATATAAATCTATAGCCTTACTGTAATTAAACAATTCGTATTGTTTATCAGCATCTTTTATAACATATTGTGCATTTGCAGAGAAACTTAATGCAAATAAGCAGTATGCTAAAAAGCAGGCACCTATTAAAACTTTCTTCATTATTTGTTTGGATAATTGTATCTAAAGTACAGAAATTATTGATTTAAAAAACCCGAGGTGTGGCCATTCTAATATTTGGTCTGATAAACGAATAGGCAATCGAGATCTCATGTGTTCCACCGCTGTAGCCCTGTAATGGGCCTATCGAGAAATCGTAACCGTAGCCAATCCGCAACTTCTCTGATGGAAAGATCTGGATCGCCGCAACCGCCGAGTTGCGTGGCGTAAGGTCTTTCTGCAGATAGCTCTTATCATACAATTTCACCCCTGTTCTGTAAGATCCACCAACCCATAAAAATTCCTTGATCATCAAAAATGCGTTCAGGTCCAAACTGGTTGGTCCGCCACGATCATCCTTAATTAGGAATGAGGGCTTAACCTGAAAATTCTCATTGATTGGGATTAATGCCCCTGCGGTAAGGTAATAATGTGGCTTTGGCTGTGGAATAAAGGCATATTTATCGATATTGATGTAAGTAGCAATTAAGTTATCGGCAGAGAAACCAGCATAAAACCTATCATTCGCAAAGTAAACCCCTGCCCTTGCATCGGGTACGATTGTACTTTGTACGCCAACCGGCTGGTTCGGCTCTGGATCGTTTGGATTTAACATCGAACCATCGATTCCCAGCTGAACCATGCCCACGCCAAGACCCAATGCCAACCTCGAGCTGCCATCATCGTTCATCCTAATCCGATAGGAATAGTTACCATAAATGCTTAGGTTGGTCTGTGCGCCAAGTTTATCGCTGGCCACCTGAAGTGCAAGCCCCACGTTTCCACTGTTCGCAATCGCATCTACCGCAAGCGACATGCTTTTTGGCGCTCCCGTAATCCCCGTCCACTGGCTACGGTAAAAGCTGTGCACATTGAGCACCTCCTTATAACCTGCATAGGCCGGGTTAATGTAGATTCCATTGAACATGTACTGGCTGTATTGGGCATCCTGCTGTGCAGATGCCGGCCTAACCATCAGTAAAAACGAACCCGCTATTAATAATATTAATTTCTTCATCATCATAATATCTTAAAGGGAAACCGATTTTTTAATCTCGATTTCCCTAAGCCTCTTATCTTAATTTTTAAATGCCCTGATTAAAGTAATGTAACCTTTCAGTACTTCGAACTCATCACTACCTGCCTTTTTAACACGTAATAAATAGTAGTAAGTACCTTCATTTAATCCCTCGCCTGTCCAGTTATTTTGGTAACCTTTTGCGTGGAATACTTCATTACCCCAACGGTTAATAATCTGCAACTCGTTTGCTTGGTATTGGTTCAATCCGCGGATTTCGAAAACATCGTTAATTCCATCACCATTTGGTGTAAATAAGTTTGGAACCGTAATGTTTAAGAAGTTAGCAGAAAGAACTGCTGTTGCAACATTGGTGTAATAACCGTAAGCATCTTTCACACGATAAGTAAATGAATCCTCGCCTGTATAACCAGGATCTGGAGTGTAGGTTACTGTACCATCTGCATTTACCACAACTTTACCATGTTTAGGTTGCGTAACGATTTCAACTGTCAACTTATCTAAAGTTGAATTTCCAGGATCATCGTTATCCAACACCTTGATTATAACAGGAGCATTCGCATTTGTTTGCGCCTTATCATCGTAAGCAATTGGCGATTTAGGGAACGTGATCACTGTTGGCGTATTGTTGTTATCAGCCGTTCCAGAAACATCACTCACATTAGTACCGCCAACCGTTTTGGCATTTACTGTTGCTGTGTTGGTAACCGTTCCTAAATCCTTATCAGCTTGCGTTAAGGTGTAAACTTCAACATTGGTAACTGTTGCGCCAGGAATTAAACCGCCTGCAATTGTTATTACTTTGTTGGTTAAGCCTAATTTTGCATCGGTTAATGTAATTGTATTCAACGTAACCGGACCAGTATTTTTAATGGTGAAAGTATAGGTTACTTTGTTACCACTAAATGTTGCAGTTTTAACCAAGGTTATCGATGGATTAGCATTGAATAACGTTACGGTCGGTGTATCATTATTTTCTGCTGTTCCAGAGATATCGACGATTGCTACATTATTAGGCGTTCTACCTGTAATTGTTGCCGTATTGGTAACGCTACCCGCATCTTTATCTGCTTGTGTTAATTGATAAACATAACTATCGGTTACCGTTGCACCTGGAGCGAGCGTTCCTGGAATCACTCTATTTAATCCAAGCTTGGTATCAACCAAAGTGATAATATGCAAGGTTACATTTCCAGTATTTTTAACACTGAAGTTGTACATAATGCTATTTCCATCGGCACTTAATGTTCCTGTTTTAACCAAGGTAATTGTCGAAGCTGGAGCAATTGCCGTTACAGTTGCATCATCGACTGCTGGCGTTGCAGGGTTATCAGACTTAGGCTTGCTTAATGTACTTCCGCCTGGAGTGGTCGCTATTGCGCTTGCCTGATTGCTGAATGAACCTGCATTTACTTCTGTTAATGTGATGGTGTGTTTAGCTGTTACGGTTACGCTCGTACCTGGTGCCAATGTTGCAATACTTGCTGGAGTAATTGATCCTGCATCTGCTCCAGCATCGGATACTGTAACATTTGTTAAAACGACATTACCTGTATTGGTTACCACGATGTTGTAATTGATTACATCGCCAGCCTTACTCACCGTATTTGTTGCCACTTTGGTCAAACTCATTCGAGGTGCTGCAACTAAGGTAATGGTTACAGGGATTGTTACCGTTGTTGTTCCACCCTTGCCATCGCTCACCGTTACCGTAAATACGTCTGTACCAGAATAACCTAGAGTCGGCATATAGGTGTAAGTTCCATCTGCATTTACCACAACAGTTCCGTGTGCTGGTTGAGTTGTTACCGTGAATATTGGTGTATCACCGTCAACATCGGTTACCGTTATTTTTCCATTTACCGGCGTATCCTGTAGGGTAGAGATTGCTGGAGCAGTCGTAACCGGTGCATCGTTAACCGGAGTTACCGTTACGTTGATCGTTAGCGTGGTTGTTCCGCCCTTGCCATCGCTTACCGTTACCGTAAACACATCTGGACCATTGTAGTTTAATGCCGGGGTGTAAATATATGTACCGTTTGCATTAAGTACGACCGTACCATGAGCAGGTTGGGTAGCCATTGTAAATGTTAATGGATCGCCATCTGCATCAGTAGCCGTGATCGTTCCGTTAACCGCAGTATCCTCTAGTGTAGTAACTGCTGGTGCAGCTGCTACTGGAGCCACATTGGTTGGGTTGATCGTTACATTGATGGTTACGGCAACTGTTCCACCCTTGCCATCGCTTACCGTGATTACGAAACTATCCGTTCCACTGTAGTTATTGGCCGGAGTATAAGTATACGTTCCATCAGGATTAACCACTACCGTACCATGTGCTGGTGGTGTAGTTGTCGTGTATGTCAATGGATCACCATCTGAATCAGTTGCAGTAATTGCACCGCTAACTGGTGTGTTTTTATTTGTAGTGATGTTAACTGGCGTAGTTGCAACTGGTGCATCGTTAACCGGGGTTACCGTTACGTTGATCGTTACCGTGGTTGTTCCGCCCTTGCCATCGCTCACCGTTACCGTAAACACATCTGGACCATTGTAGTTTAATGCCGGAGTGTAAGTATATGTACCGTTTGCATTAAGTACAACCGTACCATGAGCAGGTTGGGTAGCCATTGTAAATGTTAATGGATCGCCATCTGCATCAGTCGCAGTGATCGTTCCGTTTACCGCAGTATCCTCTAGTGTAGTAACTGCTGGTGCAGCTGCTACTGGAGCCACATTGGTTGGGTTGATCGTTACATTGATGGTTACGGCAACTGTTCCACCCTTGCCATCGCTTACCGTGATTACGAAACTATCTGTTCCACTGTAGTTATTGGCTGGCGTATAAGTATACGTTCCATCAGGGTTAACGACTACTGTACCATGTGCTGGTGGTGTAGTAGTGGTGTATGTTAATGGATCACCATCTACATCAGTTGCAGTAATTGCACCGCTAACTGGTGTGTTTTTATTTGTAGTGATGTTAACTGGGGTAGTTGCAACTGGTGCATCGTTAACCGGAGTTACCGTTACGTTGATCGTTACCGTTGTTGTTCCGCCCTTGCCATCGCTAACCGTTACCGTAAACACATCCGTTCCGTTGAAGTTCGGTGCTGGTGTGTAGGTATAGGTTCCGTCTGGGTTAACCACAACTGTTCCACTTGTTGGTGGCGTAGTGGTAGTGAAAGTCAATGGATCGCCATCGATATCGCTTGCCGTGATCTTTCCTGTTACAGGAACATCCTCAGTCGTTGTAACTGCTGGTGCAGTTGCCACCGGTGCATCGTTAACTGGGGTTACCGTTACGTTGATTGTTACCGTTGTGGTTCCGCCCTTGCCATCGCTAACCGTTACCGTAAATGCATCCGTTCCGTTGAAGTTCGGTGCCGGTGTGTAAGTGTATGTTCCGTCTGGGTTAACCACAACCGTTCCATTTGTTGGAGGCGTAGTTACCGTGTACGTCAATGGATCGCCATCAACATCGCTTGCCGTGATCGTTCCGCTTACTGGTTTGTCCTCAGTCGTGGTGATCGCTGGTGCAGCTGCAGCTGGTATATCGTTAACAGCAGTTACCGTTACGTTGATCGTTACCGTGGTTGTTCCGCCCTTGCCATCACTTACCGTTACCGTAAATGCATCCGTTCCGTTGAAGTTCGGTGCCGGTGTGTAAGTGTATGTTCCATCTGGGTTAACCACAACCGCTCCATTTGTTGGAGGCGTAGTTACCGTGAATGTTAACGGATCGCCATCTACATCACTTACAGTGATTTTACCTGTAGCTGGTTGATCTTCCGTTGTTGTGATTGCTGGTGAAGTTGCAACTGGCACATCGTTAACCGGGGTTACCATTACGTTGATTGTTACCGTGGTTGTTCCACCCTTTCCATCGCTTACCGTTACCGTAAATGCATCCGTTCCGTTGAAGTTCGGTGCTGGTGTGTAGGTGTAGGTTCCGTCTGGGTTAACCACAACCGTTCCACTTGTTGGTGGCGTAGTGGTAGTGAAAGTCAATGGATCGCCATCGACATCGCTTGCGGTTATTTTTCCTGTTACTGGAACATCCTCAGTCGTTGTAACTGCTGGTGCAGTTGCCACCGGTGCATCGTTAACTGGGGTTACCGTTACGTTGATCGTTACCGTGGTGGTTCCGCCCTTGCCATCGCTTACCGTTACTACGAAACTGTCCGTTCCGTTGAAGTTCGGTGCTGGTGTGTAGGTATAGGTTCCGTCTGGGTTAACCACAACCGTTCCACTTGTTGGTGGCGTAGTGGTAGTGAAAGTCAATGGATCGCCATCGACATCGCTTGCGGTTATTTTTCCTGTTACTGGAACATCCTCAGTCGTTGTAACTGCTGGTTCAGTTGCCACCGGTGCATCGTTAACTGGGGTTACCGTTACGTTGATCGTTACCGTTGTTGTTCCGCCCTTGCCATCGGTAACCGTTACCGTAAATGCATCCGTTCCGTTGAAGTTCGGTGCTGGTGTGTAGGTATAGGTTCCGTCTGGGTTAACCACAACCGTTCCGTTTGTTGGTGGCGTAGTTATCGTGAACGTCAATGGATCGCCATCGATATCGCTTGCCGTGATCTTTCCTATTACAGGAGCATCCTCTGTCGTAGTAACTGCTGGTGCAGTAGCAACTGGTGCATCGTTAACTGGGGTTACCGTTACGTTGATCGTTACCGTTGTTGTTCCGCCCTTGCCATCGCTTACCGTTACCGTAAACACATCTGGACCATTGTAGTTTAATGCCGGGGTGTAAATATATGTACCGTTTGCATTAAGTACGACCGTACCATGAGCAGGTTGGGTAGCCATTGTAAATGTTAATGGATCGCCATCCGCATCAGTAGCCGTGATTGTTCCGTTAACCGCTGTATCCTCTAATGTAGTAACTGCTGGTGCAGTTGCTACCGGAGCTACATTGGTTGGGTTGATCGTTACATTGATGGTTACGGCAACTGTTCCACCCTTGCCATCGCTTACAGTGATTACGAAACTATCCGTTCCACTGTAGTTGTTGGCTGGCGTATAAGTATACGTTCCATCAGGGTTAACGACTACAGTACCATGTGCTGGTGGTGTAGTAGTGGTGTATGTTAATGGATCACCATCTACATCAGTTGCAGTAATTGCACCGCTAACTGGTGTGTTTTTATTTGTGGTGATGTTAACTGGCGTAGTTGCAACTGGTGCATCATTAACCGGAGTTACCGTTACGTTGATTGTTACCGTGGTTGTTCCACCCTTTCCATCACTCACTGTTACCGTAAATGCATCCGTTCCGTTGAAGTTCGGTGCCGGTGTATARGTGTAGGTTCCGTCTGGGTTAACCGTTACCGTTCCATTTGTCGGAGGCGTAGTTACCGTGAATGTTAACGGATCTCCATCTACATCGCTTGCAGTGATTTTTCCTGTTACAGGAACATCCTCCGTCGTTGTAACTGCTGGTGCGGTCGCAACCGGCACATCGTTAACCGGCGTTACCGTTACGTTGATTGTTACCGTGGTTGTTCCACCCTTTCCATCACTCACTGTTACCGTAAATGCATCCGTTCCGTTGAAGTTCGGTGCCGGTGTATAGGTGTAGGTTCCGTCTGGATTAACCGTTACCGTTCCATTTGTCGGAGGCGTAGTTACCGTGAATGTTAATGGATCGCCATCTACATCACTTGCATTGATTTTACCTGTAGCTGGTTGATCTTCCGTGGTTGTGATCGCTGGTGAAGTTGCAACTGGCGCATCGTTAACCGGTGTTACCGTTACGTTGATCGTTACCGTAGTTGTTCCACCCTTGCCATCGCTTACCGTTACTACGAAACTGTCCGTTCCGTTGAAGTTCGGTGTTGGTGTGTAGATATAGGTTCCATCAGGGTTAACTGTTACCGTTCCGTTTGTTGGAGGCGTAGTGGTTGTGTACGTTAATGGATCACCATCGATATCGCTTGCCGTGATCGTTCCGCTTACTGGTTTGTCCTCTGTCGTGGTGATCGCTGGTGCAGTTGCAACTGGTATATCGTTAACCGGAGTTACCGTTACGTTGATCGTTACCGTGGTTGTTCCGCCCTTGCCATCGCTCACCGTTACCGTGAATGCATCCGTTCCGTTGAAGTTCGGTACTGGTGTGTAGGTATAGGTTCCGTCTGGGTTAATCACAACCGTTCCACTCGTTGGAGGCGTAGTTACCACAAACGTTAATGGATCACCATCTACATCACTTGCGGTTATTTTTCCTGTTACAGGAGCATCCTCTGTCGTTGTGATTGCTGGTGCGGTCGCAACTGGTATATCGTTAACAGCAGTTACCGTTACGTTGATCGTTACCGTGGTGGTTCCGCCCTTGCCATCGCTTACCGTTACAATGAAACTGTCTGTTCCGTTGAAGTTCGGTGCTGGTGTGTAAGTGTATGTTCCATCTGGATTAACTGTTACCGTTCCATTTGTTGGAGGCGTAGTTACCGTGAATGTTAATGGATCGCCATCTACATCGCTTGCCGTGATCGTTCCGCTTACTGGTTTGTCCTCAGTCGTGGTGATCGCTGGTGCAGTTGCAACTGGTATATCGTTAACCGGGGTTACCGTTACGTTGATTGTTACCGTTGTGGTTCCGCCCTTGCCATCGCTTACCGTTACTATGAAACTGTCTGTTCCGTTGAAGTTCGGTGCTGGTGTGTAAGTGTATGTTCCATCTGGATTAACTGTTACCGTTCCATTTGTTGGAGGCGTAGTTACCGTGAATGTTAATGGATCGCCATCTACATCGCTTGCCGTGATCGTTCCGCTTACTGGTTTGTCCTCAGTCGTGGTGATCGCTGGTGCAGTTGCAACTGGTATATCGTTAACCGGGGTTACCGTTACGTTGATTGTTACCGTTGTGGTTCCGCCCTTGCCATCGCTAACCGTTACTACGAAACTGTCCGTTCCGTTGAAGTTCGGTGCTGGTGTATAGGTGTAGGTTCCGTCTGGGTTAACCACAACCGTTCCACTTGTTGGAGGCGTAGTTACCACAAACGTTAATGGATCGCCATCTACATCACTTGCAGTGATTTTACCTGTAGCTGGTTGATCCTCAGTTGTTGTGATTGCTGGTGCGGTTGCAACTGGTACATCGTTAACAGCAGTTACCGTTACGTTGATCGTTACCGTTGTTGTTCCGCCCTTGCCATCGCTCACCGTTACCGTAAATGCATCCGTTCCGTTGAAGTTCGGTGCCGGTGTATAGGTGTAGGTTCCGTCTGGATTAACCGTTACCGTTCCACTTGTTGGAGGCGTAGTTACCGTGAACGTCAATGGATCGCCATCTACATCGCTTGCGGTTATTTTTCCTGTTACAGGAACATCCTCAGTTGTTGTGATCGCTGGTGCAGTCGCAACCGGTGCATCATTAACCGGAGTTACCGTTACGTTGATTGTTACCGTTGTGGTTCCGCCCTTGCCATCGCTAACCGTTACTACGAAACGGTCCGTTCCGTTGAAGTTCGGTGCCGGTGTATAGGTGTAGGTTCCGTCTGGATTAACCACAACCGTTCCGTTTGTTGGAGGCGTAGTTACCGTGAACGTCAATGGATCGCCATCTACATCGCTTGCGGTTATTGTTCCACTTACTGGTTTGTCCTCAGTTGTTGTGATTGCTGGTGCAGTTGCCACTGGTGCATCGTTAACCGGGGTTACCGTTACGTTGATCGTTACCGTTGTTGTTCCGCCCTTGCCATCGCTTACCGTTACTACGAAACTGTCGGTTCCGTTGAAGTTTGGTGCTGGTGTATAGGTGTATGTTCCATCTGGGTTAACCACAACCGTTCCATTTGTTGGAGGCGTAGTTACCGTGAATGTTAACGGATCGCCATCTACATCACTTGCAGTGATTTTACCTGTAGCTGGTTGATCTTCCGTTGTTGTGATTGCTGGTGCAGTTGCAACTGGTGTTTCGTTAACCGGAGTTATCGTTACGTTGATCGTTACCGTTGTTGTTCCGCCCTTGCCATCGCTAACCGTTACCGTAAATGCATCCGTTCCGTTGAAGTTCGGTGCTGGTGTGTAGGTGTATGTTCCGTCAGGGTTAACCACAACCGTTCCGTTTGTCGGAGGCGTAGTTACCGTAAATGTTAATGGATCGCCATCTACATCGCTTGCGGTTATTTTTCCTGTTACAGGAACATCCTCAGTTGTTATAACTGCTGGTGCGCTTGCAACTGGTATATCGTTAACCGGCGTTACCGTTACGTTGATCGTTACCGTTGTTGTTCCGCCCTTACCATCACTTACCGTTACTACGAAACTGTCTGTTCCGTTGAAGTTCGGTGCTGGTGTGTAGGTATAGGTTCCGTCTGGGTTAACCACAACCGTTCCACTTGTTGGTGGCGTAGTGGTAGTGAAAGTCAATGGATCGCCATCGACATCGCTTGCGGTTATTTTTCCTGTTACTGGAACATCCTCAGTCGTTGTAACTGCTGGTGCAGTTGCCACTGGTGCATCGTTAACCGGGGTTACCGTTACGTTGATCGTTACCGTTGTTGTTCCGCCCTTGCCATCGCTTACCGTTACCGTAAATGCATCCGTTCCGTTGAAGTTCGGTGCTGGTGTATAGGTGTATGTTCCGTCTGAGTTAACCACAACCGTTCCGTTTGTTGGTGGCGTAGTTACCGTGAACGTCAATGGATCGCCATCTACATCGCTTGCCGTGATCTTTCCTATTACAGGAGCATCCTCTTTCGTAGTAACTGCTGGTGCAGTAGCAACTGGTGCATCGTTAACCGGGCTTATCGTTACGTTGATCGTTACCGTTGTTGTTCCGCCCTTGCCATCGGTAACCGTTACCGTAAATGCATCCGTTCCGTTGAAGTTCGGTGCTGGTGTGTAGGTATAGGTTCCATCTGGGTTAACTGTTACCGTTCCATTTGTTGGTGGCGTAGTGGTTGTGAAAGTCAATGGATCGCCATCTACATCGCTTGCGGTTATTTTTCCTGTTACAGGAACATCCTCAGTCGTGGTGATTGCTGGTGCGCTTGCAACCGGTGCATCGTTAGCTGGTGTTACCGTTACGTTGATCGTTACCGTGGTTGTTCCGCCCTTGCCATCGCTAACTGTTACCGTAAACACATCCGTTCCGTTGAAGTTCGGTGCTGGCGTATAGGTGTAGGTTCCGTCTGGGTTAACCACAACCGTTCCGTTTGTTGGTGGCGTAGTTACCGTGAACGTTAATGGATCGCCATCTACATCACTTGCAGTGATTTTACCTGTAGCTGGTTGATCTTCCGTTGTTGTGATTGCTGGTGAAGTTGCAACTGGCACATCGTTAACCGGGGTTACCATTACGTTGATTGTTACCGTGGTTGTTCCACCCTTTCCATCGCTTACCGTTACCGTAAATGCATCCGTTCCGTTGAAGTTCGGTGCTGGTGTGTAGGTGTAGGTTCCGTCTGGGTTAACCGTTACCGTTCCATTTGTTGGAGGCGTAGTTACCGTGAATGTTAACGGATCACCATCTACATCACTTGCAGTGATCGTTCCGTTTACAGATTGATCCTCTGTCGTTGTGATTGCTGGTGCAGTTGCAACTGGAGCACGATTATCTATAATATTTACAGTTGCTGGTACTGTAGATGCTGTAATCAATGGATTATTTGTAGCCGCAGTCATGGTTAAAATAACCGTTTCGTTACCCTCATTAAGTACATCATCCAATACAGGAACTGATACTGTAAGTGTTGTACTTCCCGCAGGGATAGTTACCGTTGTACCAATTGAGGTATAATCTAATCCACCTGTTGCAGTACCAGTTACGGCATAAGTAATTTGTGTATCAGTTGTAGATACCTTATTTAAGGTGAATGTAAATTGACCTGGGGTAGTTGGTTCGGCTCCATCTGCGGTAGCCGTTACGGTTACCGTTGCTGCTGTACCATCAACAATGTTAATTGTTGATGGTACATTGCTTATGCCTATTAATGAATTGCTTGAAGAAACTAACGTTGCAATAACCGTTTCATTTCCTTCTACTAGATCATCTGCCAATACTGGAATGGTAATCGTTCCTGTGGTTTGACCAGCAGGAATGGTTATTGTTTTGGTTACGATAGTGCTATAATCACTTCCCTCAACTGCTGTTCCTGCTAAAGTGTAGGTAATAACAGTTGGTGTTGATGACGGATTACTTAATGCTACCGTGAAAGTTCCCTTAATTAAACCTGTTTCGGCTCCATCTACTCCTGCGGTTATTGTCGCAATTGATGATCCTCGATCAGTAATATTTACTGTGGCAGGCACTGCACTTGCAGTAATTGAAGCATTATTTGTTACAGGATTTAGGGTTATTACTACTGTTTCAGTTCCCTCTGTAATGTTATCTGTTAATACTGGAACTGATACTTTAACAGTTGTTTGGCCTGCCGGGATAGTTACCGTATTTCCTATCGAAGTATAATCAGCGCCACTTGTTGCCGTTCCGTTAACAGCGTAAGTAATTTGCGTATCAGTTGTTGATATGTTACTTAAAGTAAATGTGAACTCACCCGCTGTTGCCGGCTCAGCTCCATCTGCTGATGCAGTTACAGTAACGGTTCCAACTGTGTTATTGGTAATGTTAATACTTGCTGGTGTATTACTTACCGTTACTAGTGGATTACCAGATAAAGTTAAGGTAGCAATAACGGTTTCAGTTCCCTCAATAATTCCATCAGTTAATACAGGAATGGTAATCGTACCAGTAACTTGACCGGCAGGGATCGTAATTGTTTTGGTTACGATTGTGCTGTAATCAGCTCCCTCAGTTGCTGTACCAGTTAAGGTATAAGTAATAACTGTTGGCAGAGATGATGGGTTGCTTAAGGTTACTGTAAATGTTCCGCTAATCGGCCCGTTCTCGTTGCCTTGAGTTGCAGCAGCAATGCTTGCAACAGACGAATCGTTATCGGTAATGGTTACTGTCGCAGATCCGTCAGCAATTGTTACTAATCCTCCAGATACCTTAGTTAGCAGTCCATCAAAAGTTTCGCTTGGCTCTGCAATGTTATCATCGATAATAGGAACTGTGAAAGTTAAGCTCGATCCAGCTGCAGAGCCAGCAGGGAAAGTTAATGTTCCGCTAGTTGCTGTGTAATCTAAACCTGCTGTTGCTGTTCCATCTGCTGTTTTATAATCTACACTAAATGCATCTTGAACTGCACCACTTAGCGTTACCGTAAAGGTTGCAGTACCCGAAGCTTCATCAACATTGGTTTGAATAACAGAAACACTCGCCGTTACAGCGTTATTATCAAGAATATTAATGCTTAATGGCGTACTGTTTACCGTTACTTTTGGATTATCGGTACCTGTTAAGGTTATGATTACCGTTTCAGTTCCCTCTACGATTCCATCGGCAACTACTGGTATAGTAATTGTTCTTGTGGTTTGTCCCGCAGGAATAGTGATGGTTTTCGTAATTGCCGTATAGTCACTTCCCTCTGTTGCCGTACCACCAACAGTGAACGTAATTTGTGTATCTGTTGAGGATGGATTACTTAAACTAACTGTATAAGTTCCATTCGCTGGACCACTTTCATTACCATTTGTTCCAGCAGTAATTGTAGCAACTGATGCATCATTATCAGTAATAGATGTTCCAACTGATGTTGTTCCTGTGGTTACAATTCCACCAGTTACATTGTTAAGTACCGCACTAAATGTTTCTGATGGCTCAACTATGTTATCATCATTTACTGGAACGGTGAAAGTTAACGTTGTACCTGCTGGAGAATTGGCAGGGAATGTTAGTGTTCCGGTTGTTGCAGTGTAATCAGTACCTGATGTTGCTGTTCCATCTGCGGTTGCATAATCTACAGTAAATGCATTTTGTACCGCCTTACTTAATGTTACTGTAAAGGTTGCATTTCCAGCATTTTCATTAATTACTGGAGTAGTAGAAATGCTTACTGTCGCAGCATCTTCATCAATAATATTAATTGATGCTGGTGTACTGCTTACCGAAATAGCTGCATTGCTAGAATTCGTTAAAGTAGCAATCACCGTTTCAATACCTTCAGCCAATTGATCTTCCAATACTGGAATTGTTATTGTTCCAGTAGTTTGACCAGCAGGAATGATGATGGTTTTAGTCACGGCACTGTAATCAGCACTTTCAGTAGCTATTCCGCCTAAAGTAAATGTTAAGGTTGTTGGTGTTGCTGATGGTTTTGTTAAAGCGATGTTAAACACTCCGCTTACTAAACCATTTTCGTTACCATTTGTACCTGCTGTAATTGTTGCTATTGCAGTATCATTATCTGCAATGGTTACCGTTGCCGGACTTACGCCTATTGCAACATCTGCACCAACTACGTTACTCAATCCAACTGTAAATGCTTCTGAATTTTCAATCAGGTTATCATCTATAATTGGGATAACAACATTTAATACAGTTCCCGCAGGTGAATTTGCAGGGAATGTTAACGTTCCGCTGGTTGCTGTATAATCTAAGCCAGCCAATGCCGTTCCATTCGCGGTTGTATAATCAACTGTGAAGCTATTTTGAACAGCAATGTTTAAGGTTACTGAGAGTGTAACCGTACCAACCGCCTCGTTTACACTTGCCGCATTAATCGCAATGCTAACATTAGCGGTATTTGCATCAAGAATATTAATACTCGCAGGTGTATTTGTAGCCGTAATTGCCGGATTGTTTGAAGTACCCAAAGTAGCAACAACCGTTTCGATACTTTCTGCAACAGCATCAACAATTACAGGAATTGTGATTGTTCCTTTGGTTTCGCCCGCTGGAATTGTTATTGTTTTGGTGGTGATTGTTGGATAATCACTTCCCTCTGCGGCTGTTCCTGCTAATGTATAAGTAATCTGCGTATCAGTTGATGATGGATTACTTAACGTTACAATGAATGTGCCACTAACAGGTCCACTTTCGTTACCGTTTGTTCCTGGAGCAATTGTCGCTGTAGCTGTATCATTATCTGTAATGGATATTGTTGCTGTAGGCGTTCCAATGGTTACCAATCCACCAATTACATTGCTCAAGGTTGCATTGAAAGTTTCAGCCGCCTCTACAATGTTATCATTGGTTACAGGAACGGTAAAAGTTAAGGTTGCACCTGCTGCTGAATTTGCTGGGAATACCAACGTTCCAGTAGTTGCCGTGTAATCTAAACCATCCGTTGCCGTTCCATTCGAAGTGGCATAATCTACCGAAAATGGATTTTGCACAGCAG
Source organism: Pedobacter frigidisoli (assembly GCF_004331675.1). Lineage (GTDB taxonomy): Bacteria > Bacteroidota > Bacteroidia > Sphingobacteriales > Sphingobacteriaceae > Pedobacter > Pedobacter frigidisoli. Next base: position 128,066 of record NZ_SJSN01000002.1, on the reverse strand, counting down.
CATTTAATGTTACGGTAAATGTTGCCATTCCTGCATTTTCATTAATGGTAGGCGTAGCCGAAATACTTACCGATGCCGTACTGTTATCTAAAATATTGATAGATGCAGGAGTGCTACTTGGCATAATCGCCGTGTTACTAGATGAAACTAAGGTAACAACAACGGTCTCAGTTCCCTCAACCACTACATCCTGTAAAACAGGAATTGTAATTGTTCCAGTTGTTTGTCCGGCTGGGATGATAATAGACTTAGTAATTGGGCTATAATCTGTTCCTTCTGAGGCTGTTCCAGCAATGGCATAGGTAATCTGTGTATCGGTTGATGATGGATTATTCAACGTTACCGTGAAAGTTCCTTTTATCGGACCGTTTTCGTTACCATTTATTCCAGGTGTTATGGTTGCAACTGCAGAATCGTTATCGGTAATGTTTACAGTTTCTGGAGTTGTACTGGCAGTAATTGAAGCATTGCTGGTTGAAGCTGCCATTGTTAAAACAACAGTTTCAGTTTGCTCAACAATATTATCATTTAACACAGGTACTGCTACTGTAGCGGTTGTTTGTCCTGCCGGGATGGTAACCGTTGTACCAATTGCCGTGTAATCAGCTCCACTGATTGCAGTTCCACCTACTGAATAAGTAATTTGGGTATTGGTAGTAGATACATTACTTAACGTAAATGTAAATTGACCAGCAGTTGCTGGTTCAGCGCCATTTGCAGTTGCCGATACCGTTACTGTTGCCGCTGTATTATCTACAATATTAATTGTTGCAGGTGCAGTGTTCACTGTTACCAATGGGTTATTGGTATTGCTTAATGTAACAACAACCGCTTCGTTTCCTTCAACAATTGCATCAGTTAATACTGGAATCGTTATGGTTCCAGTGGTTTGACCTGCAGGGATAGTGATTGTTCTTACAATCGTAGTGTAATCACTGCCCTCTGTTGCAGTTCCAGCAACAGTGTAGGTAATAACTGTTGGCGTAGCTGATGGATTACTTAGCGTAACTATGAACGTTCCATTAATTGGTCCATTTTCATTACCCGCTACTACTGGTGTAATGGTGGCAATCGCTGTATCATTATCTGTAATCGTAACCGTTGCTGGTGTTGTAATAGCAGTAATTGCAGTGTTGCTTGTTGCAGCGGTCATGGTTAACACCACAGTTTCAGCACTTTCAACTAAGTTATCATCCAATACTGGAACAGTTACCGTTGCGGTTGTTTGCCCTGCAAGAATAGTTACCGTAGATCCAATTGAAGTATAATCAGCTCCGCTAGTTGCTGTTCCATTTACCGTATAAGTAATTTGAGTATCAGCTGTAGATACATTACTTAAAGTAAAAGTAAACAGTCCAGGCACTGTTGGCTCTGCTCCATTTGTAGTTGCAGTTACCATTACTGTTGCCGTTGTATTATCCGTAATGTTAATTGTTGCTGGCGTATTGCTTATCGTTACCAATGGATTTCCAGAAGTATTTAATGTAGCAATAACGGTTTCAATTCCCTCTACAATCGCATCTGACTGAACTGGAATTGTAATTGTACCAATCGTTTGACCAGCTGGAATAGTAATTGTTTTGGTTACGATTGTAGTGTAATCGGTTCCCTCTGTAGCGGTACCAGTTAAAGTATAAGTAATAACTGTTGGTTGAGATGATGGATTGCTCAACGTTACCGTAAATGTTCCGCTAATTGGTCCGTTCTCATTACCCGGTGTTCCAGCAATAATTGTTGCTAATGATGTATCGTTATCAGTAATATTAACTGTGGCTGGAGTTGTACTAGCTGTAATGGCAGTATTATTTGTTGCAGCTAACATAGTTAAGATAACCGTTTCCGTTCCCTCTGCAATATTATCTTCCAACACAGGAACTTGTACAGTTGCAGTTGTTGATCCTGCCGGGATGGTTACCGTTGTACCAATTGAAGTATAATCAAATCCACTAGCTGCTGTTCCACCCACCGAATAAGTAATTTGTGTATCAGTTGTTGATACATTACTTAAAGTGAAAGTAAACAATCCTGGTGTAGTTGGTTCAGCTCCGTTTGTTGTTGCAGCAACTGTTACTGTAGCTGGCGTATTATCAAGGATATTGATAGTTGCTGTTTTATCAGCAGCAGATGGCGTAATCGTTACCAGTGTTCCGCTAGCAGAAACCAAGGTTGCAATAACTGTTTCACTACCCTCTACAATTGCATCGGTTTGTACAGGAATTGTAATCGTTCCTGTTAATGATCCAGCAGGGATAGTGATGGTTTGTGTTGGAATGGTTGCATAATCATTGCCCTCTGTTGCGGTTCCAGCTAAAGTGTAAGTAATAACTGTTGGCGTTGATGATGGATTGCTCAAAGTAACGGTAAAAGTTCCATCAATCGGACCATTTTCATTACCTGGAGTTCCCATTATAATGGTAGCAATCGCCGCATCGTTATCAACAATTGTTGCAGTTGCCGTAGCATTGCTGATGATTACAACGCCACCTGTAATATTGCTTAGTGTTGCAGCGAAAGTTTCGTCTGCCTCAGCGATATTATCATTATTAATTGCAACAGTGAAAGTTAATTGAGTTCCAGCAGGTGAATTTGCCGGGAAGTCTAACTTGCCTGTTTTAGCAGTATAATCTAACCCCGCCAATGCTGTTCCGTCAGATGATGTATAATCTACACTGAATGCATTTTGAACAGCATTATTTAAGGTTACAGTAAATGTTGCGGCTCCAGCTGCCTCGTTAACTGTTGGTGTTGTAGAAATGCTAACGCTCGCTGTATTGGCATCAAGGATGTTAATGCTTGCAGGTGTTGCGCCTACTGTTACCTTCGGATTATTTGTGGTTGTTAAAGTCGCAATCACCGTTTCTATGCTCTCCGTAATCGCATCAGCAATAACTGGAATGGTAATTACTGCCGTTGTTTGACCCGCGAGAACAGTAACCGTTTTCGTAGTAATTGCCGTATAATCACCTCCCTCTGTTGCAGTTCCACCTAAAGTATAGGTAAATTCTGTATCTGTAGATGATGGATTACTTAAGGTCACCGTGAATGTTCCACTTATCGGACCAGTTTCATTACCGTTAACGCCAGCAATTATTGTTGCAATTGAGGTATCGTTATCGGTAATAGTAGCAGCCGCAGTATTTGTAGCGATGGTAACTAAACCACCCGTTACATTACTAATTGTTCCATTAAATGCTTCATTTGGTTCAACCAAATTATCATCCGTTACAGGAACATCGAAAGTTAAGGTTGTTCCAGCTGCAGATCCGGCAGGGAATGTTAAGGTTCCGTTTGTTGCCGTATAATCAAATCCACTTAAAGCGGTTCCATTAGTTGTTGCATAATCAACCGTAAATGCGTTTTGAACTGCTGCGCTTAAAGTAACGGTGAAAGTTGCTTTACCTGCCGATTCATTGATGCTTATTGGCGTTGCAGCAATACTAACTGTTGCCGCATTATTATCAAGAATGTTGATGGTTGCAGTTTTATCAGCAGCGGTTGTTGTTATGGTTACCAAAGGATTATTTGATGAAGCCAAGGTTACAATAACGTTTTCAGTACCCTCTACTATAGCATCAGTTTTTACTGGAATGGTAATCGTTCCGGTAGTTGCGTTCGCTGGGATGGTAATTGTTCTAGTTATTGCCGCATAGTCATCGCCCTCTGTTGCCGTTCCACCAACTGTATAAGTAATAATTGTTGGTTGCGATGATGGATTACTTAACGTTACCGTAAATGTTCCATCAATCGGGCCATTTTCATTACCCGAAGTTCCAGCAGTAATTGTTGCAATCGATGTATCATTATCGGTGATGTTAACCGTTGCAGGGGTTTTACTTGCAGTAATGGCAGTATTATTTGTTACAGCAACCATTGTTAAGGTTGCTGTTTCAGTTCCTTCTGCAATACTATCTTCTTTTACAGGCACAGCAACTTTAACAGTTGTTTGTCCTGCTGGTATAGTTACCGTTGTGCCTATTGAGGTGTAATCTGTTCCGCTTGTAGCCGTTCCAGTTACTGCATAGGTAATTTGTGTATCAGTTGTAGATACATTACTTAGGGTAAAGGTGAATTCGCCAGCTACCGCAGGTTCAGCGCCATCCTTAGTTGCCGCTACAGTTATTGTTGCTGTGGTATTATCGGCAATATTAATGCTTGCTGGTGTATTACTTACGGTTACTGCTGGATTATTTGTTGTTGTTAACGTTGCAATTACCGTTTCTGTTCCCTCAACAATTGCATCAGTTAATACCGGGATTGTAATTGTTCCAGTCACATCACCCGCTGGGATAATAATTGTTTTGGTTACAATCGGACTGTAATCACTTCCCTCAGTTGATGTTCCAGCTAAAGTATAAGTAATCTCTGTATCAGTTGATGATGGATTACTTAAGGTTACCGTGTAAGCTCCTGCAATCGGGCCGTTTTCACTTCCTTGAATTGATGGTGCAATAGTAGCAATTGAAGTATCATTATCAGTAACAGATAGCGTAGCTGTATTATTTGCTATGGTTACCAAATTACCGGTAACGTTACTAATAATTCCAAGCAAGGTTTCGCTTGGCTCAATTAGGTTATCATCCGTAATTGGAACAGTGAATGTTAAGGTTGCTCCTGCAATAGATCCTGCTGGGAATGTTAAGGTACCGAGCTTGGTGGTGTAATCAGATCCTGCTGTTGCAGTTCCATTCGAGGTTGAGTAATCTACCTTGAATTCGCTTTGTACCGCATTGCTTAACGTTACCGTGAAAGTTGCATTTCCAACAGCCTCATTAACACTTGTTGGTGTTGCTGAGATACTTACTGTTGCAGGGTCGTTATCGTTAATTGTTCCAATACCCTCAGCTTGTGTAATGGTTACAGGCGAAGTTGCACCACTTAAGGTTACCTTAAAGCTTTCAGCATTTTCAGTAATGTTATCATTGGTGATTGGAATAGTAATCGTTTGTGTTGCTCCAGATAATGATCCCGCAGGGAAAGTAACTACACCAGTTTTCGCAGTGTAATCCGTTCCTGCTGTTGCAGTATTATCTGAAGTGGTATAATTGATAGAAACCGCATTTTGAACGTTGCCCGTTAAGGTTACAGTGAACACCATATTTCCATCACTTTCTAAAGCAGAAACACTGTTAATGGCCACGCTTGCAGCATCGTTATCAGTAATGGTTGCTGTACCTGTTGCGCCAATTGCCGGAATAGTAACTACCGAACCTGCGCTAACACTATTTAACGTTGCCGTAAAGGTTTCAGCAAGTTCAGTTAAGTTGTCATCAATAATTGGAACAGTGAAGGTTTGCGTTGCACCACTGATCGAATTTGCAGGGAAAGTTACCGAGCCTGTTGTTGCTGTGTAATCAGTTCCTGCTAATGCTGTTCCGTTTGCTGTAGAATAATTTACAGTAAATGCATCTTGAACATTTCCAGTTAAGGTTACGGTGAAAGTTGCATTACCCACACTTTCCACTACAAAGATATTGTTGATGGCTACTGTTGCAGCATCATTATCTGTAATATTTATTGTAGATGGTGTCGTACTTGCCGTAATCGATGGATTATTGGTTGTAGCAACCATAGTTAAAACAACTGTTTCCGTTGCCTCGGCAAAAGTATCATCTGTTACTGCTACCTGAACAGTTTTTGTTAATGATCCTGCAGGTATAGTAACTGTGGTACCAATCGAAGTGTAATCCGATCCGCTGGTTGCCGTTCCACCAACTGAATAAGTAATTTGTGTATCCGTTTTAGATACATTACTCAAGGTAAATGTGAACGAGCCTGGTGTTGTTGGTTCTGCACCAGTTGTGGCAGCAGAAATACTAACCGTTGCCGTTGTATTATCTAAAATATTAATACTTGCAGTTTGATCGGCATTAACAGGTGTTACAGTTACCAAGGTACTATTTGTAGAAAGTAGCGTTGCGATAACCGTTTCGGTTCCCTCAACAATTGCATCAGGTTTTACCGGAATTGTAATTGTACCAGTAGTTGATCCCGCTGGTATTGTTATTGTTTTAGGCGTAATGGTATTATAATCATCGCCCTCATCTGCAGTTCCACCTAAGCTATAGGTAATTTGTGTATCTGTAGCTGATGGATTACTCAACGTTACCGTAAATGTTCCTGGTATTGAACCATTTTCATTTCCAGAAGCTACTGCTGTAATTTTAACAGTTGCAGCATCGTTATCTACAATCGAAGTAGTTGCAGTTGCATTATTGATGGTTACAATATTACCTGTGATGCCACTTAACGTTGCGCTGAAAGTTTCAGAAATCTCGGCAAGGTTATCATTGGCAATTGGAACAGTAAAGGTTCTGGTTGTTCCTGCCGGAGAATTTAAAGGGAAGTTTAATGTTCCGCTAGTAGCAGTATAATCTGCTCCTGCAATTGCAGTTCCATTTGCTGTTGTATAATTTACACTAAATGCATTTTGCGCCGCATTATTTAGCGTAACACTAAAGGTTGCCGTTCCATCTGTCTCATTTATGGTAGGTGCTGTCGAAATACTTACACTCGAAGTGTTTTCATCGATGATGTTAATCGTCGCTGTTTTATCAGCAGCAGTTGGTGTAATCGAAACCAGCGTGCTTGTGGTAGAAATCAGATCTACTACAACAGTTTCATTACTTTCTGTAACCAAATCTGTTTTTACAGGAATTGTTATTGTTCCTGTGGTTGCACCAGCTAAAATTGTAATGGTTCGTGGAATTGTGGTGTAATCATCACCCTCTGTTGCTGTTCCACTAACTGTATACGTAATTTGTGTATCTGTTGATGATGGATTACTTAAGGTTACGATAAATGTTCCGTTTTGCGGACCAGTTTCATCACCGTTTAATCCAGCTTTAATGCTTGCGATAGATGTGTCGTTATCCGTAATGCTTACTGTTGCAGTTCCTGTTCCAATAGTTACTAAACCACCCGTTACCCCACTTAATGTAGCGCTGAAATTTTCAGCGTTTTCAACCGTGTTGTCATCATTAATAGGCACAGTGAAAGTTTTTGTTGTTCCAGCTGGTGATCCAGCAGCAAATGTAAATGTTCCAGATGTTGCAGTGTAATCCAATAATGATCCTGCATTTGCTGTACCATCTGCTGTAGCATAATTAACAGTGAATAAACTTTGAACCGCCGTATTCAACGTCACAGTGAAAGTTGCCGTTCCAGCGTTTTCATTTATTACCGGAGTGGTAGAAATACTAACTGTTGCCGTATTGTTATCAAGAATGTTGATGGTTGCAGATTTATCAGCTACAACCGAAGTAACATCGATCAAAGGATTATCTGTCGATACCAATGTGGCAATAACTGTTTCAGTTCCCTCAACCAATAGATCAGTTTTTACTGGAATAATAATGGTTGCGGTAAGTTCTCCCGCAGGGATGGTTACTGTTTTCGTAGTAATCGATGTAAAATCATCGCTTTCTGTTGCAGTACCTGCTAATGAGTAGGTAACTACAGTCGGCGTTGATGATAGATTACTTAACGTAACTGTAAATGTTCCATTAATTGGTCCGTTTTCATCGCCGGTTGTTCCAGCTGTTATTTTAACTGTTGCCGCATCGGTATCGGTAATTGTAGCAGTTGCTGTTCCAGTTCCAACAGTTACTAATCCACCACTTACATTGGTTATTGATGCTGTAAATGCTTCAGTTTGCTCAACAACATTATCGTTAAGAATTGGAACCGTAAAGGTATAAAGTGCACCTGCTAATGATCCTGAAGGGAATGTATAGGTCGATGCCGTTGTGGTGTAATCAACACCTGCTTTTGCAGTTCCATCAACAGTAGTATAAGTTACGGTAAAAGGATCTTGGACAGCAGTATTCAACATAATGGTGAATGTAGCCGTACCCGCACTTTCATTGTAACTCGTTGGCGTCGCCGTAATGCTTACTAGTGCATTGTCATTATCAACAATGTTTGTCGTAACCGATGAAGTTGATCCAATAGTTACTAATCCAGTAGGACTACTGATTGAAACCGTATAATTTTCTGATGGTTCAGCAATTAAATCGTTAACAATATTAACTGTAAACTCTTGGTAATCGCCTTTTTTGGCACCAGCTGGGAAAGTTAAGGTTGCTGGTAATGCTGTATAATCTGATGTTAAACTTGCCGTACCCGGAGTTACGCTTACATCAATTGTAGATGCATCCTGAAGGATTGCATTTTGAACGCTTGTTAAGGTAACTCTGTAGGTTATGGTTCCATCAGCTTCGTTAACCGTTGTCGGACCACTTAATACATAATTTAACTTGTCGGTAATATCAGTGATGTCGGTTGCAACATTTGCATTGCCCAATACCGCCGGACCAGTTAATCCACTGATATTTAAGGTATAGATTTCAGTTGGCTCTACCAATAGATCATTAACAATACCTACACCAACCTCCTGCGAAGTTTGAATCAATGTACCTGCCCCAAAAGTTACGGTCCCTGGTGTAAATGTATAATCTGCAGAGATTGCCGTTCCTGGAATTACCGACGTATTTACTGAAATAGGATAACCTAAAGCAGTAACGCCTGTACTTACCAAAGTTACTTTGTAAGCAGCTTGTGCAGTTCCTTCAGCTACAGTCGCTAGCCCGCTTAATACTACGGTTACTACATCATTATCAAGGATAGTTCCAGTTCCAAACTCGTTACCAATAGTTACTGGTGTAGCTCCGCTATTAATTAATCTTACTTGGAATGTCTCCGTGATTTCATTAATGGTATCATCATTGATTGGAATAGTGATGGTTTGCCTAGCGCCTGTCACCGAATTTGCAGGGAAAGTAATTGTTCCTGTGCTCGCTGTAAAATCTGGATTAGTTATGCTTACCGCTGTTCCATCAATCGTAGTATAATTTACAGAGAAGCCATCTTGTGCCTTTCCAGTTAAGGTTACCGTGAAAGTTGCCGTTCCAGCATTTTCATTAACGGTAACATTATCAATCGAAACGCTAGCGTTATCGTTGTCTGTTATTAAGGTATTTAAAGCTGATGGTGCACCTAATGTTGCTACGCCAGTTGGGTTGCTAATTGATGCCGTATATGATTCTGTTCCCTCAGCAATATCATCGTTAATGATTGCTAATTGGAAAGTCTGCTTATCTCCTACTACCGATCCAATTGGGAATGTTAAGGTTACTGATGTAAAGGTATAATCCGTAGTCGATGATGCTGATAATGAGGTAACATTAGTTGCTACCGTTACTGGTGCTGCTAAAATAGTTCCTGCAGCTCCGGTTAGTATTACGGTATAAGTTGCCGTACCTCCAGATTCTACAATCGAAGTCGGACCGCTCAACACTAATGTTACTTGGTCGTTATCGGTAATTGTTCCTGTGCCTATCGCTTTTGAAATTGTAGTTGGACCAGTAATTCCGCTCAAGGTAACCGAGAAATCTTCGCTTGTTTCAGCAACCAAATCATCAATAATCGATATGGTTATATTTTGAGTATCGCCAGTAACTGAATTTGCAGGGAAAGTAACTGTACCGGTTTTAGCAGTATAGTCTCCTGGTTGTACAGCAGTTCCATCTGAAGTTGTATAGTTAGCCGTAAAGCTATTTTGAACATTTCCTGTTAAGGTTACCACGAATGTTGCAGTACCTGCAGACTCGTTAACGGTAACATCGCCGATGGCAATATTCGAATTATCATTATCAACAATTGTGGTAGTAATAGCTGAATTCCCTAAAGATGCAGGACCATTAATCGTTCCAATGCTAACGGTATAGTTTTCATCACTTTCATCAATGTTATCATCCGTAATTTTTACTGGGAAAGTAATTGTTCCACTGGGTTGACCAACTACTGCTCCCGCTGGGAAAGTAAACGTAGTTGAACTAAATGTATAATCGCCAGCAGTTGTGCCAGTATTGGCAATTCCTGTTACAAAGGTAACCGGCGATGCTAATGTAGTACCTGGAGTTCCTGTCAAGGTTACGGTATAAAGTACATCACCAGCATTTTCATTAACCGTTACAGGGCCTGATAAAACTACCGTTGGATATACATTGATCGTAACCGTGATTGGATCACTTACTACGCCATCAGTTGTAGTAAGGGTATAAGTATAACTATCTGATCCGGTATAACCTGCAGCAGGTGTGTAAGTAACTTTTCCAGTTCCATCTACACTTGTTGTTCCATGAGCACCATTACTAGCTATTACGGTTGCAGTAGTGGCAGTTGCACCGTCATTGGCTTTAACATCTGTTGTTACTGGAATGCCAACTAATGTATTGATGTTGTCTGGTGTTCCAATTGGCTTAATAGAGATTATGAAAAATTGATTTGCACTTAGATCAGCTCCATTGTTTAATACACCTCCATTATCTTGGATAGCGACTGTAACCGTAGCCTTACCTGCGAAGTTTCCTGATGGAGTATAAGTTAAATTACCGTTAGCATCAATTGATGGCTGAACAGTAAATAATGTGTTATTGTTATTACTTACAATAAAAGTAAGCGTTTGGCTAGCCACCTCATCTGCCGGACCAGCACTGATAGCAGTTGCCCATCCAGTTGAAGTTTGAGCGCCAACGCTTGCATTTACAATTTGATCGGCTCCTTTCGTAAACGATGGAATATCATTGACTGGAGTTACCGTAACAGGAATGGTAACCGTTGTGGTTCCGCCGTTGCCATCGCTCACCGTAACCGAAAACGTATCGGTTCCGTTGTAATTTAATGTCGGTGTGTAAGTAAAGGCTCCGCTTGCGTTTATGATAACCGTTCCATGTACTGGAGCTGTGCTAACAACGTATGCCAGTACATCGCCATCGATATCTGTTGCGGTTATGGCACCCGCTTTTGGCGAATCTTCTGTTGTTGTAATTGCTAAAGGAGCTGCAACTGGCGGATCATTTACTGGCGTTACCGTAATTGGAATGGTTAATGTTTTAGTTCCACCATTGCCATCGCTTACCGTAACGGTAAAACTATCGGCACCATTGTAATTTAATGCTGGTGTATAAATATAGGTACCATCCTGATTCACTACAACCGTACCATGAGTTGGTAGCGTAGTAACAGAAACGGTCAATGCATCTCCATCCGCATCGCCAAGGGTAATTAAACCAGTTTTAGGAGTATCTTCCGTCGTTGAAATTGCTGGAGAAGTTGCCGTTGGCACATCGTTTACAGCAGTTATGGTAACTACGGTTGTTATTGTGGTTGTTCCACCTTTCCCGTCGCTTACTGTTACCGTAAAACTATCAGTACCATTATAGTTTAAGTTTGGTGTATAGGTATAAGTTCCATCTGCATTTATAACAACTGCTCCTTTTAAGGGAGGTGTTATAGTGGTGTAAGTTAACGGATCGCCATCAGCATCTGTTGCCGTAATCTTTCCGTTTACCAGATTATCCTCAGTTGTGGTTACCGCTGGTGATGTTGCTACCGGAATATCATTAACAGGTGTAACTGTAACGGGAATGTTTACCAATGTGTTACCACCTTTGCCATCGCTTACCGTAATTGTAAAACTATCAGACCCATCGTAATTTGCATTTGGAGTATAAGTGTAGTTCCCATTTGCATCGATAACAACTATCCCATTTGCTGGAAGTGTTGATACGTTAAAAGTTAATGGATCAGCATCTGCATCACTTGCCGTTACCGTACCTGTTTTAGGGGTATCTTCTGCAGTTGTAATGGGGGGAGCACTTGCAACAGGCGCATCATTAACTGGAGTAACTATTACCGGAACTGTAATAACAGCTGTCCCACCATTTCCATCACTTACGGTTACAGTAAAGACATCCGATCCGTTATAATTTGGTGCAGGCACATAAGTATATGTTCCATTTGAATTAACGATTACCGTGCCATGCGCTGGAGGTGTAGATAACGTAAAAGTTAAAGGATCACCATCTGCATCACTGGCATTAATCAACCCATTTTGAGGGGTATCTTCTGGTGTTGTGATTGATAAAGGTATGGCCGATGCCGTTGGTGCATCATTTACAGAAACTATTGTGATGGATAAGGTTGCGGTTGCTGTAGTACTATTTGAATCGCTAACAGTATAAGCAATTAATGGTACGTTGCCATTGTAATTGGCCGCTGGTATAAAGGTGAAACTTCCATTTGTCAAAATGCTAATTGTTCCAACGGTTACGCCACCTTGACCTGTAATTGTAATAGGGCTTGCGCCAACAGCTTGAACGCCAGCCATACCTGCAATGGTAAAGCTAGTTACATTTATCGCGTCTCCATCAATATCTAAATCATTTGCCAACAATCCATTAGCCGCATTTCTTGTTAAAGTTTCATCTTCGTTTACGTTGGCTGCATCATTAGTTGCTGTTGGTGCATCATTGACTGGCGTAACTGTAAATATCAATGTTGCCGAAGCCACACCCCCATTTCCATCGCTAATGTTGTAAGTGATTGTTGGTGTTGTTCCGTTGTAATTTTGAGCAGGCGTAAAATTGTAACTACCATCTGCACTAATGTTGATGATACCTACGTTTGTAATTTCGAACGCTGTACCTACTGGCTGTGTTCCAACAAAACCAGCTACCATGTAACCAGTAACCGTTAAGGTTTGACCTTCTGCATCAGTATCATTTGATAATAAACCATTAGTTGCAGTTCTAGTTACTGTGCCGTCTTCCAATACAGTTGCTGCATCATTCGTGGCAACTGGTGCATCATTAATTGCATTTATACTTAAAGTAAGTGTGGCAGTAGCCGATAATGTGCCATCACTTAAAGTGTAAACAATTACTGGAACTGCGCCACTGTAATTTGTTAATGGGGCAAATACATAACTACCATTTGCATTTATGGTGATGTTACCCCCATTTGGAATTAAAAATGGAGTACCGATAATTGGCGTTCCAGCAGCACCAGAAACTGAATACGCGGTAATGGTATTTGTTGGACCATCAATATCTGTATCATTCGCTATTAAACCATTAGCTGCATTTACTGTTAAGATAGCATCTTCATCAATATTGCCAGTATCATTGTTGGCAATAGGTGCATCATTTACAGCAGTTATGTTAATAGTTAATGTACCAGTTTTGGTAGAATTAGTCTGACCTTGACCATCGCTTACCGTATAAGTCATGACAGGAACTACACCATTGAAATTAGCAGCTGGTATAAACGAATAACTTCCATCGCCACTTATGTTAATTGTTCCCACACCAGGAATAACAAATGGTGCTGCCAAAGTAGGTGTTCCAGTTCCTGGGTTACCAGCAATTGTATATCCAGTTATCGAAAGTGAATTACCATCAACATCACTATCGTTAGCTAAGAGTCCGTTGGCAGCAGTTTTAACCAAACCAGGATTTGAGTCCTCTAAAATGGTTTCGACTTCGTTGTTAACCAAAGGTTGGTCATTAACAGGTGTGATATTGATATTCACATTTGCCTCAACAACGGCATACAACGTACCATCAGAACCATTCCATTTAAAGCTTGTTGAACCATTAAAATTGGCATTTGGCTCAAAAGTAAGGTTAGCTAAGTTTGCTGCAGTAATTTCATCATTTGCTAATACTGCTACTCCATTTAATTTTAAGATACCATTTGCGGGCAAGGTTACAATCTTAATTTTTGCCAATGGATCAGTATCAATATCGCTAAACTGAGTGGTGAAATCTGAAGCAGCAAAAGCGATCGTCACATCTTCTAAACCAGATTTAGCCAAATTTGTCACAATTGGCGCATCATTAACTGCATTAATTGTAATATTTAATGTTCCAGTTGCTGTTGCATTTCCTGCTCCACTTTGGTCGTTAACTGTATAAGTTATTGTTGGTGCAGTTCCATTTTTGTTGGCATCTGGCACGAAGGTATAGTTACCATTTTGATTAACTGTAATTACCCCAAAATTTGGAATAGCAAATGTTCCAGGAGTTCCTGAAACAGGAATTGTACTTCCGTTGACTACAAAGCTGGTTATAATTAGTGTTGTTCCAGCATCAACATCGCTATCATTAGCCAATAAATTTTTAGCAATACCTGGCGAATCTTCATTGGTTGTTTCAGTTTCGCCTACAACAACTGGCGTATCATTTACAGGAGTTACCGTAATTTTTAAAGTCGCCGCTGTTTCTGCAGCGGTAGCTGATGCATTTCTTGGCAATGGATTATCTACCAACGTATAAGTTATGGTAGGTACTATTCCATTGAAATTAAGTAATGGCGTGAAAGTATAACTTCCATCAGCATTTACTACAATTTGTCCAACGTTAGCAATTGTAGCGGTGTTACCTGCTAAATAAACTGTCGGATTACCATCTATACTAAAGTTTTTAACTGAAATTGGGTCATTGTCTAGGTCAGAATCTGGTGTACCATCTGTTCTCACATTTCCATTTGCCACTACATCTTCATTTGTGGTTTTTGTATTGTTTGTTGCAATTGGAGCCTGATTATCTACAGCCACAGAAATAGAAAGCGTAGCTGTATTTGATAGTGAACCATCAGTTACGGTATAGGTAATCAATGGAACAGCACCACTGTAACCTGGTAATGCCATAAACATTAAACTTCCATTTGTATTGATAGTTATATTACCCACCCCTGGAATTACTACTGCGTTTCCTGGTGTTTGCGTACCAGCTACCCCAGCAATTGTATAACCACTAATGGTTAGGGTTTGTCCGTCTACATCAATATCATTTGATAGTAAGCCTGGCGTCGCAATGGTTAATTGTTCACCTTGTTTAATACTGGCCACATCATTACCCGCAATTGGCGCATCATTTACTGGAGTAATGGTAATGTTTACATTTGCATCTATATCCGCATAGGTTGTAACATCAAAGCCATTCCATTTAAAAGTAGCATTGCCGTTAAAATTGGCAGTAGGCACAAAAGTTATTGAAGCCAAATCCGCAAGATTTATCTCTTGATTAACCGTAACGTTAGTACCCGATAATTTCAACTCACCATTAGCTGGTAAGCTTATAATTTTAATTTTAGTAAGTGCGTTACCTTCAACATCTGTGTACTTGCTTGTAAAATCTGTTGCCACAAAAGTAATGGTTGCATCTTCTACCCCTGATTTAGGAACATCGGTAACCATTGGTGGGTCATTTACCGGAGTAACCGTAATGGTTAAAGTTGCCGTTGCTGTTCCACCATTACCATCATTTATCGTATAAGTAATTACTGGAACCGATCCATTAAAGTTGGCAAGCGGAGCAAAAGTATAACTACCGTTTGCATTAATCGTAATACTGCCCTCAGCAGGAATAGTAAACGCAGAACCAATAGCTGGTGTACCAACAATTCCAGAATAAGTAAAGCCTGTAACTGTTAAATTCGTTCCTGCATCAACATCACTATCGTTTGATAACAATCCGTTAACCGCTGTTCTAGTAAGCGTTGCATCTTCTAAAATTGTAGCTGCATCATTAGCAGCAATTGGATTATCATTTACAGGTGTAACCGTTAAAGTTAAGGTTGCTGTTGTGCTTAATGACCCATCTGATACCGTATAATTTATCAACGGAACTGTTCCGTTATAATTTGCTACTGGTGTAAAACTATATCCTCCATTTGTTGAGATATTGATTGTACCAACATTTGGAATATTAACTGGTGTACTTAAAGCTTGTGTACCTGTAATACCAGCAATAGTATAGCCAGTAATTGTTAAGGTATTTCCATCAACATCTGTGTCATTTGCTAATAAACCTGTTGTTGGAGATGCTGTAACTGTTAACGTTGCATCCTCGGCCAATGAATTTGTATCATTAACTGCAACTGGAGCATCGTTCACAGCGGTAATTGAAATGGTTAAACTTGCTGTAGCCGAACCCCCATTTCCATCACTAATAGTGTAAGTTATAACTGGCACAGCGCCACTATAATTTGCTAATGGTGTAAATACATAACTTCCGTTTGCATTAATGGTAATTGAGCCAACGCTAGGAATAGAGAATGGTGCACCAATAGTTGGTGTGCCTACTATACCTGGATAAGTAAATCCAGTAACGGTTAAGGTTGTTCCTGCATCAACATCAGTATCATTAGCTAATAGACCTGCTCCTGAAGCAACATTTAACGTATTATCTTCCACCACTGTGGCAATATCATTTGCCGCAACCGGTGCATCATTAACCGGGTTGATGGTAATGTTTACATTATCGCTTGCTGTTGCATAGGTTGTTCCATCAAATCCGGTCCATTTAAAGGTTGCCGCCCCGTTATAGTTAGCATTTGGCACAAAAGTGATGTTAGCTAAATCTACCAAAGCGATTTCTTGACCAGCGGTGATATTAACACCACTTAATTTCAATAATCCGTTTGCAGGCAACGTTACAATTTGGATTTTAGTTAAAGTATTACCATCAACATCTGTGAAACTATTTGTAAAATCTGTAGCAGTAAATCCAATCGTTGTGTCTTCATTTCCAGATTTTGAGATGCTTGTTACTACTGGCGGATCATTTACTGGAGTAACCGTAATATTAACATTAGCGGGTGTAGTATATCCAGTTCCATCATTGGCATTCCAACGGAAAGAAGTACTTCCATTAAAATTAGTACCTGGTACAAATACCAAATTAGGTATATCTGCTGCTTGTATTTCTTGTCCAGCGGTAACCAATGAACCATTTAACAATAATACACCTTGTGCTGTTGGAGGTAAATTACTAATCTGGATTTTACTTAAAGCATCACCCTCTGGATCTGAATAATTATTGGTAAAATCATTTAATGTAAATGCAATTTGAACATCTTCGGCAGTAGTTTTACTAATTGGAGAAAGTGTTGGTAAATCGTTTACTGAAGTTAATACGATATTTACGTTATTATTGGTTGCTGCATATTCGGTTCCATCATTTCCATTCCACTTAAAGGTTACCGATCCATTGTAATTGGCAAATGGTTCAAAAGTAAGTTGACCTAAATTAGCCAATGGGATTTCTTGATTTACAGTAACTGCAACTCCATTCAGTTTTAAAACTCCTTGTGTATTAGGAGGCAAAGTTTCTATTCTTATTTTAGTCAGTGCATCTCCATCTGCATCGGTAAATTGATTGGTAAAGTCTGTTGCTGTAAAGGTTAATGTTACATCCTCGGCTCCTGTTTTACCCACAACCCCTACAACTGGCTTATCATTTACGGCAGCTATGGCGATGTTGATATTTGCTGGTGATGCCGCATAGTCTACACCATCACTTCCATTATAACTAAATGATACATTCCCATTGAAGTTGGCTGTTGGAACAAATGTAATAAGCGCTAAATCGGCAACAGATATTTCTTGATTTACAGTAATATTTACACCATTTAATTTCAATAAACCTTGAGCTGGTGTTGGTAAATTAATAATCCTTACTTTAGCCAATGTACCATCTACATCGGTAAATTGATTGGTAAAATCAGCAGCTGTAAATGGAACAGTTGTATCTTCAGTTCCTGTTTTGTTGATGTTTGCAACAACTGGAATATCATTTACTGACTGAATGGTTAATGTTGTAGTTTTGGTATCTGTTAAAGGCGCACCACCCATGTTGCCCAAATCATTTATCAACGTAGTTAAGGTTACATTTCCATTAAGGTTAGCAAATGGAGTAAATGTTACCTTGTTGGCAGCAATAAATGCATTGATGTTTGCGATACTTCCAGAGATTGTTATTGATCTGGTACCAGAACCTCCAATTACAATTCCTGTTTCACTTGTTGATGCAAAAGTACCCTGGTTAACAGGAACACTCAATGTTGCAGTAACTGATGCATTACCAGCATCACGATCTACAAAACTAATTCCAGTAATTGTTTTTGGCGTGTCTTCTGTTAATACAATTGTTGCAGGTACAGTTGCTACCGGAGCGATGTTATAGTCTTCTCTCCAATCTCTTTCTGGTGTGCTTGGTGTATCTAAATTAGGGAATGATGTTGGCGTTTGTCCGTTAGTTGGATTAAAAGCAGCATAGTTATTATCGAAATTATTATCTAAACCATCTTTATCCGCATCAGCTCCTGCTGCCACAATATTTGCCACGCCGTCATTGTCTGTATCGTATGCTTCTAGCGTATCGCTTTCTCCATCATTATCAGAATCTAAGTCTAAATAATCTGGTTGGTCTGTACCATCAGTATTTATTGGAGTTAAACCATTGGTAGCTTCATAAGCATTATCCAAACCATCACCATCTGAGTCAATTCCAGTTGGAACGATATAGTTTGCGGTAGCTTGTACTTCGATATTATCTGGAATTCCATCACCATCAGAATCTAGATCTAAGAAATTAGGGACTCCATCTCCATCAAGGTCGCCAACTCCTTCAACAGAATCCAAAATACCATCATTATCAGAATCGATATCTAAATAATTCGGCATACCATCACCATCTGCATCTTTCACTGTCATTGGTGTTCCAGAGGGATCGCCAGTTAAACTTCCTGTATTGTTATTATAATCATCAACCAAATCGTTGATTCCGTCATTATCAAAATCATTGGTAAAACCGATACCAGCTTTTCCATCACCATCAGGATCTGGTCCGCCATTTTCAATTACATCATTTATATCATCATTATCAGAATCTAGGTCAAAGAAATCTGGTGTACCATCACCATCTTTATCTCTCGGTGTATAACCACCATTTGCAGCTAAAGGAATTCCGTTTGCGTCTACCTTAGTTCCTACTAAGCCAATTCCTGGCAAGCCATTATTATCTGGGTCTGAACCACCAGCTTCAATTACATCTGGAATACCATCACCATCTGAATCAAGGTCATGGTAATTTGGCAAACCATCTCTGCCGCCAGTATCCAACATTCCATCTACCGTATCTAATATTCCATCATTGTCATCATCTAAATCTATTCCATCTGGCACACCATCTTTATCATAATCTGTTGATGCCCTCCAATCCTTTTCACCACCTGGAATTTGCGTATTTGGCATACTTGCAGGTGTTTGACCACCATTTGTAGCATACCTAGTTACATTTGAATTTCCATTATCATTGTCATAAATATCTGCCAAACCATCATTATCAGCATCTGGCAATACATCCATTATTCCATCAGCACCATTTGCACCAGTTTGGTTGTTCTTAACATCTACTTCTAACGGACTAACCACCGCATTTTCTAACCAATCTCTAAAGCCATCATTTTCTGCATCAGTATCTACATAATCAGGCGCACTACCCCCATCAATATTCGAATAGCCAGAAGCTACCCCGCCATTATTAACATCATAAGCATTATCTATACCATCACCATCTGTATCTATGCCAGTTGGCGCCACATATACTGTTGTCGGTAAGCCTTCAATGTTATCTATAATACCATCATTATCTGAATCGATATCCAAGTAATTAGAAAGGCCATCAAAGTCTCGATCTTGATTAAATAAACTACTTAATGCTACAAAATCTGGGTCGTTTAAATCTGATAAACCATCTCCATCAGCATCTACAATAGGTCCAGTTCCAATAACTCCATCATTATCTCCATCTACAATGTAGAAAGCAGCCTCATAATTATCAGGAATACCATCAGCATCAGAATCAAGGTCTAAGTAATTCGGTTTACCATCTTTGTCTTTGTCTTGAATAACCAATGCTGTTCCTCCAGCTGCTGGGTCTAATGAATCTAATAAGCCATTTCCATTTACATCAACAAATGTTCCTACTCCAAATCGTCCATCTTTATTGGTGTCATTTGCAGGATTTCCATTTGATTCAATCGCGTCTACAATACCATCATTATCAGAATCTACATCTAAGTAATTTGGAATACCATCACCATCTTTATCGGTAACACCTTCAACAGTATCTGTTATGCCATCATTATCATCATCAAGGTCAATTGTATCTGGCACCCCATCTCTATCTGAATCTATAGTTAGGTTAACAGCGGTTGAAGTTATAGCAGCACATGCATTATCAGATTGAGTGATAGATGCCCTGTATTTGTAACCTTCCATAGTTTGATTAACCTTGGTGATGGTTAATGATACCGTTGTTGCGCCACTATAGATTGTATTATTGGCTATATTGGTAAAATTCGCTCCGTTATCAGTACTTACTTGCCATTGAATTTGGCGAGTACCAGAGCCGCCAGTTGCTGCTACAGTTATGGTAACATTACTTAAAGCCCTTACGTTTTGGTTAACTGGTTGTGTTGAAATTGTACTTGCCGTACCAACAGTAATTACTACAGGGGTAGTTGTTGCAGATTGACAAGTTACCGCTCCCACTGTTGAAACAGTTGTTCTACGGTATTGTGTAGTTTGAGTTAAAATACCTGGCGAATAGGTTGCTAAGTTTGCTCCAGAAATAATTGTCCAGCTAGTTCCATTAGTAGAACTTTCCCAGATGTAAGATGTTATTCCGCCACCAGTACCATTGGCTGTTGAAGTTATTGGCGCAGCTGTTGTATTTGCGCAAATAGTTTGATTGGCGGCAATTGTTCCAGCAGTAATTACACCTTGAACAGTAACATCAATATTAAAGGCCGTACCAGAACAGTTATCTAAAACTGGGGTTACCACATATCTTACTACTGCATTTGCTGCTGAACCATTTGTTAATGTTTGACTAATTGGGGCTAAAACTGAAGTTGCTTGATTGCTAAATCCTGTAACACCTGTACCGCTTAATATGCTAGCTGTCCAAGTATATTTTAGGTTTGT
Organism: Pedobacter frigidisoli; assembly: GCF_004331675.1. GTDB lineage: Bacteria > Bacteroidota > Bacteroidia > Sphingobacteriales > Sphingobacteriaceae > Pedobacter > Pedobacter frigidisoli. The sequence continues at coordinate 107,449 of NZ_SJSN01000002.1, read as the reverse complement.
ATTTGAGGTAGTTGGTGTAACTGAGAAAGAACTACCACTACAAATTGCTGCAGGATTAGATGCAGAAGCAGTAATATTTGGACCAATAATTACAGTTATGGTAAAAGGATTTCCTGAGCAAATTCCGTTAGTTGGGGTAACCGAATAAGTAACTGTTGCTGTGGTGGTTCCTGTATTTGTAAGAGATTGACTAACCGAAGCGGCATTCGTACCTAATGTAGAACCCGTAACTGTGCCACCAGCAATGGTTGGAGCACTCCAAGTATAAGTAGTTCCTGCAGGAGCATCAACTGGCTGAAAATTAAATGTTCCAAATACACAGAAATTGTAGGTAGTGTTTGCTATTGATGGTCTCTGGGTAACACTTACCGTAAAAGGCGAAGATGGGGCTGCCGAACAACCACCGCCAGTAACAATGGCTCTAAAAGTAGTTGTAACAGCTAAATTTGTATAACTTAAAGTATTTGTAGTATTTGCAGGAACATAGGTGATCCAGTTTGTACCACCATCTATAGAATATTCCCACCGTACTACACTTGCTGTGGTACCACCTAAAGTTAAAGTACCAGCACTTCCGCTACAGATGTTTGCTGCACCAGTTATTGTACCAGTAGTGGTAATGTTAATGGTGTGTGTTGCTGTTTTTGGCGAACAACCTGCTGCTGTTGCAGTAATTATGGCTGTACCCGAGAATAAAGGAGAAAAGGTAACCTCTCCAGTTGCAGCATCTATAACGGCTTGAGTATTTGTTGTATTGATGCTGTAGGTAATTCCTGTAGCATTTGTAGCAGTAGCGTTGTAAATCTGTGTGCCTGCGCCTTGGCACCTTGTTGAATTGGCACCTGCCGCAAATACAGGTGTTGCAACAACGCCATTAACTTGGATAGTTCCAGTTGCAGCAACGTTTGGATTTCCTCCCGTTGTGGTTACGGTATAACTTTTCGGACCAGCAGTAATCACAGTTGGCGTTCCAGAAATTGTCAAGATTCTCGTTCCTGAATTGTAAGCTGCTGTTACACCGGTGGGCAACCCTGCAACAGTTGCACCGGTTGCTGTACCGCCTATAGCATAAGTAATATTGGTAATGGCAGTATTTATACAAACAGTTTGGGCATCACTTGGTGGCGTAGTTGACGATGTTAAGGATATTGATGCTATGGGTGCAGTACTTACCGAACTTACGTCGTTAGCCGCGTTTGAGTCCGTCTGCGAACCTGTAATCGTCGCTGTATTTGTATAATTACCAGATGCATTTACTTTTGCGGTTATGACTAATGTTGCCACACCGTTTGCACCTAAAGACCCAATATTCCATAAACCCGTTGTTCCGCTGTAAGAAGTTCCTGTTGAAGCTGAACTACTGATAAAAGTATAACCTGAGGGCAACAAATCGGTTACTGAAACCCCAAGAGCAACACCTACTCCTGTATTTGATGCCGTCACCGTAAAACGAACCGTTCCGTTAATAGGTGGAGCTGGGTCATCTACCGTTTTCACAATACTTCTTTCTACATTACACAACGCCACAGTTACCGGCACAGATTGCGCACTAATTCCGCAACCAAGGATAGAGGTTAAGGTGTATGATCCAGATTCTGTTGGTGAAAAAGTTCTATTTGTTGCCCCTGCAATAATGTTCCCATTTAGGTACCATTGAAAAGGACCCACCGCAGATGCATCTGCGGAAAGTGTAGCTCCTGAACAAGTTGGTTGAGTTAAAATGGGCTTGATAGCCTGCTCTGGTAATGGCGTAATGAAGTTAGACATGGAGAAACCTCCACCGTTTTGCACGAGAACTGCATTTACCCTAGAGCCACTTGTAAAAGTTATGGCTGCTGGAGTGCCAAGCTCTGTATTAGTAAAATCTATTAGATATAAACCAGTACTTCCCAATTGCCTTCTTACGCCAACTCCTGGAACTGTTTCTAGATCACGATTTGTATAAGTAACCGTGCCACCTGTGGTAGTTAATAAAATTTTTTCTGTGGCACTCTTTGTGGTAATGTATCCAAAATATGGGAGATCCCCTTCACTATTATTACGAAATTTATAAGTTTTTGCGATTAAACTCCCCCCACAATTGGCAATTGGAGCCAAGGTAAGCATATCCACTTCACAACCATCTGCAGTACCAGAGTAGGCTACTACATTTTTTGTTGCAGTGATTTTTGAACTAGAGTATTGAACGCCAGTCTGCCCTGACCCAGTCCCAGTCCCTGCAATACCGTTACTTATCGTTACAAAACTGCCTGCAGCGACTAAGGTGTAACTATTTGTAGATGCTAACGTTCCATTTAAATTATAATTGGTTACACTAACTGTTGTATTGGGTAAGGTTGCAATAATAGTAGTTTGTTCAGCAACATTATTTCCCGCACTCCTGATTACAATGTATTCATTCCCTAAGGAAGTTATAGGTGGAACAGGATTATACACACCATCGCTACAACCTAAAGGCGCATCAATATGTGCACCCGAATTCATTACTGCAGGAGCAGATGTTTCTACCAAAGATCCCATTGTGGTTTGAAACAAATAGCTTTGACCAGCATTTAGTGTAACTAGTGCCGTACCATTTAACTTAACGGTGGTATTATTTTCTGTGGCCATTACGCTATACCTTGGCCTTTGAGTTGTACCGTTTAGCTCTCCATCACGGTAGTAACCTACACGGAATGCAGTACCAATTGCAGCATCACCAAAACTAAATAAAGCGGCATTACCTTTGATAAAACTATCACCTCCTCCACCAATCGCATCAGATGCTACATTTCGAATATTAACCGTTATGGGGTTATTCCCCTCTACAATCATTCCTCTATCAGAAAGTATTGTATTCAAGGTATTTAACGGAGTTCCATTTGCTGCGCCCACAAAACGATATACGGCTGGTGCTGTTGGAGTTGGAGATAGTGAAGTGACTAATGTACCATCGCTTTTCTTAATTGTAACGGTAGTATTGGCAGTGTTTGTGGTGATAACAATTTCATTAGCAGAAGTCCAATATTGCCATGGAGCCGGAGCAATGTAATGCGTTTTATAGGTTTGACCAAAAGCCGTTCCGAGATGAGAAAGAATAAATAATGCAACAAAAATTAATACGCGACCAAAACATTTAACGAAGTTCTTCGTTAAATAACTGTTAACACGAGAATAATTTCGCGTGAAGCCACACGAAGAGAGTAGAATTTTATTCATACACGGGACGATAAGAAGATCTGCAACAATGGGGATGATGCAAGTTTGTAATAGCTAAGTTTCAGTTCGAAAACTACTTACGTAATTTCAAAACCACTGGTTTTAAAAACAGCTAAATATTTATCTCATGGATATTTTTGATAAACTTTGTCACACTTTTTTTGCAAAGATATAATTAATACTAGTGTTTCATCGCAGCACAACCTTAAATGCGTAGCATTAATTATACAAGTTGATAATTATTTGATCTCAATTTGATTAAATCATCGTTTATACAATATTTTACGTGTTTTTACTTCTAGCTAATTTTCTGTAATGTTGATCTCGATCAACTATTTACTTACAACCAACAGCTATATCTATTTTTGTTTGGATTCTGAAAAGGTTAAAAGATGTGTATTGAAGTAATCTTTATCGGTAAAAATGTGGAAAGGTTAACAACTTTTGCTTTAAATAAAAAATGGAAATATTATGTACATTTCCACCTAAGCCTAAATAAAAAAGTTTTTTCCTCATCGGAAAAAACCTTTAGTTAAATCAATTTTGAACAATCTGATAATTCACATTTACCCGCTTCGGATAATTACTTTCCTCAAAATTTAATGATACAAAAGTGGCATTTCCACTGAGCTCATTTTTTAAGGCATCTTCATAATAAAATTGAATTTCTTTCTGAAAATCTTCCTTTAAATGCTTTGCAGTTTCGGCTAAAAGATTCCTATCGTTCAGATTTTCTGGCAACAAAGTGATGTCGCAATTCCCTTCACTTATTTCTTTAACTAAATATTTCATTTGTTTTTTGGCTTTCCCTTTAATCGGTAATGGAAAGAATGCTCAAAAGTAGGCTAAGTCAATATGCTTCATGTAATCTAAAAGTTAATTTTTCGTGTTTTTTTTTTACAATAACTCATATTAGAACAAAATCTTTGGAAAATAAAAAAGCCTCAGATGTAAATCCAAGGCTAAACGTTTTTCTGTAGATTGTATTGTAATTCAGGGTAAATATTTTGTTATTACAACTGGGCTTCTTTCTGAACTTTTGGTTCATCAGTACCATCTTGTCCGTTTTTAAATTCTTTAATTCCCTTGCCTAGCCCCCTCATCAATTCTGGAATTTTCTTTCCACCAAATAATAAAAGGATTGCTATGGCTAGAATGATCATCTCTGGTCCACCAAGGATTGCTGCGATTGTTGTATTTAACATTTTTCTTTAGTTTAAGGTTCTTCAAGGCAAATCCATTTACCGGATTTAATACAACATACGTATATTCTTTGGTCTTGGATTTTAAGTAGGGAAATTTACCTACAAATAGTCAAATTAATAAATTATAAAACCTCTGGTTTTAACTTTAGGAATAATCCTGATTCATCCAATTGGCATTTATATGCTTTAAGATGTTATATTCGTTAAAATTATTTATTCGCATCATCCCATTAATGAACCATTTAGATTCACCTCTATTTAAGGCCCTCTTTGATACCAACGCACCTCGAATTGTACTAAAAGCCAATGCGCCAGATTTTACGATTTTAGCCTACAATGAGGCATATAAGGTAGCAACAAACAACAATAATAGAGAAATTAGCGGCATGTCGCTGTGGCAAGCCTACCCTGGAGAGGAATCTTTGATCGGAAAAAAAGTGTTGGCGGATGGATTAATGCTGGCCCTAGAAACAAAACAAGCCACTAAACTTCCTGTTTTCGAATACAAAATCCCAGATAATGACCCAACAGAAACGCAAGAGAGTTGGTGGCAGCTCGAAATTATGCCAATACCCGGAAACGATGGCAAGACAGAATTTTTATTAACCACTACCCATAACATTACTGCTCTCGTTTTAAGGGAAAGAAATTTTGATTCCTCAGTACAGAGGGAAGAAGATCTAAGTCGTAAACTCGCCGATACACACGAACAATTGGCTGCTTCTAATGAGGAACTTCAGGCAAGTATTGAGGAATTATTAACTTCTAATCATGCGCTGAGTAAATCGAGACACGATTTAGAATCACTGAATATCCAGTTGGAGGAAAGAATTTTAAGACGTACAAACGACTTGGAATTTAATAGGCATTTGCTGCAAAGCATTATACAAACCACACCTGTAGCAATGACTTTGTTGGTTGGTGGCAGCTTGATTATTGAGCACCCAAACCCACCAATGTTAAATATTTGGCAGAGAACATGGGGCGAAACTGTGGGAAAAAGTATTATTGATGTTTTCCCTGAATTGAAAGGTCAGCAATTTCCAAAATTACTAGCCAACGTTTTTGAAACAGGCCAAAAGATTGCAATGCCTGAGGTTGTTGTTGATATATCATCCAAAGAAGGCAATATCAAACAAATTTATGTTAACTTTTCTTACGACCCTATTTTTGATGGGAAGGGAAAAGTGGTCTATATCCTGGCCACAGTTATGGATATTACTGAAAGTGTGGAAAGCAGAAAAAAGCTTGAGGAAAGCAAGGTAGCTCTTCAGTTTACTATCGAAGAGCTTGCAGCTTCTAACGAGGAACTTGCCGCAACAAACGAAGAATTAGCCACCACAAACGAAGAATTACAAGAATCGCAAGACAGCTTATTTCTAAAAAATGAGGAGCTTGCAGATGCTGAGGAAAATTTGGGTTTGGCGTTAGAATCTGGAAACTTGGGAACGTACAGTGTAGATCTCGTATCCAGAAAATTCGAAATCTCTAATCGGGCGAGGGAATTTTATGGACTGGCAGAAACTGGAGATATTTTTTGGGGTGACGTGGTAGCTACGGTGGTACCAAGTTACCTTCCAATCATCGAAAAAGCTCGAAATAAAGCCTTAATTAAAGGCTTACCCTATGATGTGCAGTATCCAATTATCCAAAAATCGAATGGTGAGCTACGCTGGATAAGGGTGGTAGGAAAAAGTACCGAGAACTCCAAAACAAAGGCCGCCAAGTTTATTGGGGTTATCATCGATATCACTAAAGAGATCGATGATCGACAAAAGATTGAGGATAGTGAAAAGCGGTTTCGTACCATGGCCGAAGGAACTGATGTGCTTATTGCCGTAGGTGATGAAACCAATATGTTTACTTATTTTAATGATGCCTGGTTCAAGTTAACAGGGCGATCAATGGAAAATCTACTCCAATTGGGATGGGTTGATTTAATTCATCCCGATGATAAAGAACGTTACAATTCCATTCAGCTTAATGCCTTTGATCAGAAAATTCCTTTTACCAGCGAATTTAGAATTTTAAATAAAGAGGGCGAATACAGATGGCTTTTAGCCAAAAGCCCGCCACGATTTAACACTAATGGCTTATTTGTAGGTTACATTAGCACTTGTGTAGACATTACGGAACTGAAAAAGGATGAGCAAAGAAAAAATGATTTTATCGGCATGGTTAGCCATGAGCTGAAAACGCCGCTAACTGCAATTAACGGTTTTGTGCAGGTTTTACAAAGCAGGGCAAGAAAAACGCAAGATGAATATTACGGCAATGCGCTGGGTAAAACCCACAACCAGATAAAAAAAATGACCACCATGATTAATGGTTTCTTAAATGTTTCACGATTGGAATCGGGCAAATTATCGATCCAAAAAATAGATTTCAGCCTCAATGATCTATTAAGGGAAATGGTGGAGGAAAGTGACCTTATTCAATATTCTCATTCCATCGATTTATCAATCAAGGAACCCATCATCATCAATGCAGATAGAGATAAGATTGGAAGTGTAATCTCAAATTTACTTAGTAATGCCGTAAAATACTCAAATGCAGGAACAGTGATCGATATTAATTGCTACACAGATGAGCAAAACGCTATTGTTAGCGTTAAAGATCAGGGAATAGGCATTAGTGCCGAAGATAGCGCCAAACTTTTTCAGAGGTATTATCGAGTAGGCTCTAACCATACTATTTCAGGTTTTGGAATAGGGCTTTATTTAAGCGCTGAAATAATCGAAAGACACGATGGTAGGATTTGGGTAGAAAGTAAGGAAAATGTTGGAAGTACATTTTATTTTAGCCTACCCCTATAAAACCAATTGTTATTTCATTGGAATGGTAAACCAAAAAGTACTGCCCGCTCCTATTTCGCTGGTTGCACCAATTTCGCCGCCATGCCTTTTTATAATCTCGGCACAGATGTATAAACCAAGTCCCAAACCCGAATATTGTTTACCCGCATGGTTTGCCCGCCAATAACGTTGAAATAAATGTGGCAACTGCTCTGCCGATATTCCATCTCCAAAATCTTGAACAGAAATTTTGGCAAATTCACCTACCTTTTCTATCTTGAGTACAATCGTTTTAGATGCTGAGGCATATTTAACGGCATTATTTACAAGATTAATAACTACCTGATCAATTCTATGCTCATCTCCGTACATCATTAATCCCTCATCGCCAACAACCTCCAACTCATATTTACCCTCAAGGCGCACATGGCTGCAGCAGTTATTCAACATATCCCAAGCAGAAAAATGGGTTTTATTTAAACTCAACTCGCCCTCGGTAAAACGATTCACATTCAGAAGTTCATCAACGAGGCTATTAATTTTATCCATGCTCCTACATGCAGATTCAATTAATTTCCCCAACATCGGGTGAGATGGATTATTCTTTATTCGATCTAAAAGTTGCAGGTTAGCCTTTAAGGTTGTAATTGGCGTTTTAAGTTCGTGGCTGGCAATACTTAGAAAATCGTCTTTATGTTGATCGAATTCTTTCCGATTGGTAATATCCTTGGTTACGCCAACCATTTTAACTGCATTACCTTCTAAATCAAATTTTGGTTTGCCAGAATCAGATACCCAATGTTTGGTGCCATCGGGCCAAGCGATTTGATATTCGGCAAAGTATGTAGCATTTTGATCAATTGCAGCATCAAACTGGCGCTTAACATAATCCCTATATTCAGGAAGCATAAGGTTAAATAAATCGACAGTTTTTAAAATCTCATGATGTATTAAGCCAAAGTTCGAATAATAAATCGGTGTAGCTGTTATGATTGTGGTTTGTAAATCAATATCGTAAGAACCAAGTTTGCCATCGCTAAGGGCAAGTTCGAATCGTTCATTGCTTTCTTTAACAGCATTATGGCTATTTTCGAGTTCATAAACTTTACGCCTAAGCTCTAACTTAGCCATTACCTGCTTGGCCAAAACCTTTAAGGCCTCAAGCTGGGCATTATCCAATTCCCTACTTTCGTGATCGATTACACAGAGTGAGCCCATCGCAAAGCCATCACTATTGACTAATGGAATACCCGCATAGAAAACAATATTTGTTTCGCCGGTTACTAAAGGATTTTTAGAAAAACGAGGATCTAGCCTGGCGTTCGAAATTAAAAAGGCATCATTAGGTTTGGCTATGGCGTGAGCGCAAAATGAAAAATCTCTGGGAGTTTCTGTTGCATTAAGTCCAGTGTGCGATTTAAACCATTGTCGATCTCGGTCTACAAGACTAACAAGTGCAATAGGTGTTTTGCAAATAGCCGCGGCTAAGGTAGTTAGTTCGTCGAAATCATCTTCTTCTGCCGAATCTAAAATATGGTAAGATTGTAGCGCATCTAAGCGATCTATTTCATTAAGTAAAATGGGGTATTGAGCGTGCTGTTCATTGGAGATTCCATCACTTCCTAACATATCTTTATTCTCCATTACTAAGTGATTCCTTAAATTTAAGTTGATTGTAAAGGTATCGTATTTATACGTGATATAGCCTTTCTAATTATTGCTAAAAGTTGTATGAATTAATTTCTCGCAACAGGCTTGATATATCAATCTTTAGGCTTGTAATTGTTGATCAACTCTTTTAAGCAAATCATAAATATCAAACGGTTTTGCTATAAAACCTTGAGCTTGGCAGTTATTCTTAATCTCGCTTAGCCCTGCATGGGCACTCATCATTAAAACTGGAATATTCTTGGTTGATGCGGAAGACTTGAGTAAACTGCAAACATCAAGTCCACTACCATCAGGGAGCATTACATCTAATAGGAATAAATCGGGAGCAGCGTTTTTAGCATTTAACATAAAATCGTTTATGTTTGAATACCCAGATACCTCATAATTTTCTTCGCTCAGCAAAAATTCTATAATTTCTCTAATTCCCGGATCATCTTCTAGCACACAAACCCTTTTTCCCATTATGATATTATTAATTTACCCCTTACGCTAATTTAATTCTAATCTTATAGTTAGTTAACTGCTAACAAATTAAATTGTTTTAATTTATTTGATTTATAGCCCTCTGGAATAGGTTTTTGATGTTTGGTAGTGAGTAAATTTTGAACGAACAAATTATTAATTATTAGCTTAAATTGTAAATCCGCCCCCTAAACTTGTCGCGTTTACCCTTTTTGATTTATAAAATCTTCTAATATCTTTATTCTATAAAAAATATGAGCTATGGAAACTGAAAAAAGCACTCCGATAACCATTGATACCATTGTTAACGCACCAGTTGAAAAAGCCTGGGAATTTTGGAATAATCCGGAACACATTAAAAATTGGGCGTTTGCTTCTGATGGCTGGCATGCACCTCATGCAGAAAATGATTTACGTGTTGACGGAAAATTTACCACAACCATGGCTGCAAAAGATGGTAGCATGAGCTTCGATTTCGGCGGAACTTATACCAGCGTGATAGTAAACAAATTGATAGAATATACTTTGGAAGATGACAGAAAAGTTAAAATAACTTTTGAGGAAACCGATGGAAAAACGCACATTATCGAAACATTCGATCCAGAAAATATCAATACAATTGAACTCCAACGAGGTGGTTGGCAAGCCATTTTAAATAATTATAAAAAATTAGTAGAATCAGCTTAGATAAATAGTCGAAAGCATCAACCACTTTTTTTTAATCCAGCACAACAACTAATATTAAAAGTATTTTTGTTTTCTTTTGTGTCTTTTGTGGTCATTTGCTAACCACAAAAGACACAATTTAATCTTAACCAAAATTAACCAAGGCTCATTTCTCTAACCGAAGAAATGCACGATGGAACAGTAATCAAACCTTAAATCTTCAACCATCCCGTAATACTCATCCGTTGTTTATTGGTAACCAAAACCTCGTGTGCTAATGCAGAACTTTTAAAAAACACACTCTTTCCATTACTTGGCGATATATCTTGCTCGGTATCTTCATGATAGATACGGAGTTCTCCCCCATCTTCAATCTTCCAATTCGCATTTAGATACATAATCATAGAATATTGGCGGCTTCCATTATTCTTAAATTGATCGATGTGTTTCTTGTAGAAAGACCCTGTTTCATAAAGGGTATAATGAAATTCGTAACCCGTAATTCCGGTGTAGCAGGTACTGTTTAAATGAAGCACAAAGTTATCCATCAAATCAAAAAAATCATTTTCGTATTGATTATTATGCTTTCGATCTAACCAGTAAATAACATCACTTCTAATTAATTTATCCTGATTAACAATTATTTTATTTCCAACGCCAGCGTTGACAAGCTTCTTGTTCTGAAATAAACTAATGAGGTTATCTTTTAAATGAGCTGAAAGTGAAATGCTCAAAAAATTCTCGGTGACACCAACTTGGTTATCAATATAACTATCGATAAGGCAATCAAATATTTTTTCCAATTAATGATGATTAATTCCTAAACAGAATGCCTAAAGCGAATAAGGTAGTCTTTATTCGTCGATAATCTTAAAACTAAATGTTAAATTGCGATTTCAAACCAAATATTATGAAATACATCCTTGCGCTAGTTCTCGTTTTAAATTGCATTTACACCAAAGCGCAGGATAGTACAAAAGTTACCAGAACGGTTAGCGGTGTAATTTCGATGCGGGCTGATATGATTCCTAAGCCAGATACCAATCAGGTTTTATACGATGAAAAGGGAAAAGCTTTACGCTATTATCAATATAACAAGATATTAAGTACAGGATTATACACCATAAAATTAAGTGAAGATAAATCTTTACCGCGGAAGCAAGTAATCACAAAATTAAGTGAGGAGCAACTGAATAAATACAATACTTTAATTAGAGAAAATACTAAGATTAAGAATCAATATGTTTACGAAACGAAAAAGCTTGATGCAGCACCCTTAACTGCCTTTTACGAACAAGATAAGTTAGATAATAAGGTAATTGTACAAATTTTTTGGTATGCGAACTGTAGTACATGTACTGATTTCTTTGCCGAACTAAGTGAGTTTTTTAAATCTTTAGGCGACCCAAAAGACCTACTCGTTTTGTTAGTTACCAACGACAATCAAGATGTCGCCAAAAAGAAACTTAAGGAAATGCCCTTACGTAATGCTGAACTAATAAGCTCAGGAAAAGCAATAGCTGATGCATACCAAATTACAGGATATCCGGCATACATTGTTTCTGATAAAAACTATGTTATTAAATATGCCGTTGCAGGATTTTCTAGATTGGCCATACCCGATCTAAAAACTGCTATTAAGACAAGTTTAGGTAGATAACAATTTCCAGATTCGAAGAAAATGGGAGAAACTGTATTGTAACTTTTAAGTAACGCCATCACTATAGTCCATTAGCTTGTTTATATTGTATTAACAAAAATCAACCCATTAATGGATCAGAAAATAATCACCTTGTATGATGAGTACACGCATAGCCAGGTAAGCAGAAAAGATTTTATGAAAAAGCTGGCCATCCTGGTGGGGAGCACGGCACTAGCAATGACTATTCTACCAATGCTGGAGAATAATTATGCTGCAGCAGCAGATTTCATCAGCGATGATATTGAAGTCGAAAACATCACTTATCCTGGCGTTGAGGGCGACATGAAAGCTGTTCTGGCGAAACCAAACGGGAAAAAGAATTTGGGCTGTGTGTTGGTTATTCACGAGAATCGTGGGTTAAATCCTCATATTATTGATGTGACCAAAAGAGTTGCAGCCGAGGGTTATTTGGCATTAGGTGTCGATGCACTTTCGCCACTTGGAGGTACGCCAGCAGATGAGGACAAAGGTCGTGAGCTAATTGGAAAGTTAGATCCAGAAAAGAATCTCCAAAATTATTTAAAAGGCTTGGAATACCTGAGAAACAGAAAAGATGGCAACGGTAAAGTTGGTTGTATGGGTTTTTGTTGGGGCGGCGGAATGGCAAATAAATTGGCCGTCAACGATCCAAAGTTACAGGCTGCTGTTGCCTATTACGGTGCGCAGCCTAATGCGGCAGATGTATCCAAAATAAAAGCAAGCGTAATGTGCCACTATGGAGGTTTGGATGAACGCATTAACGCGGGAATTCCGGCTTATGAAAAAGCTTTAAAGGAAAATAAAATCGATTATAAAATTTACATCTACGATGGCGTAAACCATGCCTTTAACAACAACACCTCTCCTACCAGATACAATGAAGCGGCGGCAAAACTAGCTTGGCAGCGAACTATGGATTTATTTAAAAAAGAATTGGCAATATTAACGCGGTAATTAGAAAAGATCAGTTCGGAGCATTTCCTTTAAGATATTGGATTGAACATCAAAGTTATTGAGGTGATTCAGGAAATTTATATCAGATATTTTCTGATAACTGCTTTCCAATAAAGTGATTACTTCTTTAGAAATATCGGTTTTTAGCACAGCCGCATTGCTCTTAAGTTTATCATTTTTGTATTGAAGCTCTTGAACAATTTTTTCTCTTTCCGAAAGGTTGTTCGAAGTATCTAGATCTTTTAAAATTGCCAAATCGCAAAGCAGAAACAAGTTTCTACTTGGAAAAAACAAGTAATAAGCATCTTGATCCAAAAATTTATAAAGCTCAATAATCAATTCACCAGACTTTAAGCCCAGATAAAACTCTGTTCTGAAATCGAATTTGCAAAGCCTGCCCATTAGTTTTTTTTCAATGATGGCGTAGCTATTGGCATAAACACTCTTACCTTGATAATCGATCAACTTTGATAGCTGATCAGTAGTTAAATCGAAATAAAATTCGTTGGCGTATTTGGAACTGAAAACATTAATGTTTCGGGAGAATGGAAATTCGTTACTCAATTCTGAAAGCACACTAAACAGCTTTCTGAGCGATAGATTGATCTTTAACGATTGCCTTTGCTTTTCTTGGTTAAAGCTTTTCTGATCAACAAAAGAACTACCAATTTTATCGACAAGTGCTTCGTTTAAATCTATTTCATCATAAATTAATGAAACATTTTTCTCATTACTGGTTTTAATTTTCCGCAGTAAAGCTACAACACTATCGGTAAATTGAAGATGAAAAAGATCCAGTTTTTCGATATCAAGATCTTCATTGTTGGCAAATAATTGGTGAATAACCTGGGTTCTTAAGTATATTTTGTAAATCACCTCATCATCAAAAAACACAGAGAGCAACTGCAAGCGGTTGATCTCTGTGTTCGATTTTTTTAAAATATTTAAGCGGTATTCATCCATTGTTTAGCTAGCTCACCCTGGTCACATTCTTTTTCAACTCAGCCTCTAAAGTTTTCAATTCACCATCTAGCACTTTTCTACTTTGCGCACCAGCTTCGTGTATTTGTTTAACCTCGTTTAATGTTTCAATTAATGATGAAGTCGTAATTTTTAAAGTCTCCAAAGAAACAACAGTTTTCTCATTCTCTTTAGCAACATCAATACTATTTTGTTTCAGCATTTCTGCGTTTTTCTGCAAAATCGTATTGGTTGTATCAGAAATCTTCTTCTGCATTTCTACATTGGCTTTTTGCCTCTGCAACGCCACAGCAATCGTCAACTGGTTTTTCCAAACGGGAATCGTTGTAGAAACAATAGATTGTGCTTTCTCGGCTATTGAAGTATTGTTGTTTTGAACAACCCTAATTTGCGCCAAAGATTGAAGCATGATGAAACGCACAATCTTCATATCGGCCAAACGCTTATCTAAACGACTGGTGTAATCTCTCAAATCTGCAATTTCATAATCTTGATAATCTGCAGGTCTTCCCTCCATTTCAGCAAGCTTAAGTTGCAATTCGCTGTATTTTAATTGTCCGGAGATAATTAACTCTTCCATTTGGTGAATGTAGCCAATATTGCTATCGAACATGGTTTGCAACGAGCTGTTATCCTTGATCGAATTTAACCTGCCTGCCTTAATTTTGTTGGTGATCTTATCGATATTATTCACCACAACATCATACTTTTGGAAAAGCTTCTTAACATCAACAACAAGGCTTTTTAAGAAAGGTATTTTCGATATAAAACTCTTAAAACCACTCTGTTCCAATTCAGAAACATCGATATAATTAAGCTCTGTGAGTAATTCATTAATTAAGCCACCAACCTCGCCACTATTGTAGGTTCTTACAGACGATAAAAAATCGTTACTGTATTTCTCCATAGAGTTTTGAGCTTCGCTACCATAATTCAGGATCGAATTAACATCAGATGGTTCTAAAGATTTACCGATCTCTTTATATTTTGCGGTTTCTTCACTGGTAATTACTTCGAGATTTACGTTTCCATCCTTATCCAGTTTTACTGGCGTAAGACTTTGCGTAACGTTAGGGTTAGTTTCCATAGTTTTAATTTTTAGCCATTAAGCTATAAATAGTTTTGAGTTACCGTTTTAACCGTATCTTCTAATTTTTTATCTTTCGTTGGTTCTCCAATAGCATTGAATTTCCATTCGCCATTTTTCTTGTAGAAAACACCCATTACCATAGATACAGAACCTTTAAATGCAGCTTCGTTGGCAATATCATACTTAGCAAAAACCTCATTTACGCGTTTGCTCGTACCTTCGTAAATGCGGATGGAGGCAAAAGGAATGGTTCCAAAATCATGACCTCTAAAGCTATTTAGAACAAAAGCAACGTAACCTACGTTGGCATCCAACTGAGAAAGATCTAAGGTAATTACCTCATTATCCAACCCATCGTCGCCACCCATATCACCAGTTAAATCGTCGCCACTGTGCTTTACAGAACCATTTTTCGATTTTAGGTTACCGAAGTACACCACCTCTAAAAGTTGTTTGTTATCATTATATAATACACAACTTCCGTCTAAATCTACAGCTTCTTTTGATGAACCAAAACCGAACATTCCTTTCTTTTCGATAGCGCCCCAGTTAATGCCTACGCAAATGTTTTGTAGTTTACTGCCGTTGGTTTTTTCCAGACTGATGCGCTGTCCTTTTTGAAGATTGATTGCCATAATTTATTATTGATATTTGTTTAAGTAATCCTGTAAACCACCTTTCATTCCCATTCCAACCGCCTCAAATTTCCATTTGCCTTCGCGTTTGTAAATTCTTCCAAACTCTACAGCAGTTTCAATCGAGAAATCTTCTTCCAATTCGTATTTCAAAATTACTTCATTGGTTGTAGCATCAAAAATACGAACAAAAGAGTTTCTAACCTGACCGAAATTCTGTCTTCTGTTTTCGGCGTCGTGAATGGTAACCACTACACAAATTTCACTTACTTTTGAATCAATTTTGGTTAAATCTACCTTGATTTGTTCATCATCTCCATCTCCATCGCCAGTTAAATTATCTCCAGTATGCTCTACAGCACCATCAGGAGAAACCAAATTGTTGTAAAAAACAAAACTCTCATCAGAAACCAATTTTTTCTGATCATTTAAAATGAAAATTGAAGCATCTAAATCGAATGCCGTACCTGTAGAAGAGCTGTTGGTATCCCAGCCTAAACCTATCGTGAATTTTGGAGCATCGATATTTTCTCTTTGCCCCTTTTGCAAATTAATAGCCATATTTTAAATTAATTTATAATTGTTATTTTTTATGTAATCCTTTATTAGATGTAAATTTTTACTGTACGCCTCTATAGTGTGATAACCATTTCCCAAAGATAAATCGTATAGCTGATTAATAAAATCGGTATTTCTGCGCTCTAAAAATATGGTAAAGCTGCTCGAAGCTGTATTTAAAATATACTTAACAATTCTGGTATTGAAACAAAAATTACCACTATCGATGATTTCCTCCAAATCAAAAATAGACTTTATTTGATGGTAGTTTAGAAAATTCTCCACATTAGGATGAATACTCTTGTTAACCAGTTCCGCAAAATAAAGCATGTGCATTTCGTTTGATAATCCGTAAGCCTTGGCCATTTTCAAAATCATTCTTTCGTGGCTTCCAGTGATTTTAATATCATCAAGAAACAATAAGGTTTTGCCGACCAAAAATTCCTTATCAATATGGAAGGAATCATTTCCAATTAAAGTTAAGCGTTCTTCAGCACTTAATTCGCCATAATCTTCCTTATAGGTTACCGTCCTATGCACCTTGGTTTCTTGCACAGATAAGCCACCATTTTCTACCAACCATCGATTTAATTGAGAAACGAAGTAGTTTTTCATCGCAAAAGTTGCAGTAGGAATAAAGCTGTAAGGGCTCGAAATCACGACGATTTGATCGATTATTAAATTATCTGCTAGATAATATTTAATAAAACCATCAGCTAAATCCTTTCCGAAAGAGCGGGCAATTAAGTCATCGCCAAATTTAAATCGGCTGTAATGATCTGGATCAAAACCGAAATCTGTCGTATTATCAATTTTATGAAGAGAGTATGTATATGGTATCATGAAAGTAGCTGTAAAATAGATTGATTGTTGGAATTGATCAACATACTTTTAATACCCAATGCTTCAGCGCCTCGAATATCAGCATGAGGATTATCTCCAACATGAATAACATTATTTAAGATTAATTCGGGATGTTTTTCTCGGTCGATCGTATTTAACATCAACTCAAAAAAATTAGGGTTTGGTTTCGACATTCGAACTTCGTCAGAGTACAGTTGAAAATCGATAAACTCATCAATGCCCAAATGATTAATCACCTTTCTTAATGTTTTACCCTTGATAAAACCTGTATTGCTTAAAATATTGGTCGTGCTTAATTCTGGCTTCTTAATTTTCGCTAAAACAGGCAGACAATTATCGCAATAAAGTAATGGCATGTGAGCAAAAATCAGTTCCTCCATTTCATTGTACAAAGCTTCTAAATCAAGGTTCTGAAACTCAAAACTAAAATCATTGATCATGCTAATCACCATAAGGTACATTTCATCGGCATCAACGTTTTTACCTGTTTTCTCATTGATGGCATTAACCATTAAATCTACCTGACGAAAGATAACTGCAATTTCATCAATACTCTTATGCTTCGAATTAAACCTTTCGTAAAAATACTTCGTTCTTTCGAGCTTAAAAGTAGGGTTCGATTTTATTAATGTTAACCAAAGATCGAATGAATAATGTTTATAATAAGCCATTGCACCTATTTCCTAATCTGTTCTATTAAATCCTAATACTACAAAATTGGACGTAGAATTAGAAATATTTCAATGTAAGTTTTATTATAAGTAAACCCTACACTTTACGATTTTTCGAGTACATCTTCAGCTTTTTCCGCTACCTCGGCCTCGCCTATATTCTTTTTGGGATAGTTAAACAATAGGGAACTTACAACAGGCAAAATGAATATTGCTACAGTAAATATCGAAACAAATAAATCTGTTTTTTCACCCTCAATAACATGGGAAATTGGAGATTCTGGATAAAAATGGGTAAACAACGATGATGTAAGTTTTATACCTAAAACACCAATAACGATAAATGCTACAGTTTCTAAGAAAGTAAATTTTTCCATTAGCTTAACAAAAGCTTGTGCTACGAATCGCATAGCCAAAATACCAATGAAAACGCCAATGTAAATTAACCAAATGTGATCGGTAAATGCCACCGCAGCGAATACGTTATCAATAGAAAATGCTAAATCCATTACTTCAACAAGTGCAACAGTGGCCCAAAATGTGCCAACCAAACCTACTGTTGATTTATAAATCCAGCTTTTGCTTTTATCTACTTCTTCTTCGGCTTCGTTATTCTTCGCATTCTTTTTTCTAAAATAATCAAAAGCTAACCACAATAAATACAATCCACCTAAAGGTTTTAACCACCAAATTGTAACCAACCAAGCGGCCAAGAATAAACAAATACCTCTAAAAACGTAGGCACCAATAATACCATATTTAAGCGCCTTATCCCTTTGGCTTTTAGGTAAATCCATTACCATAGTTGCCAATACAGCAGCATTATCAACAGAAAGTAGACTTTCTATTACGATTAGGTTTAATATAATTAGTAGTCCGGCCTGTATGTCATCACCTAAAATAGTGTGCAAGAAATCCATAATGAGAGTTGTTTTGTTTAATTAAAAATTTAGTTTGAACAAAGAAACAAAATTATCTGAATGAAAAAACCCTTGAGAAAATTTTATTATAATCTTTGGAATTAATAACGGGGTTTCTGTTACAGCTTATCCTAAATTAATTTAGCAGCAGTTGGTAAATATTGCCCTTTTCGCCAGCTAAGAGAATTTGGCTTCCTTTTTTAGCTCTTTGCACTGCATTAAAGCTTTTATCAGAAATATGTTTCCAGTTTAGTCCACCATCAATTGAGATATCTGTACCTGAAGTGCCGGTTGCCACCAATGTTTTAGCGTTAATATAGGCTATACCTGAACGAAAGCCCGAAACTGGATTGATGGGTTTTTGCCACGTTTTTCCTCCATCTTTAGTAAAAAGCACATTATTGCTATTTTCCTTATCCTTAATGTAGTTACCGCCAACCACTACCCCATTCTTACTATCGTAAAAATCCACAGAAAATGGACCTGTGGTACTTTCACCTTGCCAAATTGGGCATTTGTACACTTCCCAAGTTTTACCA
The DNA here is from genome assembly GCF_004331675.1 of Pedobacter frigidisoli. Taxonomy (GTDB): domain Bacteria; phylum Bacteroidota; class Bacteroidia; order Sphingobacteriales; family Sphingobacteriaceae; genus Pedobacter; species Pedobacter frigidisoli. Next base: position 88,559 of record NZ_SJSN01000002.1, on the reverse strand, counting down.
TAATCGGCAGAATAATAAATGTTTGATACCGTTCCTCCACTAGAAACCCAAACCTTTCCACCTGGTAAGGTTTTTATGGTTGTACCACTTGCAGCAAAACCAGCTTCTCCTTTCGATAACGGAAATTTAAGGTTTTCAGAAATATCCGACCATGTTTTACCAGCATCGACAGTTTTCAGCAACTGCATTTTATCTTTTATCGGATCGCCAAAAATAATCGCTTTGTTTTTATCCCAAGCACCAAGACCGTCGAGAAAAATAGCAGAATCTAAATTTTTGTAATGCTCGGTCCAAGTGGCGCCACCATCTACAGTTTTTAAAATATATGCTGGAGAACCTGCATTTACCACAATTGCATTTTTATCATCAAAAGCCTCAATATCCCTAAAATCGAGCTTTTCGTAGCCTTGGGGTTTTATCCATGTCCAGGTTAAACCGCCATCTATTGTTTTACCAATGGAGCCGTTATTTCCACTCACCCAGGTAACTTGATCAGAAACCACACTTAAACCGCGTAAACTCGTTTTAGTCTTTTCGTTTAGGGGCTTAAAAGTATACGATTGTGCTGCGCAAAAAAAAGGTGCCATTAAAAGGCACCATATTAAATTCTTCATGTTTATTATTTAACGCGTCTAAATGTTTCCGATCGGCCCAAAAGAGAGATACCAACATAACCCCTCACGTTTAAAACATCGTTGCCTTTCAAAGTCATGTTACAGCTGTAGTCTTTTCCACTCTTTGGGTCGTAGATTGTTCCATCTGTCCATTTACCATCATCGTAAACAAAATCCTTTAAAATTTCCAAATTAAGGAGCGCTCTTTTTTGCAATTTCCCATCTGGATTTTTCGCATCTAACTTTGGTTTTCCGTTTAGATTTGGTTCTTTCATCCAGGCTAATTTGCCATAATATTTGTCGCCTTTCTTATAAATTTCAATTTGTCCTTCTCCTGATGGGTTAAGCCATTTGCCCACAACAGCATCTTTACTTTGTGCCAGTGCTGAAAATGATACCGCCACAAACAGTAGCATTAAAAATGGAAGTTTTCTCATATTTTTATTTCTAGTTAGTTTTTAAATATAGTTATTTGACTTTTATATCGAAACTCTAAATAAAGAGAAAAAGTATGAGAATGTTTTAAATTATAAAATTTTACTTTGAAACCATAGGCATATATTTTTGGCGGTAAGCATAAAACAGGAACAGATTGAACAATAACATTACTGCAACCATTGGCAAATCTTTAGGACCTAAAAAGGCATGATATAAAAATATGTTTAGTGTTATAGGGAAAATCATAATTGCAGCCAATGGTGCTGTTCTACCAATTAACAACAAGATACCTGATATTAATTCTGTTCCTTTAATTAGCGGCATTAAATATTTTGCGGCCATAACACCTGTCATAAATGTGGTTTGGTCTGCTGTCATCTTAGGCATATCACCCATTGATATATTCAAGAAAAAGGGAACAGATGCAAATAAATACATTCCTCCTAATAAAACCCTGATGATGATTAGTGCAATTTTCATGTGATTTGGTTTGGTTTAGCTAAAAATAATAAAAAGCATGAATTTTCTTACGCTTTTTAGCGCTTATTTTATTTGTTATAATCGTAATTTACCATCCATTGGATACCAAATTTATCTGTAGCCATACCGAAAAGCGCTCCCCAAAACATTTTGTCTAGCGCCATAGTAACTTTTCCTCCTGCTGATAAACTCTCGAATAGTTTCTTGGCATCGTCTTCACTTTCCGCATCTACAGATAATGAAATTCCTGTACCAAAGGTTGAAGGCGGCATTGGATCGGTAATATCGGTTCCCATTAAGATATTGCCGCCAATTGGCAAAGCGATATGCATGATTTTCTCTTTATCCTCAAGTTTCATTCCCTCACAACCAGGCGCATCAGCGAAACGCTGAACGACTATAAATTCGCCTCCAAAAACTGACTTATAAAAGTTGAAAACTTCTTCGGTGTTACCATTAAAATTTAAATACGTGTTTAGTGTTGCCATAATTTGTTTTGCTATGCCTTTGTTTAGCTGTTAATTATTATTTGTTTGTTCGGTGAGTGCTATCCAATTGTTTATAAATTGCTCTAAGACAGTCTTCTTTGTTTCAATATTCTCCAAGCCATAAAACCTAGCTTCTCGCCTATCTTTCCAATTTCCTTGCAATAAAGTTGAATCCTCTATCATGTTTCCATCGTAAAAAATAAATATGATTTGGATAAAACCTTTTGCCCTTAAGTTAAATGCCGCAAAATCTTTCACATAGTAAAAACTTGGTGCATTCCATTTTATCCGCTCGGCAAGCTTACTATTCGCATTAATAATGATTGACCTTAATTTTTCTATTTCGGCTTTGTAAGGATGGTCTAGAATTGCCATGTATTCATCTACCTGATCCTCACCAGAAACTTGATTTTTTTTAATCGCCATAGAAGCTTTAGTTTTCCAATCTCAATTTTACTCACCAACTAGTTTAGTCAACGTTATTTTCATCCAATGCGACCATTTTTTGCCATCACATCGCTCCCAAGTTCCCTCTATGGTGCTTTCCTTAAAATTCCCTTTAAATCTTTCGTTATCAGAAAATATCAAAATTATATCATCATAAATTTTTAAGGTTGATATTGATATATTTCCTTCATCATCAAAAGATTGCGACCTAAAAACATCTTCCAATTCATCGTAATGAGTAATTTCCAACGATTTGATTTCCTTACCATTGAGCTCTACATCTACCTTATGCAATAGAAAAAAGCCACCTTCAACCCATTCGTAAATATCCGTTCCACTAAGCAAATCGCCATTTCCTGTTGTACCTTGTGTTTTCCAAACCCCAATATAAGGCGCTAATAATTGCAGTTTCGATTTGCTCATGCTTGTGGGTTTCCTCAATTTAAATTTAAATAAATATTCTTTAATTGATGGGTATGCCTTTGAGTATGATAAATTACGAAATATACAGCCTCCAAACGTGTTAAGAAGCCCATGTTTGGCAACTCGAATGAAGTACAGGTTTTGGTTAAATCTAATTCGTTTACTGATTTCACTAAATCTTTCTGAATAGATTCAAACCTATCGAGTAATTCATTTTTATCATATACTTTATCGGCTGGAAAAATAAAGGCTGGAGAATCCATCTTCGTGTTAAAATTGAGGAAGATTTCCTTGAGTTTTACCACCATTAAATCTGCTGGTTTATTGGTTTCCTTAACTGGCCCATTAATCATTTCAACAAAACCAGCATTAGATAGAGCCATGTGTTCGGCAAGCTGACCTGCCGTCCAACTTCCTTCAAATGGAATTTTATTGATATCACTTTCCTCAATTTTTGAAAGAAGATTTTTTAATCCACCTAGCGCATCTTTTGCTTCATTAATTATTTTTTCCATAGCCTACATGTAATTCATTGCTGCATAGCCCAATAATCTACGCCAAAGCGCAATTTGTCCAATGCAGTTTGCCTCTCTATAACTTGTAAAACTGATCATATCGAAAAGGGTCATTTCCATTCCAGGCATTTCAATTTTCTCATTCAATTTTTCTTCGGTAGCATTTGTTAATGCCTCTTGCAACAATGGTGAAATTTTATCCCAGTCTTTTTTAAATTCAGCCAAGGTTGGATAAGTTGCATTATCTACAATGCCCTTATTATCCTTAAATAATTCTCCCGTTGAAGATGATGCATCGACACCAAAGGATTTCGCCAAATAATATCTTCCAGAAACTACACTCCCAGTAATCCATGAAATGTGGTTTGCTTTTGTATCCAATCTTTTTTGGGCATCGGCATCATCAATTCCATCCAACGCTTTTTTTAAAAAATCGGTTTGCATTTCGTAAAGAACAATAATTCCGTACATTCTATTACTTGTTGGTTGAGTTTTCATATCTTTTGTTTTTATAGATTGATTAACTGATTATAAAGTTAGTGTATAAAACCATTCAAAGTTGATGCTGGAGAAGTCAATATTAGGGGGCATTTCAGACAAGTTTTTCTTTATATTTACAAAACCTAAAATTTTAACCAAATGATACAAGTAGGCATTCTGTTGACTAAACAATATAAATTATTGAGCGTTGCAGCCATTTTAGATGTTTTTGAAACGGCGAACAAATTCCATACTTCAACAGCACAAGAAGCGCCCTATCATTTAACCTTACTGAGTTTTGATGAGAAAAACGATGGTTCATTTAGTAGCTACGAATCAAAAAACATTAGTACTGAAGATACATACAACTTAATTTTAATACCTGCATTTACTACCGAAGACATTAAAAGCGCAATAGGTCAAAACATTGCATTCATCCCTTGGCTGATAAAACAATATCAACAGGAGGCAGAAATTGCAACGGTTTGTACAGGGGCATTTTTATTGGGTGCAACTGGCTTATTAGATGGAAAAGCTGCAACTACACATGTAGATGCTTGTGGCGCTTTCGCAAATGCATTTCCTGCGGTAAACTTAAAATCGGATAAAACAGTTACCCAAGATGGAAAGTTGTACACCAGTGGTGGAGCTACTTCATCATTCCATTTGCTTTTACACTTGTTGCAAAATCATTGTGGGAAAGACATTGCCATTAAGGCCGCAAAAATTTTCGCAATAGACATGGATCGTCATAACCAATCTTATTTTAGCTCTTTCCAACCAACAAGGCATCATAACGATGACTTGGTCGCATCAGCACAAGAAAAAATAGAAAGCAATTATCAGGATGTGGCCACAATTGAAGAAATGATTAAGGATATTCCTTCAAGCAGGAGAAATATTGTGAGGCGTTTTAAGCAAGTTACGGGGATTACACCTATAGAATACCTACAACAAACCCGGATTGCAGCGGCAAAGAAATTACTCGAACAAACAGCACAGCAAATGACAGAGATCATATATAATTCAGGATATAATGATCCAAAGGCATTTAGAAAGGTTTTTAGGAAAGCTGTTGGGATGACGCCTACTCAGTATAGAGATAAATTTCAGGCGAGATAATTCAGCACATTGGCCTTAAAAACAACTATACTGATAGTTATCAACAATAAAATAAAAAATGTTAATAATTTATTTAAAATTCATACGTTCACATATATAATTAAGGATAACTTAACGTTATAATTACACTAACCAAATATTAGATTTATGAGCACTTTCCTAACCATCACAGCAGCATTCTATATCGTATCCTTTGGACTTATGTTATATTGCTATTTCTCCGCTGAGCAGATTCCCAGCGATGACGAAAAATTTTAAATTATGATCTTATTTAATCTTATCTAGATTAACCTCTCAACAACAATAAACACCTGCTTAATTTTTTAAACACTATCGAAGTCAAACGTCTTTGAGGATAATTATTTTCTATAAATTTTGTTTAGTTCCCAATCCACCTAAGTAGGTAGGATGCAGTTCCCGTATACCAAATTATTGCAGAAATTAAAAATATCGCTATCAAGATCCACAATATCGGCCAACCTTCAAACTTGTGTTTTGAATTATGGTTGTAAGGCTCGTTAAAGTTATTATGGTCATTGTCCATCCTATCGCCCTTTTTCGCCGGTTTCGGATTAGAGATGTTGCTCATAAAATATTCAGTTAGTGATGCAAACTTACGCTATAAATTAATAAACTAAAAATTAGTTTTCGTAAACGATTGCTTTTAAAAAAATTCATTAAAAAAGTGCTACCCATTTATTGAATAGCACTTAATTTTGTTTAAAAAAAACAAAGAAAAAATCTCTAATTCCAGCCACCTCCTAAAGCATGGTATATATTTACCACCGCATTAAGTTGTTGTTTTTTTGTTTCTATCAGTTCTAATTTAGATTGCAGCGCATCACGCTGTGTCATCAATACTTCAAAATAATCTGCCCTTGCCGCTTTAAATAAATCGTTAGAAATATCTATTGATTGCGTAAGTGCCACCACCTGTTTTGATTTTAAATCGTAGCTTTTTTGAAGATTAGTGATGTTCGATAACTGATTGGCAACCTCGATATAACCATTTAAAATCGTTTTCTCATAGTTAAATACCGCTTGCAGCTGCTTTGAATTGGCTGTTAAATATTCCGCTTTTATCGCATTGCGATTAATAAGTGGCCCAGCTAAATCTCCCGCTAATGAATAAGCTAAAGATTCTGGCGTTCTTAATAAATAAGAGGGATTAAAAGCCTGGTAACCAATTGTAGCAGAAATACCCAACGATGGATAAAATTGTGCCTTCGCCACATTAACATCTAATTTTGCTGCTGCTAAATCTAATTCTGCTTGTTTAATATCTGGGCGATTCGCCAATAATTGTGAAGGCAAACCCACCTGAACTGTGGGCGGAACTAGATCGGTAAAACTGCCTTTATCTCTTAGAATAGTTTGCGGATAGCGACCTAACAAGAAATTAATTTTGTTTTCGCTCTCCGTTATGTTCTGCTGAATATCGAATTCCAAACTTTTAGAATTCAATACTTCAGCCTCAAATTTCCTAACTGCAAGTTCTGTAACTCTGGTAGCCTGCTTCTGAATCCTCATCAGCTCTAAAGCATTACTTTGTAAAGCGATATTTTGTTTCACAATAGCCAACTGATTATCGAGCGCCAATAACTCATAGTATGAATTGGCAACTTCGGCAACAAGGTTGGTTACAACGAAGTTTTTACCTTCAACCGTCGATAGATAACGACTCACAGCAGCCTTTTTAGAATTACGCAATTTATGCCAAATATCAGCCTCCCAATTGGCTTGTAAACCGAAAGCGTAATCTGGTAACACATCAGGCACTTCCTTACCTGGCGTAATATCTGTTGATGCATCTCCAGCGCCCGAGCTAGTATAACGACCCACTTTTTCTAATCCTGCTCCTACTCTATAACCCACGGTAGGTAAAAGTTCTCCCTTTCTAGCCTTAATTTCGTTCTTCGCAATTTCGATTTCCTGCAAAGTCACATTTAGTTCCTGATTGTTCTTCAACGCAGTATCAATCAGGCTAACCAAATTTGGGTCGGTAAAAAACTGACGCCATTGCACCTTTGCTGTATTTGTGCTATCCTGTGAATTATTAAAACCTGCAGGAACATTTTTATTTTCGTTGCGTTGGGCAAACTCTGGCACTTTACAGGCCGAATATGCAGTACATATCAACACCAAACCAACGTATTTATAAATATCTTTTCTAAACATTATCTTCTATTTCTTCAGTTAACGGATGTTCTTCTTCAATTTTAATCAGCTTATGTCTGGCTGCTATTGTTCCGAATATGTAATACAATCCAGGAATAATGATTACCCCGAAAATGGTACCGAAAAGCATACCTCCCGCAGCCGCAGAACCAATCGTTCTATTCCCAATTTTACCTGGCCCAGATGCAATCATCAGCGGAATTAAACCTGCAATAAATGCAAATGAAGTCATTAATATTGGACGGAAACGCACACTTGCTCCTTCCATTGCGGCTTTAAGAACAGTTGCACCCTGAGCATGCCTTTGTGTAGCAAACTCTACAATTAGCACGGCATTCTTCCCGAGTAAGCCAATTAGCATTACCATTGCAACTTGTGCGTATATATTATTCTCTAAACCTAAAAGCTTTAAGAAAAGAAATGCACCAAAAATACCAACAGGCAATGAAAGGATTACCGAGAGTGGCAAAATGAAACTTTCGTATTGAGCTGCCAATACTAAGTAAACGAAACCTAAACAGATTAAGAAGATATAAATTGCCTCATTACCTCTTGAAACCTCATCTTTAGAAATACCTGCCCAATCGATACCAAAACCTCTAGGTAATGTTTTCTTCGCTACATCTGTAATGGCTGCAATCGCCTCGCCAGAACTGTAACCTGTAGCAGATTGACCACTAATTTCGGAAGCATTGTACATGTTATGCCTTGTAATTTCTGATAGACCGTATACCTTTTCCATTTTCATAAAGGCAGAAAAAGGAACCATTTCATCTTTATCATTTTTAACAAATAATTTTAAAATATCTTCTGGCAAAGCCCTATACTGCGGCAACGCCTGCACCATAACTTTATATTGGCGATCGTATTTAATAAAACTGGTTTCGTAATTACTACCCACAAAAGTAGAAAGCGTGTTCATCGCATTATCGATAGTTATGCCTTTTTGCTGTGCGATATCGTTGTCAATCTTCAACATATATTGAGGAAAACTGGCACTGTAAAAAGTAAATACAGATGAGAGTTCTTTACGCTTATTTAGTGCCCTAACGAAATCATTTGCCACGGTTTCCATTTTTTTATAGTCACCGCTTCCTGCCTTATCCAATAAACGAAGCTCGAAACCGCCTGCTGCACCATAACCAGGAATTGCTGGTGGTTGAAAGAATTCTATTGCTGCCCCTGGGATTGATTTGGATTTCTCCTCTAGTTCCTTGATTATTTCTTGAGCAGAGCTTTTACGTTCATCCCAATCCTTTAGGTTAATTAAACATGTTCCCGAATTTGAACCTGTACCTTCTGTAAGGATTTCGTAACCTGCTAATGATGAAACCGATTTTACGCCATCAATATTTTCACATAATTCCTGAAGTCTTTCCGCAATCTGGTCGGTACGCTCTAACGTAGAACCTGGAGGCGTTTGAATAATGGCATAAACCATCCCTTGATCTTCATTAGGAATGAAACCTGATGGAACACTTCCACTCAAACCCCAAATACCCAAACAGAACAAAATCAATACGCCAAAGGTTACTAATCTACGACTTACAACTTTCGTTAATACGATTTCGTATTTACCTGAAAGCTTTGTAAAACCATTGTTAAAACCATCTAAAAACTTATCTACTATGGTTTTCTTTTTAGGTTTTCCATGATTGTTTTTCAGCATGATGGCACACAAAGCTGGCGTAAGTGTTAAGGCCACTATACCCGAAAGGATAATTGCTGTTGCCATGGTGATGGAAAACTGGCGGTAGAAAATACCAACTGGTCCAGACATAAAGGTTACCGGAATAAACACCGAAGCCATTAAAAAGGTGATCGCTATAATTGCTCCGCTGATTTCTTTCATCGCTTCTTGCGTAGCACGGAGCACCGACATTTTTCGATCGTGCTCCATTTTTGCATGCACGGCTTCGATTACCACAATCGCATCATCTACCACAACTCCAATGGCGAGCACCAAAGCAAACAAAGTAATCAAGTTGAGCGTGATGCCAAAAAACGACATGAATACAAACGTTCCGATGAGGGAAACGGGTACTGCAATCGCCGGAATAACAGTCGAGCGCCAATCGCCTAGAAAAAGAAATACAACTAAGCCTACCAAAATAAAGGCTTCTACAAGCGTATGGATTACCTTTTCAATTGATGCATCAAGGAATTTCGAAACATCATAACTTACTTCATAATCCAAACCTTTAGGAAAAGAGCTGGCTTTAATCTCAGCCATCTTCGCTTTAACATCTTTAATTACCTGACTAGCGTTACTTCCGTAAGATTGTTTTAGCACAATCGCAGCTGAAGCTTTGCCATTTAAGGTAGAATATAAGTTGTAAGCAGCAGCGCTAAAATCAACATCGGCAACGTCTTTTAAACGTAACATTTCGCCATTTGCATTTGCTCTTAGCACAATATTACCGTATTCCTCTTTTGTGTTGAAACGGCCTGAGTATTTTAAAACATACTCAAATGCTTGAGATCTTTGTCCAGAACTTTCGCCCGTTTTACCTGGCGATGCCTCTAAACTTTGTTCATCAAGCGATTTCATTACTTCATCAACAGAAATTTTATAAGCCTGCATTCGATCTGGTTTTAACCAAATACGCATAGCATAATCTCTATCACCTAAAATATCCGCGAAACCTACACCATCTACCCTTTTCAGTTCAGAAAGCAAATTGATATCTGCAAAGTTGTAAAGGAAATTTTGGTTCATTTTAGGGTCTTTACTATACAAGTTAATGTACATCAACATGTTAGATTCCTCACGGGTAATCTTTACCCCTTCACGAACTACTAAAGGCGGAAGCTTATTGGTTACCGCAGCTACACGGTTCTGAACATTTAATGAGGCCTGATTTGGGTCTGTTCCAAGGTTAAACACCACTTGGATAGAAGCTTCACCATCGTTACCGGCATCAGATGCAATATATTTCATTCCTGGCACACCATTTAAGGCACGTTCTAACGGAATAACAACCGATTTAATTAATAATTCGTTATTGGCACCCGGGTATTCTGCCGTGATATTTACTTTCGGTGGAGAAATAGATGGAAATTGTGTTACCGGCAGATAGCTCATCGCTAAGAAACCCAAGAACACAATAACCAGCGATATAACGATAGAAAGGACGGGCCTTTGTATGAATTTGCTAAACATAAAATAAGTATTGAGGGATTTAGATTATTCGGTTTTCAATCTTAATTGTTTGATCACTTCTTGCGGATTTTGAAATTTATAAGTAATCTTATCATCGTCCTTCACGTTTTGAACGCCTTCCAATAAGATCTTATCGCCAATTGCTAAACCATCGCTAATCACATATAAATCAGGGATTTCACTGGCAATCGTAATCGGCCTTGAGTGTACTTTATTCTTGCTATCAACAACAAAAACGTAAGTCTTATCCTGAATATCATAAGTGGCTTTCTGCGGAATAACAATGGCATTTTTTAGCGGCACAACCATTTGGATCTTGCCCGTTTCACCGTTTCTTAGTAAGTTATCAGCATTGCTAAATCGGGCACGGAAAGCAATATTTCCTGTTTCATTGTTAAACTCGCTTTCGATAACCTCTACTTTACCTTTCGATTTGAGTAATTCGTTATTTGCCAAAAGTAAGTTCACTTCTTGCTGGCCTTTTACTTTCACTGCAGATTGGTAGCTTAAATATTCTGGCTCTGAAACATTGAAGTAAGCAAAAACCTGACTGTTATCCGAAAGGCTTGTTAACAGCGCTCCTTCATCTACCACACTTCCTAATTTGAAAGGGATTCGATCAATTGTTCCATCGAAAGGTGCCTTAATTTCGGTAAAACCTAAATGCATTTTAGCCATAGATGTTTCTGCATTTGCAGCTTGCAATTTTGCTTTCGCCATGGCGAGTTCATTTTTAGAAACTACATTTTTATCAGTCAATAATTTTGTGTTTTCTAATTCAATTTCTGCAGATTTAGTTTCTGCTTGTGCCTTTAATAATTCTGCCTGAAGCATATTAGGTCTTATCCTAAACAATAACTGGCCTGCGTGTACATGCTGGCCTTCATCTACATAAATGTTTTGTAGGTAACCTTTTTCCAAGGCTCTGATTTCGATATTTCTAACAGATTTAATCTGCGAAACATACTCCTTTGTGAAAGAAGTATCGATTTCTAGCGGTGATGTAACCGCATAAGTAACTACTTCTTCTTTTTCTTCTTTTTTCTCGGTACAACCTGTTAAGTAGAGTAAAGCACACAGGCCAAGGAACATGAAATTTCTCTTCATTTTCATACTGATAGTTATCTGATTTAATTTTTGGTTAAATTAATTTCCCAGATGGCTGATCTAAAAAGAGTATATCCGTATAAACAGATATAACAACTTCGATAGATTAGGACTATCTGTTGATTAATTTTGGCACGAAATAACTATAGAATTATGAAGTTATAATGAAGTCGGTCTTGATTCCAGAGCTAGAATCATCATTTGGAGAGATAAGAAAGTAACTAAACGTCTTGATTATTAGCAGTTTTATTTTGTGTTGGAAAAATTCATTGTATTATAAATCGATTTGACGCTTATTTCACAAATTCATCGGATGATAGTGATGAAAATTTATCATTTGTTGCTTAAAGTTGTCTTTTACCAAAAAAAAACTAATCAATAGGAAAATCGATAAACAAAAAATCACCATTTAGGTGATTTTAAATAATTTACAAAAAAGCTTAGGTTCTAATAAGTTTATCTTCTTTCATTAAAGACTTGAAATTCGGCAATTGATGCAGTTTCCTTTGATTTTCCAATTCTAATCCGAAGCTTACTGGCCCAAATCCGATCAAACCGATGGATTTTGATGCGGTCTTCATTTTTCCCATCGAAAATCTTTTTCCAATCAACGCCATTCCAATATTCCAAGGCATAAGTTTCGATGTTCGATTTACCCTCAGCAACTACAATCATGTTTACGGCTTGTTCGTTTTTTAAGTTGACTTCGAACCATGGCTTTTCAACTGCACCATTCGATTGCCATGATGTTCCGTAATTATCATCATTAGCGAAATCCATAATGTTCATATCATCGCTCCAGCTTGAATTCGCAGGCTTATTTATCGCAATATTGCTCGAAATTATGGGCAATGCCAATGGAGGAAGCTGTTTTGTTGAACCCGTATTTTTCCATAAAACACCAACTTCTTTTAAGGCTGCGATGGCATTATCATCAATTAAGCCGTCTCTATTTGGTGCTACATTCAAGATAAAATTACAGCTCGCATCATTTAGGGGCTTAATCAATCCATCAACAATTTCTTGCGGCTTTCTAACTGGAACAGTCGGGAAATCTGTTTTCCAAAACCATGATGTATTAATGGGCAAACAAGCTAAAGTTGGCATTACCTTACTATCTTTTGGCATACGCTGCCCTGCTCCCATTTCGTAGGTTTTTATATCTGTATAATACAAGCCCTCTGCAGGATATTTCGCTCCATTCAAATCCATTACTAAACAATCTGGCTGTAAGGTTTTGATTAAATTATAAATATCCTCAAAGGGAACATCATCATAAGAAATTCTAGACCATGGTGCATCCCATCCATCAATAATTAAGGCTTCGATTTTGCCATATTTAGTTAAAAGCTCTGTAATTTGCTGCTTCACCATATCAATATGTTGTGGCGTAATCTGATTTGGCCTTAGTTTGTGGTGCGTATCTAAAATCGAATAATACAACATTACCTTAAGTCCGTTGGCACGAAAAGCATCAGCAAATTGTTTTACCACATCCTTTCCGTAAGGACTATTCATCACATTGTAATCGGTACTTTTAGTATCCCAAATACAAAACCCAGAATGGTGTTTTGTGGTTAGGCAACCATAACTCATATTTGCCGATTTTGCAGCTTTCGCCCATTGATCGGCATTTAAATGCTTGGGATTAAAAAGTTTTGGCGAAGCTTCAGGGTCTGGCCAATCTGCATTTACATAAGTTGGAATATTGTAGTGGATAAACATTCCAAAGCGCAGATCTACGAATTTCTGTTGTAACTGATTTAGAGGTTTTGAAGCTTTGAAATCCGTTATCTGAGCCATTAATCCTAGTGGAAAAATCATTATCAGCACTATTAAAACATTTTTGTAAAAGTTGGTAAATTTCATGTTCTTAAATTAGGTAACTATTTCAATTCTCTGAGTATTATTTTAGTTAAGTTATTGGAGCATCTATAAATAAAGCAATCTCGACAATAAAAAAAGGAAAACTTAGAATGCTTGATAATTTTGATTATATTTTATTCTTTCACTAATATTTATTTGCACTGACAATTCTAAATATAAATGGACCTATCGATTAATCACTGAGGCTAAATATAATTTAATAAGTTAAAAATTATATTACGGTTTGCTGCTAATTTCCTTAAGGATTCTCAATTGTGGCTTATAAATTCCTGTAGTTCAAAAGTTTAACGCATAAAAAAGCCCGAACTTTTAAGGATGGGGCTTTAAAAATGATCAATTTGATAAAAGATAAATCACTACCAAAAATGGAATGAACTTTATTGGCATTTCATCATAGAATTTAACTTGCTTTTAATAAGTGATTACTTTGTTTGGGGAGTTGCTAACCTATTTCCTACAATATCGATGTTAGATACAGCACTGGTAAGTTTGGCTAATTCTTCAGGACTAAACTTATAATCAATAGACCAAAGATTTTCTTGAAGGTGGGCTAATTTAGTAGTTCCCGGAATTGGTACAATCCAAGGTTTTTGAGCCAATAGCCACGCTAAAGATACTTGCGCAACTGTAAGCCCCCTCTCATTTCCAAATGCTGCAAGCACATCAATTATCGCCCAGTTTGCCTTTACCGCATATGGTGCGTAACGCGGCAAAGCGCCGCGATTATCGTTACCATTAACATATTTTGTACGCTCATTAATGTATCCAGTTAAATATGCTCTACAGAGTGGACTATATGGAACAAAGCCAATACCTAACTCTTCACAAACTGGAAATATTTCTTTCTCAGGATCTCTAGAAATTAATGAATATTCTGTTTGTATAGCAGTAAGCGGTTGTATTGCATGTGCCTTTCTTATGTCGTCAGCTCCAGCCTCAGATAGTCCAAAATGCTTTACTTTTCCCTCATTAATCAAGTCCTTAATGGTTCCTGCAACATCTTCCATCGGTACATTTGGATCAACCCTATGTTGATAGAGAAGATCTATTACATCGGTATTCAGTCGTTTTAAGGATTGCTCAACCACTTCTCTAATGTGTGCAGGTTTGCTATTTAACGAACCCGAAACAAACTTTCCGTTTTGAATATCAAATCCAAACTTGCTGCAAAGAGCAATCTTTTTTCGAAAAGGTTTTATGGCCTCACCAACCAATTGTTCGTTTATAAATGGACCATAAGCCTCGGCAGTATCGAAAAGATTTACCCCCATATCATAAGCCTTGCGAATGGTTTCGATCATATATTTTCGATCCGGAATAAAACTTCTATTCCATGACATGCCCATGCAACCTAAACCTAATGCAGAGACTTCAACACTATTTTTTCCAGTACCCAAACGGCGACTTTGCAAATTTGGAGGATTGCTTGGGTTTGCCCTTTCTTTCCCTTGCGCTGGTGGTATGGCAAAACTTAAGGCTGGAGGAAGCAATAAAGCACCGCTTAAAGCGGAACTGGCTTTTAAAAAATTTCTGCGATTTTGATTTTCCATGTTAATTTGTTTTTGTGTTTCGTTTTCTGCTCTGATTTTAAGCGTATTATTCTAGAAATTAATGATTTTGCATAGCGCTTATTTCCCAACTCTATTTTGTAAATGCTCAGGGTATCTTGCTCCCTGAACCTCAATTTTTGATGCAGCATTTTCTATCTTACTCAAATCATCAGCTGTTAATTCGATAGCAGCAGCGCCAATATTTTCTTCCAAACGGTGCAGTTTCGTGGTACCAGGAATTGGAGCAATCCAAGATTTTTGGGCCAATAGCCAAGCAAGCGCAACTTGTGCGGGCATTGCTTCCTTTTCAATTGAGATGCTTTTCAATAAATCGACCAACACCTGATTTGCATTTCTATTTTCTTCAGAAAAACGGGGAACCGTGTTTCTAAAGTCAGTGCTATCAAACGCGGTATTTGCCGTAATCGCTCCTGTTAAAAATCCTTTACCTAATGGACTAAACGGAACAAAACCAATCCCCAATTCTTCCAAAGTGGGTAAAATCTCTTTTTCTGGCTCACGCCACCATAAAGAATATTCGCTTTGCAGAGCAGTTAATGGCTGTACAGCATGTGCTTTGCGAATGCTAACAACTCCAGCTTCTGATAAACCAAAATATTTCACTTTACCTTCAGCTATTAAATCCTTTACAGTACCAGCAACATCTTCCATTGGCACATTTGGATCTACACGATGTTGATAAAGCAAATCAATATAATCTGTCTTTAATCTTTTTAAAGAAGCTTCTACGGCTTGTCTAATTTTTGCGGGACTGCTATCCAAGCCCTTTTTAGAGTCTCCATCTTCAAATCCAAATTTAGTAGCGATTACCACTTTATTACGAAATGGAGCAAATGCTTCGCCTAATAATTCTTCATTGGTAAAAGGACCATAACATTCTGCCGTATCGAAAAATGTAACACCAGCTTCAACTGCTGCATGTAGCAATTTAATAGCTGCTTTTTTATCGGTTGCTGGTCCGTAGCCAAAACTTAAACCCATGCAACCTAATCCTAGGGCAGATACTTCTAATCCGCTATTTCCTAATTTTCTTGTTTTCATAATTCTTTCTTTTAAAATATTGTTGCTACAGATTTGATGATAATCCATTTTTCAATGCGCTTTTCGAGATAGATGGTCTGTTGCAAACGCCAGTTATTTCTGGCACCCCAAATTTTGGCATCAAGAAGATTCTGACCTATGAAAGTCGCTTTGTCTCCAGCTATTTCTATTGAAGTTTTTATTTCTTGGTATGAGAAATATTTCATCTGCTCACTTTCTATTTCCTTAAGCCATTCTTCCCTTGGCTGAACGAAACCTGTAATATGTGTGAGTGTGAAATGAGCATCCAAAATCTTACTCATCTCTACTATATCCTTTTCAATCATCAACCTTGTTAATTTACGCGTGAGATTAAGTATATCCAAATCATTATTATCTATCATTTTTATTTTACAGTAGCATAAGGTTAAATCTTTAGAAACCTGAGTTCAGCAACATCACTTAAGCCTTTCAATATTACAAAGGTCGATATAGCGTTTAAGGAAAATGTTATACGGATTACTGCTTATAATACCATTATTACTGATCTGATTACAAGAATGATATCAACTGCTTACTAATGTTTATTTTTGTATCAACAGATCAATCAATTTATTATGGAAACAATCGTGAGCATAGAAAGCGTTAACCAGTACAATAATATGCGAGGTGTAGAAACCTTACATCCTTTAATTACGGTTATTGATTTGGCCAAGGCAAAGGCCATGCTAGCACAAACATTTCATTTTGGTTTGTACGCCATTTTTATGAAAGAACTTGACTGTGGTGAATTGAAATATGGTCGAAATCATTACGATTATCAAGAAGGAACATTAGTGTTTATCGGTCCGGGGCAAGTTCTTGGCATACAACCTAATGTTAAGCATTTCGAGCCAAAAGGGTGGGCTTTACTTTTTGACCCGGCACTAATTAAGGGAACAACCCTTGGAAAACATATTCAAGATTATTCGTTCTTTTCTTATGATGTAAACGAAGCACTACACCTATCAAAGAAAGAGAAGGAATTGGTTTTAGATTGTCTTTCAAAAATCCAATATGAATTATCTCAATCTATTGATAAGCATAGCAAAACCCTAATTGTGAGCAACATGGAATTGTTTTTGAATTATTGCATCCGTTTTTATGATCGTCAATTCCTCACCCGAGAAACTGCTCATCAAGGTGTATTGGAGCGATTCGAGCACCTGATCGATTCATATTTTTTATCAGATAAACCCCAATTGCTTGGATTGCCCTCTGTTGGCTATTGTGCAGAACAGTTGAACCTCTCGGCAAATTACTTCGGTGATCTGATTAAAAAAGACACAGGAAAATCGGCACAGGAATATATTCAGTTAAAACTAATGGATATTGCTAAGGAAAAAATGTTCGACATAAGAAAATCCGTTAGTGAGATCGCTTATGAACTGGGTTTTAAATATCCGCAACATTTTAGTCGTTCGTTTAAACAGCATGTTGGTGTTTCGCCAAATGAATATCGATCTTCCAACTAAATCAATTTAAGAAATATACATTGATTCTATTCGTGAGCAAGATAATTATAAAAACTCAAGCACATTTATTTGCTCAGTTTGTTTAAACAATCAAACATTTTAATTTAAACCTTGTTTTCTTTTTTATCTTCCTATAGCGTTTGGCGGTATCGAATTATGGATTTAGAAAAATTAAGGTTCACCAGTGATCAGTTGTTAGATGTGTTGGCACTCTCTGAAAATGCCACGGCTATATACACTGGCGAAAACACAATCATCCAAGCTGCCAATGATGCAATGCTTCGTTTTTGGGGTAAAAATAGATCTGTTATTGGCAAACCGCTTAGAGAGGCTGTACCCGAACTGGTTAATCAACCTTTTCTTAATATACTCAAACGAGTTTGGGAAACTGCCGAAATTTATACGGGAAAAGATGAGTTGGCCGAATTTTTTATCGACAACGAAATGAAAGTTTCCTATTATGATTTTATTTACAGACCCATTTTTGATGCGAATGGAAACATCAATAGCATACTCCATACCGCAACAGACGTAACAGATAAGGTTGAATCGAACCTTAGGCTGCAAGAAACTGAACAAAAACTTCAACTAGCAGTAGATGCCGCTAATTTTGGCACCTGGACTATAGATACCCAAACCCAAACGCTTATCGCTTCAGATAGATTAAAGGTTTTATTTGGATTTTATCCTGATGAAGAAATTACCTTAACAGATGTAATTGAACAAATTAATCCTGAGTACAGAAAATCGATTCTTGAATCGATCAATAAAACCATGCTCGAAGGTGGCACTTCCGATTTAACTTATATGGTTACAGGGCATTATGATGGGATTAAAAGATGGTTACGGGCCGTAGGCAGCGTTAGCGGAAATAAGGGCTTTACAATATTTGCTGGCGTAATGATGGATATCACAGAGCGAAAGCTTGTTGAGATTGAAAAGCAAGAGCTAACCGATTCGCTCGGTGCCGTAAACGAGGAATTGACAGCAGCAAATGAGGAGTTAAGCGCAGCAAATGAGGATATTGAAGAATCGAAAAAAGAAATGGAAAAAATTTTCCATATGCTTGAAGATAGCGAGGTTGCCTTAAGGTTAGCTATTGAAGCAGCAGATTTTGGCACATGGCATATTAATTCGGTTACCAGAGAATTTATCACATCTGTTCGGTTACGTGAGCTTTTTGGGTATCGTGCCGACGAAGAAATAACAATTGAACAAGCTTTAGCGCAAATTACTGAGGAATATAGATCATTCGTATCCCAAAAACTTGAAAAAGCAATATACGGAGGTGGAAATTACGATGTTACCTATCCTGTAGTTGGTTTTCACGATAATCAAATGAGGTGGTTGAGGGCAATTGGAAACCTTAAAACTGATCCATCAGGACAATTTTCATCGTTCACCGGCGTTGTTATGGATGTTTCGGAGTTTAAGAAAGATGAGCAACGAAAAAATGACTTTATAGGAATGGTTAGCCACGAACTTAAAACACCTTTAACTTCGATAGGTGCTTACGTTCAACTACTACAAAAAACCGCAAACAGTAAAGGCGATAATTCGGGTACGCTTATTATGGATAAGGCTATAAACCAGGTTAGGAAGATGAATAAGATGATTAATGGTTTTCTTAATGTATCGAGGCTCGAATCGGGTAAAATCAGCGTTGAGAAACAGCCTTTTGACATGGCGGAACTACTAACCGAGATAAGTGCAGATATTACGCCTACCATTACTCGTCACCACATTATTTTTGAGCCAGTAGAATTTACCATGGTAAATGCCGACCGCGACAAAATTGCACAGGTAATTGGCAATTTAATAAGTAACGCCGTAAAATATTCTCCTGCCGGTAGCACCATAAATGTTGCCTGCATACAAGTAGGAAATGAGGTAAAATTAAGTGTTACTGACCATGGGATAGGAATTAAACCTGAAGATTTTGAGAAAGTATTTCAGCGATATTACCGAATAGAATCAAACATGTCTGGAACAGTTTCGGGCTTTGGAATTGGGCTTTACCTTTGCCACGAAATTATACAAAGGCATGGGGGAAAGATATGGGTTGATAGTGAGGTTGGAAAAGGATCTGTTTTTAGTTTTATGATGCAAATGTGGTTGAACTAAAATTCCGATATACAGATTCTGAATATAATTTAAACCATAAATAGAGATTAATATAATGTTCCATCCTTTAAGAAAACTTTCTCATCAAAAAACAGTTGTGTATTCATGGAGAACATAAATGAGTTAATCATCCCAGCAGCAAGAAAAGGAGAAATAGCGGTAATAAAAGAACTAATCCGTAGAAATGTTGATCTTAATTACAGAGATGAAAAGGGTTATACTCCATTAATTATCGCCTGTTACAATAATCAGATTGAGGCTGCAAAGCTACTATTAGAAGCTGGTGCAGAAATCAATGCAGCCGATAAAGGAGGGAATACAGCTTTGATGGGTGTATCCTTTAAAGGCTATTTAGAAATCGCAAAACTATTAATTGATAAAGGGGCAGCGCTTAATCTTCAACATGGAAATGGTGGAACGGCACTAATGTTCGCCGCAATGTTTGGTAGAAATGATGTGTTAAAATTGTTAATTGAAAGTGGTGCTAACCTTGATTTAAAAGATATTCGCGGACAAATGGCGATCGATTTTGCCGCAATGCAAGGAAATGAAAAAGGAATAGATTTATTACAAGCGGCAACAAATCAACTTAGTCTTGCAAAAGCGCCTTAACCAAACTCTTCCATTGCGGGTAAGATAAGCCAAGTTTAGCTGCCATTCCAACTACGTAATTTCTACCCTTATCAAAAAAACTACCATTACTTGTGTTTGGCATTTCGTTTCTTCCATGCTCCTCAGCAGAAATACATAAATCACTTAGGGTAATTACAAAGGTGGAAGTTGCCTCACTTTTAAGAAAATGTGCAATTTCTTCCTTTTCAGAAATTGGGTGACTGCAAGGTCTTACCGTCATAGAAAGTACTTGCCTATTCTCTTCATGTGTATTCGTTATGTCCTCAATTTTTACCCAATCGTAGCCCATTCCAGCTTCGGTTCCAGGCCCTGGAATATCAATTCTGATATAATCTTCTTTTTGCGCAGGTCGATCGACTCGAATCCCGTGAGCATCCATCAATAGAAAAGAGGATATTCCAGCATAATCTCCCCACTTATTTACTGTTAATAATCGTGAAGATGCTCTTTTAAAAAGATCAATAGCTTCACTATCAGAACTTGCATAACGTTTTTCAACAATATCCATTTGGCTGCCAGTAAGCTGTAAAGGCACTGTAGCTAAATATCCTTTTTCTTCTTCCATATCAAAAAATTTAAAAAGTGAAAGCCAAACGACTTTCACTAATTTATGTTTTGTAATCCTATGCCGGAATTTTCCTTGGATTTTCCCTTTCCCAAAAGCGGTGCATGGCAATCATCTGCACAAAGGTATTACCCAGTTTTTTAATGTCGCCAGAAACTAAGATGCCTTCTCTCAAAACCGTCTCTGTTGAATATTCTGCAGGAAGTTTTTTAAAGAAATAGGTCGATTCTAGTACCTGAATTGCTTCATCGTCAGCTGCAATTGCCTTACAATGCTTAAACGCTTCATTTAAAAAGTGAACTGCATTAGCCTCAGCTTCTAAAGTTGCAACTGAATTTCCACCTCCAGGCACATAAACAGCGTCGTAAAGTACAGATGCCGCGGTAAGGAAGCTCTCATCAACTTTGATTTTTGTATCACCCTTAGCGATAATATTACCAAGCTTTGGAGCAATAATATGTACAACCGCACCATTGGCAATTAGCAAATCCTTAACCTTACTCAATGATACTTCGTCCACACCATCAGCCGCTAGAATGGCTATTTTTCTAGTTTTAATGGTATCTTTAACAGTACCTAGCATACTTAATGCATCCGATTTAGCTAAACTTCCCTCTGGATTTTTCGAAGCATAATCAGCTCTATTTCCATCTGCAGGAATGCTGTTATTTAGTTCTTCGAGCGGAATTTTTGGAATATGAAGACCTAAGGCAAAAGCCACTTCTGCAGCTAAACCCTTATCTATTTGAGAGAGTATTGCCAACATCCGTTCTCGAATAGAAATTGCCTTAACCTTACCCAACTCAAAGCTTAAGGCATCGATAATGTGATTCTTCTCTGGATCGCTTTGAGAATTAAAGAATAATCTTGCCTGAGAAAAATGATCAAAAAAGCTTCTACTTCTTGCTCTAATTTTTTTCGCATCAATTCGTTCGTTATAACTTACAAAACCGCCATCAGAAGCCTTTGCCTGCTGTGGATCATTTGCCGCAATATCATTCGGCCCATAACTCGTTTTGCCTCTATTTATGGTTTGGCGCATGTGGCCATCCCTTTGATTATTATGTACGAGAACAACAGGCCTATTAATTGGTATTTCGTGAAAATTAGGTCCACCAAGGCGAATTAATTGTGTATCCGTGTAAGAAAAAAGTCGGCCTTGCAATAGTGGATCATTACTAAAATCTATTCCCGGTACTACATGCCCAACATGAAAAGCTACTTGCTCGGTTTCGGCAAAAAAGTTATCTGGGTTTCGGTTAAGCGTCATTTTACCAATACGTTGTACAGGCACAAGTTCTTCAGGAATGAGTTTAGTTGGATCTAAGAGATCGAATTCAAACTTAAACTCATCCTCTTCAGGTATAATTTGCACACCCAATTCCCATTCTGGAAAGGCACCGGCCTCAATTGCATCCCACAAATCTCTACGGTGAAAATCAGGGTCTTTACCAGAAATGTTCTGCGCCTCATCCCAAGCAACAGCATGCACACCTAATAATGGTTTCCAATGAAATTTAACGAAACTGGCTACACCCTTCGCGTTAACAAATCTAAAGGTATGCACACCGAAGCCCTCCATCATTCGGTAACTTCTTGGCAGGGCACGATCGCTCATTGCCCACATCATCATGTGAGATGATTCTGGCATTTGAGAGATAAAATCCCAAAAGGTATCATGTGCAGATGCTGCCTGTGGCATTTCGTTATCTGGCTCAGGCTTTACCGCATGTATTAAATCTGGAAACTTAATGGCATCTTGGATAAAGAATACAGGCATATTGTTGCCTACAAGATCGAAATTTCCTTCTTGCGTATAGAATTTCACGGCAAAACCACGAACGTCACGAGCCAAATCACTCGATCCCCTAGATCCTGCTACCGTTGAAAATCTTACAAAAACAGGTGTTTCGGCTCCTGGATCACACAAAAATGCGGCACGTGTTATTTCCGACATATCTTTATACACCTGGAAAGTACCGTGGGCAGCCGAACCTCTTGCATGAACAATACGTTCTGGAATCCGCTCATGATCGAAGTGGGTAATTTTTTCCCTTAGGATAAAATCTTCGAGCAACGTTGCACCTCTTTCCCCTGCTTTTAATGAATTCTGATCATCGTTAATCCTCAAACCGTGGTTAGTAGTCATAAACTCACCATTTGAATTTGCAACAAATGATTTTAGTTTTGTTGTTTTATCGTTTTCCTGTTGTGCAGGAGCAGCACTTTTTTCAGAAGTTTTCTTTGCCATATCTTTACGTTTAAGCTTCTTCAGCTGCTTTATAATTAATTTCATTTTCTGCGATATCGGTTAATTTGATATCAGCAAGTTTTTCTTCTGCAAGCGTTTGTTCCAAAAGTTCGGCAACCTCGGGTAAACCTAAAGTGGTAGCCAGTTGGTATAGCCCACCGTAGCTAGCGATTTCATAATGTTCTACCTTTTGTGAGGCTAAAATAATCCCGACATCTCTGGTGGCGGTTCCTGGCTCGGTTTCTTCAACAATACCTTCTGCTTCTTTGGTAATCCCTTCCATTGCGTCGCATTTTTTTGCTACTACTTTCTCGCCTAAAAGTTCAAAAATCTGCTCTAGCCTTTCCACATGTACTTTTGTTTCCGCAAGGTGCGATTCGATTGCATTTTTAAGTTCTGGTGCAGTTGCTGCAGAAATCATTTTAGGGAGTGCCTTTACCAAATGATTTTCAGCCCAATATAGGTCTGCGATCGAATCCTTAAAAAGTGCACTTAAGGCTGGAGATTCTTTCGAGGTTGTTTTGGTCGCAAATTTTGCATCGCTTCCACTTTCTTTTGTTTTCATGGTATGTTCTCTAGTTTGTAGTATTTATACAACCTAAAGTTTTTGCAATAGTTTTGCTTATTTGATGCTATCGATATAAACTTAGAAACACAAGTTTTGTTGGTGGCAGAAAAATAGCATCCTAACTAAAACACAATTCGAGAACATAAAAATCTACCTTAAAATCGAGGTGATCTTAATACTATCTAGATTTTATACCTAATCCTCATTGGAAAGTCCTGTTTTAACAAAACCACATAAGGTATTAAGATTGCCATGTGCATTGCCCATAGTATTGTTGAAATAGGCATAGACTTTTTTTCCCTCTATCATCCAATCGACAATATAGCTGGCGTATTCTGCGAGAATATCGGCTGAATAACTGCCTTTGTAATTTCCGTCAGGCCCATGAAATCTAAGGTAAACAAAATCGGCATCGCTCATGTCCATCGGACTGCTGGCCGTTCCCTTATCATGGATTACGCTTGCTATATCGAAAGCAGCTAAAAGTTCTCGAAGCTGACTTACATAAAGCGATGAATGCCTAAATTCCATTGCTATACTCCATTCTTTTAATGGATCATTATCCCTTAACATCGCTGCAAGATTGGATATTTGAGGCAAATGATTAATTCGTATGCTTGGTGGAAACTGAACCAAAAGACAACCTTTCTTTCCTCCAACTGCTGCAATGGTTTCCATAAACTTATTTAAGAGCGAGGCATCGAAACGTAGATCAGGAGTATGCGTTATCTCCTTAAAAAGCTTAAATGTAAAACGAAAATTTTCTGGCACATCACCTGCCCATTTCCTTAACGTAGTTGCTTGTGGAATTTTGTAAAAGGAACTATTAATCTCAATACTATTCACCAAAGAAGCATAATAACAGAGCCTCGATTTCTCCTTAAATTCTTCGGGATAAAACTGTTTATTTGGCACTGGTAAGAGCAAGCCACTTGTGCCGGTATAATAATTATTGATCCTAGTTTCCATATTCGGCATTTAACCCATAACAAGGATTGGCTCTAAATTGTTGCCAAACCGGTTTAGTATTTGGAGTTGTTGGTGCTGATATGTTAAGAATAAATAAACTTAAAATACAACTGATAGTAGTAATTCAGCTAAAGATCTTCTGAATTTGTTATGATGCCTAAGAGTGTATCTAACGCTAGATCCCGTTGATCGAATTCTTGAAATAAAAACGGAAACGAGCCTTTTGTAGTTTCAATGTGTATCTCTGGAAAATCCTTGCTTAATATTCGATCTTCATGATCATATTGAACCAAATCCTTTGGCCTTACAATTACAATACTATCAATTTTAATATAGGTGTTTTGTACGCGAACAAATTTTCCGTGTTGAGAGACTGGCATAATGGGATAATTTAGCTTAGTTGAATGAAGCGCAATATCACAAATCACACCCTTTTTTACAAGCGAGTTTAAAACTGAAGAGCAAAAAGCACCTCTATAATTGACATTTATCAACAATAAGCTAAAATAAACATCTTTTATAAAAGAGAATTCTTAAAAAAAACCGAGGCCATAAAGATGTATAATGATCATTAACCCACTAAAAAATCTATATCAGCAGATAGACTTTATAAACCAAGAACGTTCGTTATTGTGTTTGTGTAAATAAATGATAATATTCCTTATGCAAAACTGGAATGTTTTCAGTTTAACTTTATGAGATGCCCGAAGCTTTTCACAACCTAAATTTGAGGTAAAATAGGCATTTGTTGGAAAACGTACTGTGTATTTAATTTTAGAATCGGGTATCTTCAAATATGAATTTGATGGACTATTTAGATTTCGTTAGAAGCATCATTATCTTCTTAAAGATATCTGTATTTGGATACATCCCTCGGAATTCGCCAGATTGTGGACCATATGCAAATACTGGCACCATAATATTGGTGTGATCATCGGTACTAAAATGGCCAGTAATTTTTCCGCTCTTGGTTTCAGCATCCAAAAGGGTCAAGCCCCCTGTTTCATGGTCTGCGGTGATGATTACCAGTGTCTCTTCGTTTTGATCAGCAAAACGTAATGCAGATTCAATCGTTTTATCGAAATCATGCATCTCAGTAACTACATAAGGCAAATCATTCGAATGCCCTCCGTGATCTATTTGTGCACCTTCTGCCATTATGAAAAACCCTTTGGGGTTTTTATTAAGTATTTCAACGCTTTTTAAGAGAGATTGCCTTAAAATATCTCCGCGACCTTTCAACATGGAGCGAGTTTCATCATTCTCCATCAAAACCAATTGTTTGCCAGAGGTTTGTTTAGAAAAATCTGCAAAATTCTTGTTCAGCGTAAAGCCCGATTTTATTAATTTATCCATTAGGCCAGCATCTTTTTTATTACTTAAAAAAGCTGTTTGATTTGAGCCAACTAAAATATCTGTTTTGGATGTTAGCAAATCAGCTGCAATTTCATTACTCATTGTTCGCTCGGTTTGGTGTGAATAAAAAGCAGCTGGTGTGGCATCAGTAATATCGCCAACACTGATAATGCCACTCTTAATACCAAAGCCACTTAGTGTATCTACAAGGTTTGTCCTGTTTTTATTATCGGTTCCCATGCCGATATAACGGTTGTTAGTTTTCTCTCCAGTCGCCATTGCTGTAGCTCCTGCAGCAGAATCCGTATTATCTGAATTTGCAGCAGCCGTTTGCGAAAAACCAATATTCTTAATTCTACTGATATTTAAATCTCCATGATTAGCAACCAACCCTGCATGAATTTGTGCAAGCCCCATTCCATCGCCAATTAATAAAATTACATTCTTAACCTTTTTATTTATGCCATCAGATTTATAATTCGGCGTGTAAACCGGATACGGATTAGGGTTAGTATAGGTTAACTTCTCCTGATGTGAATAAAATTCAGCCAGCTGCGCAGGATGGTCGGTATTTATCCAATCGGCACCTAAACGACTTAGCACAATCCAGGTATTAGCGTTATCCACTGTTGCCCAAAACCTAAACGGTTTGCCGGCCTGGTGCGCATCATCAACAACTTTCTTCAGTTTAGCTAAATCTGTTGGAGTTGGCATCCCTTTTCCATTCCAAGCAGAATATTTCTTTATATCCTGACTTATCATTGCAATGCGCTTTAACTCTTCAGGTGTATATTTGATTTCCGGTCTGCCATCAAAATAAATATAATTTGGCCAACTCTTAAAATTTGCCGGTATAGGCATATCGCCACTAATCACAATTTTAATTACATTAGAATTAGTAATTGAATTAAATACATCTCCAAATTGCTTCAATTCTGAAATGAGTTTATTGAGCACATTCAAATGGTCTTCCTTAATATCAATAACCAATTGAAGCTTTTGGTTGCTGTTTTTAAAGGCCTGATTGCCATTTTCTTTAAACAAGGAAGCAAGCGGTAATAGATACAACTTGGTTAAAGTTCGGCTTGCTTTAATCTCTGCACTTTCGTGTGCTACAAAGAGTTCGCCGTTCTTTAAAAAAACATCTGCCTCTACAGAGCCCATTCCAGAATAGTAAGCCTGCAACAATGGAATATTTTGATGGTAATCGTTATGACTATGGCCGCGACTAACAGTATTTGTTTGTGCCCATAGTGTTAAGGGAAATACTATTGAAGCAACTAAAATGTTGATTAAAATTTTCATTGGATGGTAGTGAATAAAATTTTCCTAAAGTTAAAAAAGCAATTTTACCTCAATATTAACAGTGCTGTTAGCAAATATTTAATAAGTGCATTTAAAATATAAGGTTAAAACTTCGGATCAAAATTAAAGTAAATCGGATTTGATAAACCAACCATATTTTCGCTCAATGCAACAGATTTTGGTACTTGAGGATAAGCCGTGTTCGTTCCTTCTACAGTTACACGATAATAGGTACGAACTTTTACATCTGGTGTATCGGTAAATTCGACAGCAGGCACCTTACCGCTAACCTGATACGAATTAATTTTTTTTCCGTTTTTTATAACTGTAACGGTATAATTTGTATCAAATAGCGTATTCCCAATCAACTGAACTCGAAATTTAACAGGCTTTCCGGTTGAAATCCTGTTGTCGCCCATCATCATCTCAAACTTTCCATTCTCCTTAGTATCGGCATAAAATTCTACACGTGGAGCAAAAGGATTTGAACTTACGGAAACCTTGCCATAATCCAAGGCATCAATAATTGCTTTTAAACTACGCTCTTTTGCAAAAACCCAGGTA
Source organism: Pedobacter frigidisoli (assembly GCF_004331675.1). GTDB lineage: Bacteria > Bacteroidota > Bacteroidia > Sphingobacteriales > Sphingobacteriaceae > Pedobacter > Pedobacter frigidisoli. The sequence continues at coordinate 60,777 of NZ_SJSN01000002.1, read as the reverse complement.
GTTGGCGTTCCAACGTAATTAAATTCTGCCTGATAGGTATTGGCACTTGGTTTTTCTGATGCTGTTGGCGTACCATGGTGTGTATCACTTCCTCCCCTGCCAGTAATCATTCTTCCTGAAGAAAGCATATCATCCCAAATCATAATGGCATTTGCATTTTTAGGCCAAACAGCTGAATTCCAGATTTCTATAGATTTTACCAAATCATAAGAAAAACCAAAATTATCTTTTCCACTGGGGTGGTTGGCTGACAAATGCACACCCAGCGAATTTTTAACTTTTCCAATATTTACATCACGTTGATCTCTCACATCGAACAAATTTTGATGATTATATGGTTTAGCAGAAAAAACATTGCCATGTCCTCTGGTTGTTGTCCATTCCGCACCGTAAAGCAAAAGCAATGAATCTGATTTAAATTCTGGATCTGCCCAGGTATGATGGGCGACATCGCCATCCACATGATTATCGTGATCGGTAATGCATAAATAATCCATTTTTACAGATTTTGAAAAATTGATAATCTTTAAAATGGAATTATTTGATGATTCTGTACTATGCCTAGAATGTACATGCAAATCGCCTTTTAGCCAAATTCCTGCTGCTGGTTTAATGGGTTGTATATCATTGTTTTCTTGCCCACGGGCATAATTAACATTCAAACAGAAAACAATGGAAATTAATACGAAAAAATATTTTGATCGGGAATGCATTATCAACTTTTGAAATTTGATGTTAGAAAAAACGCCTGCCATGAGCAAGCGCTTAATTATTTATTTGTTGTTGTGTGGCTAATTAAGATTTTACAAGAAATGCTTCTGGCATTTCTGCAGCTTTGAGCATAAAATTATGCAGTTCGTAGTTTTTAACAAAAGGCCTTAAATTTTCTGAACCGGGCCCAAACATGGTCAATTCCACATAGTCACCTGTGTGGTTCATGCCTGCCCACTGCACATCGGTGTATTTGCCTAAAATTTTCCCGTATTCATAAAATGGAAGATTCGACTCATTGTAAAGTTGCCCGGGTACTATTTCCTTAAAGTGTACGATAAGCGATTTTACATCTTCAGACTTCATCTCAAAACCTTGATTTTCCTTGATTAAATCAATTATTTTTTGCTCACTGAAAGATTGATTTAGTTGCGCCAAAAGCCAAGTGTTGCTGTGTTTAAAATTTTGAAGACTATCGAATTTTTTATTTGCTTCATCTGCATAAAATAAACCCGGATTAGAATTACCATGATCAGTAGTGATGATTACTAATGTTTCACCATCTTTCTCGGCAAATTCTATTACTTTTCCAACCGCTTCATCAAAAGCAAGCTGATCGAAAATCAAACCACTTAAATCATTAGAATGTGCAGCCCAATCAACTTTACCACCCTCCACCTGCAATGCAAAGCCATCTTTATTATCTTTCATTAGTTCGATGGCTTTCATTGTCATCTCGGCTAAGGTTGGTGTGCTTTTTATAAGCTCCTGATCATGTAGGCGATCAACCTCATAAGGCATACCATCCTCGGCAAATAAACCCAAAACAGGCTTTGATTTATCCAAAGCAAGCATCTCCGTTCTGTTCTCTACAACTTTATAACCTTGTGTTAAATATTTCGGAATCAGATTTCCGCCTGCTCTTTTCTCCCCAAAATATTTATGTCCTCCGCCCATCATCACATCGAATTTAAGAGCGAGATACATTTCGGCAATGATATCTTGCCCGCCGCGACTATTAATGTTAACACAAAAACCTGCGGGTGTTGCATGGGTAATTGGCACCGTAGTTACGCAACCCACTTTCTTACCTTTTTCCTTAAATTTTTGAAGTATTGGCTGAGGCTTTTCGCCATTGACGCCAACATTAAGCGAACCGTTTTTTACCCGCATACCCCCACCCCAAGATGAACTTGCAGCAGCAGAATCGGTAACCATAGAATTTGCAGAAGCGGTATCCATTAATGCCCGCACGGCTTTATTATCTCTATATAAGCCAAGCCACTTACTGCTTTTACCAAAAGTACGGTTAGCATATAAATCGGCCAAATTTAACGTGCCAATACTCATGCCATCGCTCACCATCATAATTATATTCTTGGCTTTTTTAGCTCCACCAAGTGGTAAGGCAGCAACATCTTTTAGGCCTACAAAAGGCAAACCTAAACCGGTTAACAAACCTCCTTTTAACAACGATCTTCTATTCATGTGTCTTCTTATTTTTTGAATAAGGGATTCGCTCTAAAGTATTTTTCATCGGCAAAGCTGATGGCATAATCTGATTTAAAGTGCGTACTCCTTTTATAATAATCTGTGGTAATAATTTGAGCACCGGATTTACATGCCGCCTCAAAATCACTCCGATCATTTCTTCTGGCTTGCTTGGTATCTGCATCAGCTCTGGTTCTAATGATATAACCTTTTTTCACGAGTTCAGGAATTTGGGTATCTTTTGGATTATTTCTAATCATTAGTGCGGCTTCGGGTGTTCCAGCCTCTGCATTGGTAAACATTACCCTTCCAGTTAATGATGGATGATCTTCTATATAAGTGGAGCGCTTTCTACCAGTCGCATCCAAAACAAAAACAAATTTCCCACTTGCTTTGCTCAGTTTAGGCCAATTTTGATTCAAAACACCATCTTCTAGTGTTTTGAATTTACCCTTAACCACATCGGGCATAATAATATGTTCCTTACCCAGATATTCAAGAATTACGGCATCCAGTTTATCAAAAATTTTAGTGGTAAATACTTCCGACTGGGTAAATCCCTTTCGTTTTATCGAATCATCTTTTGCCTCCAGGGTGATGAAAACCGGCGAGTGTTCAGGATTAGCTTCCGACCATTTTTTTAATTGCTGCAATGCGGATTTGAAAGTAAGCGCCGAAGACCGAAAATCTATATCGGGAACATGTAAAACCTTAAAACCCGGTTGCTCCATTTCGGCCTGCTTATCAAACTCTGGCTGACCTTTAACCTGCTCAAAACCCCTTGGATGTGCGTATTTACCTCCATTTTCATCAGCATAAACATCAATTTCTAGGTTACGCAAACCCATGTTCAGCTGCTCAGCCATGGGGATGTGTTCATAATCCAAACTAGCTGCTGCTGCAGAATCAGAAGCTTTAATTACTCGGAATAAAGCCGGATCGATAGCTTGTTTATAGCTGTTGTGCGAACCGATAACCTGAATTTGATTTATCGGCAAATCTTCCTTTTTAGAAATTAAGGCAATGGCAGGCAAAACCAGCAATAAACCAACACAGGTAATCAGTCTCATATTTTTCGTTTTGGATGAAATTAATAGCCAGGATTCTGTTTTAAGTTTGCGTTTAACTTTAACTCATTGGCAGGAATTGGATAAATTCGCTTCGTTATATCCTTGTTCATGGTAAGCACATCGTTCGGTAATGGATACTCAATCTCAAATTGTCCGAAACGGATCAAATCATTTCTTCTCCAAGCTTCCCAACTAAATTCGCGAGCTCTTTCATCAAGCAAGGCACTTAAGGTAACCGTTGTTGCTGCTGTGGCACCCGCACGACTTCTTATTTTATTCAATAAAACTAAAGGAGTTTGTAATTCGCTATTAACGGTTGTTGCTGCTGCACCTCTTAAAATCGCTTCTGCTTTCATTAACATTACATCGGCCAAGCGTAAAACTGGCATGTCATTCCCATTTAATCTGGTTGTTTGAATGGCATTTACATCAGGCCAATATTTTACAGAACGTACCCCTTTTGCCTGGTCGGCTACAGTGTTACCTAAATCCATTGGCTTACCAGGTTTCAAAATCAAATCTGGTGTAATCTCAATTTGGTTAGTTGTCCCGGCAACTAAAATTGGTTTAGTTAAATCTGGCTTGCGGTTAGCATCTGGCGCATATTGCTTTCCAATAAGCCAAAAGCTATTGCGAATATCGTTGGTTAAATTAAATCGGTTATAATAATCTGGTGTAGTGCTCATTGCAATACTGAAACCTACATTTATTCCATAAGCAGGTGCTAAAGCAGGATAAAACCCAAATCTTGTAATTTGATTTCCAGGAATCTGCTGATCGTAAGGAATTGCAAAAATCGTTTCGTTAATCTGTGGGCCGTTATTTACGTCAAAAATATCGCTGTATTTTGTGTCTAAAGCGTAATTGGTATTTTTCAAAATGTTATCGGCCATTATAACCGCATCAGCATACCTTGCTTTCCCTGTGTAAACCTCTGCATTTAAATACATTTTCTCCAATAAGGCATAAGCCATAGCCTGTGTTGGTCTGCCGTAAACCAAAATACGGTTGTTATTATCTTTTACAGGCAATTGTGTAACCACTGCTAAAAGTTCTCTTTCAATAAATTCGAATACTTTTTCGCGGGTTTGATTTCCCGGAAGTGTGCTTACCGGAAAAGTGTCGATGATTGGCACATTACCATATAAATCCATCATAAAGTAATAGTACAAAGCCCTCATTGCTTTTACTTCTGCCAGACTACTTGTTTTTGCGGCTTCAGAAACTGAAGATTCGTTGGTAAGGTTTATTAAACGATTACAATTGTTGATACCACCAAAACCCCACTGCCAGATATCCCTAACATTTGGATGATCGATCGTCCATGTATGGTAATGAAGCTGACGATATTGACCTCCATCATCAAAATTTCCATCACGTGCTGGGATAATTGCCGCATCGGTAGAAAGTTCCTGCATTCTCCAATAAGGCACTCCGTATTGAGAAGAAAGATTAGAATACATGGTACCAAAAAGCGCAGCATAATCGGAATTGGTGATAGGAAAATTATCCTTTACATATTGCGATTCTACATCAACATCAAGCTTGCTACAAGATTCAAGAACAATCAGGCAAGCAAGAATATTTAATAAGATTATAAATTTTTTCATCAGTATATTATTTTTTTTTAAAGATGATGAGGCTAGCATGAACATATTTTGCTGTTATTTACTGGTACGTTCCTGCTGGTTTCATTTTTTATTTTTTAGAATGATGCACTTACACCAAAACTGAATGTTCTTGTTTTTGGATAATAATTATTGTTATCGATACCTGGCGTTAAACCTCCAATATTAATTTCTGGATCGATACCCGTATAATTAGTAATTACAAAAAGATTGTTAGCCGTAACATATAATCTAATTGCCTTAATCGATATTGTTTTGGGCTTGATCGAATATCCAAGCGTTGCATTATCTAAACGCAAATATGAGCCACTTTCCAGAAAACGATCGGAAATTAAGTAAGCGTTGATATCACTGAAAGATTCGCCTATGGTAAACCTAGGTATGTTTTGCAACTTAGCATCAGCAGGATTATTTAACGATGCGGCTGTTGCATTCAATATTTTATTTCCCAATACGCCACGAACAAGGAAGTTCAAATCCCAATTTTTGTAGCTGAAGCTATTCGCCCAGCCGTAAATTAATTTTGGCTGTGCATCGCCTGCAATCTTGGCATCGGTTGTTAATGGTTGCGTTGCAATTGTTTGTCCCGCAGCATTAATGTAGGTACTTACACCTGCGGCATTTTTACCTGCATAATTCCATAAGTTAAAGGTACCCAATGCATAACCTGGCTGAATAAGCTGACTGTAGTTTCCAGATTGGCCCTTACCCCCAAGTTGTGCGGTTTGAATGGCTGCAATTTTGTAGAAATCATCTGATAAGGTTTCTACCTCATTTTTATTGTGCGCAATATTTGGCGAAGTTGTCCATTTGAAATCATCGGTTTTCACTACAACCGCATTTAAAGCGAACTCTACACCAGTATTCTTGATTTTACCAACATTTGCAGTAATGGTTGGCAAGAAGAACTGAGTGGTAGAAACTTCGTAACGATCGTAAATCAAATCAGACGTTTGTTTGATATAAAAATCAATCGATCCAGTAATTCTATCCTTAAATAATCCAAAATCCAGCCCAATGTTGGTGGTTGCAGTGCTTTCCCATTTTAAATCGGGGTTTTCATTTCTAACAGGACCGATGGCATTACTGATGTTGCCATTGTTTAAGAACTTATTGCTACCCGAAAGTGTGCCGTAAATCAGTAGAGAAGAAAAGGCATCGAAACCTAAACTGTTACCCGAAACACCGTAACCTGCACGAAGCTTTAAATCACTGATAACCGGTACAGCTTTCATAAAATCCTCACCAATAATTCTCCATCCGGCAGATACCGCAGGGAATAAGCCCCAACGATTATTTCTACCAAAAGCCGAAGAACCATCATCTCTTAAAGATGCCTGAAATAGATATTTCTCATTATAATTATACTGAACCCTACCATAATATGAAATTAACCTCAAAGTAGAGATTGGTGCATTAGTAAAGGCAATTTGCGACAGTAAGGTTGGGTTAGAAAGAAATAGGTTGTTATATCCTAAATTATCATTAGAGAAATTCTGTGTGGTAACGCCAAAACCATCATTTGTTCTATCTTCTTGCCACGAATAACCTGCTAGTAACTTTAAACTGTGTTTTCCAAAGGTTTTATCGTAATTAAAGTAACCCTCAAGCACTTGGCTTTTATTTAAGACATCAACTTTTTGTGCCTGTCCGTTTACACCCCTCGCCAAACCAGATTGGCTGTTTAAATAAGTACTGTAATTATTTTGATCTCTTTGTGAGGAAACACTCGCCGTAAATCTTAGTCCATCAAGAATATTTAGCTGTGCCATTCCATTTATCAAAGTTTTGTTATTCAGGTTATCAATGCGATTATTATCTACTATTGATAAAGGGTTACGTGTACCACTTCCCGTACGATTATAGTTTTCCTTGTATGTGCCGTCTGTATTAAACGGGCTTACGGTTGGTAAATAGAAAAGCATGTTCGGAAGCGCCTGTGATTGATAAATATCCGAGCTTTTCGAATTGCTATTGGTGATGGTTAAACCAAGTTTTAATCGATCGTTAAAAAACTTTTGATTGATGTAACCCCTTACTATCGTACGCTTTAATGAGGTGTTTTTAAGAATCCCTTGGTTATCCAAATAATTAACACTCGCACCATAATCTGATGCCAAACCAGCGCCACCATAAGAAAGATTATGGTTTTGAGTATAACCTGTACGCTCTAAAAGTGATTGCCAATTGGTGTCAGAACCATCATCATCAACTGCGTTTAAGATTTGTTTATTATCGGCAAGATATTGTCTTAATTCTGGCGCAGATAACATATCGTATTTTTTTGATACCTTTTCAACTGCCGCATATCCATTGTAAGATAAACGGGCCTGGCCATTCTTCGAGCGTTTTGTTGTTACGATAATTACACCATTTGCAGCTCTCGAACCATAGATTGCTGTTGATGATGCATCTTTTAATATATCGATGTTTTCAATATCAGAAGGTGCAAGTAAATCAATTGATGCACCTGGAACACCATCAATAACGTAAAAAGGCTCTTGTGCAGCGCCCTCCCTTAAAGTTGATGGACCACGCAAAATGGTTGAGGGTTTAGCATTTGGATCGCCGCTTTTAGTAACATTTAAACCCGCTACTTTACCTTGTAAGAGTTGAGCTGGATTAACCATAACACCTTGATTAAACTCTTCTGATTTAATGGAGGTAACCGCCCCTGTTAAATCCTTTTTATTAGCTGTACCGTAACCAATAACAACTACATCCTTTAGGGTTTGATTATCAGGCATTAACGTTACGTTAATTGTAGTTTGATTGGTAACTATAATCTCCTTACTAATACCACCAAGCATGGAATAAACAAGAACATCGCCATTTTTAGCCTGAATATTGTAAATACCATCTGAGTTGGTTGATGTACCGCCATTAACGCCCTTAATTCTGATAGTAACCCCTGGAACAGGTTGATTGGTTTCATCGATAACCTTACCGGTTATTGTTTTGCTCCCTTGGGCCAAAACGTTTAATGAGCAGGCAAGTAGAAAAATGGCCAGAAATTGCCACCTTCCGATCAAAGACAAATAATTGAATTTGTAATTTTTTTTCATGAATGATTAGTTATGATTGTTTGGAAACACATTCTTAGCAAATTATTCCAGCATTTAGAATGCGCCACAAAGATGTACCGAGTGCGTTAGGAATTTGGTTAGATAGGATTATTTAATTGTTAAAAAAGGTGCCTTAGTTTAATAAAATGTTAAGCGATTTTGTGTCCAACAACTATTCAGAAACCATTAACTTAACAAAGCACCTTATGTCGCTCTCTTATAACCAAATAAATGAGCTTACAAAAACTTAACTTAAAGTGCATTTTAACAAGTCCATATCTTATTTATCTTTAACAATATGTTTTGGTACGAAGAAGAGGTGAAAGCACTCGAAAAAAGAAATGAACAAGAGAGAGCAAACCCTGGAATTATATTTTACGGCAGTTCATCCATCAGGTTATGGAATACGCTCGAAGAAGATTTTACAGACAGAAAAGTAACTAACCTTGCTTTCGGCGGATCGACATTAGAGGCTTGTGTATGGTTTTTTGAACGTATTATGATAGGTTATAAACCCAAAATGCTTGTTGTATATGCAGGAGACAATGATTTGGGAGATGGTAGGAACCCTGAAGAAATTTTTATATTTTTTCAGCAGTTATTAGCTAAAGTGAACTTACGATTTGGAGACATCCCCTGTTTTTTTATTTCCCTAAAACCAAGTTTATTGCGTTGGCACATGGCTGATCAATTCAAATACACTAATAATTTAATCGAAAGTGAGATCATTAAGTTAAATGGAAATTGGAGATTTATCGATGTATTTAAAAAAATGCTTGATAAATCGGGAAAGCCAAATCCAGCTTATTATGATCATGACGGACTCCATTTAAGTAAAGAAGGTTATCAACTTTGGCGTAAAATCGTCAATCAAAAACTGCTTTAATCATTACCAGAAATTAATATCATACTAACATTAAATTATTAATTTTCCATAAAGTTTAAATTAATGAATAGGGAATACCACAAGTGGTTTAGCAATAGCCTACAAAGAGACATGGAGCTGCTTATTTTTGGTCATCAAGGCAGGGCAGTTCTTTTTTTTCCCACACGAATGGCAAGGTTTTATGATTATGAAAATTGGGGCATTGTGGAATCGCTCGGTACGCAAATCAACAATGGAGAAATTCAATTATTTTGCGTAGATAGCATCGATGCAGAAAGTTTCTACAACGAGAATGCATTCCCATCTGTTCGAATCGATCGCCATTTAAGTTATGAGAAATACATACTTGAAGAAGTAATTCCATTTATCCAATCGAAGAATACTGGAGGTTTTATAGAAACAGCAGGCTGTAGTATGGGCGCTTACCATGCAATGAATTTGGCGTTAAAACACCCTTGGTTATTTAAAAAAGCAGTAGGCATTAGCGGAAGATACGATCTTACGGATGCACCAGGAGACTTTAAGGATTTGCTTAGTGGCTTTAGGAGCGATGAAGTTTATTTCAATATGCCCGCCCAATACATCGCTAATCTTAATGATCAGGAATTATTAACATCTACTAAAAATCTTGAAATTATTCTTGCCGTAGGAGAAACAGATCCATTTTTAAATGGCAATCAGCATTTAAGTAATTTACTCTGGAGTAAAGGTGTTTCAAACCAATTTCACACCTGGGGTAGCAATGCCCATCGACCTCATTATTGGAGAATGATGGCGCCTTTATATATTTAATCTATAATTGATTTTAGCTTTCTATTTCATCACACCTTTAAAATAGTAAACCGAATTAAAAGCAATAAATATGATAACAATTAGTTAACATAAAACATACTTTTAAACGAGTACTAATACTGTTATTTGGTAAATACAACTACCATTTTTTGTATAGGATATTCAACAGTTATTATGCCGCTTTTTTGCACAGCCCTCCCTTTTATTGGTAACACCGATTTAAGTACACCCTTACTAATAATATTTATTGTTTGTTTAATTGCAGTAGTCGGCTTTGAATTCGTAAACGGCTTTCACGATACCGCCAATGCCGTAGCAACGGTTATATATACCAAAGCGCTTAAGCCAGTTATAGCCATTCCATGGTCGGGTTTTTGGAATTTTATGGGTGTTTTTACTGGAGGTATTGCTGTTGCGATGGGAATTTTAAAACTCGTTCCCCTCGATGCATTAATGAATTTACCAACTGGTGTCGGCGCTTGTATGGTTCTTGCCGTATTATTGGCATCCATTGCGTGGAACCTCGGCACATGGTATTTAGGTATCCCCTGTTCTAGTTCACATACCATGATTGGTGCAATGATTGGTGCTGGTTTAGCTTTTACCTGGTACTATGGTGGAAACGGAGTAAATTGGGGCAAAGCCGAAGAAATTGGTCTATCCTTAATATTATCACCCATTATTGGATTTGGCCTCGCTATGTTATTAATGTACTTTCTTAAACATGTAATAAAATATCATGCACTATTTCATATTCCACATGGCGAAAACGATAGACCTCCATTAATTATCCGAGGAATCTTAATCACAACCTGTACGCTAGTAAGTTTCTTCCACGGAAGTAATGATGGACAGAAAGGCGTTGGATTGCTAATGTTAATTTTAATTGCGTTTTTACCAGCAAGGTTTGCCGTAAACCATTCCATCGCTAACGATAAGGTACTTTTACAACTTAATCAAACCGAACAGGTTCTTCAAAAAGTTGCGGTATTAAATCAGGGCAAAAAGATCAATATCAAATCTTTCACGAGCAAAATAGAGAAAGCTAAATTCCATCTCGGTTTAAAAAACGAGACAGATAAGCACAATACTTATAAATTCCGCAAACAGATTGAAGAGGTAATCTCATCTATAAAAACGGTTAAGGAAGATAAAACAATAATCCTGAACAAAGCTGATGAGGAAATACTTTCTAAAAATATGCATGAATTATCCAAATTAGTGGAGTTTGCGCCACTTTGGGTTGTTTTACTTATATCGATATCCCTCGGCCTTGGCACCATGATAGGATGGAAAAGAATAGTAGTTACCATCGGCGAAAAAATCGGAAACGAACATTTAAATTATGCGCAGGGTGCCACTTCCGAAATCGTTGCTGCATCAACAATTGGGTTAAGTACAGCATTTGGATTACCAGTTAGCACTACCCACGTTCTATCAAGCGGCATTGCCGGCGCAATGGTAGCATCTGGCGGAAAAGGAAACCTTAACAGCAATACCTTAAAAAACATTGGACTTGCATGGGTTTTAACCTTACCCGTATCGATAGTTTTGGCAATATTGTTATTCATGCTTTTCCATCTGTTTGTTTAAATAGTTTTAGATAAATTTAGTAATCCAAAAAAATGAAACAAATACTCGTAGCAACAGATTTTTCGCTTAGTGCAGATAATGCGCTTTGTTATGCACTGGCCATGGCGAAAATCTTAAATATGGAAGTTGTAGCCATTCATGCCATTCACCCTACCGAAGGAATTAACAACAGCACATATAACGCAATATTTATAGATTCTTACTACAACAATAAAAGAGCGGCCTTAAAGGCATGGACAGAGAATATCGCTGCAAGACAAGATTTAGCAGAAATTAAAACAACAACCATTTGTGATGTTGGATTTTTAAAGACTGTTATCACAAAATATATAGAAGATAAACCAGTCGAATTACTAGTTATGGGCATTACTGGTTCAACAGGAATTAGTGGTATTGTAGGCAGCAACGCAAGTAGTGTGGTAACAAAAATGAGAATACCAACGTTAATCGTTCCATTGGAAAGTAATTCCCCAAGCTCACCTATTATTACATTGGCAACGGATTATGAGACAAAATTATCCAATAAAGATGTAAACGCATTAAATGAAATGCTAAGAGCATCGGGCACCAAAAAAATGCAGGTGCTTTATGTTGCAGAAAAATCGGATGATTTGCACATACAAACTGGTGAGAAAAGAATTAGGGAATTGCTTCCTCATACAGAAATAGAATTTAATTACATTAGAGATAATAGTGCCCCAAATGGCATAATTGATTTTATTAAAAACAACCATACCGATATTTTGTGCCTCGTTAAACATCATCACAACATTATCTATCGCCTTTTTACAAGCAGTACGGTAAATCAGGTGATGAATAGATCAGTTAAGGCTATTTTGGTATTACATGATTAATACATATCGATTTAATACGGCTTTATATTTTCTGTTGAGGGATTTATCGCAAACTTTCAATCCGATTTTTTTTACCTTTTAAACAAAATAAGCCATAAAATCCATTATAGCTTATTCTCATCAACTAACTAAACCTGTAATATTAACCAAATATTTACATCACAAAGTTAAGCGGCTGATATAATTAGAAAATTAAACTATTGTTAATATTTCGTTGCTTAGAGGTAATTTGCCTTAAAACCAGATGCCAACTCCACAAGTTCATTAGTCGTAATTAGATCGGGAGACTCAAATTGTTTTATTAAAATCGCCGTAGGAACTAGAATTGTTCCATTAGTGGTTCTTAGAATGCAAACATTTTGGTTTTGAGAGGTTGATAAATATTCTCCTAATTCGGAATCAATAGCAGATAAACGGATCAAAAGCTCGTAATAGATGTATAAAGGGAAATTCACGCCACGAAGTTAGCCAATTCAAACCTCAATGTTAAATTATTGATATGTTAAGGTTAAATCTAAAATAACATTAATTTAACAATGCCCAATTATACTTATGGTATGATAGCTAGTCAGCGAAAATAAAATCCTCGCCCTAATTTACATTTACCTGAAAACCGCCATAGCTGAGCATGTCGGCAGTATGTATAACAGTAAGATTAAGTTCTAGATTTGTAATGATCATTCTTGCATGAGTTAAATTTCTATACATATCAATAATACCTCTAATTTCTACACCAGCTTTAGTCATCTTATACTTTCGTGGGTCGAATTTCTCTATAAACGTTTGTAAATCTTTATTAATTTGTGCCTGCTCGTTATTCATATCCTGATTTTTCATTGGCACAAAGGTTATCTTTTATTTCAATGCTTGTGTTAAGCTATTAAAGTCTTTAGGTTAATGTTTCAGCGTGAAAGTTTCAGGCAGTTAGCTAGGAACAAAATTCACAGAATAGCCTAATTAAGTAACAAAGCGAAATATGAAACAATCTCCTATCCGTTGAAACCTATATTACATGTAGTCTATAAAAAAATCTGTAAATTAATAAAGAAAGCACCTCAACATATGATAAAAATATGGCTGTGTAATATTTATGTTCAGTAGTTCATATTAATATTAACTTAATGTAGCAAACTTATTTTTGGGCGATTATCAACCTTAAAGGTTTAGCATTCATTACAACATGAAAAAAACACTATTAACTGCAATTGGTTTCTTCAGCTTTTTCTTTTCCGAAGCCCAGAATAAAACGGTTCTTCAGCCGTCTGTTTCTTCATCATCGCAAACTGCCCAACCCTTTTTATTTTCAGTGAATACGCTAACTTCTGAAAACCAGAAATGGAACATTCATTACTCGGGAAGTTATGCCGAGCATGCATCAGGCCAATTTGGTTATAATGGTCTTGGCCAACAGTTTGGAGTAAAAGGTTACCTGGGAAGTAGGTTTACCTTATATGCAACAGCCTCTGTTGGTTTTGCAAATGGTGGTGGAATAAGCTCTGCGCAACAGGCAGAAGTTATTAGAGACCTTATTGGAGGAAAGGATGCCTATGGTTTTAGATTAGGCGCAGGACTTGGCCTTAGTAGAGATTGGTCTAACGTAGGCGCTGCAATTAGCCGAATAACGGTTTCCTTTGATAAGCAAAACTGGAGATTAGTTGGTAACTTACGTTTTGAAAAAGCATTTGATAAATCTCGCGATAAACTTGATTTTATTTCTGCAATGGGATTTCAACATCGCCTTAGCGATGAATGGTATTTAGGATTTGAAGCCATTGGACAGGATTTGGAGGGTTTTTGGGAGAAAGATGAAGCAGAAGGTGGTGCAAAGGTAATGATCGGCCCCTCAATTAACTTATCACCAAATCATTCGAAACTAGCTTTTTCCTTATCGGGAGGACCAGTCTTTTATGCAACACGAAGTTCAGTAATCCCTTCAGAAGCCATTCGTGAAATTGGATCTGTAGCTTCTGGAAACGGATATACCATCCGTGCTTTAGTTAATTTTGATTTACGTTAAAATAAAATATTCTAAAATGAAAAAATATTTATTCGTATCGATGTTCATTCTTGCCTTTCAAAGTGTATCTGCACAATGGCCGGGAAAGATCGAAAGTACCAAACAAATTCTCTTGCCAAATGGCTGGAAGTTAAGTCCTGCTGGCCATTCTCTACAATTAGGCGATCTGCCTTTAAACATGCAAGTTAGTGCTTCAGGGAAATTTATTGCAGTTACCAATAACGGTCAAAGTACACAGTCGATCCAGCTAATTGATTCTAAAACAGAACAAATTTTAGATGAGAAAATTTTGAAGAAATCTTGGTACGGTCTCGCTTTTAGCAAAGATGAAAAACACCTGTATGTTTCTGGAGGAAACGATAACCTCATTATCAACTTCAATATCCGTGAGAATAAACTAGCGGAAAGCGATACCATCAAACTAGGCTTGGTTTGGCCCAAAGGTAAAATAAGCCCAGCTGGAATTGCAGTTAACAAAAACAACACAAAACTGTTTACGGTAACGAAAGAGGATAGCAGCCTCTACATTATAGATCCAACGAAAAAGACAATATTAAAAAAAATTCAGCTGCCTGCAATTGCCTATAGTTGTGCGCTTTCTCCTGACGAAACACAACTATACATCTCTCTTTGGGGCGGTAGAGCAGTTGCTATCGTAAACATAGCAGAAGAAAAGATAATTGCCTCTATCCCAGTTGGCGATCACCCGAATGAGCTTCTATTGAATAAAAAAGGCAATTATCTTTTTGTTGCAAATGCAAATGACAATACGGTTTCGGTAATTAATACAACAAATAATAAGGTTATAGAAACCATCGCTACAACACTTTATGCAACCCAGCTTACTGGATCAACTACAAATGGGTTGGCGCTAAGTATTAATGAAAAAACGCTATATATTGCCAATGCCGATAATAACTGCTTGGCGGTTTTTGATGTGAGCAAGCCAGGCACAAGTCAAAGTCAAGGCTTTATTCCAGTTGGCTGGTATCCTACAAGTGTTAAGGTTATTGGTTCCAAAATTATGGTTACCAACGGAAAAGGAAATACTTCTTTGGCAAATCCAAAAGGCCCGCAGCCAATTTCAAAAGCCGATAATAGTGGCTACCAAATGGGAAGTACAGCCAATAATAGACTACAGTATATTGCAGGTTTATTTAAGGGTTCGATCTCGTTTATAGATGTGCCAAAGCCTGAGCAATTAAAAACATATACTAGCCAAGTTTACGCAAATACACCCTTTTCCGATAAAAAGGCCATTACCGCAGATGGTGAGGAGGGCAACCCAATTCCACGTAAGCTAGGTGAAAAATCGCCCATTAAACATGTCTTTTATATCATTAAAGAAAACCGAACTTACGATCAGGTACTTGGCGACATGCCAAAAGGAAATGGTGATTCTTCTTTAACGCTTTTTGGAAAACGCATTACGCCCAATCAGCATGCTTTTGCAGAGAATTATGTGCTACTAGATAATTTCTATGTTGATGCCGAGGTTAGCGCCGATGGACACAATTGGAGTATGGCGGCCTATGCAACAGATGTGGTCGAAAAAACCTGGCCAACAAGTTACGGTGCCCGTGGTGGAACAACAAATTACGAAGGTGGCAGACCAGTAACTTATCCAAAAGGTGGCTTCATTTGGGATTATTGCCAGCGTGCTGGTGTTTCTTATCGCAGTTATGGTGAATTTGGTGATTACGCAAAAGCGAATATTAAATCTTTGCAGGGCCACATGTGCACAAACTCTCCAGGCTTTGATATGGATATTACCGATCAGGTACGAGCCGATGCTTGGATTAAGGATTTTGATTCCTTATTAGTTGCCAATGCAGTTCCACAATTTAGTACGTTAAGGGTTTCGAATGATCATACCAGCGGACAGAAAAAAGGAAAAGTATCTCCACAATCTGCCGTAGCAGATAATGATCTTGCTGTTGGTCGAATACTCGAGAAACTATCACAGAGCGCAGTATGGAAGGAGTCTGTTGTATTTATTTTAGAAGATGATGCCCAAAACGGCCCTGACCATGTTGATGCACACCGCTCTCCAGCTTATGTTGTTGGCCCTTATGTAAAAAGGAACACAGCTGTGCATACCATGTATTCTACATCCGGTTTTTTAAGAACAATGGAACTTATTTTGGGTTTGCCCCCAATGAGCCAATACGATGCTGCAGCAGTTCCATTATTTGAGTGCTTTACCAATAAACCAGATTTTACACCTTATAACGCAATAAAACCAGCTATAAATTTAAACAACCGAAATGTTGCCGTAAATGAAAGCAGTAGACGTTCAGAATTTTTCAATTTTGCAAAAGAAGATTCTGCCCCTGATTTGGATTTAAATGAAGTAGTATGGAAATCTGTTAAAGGTGAAAATTCGGTTATGCCAGCACCTAAGAGAAGTGCTTTTGTTATTCTGGAGAAGAAGAAAAAGGATGATGATGACTAGAAGAAAAAGTCAATATTAATTCCCTTAATGAACTATAAAAATCAAGGTGTTCAATTGCAAAAAAAATGCTTCTGAACACCTTAAAAATAAATTAGAATAGTGGCGTTGTAACTTTCTGATTTGGTATCCGTTATAGATAATTCTTTAAATGATTAAAGTGGTGATGTGCTAGACTTTCGTAGCCATTCTACATTAAAAATTGTAAGCCTTAGGGATTTGGTAAGTTTTCTTTTTTGAATGGAAAACCAATTACCCTAAGCAGATTTCCAAAAAAGGATATTCATCCTGACGATCCGCCCCAAGTTTTTCTTGTATAATACTTGGCCTGTAATAGAATGTTTCAAACATCATATCCCAAATAAAGGGTGAATAAAGCTCACTAATTGAATTAATTACCTTTACCAGATCCGATATGAAATTCATTGATAAATTAATACGTATTTAAAAAGCAAACGAATTTCTATATAACTAAAAGAATATAGAAATTTAAATAAATAACAAAGGCCTGAGTTTTCACTCAAGCCTTTGAATTCGAACTAAAATTTTTTTAGTACTCAAGAGGAGATTCGAACTCCCACACCCATACAGGCGCCAGCCCCTCAAGCTGGTGCGTCTACCAATTTCGCCACCTGAGTTTATGTTGCAAATATAATTTAATTTTGGATTAAGCAACCAGTGATTTACAATTCAATTTTTAAACCATCATAAGCTAACCTGATGTTTGCAGGCAAATCCTTTTCTACTTCTGTATGTAAACCTAAATTGTGACTGATATGTGTCAAATAAGTGGTTTCTGCACCAATTTTTTGTGCAAATTCTATTGCTTCTTTTAAGGTAAAATGTGAAATATGTGGTTCCTTTTGCAATGCATTGATTACCAATATTTTTGTCCCTATAATTCTCTCGAAGCTTGACTCAGAAATGGTTTTGGCATCGGTTATGTAAGTGAAATCGCCAATTCTATAACCTGTAATCGGCAGCAAATGATGCATCACTTCAAATGGAATGATGGTGGTCTCCCCTACTTTGAAATCCTCTCCATTATTTACAGTATGAAGTTGAATTTGTGGCAAACCATGATATTTAGTTTCGGCAAAAATATAGTAAAACTCCCTCTTTAAAGCGGTTTGAACACGCTCTGTTGCGTAAACATTTATAACTTTATGTAGCAAATAATTAAATGGACGAATATCATCCAAACCTGCAATATGGTCTTTGTGTTCATGAGTAAAAAGAACTGCATCTAAATCTTTTACCTTTTCTCGCAAAAGTTGATAACGAAAATCAGGACCGCTATCTACTACGATGGTCTTATCATCAGTTTCAATTAAAATAGAAGTTCTTAATCGATTGTTTCTCTTATCTGTAGAAATACAAACTTCACAATTACATGCAATTACAGGAACGCCTTGTGATGTACCTGTACCTAAAAAAGTAACTTTCATCGTAAAAAATTGTCCTTTCTATCTATGTAATCTACTATTTGTATCTGCATTAAAATAATTCGGTTTGTTGTAAAGAGTGAAAAAATTGACGTTGCTTTTCATCTAACATATTTTCATCGGGATTCGTTTGCTTAACTAAAGTGACTAAAGCGGCAATTTTACCCTCTAAATTAGAAAATTTATTTACCACGATGATTTTATTATGCTCAAGCAGGCATGAACCTGTTTTAAAGTTACCTTTCTCGTAACGAACCTTAAAACCCATTGCAAAAAGCAATTGCTCTAATTTCTCTAAGGTATGGTTTGTTAGTGGCAATGACATTAAAACAAACTTAGAGAAATCTAAGCATCAATCATAAATACAAGCATGATTTTTTTACCACGTTAGCCATTTAAGCATATTTTAAAACATAAAAAAACCTAGTAATTGTATCGAGCTTAAATAATTTTATATTTCTTAGTTGGTGAATCTTTACAATCGCTAAACTGACGAAGTTCTTTTTACAAAAATTTCAAACTAAACCCGACAAAAGCGGAAATACTTTTAAATTGCAGCAACCTTGAACTAACCGTCATGCTGAGGCACGAAGCATCTGCAACCGATGAAACAAATGCTTCGTACCTCAGCATGACAGAAGTTTAAAAGATTGAAGCGAATGGCGGGACTGATTTGACAAAAGAATTATGGCAACTGCTTTTCAAAAAAATAGTTATTATAATTTAAGATTCTAAAATGAACGCAACGGCAATATGGCATCAACAAAAAAGGTTCAGCTGTATCCAACTGAACCTTTAAAAATCTTATCCCGCCAAGCGAAAAAGAAAATTATCTTAAATCTACCACCTCAACACCAGGATATTTCTTAGCATCGAATGCAAAAGTAGTTTCCGGTACATTTACATTTGGTGAAAAAGTTTTCACATTGTAAGTGTATTTATTTCCATTTTTATCAAACAAAACTACGTTTGCAATTTGTTTAGCAGCCTTATCGATACTTAAACGAACTTTAAAGATTGATTTTTTTGCATCAACTGGTGTTAAATCAATCATTTGGTAAGTTTTAGCACCAACTTTCTCTTCGCCTGTGTAAATGTATTTAAAGCCTTTTTCATAAACAGTAAAAATTTTAGCAGGATTAATGGCATCACCACTATTATCTACATTGCTTACCTGAACCTCTTTATCTTTTTTTAAGTAAGTCCACTGGCTTTTACCATCGCTAAACAACTCTTGATTGGTCATCGCCACTTTGTATTTATTTGAGTTGGCTTTAACATATAAAGTGCCTTGTTGAGTTTCCTTAACCTTAGCTTTTGGATTATCTAAAGTGAAAGTGAAATCGGTTTTTACAATATTGTACGATTTATATTTCTTACTTACATCAGCTAAAATTGCTTTAGCTTTCGCATCAGTTTGAGCATAGGTTGATGTCGTAAAAGCAACTACAACCATTAATGCTGAAAATAATTTCTTCATCTTGTCTTTTTTAAATTTTCTTTTGAAACGTTAGAGTAGATTTTTTCATATTGGTTTAATCTAATCCTTGCTATTCATGCTATTCAAGAACTGTTCCAAAGAATATTCATCAGGATATAAAACTTCACGGGCTTTACTTCCCTCAAATGGACCAACAATACCCGCAGCCTCTAATTGGTCGATAATTCTACCTGCCCTATTATAGCCAAGCTTCAATTTACGTTGTATTAGCGAAGTAGAACCTTGTTGATGCATAACAATCAGTCTGGCAGCATCTTCAAAAAACTTATCACGCTCATTCGGGTCGAAATCTGCCTTACTTCCCTCGCCTGCCTCATCTACATATTCAGGTAGTTGATAAGCATCAGAATAGCCACGCTGGTTGCCAATATATTCAGAAATTCTATCCACCTCTGGTGTATCAACGAAAGCACACTGTAGCCTGATTAAGTCGCTGCCTGTAGATAAAAGCATATCTCCACGACCAATCAACTGGTCGGCACCACCACTATCCAAAATAGTCCTCGAATCGATTTTCGATAAAACCCTAAAGGCTAATCTCGCTGGGAAGTTGGCCTTAATAGTACCTGTAATAATGTTAACAGACGGACGCTGGGTAGCCAAAACCAAGTGAATTCCGATGGCACGAGCCAACTGCGCTAAACGAGCAATCGGCGCTTCAACTTCTTTACCGGCCGTCATCATTAAATCGGCAAACTCATCTACCACTAAAACAATGAATGGCAAAAACCGGTGTCCGTTGTTTGGGTTAAGCTTACGCTTAATGAATTTTTCGTTGTACTCTTTTAAGTTACGAACCTGTGCATCTTTCAATAAATCGTAGCGCTGGTCCATTTCGATACATAAAGAGTTTAAGGTGTTTACCACCTTTTTAGTATCGGTAATAATTGCATCAGCCTCTCCTGGAAGTTTTGCCAAAAAGTGGCGCTCTATCCTATTGAATAAAGTTAGTTCTACCTTTTTCGGATCGACCAATACAAATTTCAACTGCGCCGGATGTTTCTTAAATAACAAGGAGACCAAAATCGCATTAATACCAACCGATTTACCCTGACCGGTTGCCCCCGCAACCAATAAGTGAGGCATTTTAGCCAAATCTGCGATAAAAACTTCATTACTGATGGTTTTACCCAAAGCAATTGGCAAATCCATGGTATTTTGAGTCCACTTTTCAGTATTCAAAATGCTACGCATTGGCACCATTTCTGGGTGTTGATTCGGAACCTCAATACCAATTGTTCCCTTTCCCGGCATTGGCGCAATGATACGAATACCCAAAGCCGCTAAAGAAAGTGCGATATCATCTTCCAAGTTTTTAATTTTCGAAATCCTTACACCAGGTGCCGGAATAATCTCGTAAAGTGTAACCGTTGGACCAATTGTAGCCTTAATCTTATCGATTTCGATATTGTAATGATTAAGCGTTTCTACAATTTTATTTTTGTTGGCCTCTAATTCTTCTGCATTTACAGAAATTTTATTGGTGCCGTAATTTTCTAATAAATCAATGGTTGGATATTTGTACCCTGCTAAATCCAGCTTTTCATCATAGTTGCCAAATTGCTCAACCAAGTCTTCCGATTTTTTATCTTCTTCCGTTTTTTGAATGGTAAAACTAGGTTCCTTTTCTACTTCTTCATCCTGAATGGTGGGCTCTACAACTAAAGGCATTGCCGAAGCTACTGAAGAAGCTGCCATTGGTAAATTTGTAGCCAAAGGCGATAAAGTAACAGGTGCAATAACCTCGTCTTCTTCTTCTTTTCCCTCGTAACGGCTTGGCTGAATGACTACATTTTGCTGTCTGCGTTCGTTATTTAAAGGTGGTTTATCACGAACAGGAAATTCAATCGATTCTGTTCTTTCTTCAACTTCTTTATTCTGCGCAAATTTTTCCCTTACCTCATTTACAAAATCCGGCGTTTCATTATCTAAATAAACCTCCTTTTCTTTACGTTCTGGAAATTTAAAATCGATGTTGTAAGCAATAATTAAAATCGTTAAGCCTGCAAAAGCTATTAAACCTGCAACACCTGCAGCACCAATTTGTGCACCCAATAATTTATTGCTCCAATAACCAAATTCTCCCTCTAAATAATGTGGCGATTCTGCCCAAAAACTGTGTGCAAATCCAAAGGTTAATGAGATAAATAATAGAAAGAAAAAGCTATAACCTAAAGTTTTAGAAATTGAAAGGATTTTAACTTTAAATAATAATCTGTAACCGATAATAAAGAATGCCAAAACGAACAGAAATGATGCAATACCAAACCATTCATAAATAAACTGGTGCGATAACAAAGCACCAAATTTACCTAACCAGTTTTGTACCACGGGAATAATTACGCCCGAATCCTTTAACTCTTCAGCAGTTTTAAACAAATTGCCCCAACCCCCATTTGCATCAATTACATAGCTCTGGTCATCTTGCCAGGTAAATAAATACGACGTAAAAGCAATTAAAAAGTAAAGTGACAGTATAACAAAAAACAGACCTACAATTTTAATTGCACGTCCATCCTGCAAGTCGAAACTTGGCAAATATTCTCTTTTTTCTTTCGGTTGGCGACTCGAAGACGGCCTACCCGATGCATTTTCAGCACCTTTATCTCTGAATGTGTTGGTTTTAAATTGGTTTCCCCTTACCGCCATTTTCTATTCTATAATATATTAAACAACAAATATAAAATATATAGTTGTATCTAATCAGTTTTTATAAGTTGCCTCAAATTAAAAATTATTCATCGCACATTAAACCTTAAACAGAAAATATCGTCTATTATCTTAACAACACACAAGTTGTACGTTTTGTCAAATGAAACGGATTTTGTTTTAGGTTTTAATCCCGTTTTATCTGGAGAGGTAAAACGGGATTTTTTTATTTGGAAAATGTATGTTTTGTAATTTTTAGGTTCTGTAGCCCCGCCATTTGCTCCAATCTTTTTCAAACTTCTGTCATTCTGAGGTACAAAGAATCTATTTCATAGCTTGCAGATTCTTCGTACCTCAGAATGACAGCATATTCAAGGTTGTAACAACGAAAAAGTATTTCCGCTTCTGTCGGGTTTATTTAACTAAGGTTCTAAGCTATTTCGAAAATCCAGTTCTTGTAAGCGATATTTTCTGTGCAAATTGCTTTACAATCTATATATTTCAGTAAAAATTTCTAAACACTATTAATTTTTTGTTAATTTAAATCGATTATTTGAAATAAAATCAAACGTATGAGTATAGCGCAACTCGAGGAACAGATTGAGGCAGGAAATTTACAGGCAGTAAAAGAGATTTTGGTTCAAAATCCAAAATTAGCCAATAATAATACTTCGCACAATATTTCTCCATTACTTTTAGCCTGCTACTACAAAAAGCAGGATATTGCCAACTTAATTTCAGAATTCACAGATGATTTAACATTATTTGAAGCTTGCGCAGTTGGAAAATTCGATACCGCTACTTTACTTATTTTCCAAAAACCAGATAGTATTAACGATTTCTCTGAAGATGGTTTTACGCCGTTAGGGCTAGCCTGTTATTTCGGACATGAAGATTTAGCCAGATTTTTAGTGCTAAAAGGCGCTGATGTGAACTTGGCATCGAAAAACGGATTTAATGTTTTCCCTATTCATTCGGCCGTTGCGGCAAATAATATTAATATCACCAAAATGCTTTTAGATAATGGCGCTTACCCAAATGTTTGCCAAAAAGCAGGTTTAGCACCTTTACACACCGCCGCACAATTAGGAAACATAGAATTAATCATTCTGCTTTTGGAGCACGGCGCAGAAGTTAGTTTGCGTATGGAGGGCGGAAAACTCCCAGCAGATTTAGCCGCAGAAAAAGGCTTTAATGAAATTGCAGAGATTTTGAGAGAAGATTAATTTAGTCGTGAGTTCGGAGTATTTAGTCGTGAGTCTTGGAAGCACATTTTCCATTTCACATTATACATCTTACATTTTACTCCCAAATCCTCAACCGCATCTTCTTCATATAAGTTCTGATATCCAAAACTACGGCGGCTAAAAAGTAAAATAATATCGGGAAACCGACTGCCAGAAATGATGAATAGATAAAGAATAAACGAACTTTTGCGGTGCTCATATTCAACTTATTTGCCAAATACGTAGAAACCCCAAAACTCTGTTGCTCGAAATAAGTTATAATTCTCTGGAACATTGTAAGCTTATTTAAATCTTAATTTCAATATAAATTAAAGAAAGCGGAATAATTAGTCTTTTTCAAACTCTAATTTAGGGATAATATTCGGTTAAAACTTCTAAACAAAAAATTACGTTGAATGGTGAAGCATTTTACTCCAAAATCAGTTTCTCAAAATCCTGCTTATTTTCGTGTTTTATAAAGAGCGTTTGTGGGTCTTCCAAACCTGAATATTTTTTCTTCAATTCATTTTTAAACTTTTCTATATCAACGCCAATATTCAAAATCACCGTTAAAGCATCAGCATTTCCTCTAACCTCGACAATTTTATCGGGATAAAGTTCTTTAAGTTCGTGTGGAAATTCCATAATTATCAAAACCGATTAATGGGTAGAAAGTTTGGTGTAATTTAAGCTTGTTTTAAAATCTTAATACCTATCCCACAAGATAGACATTTTTTCTCATCGCAATATTGCTTTTTCAATTGCAAAATGCCTTGCGATGAAAACGCATTATCCATTACTACGCCCGCTGAGGTAAATTTATCAGTTATGGCGTTTTGCTCTGCAGGCAAACTTTCCAACAACTTTATTGCTCTGCTGATGTAAAATGGTGTCCCTGTGTGTCTGCCATAAGCAAATAAAAATAAAGCAACTGTATTCAACAAGATATTATCTACTGATGTTTTTCCTATTTGAGTGCTTACCTCTGTTGTTTCTTTCTTGAAGTGATAATGTGTTTTCCAAAAATCGTTAACAGGCAAATTCTCAAACAATCTGCGTAATTCTGCAACTCTACTTATTTCCATCACTTTTGAGAACAAATGATTTGCTTTGAGAATTAATGCTGCAAACTGCGCCAATCGTAAGGTTGGAAAGTTCTGTGGACGCATCCTCATAAATTTCCAAATGGAAACTTCGATGGGTTTGATGTTGTATTTTTTCTGCAAAAATTGAAATTCCTTTTTCAGCTCCGCTGGATATTCCTCTTCAAAGTTATCATTTAAAAAACCAGCAGAACCAAAAACCAAGGCCTCAATTTGTAAGGAATTATCTTTATGTTTTCCATAAATCTGTTGCGGAATTGCTTTTGCAAAAAGCTCGAAAGGCAAAGCATTTACTTTGAAACCAAAATTACGAGCCATAAAACGGTAAAAAGTTTCATCCCAATTGCCATTTAATTCGCTGAGTGTTTCAACTACCACTTGAGATTTTTGCTCAAACCTTTCAATTAAAGTTCTGGATAAAAAAGAATCTACAATTAACCTATCTACATGTTGAATTTGAGCGATGCAGGGGAAATCAGTTAATGTGAAAAACAGCGTTTCATATTTCTGAATCAACTCATCCGCAATTCGGTTTTTAAGTTCCAAAACAGGCAAAATCGAACCATCAATTCTTTTAATTTCAACATCGTTTTCATAAACCACATGAAGAATTACGTTTTCATAACTGGCATCACTTTGATGATTGTGTTTTAACCAATCGGAAGATTTTATATGAATTTCTACATTTCCAGCCCAAACGGTTTCGCCAATTTGAATTTTCGAGTTATTAAAATCGGGACCAGCATTTTTATTTAGAAAACCCTGATGGATAATTTTCAAATCTTCACCATCAGCAGTTCTTAAGTCGTTGTTATCAAACGACCTAAATTGCCAAACGTAATGAAGAAAATCTTCCGGAAAGTTCATTCTTGAAGATAAACAAATATTCCTAAAGGTTTTGGTTTATTTTTTTTGCCTCTTTGGAATAATTATTAAAAACATATGTAATAAGATAACGATTATCTATCTTATCAAATACGAAATACCATGTCGTCTTAGCGTTAAGATTGAAGCTTACAAAATAATTGCCATGAACAGAAACTAATAACGGACATATATTATGTTTCTTTTTATGAATTTGGTTTTCAACATGAAAAATTAACTTAGCAACATACTCTACAGCACTGTCTCTGTAGAGAAATAATTTTCATAGAATAATGTATCAATTAAATCATTAAAATATTTTAAAACAGAGGGATGGAAATTTACAATTACTTCCAAGGTAAAGTATCGATATGTTGAACCACTGCCTCTTTAAATTGTTCGGCAGTTAAACTTTTCCTCCATTTCTGCTCAAAATCATCTTTTTTAGTTGAAGTTTTTAAATAAGTAGCATGTTCTTCTTCGACTACAGGCAGGCTATTCTCCTTTAAAATTGCCATAATCTTATTCTTATCTGATTGAGATAACTGCTTAATGTGCTCAATAAGTGAGTGAAAGTTCATATTTTAAAATATTTTGATACCTGAAACTTCAATTAAATATAATAATTTTAATCTACTTCCACTTTCTTCTTATAATTCGTGATAAAAACCCCTGCAATAATCAAAACTGTTGCCACGATTAAATCCATATCAACGTGTTCGTTTAGAATTAGCCAGCCTAAAAATATCGCAATAATGGTATTGAAGTAGGTAAGAATAGAAACTTCTGATGCAGAAACTTTCTTCAATGCGTAATGATAACAGAAGTAGCCTAAAACAGAACCAAATATCGCCAAGTAAACTGCCGCAAAAATACTTTCAGTTTTCCATGAACTTACATCAGCTTTGCCTGAAAAAATTAAAGCCAGACCGAATTGAACAATCGCAGAAAACACAAATTGATAGAAAAGATTCAGAAATATATATTGAGGTTTTCCGCTGTGTTTTTTAGAATAAATCGTACCGATTGTCCAACCCGAAACGGCTATAACTAATGATAAAATCCCATTGCGGTAATTTGGTTCCATTAAATCGCTTATGCCATCTCTAAAAATAAAGACAATCCCCAGGAAACCGATAAATACACCTACAAAACCTTTCAAAGTTGGTTTCTGGATTCCGAGGAAAACACATCCTAAAAAAACCAATAATGGTGAAGTTGCATTAATTAAAGATGTTAAACCACTCGGAATGGTTTTTTCGGCAACGGTTGTCATACCGTTCGCAATAACCACCATTAAAATAGAAAGCAATATTTGTCGCTTAAAACTGCTCCATCCAATCCATTTTAATTCTTTTTGTTTAATTAGAATCACTAAAATAATTAATGACGCGATGGTTTGGCGAATGGCGGTTACGTACCAAGCCGGAATGCTTTCTACTGCAACTCGAATACCCAAGTAGGTTGTTCCCCAAATCAGGGCAACTCCTGTTAATGCGAGTATAAGTTTTAAATCTATTTTGGATTTCATGGCTGGTGAGTTTAACCGCAAAGGACGCTATGCTTTACGCAAAGAAATGAAGTTTGACCACAAAGGACTCAAAGAGCACAAAGTCACTATTATCCCTTAGTGTTCTCCGTGTCTTTGTGGTTTAACACAATTATACAAGTTCGGCTCCAACCAAAATCCTCTCCATTTCCTTTTTCAGCTTCAAAGCCTCTTCCCTAGCCTTTTCTGCAAAATCCTCTCCTTGGCCTGCATAAATAATTCCACGAGAAGAGTTAATTAATAATCCACATTGCGAATTCAATCCGTACTTACAAACTTCCTGCAAATCGCCACCTTGTGCGCCAATGCCGGGAACTAAGAGAAAATGATTTGGGGCTAACTTTCGAACATCAGCAAAGGCAGAGCCACGAGTTGCACCAACAACATACATCATTTGTTCGTCGTTAGCCCATTTTTGTGATGTTTTTAATACTTTTTCGAAAAGTTTATCCCCTCCGATTTCTTGTAATTGAAAGTCAGAATGACCGGTATTTGAAGTCAAGGCTAACAGAATGACCCATTTATCTTTAAAAGTTAAAAAAGGCGTAACCGAATCGCTGCCCATATAAGGCGCAACCGTAACTGAATCGAAACTCATTTCTGATGACTGCGCATTGAAAAAAGTTTCAGCATACATCGCAGAAGTATTACCAATATCGCCACGTTTTGCATCAGCGATTGAAAAAATATCCTTTGGAATATATTTCCAGGTTTCGATTAAAGTTTCCCAACCTTTTTTACCATAACACTCATAAAAAGCGGTGTTCGGTTTATAAGCAACACATAAATCTTTTGTGGCATCGATAATCTGTTTGTTGAATTCCAAAATTGGATTTTCATACTTTAACAGGTGTTTTGGGATTTTATCTAACGAAGAATCCAATCCAACACATAAAAATGAACGCTTTTTTTGTATCTGCTCGAAAAGTTGTTGCTTAGTCATATAAGGGCTTATTTGCTGCAAATATGAGGTTTTTTAATTTTTTAGAGCGACAAAATAATCTTCACATTAAATGTTTTTATAAACATTTTAAACTTTTGTTTGCAGTTTACGTTTCAAATACATACAATTGCAACATAATTTCTCAATCGTTTATCTGAATATCCCAGAAAAATTTTATCAAGACTTGTTTTTTGTTACCATTTTCTAAATGCGATTTATCGTTTTTATTCAGTACGTAAACAATATGAAACATTTTGAGTATTCCATTAATCCACTCATTTTAGTTTTATAACCATAAGAATTTATACACAATGAAAGCCAGGCTAACACTAACACAAATATTTAGGTCTGTGCAGATTTATAGCAGGAAACATCCGTTATAAACAAATGAAAAATTTCTTGAAACATATATATTTAGAATGTTTAGTAAAACAGAATTAAATGATAAGCTCACACCAGAATTACGTGAGCTAGCAAAAAGCTATGGCATTGAAGCTGCCGACTCTCTTAGAAAAATCGATCTTGTTGAAGTGCTTTTACATCAGCAAGAAATTATAAATGCCGCTAAAGCAGGTGCAGACCCTTATAGCGAAACTGAAATTGTTGAAACTGAAATTGCTGCTGTGCCAGTTTCAAAGGCAAAAGCTCCAAAGGCAGAAAAACCACCAAAGGTTGTCGCATCAGCTGCTCCGACTTCAGCCGCGGAGAAACCAGTTAAAAAAAGGGCGAGGTTAAGTAAAGATGAACCAGCAGCTCCAATCGAAAGAAGAAGAGATTCGGTTACTTTGTTTGATGAACCCCAACATCAGCAGCAACAAGCTGAAAAACAGCCAGACAGAATTATTGAATCGGAAGAAGGCAGCAGTAAACCAATTTCTGCTTTGATTGAAGAAAGTGCAGAACCTGTATCAGTTGCTCCGAGACAAAAACAAGAGCCAAGAGAAAAACAAGAAAAGCCTCAACGCGAAGATAATAGGCAACAAAAGCAACCAAGCGGCGGCAATCATCATAAAAATGAAAACAGTTATTCTAACTTAGATTTCGATAATGTAATCACAAATGAGGGTGTTTTAGAAATTATGCCTGATGGTTACGGTTTCTTACGCTCTGCAGATTATAATTACTTAACTTCTCCTGATGATATTTATGTATCTCAGTCTCAAATTAAACTTTTTGGCTTAAAAACGGGTGATACAGTAAAGGGTAGTATTCGTCCGCCGAAAGAGGGTGAAAAATATTTTCCTTTGGTTCGTGTAGAAACCATCAACGGACGAATCCCTGCTGAAGTTCGTGACCGTGTTCCATTTGATTATTTGACACCACTTTTCCCTACGGAGAAATTAAATTTATTTACGGATAACAGCAACTACTCTACCCGTATTATGGATTTATTTACCCCGATTGGTAAAGGACAACGTGGTTTAATTGTTGCGCAACCGAAAACAGGTAAAACTAATTTGCTTAAAGAAGTTGCCAATGCCATTGCTAAAAACCATCCAGAGGTTTATTTAATTATCCTTTTAATTGATGAGCGTCCAGAAGAGGTAACAGATATGGCCCGTAGCGTAAGAGCTGAGGTTATTGCCTCTACTTTTGACGAACCAGCTGAGCGCCACGTAAAAATTGCCAACATCGTTCTTGAAAAAGCAAAACGATTGGTAGAAAGTGGTCATGATGTGGTTATCCTTTTAGATTCGATTACCAGGTTAGCGAGAGCTTACAATACAACAGCTCCGGCTTCGGGTAAAATATTATCGGGTGGTGTTGATGCCAATGCTTTACATAAACCTAAACGTTTCTTTGGTGCGGCTCGTAACATCGAAAACGGCGGTTCATTAACTATTTTAGCAACGGCCTTAACCGATACAGGTTCGAAAATGGATGAGGTTATTTTCGAAGAATTTAAAGGTACAGGTAACATGGAGTTACAATTAGATCGTAAATTATCGAACAAACGTATCTTCCCTGCAATTGATATTATAGCATCGAGTACACGTAGAGATGATTTATTGCTTGATAGAGATACTTTACAACGTGTTTGGATTTTACGTAATCACCTTGCAGATATGAATAGTCAAGAGGCAATGGAGTTTGTACAAGCACAAATAAAAGGCACAAAAAGCAACGAAGAATTTTTAATTTCGATGAACAGCTAACTAGGTAAAATGGAAGATGGTAAATGGAAAAAGTATTCCATTCCATCTTCCCTCTTCCATCTTCCATATATGAAAAGGCATATCCCTAATGCGATTACCTGTGCAAACTTATTTTCTGGTTGTATTGGAATCGTTTTTGCATTTAAAGGCGAATTAGAAACCGCAGCATACTTCGTAATTCTTTCCGGTATTTTCGATTTTTTTGATGGGATGGTTGCCCGTTTATTAAATGTAAAATCGGCAATTGGAAAAGATTTAGATTCGTTGGCTGATATGGTAAGCTTTGGCTTTTTGCCTGGAGTAATTATGTTTCAGTTGTTAAAAGTTAGTGATTATTCTTCAGAATATCTGCCATATTTAGGCTTCCTCATTACTGTTTTTTCTGCTCTTCGTTTAGCGAAATTTAATAACGATTTAAGACAGACAGATGATTTTATTGGTTTAAATACACCGATGAATACGTTATTTATTTGTTCATTGCCGTTTATTGCTACAGATTATCCTCAAGTAATTGGCTCTACTATTTTACTTATTGCGATCATAGCAATTACGAGTTTTCTATTAGTAAGCGAAATAAAAATTTTCTCTCTAAAGTTTAGCGATTTAAGCTGGGCGAAAAATAAAATCAAGTTTATCTTTTTGATGTTATCAGCAATTTTAATTGCAGTTTTACAATTTGCGGCAATTCCTTTTGTTTTGGTGCTTTATATAGCGCTATCAATATTACATTTTAGAGGGATAGCAAGAAACGCTGGTTAGGCTTTAATAGTCGCAGAAAATTGAGTAAAATAAGCCTGATTGTAGCGATATACTTTTTTGTTTCCGTATTGTAGTCTTCCGATGAAGATATGCCTGTAGCCAATATTCATGGGATGACTATTATTACTTATCTACAAAAAAGATATAGTGCAAAGCAGGACCGCAATAACCCATTGAAACCGACCCCCGCTTTTCGAAAAAACAATCTATAATTTTGATTGAATGTCTTTTTTTGCCACTTCCAATTGGGCGTAAATCTCCACCAAAATTTCTTTCAATCGCTCTACATCTGCCGGAATTTGCTCTACAGCAATTTCGTTGCGGGCATTATTTTCTATTGATTGAACAAAATCTTTGACATCATTACGCCCCACATAACTAAACGTAGGCTTAATTTTGTGCACACAATTGCCAACCTTATCCCAGTTTTCGATGGATAAAGCATCTTCCAATTCTGCTAAATAGAAAGGAGTTTGTTCAATAAACGTATCAAAAATTTCGATCATAAATTCTGGATTATGACCAACCATTTCTGTAAGATATGATAAATCTAAGGGATGATTATCATTTTCATCTTGCATAAAACAAAGCTAGTAATTTACAATTTCTTAACGACCAAATTGTCTGTAATATTTTTGCAGATTTCCCCAATAGTTTTCCCCAAAATTGGGTGTATTACATTTGGTGCGATTTCATACAGCGGTATCATTACAAATTTACGGCTTTGCATGTGTGGGTGTGGCACCTGGAGTTTATTTTCGATGTTAATAACCTCATTGCCAAACAGTATCAAATCGATGTCTATTAACCTTTCGCCCCATTTATCTTTTCTAATTCTGCCCAAAATTTGTTCAATTTCCAAAGCTTTATCCAACACCTCCATAGCTGGTAATTTTGTTCTTACCGCAACAGCTTGATTTAGGAATGATGGTTGGTTTGTTTTACCCCAAGCTGCAGTTTCATACAAGGAAGAAGTTGTCTCAATTTCCCCAATATTATCGTTTATTAGCTTAATTGCGCTGAGCAAGCTCTCTTCCCTATTACCCAAATTACCACCTAGTAACAAATAAGCAGTTGTGTACTCTAAAGCCATATTAAGCATCGGGTATTTTTATATCTTTACCCTACAAAACTAAAACATTTAAATGAAAGATTTTTTTAAGTATCTATTTGCATCCATGCTAGGCTTTTTCCTATCATCCATTATTATTGTAATTATAATTTTTGTAGTTATAGTAGGTGCAATTTCTTCGATAGATAGCGATAAAACAGTAACCGTAACAAACAATTCAGTTCTATTTTTAAATCTTGATCAGGCGATAACAGAACGTACACCAAAAAATCCTTTTGGTAACATTCCTATTATTGGTGGCGAGGAAAAAGAGGGAATTGGACTAAACGATTTATTGAAATCGCTACAGAGAGCCAAAGCAGACGATAATATTAAATGTATATTCCTGAATGTAAGCAGCCCAAATGCGGGTTTTGCAACCATGCGTGAGGTTAGAAATGCTTTAATCGATTTTAAAAAATCACACAAGAAAATTATTGCCTACAGCGAAGTTTATACGCAAGGGGCGTATTATTTAGCTTCAGTTGCTGATAAGATTTACCTGAACCCCGAAGGTGCCCTAGAATTTAAGGGCTTTAGTTCTGAGCTTACTTTTTTTAAGGGAACACTTGAAAAAGTTGGGGTTGAGATGCAGGTTATCCGTGTAGGAAATTACAAAAGTGCCGTAGAGCCATACATTCTTGATAAAATGAGTGATTATAACCGAAAGCAGGTTACTGCCTATGTTGGCGGTTTGTACAATACATTTTTAACCGATATTGCTCAAAGTAGGGATATTCAAAAAGACAGTTTATATAACATTGCCGATAATTATAAAGTTCAGCAACCACAAGATGCCGTTAATTTTAAAATGATTGATGGATTGAAATATAAAGATCAGATTTTAGAAGAATTAAAAGGCTTATCGGGCAGAACCAAAGGCGAAAATATTCGCTCGGTTACCATTAACGATTACGCAAAAAACAATACAGACACTGGTTCTGGCAAAGATAAAATTGCCATAATTTACGCCAATGGCGAAATTAGCGGTGGCGAGGGATCTGATAATCAAATTGGATCGGAACGTATTTCGAGGGCAATTAGAAAAGCACGCTTAGATGATGATATTAAAGCGATTGTAATCCGTGTTAATTCTCCAGGTGGTAGTGCTTTGGCATCTGATGTGATTTGGAGAGAGATTGTTTTAACTAAAAAAGAGAAGCCAGTTATTGCATCCTTTGGCGATGTTGCTGCATCAGGCGGTTATTACATTGGCTGTGCGGCAGATAGTATTTTTGTTCAGCCAAATACCATAACAGGCTCGATTGGTGTGTTCGGAATTATTCCGAATTTCCAAAACCTAATGACCAATAAATTAGGTATTACTTTTGATGGCGTTAAGACAGGTAAATATGCGGATATAATGGCCACAAATCGTCCGATGACAGCAGGTGAAAGATTTATTATCCAAAATGAATTGAACAGAATTTACAGTGGTTTTGTTAGTCGCGTGGCTGATGGAAGAAAGAAAAGCAAGGCTTATATTGATAGCATTGGTGGCGGCCATGTTTGGATTGGAACTGATGCCGTTCAGATTGGATTGGCAGACAGAATAGGAAGTTTTAACGATGCAATTAAAGCCGCAGCAAAAAAGGCAAAACTGAAAGAGTATAAAGTTGTAGAATATCCTGACGTAATAGATCCATTGAAATCTTTTATGGATGAAAGTACTGACAGAATTAAAACCTATTACACCAAACAGGAATTAGGCGACAATTATATGCTTTATCAACAAATGAAAAAAGTAATTTCCAGCTCAGGAATTCAAGCCAGAATGCCATTTGAGGCAGTTATAAAGTAGGCTTCATCTTCTAATGAAACAGAAGAGACAGAGATTAATCTGCCTCTTCTGTTTCGTAGCCTTTCTAACTTTTAGTTTAAACATTAATTATTAACTAGAGCAAAGTGTTTATCTGCGTGTTTCCTATCGAATAATTCTTTCTTCTACTTTGGAAGGCTGTAATGGGGAATTTAGTTCCAACCTCCACCTAACGATCGATACAACCCAACAACCGCATTCAGCTGCTCTGTTTTAATCGTAGTTAGTTCCAGTTCGCTTTGCAATAAATTCCCTTGAGCGGTAATCACCTCTAAATAGTTCGCCATGCCGCTTTTAAACAACAAACTTGCATTTTTAGATGCTTGCTGTAAAGTTTGCGCTCTTTTAGCGGCAATGCTATATTGTGTTTTCAATTTCTCCACTTTGGTTAATTCATCAGAAACCTCTCCTACTGCATTGATTACCGATTGACGAAATTGAATTACCGTTTTCTCTCTATCGATTTTAGCCAGTTCTAAATTAGATTTCAGCTGGCCTCTTTGAAAAATTGGCTGTGTAATGCCTCCAGAAACCAAACCAAACAACGATGCCGGCATGCTAAACCAATTGCTGGCTTTGAATGAGTTTACGCCGCCGCTTGCGGTGATGATTAACGACGGATATAAACTTGCTTTTGCCACACCAACTTTAGCATTAGCTACGTTCAGTGCCAGTTCAGCAGATTTAATATCCGGCCTGCGACTTAGCAAAGCCGATGGAAAACCGGCATTCAAATCTGTCGGTAGATTCATTTTATCCAAACGACTAGTGCGGGTTATTGCCTTAGGCAAGGTACCGATTAAAACACTCAAAGCATTCTCCTGTAAGGT
This sequence comes from Pedobacter frigidisoli, assembly GCF_004331675.1. Lineage (GTDB taxonomy): Bacteria > Bacteroidota > Bacteroidia > Sphingobacteriales > Sphingobacteriaceae > Pedobacter > Pedobacter frigidisoli. Next base: position 26,263 of record NZ_SJSN01000002.1, on the reverse strand, counting down.
TACATTTTGCTCCAGGCGAGGAACCAATCCGGCGGCAATCAATTGTTGCGCTTCCGCTTGTTGTATCGCCAAGGAAGTCACCTGACCAGCATCAAACTGTAAATTGATAATCCTAAGCGTACTATCGTTTAGCTTTAAGTTTTTCTTTGCGATTTCTAATTGCGCATCAAGCATCAAAAGATTATAATAACCTTGTGCAACGTTAGCAACTAAACGGGTTTGAACTGCTTTACGAGCCTCTTCGGTCTGCAAAAAACTGGCTAAAGCGCCAGCTTTTTGATTGCGGATTTTCCCCCAGATATCGGCCTCCCAAAACACACCAAGGTTTGCGGTATAATCCTCGATATGGGTAGAACCTGTAAATGAATTCAAGCTTAATCCGTTTAAACTGTTATCAGATGGGCGACTTGAACTTGCCGCAACTTGCAACTTTAGTTCAGGTAAATAACCCAATTTTGATTGTTTGAACAACACTTCCGCCGCATCGATATTCTTCAACGCAATTTGCATATCGTAATTTTTCAGCAATGCGGTATCGATTAAATTCTGAACCGTAAGGTCACTGATAAAGCTTTTTAAGGGCAAGGTGCCAATGCTCGATGAGTCTTTAGGTGTAGTGTTTCTAAACAATCCCGGCACAACATTAGGCAAGGATAAATCTTTAGAAACCGAACATCCGCTCCAGATTAAGGCAAGGAGCAAGATGGTAATACTATTAAACCGTTTCATATACAACGTGATTTACAGGTTCTTCCTCATGATAATGTTGAACAACCTCTTGTGATTTTTTTGATAATTTTTCTTGGATAGATTGGAAGATGACAAAGAGTACCGGAATGAAGAACAATCCTAAAATTACACCTGAAATCATACCACCTGCAGCACCAATACTAATGGAGTGGTTACCTTGAGCCGACGGTCCTGTTGCCCCCATCATCGGGATTAAACCTACGATGAAAGCCAATGAAGTCATGATAATCGGTCGTAACCTCGATTTTGCAGCTTCCAAAGCTGATGAAACCAGAGGTTGTCCCGCTTTTCTTCTCTGCACCGCAAATTCTACAATCAGAATCGCATTTTTAGCAAGCAAACCGATAAGCATAATCAGTGCCACCTGAACATAAATATTGTTTTGAATTCCTGTTAAACCGATGGCAACGAATACGCCAAATATTCCGGCAGGGATAGATAAAATTACCGCCAATGGTAAGATATAACTTTCATACTGTGCAGATAGCAGGAAGTAAACGAATACCAAACACAATAAGAATATCACGGTCGATTGTCCACCTGAAGAAATTTCTTCGCGTGTTTGACCTGAAAATTCGTAACTATATCCTGCTGGCAATTGTTTTTCAGCCACTTCTTCAATCGCTTTAATGGCCTGACCAGAACTAAAGCCTGGTTTTGGAATCGCATTGATGGAAATCGAATTGAAAAGATTATACCTTGATGCCGTTTCCGAACCATAAATACGACTCAGTTTTACCAAAGTATTCAAAGGTACCATTTCACCACGATTGCTTTTTACAAATACCCGGTCGATTGATGATGGGTCTGCCCTGTCCTGAACATCAGCCTGAACAACCACACGATAATATTTACCGAAACGATTGAAATCCGAAGCCTGTGCGCTACCAAAATAAGTCTGCATCGTTTGCAGAATGTCTTTCACATTTACACCCAATTGGTCTGCTTTTTCATCGTTGATATCCAATTGTAACTGCGGATAATCTGCTTTGAAACTGGTAAAGGCCACGGCAATTTCTGGGCGTTTCATCAACTCGCCTATAAATTGTTGAGAGATTCCACTAAATTTATCCAGCTTACCGCCTGTTTTATCTTGTAAAACCATATCCAAAGCCTCCACATTACTGAAACCCGGAACTGTTGGAAAACTAAATACAAAGAAACTACCGCCAGAAATGGCCCCTAATTTTCCACGCACTTGATTCATGATTTCCTCAATGTTCTTCACGGCGCCTCGTTCTTCGTTTGGTTTAAGCAATACAAAAACAACAGCTGATGACGGACTGGTAGAATTGGTCAGCAAGTTGAAACCCGAAACTGCGATTACGTCTCTTGATGCATCTAGTTTGCTCAACACATCTTCTGCCTGCGTCATTACTTTTTGTGTTCCGTCTAGCGATGTTCCCGATGGTGTATTCACTGCAATAGCAATAAAGCCCTGGTCTTCCGTTGGAATAAAGCCTGCAGGTGTAGTTTTCACCATGAAAACTGTAGCCAAAGTAATTAAAGCCAAGCCACCCATACTCAACCATTTGTGGCGAACCAAAAACTTTAAGCCGCCAACATAACGGTTGGTTAAAGAGTTGAAACTGTGGTTGAATCCGTTGAAGAAGCGTTGTTTAAAGTTTGGTTTCTCCTCAGGTTTTCCATTATGATTAGAGTGATTGTCTTTTAAGAATAAGGCTGCGAGCGCCGGACTTAAAGTCAATGCGTTAACCGCTGAAATTACAATCGCAATCGCCATGGTAAAGGCAAACTGACGGTAGAAAACCCCTGTCGAACCCTCCATAAAACCAACCGGTAAGAATACCGCTGCCATAACCAATGTGATGGAAATAATGGCACCAGTAATTTCGTGCATCGCCTCGTGGGTAGCCGCTTTCGGGCCTAAATGTTTGTGCTCCATCTTGGCATGTACCGCCTCGACGACCACAATCGCATCATCCACCACAATACCAATCGCCAGAATTAAAGCGAATAAGGTTAATAAATTGATGGAGAATCCGAACAATTGCATAAAGAAGAATGTACCCAAAATGGCTACAGGAACGGCAATTGCAGGAATTAATGTCGACCTGAAATCTTGCAGAAACAAGAACACCACGATGAAAACCAAAATAAAGGCTTCCACCAAAGTATGCTCAACTTGTTCAATCGATTGGTCTAAAGAAACTTTTGTACTATAGAAAATATTCTTTTTAATGCCCGCCGGAAAAGTCTTTTCTTGCTTTTCCATCAGTTTATTAATCGCCACCTGGATATCGTTCGAATTGGAACCTGCCAACTGAATAATACCAATTACAATGGCTTTTTTGCCATTGATACGGGTAATACTGTTGTAAGAATAAGCACCAAGTTCAATTCTTGCAACATCTTTCAGGTGCAGGATAGAACCGTCGGCATTGGAGCGTATAGCAATATTTTCATATTCTTCAGGTTTGGTTAGTTTACCTTTATATTTGATTACGTATTCGAAAACTTCTTTACTTTTCTCTCCGAATTTACCCGGAGCAGCCTCCAAACTTTTATCCTGAATGGCCCGCATGATTTCGTTTGGCGTAACCTGATAAGTTGCCATTTGCGTTGGATTTAACCATACACGCATCGAATAATCTTTTACGCCACCAAAAATTGATGCTGAACCTACCCCTGGAATACGTTTGATTTCAGGAATAATATTGATTTGGGCGTAGTTGGCTACGAAAGTTTGGTCGTATTTCGCCTCATCTTCCGTGTATAAACCAATAGCCATGATGAAACTGTTCTGTTGTTTGGCAGTGGTTACCCCTTGCTGCACCACTTCTGCAGGTAACTGACTTGTCGCTTGCGCCACACGATTTTGAACGTTAACTGCAGCCTGGTCGGCATTTGTACCCAATTTGAAGAACACTGTAATCGCTAACGAACCATCATTACTTGCAGTAGAACTCATGTAAGTCATGTTTTCTACACCATTTATCGATTCTTCAAGCGATGGCGCTACCGAACGTAAAACCGTTTCGGCATTTGCTCCCGGATAAACAGCCGTAACCAAAACTGATGGCGGCGCAATATCAGGGAACTGTTGTAAAGGCAATTTTGTTAGACCAAGTACCCCCAATATCACCAACAATATGGAGATAACGGTTGCCAATACGGGCCTTTGTATAAATATCTTGAACATTTTTTTTTATTTAAGCCCCACCCCAACCCTCCCCAGAGGGGAGGGAGCGCAGAACGCATAACCTATTACTTAATTTTATTTTCTTTTAACTTTAAGCTTTCAACTCCCTGGTCCTTAAAGTTTAGGCTTTGGTCTTTCAGCTTTAGTCTTTCTGCTTTAGTCTTTGGTATTTAAGCTTTAGTCTTTCAACTTTGGTCTTTAATCTCTCTTCTGACTTCGGACTTCTTTCTATTTATGAACTACTTGAGCTGCCTTATCTGTCGCTTTCTCAGGTGTAATTACTTGACCCTCTTGCAAACGGTCTAAACCGCTCAGCACGATTTGGTCGCCCGATTTAACACCATCTTTAACCAGGTAATTATTTCCGCTTTTACCTACAACCGTGATTGGCATTTTGCTCACTTTGTTGCCTTTGCTCAGTGCGAATACGAAAACTTTATCCTGCATTTCAACGGTTGCCGATTGAGGAATTAAAATGGCATCATCATGTTTTAAACCTAAGCGAAGTTTACCTGTATTTCCCGAACGTAAAGTTCCACTAGCATTAGGAAAACTTGCTCTCAAAGTAATGGCACCGGTATTTTTATCGAACTGACCGTCAATCATATCAATTTTACCTTTGATTGGATAGATGGAATTATCGGCCAAAACCAATTCAACTGCCGGAAGATGTTTAATTCTATCTGCAGGACTTTTACCCGGATAATTCGCATTGAAACTGTTAAAATCATTTTCCGCTAAAGCGAAGTAAACATGCACTTCGTGGATATCAGATAATTGAGTTAAAGCAATTTGGTCAGTTGGCGAAACCAAACTTCCCTGTTTCTTAGGTATACGACCGATATAGCCGCTTACTGTTGCTTTAACATTGGTATAACCTAAGTTAATTTGAGCCGATGCAACACTTGCTTTGGCTTGCTCGGCATTGGCTTGAGCAATTTTGTAAGCGGTTTTTGCAGTCTTCAATTGAAACTCAGAAACAACCTTATTTTGAACCAATGGTGTTAATTTATCAACTTCCAACTGAGCATTTAAAATGGCAGCTTCGGCAGCATGTAAACTTGCTTTGGCATTATTTAAAGCCTCACGATAAGAATTTTCATTGATTTTGAAAAGTGTTTGTCCGGCAGATACATAAGCACCCTCATTAACCAAAACACTTTGCAAATAGCCGCTAACCTGCGGACGAACATCGATATCAACCGCACCTTGTATCGATGCAGGATATTCGATAAATGTAGTTTCTGTGCTTTCATTAACAAGGCTTACAGGCAAAACCGGCGGTGGTGGCGCTGCAGCAGTTTGGTCTGGAGATGATTTACAGCTCACCAAAATTATGGATAATGTAGTAATAATTAACAGTGACTTAACTTGGTTAAACTGTTTAACACTGTTAAGTAAAATAAAAAGACGATGGATAGCATTCATATGATTAAAAATTATAGTGGATTTAAAGTGTATAAATAATCTAACAGTGTTAAATTATCGGGTAAAAAAATTTTAATTGTTTATAGATAGTGTGATACCTTTAATGGCATCTTTTAAAATTTGTTGATTAAGCTCATCGGTTGTTCTTCCATTAGGGCGAACCAGATTAATGGAAATCAAACCATGAATAATCGACCAATAGGTATAATACTTCATGCAGATATCATCTTCAGAAACCGGTTTTTTCACGAACAAAGATTCAATTACATCGCCTAACATTGAGCCAACATTTTCTGCTTCAGGCATTGCACTTTTCACATTGCAGCAAACCATGTCAACGCCGTACATCAGTTGATAAAATTCTTTGTTGGCAAAAGCAAAGTTCCAGTAAGCAACCCACATGGCTTCCATTTTATCTTCAGCAGATTCATGTTTGTCTCTGGCTTCACGAATATCTTTCGCCAAAATCAGGTAACCTCTTCTTGTTAATTCAAGCAAAATTCCCTCTTTGTTCGAAAAGTATTCGTAAATTATCGGTGCGGTGTATTCAATCTGGTCGGCAATTTTACGCATACTCAATGCCTGCCAACCCTCAGTTTGAACAATGTTCAAGGCAGCATCCAGAATGTTTGTTCTGGTTTCATCTTTTAAACGTAGAATTCTTTCTTTACTTCCCATGACGGAATTTATTAAGTGTAAATAATCTAACACCGTTAAGCAAATGTAGAACCATTTCAGAAATCAACAATCATCGAATTGTCAAATGAAATTTGGTCAGTACTAAATGTAGACTATAGGCACTTTTAAGCAAGATTTTAAGAATGATTATTTTTTTGAAAGATTTTAGTCGCTCACAAAAATTGTGACAAGCAGACATTTTTTCTTTTTTGGAAAGCAATGCCTGTAGTTCTTTTGAAACAGCAGTCCCGCCCTTTATTACAATCTTTTTAACTTCTGTCGTGCTGAAGAATGAAGCATCTGTCTCATCGGTTGCAGATGCTTCGTACCTCAGCATGACAGCATATTCAAAGTAGCTTCAATAAAAAGTATTTCCATGTCGGTCGGGTTTAGAAAAATTGGGTAATTGCAAGGAACAAATAAACCATCAATGCAACTTGAAATAAAAAGGGAGCTACAAATCGCTAATAAACATTTTTCTATAGGTTGGTTTCTCACCAACCGAAACGCTCATTAATCCGTGGTTAGTGAGACACCAATCACTAAGACAAAGATTTCTCCGCTACGGTCGAAATGACGATAATGAAAATACATTTAATATTTTAGTTTTATGATTTACCGCCAGGCAGAAATATCGGATATACCACAAATCCAAATCGTCAGACATACAGTCAAAGAAAACAACTTGTCTAACCCTGTGCTCGTAACGGATACAGACTGCGAGGAGTTTATCATTCAACGTGGCAAAGGCTGGGTTTGTGAAATCGATGGTGCAATCGTAGTCTTCTCTATCGTGGATTTGGGAGAGAACGATATCTGGGCTTTATTTTTAAGACCGGAATTTGAGGGCAAAGGCGTCGGCAAAGCGCTGCATCGATTGATGATGGATTGGTACTTCAGTCAAACAAAACAAACTGTTTGGCTAGGAACTGCCTCGAATACCAGAGCAGAAAAGTTTTACAAAAAAAAAGGTGGAAAAGTGTCGGAATGGTAAATAAAAGCGAAGTAAAGTTTAAAATGAGTTATGAGAATTGGGTAAGATAAAAATGCAACAAGTCGTCATTTCGAATGAAGCGCAGCGCAATTGAGTAATCTTTGACCTTGTGCCAAGTTTATTTAAAGATTCTCCGCTTCGGTCGAAATGACGATTTATCACAATTTGCTCGTACACCTTACCTTTCCATCCAGCTAAGCCTCACCACATCATCCCCGTTCTACTTTAATCCGGCCTAACAAATTTTTCGGGTTAGCTTATCCAAGCTAAACCACTAACTTCAAAAGAAAAATTTTCAGCCGGGAGTTTTGTTTCTTTTGTGGTCAAAAGAAAAAAGCCAGTCCGGCCAGGACACAATAAAAAAAAGTCGTAGCGAGGCGCTACGACTAGAATTGGATATTCCTTAGTTTTTAAACTATTGTATCTCTCCCCATGAATCTAAAATCTCAACATTATTATCCGCTCCTGAAACATAGCTAAAATAATATATTACAACTTCTTCTGATTCTAAATGCTTTATTTTGACAGCAAGAGCATCGCTTTTCTTTTCATTCTTTGTTATCGAAACATCATATGCTAAAGCATAAGCTCTTTTTGTGTTTCCTAACTGCGAATTCAATAGGTTGTTTAAATCCAAAAGTACATCTACGCTTGAGGAAAACTCATTTCCATCGTAATTAAGTAATGGGATAAGTTCACCATCAATTCCTATTGTTGCTGCAAACGGATAAAATTCTTGGCATTCTCTTATAAAAACTTTTGCCATATTGATAGAATAATCAATGAGAACTTCTTTATCTCTATCTATCTTTTGCATGCTTAATTCTGCTTTTTTAAAACTTACCGTTCTTTACAAAAAAATTTGTGTGCTTTGCGGTACATGCTTAACCTTTAAACTTATTCATAAACTCACTTACCCTTTCCTCAATATTGCCATTCTCAATTGCTCTTACGAAAGCAGTTCCAATAATTGCTCCATTGGCATAAGAACAAGCTTTATCAAAAGTTTGTTTATCACTAATACCAAAACCAATCATCGTTGGGTTTTTAAGATTCATATTTTTAATTCTGCTGAAATAAGTTTCTGTAGTATCACCAACTTCCAAGTTTTTACCTGTTGTTGCAGAAGAAGAAAGCAGATAAATAAATCCATTGGTTAATCCGTCAATCTTATGAATACGTTCATCAGCTGTTTGAGGCGTAATTAAAAACACATTACTTAAATTGTGTTCCTCAAAACAACCTTTGTAAAACTCCTCATATTCTACCATTGGTAAATCCGGAACAATGCAACCATCAACGCCAACTTCAGCACAGGCTTTACAAAAATTCTCTACACCGAATTGCAAAACAGGATTTACATAACCCATCAATAAAACAGGAATGGTAACGTTTTTACGCAAATCTTTCAATTGTTCAAAGAGCAGTTTAAGTGTCATGCCCTGGTCTAAAGATTTCTTGCTGCTTGCCTGAATCACTGGACCATCAGCCACAGGGTCTGAATATGGGAAACCAATCTCTAGCATATCCGCACCAGATTTTTCTAAAGCCTCGGCAACTTGAATCGTATCGCCAATATTTGGATAACCGGCTGTGTAATAAATTGATAATATATTTATCTTCTCTTGGAAGAGTTGTTTGATTCTATTCATACCCCAAACCCCTAAAGGGGCTTTATTAATTGTGTAAAAAATTACCTCAAAGTCCCTTTTAGGGGATTTAGAGGTTATAAATTAAAATATTTTATATAAGTATCTAAGTCCTTATCGCCCCTGCCCGACAAGCAAACTACCACATTTTCGCCTTGTTTAAATTCCATTTTCTCTAAGTAGGCTAAAGCGTGAGCGCTTTCAATTGCAGGAATAATTCCCTCCAATTGAGTTAGTAATAAACCGGCATCTAAACTTTCTTCATCGGTAATAGAAACGTATTGCCCGCGACCGGTTTTAAACAAATGTGCATGTTGAGGGCCAATTCCGGGGTAATCTAAACCGGCAGAAACTGAATGCGGTTCTACAACTTGACCATCCTCAGTCTGCATTAAGATACTTCTGCTGCCGTGTAAAACGCCCTCTTTACCTAGGTAAGTTGTTGCGGCAGAGAATCCACTTGAAACGCCTTTACCCGCAGCCTCCACAGCTATAAGCTTAACATTTTCGTCATCCATGAAATGATAGAACATACCCATGGCGTTACTTCCACCACCTACACAAGCCAAAACATAGTCAGGTTGGTCGCTACCGGTTTGTTCTATTAACTGTTTTTTAGTTTCTTCTGAAATAATGGACTGAAATAAAGCAACCATATCGGGATAAGGATGCGGACCAACCACCGAACCGATAATGTAATGCGTATCAACAGGATTGTTTATCCAATCACGCATAGCCTCATTAGTGGCATCTTTTAAGGTTTTACTTCCCGAACTTGCAGGAACAACCTTTGCACCCAACATTTTCATGCGGGCAACATTTGGTGCTTGTCGCTCGATATCCACTTCGCCCATGTAAATTACACACTCCAGATTACGCAAAGCGCAAACGGTAGCCGTTGCAACGCCATGCTGACCTGCCCCTGTTTCGGCGATGATTCTTTTTTTACCTAGCTTTTCGGCCAAAAGAATTTGTCCGATGGTATTGTTAATTTTATGTGCTCCGGTATGGTTTAAATCCTCCCTTTTCAGGAAAATGTTTGCGCCATACCTTTCAGATAATCTTTTAGCCAAATATAGTGGCGACGGGCGCCCAACATAATCTTTTAATAATTGATGAAATTCTTTTTGAAAATCGGCATCATCAATAATCTTTAAATAGTTTTGACGCAATTCCTCTACGTTCGGGTAAAGCATCTCCGGGATGTACGCTCCACCAAAATCTCCGTAATATCCTTTTTCGTTTACTTTGTATTTCATAATATTTTTTATCAATCCGTCGGTTGAAACCGACGCCAATGAATCCTTTATTTATGCTTTTATTTCTTCGCCACTTATTATTCCATCTAACAAAGCCTCACCACTCCACCTACGTTCTACTCCAATCCGGCCTAACAAATTTTTCGGGTTAGCCAGTCCAAGCCAAACCACTAACTTCAAAAGAAAAATTTTGAGCCGGGAGTTTTGTTTCTTTTGCGGTCAAAAGAAAAGAGCCCGTCCGGCCAGGACAAAGGTAACACCCCGTCCTTCGGACACCCCTCTAAAAGAGGGGAATTGCATGCTGCAAAAACTAGTTACCAAGCTTCGCTACAAACTCCCTTATCTTCTCCGCATCCTTTACTCCAGGTTCAATTTCAAACCTGCTATTAATATCTAATGCATATAATCTAAAATCATCTATTTTTGATATTGCTGCTGCATGTTCCAAATCAATTCCGCCACTTAAAAAGTAAGGCTTATCCAATTCATAACTATCCAAAATCGCCCAATCAAATGTTTTTCCAGAACCACCATGCGCTTTCGTTTTGGTATCGAACAAAAAGTAATCCACTACACTCAAATAATCATTCAATGCGGCAAAATCAAAATCTTCATCTACACCGAAAGCCTTAATCACTTCCAAACTATTAAACGAAGTTTTCAATGCTGCACAATATTCTGGCGATTCGTTTCCATGTAACTGAACAGCTTTTAACTGATATAGATTTACTTTTTTGCTAACAGTTTCCAAATCCTCATCAACAAAAACACCTACCGTTTTAATTTCTGACGGAATATATTTAATCAGCTCTGCTGAAACATCGCTGATAAACCTTGGCGATTTCTCATAAAAAATAAAACCCAAATAATCAGGTTGTAAGCTTGCAACCGCAGCAATATTTGCTGCCAACTTCATTCCGCAAACTTTTAATTTTAGGTCTTTCATTATGCAACCAACTTTTTAAAACTTTCTAAAGCTTTTTTGCTTGATAAAGATTCTTCAGCCTCGTAAAAACAATCTGCAAAACTTGCCGTTGGTTTTATGGTTTTAATTGCCAAAGCCGAATTACAAAGCACCACATTATTTTGAACATCAGTTGCCTCTCCGTTTAGCACATCCATAAAGATTTTCGCTGATGATTCTACCGTATCGCCGCCCTTGATATCATTGGTAGCAACCTTTTCAAAACCCATATCATTCAGCGTTAAAATACTTTCGCCTTTATTGTTGAAAGTTTTCACATCGCAAGTAAGAGAGATTTCATCGTAACCCTCAAGGGCATGCACGATGGTGTAATTTTTAGTCGTATTCTGATATAGGTAATTGTACAAACGAGCCAGTTCTAAGCTAAAAACACCAACCATTTGATATTTAGGTTGAGATGGATTTACCATTGGCCCTAACATATTGAAGAATGTTTTGATACCCAAGTCTTTACGAATCGGTGCTACAATCTTCATCGCGGGGTTGAACAAAGGCGCATGTAAAAAGCAAATCCCCGCATTATCTAGATTACGTTTTAAAATATCCTGGTCGTTTGTGAAATTATAACCCAAATATTCCATCACATTTGATGAACCGCAACCTGAAGAAACACCATAATTTCCATGCTTGGCCACTTTATGCCCTGCCCCTGCCACTACAAAAGAAGAAAGTGTAGAAATGTTAAAAGTATCTTTTCCATCGCCCCCGGTACCGCAAAGGTCGATTAGTTCGAAGTCAGAGAAATCTACTTTAATACCTAAATCCAACATCGCATCACGGAAACCCTGTAACTCATCAACTGTGATGTTTCGCATGGCGTAAGCCGTAATAAAAGCAGCAATTTGGGAAGAATTGAATTCGCCCTGTGTAATAGAAATCAGGATATTCTTTGCCTCTTCCCTGCTGAAACTCTTATTTTCAAATAAATGGTTTAATATTCTTTTCATATTGATGTTTTCAAGCCTTGGTTCGTTTCTCCACGAACCCATTATCATTTCGTTTCGTGATGACACGAACCGATGCGATAGTATCTTTTCATTTTCCTTTTATTTTAACCACAGATGAACACAGATACACAAAGATTTTTTTAAATATTTTATATGTGTTCATCCTTCCCATCTGTGGTTAATCATTTTCTTCAAGCCTTGGTTCGTGTCTCCACGGACCAATTATCATTTCGTTTCGATGCGATAATATCTCCTTATGTTCCTTTTTTTCTTACCACATATAAAAACAGATTTTCGCATGTTTATTATTTATCTGTGTTCATCCTTTCCATCTGTGGTTAATAATTTGCTCGATGCAAAAAAGCGTGATAAAAAAAAAGGATTGCTTTTTGGGCAATCCTTTTCATCGTTTATAAAATATTTTAAAATATATAACAACAGAATTTGCCTAACGAATTTCGTTATGCCACCACCAATTGTTATTTAAGTTTTTAATTATCATGTTTGTACAGAACAAATATTGATATACTTTTTTATAATTCCAAAATCTTTCTAAAAATATATGGCTTTCTTTAAGAGAAAAGTACAGTTTAATGATGATTTGGGTTTCGGCTCCGCTCCCGTACTCAAAAATCAACGTGTTTTGAATACCGACGGAACACCGAATATAGAGCGGACGGGCTTGCCTTGGTTTAAGTTTGATGATACTTATACCCGATTGGTGACCATGAGCTGGCCTCGTTTCTTTATGGTCATTTTAATCACTTATCTCATTGTGAACACGCTATTTGCCGTTGCTTATAACCTTGTGGGTATTGAAAACTTAGATGGCGCTAAGGGCACAACCCTCCGCGACCAATTTTTCGATGCGTTTTTCTTTTCAGCACAAACCATTTCTACAGTTGGTTACGGTCACATTTCACCGCAAGGTTTCGTTACCAGTATTCTGGCTGCATTTGAAAGTATGCTGGGTTTATTGGCTTTTGCTTTGGCAACGGGATTACTATATGGCCGTTTTAGCAGACCAACTTCGAAAGTTACTTTTAGTAAGCGTATGGTTATAGCGCCATATCAAGGTCGCACGGGGTTGATGTGTCGCTTGGCGAATTTGAGGAAGAACTCCTTAATTGATGTGGAAGCCCAAATGTTCATGACTTTTAACGAAACTATTGACGGCAAACTCAAACGCAGCTTTTATCCTTTGGAATTAGAACGCAGTAAAATCAGTGTGCTTTCTTTAAACTGGACATTAGTACATCCCATTACAGAAGATAGCCCGATGTTTGAGAAAACGTTAGACGAACTAAAAGTTGCCGAAGTGGAGATTTTTGTAATCTTAAGAGCTTTTGACGATACTTTTGCACAAACCATCCACACCAGAACGAGCTACCAGGATGAAGACATCGAGTGGAATGCTAAATTTAAAATCATGCATTACCATAACGAAGAGGGCAAAACGGTTATGGACTTTAGTCTGTTTGACCATACCGAAAAAATGATGATTGATTAGTTTAGAAAACGATTGTTCCAATCCTATAAGGTTTTAAAAACCTTATAGCTTCAATTAAACTTATTAATAAACTCCACAATATCCTTATACAAGTCATTCCCACCAAATATCATCTGACTAATCATAGGAACATGGCTTTTACCTTTAATTTCCCTTATTTCTACAGGAATATTGTTGGCCTTTAACTTTTCGTACAATCTAGGTGTTTGCAACTTAATGGCACCATAAGTTTTGCTTCCATAAAAAAATAAATGCGGATTTTTAATATTATTTACATAATCCAACGGAGAGGCTAATTTCCAAACTTCAGGTTTATCCGTAAACGTTCTTAAGAAATCGTAATAGTAATCATCCTTTTCAGCTTCCATTAAATATTCATATAAATCTAATCCGAAAGGGTCGTTTAGAATCATTCCCTTAATTGGATTTTTAATTCCTGCATGCTGAAAATATTTCGGGTCGGCATTAATAAGTTCTCCCAAATGTGCACCTGCAGAATGACCCATTACAAAAATTTTATCAGCACTTGCAGTATAGTTTGCAATATTATTCTTAACCCATTTTACAGCGAGCGCACAATCATCGGCCATTTTTTCATATTGCGCATTTGGTGCTAATGGATAATTTATAATTACGGTAACGATGCCTTTCCTTGCAAAGTTTCTACCCAACCACCAATAAGTTTCTTTCTTCCCACTACTCCATGAACCGCCATGAATGAAAATTATAACGGGCTTATTTTTTACCGAATCATTTTTATAAAAAATATTAAGGGTGTTTTTTTCCTCAGTATTGCCGGCATAATTAATGTTTTTCGCTGTTTTTACCTGCGCTGAAGATATAATCGTTTGAAACAAGAGCATCACAAAAACGAGGTATTTTATCATATTCAAAATGGCTTATCCATTCAACAGTAAACAAACGAAATTGTTGGGGTGGTGGATTTGTTAAGGATGGAAGATGGATGATGTAAAATGGATGATGGTTCAAAATGCCTATTGACTTTCGATGAAATTACATCTTCCCTCCCATTTTCCATCATCCCTCTTACATTTTACTTCTCCATCAGCGGATTCTTTTCTTTCGCAAACAAATCGAAAACCTTTTTATCTACAAAAGCAGGAAACAATTTATTCATCCATACCGCTAATTTCCCTTGCCCTGTCATAATCAAAGTACGTTTACGTTTTTCAATGCCATCAGCAATGATGCTTGCCACTTCTTCCGATGTCATCATTTTTCCCTCTTCCATACTCGTTTCGCCATGTGCAACGCCATCTTTTGCCAAAGCTGCAACACGAATGTTTGAAGTTGTAAAACCCGGACAAGCGACTAAAACGTTAACACCTGTTTTTAAAAGTTCAGTGCGTAACGATTCCATGAAACCATTCATCGCAAATTTTGATGCAGAATAACCCGTCCTCCCTGGTAAACCACGGTAGCCGGCTATTGAAGAAATCCCAACAACCGTTCCTTTGGTTTTTAAAATCTCAGGCAAAGCATATTTTGTGCAATAAACCGTCCCCCAGAAATTCACATCCATCAAATTTTTAAGCACCGATAAGTCTAAATCATTGAACAGAGCACGCATAGATAAACCTGCATTATTCACTAGAATATCAATCTTCTGAAAAGAAACCAAAGTTTGCTTGATAATCAACTCACAATCTGCTTCTTTACTCACATCGGCCTGTACTGCAACGGCTCTGATATTATATCTCTGTTCTAAATCGGCTGTGATTTCGCAAAGCGTAACATATTGACGGGCAGCCAAAACCAAATTTGCACCACGTTTCGCAAATTCTTCAGCACAGGCTTTTCCAATTCCGCTTGATGCGCCTGTGATGATGACAACTTTATCTTTTAAGTTCATTTTTAGTATTGAGTATAGAGAATCAAATATCAAGACTTGATGCCATCTAATTTGTTTTAAAATATGTTGTAGCCTCCGTAACTTTATCAGTATTGATGATATCGGCGCCTAAATCATGCAACAACTTCCAACTAGTCTCAGTATCCGGTGCACCCCAAAAACGAAAAGGTTTCCCGATTTTGTGGGCATTATCAATCAAGGTCTTTAATTTAGTTTTATCTGCTTCCGAAATCTCGCCAAAACCTTTCCATTTTGAATATATCGCAAAATTATCGCTAATCATCGTTACTTTATTCAAATCTTCGGGAGCGTAATTTACATTCGGTAAGCCATCAAAACTTACATCTTTAAAAGTATGAAAAGTGGAATCTGCCGGTCGGTTGCGGCTGATGACGATGGTTACCTTTTTATTTTCTTTGGAAAAATACTTTTGATAAGATTTTAAGGCTCGTTGTAAAATCGGATAAGTTGACGTCCAGCTGTCTTTAAAATCAATCATCAACTGAAAACTGTAAAACGCTTTGGTTTTAGATAAAGCCGCAATAGGCTTTAGGTAAAGATTCTCCAAAGTATTTCCGGATTTAATTTCCTTTCTGCTGTGCGCAACACTTAAGGAATCGCCAACTACAAAAACATCGGCCTCAATTGAAAAAACTTTGTTTGCAACGGCCTCATAAAAAGGTTTTTGATGGGTATAATCATTATGAGAATGAATTTTGACTTGCGCATTTAAGGCAAAAGCAAAAATCATTAACCAACCGAAAATAAAAATCTTCTTGCTCATTTACTTCATCATTGCAGTTTCGTAAGGCACTCGGGTAATAATCGAACGGCCCAAAGTAATCTCATCGGTATATTCCAGTTCGCCGCCAAAAGCAATTCCTCTGGCAATTGTCGTGATGGGAATGTTAAATTCTTTCAGTCTTTTGTACAGATAAAACAATGTCGTATCGCCCTCCATATTCGGACTCAATGCTAAAATCACTTCTTTAATTTCGCCCATAGAAACCCTTTGAACCAAACCATCGATGTATAAATCTGCTGGCCCGATGCCGTCCATTGGCGAAATTAACCCTCCTAAAACATGGTAAACGCCGAAATATTGGCTTGTATTTTCAATCGCCATTACATCGCGGGTATCTTCCACCACGCAAATGGTTTCCTTATCTCGCTTGTGCGAAGTACAAATTTCGCAAATGCTGTGGTCGGAAATGTTATAGCAAATACTGCAGTTTTTAATGTTCTGTTTCAGTTTTATTAAAGTATTTCCAAACTGGTTAACCTCCTCCTGTTCCTTATTTAAAAGGTGTAATACCAATCTTAACGCCGTCTTTTGCCCAACACCAGGTAATTTCGAGAATTCGTTTACTGCATCTTCAAGCAGTTTGGATGAAAAATTCATGATGCAAAAATATGCAAAATGGTTGATAAAAATTGTTCCTGAAAACAAGACAAATTTATTTTTTGGAAAGCAGTATTAGTAGTTCTTCGGCTATATCAGTCCTGCCATTTGCTACAATCTTTTGTTAAACATTGTCATTCTGAGGAACGAAGACCTGCGAAGCAAGAATGAATTCCTATGAAAACAACAATCTAGAATGAATAATCTGTTTCATCGGTGGCAGATGCTTCGTGCCTCAGCATGACAGCACATTCAAGGTTGTTGCAACCAAAAGTATTTCCGCTCCTGTCAGGTTTAAAATAGTAAGGCAAACCGATTAATCTAAACCCGGCAGCAGCGGGCACGAAACCCGATTTAAGCATCTTTCTTTATTTTCATAGGTATGCTTGCTTGTTACAGGTTTTTTCGGGTGAGTAAAGCGAATGACGGGGCTAATTAACCGATGGAAACCGAAACCTGATTTCCAAATCAAAATATTGATTATAAAAATCGTTTTCTTTACATTTAGCAGCTTAAAACAAAACTATGTCGCCAACCATCCTCTTGTGCTTTTTAATCGGATACTTTTTAGTGCTGATAATTATTTCATTTGTAACCTCGAAAGATTCATCGGATAACAACTCGTTTTTCGTTGCAAATAGGAACTCCAAATGGTATTTAGTGGCCTTTGGAATGATTGGAACTGCACTTTCGGGCGTAACCTTTATTTCTGTACCGGGAGAAGTTGGTGCACCTGCAGGCAACCAATTTCAATATTTTCAGTTCGTTTTAGGGAATGCCGTCGGTTTCATAATCATCTGTACCGTTTTACTGCCGCTCTATTATCGGATGAAATTAACATCCATTTACAGTTACATTGAGCAACGTTTAGGGCATTACAGTTACAAAACAGCAGCATCGATATTTTTGCTGAGCAGAACATTGGGTTCGGCAACCAGATTGTACCTGGTGGTAATCGTTTTACAGCGTTTTATCTTCGATAATTATGGCGTTCCGTTTTGGTTAACCGTATTAATTTCTTTAGCCTTAATTTGGTCGTACACGTTTAAAGGCGGCTTAAAAACCATTATCATTACCGATACTTTGCAAACGTTTTTCCTGGTTTTATCGGTTTTCTTATCCATTTATTTTATCTGCAGCAGTTTGGATTTAAATATCCCTCAGGCATTTGAAACCATCAAAAGCAGTAGTTATTCGAAGATTTTCTTTTGGGATGATTTCTTAACCAACAAATGGTATTTCAGTAAACAATTTATCGGTGGTATTTTTGTAACCATTGCCATGACAGGTTTAGACCAGGATTTAATGCAGAAAAACCTGAGCATGGGCACTATTAAAGAGGCGCAAAAAAACATGTTCACCTTTACGGGTGTGTTTGTTATTTTAAATGTTTTCTTTTTAAGTGTAGGTGCTTTATTATACATTTTCGCAGCTAAAAATGGTATCGATATTCCATTAGACCACATCACGGGAAAGCCGAGAACAGATTTACTATTCCCCGAAATTGCATTAAATAATTTAGGCGCAGTGCCGGCAATAATTTTTATGTTAGGTTTAACGGCTGCAACTTTCGCTACGACAGATTCGGCCCTAACGGCTTTAACAACCTCATTTTGTGTGGACTTTTTAGGGATGGCAAAGAAAGAAAATATTGATGCAAAAGACGCCGTTAAAAAGCGCCACACGGTTCACGTTGCTTTCTCTATTTTGATGTTTTTGGTCATCATTGTAATTAATGCGCTGAACAGTTCATCGGTGGTGAGTTTAATTTTTACCATCGCCTCCTACACCTACGGACCACTTTTAGGCCTTTACAGTTTTGGTTTGTTTGTAAAAAAGCGTGGTTTACATGATAAATTAGTGCCGATAGTTTGCATTTTATCGCCTTTTTTATGTTACTTGCTTTCAAGCTATTCCAAAGAAATATTGGGCGGCTATGTTTTTAGTGTTGAACTGATTTTAATTAACGGTTTAATCACATTTATCGGCTTGCTTCTCATCAGCAAAAAAACTGATGCGCAAACCAAATTTTAATATTAGAATACAGTATATATGACGAGTGAAGAAAAAATTAGAAGTGCTTTTGAAAATAAAGATTGGCAAGAAATTAAAGTAACAGATTCCTGGCAGATTTTTAAAATAATGGCCGAATTTGTAGATGGTTTTGAAAAACTAGCAAAAATTGGCCCTTGTGTTACCATTTACGGTTCTGCCCGTACAGCAGAAACAAACAGGTACTATCAGTTAGCAGAACAGTGTGGTAAATTACTTACAGACCGTGGTTACGGAGTGATTACAGGCGGTGGTCCAGGTATAATGGAGGCCGGAAACAAAGGCGCTTATACCAACGGCGGTAAATCGGTAGGTTTAAATATCGAATTGCCTTTTGAACAATTCCACAATAAATATATTGACCATAATAAATTGTTGGAGTTCGATTATTTCTTTGTTCGTAAGGTAATGTTTATGAAATATAGTCAGGGTTTTGTGGTTTTACCTGGAGGTTTTGGAACAATGGATGAACTTTTTGAGGCGCTGACGTTAATTCAAACCGGTAAAATTGCCCGTTTCCCGATTGTTCTTTTAGGTAAAGATTACTGGAGCGGATTAATCGATTGGATTAAAGGAACTATGTTGCAGAAAGAACATAACATTCATGAAGAAGATTTGAATTTATTCCGCCTTGTAGATACCGCTGAAGAGGCCGCAGAACATATCTTCAGGTTCTATGATAAGTATGTACTTAAACCGAATTTTTAACCAGGATTAGACCAGGATTAAAGGATTTTAAACAGGATTAAAGGATTATAAGATTGTCAGGATTTAGCAGGTTAAAAAAGTTAAACCATAATTATTAGATTTTACCTTTGGGTTTTCATTCAATAAATCAATTATTTAAAATTCAATAATTCCAAAAAAGTGCTTGTTTACGTAAGCACTTTTTTTGTACGCTTATAATTTGGCTGTAACATGTATTGAATACTTAACTCTAACCACTACAAAACAAAATCGCTCTTTTTTGTTTATAAGAAGTTCAAAAGATAAAATTCAAACATCCTGAAAATATGGAGCAAACACTAAATTGGAGAAAAGGTTTATTTGATAGCAATTATCAAGTAATTGGCAATTCATTGCTGAAATTTTCTATCAATTTTAGTTCGCTTAAAAACTCGGCAATAGCTACAACACAGGGTGGAATTTATCTTTTAAAAAGCGAGGGATACTCAAATCCAGAGACCAAAATCCTCAATAATAAAAACGAAGTTTTGGCAATAATCCGCTACGATTGGTTAAGTTTTAAGGCAAAAATATTTTTCACTTCAGGTGAGGAATTCGATTGGAGTTTTCAAAATAGCTGGTTAAGCCGCTGGTCGATAAATAATCATAAAGACAAACAAGTTATTTATAATTCTTCAACAGGAAATGGCTTGATTCATAGCAATGTTGATGATGATGTTTTGATTTTGACGGGTTTATTTATCAGAGAATATTACACCAGAATACTTTTCGCATTTGTTATTTTGATGTTTATATTATTTACGGGTAGGGGGATTTTTTAGCATTATTTGGGCGTTTTTACACGCTGTCCGTTTTATCTTTTTGGCAGAAAAAGCCAAAAAGGATGCCACTTTCATCGTTAACGCAAAATAGCAAGAGGTCAAAATGAGCAATAGATCAAAATCCTCCCCCTGCCCCCTCCAAAGAGGGAAAGCATGGAGCAAAAAATAAAGTCCATGTAAATTTCCAACTTTGCATATCCACCCAAAAAAGCCTTACCATTCCATCTACGTTTAACTCCAATCCGGCCTAACAAATTTTTCGGGATATACGGTCCAAGCCGAACTACTGACTTTAATAGAAAAATTTTCAGCCGGCAATTTTTGTTTCTTTTTGTTGTCAAAAAGAAAAAAGCCCGTCTGGCCAAGACAAAAACAAAAGCTATACTGAAAGACGAATAATTTAAAGTCCACTCACCCCACCACTTACGACTAATTTCATCGCATCTGCAGCACTCATATTTAAATCTTTAACCTTATCTCGTTTTACGATACAAAGCTGACCTGCAAAGGAATAAGAAAGCGGAAAGTACACCGCTACATCGTCAGGCAAATCGAGTTTATGTAAATCATTTTGCGTGAGGAAACCAATTTTTCTTAGGCCTCCCTCCACTTCTACGATCACCGGATGATTAAATTTTTTTTCATCGCCTACAAAAGCCTCAGTTAAATCTTTTATAGATGAATAGATAAAATTAAGTAATGGCAAACGATGCATGATTCGCTGAAACCAATTGTACATCGGCTCGGTAACTAAATTAGTTACGAAGATTCCGGCTAATAAAATGATGGTTAAAACGGTAAGCAGGCCTAAACCGGGAATGTTTCTGCTTTCACCAGTTAGAGGATTTACACCAAGTATATTATTGACATTTAACCAGCTATCTACAGTAGTAACTGCCCAAACTACAATAAAAATACTCACAGCAATGGGTACAACAATTAATAAACCTTTAATTAAATAGTTTAAAATAGCTTTCCCGACTTTGTTCATGCTGCAAACTTATGAAAAATAAGGCTAATAGATTAGAATTGTTAAATTGTTTGATGGCTCAATTGTTTAATATTTAAATATCAATAAATTCTATAAGCATCGCCGGCAATTCAGCAATATGACAATTTAGCAATTGTTTTATTCATAAAAATAAACCCTCTTTACCCTTTGAGAAATGTTTGTCAGGATTTCGTATGGAATGGTATTGATTTGTTTAGCCAATTCCATAATATTATGTTCCTGATTAAAAACGATTGCCTCATCGCCTGGCTTTACATCAATACCGTTAATGTCCAGCATTGTCATATCCATACAAATGGAGCCAATGGTTGGAACTAAGTTACCATTAATGAGCATTTTACCGACACCATTTCCGAAAGCACGATTGTAACCATCTGCGTAGCCGATTTTAACCGTTGCAATTTTACCACCGTTAGGCATTACACCTCTCCTGCTGTAGCCAACAGTTTCTCCTGCATCCAATGTTTTAACTTGCGTAACTGTCGTTTTTAATACCATTGTAGTTTGTAGTCCGCGGTTATTTGCCAAGGCAGAATCGAAGCCATACAATCCAATTCCTAAACGCACCATATCCATTTGTCCGTCGGGCCAACGACTAATACCTGAAGTGTTCGCAATATGGAGGATTGGTTTGTAACCTAAAACATCTATTAATTCGTTTGCAATGATTTTAAATTTTACGATTTGGTGCAGCGTAAAGCCGTCATGTTCGGCCTCTCCGCTGGCTACCAGATGCGAAAATATACTCTGAACCTTTACACGTTGAGAATCTTTTAATAGTTCTGATAATTCATCAATTTCACCATTATCAAAACCCAAACGGTGCATACCACTGTCGATTTTAATATGGATTGGATAATCAAAATCATAATCTGAAAGTGCGTTTATGAAACTATTCAAAATCTCCAAACTATAAATTTCGGGTTCTAAATTATGTGTGATAATCGCTTCAAACGCAGATTCTTCAGGACTCATCACCATAATGGGCAAAGTAATGCCGGCTTTTCGCAGGGCGATGCCCTCATCCGCATAGGCTACCGCCAAATAATCTACCTTGTGAAATTGCAATAAATTCGCAATTTCAAAGCTGCCGCTTCCATAAGAAAAAGCCTTAACCATCGCCATAATTTTTACGCCGGGTTTAATTTTGGAACGATAGAACTGCAAGTTCCCAACCATTGCATTTAGGTCGATTTCTAAAACCGTATCATGAATTTTTTGGGTTAAAAGTTTACTGATTCTTCCAAATTCAAAACGCCTAGCTCCTTTTACCAAAATAGTTTCGTGGCTAAATTGCAAGCCCGGGAAAGCCTCCATAAAAGCATTTGTATCCTCAAAAAATTGAGTTTCGAATTTGAAAAGTTGAGCATATTTAGCAATATGAGTTCCAATTCCTATTAAGCGATTTACTTTCTTCTGCGCCAGCAAATCTGCAATTTCGGTGTACAAATCCAAATCATCTTGTCCGGTTTCAAATAGCTCGGATAGAATTACGGTTTTCTTAGGATGTTGATTTTGTTGGTTTAAAAAATCCAAGGCGATAGCCAGAGAAGAAATATCTGCGCTGTAAGAATCATCAATGATAGAACATTGATTAATGCCATTTTTGAGTTCCAGTCGCATACTTACATGGCTCAATTTTTCTAAACGTAAATCTGCCTCTTCTGCCGAATAACCCAGAGCCAGCAATGTTGCCCAACAAATCATTCCGTTTTCTATTGATGCCTTATCCTTAAAAGGCAACATGCATTCTATTTCCATATCCTCATAAATTGCCCGTAAATAACAATTTCCCTCAATGGGCTCAACTGCGATAATTCGTAAATCAGCGCCTTGTTTACTGCTCCAGCTAAACTGCTTTTTCCCGGGTAAATCTTTGAAATTGATTTCAGTCACATAATCCGGAGAATAAATAAACAAATCCGAGCCTTTAAATAATTTTAACTTTTCAGTGAGTTTTTCTCTTTTACTAGTGAAACCCTCCGCATGAGCTTCACCAATATTGGTTAAAATACCAATCTGAGGATGAATGATTTCAGCTAGGGTTTCCATTTCGTTCACTGCAGAAATGCCGGCCTCGAAAATGGCTAATGTATTATCAGCATCAATTTGCCAAACAGAAAGCGGCACTCCAATTTGTGAATTGTAGCTTTTCGGACTGCGAACGATATTATAATCTGCTGCTAAAAGCTGATATAGCCATTCCTTAACAATTGTTTTCCCGTTACTTCCCGTGATGCCAATCGTTTTTAAATTAAAATGATTTCGATGTTCAATTGCCAATTTTTGCAAAGCAGCTAATGCATTATCAACGATTATAAAATTGCAGTCAGGACATTCATTAATGTATTTTTCTTCTGTAATAACGAAATTCCGAATATCCTTACTATATGCATCTTTAATAAATTCGTGCCCGTCGCGATGCGAAGACAATGCAAAAAACAAAGAATTTTCTGGCACCAAAACTGAGCGACTATCAATCACTAAATATTGAATAATAACCTGTTTATGAACTAATCTGGCATCAGCATTTAAAATTTCAGCAATCTTAGAAATGGTATATATGGGGTTCTGCATTTTATTATATTCAGAAAAATACGGTAATCGTTTTTATTTTTACGAATTTCAGTAATTAATTATGAAAAGTGGTAAACAAGAGGGCGCAATATTAGATAAAAAACAGGCTTTAGCCAAAGCAGAAAGTTTTTGTGTTTATCAGGAGCGCTCGCAAAAGGAAGTTCGTTACAAATTGGTGGAATGGGGAATGCGAGGCGATGAACTCGAAGAGATTTTATCAGACTTGATTACGAACAATTTCCTTAATGAAGAACGTTTTGCGAAATCTTATGCTTCAGGCAAATTCAACATTAAAAAGTGGGGCCGTGTTAAGATAAAACAAGGTTTGAAATTGAAGGGCGTTCCCGATAGGATTTTGCAAAAAGCGCTATACAGTTTGGATGATGATGATTACATGCAAACTTTAGAAAATCTTGCGATAAAAAAGGACAACACTTTAACCGAATCGAATCCATTAAAAAGAAAATATAAGCTGATGACCTATCTTCAGGGAAGAGGATTTGAAAATGATTTAATTTTACTTGCACTGAAAGCCAGCAATTTAAACTAAATATTAAATTTTTAATAAGAAATCCCTTGACAAAAATATAAATCTGTCTATATTTGCATCACCAAAACGAAACGGCATATCTGTTTGTTATTGCGAAAGTAGCTCAGTTGGTAGAGCACGACCTTGCCAAGGTCGGGGTCGCGAGTTCGAATCTCGTCTTTCGCTCTAAATGCTTTCCTACCAGAAAGCATTTGTTTTAAAACATTAATCTTACCGAACATTCGGAATAGACTAATGCTCGGGTGGTGGAACTGGTAGACACGCAGGACTTAAAATCCTGTGCTTTCAAAGGCGTGCGGGTTCGATTCCCGCCCCGAGTACTTCAAAAAATCGAACTAAAGCCATCAGAAATGATGGCTTTTTCTGTTAGCTTTCAAAAACGAGTTTTTAGAGTAAAATGCTTATTAAACAAATTTAATACTGAATAAAAAAAAGCAGGCTCGCCTGTAATAAATTCAATTAACTGCTTATGAAAGATCAAATAAAAAGTTAAATGCTTTAATAAAAAACGTGAATTAATGATATATCGGCATCCTTTCAATTATATACCATATATTATATTAGACGGTTTGTGCTGATTATTTTGACATTATTTTTATACTTTGGCTAATTTCGATACAGGGACTCAATAATTAGTAATAAGAATGAAGTAAACTTAACATTAAAATAGTTTCAAATATTTTTTGATATAGAAACTTAATTTTCTATATTTGCAATCCCAAAAGGAATACAGTTTATGTATTAAATTGCGAAAGTAGCTCAGTTGGTAGAGCACGACCTTGCCAAGGTCGGGGTCGCGAGTTCGAATCTCGTCTTTCGCTCTAAATGCTTTCCTACCAGAAAGCATTTATTTTAAACATTAATCTTACCGAACATTCGGATTAGACTAATGCTCGGGTGGTGGAACTGGTAGACACGCAGGACTTAAAATCCTGTGCTTTCAAAGGCGTGCGGGTTCGATTCCCGCCCCGAGTACTTCAAAAAATCTAACTAAAGCCATCAGAAATGATGGCTTTTTTGTTTAAATATTTTTTATAAGGGTGTAAATATTCCGTTTGGTTAGCTCGAAATACTCTTATTATTCCATAAGAGTTTTAATCTTACCGTTGCAATTTTCTTATAAAAACTGTCTTCTTACTAATCAACTGAATTAACTAGAGATAAATTGGGCTACTATTTATGGCGTCCAATAAACCGTAAGCATTTAGTTCCTGCTATACTGCCTTTTAATCTTTTAGTAAGGCAGGTAAGTAATAAGCTGTTCTCTAAGAGAGTCTCAGTCATGTAAATTATAAACGTTTGCACAGCTGCCAATAATTTATGTAGGCCGAAGTTAGGGTTATACAAGTACTTTCTCCATATAAAAGAACAAATATTAGCCATTGATGTGAAGGGCACTATCAGTAGCATGTTTTTGAGTCCTGTCCCGCTGTACCTCCAACCTTTTGTGGATAGCAGGTGGTGGGAGGAATGGCTCGCACAACAAAAGGGATTTCCGTCCCATCGGGCCTGGTTGGCCGGGACGTGAGCTACCATCCATGTCGTGGGCGCCCTATAAGATAATACGTGGGAGCCTTAAAAAACCCTTATATACGAAGAAACCCCATCAGCTGTTGCTGACGGGGCTCTTGTTAAACGCCTCTTGGGCTTTTAAGATTTGGCACCGACCTACTCTCCCACGTGTTACCGCAGTACCATCGGCTCTGGTGGGCTTAACTTCTCTGTTCGGAATGGGAAGAGGTGGACACCACCGATATAGGCACCTAAATTTCTTTAGATAAGCTTATCAGCTTAAATGACATATTATTGGAAGAAGTTAGTTAGAGGAGCAAACAACAGTATGTTGCCTTTGAAAGCCTCGGATGATTAGTACTACTCGACTATGGTGTCGCCACCTTTACATCTGTAGCCTATCGACGTAGTAGT
>NZ_SJSN01000019.1 GCF_004331675.1 Pedobacter frigidisoli | reverse complement strand
TGCATACGCGTTACGCACCCGTGCGCCACTTTTCGTTGGGGCAAGCCCCAACTATCGTTCGACTTGCATGTATTAGGCCTGCCGCTAGCGTTCATCCTGAGCCAGGATCAAACTCTCCATTGTAAAATGTGTTGTCCAAAACTGACCAGTTTTAACTATTGTTAAAAATAGTCCTCTTTTTTTGTATTAATGTTGTCTGTTAGACACCACCTCTAAAACCAGGCTACTAAAATCATGTACTTTGATCAGTACCCAATTAAACTCGCTCTCGCATACATTGACATCTCTTTTAAGAACTTTATCGGCATAAACCTCGCGGCTGCCTATTTATATATCTTCGCTCCTCAGTTTCGGTTGGTCTTGTTCGTCCATCCTGTGTTTAGGCTCGTTTCAATCTTGTTTCTGTTGGTCGCTGTGGCATCCGCCACCTGACCTCTTTTCCGCTTCCTCTCGGTTGGGAGTGCAAAGGTAGGAAACTTTTCCGAACCTCCAAATAAAATAATAACTTATTTTTTTTCGTGGTCCCCTTTCCCTCTACCCTTTCAATATGGCCCTCTTACCGGCCAACCGTCTCCTCCGAAGCGGGATGCAAAAGTAGGAATAATCCGGCAGTTTCCAAATAGTAGAGGCGAAAAACTTACGGCATTTCCATAAGTCGCTCTGCGATAGGGAAAAAAAATCAGGCGGGGAGGCAAACCTTTTCCCCATCGAGGTGTTTGGGGCATGGGCGCAGGCCTTTCCCGCTGATTTAAGATATAAGGGGAGCTGATCTAAGGGATCTCATTTTTATGGGGATCTTTCGGTTCTGCGCCCGGTCATGGTTCCCTGCAGCGTCCGTGCCACCTATATCCGACCACAATGGAAAACCCGCAGCCCCGATCCTTTTTCGGGGCGAGGATTTGGAATGGAGGGCGGGACTATCCTTATATATATATAGCTGGAACGTGATCTCCTAACAAATGATTTAATAGCTATTCTATTTATATGGAAATTTTATAGATTAGTTACATGATAGCAATAAAGCGTTGGGGTGTTGATTTACTTGGGTTATTGTTTCCAAATTTATGCAATGCTTGCGGAACTTCATTGTTTCATAGCGAAAACGTGATCTGTACCAAATGCTTATATGATATGCCTTTTACGGATTACCACTTACATGCGGAGAATAGGGTAGCGAAACAATTGTGGGGCCGATTACCGTTAAATGCAGCAATGGCTATGCTTAATTTTAGGAAAGGCGCTAAGGTTCAAAACCTAATACACAATTTAAAGTATAACGGAAAAACAGCGGTAGGCATTGCCTTAGGTAGCTTGCTTGGTGAAAGGTTGAAAGCTAGCCCACTTTACAATGGTATCGATTTAGTGATCCCTGTGCCTCTGCACCGTAAAAAACTGAGGCTTAGGGGATATAACCAGATACTTATATAGCAGAGGGCATTGCAGAGAAAATGGGTATTACTTTTAGTGAAGATAATTTAATTCGCATGGTTTCGACGGAAAGTCAAACGAAAAAAAGCAGGTATAATCGTTATGAGAACATGCAGGAGGTTTTTAAGGTGATCTCACCTGATTTAATTTTAGGAAAACATCTTATTAATTGATGACGTAATTACCACTGGGGCAACTTTAGAGGCCTGTGCCAATGAACTTCTGACAAATGGTGCTGGAAAGGTTAGCATCGCCGCTCTGGCCTTTGCAGAATAAAGGATTATAGATTTTCTATTGTAGAAACTCGAACAAATATCTAAGTTTGAGTATGCGCATATTTATTGGCTTCATTTTAATAGGTATTATTTTTTCGGCTTGCAGGAAAGATGAAAGTATAACCGATGACCCGAGTGCAAAGCTAACTTTATCTAAGGACAGCATTTTTTTTGATACTGTTTTTACATCTGTAGGTTCTGTAACCAAACGAATAAAAATTTCGAACAGGAATAGTGATGCGGTAATTGTATCTCAAGTTGAATTGGCTGGTGGGAATGCTTCGGCTTTCAGTATAAATATAAATGGCGAAAACTCAGCTGTTGAGCACAATTTGATTATTAATGGACAGGACTCGCTAAATATTTTTGTAAAGGTTAACATTAATCCTGATGATAAAAGCTTGCCCTTTATTGTTCAGGATTCCATTATCTTAAATACGAATGGGAATAGACAAGTAATAAAGTTGTTGGCTTATGGGCAAAATGCTGTTTTTATTAATGGCCTATCGATTAATAGCAACACGACTTGGACGAACAACCTGCCGTATATTATTTATGGCTCTGCAACGCTCCGAAATGGTTTTTCATTAACGATTCAACCTGGGGCAAAGATTTATTTCCATAAGGATGCGACTTTAAATATCGAAGGAAACCTGATTGCCGCCGGATCGGCCGTGAACCCGATATTGTTTTGTAGCGATCGGCTTGAGAGTTCTTACAGCGACGAGCCAGGTCAATGGAAAGGTATCTTTTTAAAACGAAATGGCAGTGGCATTATTAAGAATGCGGTTATTAAAAATGCATCTGTTGGCATTACTGCCGATTCACTGTCTCCAAACACTAATCCGAAGTTAATTTTAAGCAATAGTGTAATTAAGAATATGCAGGTTGCTGCCTATATAGGTTACCATACAGAGTTGCTTGCCTTTAACAATTTAATGTACAACTGTGGAAATTACCTGATTTATGCAACAGGTGGCGGAAAATATAATTTGAAACAGAATACTTTCGCAGGATATAATCTGGATTTTCCACGAAAAACCGCAGCATTGAGTTTCTCTGATTATTTATCGGCCAAGGCCTATAACAAGCTAGAACTGGATTTAACAAATAACATTATTTGGGGAAACCTTGAAAATGAACTGGATATTCAAAGAAAGACTTCGGCTATTATTGAAACAAAGATTTTTAACAACTTGATAAAAACCTCTACAACAACTTATAACACTAACGGGAATATATTAAATATTGAGCCTGCCTTTGTTGCTAGTAGTTTAGATAATTTTGAATTGCAGGATAACAGTATGGCTTTGAAGAAAGGCTACAACCTAAGCTCAGATCCATATTTCGGCACTCATCTAAACAAAGATATAAAGGATAAAACAAGGAATTTCCCTTCTTCATTAGGCTGTTATGAGAAATATTAATTTTTTTCACTTCCTCTAAAACAATTTTAGCTGAAAGACGTTTATATATTCGAGAGCGTTAATTTAGATGGTAAGGGTCGATATTTCTGATAAAGAATATCGGCCCTTTACTTTATAAGCAAGATTTTAAGGATTTTGGGATGATAAGATAATAGCCTACGAAATGACCAAGATTAATGGATTATGGGATTTACAAAACTATAGTCTACAAATTTGACTAGGAATTTAAGGATTTTGGGATGATAAGATAATAGCCTACGAAATGACCAAGATTAATGGATTATGGGATTTACAAAACTATAGCCCACAAATTGATCAAGATTAATTCATTGACAACATATAGTAAACAAAAAAGCAGCTACAAATGAATGTAACTGCTTTAGGCTAATGTTTCCAAAGCCAATACTAGCAATATTATTTATATAGTGGAAATGCGCTTACCAATTTATAAACTTCAGCTTTAACGGCGTTAAGGTTTGCCTCATCTTCTGGGTTAGTTAAAACCTGATCGATCAAATCTACAATTTGCTGCATCTCAGTTTCCTTTAAACCACGAGTTGTAATTGCGGCTGTACCTACACGAATTCCTGATGTTACGAATGGTGATTTATCATCGAAAGGAACCATGTTTTTATTTACGGTTATCTCGGCCTTTTCTAAGGCATTTTCGGCAACTTTACCGGTAATGTTCTTATTACGAAGATCGATCAACATTAAATGGTTATCCGTTCCACCAGAAATAATTCCATATCCTTTTTCAACAAAAGCCTTGGCCATTGCCTGTGCATTTGCTGCTACTTGTTTAATATAATCACCATACTCATCAGTCAAAGCTTCGCCAAAAGCAATTGCTTTTGCTGCAATAATATGTTCTAACGGACCACCTTGAGTGCCTGGGAAAACAGCCATATCCAGTAAGTTACTCATCATGCGTGTTTCACCCTTTGGCGTTTTTAATCCCCATGGGTTTTCGAAATCCTTACCCATCATAATCATACCACCACGAGGACCACGTAAGGTTTTATGTGTTGTAGTAGTTACAATATGGCAATGCGGAAGTGGGTTAGCCAGCAATCCTTTTGCAATTAAACCTGCAGGATGAGAAATATCGGCCAATACCAATGCGCCAACCTTATCGGCAACAGAACGGATAAAAGCATAATCCCACTCACGTGAATAGGCAGATGCACCGCAGATGATTAACTTTGGTTTTTCTGCCAACGCAACTTCTTCTAATTTTTTATAGTCGATCAATCCGGTTTCTCTTTCAACACCATAAAAAAATGGTTGATATAACTTACCTGAAAAATTTACCGGAGAACCATGAGTTAAGTGACCACCGTGAGAAAGATCGAAACCTAAAATTTTATCACCAGGTTGCAAAACCGCCAACATTACCGCAGCATTTGCCTGTGCGCCAGAGTGCGGCTGAACGTTAACCCACGCAGCACTGAACAATTCCTTAGCCCTATCTATAGCAATTTGTTCTACAACATCTACTACTTGGCAGCCACCATAATAACGTTTTCCGGGCAAACCTTCAGCATATTTATTGGTTAATACCGAACCAGCAGCTTCCATTACCTGCTTACTTACAAAGTTTTCTGATGCAATAAGTTCTAAACCGTGCTCTTGGCGATCTAGTTCCTTATCAATAAGTTCAAAAATTTGGTTGTCGCGTTTCATCGTTATAGGTTTGTATTTTTTTGGCAAAAGTAAGAAATTAATCGTTAAAGCCTAGGTGAATATGAGTTAATTAGCGCCATTGATCAATTTAAACATTAAGAACGCTAGCCCTCGGTTTTATAGGTTTTGGAAATGAAAGATTTACCCATTGTGGTGGCCGATAGTTCTGCTAACTTTTCATACCCGAAGAACTTTTGTAGATAATAAGGCATGCAAATAAAAACCCAAATACATCTGCTTAGAATTGGGAGCTTTACGCTTATAGGAGGTTGAGAAAGCAAGGTAAATCGCTATTTTGAAGTAGGAAAAAACCCAAAGCTATTTTTGATATAGAATTTAAAATTGGCGCCTTGCAACCCCAAATAGCGATAAAAGCCTATATTATTAAACGGGATTGGAATGATATCCTTTTTGATGCAATGCACTAAGTTCAATGATCGCTTTCACAAAAAGATTTAATGTAAAGCCCGGCGAACATTAACAGCGCTATAGGTTTTGCTTTTCAAAAAACAGGCAATCAAACTTTTAAATAAATAATAGTCTTCCAACTTGGCAATTACTTAATTAACGGCTTTTACCTTAAAATTGTTAAACCCACTTCCAATGGTAATCTCGACAATTTGTTGCTGCAGCATCTCTAAGATGGCGAGAAAATTATACACAAAATGCACTTTGTTATCTGAGTTTTTAAGTACAAGCGCAAAGTCAATCTGCTCATTAATATTTAAAAGGTTGGCGATAAAATGTTTTTGCTGCTCTATGGTATAAGGGTATTGGATAACCGTATGTTTTACCTCTTCACTACGCAAATCATATTTCTGCATGGTACGCTGGTAAACTGTGAGCAATTTATACAGATCTAAAGATAGAAGTTCATCTTGATGGGTGGAGGATTCTGCGGCAAGGTTTAAATCGTATTCGATGTTACCTCTTCGCTCCTGCTTCAATCTGGCATCTTCAAAAACTTTCATTTCCTCTGCAGCCGATTTAAATTGCTTGTAGGCAATTAATCGGGCAATCAGGTCTTGCTCTGGATTAATTTCATTTCCAGCCTCGTCTACCTCTATTCTTGGTAAAAGCATTTTGGATTTTATCCGCATTAAAGTAGCGGCAACCAAAATAAACTCGCTTGCTACTTCTACATTTAAGGCCAGGAGTTGGTGAATATAAG
This sequence comes from Pedobacter frigidisoli, assembly GCF_004331675.1. Lineage (GTDB taxonomy): Bacteria > Bacteroidota > Bacteroidia > Sphingobacteriales > Sphingobacteriaceae > Pedobacter > Pedobacter frigidisoli. The sequence continues at coordinate 91,635 of NZ_SJSN01000019.1, read as the reverse complement.
CCAAAAAATCGTTGGTAATCTTTGCAATCTCTATATCCTGAATATTCAGTTCATCTCGTTCTATAAAGAACAGCAACAAATCGAATGGTCCTTCGAATACCGGAAGTTTTATCTCAAAATTTTCTGATTGCATTAACGGCAAATATAGTAGGTTTTAACAAAAAAAAGGATACGGATTATGCTAGTTGAAGCTGAAGTTTGGCGATTTAAAACTACACAAAAGAGCTATACACAAGCAAGATATCATCTAGTACTTTTGCAGGAATAATGGCATTAACTTCAATCATCTCCGTAAACTACAATCAACCCTTGGTAACACTCGAGTTTTTAAGGTCGGTTCGGGCACACTTACCAGCAGCATTTACCGAAGTGATATTGGTTGATAATGGAAGTGTAGAGGATTATGGAGATGACTTTAAAAAATGTTATCCCGGACTTAAATATATTCGATCGGAGAGTAATCTCGGCTTTGCCGGTGGCAATAACCTAGGTGTAAAAGAAGCAGGTGGCGAATATATCTTGATGCTCAACAATGACACAGAAGTAATTCCTGGATTGATCGATCAGCTTGTTAAGGAGATGAAAGAAAACCCTGAAATAGGCATTATTTCGCCATTGATATATTATTTTGATAATCCGTCTGTTATACAATATGCTGGTTTTACAGAAATGAATTACCTCACTTGCAGAAACAAGGCAATTGGATTTATGGAAGAAAACGATCAACAGTACAACCAAATAAGCGGGGAAACAGGTTATTGCCACGGCGCTGCGATGATGTGCAAAAAGGCAGATCTTTTGGCCATTGGTGCTATGGCAGAACAGTATTTTCTTTATTATGAGGAATTAGATTGGTGCGAGCAATTTAAAAGAGCTGGAAAAAAGATTTGGTTTACTGGCAAAACCCATATTTTTCATAAGGAATCTATGAGCGTGGGAAAGGAAAGCAGCATCAAAACCTTTTTTATGACACGTAATAGAATGCTTTTTATCAGAAGGAACACTGGAGCATTTAACACAGCTATCTTTACATGCTATTACCTTTTAATTGTTGCGCCAAGAGAAATATTTAGGTATTTGCTAAAAGGCAAGAAAGAGCTGGCTGCACAAGTAATTAAAGGTTTAAGATGGAACTTAAACCACTCAAAAGAAAGCAGGGATATAGGCTATAAACCTCCCAATTAATAGCCTCAAAATAAAATGGTAGTAAAGTACTATTGAACGCCCTAAACATCATCAATACCTTCGCAGCATACCTAAACATTGGCGTTTATCAAAAAAAATTAATACCGCCAAGTTGGTAAATCGCTAAATCTTATGATTACACTTTTTTGGATTGCATTATTTTTGGTTATATACACTTATGTTGGTTATGCCATACTACTCTATATCATCATCAGAATAAAAAGACTTTTTAAGGACAATAAGACTGTTGATGCAAATGTTAGTTTACCAACTGTAACCATTCTTGTAGCCGCTTGGAATGAGGAGGAAATGATTTTTGAGAAGATCAAGAATACCCTCACCCTAAACTATCCAAAGCAATTAACACAGGTTATTTTTATTACCGATGGATCTACAGACCGTACTCCAGCACTAATTAACACTTTCAACAGTATATTGCTTCTCCATAACAATGATCGTAATGGAAAAATGGCCGCTATCAAAAGAGCAATTCCTTATGTTCAGGGTGAGATCCTGATATTTACTGATGCCAATACTTTTCTAAATAAAGATGCAGTGAGAGAGTTGGTTAAACACTATCAACATCCAAAAGTTGGCGCAGTGGCAGGAGAAAAACGAATACTAGTAAATGAACATGCTGATGCCAGTTCTGCGGGTGAGGGATTTTATTGGAAGTATGAATCTGCACTCAAAAAATGGGATTATGAATTATATTCTAACGTAGGAGCTGCTGGAGAACTATTCAGTATACGAACCAATTTATACCAGCCGGTGGAGGCTGATACCATTATCGACGATCACATGATTGCAATGAGGATTGCGGAACAGGGCTACGTTATTGCCTATGAGCCAAACGCCTACGCCATGGAAACAGCATCAGCAAATACCGCAGAAGAACTAAAGCGTAAAATTAGGATTGCAGCGGGTGGCTTACAATCTATTTTAAGACTTAAAAAAGCTGCCAACCCATTTCATTATCCATTACTTACTTTCCAATACATTTCTCATCGAGTACTAAGGTGGACTATTACCCCATTTCTTTTGGTGCTTATACTTGGACTAAATATTCTGATCGCACTCCATCAACCTAAACCTTTTTATATTACAATGTTAATTTTTCAGGTCATATTTTATGGCTGTAGCCTACTTGGTGCCTTATTTGAGCGCAAGAATATCAGGATTAAATCTTTTTTTATTCCATACTACTTTTGCGTAATGAATTATGCAGTTGTTGCAGGGATTTTTCGTTACCTCAATAAGAATCAAAGTGCTGCATGGGAGCGATCGAAACGCAAATAGTGCATTTGTACGAAATGGCTATACATACTGCAACTCACTTATTCACAATCAGATAATATAGGAGTTAATAATTTGGTAGGAAAGGGCTATATGTCAATTTCGACTGGGGATCTAATTTCGCAATACTAATTTTGAGATAAATAAAACACTTCTACTAAAAAATAAATATGAAAATAGCAGTAATTGGTACCGGTTATGTTGGGCTAGTAACAGGCACATGCCTTGCCGAAACAGGAAACGATGTCACATGTGTAGATATTAACGTGGCAAAGATCCAAAAAATGCAAGCAGGTGAACTGCCGATATATGAGCCAGGCCTCGATCTTCTTTTTCATCGTAATATTAGTCAGAAAAGATTAACATTTACCACAGATCTTGCACTTGCTGTAAAAGATGCGCAGATTATTTTTATGGCGCTACCAACTCCCCCAGGTGGAGATGGTGCTGCAGATCTTTCTTACATTTTAGGGGCAGCAAAAGACATTGCGCACTTAATTACGGATTATAAAATCATCGTTAATAAATCAACTGTACCCGTTGGAACAGCGGATAAGGTAAGCGCAATTTTCAAAACCTATACCGATATAAAGGTTGATGTAGTTTCCAACCCAGAATTTTTAAGAGAAGGAGTTGCTGTAGACGACTTTATGAAGCCAGATCGCGTAGTGCTGGGTACCACAAGTGAACATGCAAAAAAGATTATGACCGAGCTTTATGCACCATATGTACGTCAGGGTAACCCGATTTTGTTTATGGATGAGCGCTCATCTGAACTAACCAAATATGCAGCAAATTCATTTTTGGCAACTAAGATTACGTTTATGAACGAAATCGCTAACCTTTGCGAACTTCTTGGTGCAGATGTTGATGCGGTTCGAAAAGGAATGGGCTCAGATGAACGCATCGGCAAAAGATTTCTCTTTCCTGGTATAGGATATGGTGGCTCGTGTTTTCCAAAAGACGTTCAGGCACTTGTTAAAGCTTCAGACGAAAATGTTTACGATTTCAAGATCCTTAAATCCGTAATGGAGGTTAATGAATTGCAGAAAACTATATTGGTGGATAAGGTAATTACCTATTTCAATCAAAACATTAGCGGTAAGCATTTTGCAATTTGGGGACTGGCCTTTAAACCAGAAACCGATGATGTTAGAGAAGCCCCTGCGTTATATATCATTAAAGCCTTGTTGGATAATGGCGCCAGCGTTAGTGTTTTTGATCCAGAGGGAATGGAAAATGTTAAATCGATATTTGAAGATAAAATTAATTACGCCACAGACCAATATTCAGTATTAGAGGGTGCAAACGCATTACTTATTGCAACGGAATGGTCTGTTTTTAGAAATCCCGATTTCGAAAAAATGTCGGCAATAATAGCAGATAGGGTAATTTTCGACGGGCGAAACCTATTTGAACTCGCAAAAATGATAGAATTGGGCTACTACTACAACAGCATTGGAAGAGCGCTTATTGAAGTTAAGGAAGATGAAATGCTTCTTCAGCAAAAGTAATATCAAATGAACTATACAAATATGAATGCTGATCAATTGGTTTCAAGCCAGCAGAGAAAACGAATATTGATTACAGGTGCAGCCGGGTTTCTTGGCTCCCATCTATGCGATCGTTTTATCAAAGAGGATTTCCATGTGGTGGCGATGGATAACCTTATAACTGGCGATTTACAGAATATTTCTCACTTATTTCATTTGGAAAACTTTGAGTTTTATCATAACGATGTTTCAAAATTCGTACACGTTCCTGGCAAAATAGATTATATACTGCATTTTGCATCACCAGCAAGCCCAATCGATTATTTAAAAATCCCAATACAAACCCTTAAGGTTGGTTCATTAGGAACGCATAACTTATTGGGCTTGGCAAAGGCTAAGGGTGCTAGAATGTTAATAGCCTCAACTTCCGAAGTTTATGGCGATCCATCGGTTAATCCTCAACCCGAAGAATATTGGGGAAATGTAAACCCTGTGGGCCCAAGAGGTGTTTACGACGAAGCAAAGCGTTTCCAAGAGGCCATGACCATGGCATACCATACCTTTCACGGGCTTGAAACGAGAATTGTGAGGATTTTTAATACCTACGGGCCAAGAATGCGATTGAATGACGGCCGCGTTTTGCCTGCCTTTATTGGCCAAGCACTTCGAGGTGAGGATTTAACGGTTTTCGGAGATGGAACTCAAACCAGGTCATTCTGTTATGTAGATGACTTAATTGAAGGAATATATAGATTGTTGTTTAGCGATTATGCACAACCCGTAAACATTGGTAATCCTGAAGAGATTACGATGATGGATTTCGCTGAAGAAATTATTAGGCTAACTGGAACTACACAAAAGATTATCTGTAAGGAGTTACCAACAGATGATCCTAAACAAAGACGACCAGACATAACCAAAGCAAGAGCTTTGTTGGGTTGGGAACCAAAAGTGAACCGAGCTGAAGGACTAAAAATCACTTACGAATATTTCAGGTCGCTTCCAGCAGCTTTACTTGAGCAAACAGAACATAAGAATTTTGTTCACTACAATAAATAAAATACACTAACCAAATATATTAAGGAGCAACTCATTCAGTTGCTCTTTTTTTTGCAATATCAAGACGAATTGATTATTTAACTACAGAAAGTTTTATAGCCATTAGTGATATTGATGTATTGAATAGATATATGAAAACCAAAAATAGCCCATATAGACTATAGTTATCGACCAATGTCAGGCTTATATTTGAGACATAGAAGAGGAACAAGAAATTAACTATATAATCTTGATAGCTAGCCTTTTATATTAGTTCAATTTTAATACCTCTCACAATAAACCAGTTTCGTGTATGTCCCCTACTACAGTTACAGACCTGTTTTCAATCAAGAGCAAAGCCTACCCTAACAATATTGCGCTAGAATTTTACGAGCAATCTTTATCCTACGCAGAATTGGAGAGAAAGTCAAATCAGCTCGCCAATTATCTGATCAAATGTGGCATAAAACCAAAAACCCTTGTTCCAATTCTGGCTGAGCGTTCATTTGAGATGATCATTGGAATATTGGCCATCCTAAAAGTGGGCGCTGCCTATGTACCGATTGATCCAGCCTCCCCAACTATTCGTAAAACATACATTATTGATGAGTTGAATGCAACAGTACTACTTACTACCATTAAAAGTAAAATGGATTTTGAGGGAACAAGTATCTTACTAGATCAAGATGCTGAATTGATTGACCAGATGCCAGATTCCGCACCTATCATAGCTAAAAGTGAAGATGATTTGAGCTATATCATTTTTACTTCGGGCTCAACCGGAAATCCAAAAGGCGTAATGATTCAAAATAAAGCATTAACCAGTTTTATAGGTAATCAAGGCGATTATTATGGCATCAAGGATTCGGACAGGATTTTAATGTTTTCCAGTTATTCATTTGATGCATCTGTAGAACAACTCTTTTTAGCCCTCACGAATGGTGCTTGCTTAATCCTGCTTGATGATGAACTGCTACTCGATGTTGAAAGGTTTTCTACTTACATAGAAAATAAAAAAGTTAATCATTTAGATGGTACCCCAGGCTTTCTCGAAAATCTTGATCCAAAGCGGTTTACAGCTGTAAAAAGAATTATTGCTGGAGGTGATGTATGTAGGAAAAGTCTCTTCTTAAAATGGAAAGATCAAGTAGAATTTTATAACGTATATGGCCCAACAGAGGCCTGTGTAACGGCAATAAGCTATAAATGTAATGCCGATGATGAGCATGGCCTACATACCATCCCAATCGGGAAATCATTAAAGGGCGTATCAATATTTCTGTTAAATAAGGAGCAAAAATTAGTTGCTCACGGCGAAGTTGGAGAAATTTACCTTGGAGGCAATCAACTTGCAAAGGGATATTTAAACCAAAATGCCATTACTCAAGAGCGCTTTATCAGCATCCCCAACATTAGTGATGAGCGCCTCTATAGAACCGGAGATACTGGTAAGTGGCTTGAAGGAAATAATTTGGAGTTTATTGGCAGGATTGATGATCAGGTAAAGATTCGTGGCTACCGAGTAGAGCTCGGTGAAATTGAAAACGTGATTTCTACGTTTCCACAAATTCGGCAGTGTGTTGTCTTAGCAAAAGAAACGCCCGATTTGGTTAAGCAGCTTGTTGCCTTTATCGTATCAGATACTACAATAAATAAAAAGGAAATAGAAGGTTATTTAGCTGGGAGATTACCAGAATATATGGTGCCTAGACTTTGGGTTGAGCTAAAAAGCGTCCCATTAACTGTAAACGGAAAAATTGATAAGAATCTATTATTAATTCCGGATAGTGCAGAATTGCTAACCAACACCTATGTGGCTCCAAAAACAGCCCAAGAAAAAATACTCGCTAATATTTGGAAGCAGGTACTAGGTGTAAGGAGAGTTGGTGTTACTGATAATTTTTTCGATTTGGGAGGCAATTCACTTTCCTCACAGCGGGTAATTATCGCTATGGATGCTGAACAATTCACTGTACCCATCAGCAAGCTTTACCAATTCCCATCCATTAGTGGAATCTTAAAATATATTGCAAGCCTTAAGCAATCAATCAAGCGAAACCAGAATCAGACAAAAAAAGAATTAAAATCAGAGGTTGCGGTGATTGGGATGGCAGGCAGATTTCCTGGCGCCGAAACGATTGATGAACTTTGGGCACTGTTGTGCGAAGGTAAAGAAACAACTACCTTTTTCAGGGATGATGAATTAGAAGCTGACCTGCCTAAACACCTAACAACGGATGAACTTTATGTAAAAGCCCGAGGTGTAATCAAAAACCCAACGATGTTTGATCCCTCATTTTTTGGGATAAACAAGAAACTGGCTGAACTTATGGATCCGCAGCAGCGGATATTTCTGGAAATTGCTTGGGAAGTATTAGAAAAAGCTGGTCACCTGCCATCGAAATCTGCTTACAAAACAGGTGTTTTTGCAGGTTGTGGACCTAATTTTTATTACGAAAATAATATCCTTGCCCATCCAGATAAAATTGAAAACTTAGGAAAATTACAGGTAACCACCGTAAACGATAAAGATTATATAGCCTCTCGAACGGCCTACCATTTAAATTTGAAAGGCCCGGCAATTAATATTAATTCGGCTTGTTCTACGTCGCTACTGGCAATTTTAGAAGCAGTAAATAGCCTCCGAGCTGGTCAATGCGAACTGGCCATAGCTGGAGGATCGAGCATTAATGCCTCAATAAATAGCGGCCACCTCTACCAAGAGGGCAGTATTTTAAGTAGGGATGGCCATTGCAGACCTTTCGACGATCAGGCAACAGGTACGGTTTTTAGTGATGGCTCAGGAATTGTTCTTTTAAAAATGTTGGCAGATGCAGAGCGAGATGGCGATAAGATTTATGCCGTTATTAAGGGTGTTGGCGTGAGTAACGATGGTGCCGATAAGGCTAGTTTTACAGCGCCAAGTGCACAAGGTCAGGCCGAAGCAATCAGCAGTGCCATTATAGACGCAGGCATTGAGGCAAGTGAGATTAGCTACATTGAAACCCACGGCACAGGAACACCAATCGGAGATCCGATAGAATTTGATGGATTGGTTGATGCATTTGGAAACCAAGAAAAACAACAGTATTGCGCAATTGGCTCAATAAAAAGTAATTTCGGACACCTTACTGAAGCTGCTGGCGTAGCGAGTTTTATTAAAACATGCCTTTCCCTTCATCACCAGAAACTTTTACCATCTATTGGTTTTGAAGTACCAAACAAGAATATCAATTTTAATAACAGCCCGTTTTTTGTAAACACCAAGCTTAGTAATTGGGAAAGCGAAAACAGGATTGCTGGGGTAAGTTCTTTTGGTGTGGGTGGAACCAACGTCCACCTAATTGTTTCTGAATATCAGAACCAAGCAAAATATCCCGTAGCCGATCAACCATACTCCTTACTTACCTGGTCGGCGGCAACCGATACAAGCCTACAGGAATATGGAAAGATAATGGAAGAGCATGTACTTAATAATCATGAAGTAAATGCTCAAGACCTTGCCTATTCATTAGGAAAATCAAGACACGATTTCAATCATCGGGAATTTTTAGTAATCGACAATAAACAATCAATCGCCCAACAAATGGCTGCTCATAGAACACAGCGGTCAACAGTTAGCCAACTGTTAAGGTCTCCAGATGAACTTGTGTTTGCATTTCCTGGCCAAGGCGCTCAGTTTGAAACCATGGGGATCGACCTTTATGAAAACGAACTCGTTTACAAAGCGGCGATTGATGAGTGTGGTGAGCTGCTAAAGGAATTTATATCAACAGATATTAGGGAAATCATTTTTGTTAGATCCACTAACGGTTCTCCAAATTTATTAAAGAATACGCAATTTACACAACCAGCACTTTTTGCTACGGAATATGCCATGGCAAAACTGTGGATGAGCTGGGGCTATAAGCCCGACTTATTCTGCGGGCATAGTGTTGGTGAGTATGTTGCTGCACATTTTGCAGGAATTTTTACCTTAAAAGATGCCTTAATGTTAGTGGCTTTCAGGGGCTTAATGATTAGTAAATTACCCGAGGGAAGCATGCTTTCTGTTCGTTATGAACATAAAAAAATAGCAGATTTATTAACTTCAGGTTTGTCGATTGCTGCAATAAATACCGATAATTTGTGCGTTGTTGCTGGCCCTCACGCAGAAATTGACGCTTTCAAAAACGTGTTAGATCAGCTTGAGATTCCTAATAAAGCCTTATTTACGAGCCACGCCTTTCATTCTGCAATGATGGATCCTGTTATCCCAGCGTTTAGAGAATTGGTTGCTCAGGTAATTTGTTCAACACCCCAAATTCCAATTATTTCGAGCGTTACAGGCCAATTATTAAGCGATGAAGAAGCCCTAAGTACAGATTATTGGGCAAACCATTTAAGGCAAACAGTAAAATTTTCTGCAGCCATAGAAAATATAATCGAAAATTATAATCCTACTTTCCTAGAAGTTGGTCCTGGGCAAACGCTTACCACCTTAATTAAGCAAATAAGTATGGCTAAAAAAATAGCCGTAACAGCTGTAGCAAGCCTCCCACTCCATGCAAATGGAAGCCAAAGTACGCTAACTGCTATAGGAAATATGTGGAATGCGGGCGTGACTACAAACTGGGATCTATTTTATAAAACCCACCAACTGAATTTTATCGAATTACCAACCTACCGTTTCGATCGCCAAAAATATTGGGTAGATGCAGTAAACAATAACCTTATTGCTCCAGTGCATGGAGCAAAAAACGCACAGAATCCGGCAGGAATACCAGACAATGAAAATATAGAAATGAGAAAAAATAACCTGATCGCTAGTGTAAAAAAAGTGATCGAAGACGCCTCAGGAATCGAATTAGACCAAATCGACCTCAATAAACATTTCATCGAAATTGGGTTAGATTCGTTGTTGCTTACACAAGTTGCAGCATCATTAAAAAAAGAATTTCAGGTTCCAATTACCTTCAGGCAGCTAAATGATGATTGTGGATCAATAACACTACTGGTTAATTATTTGTGTTCAATTTTACCAGAACCTGAGGTAATAGCCATTGCAACACCAATTGCTACGCCAACGGTGACCATTGCAAGTGATGGAAGTTACACTGCATTATCATTAGTTTCTGCACAGTTAGAGTTATTGGCAAAGCAAATCCAGCTGATCAACAATACCCAAACCAACATTTCACCGATACCATTACCGGGAAATAGTTTTCCAGCAAAAGCTCCAATTATTAACAAAAAACCTGCTCAAGAAAACAACAATGATGAGTTAACGGCAGCCGATAAGGCGATTCTGAGCAAGCCGTTTGGTGCTACACCTAAAATAGAGAAAACAAATGGAGATTTAACTGAAAAACAGGATATCTTTTTAAAGGATCTCATCTCCAGTTACAATAAAAAAACGATTAAGAGTAAAACCTATACCGATCAAAGCCGTTCATTTATGGCCGACCCGCGGGTGGTGAATGGCTTTAAACCGGCAACAAAAGAACTGGTTTATCCGATCGTAATTTCGCAATCGGCCGGCAGTAAAATGTGGGATTTAGATGGCAACGAATACATCGATGCCTTGAATGGTTTTGGTTCTAACATGCTTGGATATCAGCCTGCATGTGTTAAGGAAGCACTTCATCAACAAATTGAAAAGGGCTTTGAGGTTGGTCCACAGCACCAACTTGCAGCAGAGGTAAGCCAATTAATCTGCGACTTTACAAAATTCGACCGCGTTGGTCTTTGTAGCACAGGCTCGGAAGCTGTATTAGGCTGTATCAGATTAGCGAGAACGGTGACAGGCAAATCGTTAATTGTTGCATTTACGGGTTCTTATCATGGTATTTTTGATGAAGTATTGGTTCGTGGAACCAAAAAACTCAAATCGTACCCAGCTGCAGCAGGCATTATGGCTGAAGCAGTGCAAAATATTCTTATATTGGATTATGGTACCGATGAAACGCTTGCGATTATTAAGGAAAGGGCCAATGAAATTGCAGGGGTATTGGTAGAGCCTATTCAAAGTAGAAGACCCGAATTTATTCCATTACAATTTCTTAAAGAATTACGTACGCTAACAAATGAAACAGCTATACCCTTAATTTTCGACGAGGTAATCACCGGATTTCGAATGGCACCTGGAGGCGCACAGGAGTTATTTGGAATTAAGGCAGACCTTGCCGCATACGGAAAAGTGGTAGGTGCTGGAATTCCTATCGGTGTAATTGCAGGCAAAAGGTTTTTAATGGATGCCCTTGATGGAGGAAGCTGGAACTATGGCGATCAATCTACACCAGAAGTTGGCATTACTTATTTTGCTGGCACATTTGTCCGCCATCCTTTAGCCCTTGCAGCAGCAAAAGCTTCGCTAAACTATATGAAAAGTCAGGGCGCAAGCTTGCAACAAAAACTGAACGACAAAGGCAATTTCATTAGCAAAGCGCTAAATCATGAGTTCTCGATCAGACAACTTCCAATAATTATTGTGAATTATGGTTCGATGTGGAAACTCAAGTTCGAAGAGGAAATTCCATACAGCGAACTTTTGTTTGTATTGCTTCGAGAACGTGGAATACACATTTTGGATGGGTTTCCATGCTTCATGACCGAGGCTACAAGCTACCACGATATTGATAAAATCATCAATGCATTCGTATGGTCGATGGATAGAATGATCGATGCTGGATTTTTTAAAGGCACTATTCCTGGCTTTGGCCGCTATGATCAAAATGCAATTGTTATCGACAATAGCAACCCTCCCCTTCCAGGCGCTAGATTAGGGAAAGATAAATTTGGTAATCCGGAGTGGTTTATTGCCGATCCGAACGATGCGCAGCTTTTTCTACAGATTAAGGCCAAATAGAAAATGATGATAATATTAGAAAATGAGCCGACATTAGTCCCTGTAGATTTTAACCCTTTTGATCAGGATCAATTTATAGAAAAGATAATATCGATTAACACTTCCCAATCCGAAATATTAATGTCGTGCCTCATTGGTGGAGAGCAGGCAAACTTGGCCTATAATGAGTCTATTTCCATTTCACTTACGGGTGGTTTAGCAATTGATTATCTTAAAAAAGCTTTCCTACACGTGGTAGAAAGGCATGAATCTTTACGGAGCATAATTAGCGGCGATGGAGAGAAATTAATCGTTTATCAAAATCTTTCATGGAATCCCGTCTACAACGATTTATCAAGCCAAGAACCAGAGATTCAGCAACATAACTTAAATCAGTTCATTGCCAAAGAAATGGCCTTGCCATTTGATTTACAAGCCGGTCCACTTTTTCGTGTTTTCATCAATAAACTTGGGGAAGAAAAACATTTGATAACCTTAATTATTCATCACATTATCTGCGATGGATGGTCTATGGGAATTATTCTAGAGGAAGTTAGTAAACTTTACACATCTTACTGCCGCGGCCAACAAGCCTTATTGCCCGAGCCATTTCAAATGAGCAGGTACGCCTTAGAGCAAGATAAATTTCTTAAGAGTGAGGCTTTTTCAGCTACTGCCGATTTCTGGTTAAAAACTTACGCTGGGGAGATCCCCGAGATGAATTTACCTACAGACTTTGTTAGCGCTAATGAACGGACCTATAAATCAAATCGGATAGATCAGTTGCTAAGTAAGGAGTTGGTTGATGATTTAAGGAAGTTTGGGGCAAAGCTGGGCTGCAGCTTGGTAACCACCATGTTGGGTTTATTTGAGGTGCTCATTTATAAAAAAACCAGGCAAAAGGAAATAATTATTGGTCTTCCATCGGCAGGCCAATCTGTTACCGAGGCCTTTAACGCCGTGGGGCATTGCGTTAATATCCTGCCACTTATTAGTAGCGTTAATCCATCAACCCCTTTAAATGATTACTTGAGGAAACGAAAAGAATCCTTAATGGAAGTTTATGAGCACCAACAATATAGTTTTAGCCAGTTGGTAAGCGCTCTAAAACTTAAAAGAGACAATTCTCGGATTCCACTTGTACCTGTAGTATTCAATATCGATATGGGTATGGATAGCGCTGTAATATTCGACGACCTGCAACATCAAATTATTTCGAATGCCAGAGTTGCAGAAACTTTCGAACTTTTTGTAAACGCTACAGATACAAGCGAAGGATTAACACTGGAATGGAATTTTAATACCCAACTTTTCTCTTCAAAATCTATTGAGAAAATGATCATTGATCTGGAAGTGATACTCACAACTTTTATAACAGATCCAAGTACTAAGATTTGTGATGCAATTGCAATCGGATCGAAAAAATCGATAGTGAAGGGTGAGGCATTAACGAATAGCAAATCTTTTCTAGATTTATTATCGGCATCAACGCTTCTTCATCAGCAACGTGTAGCCATAACATTTAAGCAGAAACACCTAACCTATAACATGCTTAAGGCAAACTCAGATGCATTTGCCTCAGTATTGTTGAACAAGGGAATAAAGAAGGGCGATATCATAGCCATCGCAGTAGACCGTTCAGCGGAAATGCTGGTTGGTATTATTGGAATATTGAAAACAGGCGCAGCTTATTTACCCATTGATTTAGCTTTGCCAGAAGATCGAATCAAGTTTATGTTACAAGATTCTGGTGCAACGTTACTTTTACACAGCGCCGCAAATGAGTTTGACCTAAATCCAGAGATCGAAATTTTGGCCTTGAATGAGGTTATTTTTCAAACGATATATCAAGAAAATACCTCCCAGCCAGTCGAAACCAGCTTGGAAGATGCCGCTTATGTATTGTATACTTCAGGTTCAACAGGAAATCCAAAGGGTGTAAAAATCAGTCACCAAAATTTGGCTAATCTTTTACTCAGTACACAAAAAATGCCGGGCATCTCTGTATCCGATCGATTGCTGGCCATTACCACAATCTCCTTTGATATCGCCATTTTAGAACTTTTTCTACCGCTTATCGTGGGTGCGGAGGTTGTAATAGCCGAATCAGAAGTTGTAAAAGATGGTCGATTAATCAATCAGGCACTTAAGGAACAAGGAATAACCCTGCTTCAGGGAACACCATCAACTTTGGCAATGATTCTAGATTGCGGGATGGAAAAAATGGATCAGCTCAAGGTTATTGTTGGAGGCGAACAACTAAACCTAGCGCTCGCAAGGCGAATATTGGCCACTGGCGCCAAGCTTTGGAATATGTATGGCCCAACCGAAACAACAATATATTCAATCGGAAAACAAATTCTTGCGACTGATGAGTTAATTACCATTGGCAAGCCAATTCACAGTACCGAAGTACAGATTAATGATCAATTTGGGCAACCAGTAGAAATAGGTGAAATAGGAGAAATCTGCATCAGCGGTAAAGGTGTAGGTTTTGGTTACTTAAATAATGAAAAGCTTAGCAACGAGAAATTTATAAACCGAGGCTACCCACTAAGTTCTACGCTTTACAAAACCGGGGACTTGGGCAAAATGCTCGAAGACGGAGAAATCCAATGCCTTGGCCGATTGGATGATCAGGTTAAAATTAGGGGGCATAGGATAGAACTTGGCGAAATAGAATCAGTTTTGGCTAATCAGCTAGAAATTAGCAAGGCAATAGTGATGCAACGAGAAGATGCTGGAAGAGAAAAATATTTGGTTGCCTACATTATACTTACCGATCAGTTTTTAGCCGAAATTAAAACCCCTTTGGAAGACCTTTTCGATATACCATCAAATAGCGAAAAAATCGGGGCAATTGAACTGGTTAAGCTACCACGGGAATATATCGACAATGTTAAGAAGAATCTAGCAAAATTGCTTCCAAGTTATATGGTGCCAGATCATATTGTCGCCTTGAAAGCATTCCCAAAAATGCCTAATGGAAAGATTGATAAAAAATTCTTGCCCATTCCGTTGATTGGGGAACTTAATCCACCTAAAAATTATCGGCTTAAAACAACAACCGAGGCGATGTTAACCGAAATCTGGTCAGATTGCCTTGGCGTAAAAACAATAGGTATTAATGATGATTTCTTCGATTTAGGTGGAAACTCGATTATGGCAGTTAGAATGATGGTCGCATTGGAGAAAAAGATCGGCATCCGGCTTCCTTTAACCACGCTCCTAACCAATCCAACGCTCGAAAAGCTGGCGAGCGTGCTAAATGCAAATCAAGAAACTAAAAGGTCGACAACGGTTTTGCCCATTCGCCAACAAGGAAACAAAACCCCTATTTACCTTATTCATGGAAGTGGTTTAAATGTTTTATTGTTCAAATCCATTATTCCTTTCCTTGATGATGATCAACCGGTTTATGGCATTCAGGCTTTAGGTCTAGATCAGTGGGAAGAAATTCCGAACAGCATCGAAGAAATTGCCTCACGCTATATTGATGAAATATTAGAAACCAATCCCCATGGACCCTATAACATTGTAGGCTACTCCCTAGGCGGTTTCATTGCATTTGAAATTGCTCGGCAGCTGCAAAATATGGGTAAAACCATTGATACCTTGGGCGTTGTAGATACCGATACTGGTAGAAATGTGTTAGCAGAGGATACGAATAATAACCTGGGCTACTTCCTAAAAAGACAGTTTAAAAAAGTTCCCTTTATTGCACAGTCCTTTAAAAAAGCACCCGTGGATACATTGAAATATCAACTTAAAACGACCAAGAACCGAATATTTAGTTTATTTAATGCTGAAGATGGCTTTGAATGGGCGTTAATGACAGCACAAGAAAAGGAAATTTACAAAAAGTATGATCATGCCTATGAGAACTACTTTTTGAAACCATCTGATTTGAAAGTAACCTTGTATCGGGTAACGGAAAGGCTTTATTATCTCGATGATTTAGAGCATTTAGGATGGGACAGGTTTGCTAAAAAGGGCGTCGAAGTATATGAAATTCCAGGAGATCATGCCACATTTCTATTAGCACCAAACAACGAAAAATTTGCAAAAATTCTACAAGCAAGCTTAAATGATTAACCAAGCAATCGAGCCAAAGTTAATGGAAAGCCCAATGTGGGTAGATTGGAAAAAAATTTCTTCGATAGGCGGACTAAACTCGAAAGAATGCCATTTGTTTAAGGTACATGTGGCAAACTATTATCAAAAAATTGACAATCAATATCAATATATCTTGAGTGAGGAGGAGTTAATTCAATCGCAAAAATTTTTAAAGCATAACGATAAAAAACGTTTCATCGCCACCCGACATTCCATACGCCATATCGTTTCCGCATTTACAGCAACGGTTCCGGCCAGTATAGAATTTAACAAAACGGCCAACAAAAAGCCAACCGTACAAGGTTTAGCCTTTAACATTAGCCATAGCCACAACTGCATTTTAATTGGCATAAGTAAATTGCCCATTGGCCTCGATGTAGAATTTATGAATGGAGCTTTTGATTATGCGCCACTCATTCCAGTATGTTTTGATGAAAGCGAGGCAGAGACCATATCGGGCTCAAAAAATAAAATGGAAATGTTTTACAGATTCTGGACTAGGAAAGAAGCCATTCTGAAAGCAACTGGTGAGGGATTAATTGACGATTTGTTAAGCATTAATTGTGAGGATAAAACAATTATAAGAAATACCAAGCGCTACTACTTGGAAAGTGGCAGCATTAATAAAGAATATATTTTTAGTCTGGCCACTACAGATAGTGATGTTAGGCTTAAATTTTGGAACTATCAACCCGACTAACATGAGCATACAAGCTGTAGAAAAAAGATCCTCAATATCATATCAGGAATTTATAGAAGAACACTTAAAAAAGGGCATACCTGTGGTATTTAAAAATGCATCGAGTGCATGGCCGAAAAAAAGCTTTGATCCTGCATTTTTTGAGCAGAATTTTGGCGATAGAACGATAAATTTTGAGGGCAGAACATATAACATTAAGGAAATTCTTGAGTTAATAAAAAACAGCACGCCTGAAAATCCAGCTCCATATCCCATCTCTTTCGAGTTGCCAGAAGACTTGCCCGACTTCTTGGAACACATTAATCCAATTCACATGAATTATGCCACACCAAATTGGTTTCAATCAGACATTTTTCCGTATGGCAAATTTGGGAAGAACATCAATTTGTTCTTTGGTGGTCAAGGAAATCAATATTCATTACATAAGGATTTTTACCACACCAATGCATGGATTACGCAATTGCATGGGAAGAAAAAATTTGTTTTATTTCCAGGCGATCAAGATGAGTTTTTATATGCAGGTAAAAATGGGTATTCAAATTTTCTTTCCCCGGTAAACATCATGAAACCCGACTATGAGAAATATCCAAAATTTAGGCATGCAAAAGCGCTTGAAGTGATATTATCGCCAGGAGAGACACTTTTTATACCAAATGGAATATGGCACACAACAGTTGCCGAGGAGGCAAATATATCCTTAATATTCGATCAACTCAACCGCTCCAATTATGGTGCGTGGAGAAAGGATATGTTCCACATTAAAAGGAATGAAAACCTTGGTAAGGCAGTTTTAAATTATGGCTTTGCAGTTGCCGCAGGAACAACCTGCAGATTGAAAGAATATTTCAAATCCTAATAATGAAGTATCAAGCTACCAGCATCTTAATATCATGAGAAGTAAGCTGTTCGCAGTAAATTGGTATTAAAGGGCTATGGGCATAGAGGTGCTTATCCTGTAATTTCGTTAAGTAAATTTAAGGCTCATTTAGGCTTTACAAACAACACTTTCATATAAAATTTGTGTTAAAAAAATAGCTGAAATTGAAATGAGCATAATAAGATAATTAGCATTGATGTCCCGACCTGAATTACAAAACAAGAACATACTATACATTGGTGTAAAATTCTACTACTATCATTTACAATTGATAGAAAAGCTAGAAAAAAACTATGGTGGAAACGTTACTTATTTCCCTGAGAGAGATACCAGTATAAAATATGGAATTGTAAATCGCTTGCTACCATCGCACCTAGAGGCTTATCAGGAAAAACACTATAAAAAGATTTTAAAACAGATTAGCAATAAAAAATTCGACTACTTTTTAGTAATTCGGGGGTTTAAAATGCCGCTGTGGTTTGTTAAAACAGTTAAGGAACTAAATCCAGGCATTAAGGCAATTAATTTTCAATGGGATTCTAATACCAATAGCCCATTTTTAAATCTGAACGATGACTACAATATCTTACCAGAGTTTGATGTAAAGCTATCGTTTGATTATCAGGATGTACAAAACCATCCAGAAATACAATATAGCCCAACATTTTACACTGATGAAATTAAGGCAATGGGCGAAAAAACGGCAAGTAAGGATTTTGAATACGACCTTTTTTACTTTGGCTCCTATCTTCCCGAAAGATACAAGGGCTTGTTGGATTTTATTGAGTTTGCAAAGGTTAATAACTATTCACTCAAAATGCATTTTTATATGCCTATCCGATATTATATCATTGAAAGATTAAAAGGTGTGGATATCGATTGGAAGTTAATAAAGCTAAGCACAATGTCGAGGGGCCAATACATTGCAAATCTGGAAAAATCCAAAACCATTATAGATGTTAGTAACACCAAACAATCGGGATTGGCGATGAGGGTACTTGATGCACTGGGATCAGGAAAAAAAGTAATAACAACAAATAAATGGGTAGCTAGTGATCCTGTTTTTGATGCCAGCCAAATTGCGATAATCAACTTAAATAAAATCGAAGTACCAATAAATTTCATTGAAGACAACACCAAATTTGCACCCAAAAATGGCTTTACAATGGACAACTGGATAGAGAGAGTATTTATCGAGAGTTTCGAAAAAATGAAAAACTAAACCCAAATATTCAGATAAAAAAATCGCCACCGTTATGGTGACTACAAAAAGGCTGTCAAATTTCCACCACATGAAACTCATTAGCAAATTTAAGAATATACATTTTCTCTCTTTAATGGGAACTGGTGGTATGTCTGTGCTCACATTTCTGCTTACGGCAATTCTCTACCGTTCGCTTTCCATTAGAGATATAGGAATTTGGTTTTTCTTTCAAGCCATGCTTTCCTTTCTGGATACATTTAGACAGGGGTTTTTATCTACGGCATTTGTAAAATTCTATTCAGGATCATCTTTAGAGAGGTGCCAAGAGATTATTGGATCTACATGGTTTATTGCCAGCACCACAACAGGCATACTCTTGCTCTTAAATATTCCATTATTGGTAATTGTTCATTTCGTGGGCGATGAAAGTTTAGAATATTTTTCAAGATACTATTCGTTAAATTTATTGGCATCGCTACCGATGATTGTTACAATGTGCATAGCACAGGGCGATTTAAAATTTGGGCGACTGCTCTACATAAGGCTATTTCAAGTGAGTTTCCTTATTTTCTCCTTGGCATTTCTAATTTTTACAAAGCAGGCCAACTTAAATAATCTAATGTTCGCAAATATTGCTGCTGGTGCCATTACGAGTATTTTGTGTATGGCATTGGGATGGTCGGGAATACGCCTTTTAGCAAAAAGAACCAAAAGCTGCATTAAAGAGCTTTTCGATTTTGGCAAGTACACAGTGGGCACTTCCATTAGTTCTAGTTTATTTGGCGTAACCGATACTTTTGTGATCAATTTTATGCTTGGTCCATCATCATTGGCGGTGTATAATCTTGGTAGGAGGCTAATGGAAGTTGTTGAAATTCCATTGCGAAGTTTTGTTGCCACCGCCATGCCATCGCTTTCGAGCGCATATAATAAGGGCGATAAAAACAATTTAATAACCATTATGCACAAGTATATTGGAATAATTACCATCTGCCTTATTCCCTTTCTAATTGGAACTTACATATTTGCCGGTTTTGCGTTAGGCATAATTGGCGGAGGAAAATATAGCGGCACAGAAGCCGGGAATATTGCTGTAAATATTTTTCGCATTAGCGCAACTATTGCATTACTTTCCCCTGCCGATCGCTTTATGAGCGTAACTTTAGATGCCATCCACAAGCCACAAATTAATCTTTATAAGGTAATTATTATGGTAATAATCAATGTTATAACAGATTTCGCTGGTATATATTTCTTTGGCAATATATACGGCCTAGTGGTTGGTACATTTTTTCCAACGCTAGTTGCAATTTTAATATCCTATTATCATATCAGTAAAGGCTACCAGACCTTTTCCATTTTCGACAGTTATTTAGTGAGCTTTAGAGAAATTAAAAGACTGGTTCTTAATGGATTTAAATGGTCTAAAACAACATAATGCACAAAGAATTCTTCAACACATGAAAACGATCTTAAAAGCCCCAAGTTGGGTAAATAATTATCATCTCGATTATAAAAGTATTGATGAAGTTCCATCTTCTTTCTTTGCTGAGGTTAATATAAAATTGAATGCATTACAAAATAAGGCGCCATTAGTAACCATATTAATTGCGGCCTGGAATGAAGAATTGAACATCATTCGAAATATTGCCAGTCTAGCTGATCTCAATACAAAATACCCAATTGAGATTATTGTGGTAAATAATAACTCTACCGATAGAACGCAACAAACTTTAGATAAACTAAACGTAACCAATTATTTCCAAAAAATACAGGGCTGTGGGCCAGCGAGACAATTGGGAATGGAACGGGCGAAAGGTAAATACATTTTATTGGCCGATGCAGACTGCGTTTATCCACCTATATGGGTAGATGAAATGATGGCTGAACTTACAAAACCTAATGTAGCCTGTGTATACGGTAGATATTCTTTTATCCCTGAAGCAGGATTTCCACGCTGGAAACTTTATCTATTGGAAAAACTAAAAGACGTTGCTGCAGAACTAAGACAACTTAAGCGGCCCTATTTAAATGCTTATGGAATTAGTATGGGTTACGTAAAAGAATTTGGATTGAAAGCTGGCTATATTATGCATAATACCAGGGGTGATGATGGTAGATTATGTTTCGACTTGATGCAGTTTGGCAAAATAATGCCAGTAAGATCAAACGAGGCAAGGGTTTGGACTGCTCCAAGAACACTACAACGCGATGGAAGCTTTACTACTGCACTTTTTTCAAGATTAAAACTAGAATTTGGCAACGTAATTAGCCTATTTACGCCACATCCATCTCACGATACCAAAACCAGTAAAAACGAATAACTGCCAAAAGCTAAGCCATGACTTCCTATAATTTTCCTGATATTTCTTTACTCGTTACGCATTACAATCGACCTGAATCTTTAGAAAACCTCTTGAGCACTTTTCGAAAGATGGGATGCACCTTTGGAGAAATTATTGTTTCTGATGATTGTAGCAAGCCTATTTATCAGCAACAATTAAAAAACATGAGCTTGGCGTATGATTTTCAGTTGGTGGGAGGCGAAACAAATCAAGGACTTGGCAATAATATTAATAAAGGGCAGGCCATCGTTACTAAACCATTTACGCTTTACATTCAAGAAGACTTCGAACCCAGCAACCTATTTCCAGAAAAGCTCTATAACGGCTTAAAATGCATGTTAAACAATCCGGCCTTGGATATAGTAAAATATTACGCCTATTATCCTTATCCGTATTTAAAGCCTTACAATCAGGATTTCGATGAAATGTATATTCCGACATTGGCTTTGGATTACGATAAGATCTATTTTTATACGGATCACCCACACCTGAGACGATCTACTTTTGCAGAGAAGTTTGGTAAGTATCCCGTAGGTTTAAAAGGCGATACAACTGAATATAAAATGTGTATTTCGTTTATCCAAAATAAAGGCAAAGGATTATTCTATAAGGATTATCAAAACCTAATATTGCAAAAAAACTCAGCCGAGGAACCCAGTACAATGACTAGAACAAACTGGAAGCAAAGGCCGAATGTATTTGTAAAAGTAATTAGAGACACGTACAGACAGTTAAAGTATAATTATGATATTTTAACCATGAAACCCTTAAGCTAATTAATCTACCTTTCTATTCGCCGATTTTAACTGGAACCTCATTTCGATGTGTTTATAAGTCCAGCTTGCCACGATATAAATAACAATAAAGTTTATAATAAACAAAAAGGAATAAGCAGTAGTTGGCAATTTCAACAGCCTGATAAATATTACGTTAAACAAACTAATGAATAAGGTATGTACCATATAAATGGAGTAAGAAAACTTACCCAGGTTTTTTAATGGCTTTACACCTGTAAGCCATTGCGACAACAAGCCTTTCTCGAATGAAAAAACCATAATCGAGAGAAAGAAAATGGCCTCGTAAATTGCTCCAAATTCTTTAAACTGCCTTCCATTAATTATGGCCATAATAATAATGCCCACCATAATAACTTCAGCTATCGTAAAATAGGTAGACTTAAGCACACTCAGTTTTGTGTAGGAAGCACTAAAACAATAGAAGCAAAAGGCACCTAAGAAAAAGCCAATCATTCCCCTTAAAAAACCAAAATCATAAGTATAATCTAGCTTGATGTTATTGGTAAATACATATAATAGCAAAAAGGCGACTAAGGCTATAACCACGTAAGTAATCGGTTTTAATAAGTTCTTATTTTTAAGACTTAAGTAGAAACACGTGATGGAGAAAACAACATAACTTATAAGCTCTGCACTTATAGA
This sequence comes from Pedobacter frigidisoli, assembly GCF_004331675.1. GTDB lineage: Bacteria > Bacteroidota > Bacteroidia > Sphingobacteriales > Sphingobacteriaceae > Pedobacter > Pedobacter frigidisoli. Next base: position 69,116 of record NZ_SJSN01000019.1, on the reverse strand, counting down.
CCAGCTAACCATATTCCAACCGATATCATGAACGCCCGGTAATTTTATAGAATTGATGAGGAAAAGTGAGGAAAAAAAAGTGATAATGGAATTATCTAACGAGTTATTGATTTGAACATGATTTTGTAAAACAAGTTTTATCCCCTCAATACCTAAAAAAGCAAGGAGCATAATGAGGTGTAATGGATACAAACGCATCAATCTTTTTTTAAGGAACAGCTTAAGGTTAGCCGTACTATCGATTTGTTGATAAGAGTAACAGATTACAAAACCACTTAAAACGAAAAAGAAATCGACAAACATATCGCTATTGCGTATAAAATCGTTATTTAAAATTGGTGTATCAGAAAACGCACTCATGTGATAAAACACAACCAAGCTTGCGAAAATCCCCCTAAACATATCCAACACCAAAAACCTATGTTTCATTCTTCTATAATATTTTAAAGCACGTTTTGATCAATCAGATCAAGTATAGTTTCATCTACTTCAACATCAAATTTTCGTGCAAATAATTTGTCTGACTTTAAAATTTTATCATAGTCTCCAGCCTTAAATATTATTGGATTTGGAAGATCATCCTGCCAAGTAATTAGCCTTAAATTATCATTTACCACACTGTCTTTGTGAATAGAATTCATAATTAATGTTGCCATTAAAAATTCATCGGCAGCCCAGGTATATTTCATAAATCGCATTAATTTGGCATTATTTTTAACAAAATTGCTAAGGTAAATTGCGCTAGCGCTAGAAATAGACCACCAGCTAGAAACACAAGTGCCGTAGAGCTTAACCTTTAAGGGAAATTTCCTTTTAGGAAGTACAGAGTTTACCAATCGTTGCAACAAATATCTACCCTTAAAGCTAAAATCGGTGAAATGATAGGTTTCATACCTCGATTTTGCATGCGCCCACCAAGCTTCGCCATTTTCCATATCGTAAGACATAAAGCTTTTACCAATATTATCTTCGAAGAATTTAGCAATTTCTGGCATTGGCTTTATTGGATAGTCTTGAGCACTTAGGAGATTATAAAAATCATAACGAATTCCATTGTTCAAAACCGCTGTTAACGATTCGAACACGGCCCGTACAAATTGGAACCCACCCCAATTACAAACCGTTCTTTTCTGGATAAAGTTAACCCTTGGCAAATCTTTAAGAAACAGGAACGGCGCCATGTCTATTTTTTTATCTAAGTGGATATAAAAATCAAAATCAGGGTGGTCCATTGCTAAAATCATACGCTCCACCTGCCTCGGGTTTTTGTATGCCATAATGATATTAGCAATTCTCATAAAGATTTTTTAAACTTTTTGATTAATTGATACATTAAATCTACTGAGTTTGTCCATGTGTGCGACCTTGCAAATGTGCGTCTGTTATCGTTCAAGACCTTGCTGTCCTCGCTTAAAAGGCTAGCAATTCCAGAAACATAATCGTCCTTACCATCTGCTAAAAAAACGTGATCCTTAAAAGCCTCCATAGCTTCTGTTTTGGTAGCGATAGTAGGCTTACCAAGCGCCAAATACTCATCAATCTTCCTTGGATAATTTCCTATCGTTAGATCATTTAAAAGCTGCGGATTAAAACAAACATCGAATGCATCAATATAATTGGGTAGCGCATCTACAGGTTTTGCCCCAAGAAAATGCACATTGGGTAAGGTATGCAGTACACTCTTTTTAAATAAATCATCTTCAGGCCCAACTAAAACAATATTCCAATCTGGTTTGGCTAAGGCGATATGTTCAATAATATCGATATCCAACCTGGCTGATGTTAAAACTCCAATGTAGCCTATACGTGGTTTTTGAATATGCTCAAGTTCCTTTTCAACAGAATAATTTGCAGGCTCATCGAAAAGGCTAAAATCACAACCTTGCCCAACATTGTAGGCGTTTATATTGTATTTTTTGCAGTAATTTTCCAAGTAACCAGAATTGGTAAAGCATAAGTCGCTCTGGGCAATAATTTTTGGCTCCATTACCGATCCATGCTTTTTATAATATGAGGTGGCCAACATATTATCTCGAGAATAGTAAACGCTTATTTTTGGGTTTAATAACTTTTTTAGATGAAAACTTCGGAGCATATCACTATCGTTAAACAGCATATCACTCTTAAAATGAATTTGATCAACGGCTTTTTTAATTGAGGCAAAAAATCGCTCGTTATTAATTTTGTTTAAATAATTATAGACCTTCCCAACGGGTAGCCAATTAATCGATTCTATTAAACAATCAGGATCTAGGACATAAAGATTTTTCTCAACCATTACAAAGCCATTCGTAGCGCCTGAAATTACAGCTAAACGTTTCTGGATACGCTGTTCATTTTTTCCCCTCCATTTGCTAATTCGATCTAACGGGGGATTAACATATATAACCCGATTCTTTTTAGAGAATTCTAAGGCAATATTTTTACAATTGCTTCCAATTTCTGTGTCCCACCCCTGCTGACCGACAATTATAATGTCTTGATTTTCCAAAATGATTAGAATTAACTGTTTTGTGTATTAATAATATGCTTTGTTGCTACAGATCTCTTGTTCGCACCTTTTGCATGGATTAAGGAAACCACCTGAAAGAAAATGAATTTTGGAATATTGATAAGTGATTTATAAATCTTGGGATCGGTTGGCTGCCTTACCAAGGAAATTGCAAAGCCAATTACAAAGCTCAACAGGCCCATTATCCAAAATAAATAAACTGAAGAGCCTATTATCAAACTAATGCCCAAAAAAAGTACAGATAAGATAAGAAAGATAAACAGTGGTGGCCTGATCACAATTAAGCCAAATAATGATTGATTAATATTGCCTTTCTTAATGCCCTGAGCAAGGATATCTAGCCCAAATTTAGAAAATCGAAACCAGGTATTTATCCATCTCGATCGCTGATTAACAAGTTGTGCAGCATTGGTGGTTTTTTCATCGTACACAATGGCTTTTTTAGCGAAAGCAATTCGCTTTCCAGCCAAAAGAATCTTTGCTTGCACAACCTTATCGAACCCAGCACCCGAATACGCTAAATCAGTTATGCAGGCTTGGTACAGGTTGGTTTTAAAAGCCATACCCGATCCGGCTAATGTAGCTGAAGATCCTAATTTAAACAGTATCTCTCCATCATAATAATGGTAGTACAAATCTCTAGCAGCATCTAAACAAGCAAATGTAGTGTTTAGGTTTTTTGCTTTCCTTAATCCTTGAACCGCTTCAAATCCATTATCGAAAAAAACATTTAGCTCGTTGATATATTCTGGATCAGTTAAATTATCGCTATCGATAATGGTAATAATATCGTGCGGACGGATGAAATTTTCTATAGCATATTGATGAGATTTAATATTGCTTGCTAGCACGGTTTCTGGCTTCAACAAGATTACCTTATCATCATCAAAAAACAAATTACTGGTATCGCACTTATCTGCAACCAAGTAAATAATATAGTTGCTATAATTTAATTTTAGTAAAGATGCAATTACCTGTGGCAACAATCCAGTTTGCTCATAGGCCGTAACCACAATGGCATAATCATATTTTGGCTGATTTCCAGTAGACAAGTAAGCGTTTTTGAAAAACCCTGAAATAACGGCCATTAATAATGGCAAAACCAAGTTATATCCAATTAGCAATTGAATAATTAGCCAGCATATATTAAGGATATCAGAAATCATTGGCTTGTTCTTGTGATTGTTTATAATGTTTTATCGCCTTAAAAAAAGCAATTACAAAACAGATTAGACCAGGTAAAATAAAGTATTCGAATGGCATGTTGTTAGTTTAAGGATGGGTTTTTAATCCTAATTATGTTTTTCTTTTGTGCTTCCAACTTTGGCCCTAGGTATATAAACACCCACGAGAGATAAACTACAATTGCTGTAGGCATGGTATTTAGCACTTCATTACCATAACTACAAAATAAAATGCCAGCAAAACCAGCGGTTAATGCAATGAGTTTTATTCGAAGTTCGCGATCCTGAATAGACCAGGTAATGCCGCAGCACTTACCTAAAATAAACATCATAATCGAAAACCAAATTGTTAAACCTACTACCCCATACATCGCCCATATCTTAACAAAAAGGCTATCTGGTGGTACAGTTGAAAGGTAAGTGCCCGAATTGTAAAGCAACCCGTTGTAACCTAATGATCCAAGGCCACCACCGAATGGCATGGTTTCCATAAACGCACTTAAGTTTTGTTGGTTAATCAACCTCACGTTTAGTGATGCATCCTCTGGGTTTAATGCGGTTCTCAATCGGTAGATTTGATAATTCTGATCGCCTATGTGCGTGAACTTTAAAATTCCAAGAAATGATATGGCCAATAGGCTCCCCAATACAATAGTGGTTATATTCTTGCTCAAAATAATGGCAACAATTCCACCTGCTATTAACGCAAAAAGAGCTCCTCTTGTTCCCGAGATAAGCATACCATAAATGCACAATCCCGCACAAGCAAGCATTAGTATTCTTTTTAGGCCAGACATTTTTCCGAAAGCGAGTATAAGGGCAATTAAACCTACCTGAGCCTGAGAGGCCCCAAACTGACCAGCATCTGTATAAAATGAAAATACCCTTAACCTACCCCACAATAAATGGGTAGAGGCATTCGCCTCCAAAAAAGCCGCTTCGCCCTTTGTTAATCCAAAAAATAATTGCTTAATCCCATTTAAGGCTGCCAGAACAGATAATCCGATAATAATCATTAAGAAAAGATCTAAATCCTTTTGTGTTTTAAAGATTAAAAAGCCAAGCCATACCATAACAAAAGGATATAAAGCTATGCTTCTCAATTCGGCAATCCAACCAAGAACACTTGCCGCAGGATTGATAACCTCCAGTATACTTACTACCAACCAAATCAGCACGCAAAAGAAAAGATCGTTATTAATGATTTTCCAATCGAACTTTGGGGTAATAATAATTACCGCAATAATGGTTATGATAATTAATCCCTCTACAAAAAGGCCATAAGGGATGCCGCCAACCTCACGGAATAAAATACCATATAAAAAACAATAGAGTAATAAAACGATAAATATGCTTCTCTGCATTTCTTAAGCCTTTTTTTCGGTTAGGTTGCTGTGCTTGTTTGGTTAAACACCCATCCCGCAAAGTTTTCTTGCTGCTGTATATATTCTACAAGCTTATGCTGATCACTTGAAATTTTATTGCCCGATTTAAATACTGTAATACTTTTATCGGTAAAAAGCAACCACTCCTTAGCCAAGTTAAGATCTTGCAAACTATTGATATCAATGATGATATTATCGAATTCATTCTTTAAAATTTCGAAACCACTTTTAAGGTTATGGAAGCTTTGTGATTCTAGCAAAGAGTTTTTTGCCGCATTCTTGGTCATCACAGTAATTAAATCCTCTGTCTGCAATTTTCTCTTTACTATAAAATTTTGGAAACTTTGATTAACCGAAATTTGTTTACTATTTGTCTCCACTAAAGGTAAATTATCTGCAATAAGGAGTGTTTTTCTACCAACCATAGCAAAAGAATAAGCAAGGCTATAGGCCAATTGTGTTTTCCCATCATTTGGTTCCAAACTGGTTATACCTAAAATTTGGTCATCGTCATGGTCTAGCTGTTTAAGTAACTCAAACCTACAAGATCGAATATCATTTCTATACTGCTCTAGTGCTAAATCACCACCATTCTCTTTCCAAATTACGCTGGGATTACGTTCGTTGGTGTTAATTTTGCAAACACTTGCAATTACGTTCGATTTGGTAAGCTTACGCAATCGGTCTGCATCCTTTATCGTTTCATCTAATAAAACCAATAAAAATAATGCGCCAAGGCAGAGTGCAATACTTACAAAGCCGGCCCCTGCTACATAAAGAACCTTTTTTGATGGCTGAGGGTTTCCTGGCAAACCTGCTTGCTCAATCTTAAGGTGTAAACCTAAGCTTTGGCTGGTTTTACTTTGGTTATAACGATCAAGCGCAGCCATATAATCCTTTGTCGCAATATCGGCGTCACGCTCATAATTCTGAATATCCGCATCAAAAGGTACCATCCCAGCATATCTTCCTCTCAAGGTACTTAGTTCAGTATCAATAGATTTTATCCCGCTTTTGGCTTGTTGTAGCGCTATTTCCAAATCAAGTTTCTGCTGTACAAGACTTTGCTTTGATGTTCTTGGATCCAAAACATTCTCATCAGCATTAATATCACTCTTTATGGTAATTAATTTATTTAGTGAATCAATCTTGCGCTGGTCTGATGGCTTAAAACCACCATCTATAAAGGCATTATTGGCGGCTTGCAATTGTCTTTTTAAATTAACAATCTCTCTATTATCAGCTCTGCTGCTTCCATTAACGTAGGCATCGCTACCCCTTAATTTTCCAACAATTGTGTTAATGGCGCCTTGGTTTGATACGATTGTACGCAACATGTCGGCCCGCTGGCTTTCATATTTCGAAATCTCGTTATAGACAGTGGCCGATTGCTCATTTAAATTAAGTACGCCCTTAGTTCTTTTAAAAGTTGAAAGCGATTCGTTTTTCCTGTTCATTACAAGCTCCTTAGATTTAAGTAGCGAATCTAAAAGCATGGCAGAATTACTCTGGTTAGTAGAAACATCCAAACTATAAATGTTCAAAAACTCGTTCGAGAGGGTATTAACAACATAAGCCGATAGATTTGGATTCTCAGAAATAAAGCCAACCGTAATCAAATCGCTATTATTTGCATGAGAGATATCGAGTTTTTTTCTCAAAGTTTCTTCTCCATAACCCATACTTTCTGCAAGATCGTACAGTTTATAAGTTCCCTTATTATCATCAAGTGTAAGCAATGCCTTTGTTGCAAGTTTACTTTGCAATATCGAAACGATTTTTGTCTTATCTGAATCGTTTAATTTTTTTAATGGATCAGCATGATCTCTGAACGATTTTTTCGGATCAGATAAATCGTGTATCATTAAGTTATAGGTTAGAATGTTAATCATTCGTTTCCTACTAAATTTCTCAATAATATTTGCAAATTGTTGATTCACAGCGAAAAAATCAACAGTTTCGTTGCTAACTACCTTCTTTGATGGATCTAAAAGACCAGTCGATATCTGAACCTCAGATATGTATTGCTTGGCCATTTTCTTTACAAGAAAAAAGGTTATTAATACAGCAACAATTGGTATCGCAATAAAATACCATTTAAATCTCATGAACTGGGTGACTAGGGATTTCTTATCCATTACGAAAAGCTATTGATTAACTGTGGAGATTTTCTGACCGATGATTTGTTCTAGTAAATCTTTTGATTTTAAGAACAATGATTCCGTTTGAATTTGAAGACTGAAAGCTGAGGTTAACTCTATACGGGCTTGGTTATAAAGATCAAGGGTAATTTGCCCTTTTTCAAACTTGCTTCTCATGCTATCAGATATGCCTTTGCTATCTTGTGCACTTTGGGTATATATTTTTAATTTCCCCAATTGTTCGATATAGTCGTAGTATCGTTTCTTTACCTCAACAGAAAGCTCCGCATCAAAATCTTCCAGCTCCAATTGAGCAACCTTATAATCTTGCTTAGCTTTTTTAATTAAAAAAGGTTTCTGCAAAATAGTTCCAAGACTTACACTTATTCCAAATTGAAGACCATTTACATTGTAAGGGTTAACTGGATCAACAACCGATTGGCCATTAGGTCTATAAATATACGAGCCATTGAAGATATCAAAATAAGACATTTTAGCAACAGTAACACTGGTTTTAAGACTTTCTCCTTTGGTAAATTGAACCTTACGTTTAGCATAATTTAATTTTGCCAGTTCAACGTACTTCTCCAAATCGGCATAATTGATTTTAGGGATGATTGATTCTTGAGCGCTTACACTAGTAGCAATAACTAGCATTGAGAATAATAGGAAGAAATATTTCATGATATTTTTAATACTGTTTTGTAATCTAAACTTGTTCTTTTTGAATAAGTGCGGGTATGGTTTTAATGATAATTTTCATATCAAGGAAAATAGAATAATGATTCGCATAGTAATTATCTAGCTCTTTGCGTTCGCTCTCAGACATGTTCTTGTGTCCTCTTCGGCTAATTTGCCATAAACCTGTAAGGCCTGCGGGGCCGTTAAATCTTGTAGACCAACGATCTGTAGTCAGCTGCTCTGCCTCGTAAAGCGGAAGTGGCCTATTACCCACTAAAGACATATCACCAATAAATACATTAATCAATTGCGGCAATTCATCAATACTGGTTTTTCGAAGTATTTTACCAAGGCGAGTAATCCGTGGGTCGTTATTAAACTTAACAAAAGCAGATTTACCATTTTTGTTATCGCCCTCATTGGCATATTGGTTAAGGGCGGCCAAGTCATTCAACATTTTATCCGCATCGCTACGCATCGATCTGAACTTATAAAAATCGAATATTTTATAGGCTGCACCTACACGCTTGCTTTTATAGATAACTTTCCCTTTCGATTCTAACTTGATTAAAATGGCAATAACGATGAACAATGGAGAAAGCAATAACAATGCAAAACCCGAGGCAATTACATCAAATATTCTTTTGCTTACAGGCATCCGATAACGCTGCTCCATTACTCTCGGCAATTCAAGCATCCTTGGTTTTATAGATTTAAATTTTACCAAGAAGTTAATTCTGGCAAAAAAATCCTCCATCGGGAATGGATAGGCATAATAATCATTTACCTTAAGGTTTAATGATTTTTTTCTAAGCTCCTCATTACCATCAAGCCCAATGAGGATTGTGATAAGGTTTTTAAGCACAGGATGTTGCTTAATGTAGGCAACCTGTTTTAAGCTTTCATCATTACCGCCAACTTCCATTATAATTACATCTGGCAAAGTTAACAGGCTTTGCTCAGCTAAATAGGCACTTAAATTATCAGAGAAAGAAATATACCTGAAATTATTTTCAAGTTGGAGCGCTAAATTGCTGCTTAGTATAGTGCCAAAATAAGCGATCTTAATATTGGCTGTTGACTCCTCAATGGCTATTGTAGTCATTAGGCAATTAATCTGTTAATATGATTTTTTAATATTGTTGGGTTAAATGGCTTTTCCATATAGCCATCTATCTTGAACGACATCTGCTCTACCTTTTCATGAAGATTTTCTTCTCCTGATAACAACATTACAGGTGTGTTGCGATAAAATCCACTTAATTTTAGATTTTGGATAAACAAACCACCATCAAAATAAGGCATTCGAAGACTAGTAATAATTAAGTCGGGATCGTTACCTTCCTCCAGCCAACTTAACGCTTCAATTCCACTCGTCATAATGGTAAGTTTGTAATCAGACGATAGGATAAAGTGCATTAACTTAGAGAGATTCAATCCTCCATCTACCAGTAGTATATGTTTTTTCATAGTTTGCAGACCTCCATTCTTAATATTGATGTAATTCATAATTTGTTAATTATCTCTTTCAAGATTTGATCATCAAAACCACTTTCTGTATAACTTATTAGTAAGAATAAATGTGCTTTTGATTTCGATGTAAAGTTCCCGCTAAAGGCCTCAAAGGAAAATAGCCCGTTAGGGCTAATTATTTTATAACGGTATTTAATATTGCTTAAAATTCTGAATTATAGATTTTTGTGTACGCCAAATAAACTAAAATTCGATGTACAATTGAGTGATATGTGAGGCTTTTTGAGCTACCATAATTCTGAATTTAAGATGGATGAAGCAGTTCTACCCGATATCGTAACTTGAAGTGAGGTCGTATTTTTTCTTTAGGAGTACAGCAGGATTACCCACCACTACACAGTTGTTCTCTATATCTTTGGTAATAACGGCACCTGCGCCAATTACTACATTATTCCCGATGCGCACATCGCCTATAATGGTTACATTAACCCCAATATCTACATTGTTACCAATAATTGGCGATTTGCTAAAAGTGCCGTTTTCAATAATTTTATTTCCTATAGTGGTAAGCTGGCTAATGTTGCAAGAATTACCTATTACTGTCTGGCCTCCAATAACGGTTCCAAAACCATACTGAATTCGCAAGCCCTTACCAATAACAGATTTCGAACTAATTCCAATATTTAGTACCCAGCCAATAATAAATTTATAGATTAATAGATACCAAAAGAACAAAATGGATAATATCTTATTCCCTTGAATGAGAAAAGCTAACCTATAAAAAACCATTACTAGTCTCGATTTGAAATTACCCTTGTTTTCTCTCCAATCCTGAAAAATAGATACGGAATTTGGTTGTTCGCTAACACGGCCAAGCCTCATTGTAGCCAAACATTCCTTTGCGTTAATACTTAATCTTACAGCCCTCTTCTTAAACACCACTAAATTTAATTTACCCTACAAAAATAAGGGTAAAACTAGCATGGTTAAATAGCCCTTAATGATCATCTTTTCAAGAAAATTAAAGAAATTTATTATTATCAAGATTGAATTGGAATGCTAGTAGCCCTCTACAAAAACAGGCGTTTCGGTTACATCGAGTTTTAATTTACCATTAATAGTATCTACCGTTTTGTTTGCCATTTCATTGTGCCCAATTTGCAGCGCATGTACAATAGCATGCTTCATTGCGCCAAGATCAAGTGTATAACTTGCACTTCTCCCAATTTGATCAGGTACGGCAAGTACATACATTTTCTTATCCTTTAGTCGATAAACATCAACAATTGGATCCGCACTTAAGCTAACATCGTAACGGTATTCGCCCATAAGCGCATTTGCCTGAAGAAAATAATCTGCAGATGGCCGTTTAGAGAAATTGGCATTGATAAACCCTGAAGAACTATACTGAACATTACTATTTAAATTTACATCATCCAGCATGTAAAAAATGCATTTATCTATACCAGAGCGAGCATACAACAAAGCCGTTCGAAGATTCCAATCTGCCTGCGTTACAAGTGAACTTTTTTCTCCTACCGGAATTGCTCTTTGCGGAGTTTGCGAACCAACATCATAACCAGTTTCGGTAACCCAAACAGGTATATTGTTTGCCGCAGCTTTAGACATGGCTCTAAATTGTTGCGCAACAGCCCTTAGATTTGAAAGTTCTGGTGCCATACCCACACTAGCCTTACCATCGTGCTGAAAAGCATCATTGGAATATAAATGGTAGTTAATCACATCGAAACATAGATCAATAGAACCATCGGCTTTACTGCCTCGGTTCTTTCTACACCATTCAATCATTTTGGTTACAAATTCGGGGGTTGCATTGGCAATACCACCCATTACAACCAACATGTTGGGATCTGCATTTTTTACACCAACATTTTTCCCGAGTTTGCCCTTATGGCCATCGTAAAATGCAGAAAGGTTGGCAGCATATTCCTCTGCAGATTGTTGAGCATTTGCACCTTTCCACCACTTATCCCTTTCATTATCACACTCAATATAATTTACATAATCCAGACCAACCTTAACCTCGTTTTTTTTGTCTTGAGGCCATCTAACTGTGGTATCTACACTAAGCAACCCTTTGTCTACTTTTTTATTTGCGCCATATCTTGCCGCAATTTGAAAAGCAATTCTAGCTTGTTTAATATAACTTTCAGGTAATTTTCTGTCCAACCCAAAAGGTGCAGGTACATTCTCCGCATCTCGCTGTCCTTCGGGATAAGTAGCCAAAAGCCATGCGGGGCAACCTTTCAAATCGATCAGTACAAATTTATTGGCCAGTTTCATCCGCCTATAAATCTCATCGTAATCCCAGCCTCCAGAATGCGTAACGCTGTAGGTAAACTTGTTTTCTATAGATTCAATTCGCTCCCAATCTAAATAATGTCTTATCCCAGAAAATGATTTTATAACGTTAAACCTACTTTCATCAACCTGCTCATGAACATTATCTGATGCGAAATTCCATTCAAAGGCGTTTATCCCAAGGTAATCTTTAAACGTGCTATTTGTTGGCCAACCGCTGTTTAAGTTAGCTTTACCCAACTCCTCGCCATCAATATTTTTTGTTTTGCATGCAAAAAGTATAAAAATTGCTAAAAAGGAAAGAGCCGCTATCCTCTTCAAGGAATGGTTTTTCATATATGGGATTACTAGTCAAATGGTAAATCTAGACAAGATTATCTAGAAATCCATAGGTCGTCTTATTTGAATAATTGAGAATTGGAAAGCAAGATAAAAGAATAGGAGATGCAATTAAACCGCACGGCTCATAATATAAATGGTCTGCTTGTTATCCAGATGGAAAGTAAATTCCAGGGCTCCATTATTTATTCTTTTGTTTATTTTTACTACTTTACCGGTAGATTGATACTCATCAATTACCTCATCACCAATTTTGATTTTTTCTAATTTAACTACTGGCGTAGTGTATGCAACTCTTATCATAAACTTTTCATATTCTTTAAATTTCCTCATTATATTGATATAAAGGTTAGCGAGTAGTCTAGATAGGGATTTATGTCGACAAGTACCAATAGAATGAGGAAGTGTGTTAATATGGTCGATAAAACAAAATTTAAGCCAAAAAAATTATAGAATTTAAATTATAGCATTAAGCTCTAAAAATTTTCGATATAATAGAAATTTTTGGAAGTATTTTCTTAAATATGAGAAAAAAGTGATAAAATGGAATAACTTTTAACACTTATCTTTATATTAATGAATTAATAAGGGAATTAACTCACGTAAGTTGGCGATTGATAGTTGAAAAACTTAAATTTATTCAATGCTTCTACCTTATTTTGTACATGAAGCCTCTTGTAGATATTCTTGCAATGGTTTTTAACCGTATTAGCGCTAATAAATAGCTTTTCTGATATCTCTTTATACTGCAGTCCCTTACTTAAAAGTATTAGAACATCAATTTCTCTTTTACTAAGACCAAGCACATCAGCCTTTGGCTCTTGCTTACTTTTATGTAAATGACTTATCACTTTTCGGGCTATAAACGGGCTCATTGGTGAGCCACCATCATGAAGTTCCAAAAGGGCATCGTGAATTTCGGTAGTAGAAGATCCCTTTATAATATAACCGGATGCACCGGCCTTAAGTGCGCTAAATATTTTTTCGTCGTCTTGAAATCCCGTACACATTAAAAACTGCGTGTTTTTTAGGCCGTCCTTAGTTTCTAAAATTAAATCGATACCCGATTTGCTTTTAAGTTTAATGTCTACAATGGCGATATCTGGAGAATCTATTGCCAACTTTTTCATGGCATCTTCTGCAGAAGAATATACCCCTTTAATTACAAAGGATTTATTTTGCTCAATAGCTTTAACTAAATTGTGTCGGTACTGCTCGTGGTCCTCAACGATTGAAATTGAAATCATTTAATCTTTTTTTAGTGACGTGATAGAAAATATTAGTACGTCTCTAAATCAGTTATTGAGAACAAGGCGATAAGACAAAATCGATGGAGCATTAGGATATACCATAATACCCAAAATTTTGGCCATTGCACAAATAACATAAAGATAGAGACTATATACTAGTAAACCACTGGGACGCTACAAATCTAGATATAAAGAAAATAATATGTAGTTTTACCCTTGTCCTATGATATTGTAAGATTTTAATCGCTAAATGCCGACAAGAATTTAATCATAAAAATCTACAAGAAAAAACAAAAAAGGATAAATAATGTAGTATTAATTTTACAAAATTTAAGTTTTTTGATGAACAAACTGTGTTTAACCATATTCCACTTAGTGTTTTCCGAAGCTGGGCATATTAACTTTTTTTCGAACTTAGGGGCCATAAATGTAGCGGTTTGTGCCATTGTTGCAATCAGTTTTGGGGCCATCCTTTACATTAACAAAAAAAATCTTTCCACTTATAAAGACAAATTAAATTTTCAGAACGAGTTTATCAAAAGCGAAAGAGAACGTATCAGCGGCGAGATTCATGATGAGATTGGCTCAGGGCTTACGGCATTAAAGTTGTACACCGAGCTTGCAAGCAGAACCAGACCAGATGTTGAGGAAATGCAAAAAATAAGGGGCATGGTAAATGAGGTCTCAGAAAAGATAAACGAAATTATTTGGAGCACAAATGCGCAGAGCGATGAGCTTGAGGACCTTTTATATTACATTGAAGGGCAAATTAGAAAACTTTTTGAGCTTACTACAATCTCCTTTAGTTCCGAACTGCCTGAATTAATTCCCAATTACGTAATCAACAGTCAAAGCCGTAAGGAATGTTACCTACTGGTTAAGGAAATAGCACACAATATACTCAAGCATGCAGCCGCAACAAAGGTTAAATTAACCATTGATATTGATAACGACAATCTTTTAATCAGTATCAAGGATGACGGCATTGGCTTCGATCCGGATAAAAGCGAGGGGTTGGGAAAAGGTCTACATAATATAAGGCAACGTACAGATCGCCTGAAAGGAACATTAATTATTGAGAGTTATAAGGGCACATTGGTAAACATCAAAATTCCCTTAAAGGTAAACCTTATGGTTCGCATGAGTTAACGAATTCACAAACTTTGATTAAGAATCAGGTCGCTTTACCATCCTATTCAGCATTAAATTTTTAACCTGCCTTTCACGAATAATGCGAAAAGTAATATTTTTATAATGATGCTGTTATTCTCTTCGCTTTTAAAACAAAAATACCTTACTTTGTATCTTGTTTTTTACTCAATTAATTAATGCAAGTTAAAGCTGGCCCCCTATTATCTAACATCAACTATCCTGCTGATTTAAAGCAATATAACGAAGATGATTTAGAGCAAATAAGCAAAGAGTTACGTCAATACATAATTGATGTAGTGAGCGTAAATGGCGGCCACTTCGGCGCAAGCTTGGGCGTTGTAGAGCTAACTGTTGCCTTACATTATGCATTAAATACCCCTTATGATAAATTAGTGTGGGATGTTGGTCATCAAGCCTACGGACATAAGATCTTAACCGGACGTAGGGAATTGTTTCACACCAACCGCGTTTATAAGGGAATTAGTGGCTTTCCAAAAATTACAGAAAGCGAGTATGATACCTTTGGCGTAGGCCACTCCTCTACCTCTATTTCTGCTGCATTGGGTATGGCTGTAGCCTCTCAACTAAAAGGCGAGGTAAATAGGCAACATGTGGCGGTAATTGGCGATGGTGCAATGACAGCCGGACTAGCCTTTGAGGGCTTAAACCATGCAGGCATTGAAAACAGTAATGTTCTCGTAATACTGAACGATAATTGTATGTCTATCGACCCAAATGTTGGTGCATTAAAAGAGTATTTAACCAGCATTACCATTTCAAAATCGTACAACCGTTTTCGTGATGATATTTCCAGTGTATTGGCTAGCCTTTCTAAATTAGGCCCAAATGCGCATAAATATGTTAAGAAGATTGAGAAAAGCATAAAGGGGACACTCCTTAAACAAAGTAACCTATTCGAGGCATTAAACTTTAGGTATTTCGGTCCGGTTGATGGCCATGATGTTAAACGTTTAGCACAAACCATAAAAGATTTATCGGCCATTCCAGGCCCTAAACTATTGCATTGCATTACGGTAAAAGGTAAGGGTTTTGCATTGGCAGAAAAAGATCAAACCAAGTGGCATGCGCCTGGTCTTTTTGATAAGATTACTGGAGAAATTAAAAAAAGTATTCCCGATAAACCGCAGCCACCAAAATACCAAGATGTTTTCGGGCATACCATGGTCGAATTGGCTGAGGCAAATGATAAAATTGTGGGCATAACTCCTGCAATGCCTTCAGGGTCATCCTTAAACATCATGATGAAAGCTATGCCAACACGTGCTTTAGATGTGGGTATTGCTGAACAACATGCCGTAACATTTTCGGCTGGTTTGGCTACTCAAGGATTGGTACCTTTCTGCAACATTTATTCTAGCTTTATGCAAAGGGCTTACGATCAGGTTATCCACGATGTGGCCATTCAAAAGTTAAATGTTGTTTTTTGTTTAGATCGGGCTGGTTTAGCAGGTGCTGATGGTGCAACCCATCATGGTGCCTACGATATTGCGTACATGCGCTGTATTCCGAATCTGGTGATCTCTTCACCAATGAATGAGGAAGAATTGCGTAACCTGATGTTTACCGCCCAGCAGGAAAACATAGGGCCTTTCGTGATTCGCTATCCTCGTGGCAACGGTGTAATGGCCGATTGGAAAAGACCTTTTAAGGCTTTAGAGATTGGCAAGGGCCGAAAAATTTGCGATGGAGAGGATGTAGCCATTCTAACGATTGGCCATGTAGGCAACTTTGCTGTTGAATCCCGTTCAGAATTGAATAGCGAAGGCATTTACCCTGCACATTATGATCTTCGTTTTGTTAAGCCCCTAGATGAAGAATTACTACATGAGGTTTTCTCCAAGTATAAATATATCCTAACTGTTGAGGATGGATCGCTGCAAGGTGGAGTAGGTTCTGCAATATTAGAGTTTATGGCAGATCATGGTTATACGGCTAATGTAATTCGCTTAGGTATTCCCGATCAATTTATTGAGCATGGCGAACAGGCAGAACTTTGGGCTGAATGTGGTTATGATAAACAATCGATTATTGAGGCGGTAAGAAAGGTAGCGGTTAAGCGGGTAACCAACACAATGGTTGGCTAAGATTTATATTTATTTTAATCCATCAAAAATGCCACGGTAAGCAGCCTTGCGGTGGTAATCGGCATTAAAGGGCAATGGCCAATCGGGCCTTTTAAAAAATACGGGAACCCAACTGTCTTTATCGGTTACATTCCAAGTGGTGATACCAAACTGTTGTGCCTTTGGAATTGCATTATAAAGTTTAACAATGGCCTTGTATTTAGAGGCTTGCATCTCATCCAAACTAGGTGAAAAAGTAAGCGTAGCATCAAAATTAGGGTTAAGCGCTACATCAAGTTCAGAAATGTGAACTTTTAGTCCGGTTTCTGCAGCCGTAGAAATGGCTAGGGAAATATCGAAATCAGATTGGGTATATTTGGTATGCATTTGTAAACCAATGCCATTAATGGGTACACCTCTAGATTTGAGTTCGTTCACCAACGCCAATATTGCATTTCTTTTCAAGCCTTTGTACTCATATCCGTATTCCTGCCCATAATCATTGTAAAACAATAAGGCAACAGGATCTGCCTCGTGTGCATACTGGAAAGCCCTTGCAATATAGTCTGTACCAAGTTTTTGTACCCATATCGAATTTCTATAACGACCATCATCCTCAAAAGCCTCATTCACAACATCCCAAGAAGTTACCTTACCCTTATAATGCTTGACAATGGTTTGGATATGTGTTTTCAAAAGATTTTCCCAAGCATTCTTATCCCCGTCGAAATTTTTAAGCCAGTCTGGTGCATCCTGGTACCAGTTTAAGGTATGGCCATGTACACGAATGCAATTGGCTTGCGCAAAGGCTACAATTTCATCTCCATCTGTCCAATTATACGTATTTTCCAATGGATGGATGATCCCAAACTTCATTGCGTTTTCGGTAGATATACTTTTAAATTCACGAATGATTAAGGCTTTATATCGTGGATCAGTTCGGAGTAATTCTGCGCTTATTGCTGCACCAAATGGGAAAGGAAGTTGTTTCAAAGAGCTATCAGCAGTAGTCGTTGCAACTTCCCCATCGGAGATTCCTTTTGTACAAGCCAAAAATACAAAGAGAACAAAAACTATGGATAATGAATAAAATTTCATCTTGCTGGTGTTTTATTTAAGCATGTTCCTTAACAAAATCAAACATTCGGTTATACTTTTCTACTACACTTTCACTAGAAAATTCGGTTGCCACAAAGCTGGCTAACCTGTCTTTTAAGGCTGAATATTCTTCATCGCTTCGCATAATGGCATTTTCCAATACGGCGTAAAGCCCATTTACATCCGAGCCATCAAATAAATATCCAGAAACGTCTTCTGCAATAAACTCTCTAAAACCCTCCAAATCTGTTGCGATTATGGGCACATTATAATGGTACGCAATAGACATCGGGCCGCTTTGCGTTACATCCCGATAAGGTAGAACCAAATAGTTTGCCCTTGTAAAATATTCAGGAATCTCCTTATTCTCAATAAAACCAATGTGTGTTTCGAGCACTTCTGGGTGTTCGATCAAGGGCTCATAAACCTCATTCCAATCGTTGGATCTTCCAGCTATGATCAGCTTAAAATTCGAACGTTTTTCTGCTAATCGGTTTACGCATTTCATTAGGTTATCTAACCCTTTGTAAGGCAAGATATTGCCAAAGAACAAGAAACAAACTTGTTTGGTAGGTTCTATGAGTGGTTTTTCTCCGAAATCCTTTAACGTCATTGGGATAGAGAAGATATTTTTTTTAGGATACATATCCCTTAACAGATTGTTCTGTACATTGGAAAAAGTTTGCAGAAACCTAAACTTCTTAAACAGCAGGTGTTTCGCAAAATTTGCAAAAAAAGCATTCTTTGTGCCACTGTGATTCTCTACATCATGAAAGCCTACAATGGTGCTTTTCGCACTGCGTAAAAAGAACATCATCGTATTTAGGTACAGTTCATTAAAATCTAGCGTGTATAGTAAATCTGCCTTGCTTTTTTTTATCGATCTTAAAACCTTATAAAAGGTAATGAGGTTCCTGGGGTTTCGGTGCCTGTATTTTAAGTTTATTGGTACAAATTCGATATTGTATCTTCCACAAAGGTCTTCCAGTTCCTCAATGGTATAATTGCTATCTAATTTTGAGAAAATTACTCCATAAATTATTTTGTGCTCCTTGGCCAAGTGCTTTAGTAAATTAATATCAACATCACTAAAAAAGGTTGTGGAGAGAAAATAAATTGTCATACTCGTTAATTATGTTTTGTTATTCTTTATGGGGCTTCTTGTTACCTTGCCTCTAAATTGTACAGTTCCAAAAGCTGCCCATTAATGGCAACGGCATCAAAATTCTCCTTAATCTTCAGCATATTCTTTTCCGAAATAATCCGCATTTGATCAGGGTTGTGTGCAATATATTTGATCCGACTCGCCAAGGCATCAACATCTCCAGGCTTAATCAAAAACCCATTGACATCCTCATAAACAAGATCGGGAATGCCGCCAACAGGTGTACTTAGCACTACCTTGCCCGCCGCCATGGCTTCTAACAAAGCAACCGGCAAACCCTCATTATAAGATGGCAGCACAACAGTATCTGATTTTGATAAAGCTTCTAACTTCATTTTTTCGTCAATCCATCCCAATACATCGATGTATTTGCCCAAGTTTTTATCAGAGATGATTTCCTTAACCTTATCAATTTCACCATCGCCAGCAAAAACAAAGCTTAGGTTTTCACATTCTATATCCTTTGAAAGTTTATCTATCGCGTTGATTAAATCGTAAGTTCCCTTTCGTTCTCCCAGCCTGCCTAAAAACAAAAAGCTGGAAATATTTTTGGGAACGGTTACGCAGGTATTAAAAAGTTCGCAATTAACGGCATTAAAGAGTACCACTACATTTTCGAGCTTCATGTTCTCATAGAAGAAATCTTGCCAATATTTGGAGAGTACAATAACACGGGTAGCACTTTTTAGGGTTTTGCTAATGATGCCTTGAATAAACTTATTAGAGTTTAGGTAAAAAGAATCAAAATCTGCACCATGAATATGAATAAATACGGGGATTTTCCTCAACTTACAAACAAAGGTAAATATGGCTTTTCGGTAAAAGCTGGCATCGCAGGCGGTGTGTACATGAACTAAACTAACGCTCTTGGTAAACATTAACTTAATTAAACATTTAAAAAAGAACTGAAGCTTTTCCCCTGCCGATCCCTCAACATGAGAAGTTAAAAGTGTAAGTTCGAATCCGCGAAAATCATCCGCCCTATCCATAAATCCCTTAAGTACAGATGCCATTCCTCCTTTTGTTCTTGAAATGCTGGGTCCAATTATGACTACTTTTTTCAAAATCCTATGGTTTAAATTTAAATATCAAATTAACTATCACTAATATTTTAAACTACACAGCAGCCAGCTCGCTTAACTTGTGGATGCTTTGTTTCTTTCGTTTTAAGAACGGCTTTTCGATATAATTCCACGATACGGCTGCCAATGAGTAACTAATCACAAGAATTAGAAAAACACCAAATGGATTATTAAACTGTTTGGTTTCCATAAATATGCCCAATACCAATCCATGATAAATGTAAACGCCGTAAGAAATATCGTTCCCTTTTAGCAACTTATTCGAAAGATTTGGGAAAGTATAGGCCATTGATATGGTTGTAAGGCCTAATAGGAGAAACTTGAACAGGTAGGCAGAAGAATCTGTTGGAAAGAAATAACATACAACCAAATACAAACCAACCCATACAATGCCCTTACCAACAAATAAGCTAAGTTTATAGATTTTTAAGCGTTGTAATAACACCCCAAAAAGAAAGAGGTAGATATTAGGTATAAAGGTATAACGAAGTACTTTTTCCAAAGTGGTTTCTGCCGCTGTACCCACGGGCGAATAATTAATCTTGATGTAATAGGATAAAAAACAAAAGAATAAAAAAAGTACTGCAATGAGGACGGTTTTACTGCGCTCACTTTTGGCTAATTTGGATATAACATAGTAAATGATGGGTAAACAAATGTAAAATTGAAGTTCCAGGGGAATTGTCCACAAACTGCCGTTATATGAGCCAAAGCCAAAGCCACTTAAAAAGTTTGGAGTATAAATTAAGCCTACGCACTGCGCCAACAACCAAGGGAAAAACTCCCGGTTAAAAAAACTAATATCAGAAAATATAGGAATGGCAATTACCGTAACAATTAAACAAACCCAAAGCCCTGGAAAGATCCTGATTGCCCTATTCTTTGCATATTCAGGTAAGTTTTTATTTCTTTCTAACGAGGCGGAAATTAAGAACCCACTCATTACAAAAAACATGTTTACCCCAGGGAAACAAGACATTACCTTAAAGAAGACAGGAAAGTTGATATTTAGCCTTAGAAATGAATGCAAGAGTAATACTTCAGTCGCCGCAAAAAGCCTTAATAGATCAAAATTGTTGAGTTTAAATGCTGTGTTCATAAACCATGATAGCGTTAAAAGGCCTCCATCTTTTGGAGAGAAAGAGACAACGCTAAAATGCCATTATAAGCGCTACTTAGCAATAGCCCTATAAGGCTACGCTAAACATGCCTACCATTACTTTCATGTTCATCTTGTGATTTATCTTCTTCGCCGCGGCAGGATTTCCGACAGCGATACAGTCCTCATCTACATCCTTAACCACCACTGCACCACTTCCAATCTTAACATTATCGTTAATGGTTATTGCCCCAATAATGCACACATTGCTTCCTACATCAACATTATTCCCCAGAATAGGAGCCCTGCCGCTTGTTCCATCTGCATTTTGCTTCACGCCAATGGTGGTACAATGCCGTATGGTACAGTTATCGCCGATTACTACATCATTATTCATAATCACCAGTTGCCCGTGGTAAAGCGAAAAGTTTTTACCAATAGTAACCGTCCATGGAATTTCGAGGGTAAATATCCATTGAATAAAAACCTTATAAAAAATTAGATACGGAATGCCGAGAATATAATAAGATCGGTTTCGTGCAAAAAAATTTGCAATCCGAAATAACATCAGAAATATTTTCCCTTTCAGGTTCTGTTTATTGGCTTTCCAATCCTGAAAGATAAATCTAAAAAAACCCATACTTAATTTGTTATATTGTAGATTATCATTCAGTTAACTAGGTGGTTTGCGACTAAAATATATATTTGTAAATAGTCGAAATATTATAAATAAATATGCTTGGTAAATTATTACTCTAGCCCAACGCCAGCAGGAAACTCCTCTTCCTTGTTTAAGCCGTAACTTTTAATATCCTTTAAGAGCGTGAGTATTAATGGTGGCATGCTTAACGCTAAAAACAAGATAAATACTGCAGTAGGGTTAAATTTGCTAAGCCCATAGTGGTAACCAAATACGAGCAATCCTATCAATAAATAAAAACTTAAGGTACTCAAAACGGTACTAACCTTCAACCTAACCAGCATGTAACTCTGAGAGATGTGGAAGATCAAAAACGATCCAAATATAGAGTAATTGATTACAGATAACGATTTATAGAAGTAAAGGCCGATCATACAGCCCAACAAATTAATGATTAGCGCCAGAAAGTTAAGGTACATATCTACCTTTTCCATTTTCATGGCCACAATTAAATTGGCCTGTAAAAGAATGGTTGGGAAAATTAATAAGGTGAGGTACATTTCCTTAAGACAGTCGGCTGCAAATTGAAATTTATTTCCGAATATGATAAAGATGATCTCACTTGCATACGATTGAACAATGGCATAAGATACCGCACCAAAAACGGTATAAACCAAAAAAGTAAGCTTATAGAACTTTCTGATCTTTTTCATGTCTTTCTTAACGAAAAACTGAACAAATTTTGGATACACCGTAGTTGATGCCACCACCACCACCATGGTAAAAATGGAAAATATCTTATAGCAAACCTCATAGTTTGCAATATCGGCTGGCGATAATGTTTTGGAGATGATCAGCGTAGCACTTCGCCAAAAAAGAATGGAGGAGCCTACAATTAGTATAAACTTCCAATTCTGAAATACATTCTTATTAAGGTCATCCCAAGTGATTTTAAATCGCAAAAGTTTCATCAGGTTTACCGACCCGCTAGAACCCATGGTGATGAAAATATTTACCGTAACTAACCTAACGGCAACTAAAAGCAGCGACACTACAATGAGCGAAAATGGGGAAAGGTATAATAACCCTGCGATTAATAGTCTTAAAAAACCATCCAAAGCCATAATTAAG
Organism: Pedobacter frigidisoli; assembly: GCF_004331675.1. Lineage (GTDB taxonomy): Bacteria > Bacteroidota > Bacteroidia > Sphingobacteriales > Sphingobacteriaceae > Pedobacter > Pedobacter frigidisoli. The sequence goes on along the minus strand of NZ_SJSN01000019.1, from coordinate 46,378 downwards.
GCAGATTTCTTTTGCTCGAACTGCGCAATATTTAAGTGTTTGATAGCATAAATAATGTTATCGAATATAATATTCGTACCCAATATAATGGCCAGCAATCGAATCTGATCCTCACTGTAAAGTAGGTAGGCGAAAAAAATGTTTGCGATATAGAAAACCACACCCATAATAATCTGGATTTTTAGAAACCTGTAGATCAACTCCGATCGACCCTTCTCCGTGTGCTCATATTCCCGAATAAACCAATGCCCAAGGCCCATTGATGATATGCCTACCAACAGTTGGTAAATGGTATTGGAAACTAAAAAATTTGCAAAATCGACTATGTTGTAATTTCTAGAAAGAATGATGAAGAAAAGACTGAGAAAAACCGTTTGAAAGAAAGTAGCCACAAGACCCCATAAGCTATTTCTAATAAAACTCGAACTGTTAACCTTATTTACATAGGATTTAAACTTCATATTCTTCCTTTCTATTGCTTTCTACGATGAGCATACTTAACAAAGAGACGACTACGATCATGATCCTTCGATCGCCTAAAGAATAAATGGGCACAAATGTTAAAAGCCAACCCAAAATTCCGGCGATAAATAAGAATATGATCACGTTACGATTGTTGAAAATGTAATTCCTTATTCCACTGAACACAGGAATAAGAAAAAACAAGGCAATAATGGTTGCGCCCAAAACACCCATTTCTGATAAGATCATTAATGGGCCGCTTTCTGGCTGATCAAAGAATATAATCTCGTTATCTGGATCCTTGTAATAGTTATTGGAAAAGGAAACGGCATATTTTTCATAGTTCCCCAAGCCGATGCCCAACATAGGTTTATCTGCCCAGTATTTGTAGGCCTCTTCCCAAAGCGCTGCCCTAAAAAGGTAATCGTCATCAATATTTTTTGCCCGGTTAAACACCAAAAGCGAATCAGAGAAAAAAGCGATAACCAAAACGCCAGCTAAGGAAAGGGATAAAAAAATTACTCGATACTTCGTGCCCAATACAAAGAATAAGATTACCATTCCGGCACATAAGCCAATTAACGCAGTTCGTCCGCCAGTTTGAAGTATCCCAAAAAGGATAAGGGCAAAAAACAGATAATTAACCAATTCAGGTCGCTTATCGTTTTTATAGTTCACCAGAAAAAGAAAGCTCAGCATCATTAAATACTGCCCATATTTCTGTGGATCGTGGAAAAAGCTTGGATATCGATTTGCACCATACAAGGTAGTATTGATATTCAGTGCTGGATAGAAATTAAACTTTAAGCCAATAACAAGCTGCACAACCAAGAAGCCAATAGAAATTAGTGCGCCAACCTTTAAGCTTTTAATAACCTCTTTTTGAAAACCATCATCTGCCGTACATTCTGTTATCAAAGATTTTGCATAAATAAAAATGGGCAAAATAGAAATGATGGCCATTAGCGACTGCCGAATGAAAAGGGCATTTAAGGCACTAAAGAAAACTGCTGCAATTAAGCAACAGAAAAGAACGTAATACACATTGTAGGCATTTTTTATCTTTACCAATACCACATCCCTAAACATAATGAAGAGACTGATGTAGGTGATGATATCAAAAATCCTTAGCCTCCCATATTCTACTGGCGTTACCGGCAAATCCATGAAAGGGATAACATACAATACAAAAAGCAGGTAATCTTTCCTTGTTGCTCCACGCTTAACGAGGTACGCAAAAAAAGAAAATAAGGTAATTAAGGAAAGTATGTGTTCAATCTTCATGTTTAAATTTGCGGGTCGTTTGTATTAAAAAGCCAGTGATTAAAACGACTTCGCATTAAAACCTGCTTTTAAAATCCTGAAAAATCGACAATACACCAGCTCCTTTTTCCGTGTTGTAATAGTTGTTGCTATAATCGTAACCATAGCCATACTTAGCCTTGTTAATACCGTTAAAGAGAATGTGTAATTCTGGTAATTGCTTTTCTTCGGCGAGGGTGCTGATAAAACTTAATTCAGATTTTCCGGTGAAACCCTGTCTAATCACATACAAAGTAATGTCGGTTACACGGCCTAATATCATCGCATCGGGCACCAAATGTGCTGGCGCCGTATCGATGATAATATCATCATACATTAACTTCAATTGATCGATAAGGTCTTTCAGTTCCTCTTTCTCCAGCATTTCTGCGGGGCTTTTAACTTCGGTACCACAGGTAATCACATCCAGATTGGTGTTGGTTCCAGAGGTTTTGATAATATTCTTTAGTGGTACATTGCCCGTTAAAAAATCGGTAATACCTATGCTTTGCTTATCGATGGAAAATATATCCGCAATTTTTGGCTTACGTAAATCAAGCTCCAGCACAACGGTTTTCTTGCCAATATGCGCAAGTGATAAGGCCAAGTTAGCACTGATGAAACTTTTTCCTTCGCCCCCAATACTCGAGGTTACCATTGTTACTCTGCCTTTTTTCTGTTCTGCAAACAAATAATGTAATTTGGTTCTCAATGCCCGAAACTGTTCCGTGGTAGAGTTGATATCAAAATCGTTTATGGCAATGGCATTTTTCGATCTGTAATAAGGGATCTCACCAATCACAGGTACATTAACCTCATCTTTAATTTGCTTTATAGTGGTAATCTTATTCTTTAAAACATCACGCCCGTAAATTAATCCGGTAGGCAAAGCAAGGCCGATAAATAAGGCCAAGGCAAATGCAATTGGTTTTTGAGGAAATTTTGCCTGATTGGCATAAGCCTGATCAACAATGCGATCATCAGTTAAGGTAGCCGCATATTTCAAGGAAACTTCCTCTTTCTTTTGAAGCAGATAGTTATACGAACTTTCCTTTATGGCCTGTTGCCTTTTAATGCTAATGAATTGGCGTTCATCTACAGGAACATTTTTGATCGATGATTCGAAACGTGAATTGAAGGTTTGTAGTTTCGAGCGGGTAATCAATAAGGCAGATTTAATATTCTCCACAATTTCCTTTATGGCCATTTTTGTGCTGGAGATCTGTCTGTTAATGGCCTCAAAATCTGGATTGGTTTCAGGCGTTGTGGCCAGTAGTTTCTCTCTTTGTAGTTGTAAAACCGAAAGCTTTTCAATAGAACTGCTCAACGCAGCATCGGTTATGCCAGATGTTGCAGGCGCCTTACCCTGGTTTTGAGGCGAATTTACATACCTTTCTACGCCCTCAATAACGTTTAACTGAATGTTTACTTCCATCAGTTTTAGGTCATTAGCCTGCATATTCTCTAGGCTAATCTTCGAATCAGAACTTAAATCAGTTAAACCGCGTGTACTCTTAAAATCCTCAATTCCTTTCTCTGCATTGGTTAAATCACCAGTAAGCGAAGCCAAACGCCTATCTAAGAAATCGAGCGTAGATTTCGTTTCCCTATTTTTCTCTACAGCCTCAGCAAGGTTATAGTGGTAAATTAAACGATTCAATACATCCTTTCCACGTTCGGCATTTGTATCATTTAGCGAAAGATCGATAGCGGCGGCCAGCTTATTTGGCAAAATAACATTAATGCCTTTTTGGTATTGTATTGCCACCTGATCGGGATCCATCACCTTAATCTTAATCGTACTGTTAATATACTGGTTAAGATTGTTCGTAGCATCCAATCGCCATTCACCAAGTTCGGTGGTGTAGTTTTTGGAAAAACCCATCTCTTTCAGCTCACCACTAGGCATTTTTAAAAGAAAGGTTTTATCGTTCTTGATTACAATATCCAAACCTTCTGGCGCATAGTTACCCGATGCACCTAACAAGTTGAAATTAACCGGACTAGCCTTATAAAGATCAGTGCTCGACATAAAACCATTTACTTTTTCATAACCGATCCACAGGCGAAGATCGTTTACCACCTCTTGACTCAACTTTTTCGAACTCAAGATCTCAATCTCATTCTCTACAATCTTTGAAGAGTTGTACATGTCGATCTCGTGTAGTGCTGATTGCTGATCAGGTGCCTTTTTTTGATCCTTGATTAATAAGGTAGCCTTTATCTCGTAAGTCGGCTTGCTTACTTTGGTATAAAAGATTGCGGCCAGAAGCGCCATAGATAAAACAATGAAAAAAAGTGGCCAATGAAAAAGATATTTCGAGAATAAATCTTTCAGGTTAACAAACTCAAGCACTTTTGCTCGAGGTCTGCTTTCTTTATAATGGATAGATTGAGCGATCATAGTTTTTTATCGGTATAAATTGGACAGCACAATTGCGATGATAGATAATCCTGAAAGCACCAGGGTTGCAGTTCTGTAACCCCGATCAACAGTTGCGTATTTTGTTCTGTCGGGCTGTACGTATATCTCATCATTATTCTTTAAATAATAATATGGCGATTCGAAAATCTTCTTTGATTTCAAATCGATGGGAATAAAACTTCTTTTACCGTTTTCTTCCCTAATCAAGGTGATGTTCCTTACCGCAGTGATATTTAAATCGCCCGCCAAGGTTAAGGCCTGGGTAATGGTTGCCCGCTCATTTTGAACCGCGTACACACCAGGGCGCTGTACATCACCAAATATGGCTACCTTGAAATTTAGGATTCTGATATTTACTACAGGATCCTTATAAAAGGTTTCCAGTTTTTTGCTGATCTGCTCCCTTAGCTGAGAGGTAGTTAGGCCTGCGGCTTTCTGGTTGCCCAAAAGTGGAAGATGGATATCGCCTTTTTCATCAACCAAATAACCCGTAACCGGATTCTCCGCAGAGTTATCAAAATTGTTTCCATTCGCCCGGTTCAGGTTGTAATTGAATACCGAACTCGATTCTGGGTTTCTGCTACTTACGTTAATTCCAAGGTTATCACCTGGCTGAACCAGTAATGGAACGTAGTTGCTAATTTGTTCGTTTAAGGGCGTTGTTGGATTTAAATCTTGAAAATAAGGTATCTTTTTATAAGAACCACAAGAGAAAATTAACGTAACGGCGTAAACGGATAGTAGGGTTTGTAAAGTTTTCTTCATATAAATTTGGGACAAATATGTTCGACGCTTTTGATTGCTCAAAGATCATTTTAATGGCAAGCTTCACCAATAGCCCAATGGGGCTACGCATTTAAATAAATTGTTAATAAGTTGATGGTTAGGATATTATAATAGGTATTAAAAGGCGTTGTCTTCACCTTTTAGTGCGTTTCTAACTGTTTTGTAGATGATCTTAATATCTGTAAAAAGCGACCAGTTTTCCATGTACCAAATGTCGTGGTTAACCCTTCCAAGCATTTGTGCCGGTTCTTTAGTTTCACCCCTAAAGCCATTCACCTGAGCCCAACCGGTAATTCCAGGTTTTAGGAAATGACGCACCATGTATTTATTGATGATTTTACTGTACTCCTCTGTATGTTTCAGCATGTGAGGCCTTGGGCCAACTATACTCATGTTGCCTTTCAATACATTAAAAAACTGAGGCAATTCATCAATACTGGTTTTTCTTATAAAGGCGCCAATTCTGGTAATCCGAGGATCACCTTTCGAGGCCTGCTTGTGATGGCTTTGGTCGTTTATCCTCATACTTCTAAACTTATAACAGTAAAAGGGCTTGTTATCGCGACCAGATCTCAGTTGACGAAAAATGGCTGATCCCCTAGATTCTAAACGGATGAGGATCGTCATTAAGGGTACAAACCAAGAAAGAATAAATACAATCACAAAAAGGCTAAAGGCAATGTCGAATGCTCTTTTTACCACCCTATTGCTCAATAAATTAAGGGGTTCTGGTCTGTTGGTTAATATTGGGATGCCATCGTAAAAATTGCTTAGCAAGTAGTTTGCACTGGCGAAATTATCACTATCCTGTAAGTAGCTTGCTGGCGAGGCTACAAATTTTACCCTTACGCAATTGCGTTCTGCAAGTTCGAGCAATTGATCCATTGCCTTGCTATGACCAGGAAACTGAGTAGTATATACTTCATCCAAATGGTTCTCTATTGCATAGCTGATGTCTTTTCTTAACTCATCTACCTGTGTGGTACCAATAGAGGTTGATGGCGTTGGCAGTTCCTGAAAAGAACCTGCAAATTTTACCGAAAGCCTGTTGTTTAAAAAGAACTGCTCCAGTTTTAAGCCAATATCATCACCACCAATAAAAGCAACGTTCTTCTTATAGCCATCCATTTTGATGTAAAAGCGTTCAGAAAGATAAGTAACATACCTTACTATGGTTACCGCAACGAACTCGGTGATGAGTAAATAAAAGAATGATTCATTAAAGGCAATTTTTTGTGAGAAAAGGCTAAAGATGGCGCCTAACATTAAAATCTGGCCGATAAAGGTAAAGGCACTTTTCCTGTAGAGCAATTCCGTAAACTGAACATTGCGGTAGGCATAGGTTTTATTTACCAATGCAGAGGCAAACCAGGTGGCATTTACTAAAATCATCAAGGCGGCGTGTACACCTATGCCACTTCCATTTACAATATCAGCTAAAAAAATAACTCCAAATGCGATGTTAATGGCCAATGCATCAAAGATGATCAGGAACGAGATGAGAATTAGAACGTGGCGACTTTTCATAAGCTTGAGATAACTTAAAAAACATAAATTAGATAATTGACATTTACCGCTTTAATCCTAAAAGCGACAGGGCTAAATTGCTGACTTAAGGGATCATAATCAATAGCCCCTTAGGACTACGGCCCCCTTACAGATTAATTAACAAGGCTTTGTCCCTTGAATTGATAGCCCCCGAACTTGTTCAGCGCCTCCACCTTATTCTGCACATGTAAACGTTTATAAATGTTCTTGCAATGGTTCTTAACCGTATTCGGGCTAATTTCTAGCATGTGTGAAATTTCCTTGTACAGATGACCCCTACCCAAAAGCGAGAGTACCTCAATTTCACGCTCACTTAATCCCATGCTGTTTACACTTTTCTTATCTTGATACAATGCGCCAATAACCTTACGGGCAATAAACGGACTCATGGGTGAGCCACCATTGTGCAGATCGATAATAGCGTTATGAATTTCTGAGAATGAAGCGCCTTTTAGAATATAGCCTGCAGCACCCGCCTTAAGTGCATCGAAAACATACTCATCGTTCTGGTAGCTGCTGCACATTAAAAACTGCGTGAATAAAAGCGTGTTCTTAATCTGCCTCACAAGCTCTATTCCAGATTTGGTTTTTAACTTGATGTCGACGATTAAAATGTCTGGAGAGCTGGTAGGTAAATAGGCCAGTGCCTCTTCTGCTGATGCATATACACCGAGCAGTGTAAAGATGCTATTATCATTAATAGCCTTCGCCAGAGACTGGCGGTAGTGAGGATGGTCCTCAACAATAGAAACGGAGATCATAATCAATTGGTTTGGGATGTTAATTTATAATTACAAGTATCAAAGTCTCTTCCGAAGAGGAGAAAAATTATTCCGAAATGTCAACCAATTTTATATCTTTAAATCGGTTTGCAATTCTGGAATCCTGCAAAAACTAAAACAATTGAATAAATAATTCTGGGACGATTATTTGATCTGCTGCAAATATATATTGAAATTTATCAGATAAAAAATTTTTGCATGACCTTTTAAATCACATAGTTAGTGTATATTGGAGGGCAATATGAAGCGATCAAATACTACATAAATAAATTAAAAATGAGTAGTATAACATTACAATACATTTTAATACATCGGTATTAAATAGGATACAAACAAAATTGCCATCCCTATGAAAAACTTAACGTCTCTCCCATCTACTTTTCACATTAGCGCCATCAAACTCGATGATCAATCTAACTTTATGCTTGCAAAAATTAGTATTGGTTTATTGCTCTTAAGTTTAATTTTGATTGCTTTTTTATATAAAAGACTGATCATTGCCAGCAAACAAATCGTCCAATTGAATGCGAACGCACAACTTGTAGAACTAGAAAGACAACGCATTAGTTCAGAAATACATGATGAAGTAGGATCGGGCCTTACTGCTATCAAACTTTTTGCAGAATTAATTACAGAAAAAAGGCAGGATATTTCAGAATTATCACAATTAAATCTCATGATTAAAGCAATTTCAGAGAAAATAAATGATATTATTTGGACCACAAACTCAGAAAAAAATAGTTTAGAGCAATTAATTTACCATATTGAGGAACAATTAACACAACTTTTACAACATTCTAACATAAAATTAACCTCTAATATTCCAATTTTTATCCAAAAACATGAAATAAGTAGCGATTTCAAGAAAGAATGCTATTTATTATTAAAGGAAATTGCACATAACGCCCTAAAACACGCAAAAGCTACAGAAGTTACCCTGTTGGTTTCTTTTGAAAATGACTGTATGACCATTTCTTTTTCCGACAACGGAATAGGTTTCGATGAAAAATTAATAAAAAAGACAGGGATGGGCTTAGACAATTTACGAATGAGGGCCAAACGAATTAATGGCGATCTACTGATTGAAAATCATAATGGCACCCGAGTAACCTTAACCATTCCACTCGGAAACCTTAAAGACTAAGCACATCAAAAGATCACCCTAAACGCAATCCATAACAATAACCTTTTCCATCATTTTTCTATTTACTGATCTTAATTCAGGCGCTGCAAACCTCGATTTATACACAATTATACAGGTTTGTAGTGTAAAAGGGCTATTGCCCTAGCTCAACTTTATTCAGATATTCGTTATTGTAATCGCTTACAACCATTAGCTATTGCAAATCATTTTTAACGTTCAAAAAATGAAGAAGACAAACAAACGCATCCTATTTATCAGTTCTGCCGGTGGGCATTTGGCTGAAGTTCTAGAAATGAAAGAACTTAGGGAAAAGTATGAGCACCTTATTGTAACAGAAGACGTGGAAACCACTAGGTCTTTAGGGCATAAATACAACATGAAATACCTCAAGCCAGATATGGAAGGCCGGGGGTTTTCATACTATATTAATATACTGCTTAATTTCTATCTTTCCATTCCTATTTTATGGAAGTTTAGGCCAACCATTATCATCACAACTGGGAGTCACACAGCTTTTCCAATGTGCGTGCTGGCTTACATGCTAAGGATAAAGGTGGTATACATTCTATCTTATGCAAGGGTGAATTCAAAAGCGAAGTCGGCTACATTTATATACCCATTTGCCAACTTATTTTTAGTGCAATGGGAATCTGCACAGCGTTTATATAACAAATCGATCTACAGGGGGAGTTTATTCTAATGATTTTAGTCTTACTCGGAACATTCAAAATTAACTTTTCAAGGCCTTTGTTTGCAATTGAAAAGGCTGCGATAGACTATCAATATGATCAGGCGGTAATTGTACAGGCTGGCCATACGGCATTCAAATCTGATGTACTCAACATCAGAACATTTATAGATTCAGATGAATTAAATAACCTCTATCAAGATGCGGAAATTATTGTTACTCATGCAGGTGTGGGCTCGATATTGAAAGCCTTTAAAATGAAGAAAAAGGTAATCGCTATACCACGTTTATATAAATACCATGAGCATGTTGATGATCATCAACTCGATATCCTGGAAGAATTTGCTAAGCACAATTACCTCATTCCCTGGAACGAGCACGATAACTTCAATGAATTGGTGGAACGGGCAAAAAGCTTTACACCAGTTCCATACGCCTCGAACAAACAAGACTTAGAGCAATACCTGATCAGTTACATCGAACAGATCTCTTAATCTTACCTATTTGATAATTTATTCTTCCCGGTAATTTATTTTACCCATATTATTTATTCTAACCAAATAGAAAAAGCCCTCGTTATTGAATTAACTGGGGCTTAATTATGTAACCGCCATCTGCCTATCGGCACGAAATCCATGGTTGGTTACTCGTTAAACAATTTATCCCTGGGTTAAAACTAGGTCTAAGAATAAATTACCCTAAACCACGCTTAGAAAAGCCCAAGGCTAACAGGGTTACAATCCATGTTAGAACAGAATTGATTACAATACAATTTCGCATTTTAATGCATCCATTGTTGGGGTCTCTATAAAACATTAAACAATTTATCCATCATCTCTACCGTTTTCGCATTACCCTCTATCCGCCTATCGCCAGTTTTACAGATATAAAATCGGAACAAGTTATCCTTAAAAAAACATTTGTAACATTCATAGAAACATGGTGCAGAAATTAATACTTTTAGACCAGGGCGCTATACCCATGGTCGGTGGCTCGTCAACCATATCTAGAAAACCAAACATCTAAATAACAACAACCATGAAATCTAAACAGGCGATTGGCCAGCCCGCATTTATCTATCAATAAAAAAGCCCAACTGTTTACACAATTGAACTTCAAAAATCTTTTAATCGACTAAAAATCTGAATATAAATTTCTAAATGAACTGCGTAGTCCGAATGTAATCAGACCGGAATTATTCGTTCCCAAAGTATTGCTTTCTCTTCTTACAATTCCACCCAACTCCAAACGTAAATTATATTTCGGATTGATCACATAAGCAACCTTACCCTCTAAATAAACCAGATCGGTTCTAATTCCCTGAGTGGTAAAGTTACCATCAGGTTTTACCGCATCCGTATAAGGCTCGAATATATTCTTACCATAGTTTTGGCCTGCTACATCCAATCCATATTTCGAATACAATAACTCTCCACTGAAATCAAAACGTTTATATGTATAGTTTATCAAACCAACCACCTCACGGAAGTTTGCACCAAATGGATGCGCCAAGGGCTCATTATAATTGGCATAGTTTCCAATACGAGTTCTTGACGAATAGGTATAAGGTTTTGCGGTATTATATTCCAACAAATAGTTCAAACCCTCAACCTTAAATACATCAGCACCCCTCACCCCCAATTGCCAACCATATTTGTTTCGGGAGCTTCCTTGCGAAGAAAAAAATTCTTTTGCCTGAAACTCATCTAAAGAGAATTGACCATAAGCCACTAGTTCTTTGGTGAATTTATATTTTCCTGTAAAACCCAAAAGGGCATTATCCGGAGAACCACTTGAAGCTTCAACAGGACGCAAAAAGATAATTGGACTGGCATAACCCCAATCAAAGCCTCTTCTATTACCCGCATCATCGAATTGCGACCAAATTATTGAATCAAAAAAACCTATGGACAAACGGTTATTCACATTCCAATCTAGATAATGAAAAACGCCGCCCTTTTTTCTAAAACCTGCGTCATAAGATAACTTGTTTGCACCCGGATCTTCCATCATCGTCCACATGGCCATATATTGAACATTCCCTAAATTTCCTGTCAACCTCAAAAAGGGCGCTGGTGATGAAAAGTCTGACAATAACATCGAACGATAACCATCCCCGATAAAAGTTTTATCATAACCGGCAGTAACGTTTAGATACTTTATTGGAGTATAAGAGATAGTCGCTGTGACGTAAGACCAATCTGCAGTTAGTGGGCTAATGTCGGGATTATAACCTTGCCCATATTTTCCACCAATTCTATTGTAAGACTGACCGGGTACAATTCCCGTATTGTCTATATAATTTCTGTAGTAATCTGCAAAACGACCTTGATTCTCATAACCACTTGTATAAAAAGAGAATTTCTTACCAACGGTACCCCCAATTTGATAACCGCGGGTATTCAAATAGGTATTCTTCTTTCCTGTAAAATCTCTTCCAATCTGAAAATCAGGAAGAAAATCAGCATACACGGTAAAATCATCCTTTCTTACATCCAGTAAATGCTCTTGAAATAGTTTCCTTGCACCCCATGATTTGCGACTAGAGTCTGCACCCATATTTAACAAACTATCACTCTTATTCACGATTAAGCTGTCATCTATAAAGAATGGCTTTAAAGAACTGTGAAAACGAGTATTGGGATTATAGATTTCTCCACTTAGTTTTTGATAGAAATGATAAGAATAAGGTTGATAAACCGCCTGGGCATTCAACTTTGTTATTGCGACCACTAAAAAAAGAAAGAGTATTAGTTTTTTCATATAGGACATGTGACGTAAATTCTTACAAAAGAACGTAAATTATATTTAAAACGCTAAGGTATGGGGAAATAGTGTAAAGTGCTGTAACACTTGGCCATTTAACCTTTAGTACGAATTGCCTCCACCAATCGTCATTCCCTCGCAGGAGGGAATCTTATTGCTTTGTGCTAGGTAACCTCTATCCGCCTACCTGCACCTTTGCCGATGTAAAATCGGCAAAGATTATCCTTAAAGAGAAAGGATTGTAACAAGAATTAATAAAAGCATAGTGCAGAAATTAAACTTGTATCTAGGCTCCACGCTATAGTCATCTTGCTATCCGGCCTAGGGGATGATCGCCGAAGAACCACCATAAGCTTTTCAAGATACTTCCCTTTTAAACGAAATAGCGGCAGTACGTATTTTCCCAATTTTTTATCGGGCCTTGTGTTGCCGTAGAAAGCTTCGATAGGCTTATTCAAGATTTAGTCTAAGCCTTGCTTTCTTTGTTACTTTTTTGATCAAGCGACCTGCGAAGCCAGCTTGAAGACCAACTTTAATATAACACAACTGAAAAAAAAGTAAAAGCTCATCGGCGGCTAGCCGAGGTCAGGTTGAGCGTCTAGAGAAACCTCTATCCGCCTATCGGCACTTTTATCCTTACAAAGAAAGGGGTGTAACAAACATTTGTAAAAGCATGGTGTAGAAATTAAATTTGTAACCGAGCTCATTTGCTATAGCCGCCCTGCTATCCGGCCTAGGAGATTTTGGCAGTAGAAAGCAGTGGAATCCAACCATTAGCTTTCAAGTTTCTAAAGACCAAGGAAAATTGTAGCCGTAGGAGCCTGAGATTTGGCCTGACCTCAAATTGCCGCAATAAGGATTCCCCTAGCGTTATGCAACAAAAGATCCAAGCCTGATTATTCATTAGTTTTTGTTGTTTTAATGGCATTCATGAGCTCTCCCGATTGAAATATCGGTCTCGGTTTTTTTGTTACTTTTTTCCTCAAGCAACCTGCGAAGCAAGCTTGAAGACCAACTTTAACATAAACACAACTGAAAAAAAAGTAAAAGCCTACCGGCGGCTAGCCGAGGCAAGATAGAGCGTCTTGGAAAACCTCTATCCGCCTATCGCCACCTTTGCCGATGTAAAATCGGCACAAGTTATCCTTAAAGAGAAAGGCTTGTGACAAACATTTGTAAAAGCCGAGTGCAGAAATTGAACTTGTAACCGGGCTCCTCGCTATAGCCACCATGCTATCAGGCCAAGGAGATTTTGGCAGTAGAAAGCAGTGGAATAAATCCACTAGCTTTCAAGTTTCTATAGACCAAGGAAATTTTGCAGCCGCAGAGACTGAGCGTGTCCAGGCATCAAATTGCCGCAAAAAGGATTACGCTAGCTTTATGCAACAAAAGATCCAAGCCTTGATTTTTTGGTCCCTTTTTCATCAAGGAAAAAGGACTAGCCCGGCGGCAATGAGCCGCTACAAAACATCCTTTTCGCAACAAAAAAACCACTTTTTACAAACTAGGGCAAATCAGAACGAATCAAAACCTCAATCCGCCTATCGGCATCTTTGCCGATGTAAAATCGGCACAAGTTATCCTTAAAGAGAAAGGCTTATAACAGATAACTTTCGAAACCCTAGAGCCGAAAAATATTGAGCCCTAAAAAAAGCCCAACTAAGAGCATTATACTAAATATTCAATTGTTATTAAAAAGCGTTCTCTTCACCCTTCACCATATTAATCACCGTCATAAAAATGATCTTCACATCCAACATCGCTGTCCAATGCTCTAAATACCAAATATCATACTCTACCCGTTTAACCATTTTGTAATCTTCCTTAGTTTCCCCTCTAAAGCCATTTACTTGCGCCCAACCGGTAATCCCAGGCTTTAAAAAGTGGCGTACCATAAACTGATCTACAATGCCTTTATATTGTTCGGTATGGATTAACATGTGTGGCCTAGGCCCAACAACGCTCATGTGCCCCATAAATACATTAAAAAACTGCGGCAATTCATCTAAGCTCGATTTGCGTAAAAACTGACCAATTGGTGTAATGCGGGAATCGCCCTTGCTTGCCTGTTTTTTATCACTATCGGCATTCATGCGCATACTCCTAAATTTAAAACACCAAAAAGGTTCATCATCACGCCCGCTTCTCAATTGTTTGAACAATACGGGCCCTTTACTTTGCATCTTGATTAGAATCGCGATAATTGGATACAACCAGCTTAACACAAAAAGAATCACCAAACCACTAAAAACCACATCGAGCGCACGTTTTTTAAAACGGTTATTAATCTTTTCTAGTGGTTCTGATCTAAGAGATATTACCGGAAATTCATTTCCTAAATAACTTACCGTATAAGGTGACAATAATGCGCCACTGATATCAGGTATAAATTTTAACCTTACACACTGTCGCTCTGCCTCTTCAGTCAAAAGCGTCATATCCGCCATGCGCTCCGGTGCAATGGTCACATAAATGTCTTTGATGCCTTTATCAACTGCCAATTTAAATTGATGTCCAACTGCGTCAGCAATCTGCCCATTGCGGTCTAAATAATCTTGGGGTACATCATTAATAAAACCATGGAACTCTATGTACCGTTGTTTCTCAAAATAAGTAGCCAATTGTAAACCAGTTGGATTATTGCCCATAATGGCTACCGACTTCACTCCCCTTAGATGATTAAACAATAGGAACTGAAATGAAGTACCAATAAAGCGATTCACCAAAAATAGAATGGCCAGCATGCCATAAAAAATTACCAAGAAAGATCTCGAGAATTCATTTTGTTTAGAGAAGAAAAGATAAATTGCAAATAATACACCATGCAATACCACACTTTTCCAAGTACCTCTATAAATTCGCTCAATTCTACGAGAGCCATATTCTGTATATAGACTGAAAGAGGTGGTACTTACAATCCAAATCAAATTACAGACTACAATGTAATGCCATTGTAATTCTAAACTTACAGTCCTACCCATATATGCTGTAAATTCGTAGGCGAAGAAGTACACAATATTGACCATGATCAGGTCAGTAATGGGTAAGATATATTTTAGGATGAATAAGTAACGTGTTTGCATAGGCTTATAATGGGCGGCATGAACTTTTTTAAATTCTTTTGTTTAAAGACCACACTCCATGCACAAAATTAGTGCCCAAAATGTTATTTCAAAGTTAAGGAAACATTATCGAAATAAAAATTGCTAACCAGTGCTCAATATAATTCTATAAATCGATAAACTTAAATTTAGTATGGTTTTACTAACAATTAGTAGATGACAGTAATAAATTTATAGACACAAAAAAGGCTTACATAAATTTAAGCCCAAAATACTTTAAATTTCTCTAACTCTATTTCGAAAAAGTTCCAACTTCATTGTAAGAGAGTGATATCATTGCTTTTTTCTTTTGAAAGCAATTCTAATATAACCCTTTTGTGTCACAATCCAAATACCAATCTTTTAATGCATCTTTTAAAGTAAATTGCAGTTTATATGGGGATAAGCTCAATTTTTCACCTGAAATATTAGTCGAGATCATCAATTTTTTTACCCGATCAGGATGGATGCCACTAATATTTTTTCCTAATACCCTTGCACCAAAATAAGCAGACCCCGCAGCTGATTTTAAGGCCCAGCCTGGAATTAAAACCTTTGGCGGCTTAATGTGGGTCGCTTCTGCCATGGTTACGCAAATTTCCTCAATGGTAGGTGCGGGAAAATAGGTTAGGTTGTAAGTTACGAGTCCAGGCAATTCCTTCTGCCCTGCCTCATACAAAATCCTTGCTACATCTTTCACATACACACTTGCCTTTATGGTATCTTTTCTACCTGGGTAAAAAAAGAAACCTTTAGCCATCGAATTGTATAACCGCGTAAAATTGCCCCCTTCTTGTTTTCCGAACACTACACCCGGACGAACAATTACTAATTTCCTATTTAGAGGATCTTCCGATTGCCATAACTTGTGTATGTATTCTGCCGTTAACTTCGAAATTCCATAAGGTGTATTGGGCATTGGCAAAGTCTCTTCAGTCTTAAAATCTTCTGATGCGCCATAAGGTGCTATTGAGCTGGTAAAAACTATGGTTTTAATGTGATGCTTACGAGCAAAATCACATACATTTTGTGCGCCAAAAATATTAGCCTCAAAATATTCGTGATCGGGATGACCAGGTGTGGTATGTACCGCGGCTAAATTATAAATTACGCTATCTTCTAATTTTGGTAGGGCCAATACTATTGGTTGGCGTATATCAATTACTGTGAAATCTTCACTAACCTTTTTTTTGATGTCATAACTATAAACTACATCAGAAAGTAATAATGTGTCCTTTATATATCGTTTTAAATGAGTACCAATAAAGCCAGCTCCACCAAATATTAAATGATTCATATATTTTATTTATTTTTGTCCCAATAACTTTTGTGCATAGAAAAACTTTTTCTTTGTTTGGGCGATAGTTTTTTATGCATCATACCCAATTTATATCCTATAAACTTGGCGCCAATAGACATTATCATTTTAGGAAGTACTAATGCATTATGTTTCAGCACATATTTCAATTCCGATTTTAGATATTTTAACCCTTCTCCTCCAGCAGTTCCAAACTCATTTAACAACCACTGATTTGTTGAATGAAAAACACCGATATCAAAATATCGTTTGAATTCTTCTGAAACTTTATAATCATGAGAATGATAAGCTTCAGCCTCAGCAACATAGGCAATTTGCCAATCCTTTAATAGCATTTGACCGCCAACAATTACATCTTCGGCAAAAATAGTGTGACTGGGAAAGCCACCTACTGAGTATAATGCCTCTCTTCGGTAAGCAGCATAAGAATTTGAACAAGATGCCGTTTTAATTCCCAGCTCATCTTTATCGCTTAACAGCTTAACTCGTGATTGATCGGTATAGTTAAATAGTCTCGCATGTGTTTCCAATACTGTAGCGCCTTTATGAGGCAACTGCCTACCATAAGCAAGACCAATATGTTTATTGAAGAAAGAATTAACCAAGTTTTTAAGAGATGAGCTGGTTGCAATGATGCAATCTTGTGTTAAGTAAACTAAGATTTCACAGTCATCTGCGGCATCCGCTAAAACCTGCCTTGCATATCCATGATCAAAATCCTTTTTATGAATATTTAACACTTCGAAACCATTCGTTATTGCTAGCGCAACAGTATCATCTGAAGAACCAGAATCAAGGATGATTTTCCGTGATGCCGCATAATCTTGTTCACTAATACTTTTTAACAAACTTGCCCAGGTAGAACCTGCATTCAAAGTTGGTATTAAAATTGCCAATTTAAACATTTTCAAACTTATTGATTTTTAATAACATTCCATGTTTTATTTGCAGTTACAGCCCAATCAAACGTCTTAACTCTTTCATAGCCTTTTTGTACAAGCTTAAAATATAAATCGCCTTTATCTACTAATGTTTCAATCCCACTCACAATTTCACTAACGGAATATGGATCAACTACCAATACCGCATCACCACCGATTTCAGGCAATGACGACACATTTGAAGTAAGCACTGGTGTTCCAGATGCCATTGATTCCAATATTGGAAGACCAAAACCCTCCATCAAGGAAACAAACAATAAAGCATAAGCACCCCTATAAAGCTTGGGTAAATCAGCTTCTGATATAAAACCGAGGAAAACCACCCGCTTTTCTAAGCCTAGTCTATTTATAGTCTCTTTTAAAAGCAAATCTTCCGTGCCAGTTATGGCAAATATAAAGTCATTCGATATTTTTGCAATAGCGAAAGCCTCTATGGTCCTTACAAGGTTTTTATAAGAACGTCTATTACCCACATATAAAAAATATGGCTTTGCTAAATTATAACTTTCTTGATTATTAATAAATGCACCATCAACACCATTATAAATTACTTCAATTTTATTAGCATCTAGTTCTAACTTTTCAACTAATTCCCTTTTTGTGAAATTTGAGACCGTAATTACCTTGCTTGCTTTCTTCGCTAATGAACCAATAATATTTTTTAAATAAAACTTATGAAAAGCACTATAGAAATAAAGGTGATTTAAATCATGAATCGTTATAACAAATGGCACCTTACTATAAAGAGGTGGCATGTATGAAGGGGAATAAAAGGCATCTAATTTACTACGAGATGCAATTTCCCTTGTTAAAAACATCGGACTTAAAGGGTTTCCAAGTGGGAAGCTATTATCTATACCTACAATGCTTAATTCCTCTGGAACCCTACTTATTAGTTCTGCGTAAACACGTCCTATACCAGTGTTTCCCATCCACCTACTATCAGCTAATATATTCATTCCTTTTTTTGATTAATAACTTTACCACCAGAGAAAGCTGTACCATTTGGTATTCTATTATTTCTTATAACACTTTTACCTGATTCATCATAAATAGAATAGCCTACTTTAGATATCTGCTCAATGTAATTATTTTCAATAACGTTCTTTTCACCTATATTAAATGCCATTTGATGAACACCTATGGTAGTATTTGATCTATTATTATTCTTAAAATAATTACTTCTAAAATAAGATTGACTATTAAAAGCATTTAAACCTGAGTCAAAATTTCCTTTTGCTGAATTAAATTCAAATCGCAAACCTATACCTTCAGTTATATAACCAGTACGGAAATTAAAATTTGCTGAATTTTTTTTTACTATATGGAAAATTTTACCCTTGCCGTTTCTAGGATAATTACTTTGCAAATCAAATCCATCATAGAAGTTGTAATTGCATGTGTTATTTACAATCGTCATTCCATAGCAACTAGCGTCGAATCCATCCAACGTATTCTGATACAATTTGATACCTGATTCACCATTCATATTCGATTGATTAGCTTTAATAAGCCCCGCCTTATTGCCAATAAAAACTATTCCAGAATAACTTGAATTTTCAACAATATTGTTTTCGGAAACATTTCTCAAACCATAATTGCCAAGGTTACAAAACACTATCGCACCAAACACATTATTGTTCCCCCTGATTATACAATTTTGGATTTTAGAATCGCATGAATTATTTATTTGAATTGATAAAAATTTTCCATTAATATTGCTAATAACAATTCTTTTAGAGTCTTTTTCAAAAAATATATGCGGTCCAATTTTTTGGTTTTTAATCGATGAATCTAATCTATCCCAAGCATCAAGATCATTAATTGTAGGCTGATAACCTTTTCCACTATAAGCAGCTTTAATTACAAAACTATGTAAATTACTCACATTTCTGATAAGCAAGGTTGGTATTTTAATGTTCTCGAACGAAATATTTTTAATTTGTGAATAACTACCGTTAGAGATTGATAGAACTAATCCATCTCCCATAATGACAGAATCTATTCCTTCTCCATACAAATAAATCCGCCCCTTATATCTTATTGTTTTAGATACTTTATATCTACCTTTCGGAAAATAAACCTTTTTACCAGTATTTATAGCTCGTTGTATCGCTAAATAATCATCAATTAAGGCATTACCTTTTGCACCATATGACCTAACATTAACAAAATCTTTTTCAGGCGCTAGCTCACAATTAAGAATGTTTGAAAAACTTAGAAGAATTATGAGACAATACCTAAAAGCATTATACATATAATTAAATTATTTGTTGAAGACTACTTAAATTTCAGACTCAATAGCATGTTAATAATAAGGGCTGTCAGTAGGTGCTCTGGCAATAAATATCCATCCCCTAATGGAATAAGAACGATCCCACACAGAAATAACACAACTATAAAATCACCAGGTGTCTTAAATTTCTGTAGCCGATTTATAAAAATCTTTAACAAAGCGCCAGTCAAACATCCCCAAAATGCCAAATAAAATAAAGCAAATATACCAAAATCAGCGTATTGAATGCCATATCCAAATGCAGGCGAACCAGTATCTGCATAATACCACTCTGGAAAATATTTTTTCGCTAACTTAAAAACCCCATAATCTTTTGGCTTGTCAGGCATTAATGCCCGTGGTATCCGTGAATAAAAATTAGACTCATAAGTTATTTGTCCATGATAATTTGAATCATCCCTGTCCACAACGATCATCGCATTTCGATTGTAATCTGAATATCCCAGCATTACTTTAAAAATATTATCATATTCATATGATGTCGTTAATATAAATAAAGTTACCACTAATCCCCCGGCAGAAACTAACATAACTACCATTTTTTTTACATTGACTTTCCAATCTTTAACATATGTAAAAAAAATTGCAAGTATTAACAGCAAAATCAACACTTGACCTTTACTTCCATGTAAGAAAAGAAAGACCGCTTCAAAAATAGTTACTATAATGATGTTAGATCTTGTTAAGTTCTTTGAAAATAACAGTAATACAAAGCCAATCATTGCGAGGAACGATGAAACAAAGAAATACAGCCCATAGCCTGTTCTAGTTCTGGTGTATATTTCCCTTGGCTCAAAAATAAATTCTTTGAATTCAAGTAGTACAGGAAGATACACTAATGATGCGACTATAATCAAGAAATAGCTGAGTAGACGGGCCTTTGGTAAAACACGAGAGAATGGTAAGTCTATTATAATTCCTTTTGGAAATTTTATGTAAGCCCAAACCATAGTACTGATTGTTACATTGCTACAAAAATATACATAAAAATACGCATATGTAGTACCAGCAGTGCCATAGTAATATAACCAAAGTGGTTCAAAAATAAAATTAACTGGAATAACGCTTAGCATAAAAGGAAAAAAAACATTTATGTAATTTTTCTCTTTTTTTACGGCATAAAAATAAAATCCAATATGGATAACAAATGATATACCAATGATAAGGATTACATCAATCATTGTTTTTGGATTAATTGATTTAAGATAATATTATAAGATTTAGACATAACATTCACATCAAATTTTTCAATCACTTTTCGTCTAGCATTATTTTTTATAATATTAAAATCAGAGTTCCTGTCAAGTATGGTATTTACAATTGAAAGAAATATTGTCATATTTTCTGCATGATAAAGGAATCCATCAATACCGTCAGAGATAATTTCTGGTGTTCCACCTACGCTTGCAGCAACGACAATTCTTTCACACGCCATGCCTTCATAAATAGTTGTACCTAGAGGTTCACTTCCATTAATACTACTGTTGTTAACAACTACATCGCAGCAATTATAAAAAGCAACCATATCTTCACTCGAGCCAACATAAATAGTGTTACTATTTTGGTTTACTTTAGCTAAAAATTCGTTATAATATGAGGAGTTTGCATCCAAAGGCAAACCAGTTATAAGTAATTTTAGCCTCAAAGAGGAAAGATTAAGAGATTGAATTGCTTCTATTAATTGTATTTGACCTTTTCTTGGAGCGATAAACCCCGCTATACCAATAACTAAACAATCCTTTTCTAAAGAGTAAAGATCCCTAAGTCGTTCCCTAGCTATATCGTCACGCTTAAAATTACGAGTATCTAAGCCATTATATAAGACCTTTACCTTATCATTACTAGGACTGTATTTAGATTTGACAGCATATGAAACAACCAGCGTAAGATTATAAAATTTGCTACACAATTTAAGTAAAAACTTATCCAATGCCGAATGATGGATTAAGTCATGATCAGACCACAACCAGAATATTTTAAATCGAAATAATTTTGATAGTAGAATTGCAGGAAGTAAGTATGATGCCGGCCCAAGGGTGTTAGCATGTACAATTGAAATTTCGTTACTAAAGGAGTAAGACAAAACTTTTTTAGAAACTATGAGATAATTAAATATTGCTCTCATACAAAAAAGAAAAATGTTTACCCTAGATCTGTTCAATTTTTTCAGTGCATTCAATTCCACAATCTCAAAACTATATTTTTGTTTGAGACTATTAGAATAGGCACCTGGCGCAATAAAAAGAGTGGGTTCTACATCTTGATTATTGATCATTAAACGTTCAATCACATACTCTCCTCCTGAAGCAAATTCGCCACCGAAAACATAAAGCACTTTTTTTTTCCTCATTTCAGCTTCTGAATTTTATGAACTTTGCTGGGATGCCACCATGAATTGCATACTCTTCAACATCACGCACAACGACAGAACCTGCAGCGATAATTGCACCATTTCCTATCTTAACACCAGGTAGTATAGTAGCACCGCAACCGATCCAAACATCGTTGCCGATAATAACGTTCAGTTTTGAATCGTCCCAAGACTGATCTAATATATTGTGTTCTTTTGCTATTGAATGATTGCTGCCGATAAGATTAACATTCTGAGCAATTAAACATTTTTCCCCAATTAAAATTTTACCACCTGCTGCACGAATATTATTCATCTCGCCAATATATGTTTTATATCCAATTTCAATTGACGAACATTGCCCATCTTTGGCATCTTCATTAGTACAATAAATAACAGTATTGGCACCAATGTTAACAGAGCGCCCAATTTTTAAGGAAGCAAGTTCATTATATTCTATGATAACAGTTTCAGCTATCGTGCAATCAAATATACTTTGTAAATAAAGATTCGAAAATATATTCCTCCATCTCTTGAACAGGTATTTTATGAACCCTAGCAATAATGACCAAATTAAATTGATTGCATGTTTTTTTTTAACCATATATCAAAAATTAAACATTTTCTTGGTAAGAAAAATTAATACTCTTAACGAGGGCTGGATTATTATCTTGGAAATCTTTTTGTTAAAAAAATTAAAGTAGACATTAATATCATCAACAGAGAAATTATTGATGTCATTTTTTTTCCTCCCATATGTATCAACATAATGTTGATTTAACTTATAGAGTTCATACATCGACAAAAGTTTGAGATACTTATTTCTAAAGCCAATTTCTTCCTTACGCAATATATAAGCAGGTTTGATTACAATTTCCTCGATGTCCATTGATGCTGAGTCTTGATCATTCGATTGCCTGTAAAAGGCTAAAATATTATCAATTTGAAGTAATGGCCTTTTTAAAGAAAGTTCGTACCAAAATGCATAATCTGAAGCTCCTTGTAAATTTCTAAATCTTATATTTTGTATCCTATCTTTGTTAAAGATATTACCGGGAAATCCTGCAAGATTTCCAAACAAAAAATGAATAGGAGTTAAATGCCCTCGATACCGAATCTTTTCCGCGCCATCTAAAATTAGCGTTGGTTTTTTACCTGCCTCATCTTTGCAAAGAATTGCGACTTCACTTACATTGTCATTGATAACTTCAAGCATCATTTCAATATAAACTTTCGAAAGCGTATCATCAGAATGAAGTATAGTTACCCAATTAGTCGCACTTAAGTCAATACATTTATTCCAATTACCGATTGCGCCAAGGTTTGTGGAGTTCTTGTAATATTTTAAATTAGGTAGATTCTGGCGTTCGACAAAATCTTCAAAGAGAGTATGGGTAGAACAATTATCAACGATTATTATATTGCAAGCAACAGTTTGATATATTGCACTATTGACAGCATCTTCGAAAAAATCGTATCTTTCAAATACAGGAATCGCGATGGTAATATCTTCAGGTTTAAAAGTCATTTAGTTATTGATTTTAAATTCTACCGACTTGTTTTTGAATATAATATATGCCCATGGCAAGCTTACTACGACAACGATTGAAGTGTAACCAACTACCATTCCCCAAGCTCCAAAAATTTTGCCGAAAACAAGCGTCGAGGCTACGCACAATGCGGCGACAACAACTGATGCCACCAAAAATGGTTCTTTTTTAAAACAACGTAAGTATGTAGCCCAAGAGCCAATGAATTGATTAATAAAAGTTACGAGAGATAATAATATAGTTGCCGTGATGGGAAGAAATCTAATGGAATAGCTATTTCCAAAATTGCTTAACATGACTATACCAAAAATGAACGCAACCAAACCTAAGAGGTTTATAGTTGAAAGCTGTACTAAAACACTTTTGAAAACTGAGTCTAACTCATTAAACTGCTTCTTGGCGATCAAAGTTGAAAATAGTGGCACTTTCGTGTTTATCCAACTCATTGAAATTGAAGAGATCCCTGCTAAAACAGCTAATGTCATGCCCATTTGACCAGCAACTACAGGTCCCTCCGTGGCAAATAAAACTGGATTAAAAAAATAAAAAATAAAGTAACCACTTATCCAACTTATCGCCACTTTCCATTGGTATGGAAAGATTTCGGTAGAATATTTGATGACTGCTTTATCTAGCGAATGCCAAAGCTTTCTTAATAGAGAAAGTTTACTAGAAAATATTATTTGAAATGCATTGAAAGTAATAGCTACGAGGGATGCTATCGCAGCAGAATAAAGTCCGAACCCGCCAAATAATAGAATAAATAGCAAAACTATATTAATAGTTTTTTGTATCAAGCGGGTCCTGGACATGTCGCCAATGAATCCAATTCCATCCAAGAAAGCAAGTATTGGATCAACAATTAAATTAATAGCAGTGGCAATACATAAGATCATCCAAGGGGCTTGCCAATTGACGTTTTCATTGTTATTAAAAGAATCAAAAAAGTAGGTGCCACAAAATAAAAGAACTGAAAATAAACCTAACGAGATCAAAGAAAACCATTTTAAGGAAAATCGCAATAGAGATGATAACCTCGAAAGATGTTCCACATCGCCAATTATTTTTCCCTCACTTATTGATAGGTGTGCAAATTCATGACTGGCATATTGAGTAATAATACTTGAAAGACCAAGCTCAAAAAAAATCTGAAGAGCAATGATGCTAGAAAAAGTATAATAATACCCTTGTTCTGTAGCACTCAAGAATTTAGCAATAAATACTACAGAAAAAACTCCTCCACCAGCTTGGATAATCCGACTGAATATTGTGTATGCGATGGCTCTATCAATCCCTACTTTGGATATGACCAACTCTTTCATCTTCATAAAATAGTTCACTACTTTATATAGTTTTTAATAACTTCAAGCATATAATCATAGTGGCTCTCATTTAGGCCAGGCCACACGCCTAGCCAGAATGATTGATTCATAATGATATCTGTATTTTTAAGATCCCCAATTTTCCGGTGCTCAATATTTGCATAAGCCGGTTGTCTTAATAAGTTACCAGCAAATAGTAAGCGAGTTCCAATTTTTTTCTCTTCTAAATGTTGTACGAGCATGTGGCGATCGTTGGAATCACCTTCACGCAACGTCAATAAAAATCCGAACCATGATGGATCAGAATTTGGAGTGGCTTCTGGAAGTATAAAAATCTCCTCTAATTCTTTCATTCTCGAATACAAAGCCGCATAGTTTTCACGTCTTCTTTGGATAAAGTAATCTAATTTTTTAAATTGTGATACGCCAAATGCAGCCTGCATATCTGTTACTTTTAAATTGAAGCCGATATGGGAATAAGTGTATTTATGGTCGTACCCATAAGGTAATGATCCCAATTGTTGCCCAAAACGACATCCGCAGGTGTCATCTTTCCCTGGCAAACAATAACAATCCCTACCCCAATCTCTAAAACTTTCCGCGATTTTTGCTAATTCAGGATTATTCACAACTACTGCACCGCCTTCGCCCATTGTCATGTGATGAGCAGGATAGAATGAAAATGTAGAAATATCTCCGAATGTACCTGTCTTCTTTCCTTTATAGGTCGCGCCTAAAGAATCGCAATCATCTTCAACAACCCAAAGGTTATATTTTTTAGCCACACGCATTACCTCATCCAAATCAAATGGGTTTCCCAATGAATGGGCAATCATAATGGCCTTTGTTTTTGGAGACACTGCTTTCTCTATGTCTTCAGCTAATACATTGTGTGTTGCAATATCCACATCTACAAATACAGGTATTGCACCGAATTGTACTATTGGATTTACTGTTGTGGGGAAACCAGCAGCCACTGTGATCACCTCATCACCAGGCTTGATGGCCCTATCCCCTAATTTTGGAGAAGTAAGCGCATAAAAAGCCACAAGATTTGCAGATGAACCAGAATTTACCAAAAGGGCTTTAGTGGCTCCGAAGTATTGTGCAAATTCATGCTCAAATTGACTTGCAAATCTTCCTGCGGTTAGCCATGCATCTAAAGTAGCATCCACGCCAAGCAGTACATCTTCTTCATCGATTACTTTTCCAGTAACTGGAATGTAGTTTTCACCTGCAATGATTGGCTTATTAATATTTTTTTGAATACTTGCTTGCAACAAGGTCTTCAATTCCGGGGTGATATTATTAAAATTCATTATTATGTTTTGTTACTTCTTATTTAATTGATTCCAAACAATGGTCCTACTTATTGCATCATCGAGAGTGTGGGTTTCTTGCACATCTAAAGCCTTTATCGTTTTCGAGGTTTCAGGTACTAACCTTGAAACATTAGAATAATTCTCCTTTGAAGATTTAGACAAAATCTCAATGTTTGGATTGATGGAGGTTTGTATTTTCGTGGCTAAGTCATTTAAGGAAATTGGCACATTACTGCCCAAATTATAAACATCTCCTACCTGTCCGTTTACTAATGCTTTTAAAACCCAAACAGCCATGTCGCTTGCATAAAGATAACTCCTGATGGTACTGCCGTTACCCAAAATTCGGATCGGCCCGCCTAATATTCCATCACGTATAAAATTATTGATTGCCCACGGTTTTTCAAGGTCATGGTAAGGGCCAATAAAAGCAAAGGGCCTTAATATGGTAATGGGTAATTTGAACTGGTTTCTAAAAATAGAACAAAGGGTCTCTGCCACAATTTTAGATTCTCCATATATATGGTTCACATTATTTACCTCGAGCGTGCCAAGATAAGTTTCCTTTATATACGCCTCATCGGTATTTTTACCGTAAACTGTATGAGAACTGACATGTAGAATTTTTCTTAATGCTGGCAATCTTGTTGCAGCATCAAGCACGTTATTAGTGCCCTTGTAAAAAGTTTCTAATGTTCTAAGTGGCTGTGACACGTGATCTCTATTGTCAGGCGTTCCTGCTGCATGAATAATATGATTGACCTCTTCTGGCAAATCATGTAGATTCCTAACATCTTGATTAATGAGTTTTATAAATTGCTTGGCTGCCAAATGCGGTACTTCATCTTTAAATTTTTCGGTATCTCTTGCCAATAAATACAAGGAAATATTTAAATTTTCCGTTTCGTTTAAAAATGATACGATTTCAGCAATCCATTTTCCCATGAAACCAGTTCCGCCAGTAACAAGGATAACCTGGTTAGCTAATTCGCTAAAAATAGAAATATCATTACATGACTTTTTACAGTCTTCTGTAATTAAGTGTTTAATTGCATCGCTCATTATTTCCTGTTTTTAACTAAATCCATCACAACCTCTATAATAATATCTTCTTGTCCACCTACTACTTTTCTTTTTCCAAGCTCCCGATATACATCTCTTTGATCAACTCCGTATTCTTTCGATATACGCGTAACATGTTTAGCAAACCCAGAAAAAACACCTGATAGCCCGCTAACGATACTTTCTGATTTAATAGTGGGTACAACTGGCATTACTTCTTTTTCTGCAAGATCAGAGGCATCCAAAATGCCATAGAAATCAATACCAGTAATGTAGCCTGTCCTCTCCAGAACAGCAATTAAAACTTCGATTTGAGCATTACCAGCACCTGCTCCAAAACCCCGAGCAGTTGCATCAAGTAATTTAGCGCCTGATGCTATTGCGGTCATCGAGTTGGCTATGGCCATGCCCAAATTGTTATGGGCATGAAATCCTACAGGAACCTTTAATCCATTTACAAGCGCTGTAATTTTTTCTTCAACATCGCTCGGTAGATACGCACCTGCTGAATCCATTATAATAATGCCTTCAGCTCCATAAAGTTCCATTTTTTGGGCTTCCTCTACTAAAACAGATGCTGATGCCATGTGGCTCATCATCAATACGCCATAAGCCTCTTTACCTCGTTCTCTTACAAAACCCAGGTGTCGCTGCGTGATGTCCGCTTCAGTACAATGCGAAGCAACCCTTACTACATCAACGCCAATATCCAAAGCCCTTATTAAATCTCTTTTAATTGTGGCAAAACCTGGGATAACGTGTATGCCAAGCTTACTTTTTGACAAATGCTTCCTTGCTGTCTCCAACATGGTTACATCATCTACCAAAGATAAACCCACTTGCATAGAAGATGCACCAAGACCGTTACCATGCCCAACTTCTACAATAGGTACGCCTGCTTTATCGGCAGCTTCTGCATAAACAGCTATTTGATGCGCATTCAATTGATGAGCAACAGCATGGTTCCCATCTCTTAAGGTCGAATCAGTGATTAGAATATGTTTTAACATTTTAATGATTAATTAATCTGATTTTGAACTTTTGAATATTGTTCCGCAACTGCAATCGCAGCACAATTAATAATATCTAAATTACCCGCGTATTTAGGTAGGTAATCTCCTAAGCCTTGCGCTTTTACCATAATCACGATTCTACCATTTTCATAAATTGGCGCAACCAATAGACTATACCCTGGAACATACCCTCTAATTGATTCAATCATTAGATCAACTTCAATTTTCAAGGCATCCATGTCTGGATTTTCAACTTGAGCAAAAATTGTAGTTTGCATATCAATACATGGATCTGCAGGGTTTAAGTTTAAAATCGCTTTTGTCTTTTCTACTTTAGAGAATATGCTTAAGCCCATTTCTGTGGTATCAACATATTCATCCAAATTTAAGCGAGTTGCAGGACCAGCACTTCTTGAAGCAATACTTGATACCACTTCAATATATTTCACATCTTTTTGAGTCTTTCCAATTACATAAGCCATTGGTATTGATGCCTGGCCACCACAAGTAATCATATTAACATTCCGCTGTTTAACCGCTTCATCAAGATTCACTGCAGGAATACATAAACCACCTAACTTAGCAGGCGTCATGTCTACCACAATTTTACCTAATTTGTCTAAGATACTCCAGTGATGAGCAGCATCTTTGGCGGAAGTTGCATCAAAAACAAGATCAACAGCATCCGGGTCTTTTTCAATGGCATGGATACTTTCATCAGAAACCTTCACCCCTAGCGCTATGGCTTTGGCCATACCAGGAGAGGATAAATTTCTTCCAATGAATAGAACACATTCCAGAAGTTCAGATCGTTGTATTTTTATCAATAGGTCAGTACCGATATTTCCACTACCTAATATTGCTACTCTTAATTTTTTCATATCAATTTCATTAATTATCCATCATTGCAGACTTAGCATGTAAGCCAGCAACCATATTAGCCTTAAGTTCTGCTCTTGATAATAATGGAGACAGATCTTCTAAAGGTGGCGATATTAAAGTACCATCCTTTTGAATTGATAGCGATAATTTTGGTACAAATAATTGATTTGGGTGCATAAACACCTCACAGATCACTGGTCCTTCCAATTCTTGTACTTGTGGAATAACCCGATCAAAATCTTCCCACGTTTTAATCTGAAATGCAGGGATACCAAAAGCATTTGCCAAGGCGCTAAAATCTGGGCAGGTAACACCAGATTTACTATCCACTCCTGCCCTTCTACCATTGAAAAGAGCATTTTGTGTATGTTTGATCATCAGATAACCATCGTTGTTGAATATGAATAATTTAATTGGAAGCTTGTAATGTACCATGGTTTGCAGTTCTTGCAAATTCATCATCATTCCCCCATCGCAGTTTAAACATATTACCTCCCCTTTATTTCTTGCAATAGATACGCCGATTGCAGCAGGTAAACCATACCCCATTTCACCTAAGCCCGTTGAAGTCATCAATCTTTGCCCCTTTGTAAACTTCAATACCTGATGTCCACTTAATAACGCTGTACCCATGTCAGTTGTTACATGCTGATCAGGTTTAAAGTGTTTATTCAATTTTTCCATGAAAGGATAGGAATTAATGAAACCATCTTGATCAGGATGATCATTTTCGTTTACCCATGGATAATTCACCCTATAAGCATCACACTGTGCAACCCATTCAACATTTTTAGATTCACCCTCAAGAGGTTGAGCCAATAGTTCAGTTATAAAATCTTTGGCATCTGCATTTATTGAATATTTGTAACGATCTGTGTATTTTTCCAATTCGTATTTATCGATATCTACAACAGCAATATCCGCTTCTCTAGCCAGCTCATTAATTTCATAACCAATTTGAGAAATCGCCATGCGTGTTCCAATGCAGATCAACAAATCACAGTTCTGCACTACAAAATTACCGCATCTCTGTCCATAGGTACCAGCTCTGCCATAGACTAAGGGATGATATGAATCTATCATATCAATTCCTGCCCAAGTAACAAGTGATGGCACTTGATATTTTTCAATTAGCCTTTGTATCAAATGATCTGCTCCAGCTAGTTTTATCCCATGTCCTAACCAAAACACAGGTCTTTTGGCATTTTTTAAAGCACTAGTCAACTTTTCCACTGAAGCTTCTAGTTGTTCAGGAGTGTCTAGGTGGAGTTCAGCCAACTCACTTTGTTTGAAATCATTTATTTCTGATAATTCAATATTAGCAGATTGGATATTCATCGGCACATCAATCCAACAGGGACCAGGGCGGCCATGGGTTGCAATTGAATATGCCTTATCCAATTCATATTTAACATTTTCTGTTTCTAAAACCTGTTTGGAATATTTGGTTACTTTCTCTACCATAGCAGGACTATCATATCCCTGCACACCCCACATTCTTAAATTTTTATGTATGTCAACATATTTTGAATGTTCATTTCCGGATATAATAATACCTGGAATTGAGTCCGCCCAGGCACTAACTACTCCGGTAACTCCATTCGTAGAGCCTGCCCCAGTCGTTAGTAAAGCAGCTGTTACCTTACCCGAGGTTCTATAGTAAGTCTGCATCGCCATACAAGCAGCCTGCTCATGATGAACACAAATTATTTCTGTATATCCTTTTTTGTGTATAGAATCAAAAATATGAGCATTACCTGCTCCAATTATTCCAAAAACATGTTTGATTTCTTTTTCTGCCAAGAAATCTGCAATTAAATCACTTACTTTAATTAGGTTACTCATGCTATATTTATTTCTTGCTTAAATTTAAGGTGTTTTGATTAAACCGAATGGTTTTATATACTGCGGATTCTAAATTTGTATAAATTTTTAACCCTAATTCTCTTTTCGCATTATCTACATTTGGAACATACCTGAGTACAGGTTGGTTCGATTTAGGTGTCATTATTTTTATTTCAGTTTCACTTGTAGCAATAAGTTGTGCCAAATCAGCTATAGAAATGGACTGATCTGAACCGACGTTGTATGGCCTATTATCTTCACCATTAAATAATATCTTCCACAGCCATGTTACGAGATCTGCTGAATACATATAAGATCTGAAAGGTGTACCATCACCTTGAATCACTATGTCTTCCTGTTTAATTACATTGCTAATAAAATTCCCTGCTGCAAAATGAGAATCTAAAGGCAAATAGGGTCCAATAAAGGCATAACATCTAGCAATTTTTACAGGCAAATTGAAATGTTTGTGGTAAACAGCACACAACACTTCTGCCATCCTTTTGCCTTCGCCATAAACCGCTGCTGCATCTGAGGGATTAGGGGCGCCTTGATAATCTTCTTTTATATTTTCGATATCTGCTGGTTGTTTTCCATAAACCGCTCCAGAGCTAGTTAATAAAAAAGATTTAACTTTTTTAATTCTAGCAAACTCTAAAACCCTTTTTGTTCCATTAACAACAGTTTCGAACATCGTTAATGGCTCTTCTAAATTCAGTTTAACGCTTGCTTCTGTAGCGGCGTGTATAATATAATCTACCTTCTCCTCGATAAAAGTAAAGTCTAAAATATCCCCTTTTAAAAATGTAACCTCTTTATACTCTTTTAGCCAAGCATATTTATTTAAGAAACTTTCTTCATTTCTAGTTAATACAATAAGCTTAGCATTCAAATTCAGTTCCCTATTGATGTAAATAAAGCTCATTTGAAGCCATATTCCAAAAAAACCAGTACCACCTGTTATAAATAAAGTCTTACCCCTAAACTCACCCCAGCAATCCTTAGTATTACTTAGTACGGTAGAAAGATCATCTTCAAAATAGCTTATCATTACGCCAATTTTAAATAACTTAAAATCTGCTTAGCAGTGAATTCATCCATATTATGTGGATCTACAGAAAAGGCTTTATACCAATCAATGGTAGTTTGAACCGCTAGGCCTGCATTTAATTTCGGCTGCCATTTTAGATCAGCAATTGCCTTACTAATATCTAGTTTCAACAAACCAGCCTCATGTGGCTGATCTTTTGATTGTTCTACCTTAAAATTTCCAGATCCCCAACATTTTATGGCTAAGCCTAGCATATTTTCTACAGGTAGAGCATCAGTTGCATATGGCCCGAAGTTATAAGCTTTACCAAATTTAATTGGTTCTACATCCAGATTCATACCCAACAATAAATAAGCAATTACTGGTTCTAATACATGCTGCCAAGGCCGTACAGATTTAGGATTTCGAACGATAATTTCCTCATTTTTAGATAAAGCTTTTGCAATGTCCGGTATCAATCGATCTTTTGACCAATCTCCACCCCCTATAACATTGCCTGCTCTTCCAATGGCTATTCCTTTTTGATGTTCACTTATTTTTTCCTTATTAAAAAATGAATTCTTATAGGAATCGATCACCAATTCTGTACAAGCTTTACTAGCGCTGTATGGATCATAACCACCCAATCTATCATTTTCACGATAAGGATATTCCCACTCATTATTATGGTAAACCTTATCTGTTGTAATCAATACAATTGAACACTTTTTTTCCAATAACCTAACAGCATCCAACAAATTAGCTGTGCCAATCGCATTAACCTCAAAAGTTTCAGATGGGATTTCATAAGATAACCTTACTAGTGGTTGAGCCGCCAAGTGAAAAACAAAATCGGGTTGAAAATCCAATAGGGCGTTTTTTAAGGTTTCACGATCACGCAAATCTGCAATAACTGAATCACAAATTTGATCGCCATTAATCAGATGGTAAAGATCATGAGGAGTTTGTGGTTCAAGAGCATATCCCTTTACCTCAGCTCCAAGTAAATGAAGTGTTTTAAGCATCCAAGACCCTTTGAAACCCGTATGACCAGTTAAAAAAATCTTCTTCCCAGAATATGTTTGTTTAAGCTTATTTAACATGTTACCAGATTTTCCATTTAGCATCTCCACTAGCCCACATTTGTTCTAATTCTATTCTATCTCTTAAAGCATCCATGGGTTTCCAAAAACCTGGATGTTTGTACGCCGCTAACTGCCCATCATTGGCTATCTCTTTTAAGGGCACATTTTCCCATTGAATGTCATCCATATCACTTTCAAGATATTTGAATATGCCAGGTTCTAATACAAAGAAACCTCCGTTAATCCACATCCCATCTCCTTGTGGTTTCTCTACAAAATGATTTACACTTCCATCTTCATCCATCTCGATGTTACCAAAGCGTCCGGGAGTCTGGATGCTCGTAAGCGTAGCCAATTTACCATGACCGTTGTGAAACTCAAGTAGTTTTGTAATGTTAATATCGGCAACGCCGTCACCATAAGTCAACATAAATGTTTCGCCCTCTACGTATTTTTGAATTTTTTTTATTCGGCCTGCCGTATTGGTCCTTAATCCAGTATCCACTAAAGTTACCTTAAAGGATTCTGAATTAGAAAAATGTACATCAACCTTGTTTTTCTCAATATCAATGGATACGTCAGAATTATACAAATAGTAGTTTAAGAAATATTCTTTAATACTTTGAGCTTTGTAGCCCAAACACAATACAAAATCGTTGTAGCCATAGGCTTCGTAGATTTTCATGATGTGCCATAAAATTGGTTTGCCACCAATTTCTACCATAGGCTTTGGGCGAGCTTCTGTCTCTTCCATTAATCGGGTACCTAAACCACCTGCAAGTATTACTACTTTCATATTTTTACGTTATATGCTTATTTGTACATTTTCTGTTAAAGGATGTGTGCAACATAATAAAAACTCATCTGCTGCAAGATCATCACGTTCTTTGCTTAATCCAATCATTTTGGCCTGCCCAACCGTCAATTTACCTTTGCAGGTACTGCAATTGCCAGTTTGGCAAGAATAAGGCAATTCAATATCAGCATTTAATGCGGCTTCTAAAATACTTTTACCTTTTGAAATTTCAAGTCGATGTTCAATGCCCTCGAAATTAATCAAGATATTTTGAGTGTGTACATCTTCAAAATCTTTTGGGTCTTTAATCAATTCAAAATCCTCTGAAAAAACATTAGCCAGAAATCCATATTTGACTACAATAGCCTTTTTTACAGATTCTTTTAATCCTGCTGGTCCGCAAATGTAATGAGCACATGTTTTGGGATCTAGTTTATCGTCGAGTATTTGTAAAGCCTTGTCTTGATCTATTCTTCCTTGGATTAAATGCGGATGACTTTCATCGACAAATAGTTTAGTGTGAAAATGCCTAACAAGTAAATGTACTGGGTATTGAGCAATTAATTGCTGTATTTGGTCTTTAAAAATAGTAGTCTCGTGGTTTTTGTTTCCATAATTCAAGTGCACCCTTATATTTGGCTTCGTAGAAAGGATATATTTCATGATCGAGATAAGTGGCGTAATACCGCTACCTACTCCCCAAAAATATACATCCGTAAATAAACTTTCTTCCTCAAAAATAAAATCTCCCATTGGTGGCATTACCTCAATCGAATCACCAACACTAACCATATCATTGATGTGGTTAGAGACGATACCATTTTTTACTCTTTTAACCGTAATTTCTAAGAAAGCATCAAAGCCTGGGCAGGAGGAAAAAGAGTATGGGCGAATATAACGCCTACCATTTATCCTAAAGATTAAGGTGAGGTACTGACCAGCTAAGTACTTAATTTTCTTAAGACCAGGTTGCTTAAAGCACAAGGTAACTGTATCTGCAGTTTCCTTTCTAATTTCTGCAACCTTTAGAGTATAATTCATTATTATGACCTCCTTAAAAGTTTACTATACCATTTGGTATTCGCTTCCTCACCATAAGTACCATAGCCATAGCCATATCCATAATATTTACTTATGATGTCGTTGACCACTATACCTAAATTTTTCATTTTACCACTGCGATAAAGATCTTCAACAGTAGTGATCTGATTCTTCTGGGTTACTTTTTGTCGTACTAGATAGAGCGTTACATCAGCATATACAGACAAAAGCTGTGCATCAGCAATAACGCCTATGGGTGGTGCATCCATAATGATATAATCGAATTCCTCTTTAAGGTCTTTCATCAATTT
Source organism: Pedobacter frigidisoli (assembly GCF_004331675.1). Lineage (GTDB taxonomy): Bacteria > Bacteroidota > Bacteroidia > Sphingobacteriales > Sphingobacteriaceae > Pedobacter > Pedobacter frigidisoli. The sequence continues at coordinate 11,210 of NZ_SJSN01000019.1, read as the reverse complement.
GGGCATATGCTCACTCATTAAGGTTTCTGCTGGATTTGGAGGCAACGGACCAGACGATATAATGAAAATGTTTTTATTAATCAATAAGGGTTGTATAATGTCTTCAACCTTTAAATTAGGTGTTATAGTGTAGTTACTAAAACCAACAGAGTTGTCAACACTTAATTTAGCTGATAAGCCCGGCTTGCGTAAATCTAACTCCATTAATAAAACCTTTTTGCCTGCTAATGCCAAAATATTGCCAAGATTAATAGCAGTGAAAGACTTGCCCTCACCGCTCATACTAGAAGTTAATAAGATAACCTTTTCGTCTTTGTTTTTTAGATAGAAAGAGAGATTGGTGCGCAGCGCTCGAAATTGTTCAGAGATAGCAGAACGACTTTGGTTTGCGACAACTAAGTTATCATCACTATCATTATGACTGATTTCTCCTATTACAGGGACTTGCGTAAGTGCATTTATTTCTTCCTTGGTTTTAATAGTATTATTAAAGAGCTCAACGACAAAAATGAAAACTATTGGTATGATAAGGCCAGCTATTAAACCCATAAGATAAATAATGCTTTTCTTGGGGCTAATTGGTAATACATCGGCCTTAGGAGGATCAATAGTCTTTGCAATGGAAATATTTGAAGTTTTTGAGATAGCGGTTTCTTCTGCCTTTTGCATTAAAAAGATATATAGCTCTTGTTTGATCTGCTGATTTCTAGCGAGTTTCAGGTAATTTTTCTCAATTTGTGGTACCCCAGAAATTTGTCCTTCAGCTTGACTTAATTGAGCTCGTAATTTATTTCTTGTAAAAAGTGCTGAGCTTTTTGAACTTTGAACATTCGATAAGATATCGCTTTTTAAACCCTTAATCTGATTATCAATGTTTTTAACAAAAGGGCTTTCTTCAGTATCACTTAATAGTTGTTTCTCGCGTTCAATCAAGAGAGCATTGTATTGGCTCATTAGGTTAGAAAAAACCAAATCTGAAGGGACAAGTGCTGAAGGAAAAACTCGCGTATTATTGCTTTCATCTTTAAGGTATTTTTCCAAGTCTGTGAGCACACTTACTTGAGTTTCGGCTTTAGCTAAATCTGCACTAAATTCACCCGTGTTTTGAACAAGCAATTTGCCTTGCTCACTCATATCAGCCAATTGATTCTTTTGCTTAAAAGTTTCTACTTTATCTTCTACATCTCCAAGTTCAGAAGCAATAACGTTCAAGCGCTCTTTGATAAATTGGTAGGTACTATCAGCAATTGCATTTTTATCGCTCATATTAGCTTCTGTATATTTTCTAATCAAAGTGTTCAGTATATCTTCGCCTTTTTGTTGCAGTGTGTATGATAATCCTATGTCTATTATGGAAACTTGTTTATTTGAAACCCCAACAGAAAGCTTACCCATAAGGTTAGCTACCCGTTCATCAACTGAGCTAATAGTAACAAAATATTCACCGGAGTCCACTAGCCCAATTTGATTGGGTTCCATTTGAATCACACCAACACCATTCACAACGAATTGATCACCCCAAGTTACCTCTTTTGTAAAGCCCTTAGTAGTCACTCTAAATTTGAGGTTGGAGATCTTATGCACATCAAACTTGGTTGCCTTGATGGTATCAACCCCTTTTATGATATTGAATCTAAAAGGGGGCTGATAAAGTTCTCTGCTAACAAAATCAATCTTTTTGGTATATACAATGTTTAATTGCATTTGACGAACCACCTGCTCCATTAAAAACCTTGTCCTCAAGATCTCAACCTCATTATCAACAGAATTTTTAGCGCCCATTAAACTACCAAGATCCATCAGCGCTCCAGCTTGCTTACCAAGTCCTCCACCTTTTTCATCGTCATTAACAAGAAGTTTGGCTTTAATTTGATACGTTGGTGGAGTGTACCTAATATAAACAAATGATATCAATAAACATATAAACAGGCTTAAGGCAAAAAATAGCCATTTATCTATTAATTTATTAAAAATCTCTTTTAGATTAATGCTATCCTCTTCATCAGTATGATTTACCATATTTATTTCCGGTAAGTTATTCATTTGGTTTGTGTACTATTTAAAACTAGAAATGGCCAAGACAATTACAGAGATGACAGATGCGATTACACCAATGGTTTGGATTTGAGCCGAATTGGATGCGGAAACTTTACGTTTATTCGGTTCCACATAAATCACATCATTTTGTTTCAAATAATAGAACGGATTGTTAAAGATATTTGAAGAATTTAAATCCAACCGTGCAAACTCTTTCTTACCATTATTATCTCGAACAATTAAAACATTGTCACGTTTTCCATAAATAGTCAAATCACCTGCCAAACTTAAGGCATCCAAAATACTTACTTTTTCATTTGGCAAAGTATAGGCAGACGGGGCATTTACCTCACCTAAAACGCTTACCTTAAAATTCGCAAAGCGAAGTTGTACATTAGGCTGTTTATAAACTTCGCTTGTCTTATCTCTAATTAATTCGCGGGCCTGATAAGTCGTTAAGCCAGCTACTTTCACTTTACCTATTAAGGAAAGTTCAACTTCCCCATTTTTATCCACTAGAAAGCCAGTATTTTGTGCCGCTAAGCTAGCATTTGTGTTACCACCAAGTGTCGGAGTCGAAGCAGCCTGATTGACAATCGCACCACTCTGAGGATTGAGCGTAAATATATTAATACTTAAAATATCATCTGGCTGGATAGTTGGTTCTGTAAATTTCACCGCATTTTCAAGTTGGGCTTGATTAACAGTTTGTATATCTTGAAAGTAAGCTATTTTCTTGTTGCTTACACAAGAAGAGGTTAGGGATATTGTAATAAAAATGGCTAAAACACCAATCCCTTTAATCACATTGTTTCGTTTATTCATAGGAGTATATCTGTCTAAAATGAAATTGAGCATTTTGAACAGCTTGCAAACTTAATCATTTAATTGTAAAATAGAAAAGTCAAAAATGCGGATTTGTAAAAAACTTAGGCTGATAAGAGTATGTTAAATGTTACTGCCCTCATAACTAATCAACTTCGGTATAATAACTCCCTGCCCCTACGCCATAACCGCACCAAAAATCTCTTGATTCTTAAAATTATAGTTTCCGATCAAATCGTAAAGTTTTCCAGACTGCACTGAATCAGTTAGTGTTCTCAAATGTTTATCGTGGTGCAGATCGGTACCAGCCAAATCGTACATTTTTTCTTTTATCAAAACATCCGCTAATTGTTTCACATCCTTTCCGTAGTAGCCTAGTACAGACAACAAATTCAATTGCAAAAGACAACCTTTTTCTTTAAATCTTTTTAAACGGCTTCGATCCTTAAAATAAAATGTATAACGTTCTGGGTGGGCCAATATGGGTTGGTATCCGTTAATTTCAATATCAAATATCGTTTTACTGAAATTAGGTGTTTCAGTTAGATATGACATTTCAATTAATAGGTGTTTATTATTTAGGGTACACATTGATTCATTTAAATTGAAATCCGGATCCACCATGTATTCAGCCGCAGCGCTTAGTTTAAGGGAAATATTTTGTTTATCCATCTCAACTTGCAGCAAATCTTTTGCAGCATTTATGGTTTCGTAGGTATTAGGATAGAGTTCCTTGAAGATATGTGATGTAGCAATCAATTGATCATAACCTAATTCCTGTAGGGCTTTAACAAAACGAATAGAGGTGGCTAAATCGGGCGAGCCATCATCTATGCCCGGTAGGATATGTGAATGCATATCTATACCTAACCAAGCGATATCGGTTACTTTTTGTTTTTTACTAAAAAAATTCAACATAAAAATTTAATGAACAATAAGAAATGATTATTAAATAAGTTTTGATAAATAATTTAATTTTAATCAAGCAATAGTAACTCGATCATTTTTCAATAAGGATAGACACTTTAATTAGGTAATTCAAATAAAATTAGCTACAATATGTAATCTATTAAGCTAATAAAATCTAAAGATAGGGTTTTAGATTAAAATAGTTGATCAAAACAGGCAAAAAGTAGATCGTTTCTAAAGATTAAATTTTAGCTTAACACATCTCGGAGCATTTAAAATATTCGATACCAATTATGCTGTAACTATTCAAAATAGTTTAATGTTTTAAAACCTCCATTTTTAAGGTACTCGTTTTTTTTCATCAAATGAAGATCGGAGATCACCATATCTTTCACTAGCGCTAGTAAATCAAATTTAGGCTCCCAACCCAATTGTGTTTTCGACTTTGTTGGATCACCCAATAATAAATCAACTTCTGTTGGCCTGAAATACTTTGCATCTACTTGTACTATGGTACTACCTAAAAATAGTTGTTCACTATTTAAGCCTAAAGAAGTTAGGGTTTCCTCATCTAAACCAATGATCACGCCTTTTTCATTTTCATCCTTACCTGAAAATTCTATCTCAATGCCCAGTTCTAAAAAGCTCATTCGCACAAATTCGCGAACGGTAGTGGTTACGCCGGTGGCAATTACATAGTCCTCTGCTTTTTCTTGTTGCAAAATGAGCCACATTGCTTCTATATAATCTTTTGCATGACCCCAATCCCTTTGCGCAGATAGGTTTCCTAAGTACAAACACTTCTGTAAGCCCAAAGCAATTTTAGCCGCTGCTCTTGTGATCTTTCGGGTAACGAAAGTTTCGCCACGTAAAGGGCTTTCATGGTTAAACAAAATACCATTGCAAGCAAACATGCTATAAGCTTCGCGGTAATTTACAGTAATCCAGTAGGCATACATCTTTGCCGCAGCATAAGGAGAACGTGGATAAAATGGTGTAGACTCACTTTGCGGAACGGCCTGGACCAAACCATAAAGCTCAGAGGTACTGGCTTGATAAACCTTGGTTTTTTGAGTTAAACCCAATATCCTTACCGCTTCTAGTAACCTTAAAGTACCTATCCCATCAGCATTAGCTGTATATTCAGGCATCTCGAAACTTACATGGACATGGCTCATTGCCGCCAAATTATATATTTCGTCGGGCTGTGTTTCCTGGATAATTCGAATCAAATTGGTAGAATCAGTCAAATCGCCATAGTGCAATTTGAACTGAACATCCTTTTCATGTTGATCTTGGTATAAGTGATCAATACGATCGGTATTGAAAGAAGAAGAACGCCTCTTAATTCCATGAACAAAATATCCTTTCTTTAACAAAAATTCTGCTAAGTAAGCACCATCCTGGCCTGTAACCCCTGTAATTAAAGCAACTTTCATATCGTACTAAATTTTCTAAGCCACAAACATACAGAATAATTTATTTGATTAATAAAGGATCACATTAGATAAATTAGACCTAAAAATATTTCTCAAAAGCCAAATTGTCTGTTTATCAAATAGCTCAGCAATTTTGTTCTTAGAATAGTAACATTTACAAACAATCACATAGGACTTTAGTAATCCTGGCTTGAGCCAACGGTAACTTGTCTTATCCATAACTTTAAAGAGTCGGCAAAGATCATGGTTATCCAACCATTCATCCTCTACCTCAATTTTTCAGCACAATCGATCGATAATAATCAATAATTGTTTCTGTAAGTATAGCAGTTCGCTAAGCTGCTCGCTCCTGTCCAGCCTCGCAATGAGGATGACACGCTATTACCCTCGCTATAGTCACCCTGCATCCGGCATAGGAAATGATGGAAGGAGAAAACGTTAAAGCTTTTGAACGATCGATCAAGCAACCACAGCCCAAGGCAACACAAGCGCCCGATTTTTCATCGGCACTTGTGTTGCCGAAATGAAGCTTTGACGAATTTATCCGCCATCAAATCCACCTGTCCCGAGTCTTCGGGAAGCCTTGGACTTTTGGTCCATTTTGGGCCAAGCCAAAAGGACTAGGCCGCCACCAATGAGGCGAAAGAGCAATTAAGATCCCCAGTCAAGCTGAGGGTTAATTTATTTCATAAAAATCAATATAAATGACGTTACCTTTATGTTGAGTATTAAATGAGCATCATAACAGTCGTATCATTAGTGTTTCAACCTGAATCTGAGTCTTGTTTTAGGGTATTTTATTAATCAATATTGGTGAATCGAAAGATATCCCGTATGGTAGTAATATCTTTATCTTATATACCCTAAGCTCATTCTAAAAATGTACTCGTTTGTTATTATCGATATTCTAAGCAAAATTTATCCCAACAGTGCCGGTATCGATATTGGCAGTGAAAAAGTTTATGTTTCCGTAGAGAACCAATCGGTCAGGAACTTTCGCACCTTTACTGCAAGTTATAAGCATTAAAGTGCATATCTAAGGGAATGTTCGATAACCCATGTAGCGATGGAGGCCACGGGGTGCTATTGGATCACCCTTTATGATGTCTTGGAAGCCGATGGCCTTGATGTAACACTCGTAAATCCCTCTGACGGCAAGAACCTTCCCGTTAGAAAGACCGATGTCCAAGACTGTCAAGGGATTCAGCAGCTATTTAGTTAAGGCCTATTGCGTGAGAGTTTTGTCCCCGAGGATATTGCACGAAAACTAAGGGTCTATACGCGGATGAGGGAGGATAAACTACAAGTGGCATCCACTCATGTTCAGCATATGCAAAAAGCGTTGATCCTCATGAATATGCGCATGCCAGAAGTGCTTTCACAAACCCACGGAGCCAGTGGCCTGGCCATGATAGAGGCTATTCTGGCAGGAGAGCGAAATCCTGAAAGGCTTTTAGGCTATTGTACAACAAGTTTGATCAAAAACAAGGGCAGGGATATATTATTGGCCCTGGAAGGTAATTACAGGGAGGAATATATCTTCGAACTTCTGCAGTCTTATGAGAGTTATATGTTTTACCTCAGCCAAGTCTCCAAATGTGATACCGAGACCCAGAAAATACTTGAGGAATATAGTAGCTCATCCAACAAGAATTACAGCGACAACCATCCAATAAAACCAATTCGCCATAACAAACCTAAAATAGATCACTTGCATGATCTGCTTTTGGGTATTCATGGCGCCAATCCAACCACTCTACCCGGCCTAACCGATTATAATCTCATGCGACTCACTGCCGAATTAGGGAACAATATCAAACAGTGGCCATCTGTTAAAAATTACGTTCCCTGGCTTGGGCTTTCGCCCGGAAAACACCAATCCGGTAAGATGAACAAGAGGAGCAGGGAAAAGGCTGCCACAAGAGCCGGGCAAATATCCAAACAAGTTGCACAGAGCCTCATCCTTAGTAAGCAGCCTAGGTTAGGCGCGTTTTCCCGAAGGTTAAAAGCTAGAAAGGGCTCAGGCATCGCGATGAAGGCAACGGCACGAAAATTGGCTGAACTATACTACAGAATATTTGATAAGGGTATGGTGGAGTTGAGACAGGAATAGCAAAATATGAAGAAAAAATCAAGCAGCAACAAATCATGTTTCTTAATAAAAAAGCAAATGAACTCAAAATGCAATAATTGAGGTATAGCCAGTTAAAAATAACGTCAATGGTAGGACGACGATATATGGAGGATTTCGATTATACTACAACCTTGCATCAACCAAAGTCCGATCTATAAAAGATTTGGTATCAAAAATAATTGCGCCGTTGTGCTTAAATTTCGCATAATCTAGGGTTAGAAACTGCTGATGCGCTACTGCCAATATCACAGCGTCATAAACCTCAGAATCATGATCTTGAACTAATTGAAACCCGTACTCTTTTACTACCTCATCTTTATTTGCCCAAGGATCGTACACATCTACTTGGAGACTAAAAGATTTGAGTTCTTTATAAATATCGATGACACGCGTATTCCTAGTATCGGGGCAGTTTTCTTTAAAAGCAAAACCAAGGATTAAAACCCTAGCACCATTGATCGCCTTGCCTTTTGCAACCATCATTTTAATGACCTTATTGGCCACAAACATGCCCATGTTGTCGTTTACTCGGCGGCCTGATAATATGACTTCAGGCTTATAACCCAAAGCTTCTGATTTATGCGCCAAATAATAGGGATCAACACCAATGCAATGACCACCCACCAAACCCGGTTTATAATTTAAAAAATTCCATTTGGTAGCGGCGGCTGCCAATACATCAGTTGTATCGATTTCCATCCGATCGAAAATGAGTGCCAATTCATTTACAAAGGAGATGTTAACATCCCGCTGGGCATTTTCGATAGCTTTCGAAGCTTCAGCTACCTTGATGCTAGGCGCTAGATGCGTACCCGCGGTGATGATGGAGGCATAAAGTTCATCTATTTGCATTGCAATTTCTGGGGTAGAACCCGAAGTGACTTTTTTAATTTTCGTTAAGGTATTGATTTTATCGCCAGGATTAATGCGCTCTGGAGAATAGCCACAGAAAAAATCAACGTTGTATTTTAAGCCCGATATTTTTTCGAGCACGGGCACACAATCCTCTTCAGTACAACCCGGGTATACAGTAGATTCATAAATTACCGTATCGCCTTTTTTCAACACGATGCCGAGCATTCTGCTAGCCTCCAGCAAAGGCCTTAAATCTGGGCTTTTTTGTTGGTCTATTGGTGTGGGTACCGTAACGATGTAAATGTTGCAATTTGCAATATCAGGCAGGTTTGCACTGAGCCTTAGTCCTTTTTCTTGACTCGTCTTTTGTGTAACTAAAGCAAGCGCTTCCAAGTCAGCTTCCTGTGTAGCGTCTTTTAACTGATCGAGTTCAGCGATTCGATCCTCATCGGTATCAAATCCAATCACCTGATAGTATTTGGCAAATTCTATGGCTAATGGTAAACCTACATAACCTAAACCAATAATCGCAATTTGCCTTTCTATATTCATCTTTGAATGCTTGATGGGCAAAGATATATAAAATGGATATCACTCTTGGCTGTGAAGAAATAATCATTGTTATAGCATGCACATGATTACAAGTTGTTCATTTAAGATGGCATTACCACTTTACCTCCTCTTGCCCTCCCAAATAGAAAAGAATTTACGACCCATAGCTTCAAGTGACGCATAAAGCTAATATAAAGTTCAATTTGTCGCACTATAAAGTAACAAACGAAAAAGCATTCCATGTTACTAAACAAGTTTTTTCATCTCGTTTCCAGTCCTTTGTTAAATCTATCGTACTTTTGTAATACAAATCTTTAATCATTGGAAAAAAGCGCTAAAATTTATATTGCTGGTCATAGGGGTATGGTGGGTTCTGCCATTTATCGTAAACTACAGAAAGAGGGTTACACTAATCTGCTAACAAAAACATCAGCCGAATTGGATCTACGCAACCAGCAGACTGTTGCTGATTTTTTTGCTACAGAAAAACCTGACTATGTATTTTTAGCCGCCGCTAAAGTGGGTGGTATTGTAGCAAACAATACCTATAGGGCAGATTTTCTTTATGAAAACCTAACAATTCAGAACAACGTGATCCACAATGCCTATTTATATGATGTTAAAAAATTAATGTTTTTGGGTTCGAGTTGCATTTATCCAAAAATGGCTGCCCAACCCCTAAGAGAAGATTATTTATTAACCGGAACCTTGGAGCATACTAATGAGCCTTATGCCATTGCCAAAATTGCAGGCATCAAAATGTGCGATGCTTATCGCGATCAATATGGCTGTAATTTCATATCGGTAATGCCAACCAATTTATATGGTTTTAACGACAATTACCACCCACAAAATTCTCATGTGTTACCAGCCTTAATCCGCAAGGTGCATGAAGCAAAAGTGAATAACGAAAAGGAAGTAGTGGTTTGGGGATCAGGATCGCCAATGCGTGAGTTTCTTTTTGCTGACGATTTGGCTGAGGCTTGTTATTTCTTAATGCAAACCTATAATGAGCCTAATTTAATCAACATTGGTACTGGAACAGATTTAACCATTAAAGACCTGGCCTTATTAATTAAGGATGTTTTAGGTTTTGAGGGCGAATTGGTATTCGATGCCAGCAAACCTGATGGAACACCAAGAAAATTAATGGATGTAACCAAATTGCACAACCTTGGTTGGAAACACAAGATAGAATTACCTGAAGGCATTGCACTGGCTTATCAAGATTTCGAAAGCAGGTATTAATAGGGTATTCTATTAAATAATAAGGGCCTAAAATTGATCAAAATCAGATTTTAAGCCATTTTTGTTGGCTGTAAAAGCATAATTAGAATTCAGAGCATCGAAAGGATTGGTAAGCCATCAATCAGGGATAAGAACATGAAATTCTAATTCCTCCCCTTACCATCACTTGATCCCAACTCACCCCTCCAAAGAGGGATATAGTGATCTTTTCAAAATAACCAAAGCATTAATATTCATTTCTGCACGGAATAACGAATAGTGGATGTACCACTGACCAGGTCATGTGCAAATAAAACACCTTATGGCAATTTGTTAGTTATGCACCTTGCCCCTCTTGGAATTGCAACATTAAAACAGTTGAAATGACTATGTCAGCTCTCGCTTAGTCTTATTACGAGTGTTTCATAAGGTCGTTATCCGACAATTGATGTTCTTATTTTCCGTAATTGCGAAATCGATTTTTCATCGATTGATGCAATACCGCTTGTGCTATTATTTAAACAAACATACAGCGATGAGAAATGCGAAATTTAAATTCCTCCCCCCTCCCATCACTCAATCCCAACTCACTCCCTCCAAAGAAGGGCATAGCACCCGTTTCAAAAACAGCTAAAGTATTAATATTCTCGTCTACAAGGGAATGACGATTGGTGGTTGGACCACCAACTACTGCACTTACCCATCAAATACCTTTTGGCGCCTTGCTAAGCCTGCACCCTTTCATCCCCTCTCTTAAGGAGCTAATCTTTACACACATCTTTATATTTCATTATTTCGGCATACACTACAAATTGTAGGTTGAATTTATCGAAGCCATCTTTGATGGTAATGTATCCAGGTGGACCGTGAGATTTGTATCCGCTCCATCCCGCCAATCTGGCTAATAACCAAGTTCCCCAGGCAAGCGTATGYTTTTTGTAGGGGTTTTTCTGCAACTCGGTTGCGCCTTCTACCCGCTGCCTTACTACGTCTAGATAATCCAATTGGTGAGGTGTGAATACTTCTTCCACCTGCATCATCTGGTCGTTTAGCGCAAGTTTTAGCTGCATTATCTTCAGTGCAACCTGTAAGGTCATGGCGATTATTTTCTTTAAACCGGCACCAGTGCCCAGTTGGCTAGATTCTACCCCAAAACCCTTTGTTTTTATAACCCTAAATAGTTCTTCTATTAACCATCTTTTCTTGTACCATCCAATACACTGGTTAGCTTG
>NZ_SJSN01000018.1 GCF_004331675.1 Pedobacter frigidisoli | reverse complement strand
CAAAGGCGTCAAACTCCCCGTCATCCATCTCAAGGTACTTTTTTACCGTTCTGCGGTTACAGTTCAGCGCCTTGCTGATCTTTGAAGCTGAACGTCCGGCAAGGGACATTCGCTTAATTTCATAATACATCATAAATTTGTTCAAGAATGCGTGCATATTCATCAGTTGTCGTAAGCCGATGAAGGTCGTATTAAACGGTGGGGTTTAATTATCCTACCGTTTTTTTTGTGCACTCTTGTTGCCGTTTTTGGTGTATTCTTATTTGCCGATTTCTGTGCAGATTAACTTACTGATTACACCAGGCTGGATGATAAATATAATGGGCATCGAAATTGGTATCACATGTTCTATCATTTAGGCATGGGTAGATATTTTCCCATCTGTTAGGGAGCTTTTTATCTGTATCTAGAAAGTTGAAGTTGTCAAATTCCTCTCGAAAATTTCGCATTTTATTAGATTTTTGAAACCTATTGCGAAATACATTCTTGACTTTGCTCAGTAAATCCATTATCTTTCTTTGTTTCTATAAGAAAATTTTCTTTGGTAATTCCCGGTATTCTATTGTTTGATCAATAGTTGAATTGTCAAGATCTCTGTATTTATAATTCTGGCGGAGCTTTAAGGTAATATTATCTTTCCGCCATAACTAACTTTTTACCTGATATAAATAGGTTGAATTACCAACATTTAACGATTCGTTATCAGTCTTTACCATTTCTTATAGCTCATGGGTTTACTCCTCAATCTCTTAATTTTTTTGATAAGCGTCAGTTACAATTCCTAATTTCTCAAAATTTTAATTCTCATGGGATTGAGGATAATTCCAGTTCCTGTTGTTCTAATAATTGTTTTATCTAGTCCGGAGTATAAGGCATCAGAGACAGTGAATGTGGCAATATTTTCCAAGTACTGAATAGATCTTTCATAGGAAGATAAACCTACAGTAACGTAGTAAGTGTCAGTAGCTAATATAAGATCGTTTTGTTGGAAAATTGCGGTATATCTTCCTGCTTGCATATATTGTTCCTCGCTCCATGATGTCCTAACATTTGTCTCAAGACTGTTGTTAATCCCAATCGCAATAATAAAATGACTAGTAGGCTTGTTAACGATAAATTCTACTACGATTTGCCATGGTAAACCAACAGGTATCTCTTTTAATAATTCCCCATTCAAATCCTCAATTCGCAATTGATGAGCGTAAGCATGTATTTCATCAATAGTTAGTGGTATTGGTATTTCATAGATAGATTTCGATGCCTTGGTGATCTTAATATACTTTTCGATAGCCTTATCCGTTTGGCCATTAAAAGTGATATGTCCATTTTCTAAAAGAATTGCTTTTTTACAAAGCTTTTGAATAGCACTCATATTGTGGCTTACAAATAAAACGGTCCTGCCTTCTCCCTTACTAACTTCATTCATCTTTCCCAAACATTTTTTTTGGAATTCAGCATCACCAACAGCTAAAACCTCATCCACAATTAGTATTTCTGATTCCAGATATGCTGCCACGGCAAAGGCGAGCCTAACATACATTCCCGAACTATAGCGCTTTACCGGAGTGTCAATGTAGCGCTCTATTCCAGAAAAATCAATTATTTCTTGCAATTTATGCTGAATCTCTTTCTTACGCATTCCTAAAATTGCACCATTCAAAAAAATATTCTCCCTGCCACTTAACTCAGGATGAAATCCTGTACCTACTTCCAGGAGACTAGCAATTCTTCCTCTACCGGATATCTTTCCTGTAGTAGGGGCTGTAATTTTACTCAATATCTTTAATAACGTACTTTTTCCGGCTCCATTTCTTCCGATTATTCCCACCGCTTCTCCTTGTTGGATCTCGAAATTGATATCTTTCAAGCTCCACACGATGTTGCTTGTTCCGATAGAATCTCTAACATTTGTTTCTCCAACCTTGAGAAATGGATCTTCCGTACCTCTTATGTTTGCATACCATCTTGCAAGGTCATTACTTATTGTTCCGGTGCCTATTTGTCCCAGATGGTAAGCCTTACTTAAATTTTCAACTTTAATTGCGACTGACATTTTTAATTCTACGGATAAATAAAAATAAATTTCTTCTTCATCTTGAGAAAATGCACCTCATAACCATAGTAGGAGATAAAGGCAGCCAAAAAAGACAGCAGAATATTGAATGGAAAAGCTGATCTGGGTAAGATGGCGGTATAATAATCCTGTGGGATAATAAAGACCTGTTGCCATATATATAAGCTATACGAAATTACTCCAATTTTGGTAACTATTGGGTTATTCAAGATGTCATAAAAAAATCCTTTCCGATGAATGATTGTTGATAATAAAAGATAGCATACAGAAATATCGGTAAGTAAGCCTCCAAATGGCAGCAGAATTTTGCCCATCATTCCTCGATGGGATAAAAAGTAACAGAGAAAGAGTATCAATGTCGCTATTATCTTGAATGATTTACTCCCCCAAAAATTAGAATCCGCTTTCATTAGGCCCTTAAAACATAAAAAGGATAATAGTGCGCCAGTGAAGATTGCATCTGCCCCGTTTAAAAACGGCCCAAGCGATTGTATGTAATATCCCTTATAATACCAAAATACCTTTAGCATGGGCATGAGTCCAATAATTAACACGCAGAAAAGCCAGGCTTTTTTTGTCATTGCTGAGAATACAAAGGGCCAGACCAAATAGAATTGTTCCTCTATAGATAATGACCAGGTATGACCAGTTAACCACGTATTATTGTAAAAAGTAAAGTTAGAGACATATAATATTGGTCCAAGAAAGTTATGAATGTTTAGATCAAGTTTGTAATAAACCATTAATATTCCGATCACGGATAGATAAAGATATAATAAAGGGAAAATTCTCAATACCCTTTTTATAAAAAAATGACTAATATTAATTCTATTGGTTAATAATGTTTCTTTGATCAAAAGGGAAGTAATTAGAAAACCACTGATTATAAAAAAAATTCTTACACCAAGTTCGGCATAAACAAATTTTTCTGTGAATCTGTAATATATTGTCTCCTTTGTAACCGTAAATTTTGCATGGCCAAGAACTACGAGCAATATCGCGATTGCTCTCCAGCCATCGAGTGATGGCAAGTATTTCTCGCTCAAGAAACCTGGTAATGAAAAAGGCTGATTAAGTTTTTTTTTAATTTTTATCATGGAGACTTCTTAAGGTTCCGAATAGCCTACTAATCTTAAACGGTATCAACAAAATTTCTTTCCACCTTGTTAAAGATGAGTATCCCAAAAGTCAGCAGCACAAGAGTAACAAAGGTCACGTAACCCAAACTTCCCCAGCTAAAACTGCCCTCTCCTAAAAAACCATATCTAAATGTTTCGATAATGGGAGTCATGGGGTTGTACTCAATAATCCAGGCGTATTTAGGATATTTATCCAGTGCAGTGGATAATGGGTAGATCACAGTCGTAGCATACATTAGAAGCTGTACCCCAAATCCAACTAAAAAGGTTAGGTCGCGATATTTGGTGGTCATGGCGGATATAATCATTCCTGCCCCCAAACCTAATAAGGCCATTAATATTACGATAAATGGAAACAATATAATAATTGAGGTAGGGTGAAATTTAGCGCCTGAAAAGTAATAGAAACCGAGGAGTATTAAAAACAAAATCATCTGTACCCCAAATCGAATAAGATTACTTGCTACAATACTTAAGGGCACGATCAAACGCGGGAAGTAAACTTTCCCAAAAATGCCTGCGTTATCTCTAAACACAGTTGAGGTCTTGTTTAAACAATCCGCAAAATAGTTCCAGGCGGTAATGCCTGCCATATAAAATAGTGGTTTTGGCAATCCATCAGTTGAGATGCCCGCCAGGTTCCCAAAAATAAAAGTGAAGATAACGGTAGTGAAAAGGGGCTGTATAAAGAACCAAAGTGGACCCAATATGGTCTGTTTGTAAAAGGAAACAAAATCACGTCTGACCAATAAAACCAGAAGATCGCGATACGCCCAAACCTCATTAAGTTTCAGATCGAAAAGTGACCCTTTGCTCTCTATAACCCAGTCGTGCTCATCATTATGCATTTGTTATCAATATGTTTTAGTTGTTAATAGATTTAGAACTTTGTTTTGATAAAGGTTATAGCTAAAATAATCCAAGCATTTGCGTTGAAGTTTTGCAGATCGATCTACTGTATTTTCCTTTTTAAGGTAATCATGAATTGTTGTTTCTATCTCTCTATCATCATCTGGGTTAACAAGTAACCCCAATTGGCCATTTAGCAGGGCATCCCTGCTTCCATCCTGGTTCCCGGCTAATACTGTGCAACCGCATGCGGCAGCCTCTATGAAGACGATACCAAAACCTTCTTTCTTACTTGGCATTACAAATAAGTCGGCCAGTAAGAGGTAATCTACCAATTCATTGTGCGAAATAAAGTCCAGTAGGAACACTTGATTTTCCAGTCCCAGGGTTTTAATCAATTCTTCCAGGCGTTTCCTTTCTTGGGGATCGGCCTTGCCCGCAATCAGATATTTAAGATCTGGGAAATCCTTAATCAGGTTTTTTGTGGCATTAATAATAATGTCATATCCCTTATAGAGTTCTGAGGAGGACAATCGGCTCACGCTAAGTAACACTGGTTGCTTCTTCTTTATTCCATGTCGCTTAAGTAGATAGCTCGGTCTCTCGAACTGTGCGGGAATGTTGAAATAGGGATCCAAACAGTTATTTAAAATTTGGATTGCTTCGGGGGCTATACCATGTTTAGCAATGAGTATGCTTGCAGTATATTCACTGACGGCCCAGATCTCTACATGTTTTCTTAAGAATGATTTTTTCCATGGACTTAAATTCCTCCAGACCTCGATACCATGAGCCATCAGGATAATGCGTTTATTCGAATCCAATAATTTGATCAAAACCGCTATAACCAATAAATTGATATGACTCAATATAATTGTCTTTTTTTGCAGCCCTCTTATGGTAGCCATAATTCCAAAGAAAACCTTATTGCCATTATATCCCTTGAAGTTCTGTTTCGAACAGTATCGATAATCGACATCATCATCCTGGTCGCAAAGAGAAAGGGTCTCAAATGTGCTGTCTGAATGTAGTTCCTCCGAATGGTCATTGAGTACCTTTGCAATGATCTGACTGACCTTTTCGATTCCCCCCGTCAAGCTAAATACATTAAGCGTTAACAGAATCATGCGGTTTTTTCGCCTTTCAAGCCGCATCCCTGTCCTTGAATAACACGTAAAGCGCCATTGCCTTTGACCAATGAAGCTTTCCTGCCTTAAAATCAGACAGGAGCTGATTTACTTTTTTACTTTCTGTGCCAATATGGTTCAGACATTTTTCGTCCTGAAGCCATTTCTGAAAGGGAAAGGTGAATCCCATCTTTGGCCTGTCCCAGATCGCTTGGGGTAACAGTTTTTTAAACGATTCAATAAGCAATGATTTAGGTTGCTCTCCGCTATACAGCACGTTGTCTTTTATACTGCTAACAAGCGATATCAGATCTGCATCCAAAAAAGGTATGCGGACCTCAATGCCATGTTGCATACTCATCGTATCGGTATCTTTCAGCAATTGATTTTGCATATAGAGATTGGTTTCCATCCAACTTGCCCTTTCCTGGTCGCTTAGATGAGGAGGCATATTAACATGGAAGCTTTTTAGTACGAGATTAATTTTGCTAATAGGAAGATTTAGGATTGCTGCGATTTCTGGAGGGCTAAAGATGCCCCGTAAAAAAAGATACTGACCCGCGAAGTTTTTATAACTGAGATAATAGGCCCGTTTGAAAACAGATTTGTTGAAATAGCTGCCAAACTTCAAAAGGGAACTAGGCACAAGTGAGAGATATTTTAACTTTGGCATTCTTCTAAAAGAGGGATATCCGCCAAATAATTCATCTGCCCCAATTCCGGATAGTACAGCTTTCAATCCTTTTTCCTTTGCGAAATAATTGACGAACCAGGAATTGATCCCATCAGTTGTGGGTTGATCCATGGCAGCCAAGGCTCTTGGGAATAGAGAGGAAAATAAATCCTTGCTGATGGTGTAATCCGAGTGGGATCCGCGGATCTGGCTTATTATCAGTTCTTGATAACTTTTTTCGGAGAACTCATGCTCATCAAAATTTATGGATAAGGTGTTCACTCCTTTTTGGTCATTCTCTGCCAATTGTACCTCATCAGCCAAAAGTGTCAGGATGCTGCTATCAATCCCCCCACTTAAGAAAACGCCGATTGGTGCATCAGAGAGAAGGTGCCTTTTTACTGATGCCTTCAATGTCTTGAAGACCTGATCAGTTGCAACAGCTTGGTCCATGATCCTTGGGTTGGCACGGTTAGATTCAAATCCTAGGATCTCAAAGAAATTATTTTGGTGTTCCCAGGATAGATAATGTCCCTTGGCAAGCATGTTTATTCCTAAAAAGGTAGTATAGGGTTCCGGAATGTGCCCAAAGGCAAGGAAATAGATCTTCCAATCCGGATTTTCCTCATGTTTTAGCCATTTAAATGCCCTGACCTCGGATGCAAACACCAGAGATTCATTTGCCGTGCTGAAATATAGCGGCTTGATCCCCGAGGGATCTCTGACCAGAAAACTTTTTCCCAGTTTTCGATCATAGATCGCAAAGGCAAACATGCCCTTTAATTTTGCAAAGCTTCCCGTGCCCCATGCCTGATAGCCTGCAAGGATAACCTCGGTATCACTTTTTGTAGAAAACTCGAAACCCAGTGATATCAATTCTGATCTCAGCTCCAGGTAGTTGTAAATCTCTCCATTGAAAGTGATTGCCAGTTGTCCCTGATGATAAAACATAGGCTGGTGACCGGAAGGGGAGAGGTCTATTAATGCCAATCTCCGGTGTCCAAAGGCTAAGCCCTCTTCGACAAGGAAACCTTCATCATCCGGTCCACCGTGCTCCAATAACTCGCACATAGACTGAATCTCAGACTCAAGCTCCAAATTTCCCTTTTTCTTATCAATTATTCCCGCTATTCGGCACATTTATTTCTTGATTTTCTTAATTCGAAGATTGAGTAGATATCAGTAAGTTTTAATGATATAATTGTTTTTTTCCCCTCTTGCACATGGCTTCGCCCCCTCAGTCACATTTTTATAAAAAATGACTGATCATGCGATTTAATTGACTTACCACGTTCTGCTGAGCAGGAGTGATGTTCTTGGCTTCAAGAGCCACGTTGTAATAGTTCTATGCACACCAGACTCTAGCTAGCTAGAATGGCGTTATAAATGCCATTGACGTGTTGATATTAATTGCATAGCCCATATTGTTTAAACGCAGGATAATACGCTGTTTATTGCGTATCGATACTAGTTCCGCTACCATGCCCTGAAATGGCCCAGCCGTGACCAACACTTTCTCCCCCGCCTTTATATCATATTCAATAAGCTCAAGGTCTGCATCAGTGGCCAAGAGGAGTTTGAGATCATTGATCTGTTGTTCTGGGATGGATGCGATTTGTCCGGAGAAATAGATAAATCTTGCAATGCCATTGGTCATTAACACTTCAGCGTATTCCCTACTTGAGATATATACAAAAAGGTAAGATCTGATCAATGCCTCCTCAACGATTTTTTTTCGATCACTCCATTGCTTTACCGTCTTTTTGAGGGGCAGGTAGGTTGTTATCCCCTTACGGAAAAGCTCATCATAGGCTTTTTTCTCTGCCCGTGAACGCGTATAAACAGGATACCATTTGTATGTATTCTCTATCATTCCCTATGCTAATCGAGTTTTGTCCCCTCCAGATTTAAGATATATGGTAAGGCTTCCAGCACAAAATTCGAAAAATTATCTGAAAGTATGAGGTCATTTCCCCACACATAAAAGTTGTAGAAATCGCTGGATGGATAATCCTGTGTAATCACAGGGCATTTAGGTAAAAAATCTTTCATTGGGACGATGAAGCGACTATAGGTTAATAAGTTTGTTTGTTAGAGCGACTCTCAAATGTAAGTAATTATATGGAATAGCCGTTTTTATTGTCGCCTTTATTATTGCGATTTATCAACTCCTCCCAATTTTGACAGCATTCAATGTTAGTTCGTTAGAGAACCCGAGGCGCAAAGATAAGTGTCACGACAGAAATATAGATAACACTACTGTTTACTTTAGGGTCAACTTTTCATGTTGAGGAACATCATACCTCCTCTTCCGAGCATCCTATGATTGATATATCATGTTACCTTTTGAAAAGCTTAAGTGTAACTGCGTTTTTAAAAAGAATAAGAATAGGCATCCTTTGGATGGGAAAGCCTAATGCCTAGACTATTTTTTCTTCCAAAACTGCCACCACTTTTCTTCTTCCTGCTCATAGTATGCACTACTGCCATATCCGCTATAGTTAGAATAATAATAGGTACCTGATCCACTCTGTGTATAATTGCTGGTGTGTATATTGGAGTGTAACAGCTCATTAGAGAAAGAATTGAGTATAATGCTGATATTGTTCAGTGCATATTCCTTCGACAGGCGTTCAGGTACTGAGGCTGCACTAAACTTGGACACACCTGAACGAATGATAAAAAGGTTGATATCAGCCTGCTTAATGATTGGAATAGAGTCAGAGACCAGTCCGATAGGGGCAGTATCAATGATTACGTATTCATATCTTTCCCTTAGCGCTTCAATAAGCGCTTTCATCCTTGAGCTATGCAATAGCTCAGAAGGGTTTGGTGGAACAGGACCCGAAGTGATGTAATCAAAATGATGATTCTCATCCTGATTGATAATTCCATCCAGGTCGCTCTGGGCGGATAGATAGGTGCTCAGTCCTTTTAGATTTTCGGATCCAAAAGCCTTGTGTAGCTTCGATCGTCGCAGATCTGCAGCAATTAGGATGACCTTCTTATCAATGATGCTCAGCGTGCCAGCGAGGTTGAGGCTCACGAACGACTTTCCTTCCCCCGAGATTTCAGAGGTCACGCAAATCACCTTGTTATCCTTATCAGATGCTAAAAAGCTCAGGTTGGTCCTGACGGATCTAACGGACTCTGCAAAAATTGATTTTGGCTTCTCCAGGGATAACATCTGCTGGGTCTCATTATAGATTTTTCGCTTAAACTTCAATATTACACCAATAATAGGGATAGCGGTTAAGCCTTCTACAGTCTCCACATCATAGATGTAAGGATTCAATAGTCGGGCCAGAACGATCATGCCCAGACCTACCAAAAGTCCGCCAATCATATAGGAGGAATAGATCTGGCTTGCCACCGGCGAAACCGGATTAAACGAAGGCTGGGCCTCATTGATAATGTTTGCACCGGGCGTTACCGCGGCAGAACTGATCTGGGCTGCCAATTTTTTTTCAAACAGTAGGGAGAACATCTTTTGATTGATGTCGAAGTTGCTCTGCAGTTTGGCAAAGTCATTTTCCTTTTCTGGTAGCTGCCCCAAAGACCCATTAACCTTATTGATCTCATTATTGATCAGATCTATTGTTTTTTGGTTGCGATTCTTGAGCGATCTGATATTTCCATATATTAATTGCTTGATCTCCGCAATCTGATCATCGATCTGCTTGATTGGTGCAGCGTCTGCATTAAATTGATTGAGTTTAGTTTCTCTGGCAGATATGAACGTACCTAATTGGGTAATCAAGGCTGGTAATCCCAGACTGGCCACGCCATCAATATCCAGGTTCAAACGGATTTTCTCCTGATTACCTTTCACCTGTTCCTCTAGCTGCTGTATCGAGAATTTTTGAAATTCGAGCTCTGTCCGCTGGGTTTGTAAGGTACTAAGCTTACCGATGTTAAATTGCTTGTCAGTCAACGGATCAACCATTGTGCTACCCGATCTGTAGTTGGAAAGGTTCTTTCCGGACTGGTCTACCTGCCTGTTAAGGAATTCGATCTGACTGTCCAGGTATGCTATGGTCTGCTTGGAAGAGCGTTTTTTCTGTTCAGCATCGTTGAGGATATATTCCTTTATTATTGCGTTCAATATATCTGCTGAGAAAACGGGGTTGAAGTCCGTGTGGGTAACATTCATGATATTACTGTATTTCTCTGCCTCAAAGATATTTAACCCTCCAGCTGCCCGTCCATAGAAATCGGATTTCGTATTGAACTTAAAGCTGTAGTTGCCCTTAGCAGGTATCCTGCTCCTGATACTGAAAAGCATGTTGCCTGCTGAGATAGCCTGTCCATATTTGAAAATCTGTTTCTGATTTGGTTGGTCTGAGGAAATAAGCTGAAAATTGGTGTTGTCGATGGGCTCCACGTTATATGTAGCCCTACTAAAATTTACGCTATCCTGGGCAATGATCTCGATCTTAAAAGGCTCATTTGGATAGAGTTCAGTAGTAAGTACCCTTCCCTTTAAAAAGTAGGATATTTTATAGTTCAAATGGGTGATTGCTTTATTGATAACATCCTGAGAACGCATCACCGTAGCCTCTGTCTGAATGTTATTGCTTTGATAGTACCTGTTATAGCTTCTCATGTTGGCCACTCCATTGCCTGTCATGTCTGATTGGCTATCATCCAATTTTAGTGAGGCATTCGTAGTATAGGTTGGTGGGATAGTCCTGATGTAAAGCCAGGCAACCAGCGTACTGATGATCACGCAGCCCAGAATCCAATACCAACGACTCAGAAAAATCTTGACAACCTTCCAATAGTTAAGTTGCTGATCTACTAAAACACTTTTTACAGGTAAGGCATCCATAGTTATTTGGTAATCGTTAAAATAAGGAGCGCTAAGTTGATCACAACCAGTAAGGGTTGAACCAGATTGGTATAAGACTGCATTTTTTCACTCAGTGCAGCGGATTTTGTTGTCTGAAGATAGATAATATCATTGTTCTGCAGGATAAGTTTTTTACTGGCGAGACTATTAATGTCATTGAGGTTGACATAGATGATCTCCGGATTGGCCCGGTCGCCCCGGATGATCTTCAGGGATTTTGGATCAGCTGTCTTACTGATTCCCCCGGCTTCGCCGATAATATCAATGAGTGTGGTATTGTCTTTTTCCAATAGAAAATTTCCTTGACGTGCAAATTCACCGAGTAGGGTAACCTTTAGGTTTACTACACTCACTTCAATGATCGGATCTTTCAGAAGTTTTGTCTTGTATAACTCCTGCAATTTTATAGCAGCCTCTCTTCTAGTCAGCCCTACGACTTCTACCTTGCCAATGGCTGGAAGATTTACCTTTCCATCCAGATCTACCATATAGGATTGAGCTGATGAATTTGCGGTAGTGCTCCCCACTATGGATCCACCGGTACTCGAGGAACCTCCGACTGCCCCGAATTCAGGGTTCTGAACATTCTTGACAGCTAAAAGATCATTGGGCTTAATCCTGTAGTACAGATCACCGATTCCCTGATCATTGACCACATATACCTGTTTTAGGGTGTCGGTGATAATATCTGTTGGGGCATTGAATAATGCACGTTCCCTACGTACTGAACATGCGGAAAAAAATAGGATTGATAATAAAAAGGCATAAGAGAAGTTTGTTCTTTGCATATTTTCGGGATACTCTTATCAGGTTTATAGCTTGATGCAAGGTCATTAATATTAACAACGTACTAGCGGTGCTAGTTGTTATGCAACAATACAATCGCAAAAATACATCATTTATAACTTAAAAGAAATGTAATATTGAAGAAAGTCTTTGAGGGATAAATGAGTACACTTAAATAGATTGAGGCTCGGGGTTTTATGGTCATAATGAATAAAAAGAACAACGAATATAGCTTTCTGGAATGCTAATTTTATGTATCTAATTATTAACATGATTCTAGCCAAAAAATTTTTCCTTATAATTGTATTCGTTGCGCTTAGTTCTCTTTCCAAAGCTGATACAGGCTGTAGGCTTTCTGACGGATCGATACATGGCCCACAAACCGGCAACGCACTTCTGGGCGCCACATTGGTCCCTTTTTCTCTGGGGCTTGTCATTCTATACTATAATTCTCCAACAGTTCAAACTGCAGTTGGTTCTTGCCCAAGCTTCGCAACAGGAGTAACAACTACCGGAAGATCATGTACCACATCGGCTTTAACTATCCTTGGTCTGGGATTAGTTGCGCAAAATCAGGGACAGGAGGTCAGCTTTAATATCTTTAACTGTGATCTCGATCATTATGTTTGGGTATTAGGGGCCCTTGCTGGGATTTTGGGGGCATTTTTTGTGAAAAAGGAAATGTTTTAGCGACAGTGCTTGGTCGCTTCTAGGCCTCTATAAGGCAAAATATTTTTTTCTTTATATGTTTATCGACAGTGTTTTATTCAGAAATTACCGAGGTGTTCATCGCCAAATGAATTATGCTGGTTATCACCTAGTTCTATCTGCGGAGATATTTTTCCTGCATTATGGATTGAGAGTAGAGAGATCAATTTTTTTGGATGACAAAACTCTGTAGTCCCAATAGATTAGATTTAGCTACGCTATTGGTTGATGTGCATAACATTAGGGTCGATGATTTTGTAAGGTTGTAATATTGAAGCTCGATCAGTTTGCTTGATTAAGAACTGAAAAATACGACGACCAGCGTTTATAATTTATCTTTATACCTTTGCTGTTCTGGATTTAGTAATGAAGATATCAGTTATTACCGTCGTTTTTAATGGAGAATTGTTTTTAGAAGCATGCATTCAATCCGTTTTTGAGCAGACTTACCCAAATGTTGAATATATCGTAATTGACGGTGGTTCCACTGATAGGACGCTGGCGATTATCGATCTATATAGCGAGAAAATCGATTATTTCATTTCAGAAAAGGATCGGGGACTGTATGATGCAATCAATAAGGGCATAAAAGAAGCAACGGGAGAGGTTATTGGTATTTTGAATGGAGATGATGTTTTTGCAGGCAAGGACATCCTACAGGCTATTGCCGAAAAATTCATAATGGATCCAACAATTGATGGCGTGTATGGCGACCTAAACTACGTTCACCCTTACTCTGGCAGGATTATCCGAAAATGGAAATCAAAACAGGCAAGGTTTGTAGATTTGGAAAAAGGATGGATGCCAGCACACCCTACACTATACCTGAAAAGAAAACTGTTTGCCAAATATGGAACTTACGCGCTGGATTTGGGCACAACAGCCGACTATGATCTGATTTTAAGGTTTCTGTATAAGTATAAGCTCAAGGCTGTGTATATTGCTAAGCTGATGGTCAACATGAGGCTTGGGGGAGTAAGCAATGGGTCGTTGAAAGGAGTATTAAATGCAGTTTGCGGCGATTTTGTGGCTTTGAGGCGCAATGGTATTCCTTTGCCATTATTCGCTCTGATCAGAAAAAAATTAGGCAAGCTCAGCCAGTTTTTACGATAATCTTATTGGGGTTTGTAATTTGGGAAAGCCATAACCTATTGTTCAAACCTGTGGTACATTTTGGCCCAACCAGGTTTTTAACAATGTTACGATTTTGGCATACCAATCATTATTTTTGGTTATGCAACCCGATCTCAGTAATTGTCACAAAGCCAGCTTAATTAAGGAGGAGCTAACCGGACCATCTATGACGGACTTCGCATGATTTTCATCTGTCTTGTAATTAGCGGCCACTTTTGGGCTAAACTCTATTAATTAGTGGACCTAAGAATCCATCAAAGCGCCAATTTATCCGCTGAGATAATGATTCAAATTAAACGTCTAACTGAACCTCATTTACCATGGATTGAATTCACCATTGCTAGCCATGAACATTGAAAGTATTGATTTATATCACCTTAAACTTTCAAACCCGCGTACTTATTCAAGTCAACATTACTATATTTGCCCAAAGCCGTTCCCGTTTTGCTTCAAGATATCCTTAATACAAATCCAGAGTTCTTCTATCTCGCCATCTTTACCTTGGCGTTTTCCATAGTTATATTGAGTGTTCCAAGCCTGATTTATACAGCTCTAAAATATGGGCTCTTTGATAAGAATGACCTTTATCGAAAGAACCACAAGCGGAACATTTCTAGACTCGGGGGGCTTGCCATTGTGGGAAGCTTTACTGTTACCATTCTTTTGTTTTCTGCAGTCATTAATTACAAGGAAGCCAACTTTTTAATTGCCTCATGTATCATACTTGCCGCTTTAGGCTTGAAAGATGATGTATATGGCATAAACACAAGCACGAAGTTTTTACTTCAGATTACCGTGGCCTTTATCTTGGTTTTTTTTGGTGGTTTTCGTTTATCTAGCTTATATGGCGTATTTGGTGTTTGGGATATGCCTTCTTTATGGGGGGGTCTTTTCTCACTAGTCTTAATCATTTTTCTTAATAACGCTTTTAATCTGATTGATGGGATTGATGGCTTGGCTGGGGGTATAGGCATACTTACCAGCATGGTATTTGGTCTATTATTTGCAATGATGGGGGAGGTCTGCTATTCATCCATCGCTTTCGCCCTATCGGGCGCTATTGCTGGCTTTTTGAAATACAACTGGTTTCCTGCAAAGATTTTTATGGGTGATACTGGAGCCTTAATTATAGGGCTGGTCTCTGCAGCATTGGCCATAAAATTCATCGAATTGAATAAATACAATGCAGGGGGTCACCCGGCATTCTTCTCTGCACCAGCCATTACTGTGGGGATTTTAATTGTGCCTATATTTGATTCCTTAAGGGTTTTTACGGTGAGGATATTAAAAAGGAGTTCACCTTTTAAAGGGGATAGGAATCACATTCATCATCGCTTACAGCGCCTCGGACTTAAACCAAACTGGATCGTTATCGCAACAGCTGGGTCCAATTTGGCGATCATCGCCGGAACCATTGCTTTCCAGAAATTGGGCAACTTTTTCTTGATCATCTTAATCATTTTAATCTGCATGCTATTCAACAGTCTAATCACCCTAGGTCTTTGCAAGAAAGATCGATTGACGAAGTAGCGATTCCGATTTCACCTCCTAAATGTATTTTCTTTCCCTTACTTACTCTCCCGGGATTCTCCAATTTTGTATCAATCTTTGTTTCCTTGCGAAAAACCTATCTGTGTAAATACCGATTACGATTAGTTTTAAGTCGTACATTATAAAGCTAACACCAGTATTTATTCTAGTTCCTATATCAATTAATAAATACTAATTTTGCACTTCAATTTTAATAAGGATGCGTTTAGCAATTAATGGTTTTGGTAGGATAGGAAGGACTTTTCTGCGCTTGGCTTTGGCAGAGGGCTTTGAGGTAGTTGCAATAAACGATTTGGCCGATGCCCAGACAATGGCCCATCTGTTTAAGTACGATTCCGTCCATGGCGTTTTTGCGGGTAAGGTGAGTGCTAAGCCTGATGCGCTTGTAGTTGGCGCATCTTCCATCCCTGTTTTTACCATACAAAATGCCGAGGAATTGCCTTGGTCTGCCTTAAGGGTAGATTTGGTGATTGATTGTACAGGCAAAAACCTCACCAGGGAAGCAGCTGAACAACACATTGTAGCTGGCGCAAAACAGGTAATAATATCTGCGCCAGCTGCTGATGATATCCCGATGGTGGTGCTTGGAGTAAACGATGGTCAAATCGACTTGAATAGTCCCGTGCTTTCTAACGCAAGCTGTACCACAAATAATATTGCCCCAATAATTAAGATCCTGAACGATAACTGGGGGGTAGAGGAAGGCTACATTACCACCATCCACTCCATGACCGGCGATCAAAACCTACACGATGCCAATCACAAGGATCTTCGCCGGGCTCGGGCAGCCTCTTCATCGATTATCCCAACTACAACAGGAGCTGCGAAAGCGATTACCCATATCTTCCCAGCACTCGAGGGCCGTTTGGGAGGGGCAGGGATCAGGGTACCGGTCTTAAATGGATCTCTTACCGATTTTACCTGTCTTTTAAAAAACAAGACGACAATCGAGGAGATCAATGCAGCCTTTAAGCTGGCCTCTGAAAATGAAATGGTTGGTTTGCTAGAGTACACGGAAGATCCAATTGTATCTGTCGATATTATCAATAACCCGCATTCCTGCATTTTCGATTCCCTATTAACATCTATTGTTGGTGATTTGATTAAGGTGGTGGGTTGGTACGATAACGAATTTGGTTACAGTAGTCGTTTAATTGATGTAGTAAAAAAAATCAGTGCGCTCAAGAAATAGGAGATTTCTTTTTGACCAAGCCCATTTAATTTTAGGAATGAGGGATAGATGAATGGAACTCTCCATGATGAATGGAACCCATTTTATCGGTCCTCAGTTTTTGGTAACCAGCCTTATCAATTACCCCCGATAAGGTTTGCAGCTCATTTTTCTTCTATGATCCTAAGCAAATGGGGAGACTTAGGGTTCCTCAAATCGACTCCAGACAATTCCCAGTCTTTATTGCTGCTAAGCTTTCCTGTTATACCTTGCTTGGTAATGATCAGGCATTTTCCATCTTGGCATCTTGCCCTATCATAATCATATCTCAGTATCATCACATGCACTTTGTTGAAATCGATTAAAATGTTCAAAATTGTGACGACCAATTTTAAGGTGATCTCAAATGCTTTATTAACTTTGCAAACGTTTGCGAAGCCCGCTAGAGGTCATCTTGATCGTTGGCAGCTGCTTATTGATCCTATCAAAATGTTATGGTTAAATTTATTCTGCCAGAAGAAGTACTGCCCTTAAGAAGCCTGATGTTGCGAAACGGAAAGCCACTTAGCGATTGTGTTTTTGAGGGGGATCGGGCATACGATACTTTCCACTTAGGTTTTGTTGAAGATGGCGGGATCAGGTCCATAGCAACCTTTATGCGCAATGATTTCTTTCCCGATGAGGGCGAAGGTTATCAACTTCGCGGTATGGCAACCCATCCCGATCTTGGTGGAAAGGGTTATGGTGCATCGCTTATTGCCTTTGCCATAGATTACCTTAGGGAATACAATACCAATTATTTATGGTGCAATGCAAGATCATCAGCCGCTGGCTTTTACAAAAAGATCGGCTTCACGACCGATTCCCCAGAATTTGATATTCCGGGAATTGGCTTCCATTACGAAATGAAATTAAACTTAAAATCAAAATAAAAACATGAATACAATTGACCAGTTTGACTTTAAAGATAAAAAAGCATTAATCAGGGTAGACTTTAATGTTCCCCTAGACGATGAATTCAAGATTACCGATGATAAGAGAATTCGTGCAGCATTGCCAACCATTTCCAAGATACTAAAGGACGGTGGTTCGGTGATCTTGATGTCGCACCTGGGCCGCCCAAAAGACGGACCAACCGATAAATATTCATTGAAGCACATTCTTCCAGATCTTTCCTCGCTTGTTGGCGTTGAGGTAAAGTTCGCTGATGACTGTATTGGTGAAAGTGCTACTAAACAAGCGGCAGATTTAAAACCAGGTGAGGTATTGTTGCTCGAGAATCTTCGTTTTTATAAGGAAGAGGAAAAGGGTGATGTAGCCTTTGCGGAAAAACTCTCGAAATTGGGTGAGGTTTATGTGAATGACGCCTTTGGTACAGCTCACCGTGCCCACGCATCAACTTCAATCATTGCTCAATTCTTTCCTGATGCAAAATATTTTGGTTACTTAATGGCATCTGAGGTAGAAAATGCAGAAAAGATATTAAACCATGCAGAACGGCCTTTCACGGCAATTATGGGTGGAGCTAAGGTGTCGGATAAGATCCTTTTGATCGAAAAGCTGTTGGACAAGGTAGATAACCTGATCATTGGTGGTGGGATGGCATACACTTTTGCCAAGGCGCAAGGTGGTGAGATCGGTACATCACTTTTAGAGGCAGATAAACAGGCATTATCTTTAGAGTTGATCGAAAAGGCCAAAGCTAAGGGTGTAAACCTTATTCTTCCTGTCGATACGGTAATAGCAGATAAATTTTCAAATGATGCAGATAAAAAAGATGTGGATTCTGGCCAGATTCCAACAGATTGGATGGGACTTGATATTGGCCCAAAATCAATTGCATTGTTCCAAGAGGTAATTAAAAAATCTAGGACCTTACTTTGGAATGGCCCGATGGGTGTTTTCGAAATGGAAAACTTCGAGGCTGGAACCAAGGCTGTTGCAGAAGCTGTTGTTGCAGCAACCAAAGATAACGGTGCATTTTCATTGATTGGTGGCGGCGATTCTGCTGCGGCAATCGCTAAATTCGGTATGGAAGATAAGGTAAGTTATGTATCAACCGGTGGTGGTGCATTACTGGAGTATATGGAAGGTAAGGAATTGCCAGGGGTAAAGGCCATTAATGGCTAAAGATGCCAACGTCTGGTGAGGGTACCTCACCAGACGTCTTTTTATCTGATCATAATTTTTTCATATAACCCACGCCAGCCCCAACCGCTTCAAACCCATGTTCCTTTCTCACTGCTTGCTGCTGCTCAGGACTGAGCTCTTTTAGTTTACCTTGCGAAACCTTGATAAAAAACTCCTCCATTTTGCCCGCGGGTTGAAAGGTTATCATCACCCTTGCTTGTCCGTCTCCTCTTTTTGCAAAGGAATGGGGGATTTTTCTTGGTCCAAATACCGTATCTCCCGCTTTCGCCTCGTAAGTGATGTCTCCAACCTTGATCAAAAATTCTCCCTCCAGAATATACCAGATCTCATCTTGGTCATAATGAAAGTGCAAGGATGGCCCTCCATTTTTTATCCTCGTAGATTCGAATACATAAAGATCTCCATTGGTATCCTTTGTTGATACCTTGGTATAAAAGGTATCGCCCTCAAATAAGGTTATTGGCTTTTCAAATCTATCCCGACCAGCCCGGACCAGAAACCCCATCTTGGCTATCAGCTGTATAATCTCCGCTGAAAATCCTTTTAGGGAAATGAAAGGCATTGTGACAAGAAGCCCAATGGCCTTAAAAAATGAATTCCTTTTCATGATGATTTTTTAACTAAAATAACCTTAAGTTTCTGTAAATCAAAACTGTAACGACGTTTTTTAATAATTTGTAAACCAATTTCATTTTAATGTTGATAGCGCTCAACTCCAAGAGCTATCTTCGCTATGCTGTAAAATAGGATAGCATATTTTATTCCATTGAATCAAAAGCACATTTGAACAATCCACCAGCTTATTGATCTTTCATTCATGCGGTTTATAAAAATTAATTAACTAATTTGAACGGGTCGCTCACTCATTGTAAAGGTTAATTCGCTCATTATCAATTAATTTAATGGGTTTGAATTTTAGTTTTATAGCACGAATTGATTGCCAGAATGCATCTCTAGGTATCTCAAGGAAAGTTAACGGGCAGGATAAGTCTTTGAGAACAACTGCCCCTTGACGGATTGGCATTCAACTTTAAACTTAAACCTTAAAATAATCCAATATGAAAAACTACCAAATTTTTAAACTATTATCCCTATTACTGATCATATCATTTTGTACATTTCTGGGCTGTAAAAAGGAAATTGCAGAGCAAGGCCCAAAAGGTGATCCAGGACTTGCGGGTCCAGCTGGTAGTACAGTATTGAGTGGAACCGGATCTCCAGCTACAACCATTGGCTTAATGGGTGATTTCTACCTAGACATCGCCTCCAGTAATTTTTATGGTCCAAAAAAAGCTGACGGATGGGGAACACCATTCTCCATGAAAGGGGCAGTCGGACAAACTGGTGCAACTGGAGCGACTGGGGCAACTGGAACCAATGGAGCCAATGGCAGCAATGGCGCTGCGGGAAGTAAGATTCTGAGTGGAACCATTACGCCGACTGCCGATCTTGGCGTTATTGGAGATTATTACCTCGATAAAACAACCTATAATTTCTACGGACCGAAAACCGATACAGGATGGGGCGTGGCATTATCACTTAAGGGAACGGCCAACGTGATGTATTCTGGCTGGAATTATGCAAAAAGCTTCAGGGATACTCTTATTGATAATACCTCACTTAAGGTGGCAAGCCTTACTGCGCCAGCATTAACCACCGCTATATTAAATTCAGGAACGATACAGGTTTACTTTAATTTTGGCGGCGGGATATTCCCCTTGCCATATAGCTCCTATGCTGGTGGAAAGCTTAATACGATCAGTTATATTCCCACTGTTGGTCGATTTAATTTCACCCGCTTTACCGCTGACAATACCAATTCTGTAGCTTTATCTACGCTGTTACAATATCGGTATGTTATTATTCCAGGCGGTACAGCAGTGTCCGTTGCTGGAGCAAATAAGCCCAACCTCAAAGATTACCAAGCGGTACAAAAATTTTATGGAATAGGTAACTAAACATCGTGCATCATTTATTCAGTCTCTCATCAAACCTTGCCGACACTGTTGGCGGGGTTTTTTGTTTTACGACGAACTGATAGGCATCTGGTTGAAAGCTTCAACAGCAATTGACCCCTTGCTTCACTGAGTCCAAAAAATAAAACTTCCTAGGGCAAAACAGAGATAACTCCGGACGATTGATGGATTTTTTGTAGCTTTAGACCGAAATTTCAGCATCATAGTGATTATTTCTCCCACCACTTTTTAAGTATTGAATATTGTTTCATATCCCGAAAATAAGTGATGGAATGAGTTGATTATCAGCGTTTAAGCTTGTTTTTAGCATAATACGAATGCTAATTTTAGTCTCTTTTTTGTTGCCAAACGTAACAAAAAGGATGTGGAAAACTTTTTTGTGGTAAAAAGTGGTAAAAAGTGGTAGAACTATTTACTTTTACACTAGATAAAAAGTGTAAATACCACTATGACCCAACTTTTAGGAGAATTCGATTGTAAACTTGACGCAAAGGGACGCCTTATGGTGCCTGCTGCGCTTAAGAAACAATTGCCTACTGCAGAGAGCGAGGGCCTGATTATCAATCGTGGTTTTGAGAAAAATCTAGTCATTTATCCTAAATCTGTTTGGGATGCCGTTGTTGCCGATCTGGCAAAGCTTAATATTTACGATCAAGAAAACCGTGCCTTTGTAAGGGCCTTTACGCGTGGTGCAACTGAGCTTTCGCTCGATGCTGCTGGTCGAGTACTGTTGCCGAAATCATTAGTTGAATATGCTGGGATTGGTAGTGATCTGGTTTTGGCTTGCCAATTAGATCGTATTGAGGTTTGGGACAAGAAATCCTACGAGGATATTTTTGATGATGTTCCCGCCAACTTCGCAAACCTTGCCCAAAAGGTAATGGGTAATAAAAAGGGAGGGACTGATGGCGAATAACTATCATATTCCTGTAATGCTGAAGCCTTGCATTGATGGTTTGAATATCAAACCTGATGGTGTTTATGTTGATGTAACCTTTGGCGGTGGCGGTCACTCAAGAGAGATCTTAAAACATCTTGGTCTGAAGGGAACCTTAATTGCTTTTGATCAAGATCCTGATGCCCTAGCAAATATTCCTGATGATAATCGTTTGGTATTTATCGATCAGAATTTCGGATTCTTGAGAAATAATCTTCGTTTAAAGGGTTTTAGGCAGGTTGATGGCATTTTGGCCGATCTCGGCGTTTCCTCTCATCAATTTGATGTAGCTGAGCGTGGTTTTTCCATCCGCCATAATGCAGATCTGGATATGCGCATGGATCAGCACCGCGACCTCACTGCGGCGCAGGTCTTAAATTCCTATTCAGAAGATAAATTACACAAGATCTTCGGGATCTATGGTGAGGTAAAAAATGCAAAGTCATTGGCCCGTGCCATTGCTACGGCAAGGTTAGAAAAGCCGTTCACCGATATCGATAGCTTAAAAATCGCTATTGCAGCATATATCCCGAAAGGAAAAGAGAATAAATATTTGGCCCAAGTTTTTCAGGCCTTGCGTATTGAAGTGAATGCTGAGATACAGGTGCTTGAGGATTTTTTGCAACAGGCAGCAGAGGTTTTAAGGCCAGGTGGTCATTTAGTAGTGATGTCCTATCATTCATTAGAGGATCGTCCGGTGAAGAATTTTATGGCCAAGGGCAAGTTTCAGGGTGAGGTAGAAAAGGATTTCTTCGGAAATCAGCAAAAGCCATTTAATGTGATTACGCGTAAGGCGATCATGGCAACTGATGAGGAAATTGCGCAAAATAATAGGGCCCGCAGTGCGAAGCTAAGAATTGCAGAAAAGATATGAACAGGTTTAGAGAGGATATAGAAGAAGAGGAAATCGGACCTGAACCAGAATTAAAGGCCGCACCGAAAAAACCGAAGACTGCTGAGGAAAAGATGGATAGCAATTCATTTATCAGCAAGCTTTTTAATGATGGATTAGTCTCTAAGGAGGCCGCAACAGATGCATTGCCTTATCTGTGTTTTTTGGCCTTTTTGGGTATGATCTATATTGCCAATAGTCACTTTGCGGTCAACAATGTTCGCCGCATTGATAAATTAAATAAGGATGTAAAGGAATTACGATGGGAGTATAAATCCTTAAAGGCCGACCTGATGTTCAAGAGTAAATTGACAGAGGTAGCCAAAAAGGTAGATACCCTTGGTATAAAGGAATTAATAGAACCACCAAAAAAAATAATTGTTAAGAGCGATGAATATTAGGGCAAACATCCTGCTTCGTGTATATCTGGCATTTGGCTTAATTGTGCTTTTTGCTCTGGCGGTATTTTTTCGCCTTGGTCAGGTGCAGTTTGTGCAGGGCAAAAAATGGAAAGCGATGGCAGATAGCCTTTCTACACGTTATGTAAATGTGGAGGCAACCCGTGGAAACATTTATTCCAACGATGGTAGTTTACTAGCCACCTCGGTTCCCGAATATGAATTGCGCATGGATATGTATGCTGGCGGTATTGCTGATGATAAGGTTTTTAACCAAAAGGTTGATTCATTAGGATTAAAGCTTGCCCAACTTTTTCAGGATAAAACAGCAAAGGATTATGCTCGATACCTGCGTAAGGGTCGTCAGGATAGTGCCCGTTATTTATTGATTCACCGTAAGGTTGGTTATTCCGATCTTAAAACCATTAGAACCTTTCCACTTTACAATATTGGTAAGTTTAGTGGAGGTTTAATTGCGGTACAACAGAACAAGAGAATTCTTCCTTTTCAGGCATTGGCTGCCCGTACCATTGGCTATAAAAATGAGAACGTAGCAAATGGAGTAGGTTTAGAGGGTGCATACAAGGAATACATCAACGGAGAAACAGGAAAAAGATTAATGCAACGCATTGCTGGTGGGGTTTATATTCCAGTGAATGAGGAAGCAGAAGTGGCGCCTAAAGATGGAGCTGATATCATCTCCACCATTGATGTGAATATGCAGGATCTGGCGCAAAGTGCACTAGAAAAACAACTCATCTTAAGTAAGGCCGACCACGGAGCCGTTATTGTGATGGAGGTTGCTACAGGTGAAATCAGGGCTGTGGCCAATTTCTCTAAAGTGGAGGAGGGTGTTTATAAGGAGAAGTTTAATTATGCCATTGCAGGTAATCAAGATCCAGGTTCTACTTTCAAGTTAGCTTCCTACATGGCGCTATTGGAGGATAAATTGGTTGATACCAATACAATGGTGGCGACGGGGAACTATAAAATTCCTGGTCACATGATTAAGGATTCACATGGAAGTATTGGTGTGGTAACGGTTAAAAAAGCTTTCGAGCAGTCATCAAATGCAGCTATTGCTTATTTAATCAATAGTAAGTATGGTGCCGATCCCAAGAAATTTACCGATCACTTATATGATTGGCACTTAAATGAGAAAATGGGCCTACAAATTCCCGGGGAAGCCATGCCAGCAGTAAAGAATGCAAAAACAAACAAGAGTTGGGGTAAAATGACCTTACCGCAAATGGCTTATGGTTACGAAATGCAATTGACACCACTTAAAATGTTGTCGCTATATAATGCGGTGGCCAACAATGGTAAAATGGTGGCGCCAATTTTCGTTAAGGAAATTAGAAGATTAGGTAATCCGATTGAGCAGTTCAAAGCCAGGGTAATTAATGATAAGATCTGCTCTGATGAAACCTTGAGTAAGATCAAAAAGATGCTTGAAGGCGTGGTACTAGAGGGTAGTGGAAAGCAAATTGTTTACAATCCATTGTATCCGATTGCAGGTAAAACGGGTACTGCACAAGTGGCTGATGCCAATAAGGGATACA
Organism: Pedobacter frigidisoli; assembly: GCF_004331675.1. GTDB lineage: Bacteria > Bacteroidota > Bacteroidia > Sphingobacteriales > Sphingobacteriaceae > Pedobacter > Pedobacter frigidisoli. The sequence goes on along the minus strand of NZ_SJSN01000018.1, from coordinate 80,154 downwards.
AGGCAAATAAACAGTATCAAGCATCTTTTGTAGGTTATTTTCCAGCTAATAAGCCAAAATACTCTATGATCGTTGTAATCAATGACCCTAAAGGATCTTATTACGGTGCACTGGTTTCTGGTCCTGTCTTTCGGGAAATAGCCGACCGCATTTATGCAAGCGATATACAAATGTACAATGATGTGCCAACGCGTTTGGTTGGAAGCACGGGTAATCCACCAACAAAAGCAGGACAAAGCAAGGCTACTCAAAAAGTTTATAAGGCATTTGGTTTTAAACCGTTGTTTGCCTCAAAATCTGAATACTATAATATTGTGGATACCAGCGCTGGTGAGGTTTTTCAGGAAAATACAGAACGTAAGGGCGTAATGCCAAATGTCTCTGGAATGGGGTTGAAAGATGCACTTTATCTTTTGGGAAATGCGGGCTTGAAAACCAAGGTTTACGGCTCAGGAAAGGTTACCGCTCAATCCATTGCTGCAGGAACAAAGGTGGGTAAGGGATTAGGTGTACAAATAGAATTGAATTAAAGAAAGTCCGGAGTCTGAAGTCAGAAGTCCGATGATAAAATAAGAATAGAGGAAAAGTCTTGATACTTGATACTCACTACTTAATACTAAAATGCAATTACAGGATCTACTTTATGGCATCACGATTAAAGAATTGGTTGGAAAGACCGATAGGGAAATCAATGCGCTTAATTTCGATTCGCGTAAGGTTAGTCAGAATGATGTTTTCTTTGCCGTTGTTGGAACGCTCGCCGATGGGCACCAATTTATTGAGCAAACCATCGCTCAGGGTGCTGGAGTAATCGTTTGTGAGAGCTTACCGGAAGTTAATGATTTTACCGTAACCTACATTAAGGTAGAAAATACCTCGGTGGCATTGGGTATCATGGCTGGGAATTATTTTGGCAATCCATCGGCAGATTTAAAGCTGATTGGCATTACTGGAACAAACGGTAAAACCACTATTGCAACCATCCTTTTCAAGTTATTCAAAGAGTTGGGCTATAAAACTGGACTAATCTCAACAGTAGAAAATTACATCAACGATACGGTTATCACCGCAACGCATACCACTCCAAATCCAATTGCCTTAAATCAATTATTAAGGGATATGGTAAATGCTGGCTGTGATTATTGTTTTATGGAGGTAAGTTCTCATGCAGTTTCGCAGCACCGTATTGAGGGTTTAACTTTTTCGGGTGGCGTTTTCTCTAACCTTACTCACGATCACCTAGATTTTCATAAAACCTTTGATAGCTACCTGAAAGCAAAGAAAGCATTTTTTGATATGTTGCCAAAAACCGCTTTTGCATTAACCAACATCGATGATAAAAACGGTGCGGTAATGTTGCAGAATACCAAGGCTCATAAAAAAACATACGCATTAAAACAATTGTCAGATTTCAAGGCTAAGATAATCGAAAACCAGTTCAGTGGATTAAATCTTGATATTGATAATGAGGATGTATTCTTCAAATTGGTAGGCACATTTAATGCTTATAATCTCTTGGCCGTTTACGGAACAGCGATTCTTTTAGAGCAAGATAAATTAAAGGTATTGACCTTGTTAAGCCGCTTAACTGGGGCAGAAGGTCGTTTCGATTACATCACTTCTCTAGACAAGATTATTGCCATTGTTGATTATGCGCATACGCCCGATGCCGTTCAGAATGTGTTAAGCACTATTGCAAATATCCGCAAGGGAACAGAACAGGTAATTACCGTGATTGGATGTGGCGGCGATAGAGATAAAACTAAACGCCCGGTAATGGCACAAGTGGCCTGCGATTGGAGCGATAAGGTCATCCTGACTTCGGATAACCCAAGAACTGAAGATCCGCAAACGATCATCAATGATATGGAAGCTGGTGTATCACCAACAAATAAACGTAAAACATTATCCATTTTGGATAGAAGAGAGGCGATAAAAACAGCTTGCCATTTAGCGCAAAGCGGAGATATTATTTTGGTGGCCGGCAAAGGACACGAGAAATACCAAGAGATTAATGGTGTGCGGAATCATTTCGATGATAAGGAGATTTTACTTGAACAACTAAACACGAACAGCTAATGTTATACTTATTATTCGAATACCTACATAAGCATTACGATATCCCTGGATTAAGGTTGTTCCAGTATATTACTTTCCGTGCCTCTATTTCTATTATTCTTTCGCTGATTATTACCACAGTTTATGGTCGTAGATTAATTGATTATCTGCATAAAAAACAAGTAGGCGAAACCGTAAGAAACCTAGGTCTAGAGGGGCAAATGCAAAAACAGGGTACTCCAACAATGGGTGGTATTATCATCTTACTTGGAATTCTGGTGCCAACCTTATTGTTTGCCAATATCTCCAATATCTATGTGATCCTGATGATCATCACCACCATTTGGATGGGGGCCGTGGGTTTCCTGGATGACTATATCAAGGTATTCAAAAAGAATAAAGAGGGTTTAGCTGGTCGTTTTAAGGTAGTTGGTCAGGTTGGCTTGGGCTTAATTGTGGGATGTACCATGTACTTTCACCCCAATATTGTAGTGAGGGAAACGGTTCAGGATGATGTAAAAAATACATCTGATGTACCGATGGTATTGAGACAAAAAGGGGAAACCTTTTACTATACCCAGGATGTGAAATCTACTAAGACCAATATGCCTTTTTATAAGAACAATGAGTTCGATTATGCAAAGGTATTGAAGTTTTTAGGAGGCGATTATCAGGCTTATGCATTTATTATATTTTTAGCCTTTACGGTATTTATCATCACTGCCGTATCCAATGGGGCCAATATTACGGATGGAATTGATGGACTTGCCACGGGAACTTCTGCGATAATTGGAATTACGCTGGGGATTTTGGCCTACGTTTCCGGTAATACGGTAATGGCCGATTACCTCAATATTATGTACATCCCAAATTCTGCAGAGCTGATGATTTTTGCAGGCGCATTTGTGGGTTCTTGCGTGGGTTTTCTGTGGTACAACTCCTATCCAGCGCAAATATTTATGGGCGATACTGGAAGTTTGGCCATCGGTGGAATTATCGCATCGTTTGCGCTAATGATCCGTAAGGAGCTTTTAATACCGGTTTTGTGTGGCGTATTTCTGGTAGAGCTGGTATCGGTCATTATGCAGGTCTCTTATTTTAAATATACCAAGAAACGTTTTGGCGAGGGCAGAAGAATTTTCCTAATGTCCCCATTGCATCACCATTACCAAAAGAAAGGTTACCATGAGGCTAAGATTGTCACCCGCTTTTGGGTTATCGGAATCATGCTGGCCATCGTCACCATTGTAACATTGAAATTAAGATAAAAAACAAATCAGAAATATAATGAGCACTAAACAAGATATCACAAGGGGCAATCCTCAGTCAGCAATGGCAGGGCAGGGCCGTGTGGTTATTTTGGGCGCCGGCGAGAGCGGCGTTGGTGCAGCTAAACTGGCTCAATTGAAGGGCTTCGATGTTTTCGTTTCTGATTTTGGCATTATCACCGACAAATATAAGGCAGCACTAGAGAAGTTAAATATTTCATTCGAGTCGGAAAGACATACGGAGGATCTTATTCTTAACGCAATCGAAGTAATTAAAAGTCCAGGTATTCCTTCAACCGCCCCAATTATTAAAAAACTGACAGCTAAGGGAATTCCAGTGATCTCGGAGATCGAGTTTGCCAAACGCTATACCGATGCCAAAATGATCTGCATTACCGGATCAAATGGTAAATCAACGACGAGTCTATTAACCTATCATATCCTGAGAAACGCAGGATTGAATGTTGGTCTTGCGGGTAACATCGGGCAAAGCTTTGCTGCACAGGTGGCCAGTGAGAACTATGATTATTATGTGCTTGAGATCTCGAGCTTCATGCTTGATGATATGTTTGATTTCAAGGCGGACATCGCGGTATTATTGAATATTACGCCAGATCATTTGGATCGTTACGATCACAAGCTTGAAAATTACGCCGCATCAAAAATGCGCATTATAAAAAATCAGACCGCAGATGATATTTTTATCTACTGTGCAGATGATGAGGAAACATTAAAGGCATTGGAAAAAGTTAAGCCCCTGGCCAAAACCTATCCATTTTCAATTCTTAAAAAAGTTGATCAGGGCGCCTACCTGGAAGAAAACCAAATACACATTCACACCGAATTAAATAACGAACTAACCATGTCTATTCTTACAGATTTGGCCCTACAAGGCAAGCACAACATTTATAACTCTATGGCCTCTGGCATTGTCGCCAAGCGTTTAGAGTTGAAGAATGAGACCATACGCGAGAGCATGGGGAATTTCAAGAATATTGAGCATAGGTTAGAGCATGTAGCCAAAATCTCGGGCATTGATTTTATCAATGATAGTAAGGCTACCAATGTAAACTCTACCTGGTATGCCCTGGAAAGCGTAAATACAGACATTGTGCTTATTATGGGCGGTGTTGATAAGGGCAATGACTACGATATGCTTAAGGATCTAGTTCAAAGTAAGGTAAAGGCAATAGTATGCTTGGGTAAGGATAACAAACGTATTCACGATGCCTTTGAGGATGATGTAGATATCATTGTAAACACCTTTTCTGCTGATGAGGCTGCGCAGATTGCCTTTCACTTGGCAAAACGTGGAGATACAGTTTTACTTTCTCCAGCATGTGCAAGTTTTGATCTTTTCAAAAATTATGAAGACCGAGGTAACCAGTTTAAGGCGGCAGTTAGAGAATTATAAATAGGAGGCTTTTTAGATATGTTTCAGGCACTACTTAATAAAACAAAAGGCGATAGATGGATCTGGTTGATCATCATCCTGCTTTCGCTTATCTCTGTAATGGCAGTTTACAGTGCAACAGGAACGCTAGCCTATAAAAAAGGGGAGGCAGTTGAAAAGTTGTTATTGACCAAACACTTAATCTTTGTATTAATGGGGATTGGAATGATCTATATTGCCCATTTACTTGATTATAGGTACTATGCAGGTATCTCAAAGGTGCTGATGATTGTCACCATTCCATTATTGGTTTATACCTTGATATTTGGTACAAACTTGAATGATGCATCACGTTGGGTTAAGATTCCCGTTATCGGATTGACCTTTCAAACCTCCGATTTGGCAAAATTGGCACTGATTACCTTTCTTGCCCGAATGCTGACCAAAAAACAGGAAAATATCAAAAATGTAAAAGAATCATTTATCCCAATTATGGGTTCTGTTTGTGTGGTTTTTGTTTTGATTGCCTTAGCAAATCTTTCTACCGCACTGATGTTATTTGGCGTAAGTATTTTACTCTTGATCATCGGACGTATCAGCATTAAGCAGATTGCCATTGTTTGTGCCGGTGGATTTGTATTGTTATTATTTGTATTCTTCCTCGGTCCGCGGAGAAAGACCTACATGTCTCGTATCAATACTTTCCTGCATCCAGAGATGCAGCATTCTGATAAAACTTTCCAGGCAGATCAGGCAAAAATTGCCTTGGCTACTGGTGGAGTATTTGGTAAAGGACCAGGTAACAGTACACAGCGCAATTTCTTGCCACACCCATACTCCGATTTTATTTTCGCCATTATTATTGAGGAGTGGGGGACTTTGGGTGGACTTGTCATCATGGTGCTGTACCTGGTGCTCTTATATCGATGTATCAAGATCGTCACGCAGGCCCCAAAGGCATTTGGGGCATTACTAGCAGCTGGGCTTAGTTTTAGTCTTACTATTCAGGCTTTCGCAAATATGGCGGTGGCTGTAGGTTTAGGTCCGGTAACAGGAGTACCATTGCCCCTTGTAAGTATGGGCGGTACCTCTATGATTTTTACCAGTGTGGCCTTTGGGATTATATTGAGTGTAAGTAGGGATGTGGAGGAAAATGCAGGTGCCCTTGCAAAGGAAAGTAAGGAGAAAGTGGCCAATAAGGTTATTGTTGGAGAGATACCGGCAATGGCTTAAGATCAATCCCCATTACGATGAGGCATGATTAGGTAAGCTATTGAAAAAGTTTTATATAGTTAATTAGATTAAAATGAATAATTCCCCAAAAATTATCATATCAGGTGGTGGCACCGGCGGGCATATTTTTCCCGCCGTAGCCATAGCCAATGCGCTAAAGCGTTTGGTGCCAGCCTGTGAGATCTTATTTGTGGGTGCAATCGGTCGGATGGAAATGGAAAAGGTTCCTGCAGCCGGATATAAGATTATAGGTTTAAACATCAGCGGGATGCAACGCGGATCGATTGTTAAAAACCTGGCTCTGCCATTCAAGGTCATTGGCAGTGTACGTAAGGCAGTGCAGATCATTAATGAATTTAAGCCGGATGCAGTTGTTGGTGTTGGTGGTTATGCCTCGGGGCCCTTATTATATGCAGCATCTTTAAAGGGAATTCCCTATTTGATCCAAGAGCAAAACTCTTATGCGGGTATTACCAATAAATGGTTAGGTAAAAAGGCATCGAAGATTTGTGTGGCCTTTGATGATATGGATCAATTCTTCCCAGCTGAAAAAATCCTGAAGACGGGAAATCCTGTTCGAAAGGAAGTTGTTGATATAAAGGGAAAACATTATGCAGGTGCAGAGCTTTTAAAACTTGACCCACTTAAGAAAACGATAATGGTTACCGGTGGAAGCCTAGGTGCCGGAACTCTTAATAAAGCCCTAGAAAAACATTTGCCGGAAATCATAGCGCAGGATGTGCAGGTGATCTGGCAGACTGGTAAGTTTTACTATAAAGGTATTATGGAACGTTTAGGGTTGGATTATCATCCCAATGTTAGAATTCTGGAATTCTTGAATAAAATGGATCTCGCCTATGCAGCCGCTGATGTAATCATCTCAAGGGCTGGAGCAGGAACCATCGCTGAACTTTGCTTGATCAAAAAACCGGTGATCCTGGTGCCATCACCAAATGTGGCAGAAGATCATCAAACCAAAAATGCAATGGCGTTGGTAAGGAACGATGCGGCATTGTTAATTATTGATCGCTCTGCAGAAGATACATTGGTGAGAGAGGCATTGGCATTATTGAATAACAAGGAGCAATGCGAAAAGCTATCAGAAAATCTTGGCAGAATGGCCTTGCCCGAAGCAGATGAGATCATCGCCAAGGAAGTATTGAAATTGATAAAATAAGATATGAGAAACTAGATATAAGATTTGAGATCGGACATTCGTCTAATATCTCACCTCTTTTATCTCAAATCAAAAAAAATGGAACTAGGTAAAATAAATAGGGTGTATTTTGTAGGTATCGGTGGTATCGGCATGAGTGCGATTGCTCGTTATTTTGCCAAACGTGGGCAGGCGGTTTGTGGCTACGATAAAACCAGAACCAAGCTTACGGAGACATTAGAGCAGGAGGGGATCTTGATCTCTTACCTCGACGAATCCGCTTCCCTGCCTTGTGCGTTCTTGGATAATCACGACGACACGTTGATCGTCTACACGCCTGCGATTCCAAAGGATTCAAAAATATTAAATCACTTTAAGGATAAGGGCTTCAGTCTTAAAAAACGTTCTGAGGTTTTGGGCATCATCAGCAAGGGGATGTTCTGTATCGGCATTGCCGGAACACACGGCAAAACGACAACATCTTCCATTGTAGCGCACATTCTAAAAGATACGGGTTACGATTGTACGGCGTTTTTGGGCGGCATTACCACCAATTACAACAGCAATGTATTATTTGGAAATAACAATGTAGTGGTGGTAGAGGCTGATGAATACGATCGATCATTTCTAACGCTTCATCCAGATATTGCCGTGGTCACTTCTATGGATGCCGATCATTTAGATGTTTATGGCGATAAAAGCCACTTGGATGAATCGTTCCGGTTATTTGCCGGTCAGCTAAAGGAGAACGGGACATTGTATGTCCACGAGGGACTGCCATTGGAGAATGGCATCAGCTATGCTGCAAGCTTAACTGCAGATTCAAGGGCAGTAAATATCCGGGTAGAGGGATCAAAGTTCGTGTTCGACTATATCGATGGATCGGATAAGATAAAGGATATCAGCTTAATGCTGCCTGGAAAACACAATGTAGAAAATACTACGGTAGCCATTGCAATAGCATTGCAACTTGGTATTGATGCAGAAATGATCAAACAGGCCGTTGCTAACTTTAAAGGAGTAAAGCGCCGGTTTGAATACATTGTAGATAATGGCGACCAGATCTATATTGATGATTATGCGCATCATCCAGAAGAACTTAGGGCTTGCTTTGATGCGGTGCGACAGCTGTACCCAAATAAAAAACTGACGGTGATTTTTCAGCCGCATCTGTTTACCCGTACGCGGGATTTTGCCGATGAATTTGCAAAAGTTTTAAGCACTGCTGATGAACTGCTGCTATTGGAAATCTATCCAGCAAGGGAATTGCCACTTCAGGGGATTGATTCACAGTTTTTGCTTGATAAAATAACTTCAGCAGATAAAAGATTATGTGGAAAAGATTTTGTGGTCCAGCATGTTAAGGACACCAAACCTGAATTACTTTTAACGGTTGGAGCGGGAGATATCGATACGATTATCGAACCTTTAAAAAACACGATAGATAATGTTTAAACGGATAAACTGGACTGCAATATTTACTGGCTTTGCCTGGCTGATTAGCTTGGCTGGCGTGGTGGTGCTGTTGAGTTTTATCAACGTCAAAAAGCAAACCGTAAAATGTACCGATGTCAGGATATTGATTCCTGGGGCAGATAACTTTATTGAAAGAGAAGAGATTGATGCCATTTTAAGGGAAGATCAGGGCGTACTCTTAGGTCGCAATATTGAGAACATTAACATTCACAAGATCGAGAAAACACTTCAGTCGAATCCCTACATCGCCTTTGCAAAGGTCTATGTAGATATGGATGGCGTGCTGAATATCGAGGTAAAACAAAGGCAGCCGATCGTAAGGATCATCAATGAGAACGGTCAGGATTTCTATATCGACAATGATGGACTGAAAATGCCTATCTCTACAAACTTTACTGCTAATGTTCTGGTAGCAACAGGGCACATTACGGAGGTTTTTGGTAGTCGTGTAGATACCTTGCATACACAATTGGCACGTGACCTGTACAAGACAGCGCTCTTTATCAAAAAGGATACCCTATGGGACTCGCAGATTGAGCAGATTGTTGTAGATCAAAAAAACGATATCGAACTCATCCCTAGGGTAGGCAACCAACGCATCATCCTAGGTAATGCAGATTCCTTGGAGAAAAAGATGACCAATCTGTTGTTGTTCTACAAAAAGGCAATGCCGCAGGTTGGCTGGGATGCTTATCGCACCATCAACATCAAATATACCAATCAGGTGGTTTGCGAAAAAAGGGATTCGACGGAGATTGCAAAATCACGCAAAACATTTTCAAGGCCTGATAGTTTGAGGATACAAGATCAGGTTTCTGATTCGCTCGTTACCGATGCCATTGAAGATGCAACTGTTGAGCAAACGGTAGCTGTAGCAACGAAAAGGGCAGAGCCCAACAAAACAGAAATAAGAAAGATAGAAGCTAAAAGGGAGGAGCCTAAAAAAGAGACTCCAAAAAAACCAGAAGTTGTAAGAACTGAGGTTAAAAAGCCCGTGGCCATTGCTTCACTAAAACCAAGGGAACAAAAACCTGCGGATAAAAAACAAACAGCCAAGCCTGTAACAGAAAAGAAAACAACACAATCTGCAGCAGCGCAAAAGTTAGCTAGAGATAAAGAGATCAGAGCCCTAGAAAAACAATATAAAACTCAACAAAATTAACGAATATGGACAAGGCAAAATTTACCAGTCAGTCGCCCATTGTAGTAGGATTAGATATCGGTACTACAAAAATATGTGTTATCGTTGGTCGTAGAACCCAACACGGTAAGATAGAAATCTTAGGGATAGGAAAGGCAGAATCGGCGGGGGTGACCCGTGGAGTGGTTTCTAACATTCAAAAAACCGTTCAGGGTATTGCTCAGGCCGTTGAGGTAGCAAGCGGACAATCCAATGTAGAGATACAGGTGGTAAACGTAGGTATTGCTGGTCAGCATATTAAAAGCCTGCAGCACCGTGGTATCTTAACAAGAAGAGAACTAAACAACGAGATCGGTAAAAAGGATATCGATAAGTTGATTGATGATATGTTTAAGTTGGTGATGCCTCCTGGAGAAGAGATTATCCATGTATTGCCACAAGAATTCACTATTGATAATGAACCAGGAATTAAGGATCCGATTGGTATGGCGGGTGTACGTCTAGAGGCGAACTTCCACATCATCTCTGGTCAGGTTACTGCGGTAAAGAACATTATCAAGTGTGTAAACAATGCAGGGCTACAAACTCAGGATCTGATTCTTGAGCCATTGGCATCTTCGGAATCGGTGTTGAGCGATGAGGAAAAAGAAGCTGGTATTGCCTTGGTAGATATTGGTGGTGGTACCACGGATATCGCTATCTTCCACGAGGGTATTATTCGCCACACTGCGGTAATTCCGTTTGGTGGAAATAGTGTAACTGAGGATATTAGAGAGGGCTGCTCTGTAATGCGTAACCAAGCGGAATTGTTGAAAACACGTTTTGGTTCGGCATTGGCTGAAGAGAATAAGGAAAATGAGATCATTTGCGTTCCAGGGCTTCGTGGCCGTGAGCCAAAGGAAATCTCGGTGAAAAACCTTGCCTATGTGATTCAGGCCCGTATGGAAGAAATTATTGAGCATGTTTATTATGAGATCAAAGCTTCTGGATACGAGAAAAAACTAATTGGCGGAATCGTGATTACTGGTGGTGGTGCGCTTTTGAAACACCTTTCCCAAGCAGTAGAATATGTTACGGGTCTAGATTGCCGTATAGGTTATCCAAACGAGCATTTATCGAAGTACGAAGATATGCCAAAGGCGATCTATGATGACTTGAAAAGCCCAATGTATGCAACCAGTGTTGGTTTGTTGATCAAGGGAATTCAAAAAGCTGAAGAATTAATTGAGGAAATGAAGCAACCAGGTGTTTTTGTTGAGAAGCCAAAAACAGCTAAGGAAAAAGATAAGCGCGGACCAGGCCTGTTCGATAAATTACTTGCAAAAACGAGAACTTTCATTCAGGATGATATGAATGTAAGTGATGAAGATTACCTCAAAAGTTAATTATTTTTCAACAAAAGGTGAGTTTTCCACATTCTTAACACTTGTGGAAAACCTATGTTGAAAAAGTGTTAATATTACGTTGAGTAATGAACAGAATTTAAAAATTTTTAAACAACTGATTCATAAAGATATGCAGTTCGAAATGTTAAAAGATAAGTCTTCAATCATCAAGGTAATTGGTGTTGGGGGCGGTGGCGGCAACGCAGTAAACCATATGTACCTATCGGGTATTACTGGTGTGGATTTTATTATCTGTAATACAGATGCCCAAGCTTTGGAATCTAGTCCTATACCCAATAAGGTACAGTTAGGTGCTAGTTTAACCGAAGGAATGGGTGCTGGTTCTATTCCTGAGGTTGGTAAAAACTCAGCCATAGAGAATATAGATGATATTAAGGCCATGCTTGGTAGTACAACCAAAATGTTGTTTATAACAGCAGGAATGGGCGGTGGTACAGGTACAGGTGCTTCTCCAATTATTGCCAAGGCCGCTAAGGAACTTGATATTTTAACCGTTGCCATCATTACTACGCCTTTCTCTTTCGAGGGAAAAAGACGTAAGCTTCAGGCTGATGAAGGTATGGAGGAGTTGAAGAAATATGTAGATTCTTATTTGGTTATATCGAATGATCGCCTTCGTGAGATCTTCGGAAACCTTACCCTAGGTTCTGCCTTTGGTCAGGCTGACGATATTTTAACAACAGCGGCAAAAGGTATTGCAGAAATCATTACTGTTCCGGGTTATATCAACGTGGATTTTAAGGATGTGCGTACCGTAATGAAAGATAGTGGTGTTGCCATCATGGGTAGTTTCGCTGCCGATGGTGAGGAACGTGCCCTAATTGCTGTTGAAGGTGCTTTGGCATCTCCATTATTAAAGGACAATGAAATTGAGGGCGCCCGTTACATCTTATTGAATATCAGTTCTGGTATTCGTGAGGTAACGATGGATGAGGTTTCGATCATCACCGATTACATTCAGGAGAAAGCAGGTTTATCTGCTGATCTAATTTGGGGTAACTGTACAGATGAAACTTTGGGAGATAAGTTATCGGTAACCATTATTGCTACTGGTTTCCAAACATCAGACCAACGTGTTCACGAGGAAAAAAATAAAAAGAAGATATCATTATTAACGCCAGAGGAAGCGCCACTAATTCGTCCCGTTGAACCGGTAAACTCTTTCATCCAACCTAAGGCTGTACCGTCTTACGAGCCGGTTTTAAAAGCGAAGGAAGAGGTTTCTCAGGCGGATCTTTTTGGTGGAATGTTTGCCAAGCCTGAGCCGCAAAAAGTTCAGGAGCCAGAAAGCAATGTTGTTCGCCATACTTTAGTCGAGGAAGAACCGCAGGTAGAAGAGCCAGCAGAAACTGGATTTGAATTCGAGATTAAATTGGCTGAAACCAATTATGTATTTGAAACACCGGTTCCAGAGCCTCAATTTGTTGCAGCACCTGAACCTGAGGTAGAAATGCCAGTCGTAGGTTTGGATGATGATAAGAATGATGAATCAATGGAGGAGCAACTGAAAAAATCTAAGGAGCGTATCTTACGCCTTAAGGATTTGAGTATGAAATTGCGTACCACCAATGGTTTACAGGAATTGGAAAATGAGCCTGCTTACAAACGTAAACAAATGCAATTGCAGCAGGTTCAACATTCGTCAGAATCGCAGGTAAGTCGCTTCACTTTAAGTAATGATGAAGATGGCGGAACAGAGATTAGACCAAACAATTCTTTCTTGCACGATAACGTTGATTAGATTAAACCAAATATAATATTAAGGCCCCGAATTCATTCGGGGCTTTTTTGGCATAAAATTGGTGTATCAAAAATCTTTATTGACAAGCAAAAGATTAATCTGGTTGATTTTAAGACGAATAAACCTTAAATTCGCAAAATTTTATTATAAAAAAAACATATTACATTGGATATATTTGATAAGATAGCAAAGCACATGGGCCCTCTTGGTCAACACCAAAAATGGTCTCATGGGTATTTCTCATTTCCAAAATTAGAGGGAGAGATTGCACCACACATGCAATTCAAGGGAAAAGAGCATTTGGTTTGGAGCTTAAACAACTATTTAGGTTTAGCCAATCACCCAGAAGTTAGAAAGGCTGATGCAGATGCTGCTGCAGCATTCGGAATGGCCTACCCAATGGGTGCCAGAATGATGAGTGGTAACTCTAAGCACCATGAGCAATTGGAGCAGGAACTTGCTGCTTTTGTAGGCAAGCCTGATGCGTTTTTATTAAACTATGGCTATCAGGGTATGGTCTCGATTATCGATACCATAGTTGATAGAAATGATGTTATCGTCTATGATGGTGAATCTCATGCCTGCATTATCGATGGTCTTCGTTTGCACATGGGCAAAAGATTTGTATACCAGCACAATGATATCGATAGTGCAAAAAAACAATTGGAACGTGCTACAAAATTGACCAAGGAATCTGGTGGTGGTATTCTTCTGATTACTGAGGGCGTATTCGGAATGAGTGGTGCGCAAGGTAAGTTAAAAGAACTTGTGGCATTAAAAGAGCAGTTCGATTTCCGTATCCTTGTTGATGATGCACATGGTTTTGGTACCATGGGTGAAACTGGAGCAGGAACACATGAGGCTCAAGATTGTATCGATGGCATTGATGTCTATTTCGGGACATTTGCAAAGTCAATGGCAGGTATTGGTGCCTTTGTTGCATCAACAGAGGAGATTACTAACTTCTTAAGATACAACATGCGTTCTCAAACCTTTGCCAAGGCACTACCAATGCCAATGGTAATCGGCTTGTTAAAAAGACTCGAATTGCTTAAAAGTAAACCAGAATTAAAGGAAAAACTTTGGGAAATCGCCATGACCTTACAAAAAGGTCTACGCGAAAGAGGTTTTGATCTTGGTGTAACAAATTCTGTGGTAACGCCAGTTTTCTTAAAGGGAGAACTAACTGATGCGACTGCAATTACATTTGATCTTCGTGAAAACTATAGCATTTTCTGTTCTATCGTCGTTTATCCGGTAATTCCAAAGGGAATGATCGAACTGCGTTTGATCCCTACTGCTGTACATACATTGGAAGATGTTCAACGTACATTGGATGCTTTTAGCGAGGTTTCTAAAAAATTGGAAAACGGTTATTATAAGGAAAACCAGTTTGCCATTGCTTAATTAAAGCAATATAGTATAATCAAAAGGCTGATCATTTTTAATAATGATCAGCCTTTTTTTGTCTAGCACCTCACGTTACATGAATAGGTTGAGCACAAATAATATCATAATAAAGACCTGTGTTTGTCGGTGTGCATCTGTGATAAGAACTGATGTTAAATGCTAAGAGTTGATGAATGACAAAATATCCCTGTTGATGGTTTCTGCCTCCGTTGTTGGCATGCCATGCGGAAAACCGGGATAAGAGATGAGCGTTCCATTTTGCAAGAGTTTAGCTGCTTTTGGCGCTTGATGAAAAGGTACAATTTGGTCATCCTCACCGTGTAATACAAGCACCGGAACCTCTACGCGCTTTAGGTCTTCAGTAAAATCTGATTCTGAAAAAGCCTTAATGCCTTCGTAATGCGCTTTCACCGAACCCATCATGCCTTGTCTCCACCAGTTGTTTTTTATGCCTTCTGATACTTTTGCGCCTTCACGATTATAGCCATAAAACGCTGTGGTAAAATCATGGTAATATTGCGACCTACTAAAGCCCGTTCCTTTTCTTATCTCATCGAATATAGGCATTGGTACACCCTCAGGATTACTTTCGCCCTTTATCATGATTGGCGTTACGGCACTAATTAGAACCGCTTTGGCCACTCGTCCCATTCCATGTTTTGCAACGTACCTAATCGCTTCTCCACCACCTGTTGAATGGCCAATGTGGATGGCATCCTTTAGGTCAAGTGCAGTTGTTAGTTCAGCTATATCTGCTACATAGGTATCCATATCGTTCCCTTGGGAACTTTGGCCAGAGCGACCATGTCCACGGCGATCATGTGCAATTACCCTGTAGCCCTGCGAAAGGAAAAACATCATTTGTGTATCCCAATCATCACCAGATAAGGGCCACCCATGGTGGAAAACAATTGGTTGCCCTATTCCCCAGTCCTTGTAATAAATTTCTGTTCCATCTTTTACTTTGATAGTACTCATAGCCTTGAATTTATATTTATAAATTAGAGATTTCGCCTTTATCGTATGAATATTTAATAATTTGTGATTTTTTTATGATGTATTTATACGTTGTTAATTTACGTTTTTAATTTATTTAATTTGCCAGGGACCTTAAACCCAACGAAAGTTTAATCTATTTGAAAGTTTTAGGTCTTAGGCTAAAAGTCCACATAAAGCGAAATTTTAATATAAGCATACACTTATTAATGCTGATCAATCTGTCGATTTAAGTAGAAAAAATATTACAATAGCCCTTAAAACCTCTTTAAAGGCATTATATGTCTCTTGTTTCTGCTCAAATATTTGATTTACAGCGGTTTGTGTTAATTTCTTTTTGCTTAAATGTTCATAAATCGATTAACTGTGGAAAAAAACGGGTTTAACAGCGGTTTTTTATTCGATTAAAAGTTCTTTTTTTACAACAAAGATTCTAAATTAGAGTTAGATAATTAAAAATCAAACCTTTAAAAATTATAGGAGTACTAAAAAATGAAAAAATTTGAAGAAGTAAAAAGTTTGTTGACAGCTTTAGAAGCTGATGCAGATAAGTTTTATAACAAGGGCAATAGTGCGGCCGGAACCCGTATTCGTAAGGGAATGCAAGATTTGAAAAATTTAGCTCAAGCTATTCGTTTGGAAGTGCAGGATACCAAAAACAAAGCATAAGCGACCATCATATTTACAGCTAAAAAAGACTTTCTAACCGAAGTCTTTTTTTTTATCATCGAAAATTAAAGCCATGTTTTGTCCCATACGGATCGCTTCACTCTTACTGCTAATACTTTCAAGCGCTGGTGTGGTTGCACAAAAGAAATCGCCTGTAGAATGGGTAAGACCAAGCCACAATAATGAAGTGCCAATTTGGGGAATTAAAAATGGAATTGTATTTGGACTTAGCCCTACTGATCTAGAATTAGGAAAAGTTGGGCCAAATGGCGGGCCACGAGGTTTGATAAGGATAGGGTATAGGTTTCAGGATAAAACCTATCTGATTAATTTTTTGGCCATTGAACCGATAGTGAAAGGCCAACTTACACTTTCAGAACTTGCCATCTCTAAAACGGATAACCAACAGGGAATGGTTTTCTGGAGTGCTGATTCTATTACTACTACAGCTATTCCAAGTGCCCCGCCAGCTTTAGGCAAGGTTATTCGCAATGGTAAAAGTGAGATATTATCCGTAATCGTTCGCACAGAACGGTTTTCGAACGGTGCGCATCCCTATCTAAAAATTTCGATCAATAGCGCCATGCCCAATGAAATTGGGATTGAAGTTCTTAACGAGGCTGATTCTGAACCCATGCAACAATGTACCATTACCGCTACCATGGGCAATTATGGAAGATTGAGATTGTTGGCCTTGAAAGATGAGGTTATTGATTCACGCAAGCTTTATAGCGGATTCCCCGATAATAATTTTGTGGAGAAGCATGAATATTCCTACAATCAACTTAAAGTGGATAAACACGGTGATCTTATTGCGATAGCCTCACAGAATGAATCCCTAACTGAACTTAAATCGTGGCCTAATGAAGAAAGATATTTAGCCTACCGTGGTTGGGCGTATCGCTTGCCCGTAAAACTTGACCAATATTGGCGAAAACCGGGAAGGCATTTTGATCCATCACTTAGATTGAGGGTAAATGGAAGACTTAAATATTGGGCGGGCAATGCAAATGATCCAGCAATGTATATCGATATTCCAGGTGGACTGGCCTTTGAAAATTTCGAACTCAGGGAGCGCTATTATCCGGGGCAGCAATTTTTTTATGGCTTGATCGTGAAATGATAACCATATGGAAAAACATTCCAACCCCTCTAAGGCATTACTAGGGTGAGTTAGCAGCAAAGAGGCTTCCGAAATTCATAGGCCTCTTTATTTTATCTGATGAACTTGTAATTTTCCTGATTACCAGATTGCTCGTATCGTACCAATTTGCCCCCATAGAAATAATAGCGCTACTCTAATTAAAAACAGATGATTTAATGGTATATGTTTTAAGTTGTTGACATACAGTAGTTATCGTTGTATTTTTCTAATTACCTACAAAAAAAATAGGTTAATCCAGTACTGAATATAGCACAGGGAATTAACCTATCTTTTCTTGACACCCAATCTACCGGTGGGCAAGTTTAATATCTATACCAATTGGCTCAGGTTATCTATTTCTTCAATAATTGATTTTTCCAAACCTGAAGATGCTTTTACCAAGGGAAGCCGAACTGTATCGCCACAGATATTTAAATGTTTCAGGGCCGCCTTTACTCCAGCCGGATTACCTTCAGCGAATGCCAAACGGGTAAACTCAACCAAGCTTAAATGAGCGGGAAGTGCAGATTTGAATTCGCCCGCAAGGCATTGTCTCACCATATCAGAAAATTGTTTTGGCAATGCATTTCCTACAACAGAAATAATTCCTGAAGCGCCTAAAGCGATCATCGGTAAGGTAATTGGATCATCACCAGAGATCAATAAAAAATCTGCTGGCTTATCTCTCATGATTTGGTTAAATTGATCAAAACTGCCACAGGCATCTTTTATCCCGATGATATTTTCAAAATCATTCGCCAATCTGCAAATCGTTTCCGGACTCATGTTACTCGCCGTACGCCCAGGAACGTTATATAAAATCAAATCCAAGGGAGCAATCTCCGATAGGTATTTGTAGTGGTGATAGATACCTTCTTGGGTTGGCTTATTGTAGTAGGGACTTACAGATAGTATCGCACCATATCCAGTTGTATCAAAAGCCTTGATGTCCTCAGCAACAGCTAAAGTATTATTTCCACCAATTCCGGCAACCAGCGGTAAACGATTATTATTGATTTCAGCAGTAAACGCCCACACCTTCTTCTTCTCCTCCTTAGTCATTGTGGCTGTTTCGCCTGTTGTACCTAAGGAAACGAGATAATCTATCCCTCCATCAACCAAGTGATTAATCAGGTTTTTTAAACCATTATAATCAACCGATCCGTCTGCGTTAAAAGGCGTAACCAATGCTACACCAGTACCCTGAAATTTGTTCATTTTTAAATATAATTATTGAATTTTGAATTTTGAATGATTGAATTTTATAGCGATTGCTCATTCTATTATTCAATAATCCACTCATTCACTCATTTTCCTGCTATCATTTCCAATAACACCCTATCACTAATTATCGGAATATTTAACTTCGTTGCTTTTTCCAGTTTCGATGGGCCCATATTATCGCCAGCAACCAGGTAGTTTAACTTGGCAGAGATACTGCTTAAAATCTTTCCACCATTGGCCTCGATCATGTCCTTTAATTCCTCACGGCCAAAGTTTTCAAAAACGCCCGAAATTACGAATGTTTTTCCAATAAGAGAATCACTGTCTAGCGTAATTATCTTTTCTTCAATTTCAAACTGCAATCTGGCCAATTTTAATAATTCTACCTGCGATAAGTGCTCAGATTTTCCAAAATACTCAACAATGCTCTCGGCAATGCGCTGCCCAATCTCATCGATAGCAATCAGTTCTTCAACAGTTGCCTTGGCAAGATTATCAATATTCCTCATTCCAGCGGCCAGTTTCTTTGCAACAGTTTCTCCAACATATCGAATTCCCAGTCCAAACAATACCTTCTCAAAAGGCATTTCCCTTGATTTTTCTATGCCAATGAGCATGTTGTCGATAGAGCGTTCACCAAAGCGATCGATACCTTTCAGTTGATCTGATTTTTGA
Organism: Pedobacter frigidisoli; assembly: GCF_004331675.1. Taxonomy (GTDB): domain Bacteria; phylum Bacteroidota; class Bacteroidia; order Sphingobacteriales; family Sphingobacteriaceae; genus Pedobacter; species Pedobacter frigidisoli. The sequence goes on along the minus strand of NZ_SJSN01000018.1, from coordinate 61,164 downwards.
AATAAGGTGTACAAATCACTGATGTGATTGATTAACCCTCTTTTAAAGAACGTTTCAATGGTCTCATCGCCCAAGCCATCAATATTCATCGCCTTGCGAGAAATGAAATGCTGGATCTTGCCAACGATTTGCGGCGGACAGCCCTCATCATTCCGACAATAATGAACCGCCTCTCCCTCTTTCCGAATCAGTTCGGTACCACATTCTGGGCAATTGTGCAGGTATTGAACCTTAACAGATCCAGGTTTTCGCTTATCAGGATTTACCTTGATCACCTTAGGAATAATCTCGCCACCTTTCTCTACAAAAACGGTATCGCCCAAATGCAGATCTAAACGCTCAATCTCGTTCGCATTATGCAGCGTAGCTCTTTTTACCGTTGTGCCAGCCAATAGCACCGGTTTCAAGTTCGCTACAGGCGTTACTGCTCCCGTGCGACCGACCTGATAGGTAACTTTCTCGAGAATAGTCTCTACCTCTGCAGCCTTGTATTTATATGAAATAGCCCAACGTGGAGACTTGGCCGTAAATCCCAGTTCCTGTTGCTGGGCATAACTGTTTACCTTAATTACGATTCCATCAATATCATAACTTAGTTTAAATCGCCCTGTCTCCCAATGGTGAATAAAGGAAAGTACATCATCGATGTTATTCACCAATCTATTGTGCTCACAAACATGAAAGCCCCAGTTCTTTACGGCCTGCAGACTATCCCAATGGTTCTTGAACTCGTTCTTATCGGTATATAAAAAATAGATAAATCCATCCAAGGGACGTTTTGCCACTTCCTTGCTATCTTGCATTTTAATGGTGCCAGAGGCAAAATTCCTTGGATTTGCATAAGCGATTTCTCCAAGCTCCTCTCGAGCTGCATTCAGCTTTAAAAAAGCGGCCTTGTGCATAAAAATCTCACCGCGAATCTCAAAGTGATCTGGTGCCTCATGGGTTTTGATCTGATGGGGAATGGTATGAATGGTTTTTACATTGTTGGTCACATCATCGCCCTTTGTACCATCGCCACGGGTTACCGCCCTCAAGAGTTTGCCATTCTCATAAGTTAAGCTAATGGATAAACCATCAAACTTGAGCTCGCAAACATATTGGAAGTTATCACCGATTGCCCTTCGGATGCGTTCATCAAAATCGCGAAGATCTTGCTCGTTATAGGTATTTCCCAACGATAACATCGGGTATTTATGGTTTACGGTAACGAAGTTCTTGGTGATGTCGCCGCCAACACGCTGAGTAGGGGAGTTTGGATCTGCCAAATCCGGATTTGTTCTTTCCAGCTCGGCCAGGTGCCTCAGCTTTTTATCAAATTCGTAATCGCCAATAGTGGGCATGGCCAATACATAATAGTTATAATTATGCTGGTTAAGCTCCGCCACTATGGCATCCATTTCTTCTTTTATTGCAGACTGCGCCATAAGGCAAATATAGAAAAAGGTGTAAAGGGATTAATATTTTAGTTGTAAAAGCTGTAGATCTACGTTTTTGCTAAATACGCCAACACGTTCTACAAAGGGAACAACAAAGCTATCATTTAACCAACTAATCGACGAGGTATTGGCATAGTAATGACCTTTAATATCATCCTTTGAGATATAATCGATTTTCTTGTATGCGCCTGAGGTAATATCCATCTCAGCATAAAGCGCATTTATCGCATCTGCCCCGTACTTACTATTCGCTAATATTCTTAGCGTCCTGTTATTTACGTTAAATGACACCTCCGAACCCTCAGAGGTTTGGCTTACGTAGAGCCTGGGTATAAATTGATGGTACATCTTCTTCATCTTTTGGTCAAACATGCTCATCAATACAGATCCATCAAAAGTAGCTGAGGTATGACTGCTGTAAACGGAGTATTGACTAGATACAGTCAACAAGAGTTGATCATTGATTTCCTCCAAATGTCTTACATTTAAGGATTTAATATTCCCAAAATCCAATTCATCAAATTTTTTGTTAGCTGGCACGAATGATTTTTCCAAGTCCCTTACATGCGCCTTATCAAATATTTCGTTGTTTAGAGCGTAGGTTCCCGTGTTAAAATCGACCCTTGCAACGAACGATGCCATTTCTTTCGATTTAGTTTTATAAAAAAGGGCAACATAGTTAATGAGGGGAGTTTTACTGCTTGCAAAGAAAATGGAAGAGATCTCATCCGAGTTGTAAAGATCAATCGGCATAGTCACCGTTTTCAAGGGTGTTGAGTTACTCGAAAGGTAAATCGCCACATGACATTTGCCCTTGATCGCATCTAAGGTGCTAATAATAAAACTGCCATCGTCTCCACACGATGCTTTCCATGAGTCTCCATCAGGCATTTCGGGTTCCATTTTTTGAACCTGTTCCAGTTTATCGTTAAAGTCTATCACTGTGTAGCTTTGTGATTCGTTGAAATCCTTATTCAACTTAAGTGCGGTAAAAAATCCAACAACGGGTAATCCAACATGAACTTTTCTCTTTAGCCCAGTTAAACGTACGGCCATCTTGAAATACGAACCATCTTTCGAGAAAAAGAAATCTGGCGTTTCAACATAATCCTTGCTACCATCATAAATAATTTTTTCAGAAATTATCCGCCCTGTTTTCTCATCCAAAAGCGTTGCCTTGAACTGATTGGTAAAGCTCTTGAAAAAAGAACGATCCGTGGCTGAAACGATCATCACATGTTGCTTAAACTTTCCTATCGCCAATGGGAATCCGTTCATTTCTACCAACCACTTTTGGCTAAGTTTATCATCAACTACTACTACCGCAAAATCAGCCTTAGGGACATCAACAATCATGGCTATGGCATTTCCTGACAAATCCAATTTGGAGCCATATTTACTATCATAGGACGTTTTGATGTTCCAAGTTGGTTTTTTGATCACCTTAATTTGAGTTTGAGCGAAAATCTTGAACTGAAAAAATATGATCAGGAGGGAGAGCGTTAGTTTGTTCTTCATTTAATGTTTGGTTTTTTTTCAAATATATTAAAATATTAAATCAGCTTCCCCTCAATCTCCTTAAAAATATCCATAAAATCTTGCTGCAAGACCTCCTTGAAAATGCCAAGCTGAAAGGTGAGTTCCTGTAACTGAAGCTCGCTCAAAGTCTCTGGCCATAAACGCAGGCAAATCCTATTTAAGGCATAGCTGATATTTTCTAGTTTTTGATAGCTCAAAAGGTATTTGCTACTGATAAACCTTTCCAAAAAATTAAGGAACACCTCAGGATCTTTCAGTTTGCAATGTTCCAGAAAATCGCTTAGCGAATCCTGTCTAACGGCAATCAACTTATCATAAAAGTGATTCACCTGGATAAGATTCTCTTCGATAAGCAAATGATCGAGCAGGAGTTCGAGACCAATATGCGCCAAAAAAGATGGACGAACTGCCGTGTTTTCTACAAGTGGCTTAATGAGCTGTTTTAGTGCCGTGGTTTTTTCCAAAAAGAAATTCGAGGAATGAAATAACAGATCTACAGCCAAATGTCTTTTCCATCCCTTTAACAGGCCCTCTTCATCCGGGTTGCCCATAAATAAAAACCCACTTTTCTGTGGGTAAAGGTTTGCCGCTTTCGAGGCATTTTTAATCAGATCTGGCAAAACAGTTCCCATCACCACATTGGCATCAGCAGTTGACCTATCGAAGTAATAATGGGATAGAAAGTTCATATCGGCAAGATAATGTTTTCTTGGTGGTTGCAAAACCGAAACATTAAAATATTGTGCTTTAGAAATGTATTGCTTTGTAAGCTAATTATTTATAGATTTAATTACCTTAACCAATCAATCATGCCTATTCCTAGAAATTATAAGATCCTCTCTCTCGATGGAGGTGGATCTTGGGCAATCATCCAGGTGAAATGCCTGCGCAAACTTTTTGCAGAAACCTTTAATAATCCAGATCCAACGGGGCATGAGGTTTTACGGGAATTTGATCTGGTGGCAGCAAATAGTGGTGGGAGCTTGGTTGCTGCGGCCATGGCCGAAAATCTTCGCCTATCCGAGATTGAAAAGATCTTTGGTGATGAAAAACTGAGGAGTAGGGTATTCTCCAGACTCAGTTTTTTTGAGAAAAGCTTACTTTCCAGTGTGGCAAGAATATTTATGATTGGGGCGAAGTATGCCACCAAGCGCAAGCATAAGGCATTAAAGGAAATTCTACCCGGAATATCGACCATCGATTTAATGCATATTCCAGCTCATGTTGCCATTGGCGGCGAGGTGAAAACACAATTTTTGATTATTGGCTACGATTATTATCGCAACAGGGCAGAAATGTTTAGAACGGATTGCGATAGCCTGGCCTCGACCTCGGTCATTGAGCGGAAGTTGAGAAATCTGCCTGCGGTTGCTCCAGCTCCGTCAGATTGTTTGGTGAGCTTAGTTGATGCCATACATGCCTCAAGCACTGCGCCAGTAAACTATTTTAACGAACCGGCGATGTTTAAGGTAAACAACAAGCTTAAATATTACTGGGATGGAGGCGTTACGGGAAATAACAATCCGGTTCTTGCGGCGGTAACGGAGGCCATCTGTAATCGCGAACAGTATCAAATTGAACATATTCAGGTACTATCCATTGGAACGGGCAGTGTGGTCCAGCTTCAGGCTGACGAGGATATTCCAGCTAAGTACGCGGAATTAAAGGCTAAACATGAAGAACCTGGCTTGATCAAGGATATTCAAAAGATGGGTACGAGTATATTAAATGATCCACCAGACACGGCAGCGTTTATTGCTTACACGATCCTCAATTCCGCTATGCCCGCTAAACCCATAGATTTTATTAGGATGAACCCGGTGCTTCGGCCAATCTTAATTAACGATACAAATGGCAAACATTGGGATCTTCCACCGGGCATTAGCAAGGATGAATATGTTACCTTGAATGAGACGGATATGGATGCTGTTGAGGACAGGGAAGTATTGCTCATTGAGAAACTCTGCGATAACTGGCTTAACAATGCAGGCATCCCCAATCAGGCCATTCGTAGTGATGCAAGTCTAAATTGTTTGATTGGTCATGCAGATTTTGATATCGCAAAGGCTGATTTTAAAAGCTGGTTTAAGACCTGAGCCCGGAATAACGCAAATTAGGATTACCGGCTTAATTGTAATAAACCTAACAGGAGCGAACACGAAGCCGATTTCAGGATCTTCAATTTCCTGCAGGTTTTATTGGGTGAGTAAAGCAAATGGCAGGACTACACTGGCCATAATTGCTGGTCCTGCTTTTCTAATAATGATAAGGCCAGAAAACTAGATTGAAAATTAAAAATTTTCTACAGCTAAAATTTTATCTTTGCAGCCACAATTATTAAAGTGTTTGTACAATGGCGAATTTTGTTGAAGAATTAAGGTGGCGAGGCATGCTGCATGATATTATGCCGAATACGGAGGAAAAGTTGAACGAGGGCATGACTTCTGGTTATATCGGTTTTGACCCAACTGCAGATTCGCTACATGTGGGACATTTGACGCAGATCATGACCTTAATTCATTTTCAAAGAGCTGGACATAAGCCATTTGCGCTTGTGGGTGGCGCTACCGGAATGGTTGGCGATCCATCGGGAAAATCTGATGAGCGTAACCTGCAAACCCCAGAAATGATTGAGTACAACCTTAAGGGAATGAAAGCCCAATTGCAAAAATTCTTAAAGTTTGAGGATTCCGGAAATGGTGCGGTAATGGTTAACAATGCCGATTGGTTTAAGGATATGAACCTTTTCACATTCATTAGGGATGTAGGAAAGCATATCACCGTAAATTATATGATGGCCAAGGACAGCGTGAAAAGCCGTTTATCGGGTGATGCCGGATTGTCTTTTACAGAGTTTTGCTACCAACTGATTCAGGGTTACGATTTCTACCATTTATGGAAGAATAATAACTGTTTAGTGCAAATGGGTGGTTCTGATCAATGGGGAAATATCGTTACCGGAACGGAACTGATTAGAAGAAAAGATGCTGGGACCGCTTATGCGATTACTACACAGTTAATTAAAAAGGCCGATGGAACCAAGTTTGGTAAGACAGAAAGTGGTGCAGTTTGGCTAGATCCTGAAAAAACCTCCCCCTATAAATTTTACCAATTTTGGTTAAACGCATCTGACGATGACGTTAAAAAATGGATCAGGATTTTTACCCTAAAGAATAAGGAGGAGATAGAGGCTCTAGAAAAGGAACATGATGCTGCTCCCCACTTACGCATTTTGCAGAAAGCTTTAGCCGAAGATATAACGGTTAAAACACATTCTGTTGAAGCCTTAGAAACTGCTATCAAAACCTCTGAGTTTTTGTTTGGCAACAGTTCGCTCGACTTTTTGAAAACGCTTTCCGAAAGCCAGGTGCTGGAAATGTTCGAGGGAATTCCCCAGTTTAAGATTTCCAAAGCTGAATTGGCTGGCGGAATTGATATCGCTACATTACTTGCTGAAAATACTACTGTTTTTCCATCAAAGGGTGAAACCAAAAAGCTAGTTCAGGGCGGTGGTGTTTCTGTGAACAAGGAAAAGGTCGCCGATGTAGCGTTCGTTTTCAATACGGAGCATTTAATCAATGATCAGTTTGTTGTGGTGCAAAAAGGTAGAAGAAATTATTTTCTCCTGGTTGCTGAATAGGATAAATCATCAATATAGGTAAGGGTTCTGGATTTGAATATCTGGAACCTTTGTTGTTTCAAAGGGTTTTTCCAATGATCTAATTGAGGATATATTTGTTTATTTTTGTTCGGTAATGGATAATAATACAGCACTTCTCGAAGAACTACTGGTAAAAAAGGGATTGAAAAGAACTGCTCCGAGGTTGCAGGTGCTGGAAATTCTAAGTGGGAGGGACTCTGCAACATCGCAGCCCTATTTGGAACAGTTAATGGGCAAATCTGCCGATCGCGTTACGCTTTACCGTGTTTTGCAAGCTTTTGAAGAAAAAGGGATTATCCATAAGGTATTGGATAGCCATGGAACAGCAAATTACGCGATCTGCTCTGGTAAATGTACCGCCAAGGCACATCATGATGAGCATGTTCATTTTAACTGTAATCGCTGTCAGAAAATCTATTGCCTTGATAATGTAAAGGTTCCATCTTTTAAGGTTCCAGCTGGATTTAGGGTAAACCACCTTAACTTAATTGCTACTGGTACATGTGCGGCTTGCGCCGATCAAATCAATTCATCACTATTGAACCAATAGGTTACAGCCCCTGATATCGGCATTGTCGAATCTCCCCAATACCTCAAAACTTCCATCAGGGTTTATCCTACCCAGATCTTGTGTGGCGATAAAACTGCATGAATTGATGTTAGCCAAATCAATGACGTTTATGCCGCCTGTTTTTCCGTTCGCAATAAGTGTTAATGGATCATTTGTATCCCTGATCAAGACTTTCATCCACCCTGGGCAGTTGAAGATTCCATCGCCCAAAGAATAGGCCTGAGAAAGCAATTCCGTCATTCCATACTCACTGTGGATAGCCGAAATGCCGAAACCTTTTGTCAATCCCTGATGAAGTTCTTCGCGAACCATTTCCTTACGCTTGCCTTTCATACCGCCAGTTTCCATTACAATGAGTTCGGGGAAATCGATGTCGTATTTCTCGATGAGATCCAATAAGGCATAAGTCACGCCAATTAAGACCGTCTTTTGGTTTTTTGATTTTAGTTGAAGCAAGGTCTCTAGCAGTTCATCATGGTTATAGAGGAAGTAGCCACTTTGCGGATGGTTGCTTTTTTTGATCAGATCATCAACCATATAAATTAATGAGGAACCCGATCTTTCCTGATAGGATGGAAGTAGGGCCAGAAAACAATAATCCTCCACATTGCCATAAAACTGATTAAAGGCTTGCAAATAACTTTGTTCATATAGCCTTACCTCGGTAACATGGTGACTGCTCTGAATCATCCCAGTAGTGCCCGAGCTACTAAAGCTTACCTTAATCGGATCGTTATTACTCAAGATACTGTGGCTCTTAAAAAAGCTGATCGGAAGAAAGGGTATTTGTGGGATTTCGGAAACCCCGTCAATCTCCACATGCAAATGATGAATATATTCCCTGTAAATGTTGCAGTTTTCTGCTTGATGCCTAAAAATGTTTAGGGCAATTTTTTCAAAATCCTCCTTGGTATGTACAGAAAATATATCTTCAGCTCTCGTATTCACGATGCAAAAGTACGAAGCATTATGCTATTTTTTCGTCAGTTTTTTTTGCTAGCATCGCCATGCGGAATTGATAGCCACAAAAGCCACTTATTCCCGCAACCAGCCCGCTCAATATTCCGGTGACCAGTAGAAGTGCCCACCAAAGTTTAATGCCTGTCATTATAGCAACTCGGCTGGCCAGAACGTTGTCGTTTGGTAAACTTTTGAACAGGGCATAGCCAATCCAAAGTAGAAAAATTGCAAGAAAGGATTGCCAAAAAGCGATCTTGCCTGTTTTTCCGATAATGCCACAGGTTGTAAATGAGATTACAATCATGATCCACCAGGGTGCAACCATTTGGAGTAAGAAGCAGATAATTAATATAACGATGAAAACCATGTGATGCTATTTTGAAATTTTTAAACGAGAGATAATTGTGCCCGATCTATCATCAGGCGTTTGCATATAGAAAAGATCATAAAGTTTTCCGCTTGCCCAAGTATCGATCATATTATCGTAATACTTGCTGCCCGGGTTCCCCGATTGTCCGCCAGGGTAAACGCCATGACCCTTTGGGGTTTTTCCAAGTTCGATAACCATTCTCCACGATGGGCCATTGGTTTCGCTCAAGGCATTTATAGTGCTTTTTCCACCTCCAATTTGTAATACCTGCGAGCCAAATCCCGGGATTTTAGCCAAATGAGGAACGTTGGTCTGCTTCACGTTAGACCAGTTCCAATCCTTGTTTATTGGACCAAACCTGAGTTCTAGACTATCGCAGCTATATTTAAATGCCTCATTGACCAAGTCGCTTAATGTTTCTTTTTGAGTGGTTTTGATGTTGTCGTACCAAGAAGCATTTGGTTCCTTGAGGATCATTTCGACAGTACGATCCCTGGATGGATAACGCATTGGGATACCCTCCACCTCAAACTCATCATTCCAGATATTGAAAGACAAGCGCTTGGTCCAGATTTCGAAAACACTTGCCGCAATCTGATCAGCATCATAACGCTTGTTCCATTTGTTTATGTAGTTTAATGACTCTTTTTGCGTTGCATTTAGTTTTTCATTATCCAATAGTGGAACAAGGGCTGGAACAAGATTTTGTGCCATAATGCTGTAATTGTCTGTTTGCATCAACCTGATGCTATCCATTGTTGCCTTGCTCATTGCCCCTAAACGTTCGTTAATTCTTTTTCCCCGCTCATACGGTGCAAATTCCCAATTGATATAATAGGGATAGGTTGTATCTGTAGAGGATTGATTTGCCGAGCTCACAAAACCTCGTGGTGGGTTTTTAACGGTTGGATTTTGCGCTGCGGGAATCCAGCCTTGCCAATCGTAGGCCGGATCAGTTCCATCCAGAATAAACTTACCCTGGTCTTTCCATTTTAAGGGGAATTTTCCATTGGGTGTAATGGCAATATCATTATCCACACTGGCGAAAACAAAATTTTGTGCCGGCGCAGTATAATAGGTAAGTGCCTTACGGTAATCAGTATAGTCTTTTCCTCGATTTAAATAGTAGAAAGTCATGAGCTCGTTGGAGCTGTCATGCGCAATCCAGCGTAGTGCATCGCCAACAGGAACGTTGTTCGCCCGACCATATTTTGGCTTCTGAAAATAGACAACCGGACCATGATGGGTATAGAAAACAGTATCGATTTCATCCTTGCCACCTCTAACTTTTATCGTTTCCAATCGCTTGGTGGTTGCATTCCATTTATTGTTATACCAGTATTCGTTATGGGTAGTGTCCTTAAACTTGATTTGATAAAAATCTAGAACATCAGCCGCCACATTGGTAACGCCCCAGGCAATTTTCTGGTTGAAACCGATGATAATTCCTGGCGCACCAGGAAGTGAGACACCATAGGAATTTACACCAGGGGCATGCAATTGAATTTGGTACCAGATGGATGGAAGTGTGAGATCCAAATGAGGATCATTGGCTAAAATTGGGAATCCTGAAGCAGTTTTTGAGCCAGATAGTGCCCAATTATTACTGCCAATCCCCTCAATCTTTTCCCTTGTTCTTACCTCACCAGTAATTGCCTTTGTAAAGCTTTCTGGTGTTTTTGGCGTTGGGAGCGGAGAAAAATCCCATTTTGTTCCAACAGGAATTATAGGATCCTCACGGAATGGGTAATCGGGAAAAAGATCTTTTGTAATGTCTGGACCGAATTTCCTTAAGATATTGGTCATGTAAAATTCATCAGAACCCATGGCCAAAACCGCAGACATCTGCTTAAGTAGCAGCGCACATTTTACGGGTGTCCAGTTTTCGGGCCTAAAATCCAGTATCTTATATTCCAGCGGATAATTTGCGTGTGAAAGTGTTTTGATGTAGGCATTAATGCCATCGGTATAGGCCAAGATCATTTCCTTGGATTTTGGATTGGCCATCATGCCTTTTAATGAATTTTCTGCTCCATAGACCATGCCCATTCTGCGCTGATATCGATCTACCTCAATGGCCTTATCACCCACTACCTCACTAATTCTTCCAGCAGCAAAACGCGTTTGAAAATCCATCTGCCAAAGGCGATGCATGGCTGTAACATAACCTTGTGCCAAATAAAGATCGTGGTCATTCCTTGCGAAAATGTGCGGAATCATCCTGTCATCAAAGACGATTTCGATCTCATCGATAGCGCCCTTGATCTTGGCCTTATGATTGAACATAAAATGGTTGTTTTCGGCATTTTGCCAAAAACCCATAAATGGATTTAAAAATTTTAGGAGTGGGGGAGTACTTCCTAATTTGGTGTTAAATAAGAAGGCTAGTGCTATAGGGATTACGAGGCAGAATAGAGCTTTAATTTTATTCATAATGGTTAGCTAAATATCTCAAGTTACTAAGGTAAAGTAAAATGATGATTTATGTTTATTGCAAAATACAACAAACTGGGTATCAATCAAAATTATAAATTGATTTGAAATTATTATGCAAACATAATTTGTTTAATTGAAAAAAAGCATTTAAGTTTAACTAACTAATATTACAAATAACCAAATTAACAATCATTTATGAGCAGAATTTTTACACAGATCTTCTATGTGTTATTTTTTGTGTGTGCAATAAACATTGCGGCACGGGCACAGAGCATTACGGTTAGCGGAACCGTAAAGGATAAGCAATCAAAAGAAGGGTTGGCAGGCGTTAGTGTTACCATTAAAGGTCAATCCGGTGGTACGGCATCCTCGAGTAATGGAACTTTTTCATTTACAACAGCCGCCAAAGCTCCGTTTACCATAGTTGCTTCTTATGTAGGTTACGGAACGGTAGAGCAGCAGGTTACGGGCAGTACCACGGGCATCAACCTGGAACTGGAAACCGCTGTGCAATTGGGAGGGGACGTTGTGGTTTCTGCATCGAGAACGCCAGAGCGCATATTGGAATCTCCAGTTTCCATTGAGCGCATGAGCGCTGCCTCAATTCGGGAAATTGCCGCACCATCCTTCTACGATGCCTTGAATAATATGAAAGGAGTAGAGAGCAGTATGCAGAGTTTAACTTTCAAGTCGATTAATACCCGTGGTTTCAACTCAAATGGTAATACCCGTTTCAATCAATATATCGACGGAATGGATAACCAGGCACCAGGCTTGAATTTCTCCGTTGGAAATATTGTAGGTATAACCGAGTTGGATATCGATAACGTCGAACTTTTACCGGGAGCATCTTCGGCATTATATGGCGCTGGTGGTATCAATGGAACGTTGTTGATGACCTCTAAGGATCCATTCAAATATCAAGGTGCAAGTTTTCAATATAAGACTGGCGTAAATCATGTAAATGACGATAACAGCAGCGTACAACCTTTTAACCAATTGGATGTACGTTTGGCCAAATCATGGAACAACAAGTTCGGGGTCAAGGCCGCATTTTCATTCCTGCAGGCAAAAGATTGGATGGCGAATAACTATTCTAATTTTGATAGAGTGGCGAATGGTGTAAAACCTGGTGACAGAATATCTGATCCGGGGTATGATGGGGTCAACTCTTATGGTGATGAGGTGAATTCAAATTTATTAGGCGCAGCAAGATCGGTACAGGCCGCTTTCCAGGCTTCCTCTCCAGCAGGGTTTGGTGCATTCAACAGCTTTATTGGCAGTGGATTAACCTACCCTCAAATTGTTACCCTGGTTAGTACCAACCCAGCGTATGCGGCATTAAGGCCTGCCTTGCCGTTTTTAGGCGTAGTATATAGCCTAAACAAAGGAACAACTGCAAGCCAAACGGTTTCTAGGACAGGTTATAACGAGGAGGATTTGGTTGATTATAATACCAAATCGATGAAAATGTCGGGTGCGGCCTATTATAATTTTACCCCAACAATTCAATTGGTAGCACAAGCTAACTGGGGAACGGGAACTTCGGTCTATACAGGTTCCGATCGTTACTCCTTACGTAATTTTAATATTGGTCAGTATAAATTAGAGTTGAAAGGTCAGGATTTCTTCTTAAGAGGCTACACTACTCAAGAACGTTCAGGCGATTCATATATCTCTTCAATCTTAGGAAGTTATATCAATGAAAAGTCAAGTCCTACTGCAGCAGCTTGGTTTCCAACATATACCATTGCCTATTCAGCGGCAAGGTCACAAGGAGCAAGTGATGCTGCGGCTCAGGCAGCGGCAAGAGCGACTGCCGATGCTGGAAGGTTTGCGCCTGGTTCAACTAATTTTGCCGTGGCGAAAGAGCAGATCAAGAATACAACCATTAGTGCAACTGATGCAAGTAAGGGGATCTATGGAGCAAAGTTTGATGATAAAACAAATCTTTACCATTATGAGGGAATGTACAATTTTACAAACCTGCTGAATAATGCCCTGGAATTTCAGGTTGGTGCTTCCTCAAGAACTTATCAATTAAGATCTGGTGGTACAATCTTCGACGATTTAAATCGTAAGATCGATATTGATGAATATGGTGCTTTTGCCCAGGTAGGTAAAAAATTTGGTGAGGTATTTAAATTGACAGTTGCTGGCCGTTATGATAAGAGCACGAATTTTGAGGGACGTTTCACCCCTAGAATAACAGGTGTATTTACTGTTGCTAAAAACAATAATATCCGTTTGTCATTTCAAACGGGATATCGTAATCCAACTACTCAAAATCAGTACATAGATCTTTCAGTTGGAGGAGGATCTCAGCGTTTAATCGGCGGTCTACCAGAATTCTTGAGCAAATATGGATTGAATGTTGAAGCGACCAAAGGATATACAGAAGCAAGCTACAGGGCTTACTTAGCCTCAGTTATTGGCGGGGCTGCCAATCCTGCATTACTTCAAAAATACACTTTTGATGCTAGGGGCGTGAGACCAGAAAGTGTTAAAGCCTATGAGATTGGTTATAAAGGATTGTTAGGCCCAAGATTATTAATCGATGCTTATGCTTACTACAATCAATATAAGAACTTTATTACAGCGGTCAATGTTTACCAAAATGTTGGTGGAAGCTTTGTTAAATATGGTGTGCCAATCAATGCCGAAGGCGAAGTAACCTCATATGGTGGTGCTTTAGGCCTAGATTATCTAATGGGTAAATGGAATGTGAGCGGAAACGTATCCTATAATCAAATTGGTGATCTTCCTGAAAATTATATCAATGATTTTAACACGCCAAAGATCCGTTATAATCTAGGATTGGGAAATAGGGAAATCATCAAGAACTTTGGTTTCAATATTTCCTACCGCTGGCAAGATCAATTCTACTGGAACTCTTCTTTCTCAGCAGGTCAAGTTCCTGCCTACAGTACCTTGGATGCCCAGGTTAGTTTAAAAATTCCATCGGTAATGTCTTCAATTAAATTGGGTGGGTCTAATATCATGAATAAGTATTATATCACTTCTTATGGTAATCCAGCAGCAGGAGCGATTTATTATCTAGCATTTACTTTTAATCCATAGCTATATTTATAATCTTTCAGCCCTTGGTAGCTCAACAAGTTACTGAGGGTTTTTTATTGCTCTTTTTATTTAATCTCTCAAAATAATAATCTTTTAAAACAATCATCCTTAAACTTTATGTACGGATTTGAAAATTTACTTCCTCCCTTTTATAAAATATTTGTATTATAGTACTTTCTTAGGGCATTTGCAGTTTTAAGGTAAAGGATTTAAATTTTTGAATAAATAAGAATGGAAGCTCAAGACGACAAACCTATCGAGGTAAGTGACCTGATCGAAAAAGAACAGGAAATACAGCACTTAAATAACCCCGTAGATATATCTGTAAAGCCAATTGTTAAACAATACCTTGGCGAGGTTAAAAAAGTTAAGAAAGAAGGCAATCGTTTCTATTTTTCTGATGGCGATGCCAGGGTAGAGATCCGGGTAGTTAGCGATGAGATTATTCGCGTTAGATTGGCCCCACATGGTGTTTTCTTAGATGATTTCTCTTACGCAGTGCCAGAGGTTGATCAAAAGGTTTCTGTCTTTAAGATGCAGGAACATGAAGACCATTATACCGTTTCTACGCACTCTGTTACCTGTAAGATCGAAAAGGCAAACTTTCACATATCGTTCTCTGATAATATTACCAATATTGTGATGGTTGATGAGGCCAATTCAATGCATTGGGAAGAGAATACCGATTTCGGGGGTTACTATATCTATGCAACCAAGAAATGCCATCCAGAGGAAAACTTTTTTGGTTTGGGCGATAAATCAGGGAATTTTAACCTGCGCGGTAGAAGATTTGAGAATTGGAACACGGATGCATATTCCTTTGGCTGGAATCAGGATCCATTATACCGAACCATTCCATTTTATATAGGCTTACACAATCAGGCCGCTTACGGTATCTTTTTCGATAATACCTTTAAGTCGTATTTCGATTTTGGCGGGGAAGATGTAAGTAAAACTAGTTTTTGGTCCGATGGTGGTGAACTCCAATATTACTACATCCACGGTCCGCATATTATGGATGTGGTTAAACGCTACGCAAGTTTGACCGGTACCCATCCAATGCCTCCAAAATGGACCTTAGGTTACCAGCAGTGCCGTTGGAGTTACTATCCAGAATCCAAGGTCAAGGAAATCGCAAAGCAGTTCAGGGATCGTAAAATCCCGTGCGATGCCATATATCTCGATATCGATTACATGGATGGTTATCGCTGTTTCACCTGGAACAAAAAATATTTTCCAGATCCAAGGAGGATGATCAAAGAGCTCTCTGATGATGGATTTAAGACGGTTGTAATGATCGATCCTGGAATTAAGGTAGATGATGATTACTGGGTTTTTAAGGAGGGTAAGGAAAAAAGATTTTTCTGTCGCAGAAGCGATGATTACTATATGGAAGGGCATGTTTGGCCTGGACGATGCCAGTTTCCAGATTTTACCAATCCAAAGGTGAGAACATGGTGGGGCAATCTTTACAAGGAACTTGTAGATATGGGCGTTGCTGGTTTTTGGAATGATATGAACGAGCCAGCTGTTTTTGGCTCGGGAACTTTCCCCAACGATGTTCGCCATAATTACGATGGCTTCCGTGGTTCGCACCGTAAGGCACACAACGTTTATGGTATGCAGATGGTGCGATCAACCTACGAGGGACTTAAAAAACTTATGCGCAATAAACGTCCTTTCACCATTACTAGGGCAGGTTATTCCGGTATGCAACGTTATGCAAGTGTTTGGACGGGCGATAATATGGCTACATGGGAGCACTTAAAAATGGGCAATATTCAGTGTCAGCGTCTTTCCGTATCTGGTGTGCCATTCTGTGGAACAGATATTGGTGGCTTTAGTGGAGAGCCAGATGGCGAGCTATTTACCCGCTGGATTCAGCTGGGAACTTTCTCGCCTTTCATGAGGGCACACTCTGCTGGAGATACCGCGGAGCGTGAGCCGTGGAGCTTCGGTGAGTTTTTTGAGGATATTAATCGCAAGTTTATTGAGCTGCGGTACCGATTAATGCCATATCTGTACTCGGTTTTTTGGGAGCATCACCGTTATGGCTTCCCGATCTTAAGGCCATTGGTAATGCTTGAGCAGGAAAATATCAGCAATAGTTTTCGTCAGGATGAGTTTTGCTATGGGGATAAATTATTGATTTGTCCGATTTTAGAGCAGGGTGCAATCTCCAGAAAGGTATATCTTCCAAAGGGTACCTGGTACAACTTTTGGACCAATGAGGTTTTGGAAGGCGGAAATGAATACGAGGTTGAAGCGAAAATTGATAGCATGCCCATGTTTGTAAGGGCTGGGTCTGTTATTCCTGAATATCCAGTGATGCAATATGTTGATGAAAAAGCCATTACCGAAGTTGTACTGAATGTTTACAGCAGCGATTATGAAGTAAATTCATACATGTATGAGGATCACGGCGATACCTTTGCATTTGAGCAGGATATCTATTTGGAAAAGAAATTTACTGTTAAAAGCGATACCCAGGCCATTAAGATAAACCAAAGAATAGAGGGCTTATACACACCAAACTATGAATTTTATGCCTGCAATATCATGGGTGTAAAGTTTCAGGTGAAAAAAATCATTGTTGATAATAAAGAGGTGACTGAATATAGCACTGATGACAAAAACATTCTTCACTTTAAGTGCAACAAAAACTTTTCTGAGATACAGATCTTAAGTCTGTAACTTTTAAGCCTCAAAACTGTTAAGTTTTTGGGGCTTCATTTATCTAGCCAAAATACCTATGTCAGCAGTAAAAAAAGTGCCTGCAAAAAAAGCAGTCTTACCTAAAATAGATAAAAGTAAAACCGTTTGGGCTTATAGCTTATTCTCTGACTATGATATAGACCTCTTCCTTGTAGGAAAGCATTTTAGGCTGTACGAAAAAATGGGCTCGCATCTTATCGATGTGGAGAAAACAAACGGAACATATTTTGCGGTTTGGGCGCCAAATGCGATAAAAGTAAGTGTTACGGGGGTTTTTAACGATTGGAACCAAACCTCGCACGAGCTTAACAAGCGCTGGGATGCTTCAGGAATTTGGGAGGGATTTTTACCTGGGATTGCAAAGGGTGAGGTTTATAAATATTTTATTAAGGGTTTTGACGAGTCAGAGCACTTAAAAGGCGATCCCTATGCCAGAAGATGGGAACATCCTCCGCAAACGGCATCAATTGTTTGGGATACAGATTACACTTGGAAAGATAAATCTTGGTTGAATAAGAGAGCTAAAATAAATGCTCTAGATCAACCTATATCAGTTTACGAAATCCATTTGGGTTCTTGGGAAAGAGATCCAGATAATCCTGAACGTGTACTGAATGCCAGAGAAGTTGCCACCAGACTTGTTCCTTATGTAAAGGAAATGGGATTTACCCATGTGGAGCTGATGCCATTAATGGAATTTCCATATTTTCCGAGCTGGGGCTATCAGGTTACTGGTTATTTCGGGGCCAGTTCTCGGTACGGTTCGCCGCAAGATTTAATGTTCCTGATAGATGAACTTCATAAGGCGGATATTGCCGTAATCCTCGATTGGGTACCATCGCATTTTCCTGGAGATCGGCACGGGCTTTATGAATTCGATGGAACGCATCTGTATGAGCATGCCGACATGAAAAAGGGGTTCCATCCTGATTGGAAATCGTACATATTCAATTACGATCGAAATGAGGTTCGTTCGTTTTTGATCAGTAATGCAATTTTTTGGCTAGATCAATACCATGCCGATGGGCTGCGGGTTGATGCAGTGGCCTCGATGCTATATTTTAATTTTTCCAGGGCCGATGGAGATGCAGCAACAAATGAATATGGCGGCAGCGAAAATCTTGGTGCAATAGAATTTCTTAAGGATTTAAATGTAGCCGTTTATGGGAATTTCGAGGGTGTGCAAACCATTGCCGAGGAAAGCAGTACCTATCCTGGCGTAACCCACCCTGTTCATGCAGGCGGATTGGGCTTTGGTATGAAGTGGATGATGGGTTGGATGAACGATACACTAAAGTATTTCAAGGTAGAAACCTTGGGTAGAAAGCACCATCATCATCAGCTAAGTTTCAGCATGACTTACGCCTTTACAGAAAATTTCATGTTGCCTTTTTCTCATGATGAGGTTGTACATGGGAAATCGCCAATGCTTTATAAAATGCCTGGTGATGATTGGCAGAAATTTGCCAATCTAAGAGCGTTATATGGCTACATGTTTACGCATCCCGGTGCAAAACTCCTTTTTATGGGGAATGAGTTTGCCGATACTAATGAGTGGAATTTTACGCAATCGCTAGATTGGCATTTGCTGCAATATGCACCGCATAAGGGTATGCAAGAAACGGTAAAGGCATTGAACTTTCTTTATCGCAAAGAACCAGCTTTATATCATTTTAACTTTAGTTATGAGGGCTTCGAATGGTTAGATGCAGATAATGCGAATGAATCGATATTTGTTTACATGCGTAAAGGGCCTAAAGCCAAGGATACTTTAGTTATTGCATTAAACTTCACACCAGTTGTAAGAGAAAATTATAAAATCGGCGTTCCGTTTAAAGGCAAATGGAAAGAGATTTTTAATTCAGACGATATCGTTTATTATGGCGGTGGAATTAATAATAGGGGAGATATTACGCCAGATAAATTCGCATATAATAATCAAGAATATTCGATAACTGTTGATTTACCGCCATTGGGCATAGTTATCTTCAAAACTAAGTAAATAAGAAAAGCCTCTCATTGCTGAAAGGCTTTCTTAAACCTTGGAGTGGAAGCTTCCAAGGAGGGTGCAAAGATACAATAAGACTTGTTACTTGCAACAATTATTTTAAATATTCATATTCTAGTATAGATCAATTGCTATTAAACCGTAATCGCCCTTAACAATCTCAAAGAAAACTGAATCAGATTTCCCCTTATCATCATGGATAGATAGATCAAAGAATTTTATCTTTTGATTGTTGTGATCCCTTAAAATACCCATACCGGTTTTTCTATTATATTTCGTTATAATTCCTATTCTCAACATGAAAGGCGATTTTAGAAAGGCTTGAATCAAATGTAACATAAACTTTACCTTTTTATTGTGGTTTTTGTTTTTACCGTATTAATGCGTTGATAGGACTTTCATACTATGGCTTTTGTTGATAATTTAGCGCAAGCATCAGAATTATATTCTTCTTATTAAAGCTTCAATTTTATTCCAGCATTAAAGGTTCTACCTTCCGTATGTGTCCAAATATCATCAAAAGATGGGTTAAGGTGCGACCCGTTTACGACGTTTTTATATTTGCTTTGCCTGGTATCGGTGAAGTTTTCCGCATTGATAAATATAGAGATTTTTCCAAATACCTTTTCTGCCATAAAACCAAACTCCCAAAACGGACTGGTTTGCAGGTTATTGTACAGGTATTGCTTATCTGTGAAGTAACCCTCAAGTCCGAGTTTAAAGTTTCTTTCCTTTTCATAAAGCAGGGCAAGATTTAATTTGTTTTTTGGTAATAACCTAATGTCTTGCGTAAAGGGCAAATATTCTGCTTTTGCATTGGTAAAGGTATAGCCTGCAAAAAGTTTAAAATACTCGTGGAAAATGAGCTTTGCGTTTGTTTCAAAACCCAAACTGCGAACGGGTTGTTTCGTGTTTTCAAAATAAAAGAAATTGGAAGCATCCTGAAGCAGAATTGTAGAGTTATTGATCTTTGTGTAGAAGAACATTTGGTTTAGGCTGATCATCCAATCCTCCCCAATATTGGTCTTAAAGTTAATATCTGCTGTTCCTCCATAACTTCTTTCTGCATTAACGTTTTCCAAGGGAAGCAAATTTTGATATTGGAAAGTTTCTGTCTGCTCGATGAATAGGGTTGGAGTCTTGTATCCCAATCCGCCGCCAATTCTTGAACTCCATTTCTCATCAAACTTATACAATGCCGATATTCTTGGTAGAAGGAAAGCCTCATTTTTACTGTAATAAGAATTGAAATATTGAACAAAATCTATCCTCATACCACTTTCCAGCTTAAACTTTTCACTTACATCCCAAGTATGCTGAACGTATGCGCCGCCTGTTTTCGTTGTAAAATCTTTTGAAAGTTCTGGTGATTGGTTTTCCTCTACAAACTCATCATAAACTAGGTTTGCGCCAAAAATCAGACTGTGGTTCTTTAAGTTTTTCAGGTAGCTGATGTCGGTATATGAATTATAGTTTATGCCATCAAAACTGTAATCAGGAATTGCTATACCACGTTTAAAAAAATTGAAGCTCGTTTTAACTTTCAGCAAGTCTTGCCCATTGGTTTTGTAGCTGAAATCAAGTGTTGAGGTATTTCGAATACTCGTATTCTTTTCAAAATACCTATGATTGGCATCTGTACCATCATTGATAACAAAGATATCGCCACCAGTTCTATCGCTTTTGGTAAACGAGTTGCCGAGAATTATTGTCGTTCTCTCATTTGGATAAAAGAATAATTTAGGATGAATGGTGAAATCCTTGGTTTTTGGGAGCTCGGTAAAATCATCTTTGTCTACATCGTAAGCCCGTTGAAAGTTGGCCAGTGCTAAAATACTATAGCCAAATTTCTTGTTTCTTTGCATGCCAAATCCTCCAATATTGGTTTGCCCAACATTAGATTGATTTAATATAAAATTAAAATCGGCCTTTTCTCTAGGGGTTCTGGAGATGAAATTTACAACACCAGCAATGGCTCCGGCACCATATAATGTGGAAGATGGTCCTTTGATAATTTCTACCTGTGCCAAATCCAATGGAGGAATTTCGAGAACGCTTAGTCCATTTGCGAAATTTCCAAAACTGGCGTAGCCATCCTTTAAAAGCTGTGTATATCTCCCATCAAGGCCCTGAATCCTGATGCTTGCATTGCCACTGGTTGCCGAGGTTTGTTGCACAGAAATACCAGTACTCTCGTGAAGAATCATGGAAACGTTGGCTGGACGCATGTTGCTTTTTTCATCAATTTCCTCCAGCTCGATGGTTTCTACCCGTGTCGGTGTATTTTGGATGGAACGGCTTGTTCTGGTTGAGGAAATGATTACCTCTTCTAACTCATCTTCTGATGAACTTAGAAAAACAATGGAAGGGCTTAATTGCTGAATGGGAAAAGTTATGTTTAAGGATTGTTCCTCATACCCAACATTTCTAATGATGAAAGTTTGTGCTCCATTTGGGATATTATTAAAGGAGGCAATGCCACTTTCTAATGTTTTTGCAATTTGGTTAGTTCCCTTAATTAGGATAGTAACCCCATTAATTGCCGATTTATTTTCCTTTTCCTTAACAAGGATTTGGAAATTATTTTGTGCATAAGCACCTACAGCACACAAAAGTATGCATAACGATAATATTATTTTTCGCATTTAAATCTGAATAATTTTTGAATAAATAGATCAAGCACAAGAAGTGCTTTTTTGCCGATTAACCGATCAATAATTTATTCGTTTTTGGCGGTTGCCAGATATTCTGAAAATAATTTGTGATGAATTGCTGGTTGTGGAATATCTTCAGCTTTGTAGGGCCTGTTCTCTTTAGAAAATCGAAACCATTGAATTGTAAGTTGCTAACCAAAGGTTGTCCGCAGCAGTTACAGGTACACAAAGGTGAACAGTCGTCCTGGTTTGGTGTATGTGCCGATTTGTTGATATCCAAAGATGAAGTTTTAACCGTTACACTGCTTTCAAAATCCAGTGCATCCTCGCAGGTAATGCAGGATAAAATCAGGATGCTGAAGCTTAACAGATAAACTAAAATTTTCATTCTTAAATACAAATGTACGAATCAGTTTTGAACTGAATAGGCTTTGTTAATAATTGTCAATAAAACTGGGCCTTAGCATTACAATCAATTATAAATAAACCACCCCACTTCTTAAAGGCCTACTCTTTAGGGTTGTGTGCTTATTTTTTAAGGCAGGATAATTCGCATTATTTCGTATTGTCCAATCAAATAACAGACACGAAATCTTGCTTCATTATGCAATTGGCCTAAATCCCGATGCAAAATTGAAAGTTGGGTTACCAGAACAAGAGATCTTTATCGATAAACTTAGGGCCAAGGATCATGATGGATTTTGTTCCTTATATGAGTGATATTCATCTGCTATTTATGGAAATGTATTACGTGTTGTAGATGATCATTCGAACGGAAATCTATATTGACGTGTTCTTTTTCTGAAGTGTGGATTACTCTTGCACATTTCGATTAAAATAAGGTAAACCTATTCACTTGGATGAGTCAAATTGCTAATTGGCTATCAAAAAACTAATATAATTGTCAGTTTCCTCAGCACAATAGTCTCAATCATCTACTTTATTTTGAAAATTTTATAAGTTTTGCTATTATTATCAATCTGTTCGTCTATTCCCTTTTTTATATGTCCGAATCCCGTAAGATCCATCTAGTCAATTTAGTCATTGATTATCTTAATAGTCTCCATCCCATCTCCAACGGTTTCACTATCGAATTGCAAAAAGGGCTGCAGCCACTTTTGGTTAGGAAGAGCAAATTCATATTATCTCCAATTGATAATAATGAATGTGTTTATTTTGTCGCTAATGGCCTGGTTCGAGGTTTTGTAAAGGATGATGGAAAGGATATTACAACCTGGATTAGTCTAGGCAACGAGTTCATTGGCGCTATACAACATCCGAATGAAACCATTGAGCCCTCGTTCGAATATTTACAAGCCCTAGAGGATACAGAACTTGTTGCGCTACCAAACAAGTTGGTTCATAAGCTATATGATGCTTACCCGGAAAGTAATATCATTGGGCGGAAGATCTTGGCCTTGCAGTACCATGCTGCATCAGAAAGATCAATTCTTGCGAGAATACCATCCGCAGAGCGTAGATATGAGAAGTTTTTAGAAATAAATTCTGATTATGTTTCCAGTGTTCCGTTGAGGTGTATTGCCAGTTACTTGGGAATGAGGTTGGAAACGCTTAGCCGGATAAGAAGCAAAATGATGAAAGAAATGCCGGTATAGCTTAAGGCATGGACAAATCTTAAACTAACTTAGGCGGAGGCGAAAGTATTACCTCGGCGTTTATGTCCTTTCTGTAAGTGTTTAACCGTAAGGAAACGGAAATGGAATAATTTATTTTACCAAGAAAGTTGTTTTGTATCAATCTAATCAATTTATCCTCGCTAATAAATATGGTGTGTTCAAATTCGTTAGCATAATCATAGTGGTCCTCTGTAAAATCATCAAGTTGTCTAATTACATCTAAGCTCTCGAAAAATAAACTGCCATCTCCAGTTCCATACTTGCATTCAGTAATATGTCCATCACTTAATGTGATACAAAATAAATTATTGCCAGTGTCAACAGCTCTTCCATAAATCATAAAGTTCTCGTCGCTTGTTGAATATTGATAGTTTAGGTTAATGAGGTATGAATCGATATCTTTTACTTTAAGATAGATGAAAATATGAAGCAAATGTTCAATGATTGATAAATTAGGCATCTTGTTTTTCTTATACTTAAACTAATATAAGATTTGCTTTCTAGTTTGAGTTGTAGGTAAGTCTATTTGTTTGTTTTACAAATGTTTACACTTTATACATTTTGATATGCAACCTGTTACAAACGCAATAAAAGAATTTATTTTAATTATTTTTGAGTAAGTAAGAATTAAATCAACGGGACGATTTAGATTAAACTTTTAAGCCTCTCCATAAACGAGAGGCTTATTTTTTTTTAAAATCGCTCCGAAAACGATGAGTTGCCTCGCTCAACTGATCTATAATATCTAGATCAACTCAAACCAAAGGTTTTCTAAAACTAGAACTTTTCCTTATTGGTGCATATAAATACGCAATACATTGTTTTTTCTTATTAATGCTTCTTTAAAGCTTACCTTGCCCTTCCCCTAGGTTACAAAAAAATGAGTAAAATTCTTGTCCTCGAAGATGATTCTGCTACGCTTGATGTAATAAAGCTTTTATTTGAGCTGGAGGGGTACCAGGTGCTTGGCATCAGCGATCATAGTATATTGTTTGATGCAATTGAAAAGTATCTTCCTAGTGTGATCTTAATGGATGTTATCATTGGCCAAGCAGATGGAAGAGATATTTGTCAATTATTAAAGTCATCTGTTTATAAGGATATTCCTGTACTGCTCATGTCGGTGGTCAATAATTTTCATAGTGATCTCGAACATCCAATGATTGCGGATGATTATATAGATAAGCCCTTTGATCTTGATGTAATGGTAAGCAAAGTGAAAACGCTTATCGATAATTCAAATTAGGTTAATTAACCCATACACTTAATTCTTAAGTATCAAATTTCCCAGAATGCAGATCTAAATGTGCATAGCGTTTTGAGTGTTTTCTTTAGGGGATGAATCTGGGTATACCTAGCATCGGCTTAAATAATTTCGCATGATTCCAGATAGGACACATTGATTAAAATTTTCTCTTAAATAAGAAAAGGGACAACTTATCCAAGCTTGTCCCTTTTTTCTAACCAAATATAAACCTGTTATGAGCCAGGCTTTGTCTTTAATCTTCTATCTAAACCTAGGTTTTTCAAGAAAATGATTTATCTTTTTTAATGGTGATAAACATCGTTCCGTTTATTACTCTACAAATATAGTAAAAAAAATGATAGTGTAAAAAATACACTATGAAATATTTATATATTTTTTTTGTCATTTTTTGTTTGCAATTCTTTTTTGAGGGATTGTTGAACTTAAAATGACCCCTTGGCAAATATAAGCTGAAAATATGTTAATTAATTGTTAAATTTTATCAAAAATTGGAATCATATCGCAAAATGTTGTCAATTTTTAGGCTGAAATTTATTTTGTACACCTGTATGTCTCTTTTATAACGTTTATCTAATCATAAAAGTTTAAAAATTGAATAATAATTTAACATAAACTTAATTTTTTGCTCTAAAATATATTTCAATTTACAGGTAAAAAATACTTTTAAATACAAAAAGGCTACATTGGTTAACAATGCAGCCTTTCCAAAAGTTTAAAATCAGCCTAAAGGCTAAAATTTATTATAAACTAGCATAATATTCTACGAATTTTGCTAAGGCTGAAGAATATCCCCATTCGTTGTCATACCAAGATACCACTTTAACGAAGTTGTCATTCAAAGAAATACCAGCTTTGGCATCAAAGATAGATGCGTGATCATCTCCAATAAAATCAGATGATACAACCTCATCTTCAGTGTAAGCTAGCACGCCTTTCAACTCGCCTTCAGATGCTGCTTTCATAGCTGCCTTGATTTGCTCATAAGTTGCTGGTTTTTCTAGGCGTACAGTTAAATCTACTACCGAAACATCAGCAACAGGAACGCGGAAGGACATACCCGTTAATTTTCCCTTTAATTCAGGAAGAACCATGCCTACGGCCTTAGCAGCACCAGTTGATGAAGGGATAATGTTAGAGAATCCACCACGACCACCTCTCCAATCTTTAGCGGATGGACCGTCTACAGTTTTTTGAGTAGCAGTTACGGCGTGGATTGTGCTCATTAAGCCTTCAACAATACCGAAGTTATCATTTAACACCTTAGCGATCGGCGCTAAACAGTTGGTAGTACAAGATGCATTTGAAACGATAGTTTGATCTGCCGTTAACTTATCATGATTAACACCCATTACATAGGTAGGGATATCACCATCTTTAGCCGGAGCAGAGAAAACTACTTTTTTAGCACCTGCAGCGATGTGTTTTTCAGCATCAGCACGTGTTAAAAATAAACCAGTAGATTCGATAACAACCTCAACACCTACGGCATCCCATTTTAAATCTGCAGGATTACGTTCTGCAGTTACGCGAATAGTTTTACCATTTACTACCAAGTTACCATCTACAACTTCAATTGTTCCATCGAATTTGCCATGGGTAGTATCATATTTCAACATGTAAGCCATATAATCCGGCTCGATCAAGTCGTTAATTGCTACAATATCTAATCCTCTTTTTAATGCGGCTCTGAAAACCAGTCTGCCGATACGGCCAAAGCCGTTTATTCCAATTTTGCTCATTGTTTTGTTAATTAGTGTAATGTTTTAATAAATTTACTATAGGTTCTTTAATAATACTTTTAATTTTCAAATTGTATTTGCCTGCGGTATGGTGCAGGCGGTCTTCGAGTTCTGCCGCTACCTTGCCCACAAAATGCAGATCGGTTTCTCCATATTTTTCTACGATAGGCAGAATGTAGGTTTCAAAATGCTTTTCAAAAGCCTTGTCTACCATTTTAGCGATATGATCACTGTTGATATTTTGGGTAAAAAAATCAAAGAAAGAAGTCAAGAAAATATTGACCTGCGGCTTTTTGTAAATTCTTTCTAGTATTTGAGGGCGATCTAAGTTATAATTCTTAATAAATTTTGTCTCGATATCCTTTGGAAGCTTATTACCCAAAAAATCTTTTAATAACATTTTGCCCAAATAATTAGAAGAACCTTCATCGCCTAGGATATAACCCAGTCCGTAGTTATTGTTTAGCGGTTTCTTCCCGTCAAAATAAGCACAATTTGCACCACTTCCCAACATGGCAACTATTCCAGGTTTATCGAAACAGGCCGCTTTTGCAGCACCAAACAAATCATTTTCTACAACAATCTTACTGTATTTGAAAAATGATGACAACGTTTTGGCCAATTCTTCCTGTCGATCTGGAGAAGATGCTCCGGCGGCAAAGAAATAAATTTTTTTAATATTTTCTGCATTGTTTACCAGCGCAACTTTTTTATTCAAGATCTGTAAGATGGTTTTTGAATCTACAAAACAGGGGTTTATACCCGCAGTGTTGCAATGCGCTACCACTTTTCCATTTTGGGTAAGTTTCCAAAATGCCGTTCTCGATCCGCTGTAAACAACTGCTATCATTATATAGAAAGTACCTCCGTCATTTCCATCAAATCTGGCTCTAGCTTAAAGCTGTGAGCAGTTAACGCTTCAGCAATGGTAGTCATCTTGATTTCGTTGCCTTTTAGTCCAACCATTTGTCCAGATTCTCCTGCTATTAATGCATTTACGGCAGCAAAACCTAGGCGGCTTCCTAAAATCCTATCGAAACTGCTTGGACTTCCGCCACGCTGTAGGTGACCTAATATGGTAACCTTGGTATCGTAATGATCAAAGGTTTCCTTAACTTTTTTGGCGATATCGTAAGCGCCACCTTGTTTGTGCCCTTCGGCTACAATAACAATACTTGATGATTTCTTCGTTGCTGCTCCCAAAGCTAATTTTTCAATCAGTTCGGAAACACTGGTTTCTCTCTCGGGTAAAAGAACCGCTTCAGCACCGCTAGCAATTGAGCTTCTTAAGGCAATACAGCCAGAATCACGACCCATTACCTCAATAAAGAATAAGCGGTCATGTGCATCTGCAGTATCTCTAATTTTATCAATTGCCTCGATAACGGTATTGATCGCCGTATCGTATCCTAAGGTAAAATCAGAACCTACAAGATCATTATCGATGGTTCCTGGTATGCCGATAACCTTAACGCCGAAAGTTTCAGAAAAGCGTTTTGCACCAGTGAATGTTCCATCACCACCGATCACCACCAGTCCGTCGATATTATTTTTCTTTAGATTATTATAAGCAATCTGTTGACCTTCGTCTGTTTTAAATTCTAAACAGCGGGCAGTTTTTAATATTGTACCGCCCAAGTGTAAAATATTGCTTACAGAACGGGCGTCCATTGGTTTTATGTTGTCGGTAATAAGTCCTTGATAACCTTGCATCACACCAAACATGTTGATGCCATGGTAAATTCCGGTACGAACTACGGCTCTAATCGCTGCATTCATCCCTGGGGCATCTCCACCAGAGGTAAGTACGGCTATATTTTTGATATTTGGCTCCATCTTTATTATACGAATATAGTGTGTAATTTTTACACTAAGTAATTTTTTTTATTTTTTTTACTTAATATTGAAAGTCATACCTTTATCTGCTTAAAATAACTAAATTTTACCTTGGAACAAATTTTACCTCATTTAGATTCCGTATTCTCTATAGATTGTGTCCTGTTTGGATTTGATGGCAAGGAATTAAAAATCCTGCTTATTGAAAGGAATGAAGAACCGTTTAAAGATTGGTGGGCATTGCCCGGTAACATCGTTGGTCCTGATGAAAGTTTAGATCAATCAGCCTCTCGAATTTTGTACGAACTTACCGGCCTCCGTGGTATTTACATGGAGCAGTATTATGCATTTGGCGATCCCAATAGGCACCCGCAGGGTAGGGTAATTACCTTAGCCTATTATGCGCTAATTCGTTTAGGTGGCGATAAGGAACTTCGCCCGATTAGTACTTATGCCAAACGTGCCAGTTGGTTACCAATAACAGATCTTCCTAAACTGGCTTTCGATCATCAGAAGATTTATGATAAGGGGCTCGAGAAAATTAAGCGGAGGATTAAACATCAGCCAATTGCCTTTGAGCTTTTACCAGAAAAATTTACACTAACCCAACTACAACACGTGTACGAATTGGTTCTGGGCAAAAAGCTCGATAAGCGAAACTTTAGAAAAAAGATTGTGAGCTTTGGTGTGTTGAAAGAATTAGATGAAAAACAAAAGGGCGTTTCTTACCGGGCGGCTACCTTATATCGATTTGATAAAAGAAAATATGCCAAGCTTTTTGGTAAGGAAATCTCTTTTTAAATTGTATTACTAAAATTGAACTGAAACCCTCAATAAAGGCACAAACCTGCCTAACTAAACCTTATTGGAGCGGCATCCCCCGATTTTTCTTCGGGGATACAGCGGAAAAAAGGACTAACGTTAAAATAAACTACAGTTTCTGCTTTTCGAAAAGAAAGATTATTTATATTTTTCCTGGGATGGGTTAAACAAAAAAAGCTTCCGATCTGAGTTTCAAATCGGAAGCTTTCTTTATAAACCTAGATAACAAGCTTACCCTTTCGGTGCCAATTCTAAGTGATAATGAACCAAATCATCTATAGGTGAGCGGATGATTTTACCAACGCCCATTTCGTAACGATCTGCAACTATGCTCAAGATATCGCGGAAGCTATAACCAACTGAACCCACACAGTTTAGCTTGTGGTCTTTATAGTTTGGATAATGGATTACTAATGCTTCGAAAAATGCGGTAAAGGCATAGTCGATTGTGCTAAAAGCATAATCCTCATAGTTGTCCTTAAAATCGTATAAGAACTTACTAAAGCTTGCGCAGAAACGGTTTGGCAAGGGCTTATTATAGATGTTATCAAAAATATCCTCGTTGGTTAAAGCGTAGTTATCATAAAAAGCCTCACGTAAACCTTTCGGCATGTAACCTTTCATGTAATCGCTTAAAATACGTTTACCAATGTAGGAACCACTACCCTCATCACCTAGAAAGTAACCTAATGAGTCGATGTTCATGGTAATTTCAGTCCCATCGTAAAGGCATGAATTGGTTCCTGTACCTAAAATAGCAGCGAATCCTGGCTCGTTTCCAAGAAGCGCCCTACTAGAGGCAAGTAAATCATGACCAACAAAAATGGTTGCATTTGTAAAGACCTGTTTCATGGCATCTGCCACGATCTTAACGTTTCCTGGTGTTGAACATCCGGCACCATAGTAATAAACCCCAGTTAATTTCTCTCTCTCCAAGTGGTCTGGAAGAGATTCATTTAAGGACTTTACAATATATTCCCCTTTCGAGAAATAAGGATTGTAACCCTCGGTGTTAAAGTAAATTTTTCTGCCGGCCTCGTTAATCAAACACCAATTTGTTTTGGTAGATCCGCCGTCTGCAATTACTATCATTTTATTTATTTTTGGTTTTAGCACGATAAAAGTATAAAAACTCTTATATTTTGTATCCTTTTTTTTAATAATTTTTTAACAATTTGTTGTTATGTAAATTTAAGTGTGTAAAAAATACACTATATAAAGGGCTTAAGTGGCTAAAAACCTTTAAATTATACCCGAAAAAGCATTGGTCTTTTTTTTAATCAGTAAGAAATATTTTACAATCTACAGCAATGAATAAAGCGTTTTTGGATTTTAGAAGTGATACGGTTACCAAGCCAACGGCTGGTATGCTCGATGCGATGATGAGTGCCAAGGTGGGTGACGATGTTTTTGGGGAAGATGAAACTGTCCATGCACTCGAAACAAAATTGGCCGCAACCTTTAATATGGAAGCTGGATTATTTTGTCCATCGGGTACAATGACCAACCAAATTGGTATCAAATGTTTTACCCAGCCAATGGATGAGGTGATCTGTGACCAAACGGCGCATGTTTATCGATATGAAATTGGGGGAATCGCTTTTCATTCTGCTGCCTCAGTAAGGCTTTTACATGGCGAACGCGGAATCTTGACGCCAGAATTGATTGAGCCAGAGATTAACGAAGATAATATCCATTATCCAAATTCGAGTTTGGTTGTTTTGGAAAACACGGTTAATAAGGGTGGTGGAAGCTGTTATACCTTGTCACAGATCGCACCTATTCATCATCTTTGTAATATTAAGGGCTTAAAACTTCATTTGGATGGAGCAAGAATTTTTAATGCATTAACTACTACTGGAGATCATCCACACGATTATGGAAAATATTTTGATGGAATTTCTGTTTGTCTTTCGAAAGGTTTGGGTGCTCCCGTGGGTTCGGTACTTTTAGCAAGCAAGGAAACGATCCATAAGGCAAGGAAGATTAGAAAAGCTTTCGGTGGTGGAATGAGGCAGGCGGGGTTTTTAGCTGCTGCTGGCATTTATGCCTTGGATCATCACATAGAAAGATTAAAGGAAGATCATAACCATGCCAAGGATTTGGCGATAGCTTTATCGAGAACGAGTTATGTTAAATCGATTATGCCTGTTGAGACCAATATTCTAATTTTTGAGGTTGAGCAAGGCACTGCCCAAAAAATTGTGAATCAATTAAGGGAAAAAGGCCTACATTGTAGTACCACAAGTGCCAGTACCATTCGTTTGGTAACCCACTTGGATCTAACGCCGGCAATGATTGACCAAGCGATTGAGATCATCCTACATTTATAAGAGAATAATTACATTATATTATCCAATGTCAGAAAATTCGAAAACTCAAATCTCCAAATTACTGGTTGCCAATCGAGGCGAAATCGCTTTACGCATTATGCGTTCTGCAAAGGAAATGGGTATCAAAACTGTTGCTGTTTTTTCTGAGGCCGATCGCAATGCACTACATGTTCGCTACGCAGATGAGGCGATTTGTATTGGTCCGGCGCCATCTAATCAAAGTTACTTGGTGGGTGAAAAAATTATTGCTGCCTGTAAACAAACAGGAGCAGAAGCCATTCACCCAGGTTATGGATTTTTATCGGAGAATGCCGGCTTTGCACAAATGGTTGCCGATGCAGGCTTGATCCTAGTAGGTCCTTCGCCCAGAGCGATGGAAATAATGGGCAACAAACTTTCTGCAAAGGCCGCGGCATTGAAATATAACATTCCAATGGTTCCTGGTACCGAAGAAGCGATAAAGGATGTTAATGAAGCGAAAGGGCGAGCCATAGAAGTTGGTTTTCCAATCTTGATTAAAGCTGCGGCAGGTGGCGGTGGAAAGGGAATGCGAATAGTAGAAAGGGTTGATGATTTTGAGGAACAAATGCAGCTTGCGGTGAGTGAGGCCACGTCTGCCTTTGGCGATGGTTCCGTTTTTATCGAAAGGTATGTTACCTCACCAAGACATATCGAAATTCAGGTTTTGGGTGATAACTTCGGAAACATTGTTCATCTTTTTGAGCGTGAATGTTCCGTTCAACGGCGCCACCAGAAAGTGGTAGAGGAAGCGCCATCAGCAATTCTTACTGCTGAGATTAGGGCCGAAATGGGAAAATGCGCTGTAGATGTGGCCCGTTCGGTAAATTATACTGGCGCTGGAACGGTAGAGTTTATCCTCGATGAAAACCTCGATTTTTTCTTCCTCGAAATGAATACCCGTTTGCAGGTAGAGCATCCGGTAACTGAACTGATCACGGGAATTGATCTGGTGAAAGAGCAGATCAAGATTGCTTCTGGCGAAAAATTAAGCTTTACCCAAGAGGATCTGAAGATTAGTGGCCACGCCATAGAACTTCGTGTTTATGCAGAAGATCCGAATAATAATTTTCTCCCAGATATTGGTACACTACAGACTTATAAAACACCAAAGGGAAATGGCGTAAGGGTTGATGATGGATTTGAGCAGGGCATGGAAATTCCTATTTATTACGATCCGATGATTGCCAAATTGATTACTTATGGCAAGGATAGGGAAGAGGCAATTAACAGAATGATCAGGGCAATTGAGGAATATGAGATTACGGGGATAGAAACTACGTTGGATTTTGGTAAATTTGTAATGCAGCATGAGGCCTTCAAAACAGGGGATTTTGACACCCATTTTGTCGGAAAATATTTCAAGCCAGAAAGTTTAAAAGCACAGGATGAAACCGAAGCCTTAATTGCAGCAGTAATCGCGGCAAGGATTTTCGGAAATTATAGTGTTGTTAATCAGCCTGTTGAAACGATTGCGCAAACCTCCAATTGGAGGAAAAATAGATTAAAATATTAGCAAAATAAAAATGTTTACCGGAATTATAGAAACGCTTGGCGAGGTAACTGCCATCAAAAACGATCATACTAACATTCATTTTACCATTTCATCGGCCATTAGCCACGAGTTGAAAATCGACCAAAGTGTGGCCCATAACGGCGTTTGCCTAACAGTGGTAGCATTAAATGATGGAAACCATACGGTTACCGCTATTGATGAAACCTTGAGCAAAACCAATCTTGATGATTTAAAGGTTGGCAGTAGGGTAAACCTAGAGCGGTGCATGCAAATGAACGCTCGCTTGGATGGACATATTGTTCAAGGCCATGTAGATCAGACTGCAATTTGCGTTAAACGAGAAGAATTGGATGGAAGCTGGGAATATCGTTTTAAGTACGATTCCGCTGCTGGTAATGTAACTGTAGAAAAAGGCTCTGCCTGCATAAATGGCATCAGCTTAACGGTTGTAAATTCTGCGGATAATGAGTTTTCTGTTTTTATTATTCCCTACACTTTCGAGCACACCAATCTTCAGGAGGTAAATGTTGATGATACCGTAAACCTAGAGTTTGATATTATTGGTAAATATGTTGCCCGTTTAATGAATAAGTAGGATAAGCGGCTATAGCTTATCCAGCCTTTGTTTTTATTTCAGTTTTATTAAACAGAATATTCAGCCCAACTCTATATAAAATGATAAAGGAATACCACATTACCAGTGTAAACGGGTTTTACCTTTCCCTTTGTGCAAAGTGTTGCCTGAATAACAACTTTTGTTATCCCCCGAAGATCGGATATTGAAATTAGTTTTGCCTTTAACTGTACTTCCTCACCAGATAAGGCAGGCTGGCCAAATTTAAAATTTTCGATGCCGTAATTTACCTCCATTTTAACGTTTCTGATATCGGCAATCTGTTTCCAGAGATATGGAATAAGCGACAACGTTAAATATCCGTGGGCGATGGTACAACCAAAAGGGCTTTCTGTCTTTGCTTTTTCCTGATCAGTGTGTATCCACTGAAAATCCAAGGTAGCATCAGCGAATTTATTTATTTGTTGTTGATCGATAGTATGCCAGTCAGATACCCCAATTTCCTTACCCAAAAATGCCTTGTATTCTTCGAAACTGTTAATGATGAGCATAGTTTTTTATTTTAGCCACTATGAATTTCCTCAAGTGGTTTTTATTATCAAATTATATTTAGTTAAATGCAAAAATACCTGATTAGAAAAATTAATTAAATCAGTAGAGTATCATCGCAGATCAAATAAACGAAATTTTGTTGAATTTCAAATAGAAATTAATTAATGCGTTTGGAGATGTTAACGATGGTTTATTAGGTAAACAAAGAACAATGCGTTAATCATTGAACGTTTTTTATTAAGCTTTTTTTAATGTTACAGGCGTTATTGTAACGCTTAATTTTGCAGGACAGTGCATGATGGATGGCTGAAGAATATTTGCAATAATCGCATTGTTAAGACATAAAATTAACGCTAACCACATATGAGCAACCTTTCTACTATTTCAAGAGCAGCTTTCACCATTGCCTTGCTATTTTCCTTTGTAACAAATGCATTGGCGCAAAAAATCTCCGTTAAGGATTTAACCGTTGAACATTTAGTAAATCCTTTTAGTATCGATAATGCACATCCTCGGTTTAGTTGGAAGTTGGTTTCCAATATTAAGAATACTACACAAAAGAGTTATGAGATTAAATTAGGAAGTACTGAAAAGGCAACCTCTTGGAGCTCGAAAGAAAGCAGTGATCAATCAGTTCTCATTGAATATAGTGGAGATGAGCTCAAATCAAAAACCACCTATTATTGGCAGGTTCGAGTAACCGATAATCATGGCAACACCTCAGCTTGGTCGCCAATTCAGCATTTTAAAACAGGCTTAAAACCCGAAGATTGGAGCGCTAAGTGGATTACAGTTGAGGGAAATGATACCTCATTCGCCTCTCCGCTTATTAGAAAAGAAATAGACTTAAAAAAGAAAGTCCTTTCTGCAACAGCCTACATTACAGCAAAGGGGCTTTACGAGGCTAGCATCAACGGTCAGAAAATAAGCAATCATTACTTTGCCCCAGGATGGACAAGCTATAAAAACCACATTCAATATCAGGTTTACGATTTAAGCAAATCCATCAAAACTGGCGCAAATGTAATTGGTGTCGCCCTTGGCGATGGTTGGTTTAAGGGCAGGATAGGTTTTGATCATAAAAAACACCTTTATGGAGATACGAGGGCATTGTTATTTCAACTTGAAATACAATATACTGATGGTTCAAAAGAGATAATCAATTCTGATGATAGCTGGAGAAGTGCCTTTGGACCAATCCGTTCTTCAAATATCTATGATGGGGAAACTTACGATGCAAGAGCGGAAATGCCTGGATGGAACATTGTTGGATATAAGGAGACTACTTCTTGGAAGCCTGTAAGAATTATTGCAAGAGGATCAGAACGCTTAGTGGGAATGAGCGGCCCGCCTGTTACCAAACATGAAGAATTTAAGGCTGTCAAAATATTCAAGACGCCGAAAGGTGAAACAGTGGTCGATTTTGGGCAAAACCTGGTGGGTTGGGTGATGGTGAGAGCAAAAGGACCAGCGGGCACAAAAATTACCTTAAAACATGCGGAGGTTTTAGATAAGGCCGGTAATTTTTACACCACCAATCTTCGTAGTGCAAAGCAAGAAAATAATTACATTTTAAAGGATAATGTGGAGCAAGTATTTGAGCCCCATTTTAGCTTCCAAGGATTTAGGTACATCAAAATTGATGGCTATCCAGGAGAGCTTAAGTTAGAGAATCTTACCGCTGTAGCCTTATATTCTGATATGAAACCTACAGGGAAATTTACGACATCAAACACGCTAATTAATCAGTTACAGCACAATATAGAATGGGGACAAAAGGGAAATTTTGTTGATGTTCCAACTGATTGTCCGCAGAGAGACGAGCGTTTAGGCTGGACAGGTGATGCGCAGGCATTCTATAATACGGCTGCTTACAATATGGACGTATCTGGCTTTTTTACCAAATGGATGAAAGATGTAAGTGCAGATCAGTTGCCAAATGGCAGCGTGCCATTCGTGGTTCCAAATGTAATTTCAGAACGTGATGCAGGTTCTGCCGGTTGGGCAGATGTTGCTACCATAATCCCATGGGATATGTATGTTTCCTATGGCGATAAAGGGATTTTGGATGCGCAATATAATAGCATGAAAAAATGGGTAGACTACGTTTCTTCTGTTGCTAAGGATAACCTTTGGAATACTGGCTTTCACTTTGGCGATTGGCTATTTTATCGCCCAAATGATGATAATGATGGCCGTGCTGCGGTAACCGATAAATATATGATTGCGCAAACGTTCTATGCACACTCCACACAATTGCTTTTAAATGCGGCAAGGGTTTTAGGTAAAAATGATGACGTAAAAAAGTATGAGGAGCTGCTGGAAAAAATCAAGTCCGCTTACATTAGGGAGTACATGACCGTAACCGGAAAATTGGTTTCCAATACCCAAACAGCTTATGTATTAGCACTTCAATTTGATATGATGCCAGAAAATCTTCGCCAGCAGGCAGCAGAAAGATTGGTTGCGAATGTGAGGGATTATGGAAATCATCTAACTACAGGATTTTTGGGAACTCCTTATTTATGCCATGTATTGAGCAGGTTTGGCCATGATGATGTGGCTTACGATCTTTTAATGCAAGAAAGTTATCCATCTTGGTTATATCCCGTTAAAATGGGAGCAACCACCATTTGGGAACGTTGGGATGGAATCAAACCAGATGGATCGTTTCAAACTGCAGATATGAACTCCTTTAATCACTATGCTTATGGCGCAATTGGCGATTGGATGTACAAGAATGTGGTTGGCATCATTCCGGTAGCTGCTGAGCCAGGCTATAAAGAAATTTTAATCACGCCTAAACCAGGTGGCAAGTTAACCAGCGCATCAGGCGAATTGGAAACCGTTTATGGATTGGTAAAATCATCATGGATAATCCAAGATGGTACTTTTAAATTAGATGTCATCGTGCCAGCAAATTCTAAGGCAACTGTTGTAATGCCCAAAACGGGCAAAAAAGAACAAATTGGTTCTGGTAGTTATCATTTTGAGTCTAAATACTAGTAAAAACAAAAATTCCAAGATGATGCATCCACAAGGCATTCTGTATATCCGAATCAATTTCTTAAGCAGAAGGTTTGCAGTAGTTTTTGGAATCTTCTTATTGGGTTTTATTGATGCTAAAGTAATTGCCCAAGAGGCAAAAGCCATCCCAAAAAAGAAATATGATGTGGCAGCTTTTGTTTACCCTGCCTACGCGAATGACGATCCAAGACTTAGGCCATTTTGGCCAAATGGGAACGGCGAATGGGAAACCGTTACCAATATGCAGGAACGATTTCCAGGTCATTATTGGAATAGAAAGCCACTGTGGGGAACAATTAACGAAGCCGATCCTGCGGTGATGAGCATGGAAATTGATCAGGCAACGAAACACGGCATTAATGTTTTTATCTTCGATTGGTATTGGTACGATGGTAGGCCTTTTATGGAAACTACCTTGGATAATGGTTTTTTAAAGGCGGATAATTCCAATAAAATGAAGTTCTACCTGATGTGGGCCAATCATGATGTGGTGAATACCTGGGATACCAGACTGAATAAATACAATGAAAACAATGTTATCTGGACTGGTAAAGTAAGTCGTGATGAATTTGAAAAAATCTGCAAGCGCAATATTGAAAAATATTTCAAGCTGCCGCAATACTTTAAGATAGCGGGCAAGCCGGTTTTTATGATATACGATATTCCGCAACTCATTGCTGGTTTGGGCGGAATAGAACAGACGGTTTCGGCCCTAAAATGGTTTAAGGATGAAACTAAGAAAGCTGTTTTTCCTGGCCTAGATCTTCAAATTACCATGTGGTCACAAAACTTAAACCATAGTGGTTTTGATGGCAATAAGGGTGCATCGCCAGGCAATGAGTTTGTTAAGAAACTGGGCTTTACCAGCGCAACCCATTATCAGTTCGTACATTTTACAGAGGTGAATGATGATTATTTAAACATTTTAGAACGAGTGAAAAAAGAGTGGTCGAGAATAGACAAAGATTTCGATATCACTTATTATCCGCATATTAGCGTAGGTTGGGACAATAGTCCCAGGACAGGAAAAAGTGCAGTAGTAATGAACAATACACCAGAAAATTTTGCAAAGGCGCTTCGCAATGCAAAGGATTTTATTGACAAACACCCAAAGCAAGCACCATTAATTACCATAAATAGTTGGAATGAATGGACGGAAACCAGCTATCTGCAACCGGATAATGTTTACGGCTACGGATATTTAAATGCTGTGAAACTTGTTTTTTTAGAAGAGAAATAGGGATTACAATAGCATTTTTTTAATCAATGTTTGCCAATTAATTTTAACCAAATAACACGAATGATATGAGATCTAGCTTCACAACATTATTGGCTTTTACAGTTGCCATGTTCATTTCAAGTTTTGTTTCCGATAAACCGGGAGTACCTCAATTGGGTATTGTAACCGATTTATCCAATGATAGCCTTGCTCACTCCGCTGGTTTTAAGTTGATTGGAGAATCTGTAAGTAGAATACTTTCGCCAACGCTAACAGATGCTGAGTTTGGTAACAAACTCAAGCAGATTAAGGAAGCAAAGTGTAAGGTATTATCCTGTAATCTCTTTTTTCCAGCCAGTTTAAAAATAGCTGGACCAAATGTTGTAGAAGCGAAAGTTCTGGAATATGCTGACGTTGTGCTTTCAAGAGCAAGGCAAGCAGGCGTAAAGTTTATTGTTCTGGGTAGTTCGGGCTCGAGGAATATCCCCGATGGTTACGATTTAACAAAAGCAAAATCGGATTTTGTTGCGTTGGGAAAAAAACTCGGTCAGGTTGCAGGAAAGCATCAGGTAACCATCGTCTTAGAAAACCTGGAGACAACGGAAACAAACTTCATTACTTCGCTTAAACAAGCTGCAGAAATTGTTCGGGAAGTGAATCATCCCAATTTTAGACTTAATGTAGATATATTTCACATGACCAGGCAGGACGAATCTCCAGCGGATATCGTTGCCAATAAAGATTTGATAGCATTTTGCGAAATTTCGGAAAAAGAGAAAAGAACATTCCCTGGAGTTGCAGGCGATGATTTCAAACCTTATCTCAGTGCATTAAGGGATATAAATTACAAGGGTTTTATATTTATTGAAGGAAGCACCAAGAATTTGTCTGCAGAAATGCCGCTCGCTTTCAAATACCTTTCTAAGCAAATTGCTGAGGTTTATGGAGAAAAAAAGTAAAATTTGATAATTGATTTTTTATAAAATAATTTATAGGTAATCATATTTAAAGTCATGGATTACGCAGAATATTCCCTAATCTAATTTCTGGTTTTACATAAAACATACAGCATTTCAAACTTAATGCGGTATCTTTAGCCTCTTACGCCTCTTTTTACTTAAAAATTTACAATATGCAACATAAAGAAATTGTCTTACAGGCAAAGGTATTTTTATACCACTTGAACAATTCAAATGACGAAAACGGAATGCGTGCTACGGAGAGCTGGAAACTCAGCCAAGTCAATGAAGAGGCCAAGGCAGAAATTGAGCATAATTATTACCCAACTGTTTCAACAATGGTAGATCCAGCGATTATGCAAGATTTTTCTGATAGCGTTCTCTTGCACTTAAAAAGTGATCAACCAAAAATTAACATTCTTGATCTAAAGGTTGATGTTCAACCAGGAGCAGCATATTTTGTTGCATTTTGTCCAACAAGGGCAAGAAGATAATTATCTTTAATCTGCTGAAAATATTTTTGGATTGGCGAATTTAAGCTTGCCAATCCACTACTATAAATAATAATGTACAGTAAAGAAGAAGCTGCTCGGTTAAAACAGCAATTTTGGATCAGTTTAGGGCAATATATGAAGCCCGTTCCCGCTGCAAGTGGTTCTACAGTTCACTGGGTAAGCTACAAAACGGGTGTAAAGAACATCATCTTTAAAATGGATGTCACCAATAAATCTGCATTCATCGCCATTCAACTTACTCATTCTGATGCTGATATCAGGCATTTAATATTCGAACAATTCGAGGAATTTAAACTGATGTTTAGCAATACCTTAAATGAGGATTGGGACTGGATAAAAGATTCTACTGATGAATTTGGCAAAACAATCAGTCAGATTTCCATGACCTTAAACCAGGTGAGCGTTTTCAACCAACAGCATTGGCCCGATCTGATATCATTTTTCAAACCAAGAATTATCGCTCTGGATGATTTCTGGGACAATGTAAAACCCGTTTTCGAAGATTTGGTTTAATCTGTTGGCTTCAGCTGTGCTATTCTATCTTTCGTATATTGTATCTCTTCTTTTTCATCTTTCAAGCTTGGCTTGCTCTTTAAATATTTGTTGTAATAGCTCAAGGCAGTTTTGGTCTGTTTAAATTTGGTATCGTAAAGTTTCGCCAAGCGATAATAAATGGTCGGGTTTGGCCTAAAGGTTAGGCCTTTTTTAAAGGCAGCTGCAGCTAAACTGAATTGGTTGTTCTCTTGATAAACCAAGCCCAATAAAGCGTAATAGCTCGAAGTATTGGGCGAAATTGCCTCGTCAATTGTTTTCTTGGTGTATAT
The DNA here is from genome assembly GCF_004331675.1 of Pedobacter frigidisoli. GTDB lineage: Bacteria > Bacteroidota > Bacteroidia > Sphingobacteriales > Sphingobacteriaceae > Pedobacter > Pedobacter frigidisoli. Next base: position 20,892 of record NZ_SJSN01000018.1, on the reverse strand, counting down.
TGATGATTTGGGAAAATTTTTCAATGCCCTATAACTTAAAGCAGTGTAATATAAAGTTGCCTCATTCTGCATAGATAGCACCTCCAAGGTTTTAAATAGGTTGATGGCATTTTGATATTGCTTGGTGAAATAATAGGCCTTTGCAACATCCTTAATCACTGCGGCATCAATCAAGTCCCTTAAGAGTCTTTCTCCAGAGCTTATCACTTCGTTGTATTTTTTAAGTTGGTTTGCTATGGGAAGTTTCGCCCTCTGAAGCACCAAATTCTCAGAATCAGCCTTGATGGCAATATCCAATACCTGGTAAGCTTTCTCATATTCTTGATAAACGGAATGTACGTCCGCAAGATCTTCGGCAACATCGCCCTCCAATGGATTAATCTTATTTGCCTTCAACAGATAGACCAATTTCATCGAATCTTTTTCATTATAAAGATTTGCCAACAGCTTATAAACGTTAAAATTATTACTATCAATCTTTACAATTTCACTGTAATAGTTTTTGGCCTTTTCATTGTTGCCTCTTTTGGCGTTGATGCTTGCTAGGCTAAAAAGTATAGGCAAGTTCTGTGGTTGAGTGGCATAAGCTATGGAATAGTATTTTTCGGCCTCAACATTATTTCCTGCCATCAAAAAGCAATAACCAATCTGGGTTAAAATCTTAGTATCCTTTACATCCTCTCCATAAATACTTTTTAGGTATGTTGCGGCATCGGCATACCGCTGTGTTTGATAGAAATCGAAGAGTTTCTCTTTATCTATCGAAGTCGAAATCTGACTAAACAAAAGCGTAGAAAAAGATAACAGGAGGCAGGTAATAAATAGCTTTTTCATAGTAAGTTATTTTTAACTAATTTATTAGTTGTTTCTCGAAATTCCAAATTTGATTTGAAAATTGCCATAATAAAAACAAAAGTGCAGGGTGTGGGTTTATTATAGAAACAGTAATAACTTAAAAATAGAAACCTATGAATACCTTACAGAAATTTGAATTAATGGAGAAGATTGTGCGTGAGTTAGAAGATTTGCAAAATTCTCAAACGGCACTTATTCAAAAAATTGGTAAAATTGAAGTTGATAATATCGAATTGAGTGACAAACGTTTAGAAAAAGATTTACCTGATATGCACCAACGTTTGGCCGATAACCTTGATACTATTGTCGGAATTTTAGCTTACTTTGCAGATAAAACACAAAATTTTGGTGACAAGAACAATGTTGATGCCTTAAAAGAACAAGAGGCTATTGATAATGCCACCAGCTAAATTAACCTTAATCATCCCTTTTTATGAAATTTTTATCTTTAACAGTTGCCTGTCTTTTGGTTGGCCTTTTCGCTAGTGCGCAGGTATTGCCATCTTTCCAATTAGGTATTAAAGCTGGCGCAAACTTTTCTAAGTTTGATAGTGAGAACACCTTTAGTAGCGATAACCGAACTGGCTTTTATGGTGGTTTGTGGGCTAGGGTAGGTGCAGCAGGTGTCTATTTTCAACCAGAACTATACATATCTGGAAAAAAAGCCGATTTGGTAAGCGATGCAACTGGCCAAATAAATAAGGTACGTTTCACCAGCTTAGATGTTCCTTTATTAGTAGGAACCAAATTTGGTGCAGCAGGTATTGGATTGAGATTAAATACTGGACCCATGTTTTCCTTAATTCTTGATGAAAATCAAAGCTTTGGGCAAGCAGCAGGTAGTGTATTTAGAGCAGACTTTAAAAACCAGGCTTTGGCTTGGCAATTTGGAGCCGGTTTAGATTTAAAGAAGCTTAGTTTTGATGCCCGTTATGAACTTGGCCTATCAAAAATTAATAAATCTGGCTACCCTGGAACCAAGTTAAATCTGTTTACAGTTGGATTAGGGTATAGAATTTTCTAATCAGAGAAATTATATTTTAATATGATAAGGGCTGGTAATTATAATTATCAGCCCTTATTTTATTTATAACAATTAAGTTTCAACCTCTGTAAGTTCGTAGGCGAAGGATCCATTTTTTGGTATGATTGGGGTAGCCCTTTCCATACTTAACGCCTTTACAAACGATGCTCCAAAGTAGAAGATTAATGAGGAGTAGAAAACAAATAGCATAATTACAATTAAAGATCCTGCCGAACCGTAAATATTGCTAATGTTGCTAAGCGGTAATAAAATACGTAGGATGTACTTTCCCGCAGTAAATAAACAACCAGTTAATAATCCTCCAGAAATTGCAGCCCGCCATGTTGGTCTTCCGTTGGTAAGGTACCTGAATAGGATAGTAAACCAGGTGGTTACAATAATTACGAATACAATCTGATTGATAATGGAGGTAAGGACTAAGCCGAAAGATGGGGAGTTTGTTTTCAGGTATGCGCCTATATAAGCCTGTACACTATCGGCCAATAAACCAACAAAAAATAAAATTCCTACTAGCAAGATAATTGTAACTGAAATTGCTCTCGATTTTAGGGTATTGATTATTTTCTTATGCTCGTTATGCCCAATATTCCAAATTTGTTCGAGAGAGTTCTTGATCACATTAAACAGTGTTGTGGCTACAAAGAAAAAGAACACAAAACTTAACGTTGTAATGTACCAAGGTTGATCAACCCCGCGAATATTTCTAAGGGTCATTCTAATTTGTGTAATGCTTTGATCATCAAGAATGCTTGACAAACGCTCAAATAAATTGGTCGCCAACAAGCGTCTATCTGTGAACATTCCAAATAGTCTAATCAAGATAATTAATATTGGGGGAAGGGCAAAGTTTGTAAAAAATGCCGTTGCTCCAGCCAAGCGCAGTGGATCGTTTTTTTGAAAGAGTACAAATGCTATTCTTACCGTACCGAAGAAAAAACTAACATTTTCTTTAATTGATGGCATGCGTTCAGCGTTAAGTTTAAGCTTGCAAAAATACTAATTTTAGCTGGAGCTTAAACTCGGTTAAATGTTAAAGTGGTTAATTTGCCTTGGTAAAAGTCAAAATTGTTTTATCTCCGTTTAGCAAATAAAGCTTATCTATGGTAACCTTAGCGCCATTAACTTGGTTCAAGGCCTGCAAATAGGAGCGTTCTGCAGCATCAGTTTCCTGACAAAACATCTTTGTGCCAAAAACATTCTTAACCATAATTTTATTGTCTGCAATTTCAGCTTGGCCACCATAATTATTACAAAATGATTTTCCGCTAACCCTTAAACTATCGGCAAAATTTAACGTTGCTTTTGCTGTTGATGGCAGGGTCATTCCAGGCAATTCAGATAATTCCCATTTGGTGTTCTCCAATTTCTTTGGATCGATCTTTTCTAGACAAGCGCTTAATAAACAGATCAGCAGGCCGCAGATGATAAAATTCTTCATAAGTTTAGATTTTTAATGATAGCAATTTACATCAAAAACTAAACCAAGAAGAAAGTTGAATGAATAAAACATTGGATTGATAAAATTACCTTATTACAATTTCAGTATGATTACTTGACTTCTTTGGCAAAACTCAGGCTTTACTTGGCTAAAATTGATTTTCAATCTTCATCCAATGATGCATCCGTTGCTCGTAGTCAAATTGTTCTATCTTTTTTAACCCGATTTTTTCGAGTACATGTATAGAACTAAAATTTTCTACATCAGCAATGCCAATAATTTCTGGAAGATTCAATACCTTAAATCCATATTCAATTACAGCTTTTGCAGATTCAGTTGCATAGCCTTTTTTCCAGGAATTGCGTATAAAGCGATAGCCAATATCATAATAGTTGGTGTAACCATTAGTCTTTTCAGTGATAAGTTTCAAGCCAGACCAACCAACAAAATCGCCTGTAGATCTTTCAGTTTACTGCCCATCTACCTATGCCGTTTTGAGTATATTGATTTTGGATAAACTTTATATTTGAAATGCTTTGCTCAATTGTTGAAATTGGATTATTCCCTAGAAACTTATGTACTTCTGGATCATTATCCAACGTAAACATTCCATCAGCATCTGTCAGGTTAAGCTCTCTGAGTATGAGTCTCCGGGTTTTTATCATCATACATTATGCTTTTTCATTAGGGTTTTAAAAAATCACCATCAATAATTAGCAATTTTACGCCATCTGCAGCTATCGAACGGTGGCTACTTAAATCATCAGAAACTACATACGTCATCCCCGCTGATAAACTAAAAGAAGTTCCGTCTTGTAATTCGCTAGTAAAGCTCCCAGCTAAACATTGTACAATGTGGCCTTTTTTGCACCAATGATCTGCAAGGTAACCTGCTGAATACTCTACGATTCTAATTCTCAATCCATCGAGGTTTAAGGTTTGCCAAGTTGCTGTGCCTGTTTCTCCAAGATGGACTGTCTTTTGTATTTTAGTCCAATCGATATTGGTAAAGGGTATCTTGTACATCTCTAAATTTTTTAGAAATGTAATTAGAAAAATTTAAAACCAACATGAAAAACTAATATTTGCGCATCACGTCTTAATATCTTCATCAAAAAAGGGATAGGATCATCAACTGGTTACATTGGACTTAAGCTGACGTTTTGCTTTCTTTTCAAAATAAGTGCGCTAATGGTAGAAATAATTATTCCTACCGGTAAGATTTCCATATACGTGAATAGTACAACCAAAAGTGGATTATTGTACATTTCCTTATATTCTGCTAACTCTTGTGTTTGTTTTGCCATTTCTGTTGCATTTGCTCCACTTTTCTTAGTTTCCAAAAGCATGTGCTCAACATACTTATCCATAAAATCTGGAATGAAGAAGTAATATTCAACTAGCCAAACAATTACATAAATACTCGAGGCAATAATTGTGATCAACAGGCCGATCTTAAACCCCTTAACAAAAGTTATGGTACCATCATTGTATTTATCTCGGTGGTTTTTAATGCCAACGAATATAAATGAGAATGCCAACACCATTGCTGCATATCCAAGAATCATGCTGCCCTCAAAATCCTGATTATTGTAGCATTTTGCTATCGAAAATGCCATTAAGGAGGTTACAATCAAGCCTGCAATTAATCCGAATACAATTACTGTTTTTTTCATTTGTTAAGGTTTTAAGTTGATGCGACAAAATTGGTCCTAATTTTTTTTTAAACACTCATACTTTAGGATGATTTTAGGTTTTACCCGACTTTTCATACCTAAGGATGATTATGTTAAGGAATGAGCTGAAGACGTTTTGATACTTCAATTGCCTGTGTCCGTCGGCTAACCTCAAGCTTTTCGAAAAGTTTTGATGAATGCGTTTTAATGGTATTTAGCGATACAAATAAGCGGTTAGCAATTTCCTGATTACTTAAACCACTTGCCATTAACTGCAGAACCTCTAATTCTCGCTTGCTGATATTAAGCCTGTATAGTTCTGTTTTATTTAGCACAAAGTGATCCGGCTTATCTCTATAAACCTCTTTCTCGATTAATATAGTTTTTGGTTTGCTAAATTTAAGGGCCAACCAGATTCCGAGTGAAGTAAAAAGTATTGCTATAGAACCTGCATATATTTCGAAAGCATGATTTATAATGATGAAGCGAAGTTCAAGCCACTTCAATAGCAAAAGAAGCGCTGCCAAGGAAATGCCATAAAGCGTGATGCTTGTATTCTTGCTGATAAATCTAAAAATGATCGACATCGAAATTTCTTTAACCAAAAATAAAAAAATCTGTTAAAATGAGTAGTAAAATGAATTAGTTGCTTGCAACATTTTTATGTGAATTGAATAATTTTCCCTTAATTTTTTAGGTAAAGGAATAAAGATTATAAATTAGCAAAAAACTATCTAATCAAATATTATGAAAAAAGTAATTTTTGCGCTTCTACTCTCCACAACTTTATTCGCCTGCAGCGGTGGATTAGAAAAAACTTACACGCCACGTGTATTAGCTGCGAATGAAAGCTTCGATGAGTTTCCAAAATCTAAAAAAAATGTGCTAACCCTTGTTCGCGTAGATTCGAATAGGGCCGATAATCAAGATCATTTCGTTATTAAATATAAGGATACAACCATTAATATTCAAGACGGAAAAAAGCCATTGGCCACCTTATTTAAAAATGCAAGGTTCATCAATAGCCAAAATACAGCAGCTGTTGTTCAAGTTGTAGATTCTTCAGCTATGGTTTCTCCGTTTTATCTTGTAGTAGTAAAAGATGGAAAATCAGACGTAATCAGCTTAGATAGACCATCAACAGGAAAAGAGGATGCTAAATTTACGGATGGATTGGTTGAACTTAGTAGAACCAATTTTGTAATCAACAATGATTTTATAGTTAACTCTGTTAATGGAAAAGTTTATCCAATAAAAAGGCAAAACGACAGTGAAAGGATTCAAGGGAGATTCTTTATGTATTCTAGAGATAAGACCACTTTGGTATTCTTAACGCCAAGCGCACTTTATCAGGTTAATTATCGTAACGGAGAGACCCAAACACTTCAGGTACCGGCAAGTTTGTTAGCTGAGCCCGATAGAGCCGCCGGAGAAATTCAGCAAAATTACGGGTGGATTACCAATGCAAACGGAACTCCATTTCTAAAATATAATGGTAATCCTGATCGTATTGTAGATATTAAGGAATTTAAGAACTAATAACTTCCATTTCCAAAATTAAGCGATCATAGTTCTAAAGGTTAAATTAACCCGAGGACTGATCGCTTTTTTTGTTGGTGGTAAGCGGTGTAACCAATTGGTTTGGGTTTCGCCTTTCATTACCAGCAAACTTCCATGTTCTAAAAAGATAGAAATGGTTTCTTTCGTCTGTTTATGCTTTAGCAGAAATTTTCTTTCCGCACCAAAACTTAATGAGGCAATAGCAGAATCCTTAGCCAATGCTTTCTCATCGTCGCTGTGGTAAGCCATGCCTTCATCCCCACTATGATACAAATTTAGCAGGCAAGAGTTAAAGTTCGTGCCTGTTTCCTTTTCTGCAATATGTTTGAGGGCTAACAATTCTTCAGTCCATGGCAGCGCAGTTTTCGATGCACGAGAATAGGTATAAGAATATTCCTCATCGCCATACCAAGCAACTTTTCTTTTGGTAATAATGTGCTTTCCCATAATAAAGGCCTCGTCATTTTTCCACTCAATCGTATCCATTAAAATATGGAAATATTGATTGGCTTGTTCCCGCGTAAAAAGCTTGCCGTAATAATTTACCGTTCCGCCGTAAGGAAGCAAATTTTGATCGACATCTATTTCTTGGTTGAATAAATCCATTGTTTATATTTTTGATGTTGGCAGTGGCCGCAGGGCCGATAACCATTTTCTACAGCCTCGCTTTCTGATCGGAAAAGTACTCGATTTTCCATTTTCATTCGCTTGCCCGATTTACATGTTAATGCTCCGTAAATTTTCAGTCTCAAATTGCCCGCAAAACAAATTTCCTTATTTTTAAGTAGAATTTTTAATATTTTGGTTGATAAGTCAATATGTTTTAGCATTCATCAAGGTGATTGATTTTGGCAGCTTCCCAGCCAATCATTGCAGATTTTCGGCTCATTCCCCAATGATAACCACCAAGCGCTCCACTAGATTGAATTACACGATGACAAGGAATTAAAAAGGCAACTGGATTATCGCCAATGGCAGTTCCAACGGCTCTGGAAGCTTTTGGGTTTTGTAGCTGTTTTGCGATTGTTCCGTAAGTTGAAAGATTTCCCATTGGGATTTTAAGTAAGGTTTCCCAAACTTTTAACTGAAAATCGGTTCCTTTTAAATGCAGCTTAATCTGCGTTAATTTATCCCACTCGTTACTGAAAAGGATTAAGGCATTTTGTTGCTGTAAATCTGTTAAATGTTGATATGTTGCTGCGGGAAATTGATTTTGCAGTTTGTTTAGTGCAGTAGTTTCATCCTCATAAAAGCCAATATGGCAAATTCCCCTGATGGTAGATGCAATAATAATATTTCCGAAAGTGCTCTCGCTAAAACTGTAATTTATTTTTAGGTTTTCACCTCCGTTTTTATACTCTCCTGGGGTCATACCCTCTATGTTGATGAATAAATCATGAAGACGGCTAGATCCAGATAAACCTGTTGCTATAGCTGTATCAAAAAGACTTTGATTCTCTCTTAACATTTTCTTTGCATGGCCAATGCTAATGTATTGCAAAAATCTTTTAGGACTTGTACCTGCCCAATCGCTAAAAAGCCTTTGGAAGTGAAAAGGACTGAGGCTTACCGCCTCAGCCACCTGCTCTAAGCTGGGTTGGCTTTTAAAATTGGTTTGGATGTAGGTAATGGCCTCGGCTATTCTATTAAAGTTAATCTCATCTTGTAATTTCATAATGTGCTATTTGATATACAAAAATAGTATTAGGCTCAGTGCCAAACCACCCGAAACTTGCGGAGTTTTAGATAATGAAATTTATATTTCATTCGCTAAGGCGTTGATGTCCTTAACCTCGAGTATTTGTTTTGAATAGCCATTGGTAGCGGCATTAATCATGGCTTTGCCAATTTGTTGCATGGTGCTAACACTTTTTGGAGAAAAGAATTGAATTGTTTTAACGAGAATTTTATAAATTGTTTTTACATTTTTTTGTCCTTCAGTAGGGATCATTCCGGCTGGGCGAAAATTGTATTACTTTTTGAAAGGCATTTGCATAAGTGCATTTTCTGTTTTACCCTTAACTCTTGCCCACATCATTTTTCCGTTTTCACTACTATCGGTGTGGCTGCCAGATACAAAGCAAAATGAAATATCCTTATTTGCCTTAAGCAAGGTGTTCGCAAATGCCAATGTTGTATCGTAGGTGATGAAAGTGTAGTCTTTCTCATTCATCCTAAAAGAACTAATTCCGGCACAATAAAAACAAGCATCGTAATTTTTTAGTTGATGAATGAAATTGTCTAGCTGAAAAAATCGACAACAATTATTTCCTTTAGCTTTGGATGCTGCAAGTCGTAATGTCGGCGATTAATTAGCAATACCTCGGTTATGGATTTATTCTGCAAGCATTCTAGTAAAACGCCTTCGCCCACAAAACCTGTTGCCCCTGTAATAATAACTTTCATATCCTAAGTTTTAGGATACAAATATCGCATTAGATTTTGGTTTATAATTCTGCTAATTATTTTGTTTTTGATCCTAACTTTTTCTCATTTTCTGTTTGAGGTTTGCCTATTCCATTTGGGTTGCCCTTACCTGTTTCGATCAAGTTTCGCAAGCTATTGTTGATGTAATTTCCCCAGGCATCCTTACAGATATTATAACATTCATATTCGGGAACTAAACCTTGATGTGTAAATTTTATCTGTGTTTGATTGCCCACTTTCGATATGTCGAATATTATTTTAGTTCCAGTCCATTCTGTTTTGTCTTTGGTAAACTTAAAATAGTTTTCTTCCACTAGCCAAACTACTTTTTGGTCGGGAATCATTTCAATGATCTTAATTTTACATTGGTGAACATCCTCGAAGTGATAATTAAATACAGCATTAAGTTTGTTCGTATTGCCATCAATTTCTTCAGACCACCAACCACGAACATTATTAATGGCATCGAATGCAGTTTTTGGGGTTTGATCAACAAAAAAGCTAGTGGTAAAATCTTGATCTTGCATCGTTTTATTTTTTCTAATGGTTTCATTTGAATCCGCTTTAATGGCCACTTTCTTAGTATCCATATTACACGAATCTAAGATAATGAGAAGCATAGCCATTTAGAATATCCTCTTTTTCATTTGATAAATATATTGTTTAATTGATATTTATCTAGGGGGTGAAACAGACATTATGCGGGGGCAATTGAACAGGTTAGTTAATAACTTTGATACACATTTGACCCACCTCTGCTAACTAAAACTGTTTAGGTTTAAGCTTTTGGCCAGCGAGTTCTGCAATTTCGTTTATTCTGCTTTGTCTAGTTTCTGGCCTTTTAGCTAAAATAATCCATTGCAAAATGGCTTTCCTGACCGATTTGCTCAAACTTGTAAAAAACTTTTTTGAACCACTATGTAATTTAAAAGCTGCTGACAAATCTTTAGGAATGTTTAATTCTTGAATAGCATCTAAAATTATCCAAGATCCATTTTCTTTGGCTGTAGTAATTGCTTCGAAACCTGCTGTCGTCATTAGTCCTGCATCAATCAGGAGCTTGATTTTGTCCTTATTTACCTTAGACCAGGTTCCTTTGGGTTTTCTTTTGCTAAAAAATTGTATAAATCTATCATCGTCGAGGGTTTTTCTGATGCTATCGATCCAGCCAAAACATAGTGCTTCATCAACGGCATCGCTCCAGGAGATTGTTGGAATACCCGAACTCTTTTTATAATGAACAAGCCAAACAGCAGTTTTTGAGCAATGGTTATCTTGTAACCATGCTCGCCACTGCGCTTTACTCGTTGGATAAAAGGTTGCTATTTCCGCTTTCATCGTGTTTAAATTTATGCACCAAATTGCCTTAAATGGTGGTCGAAATGTTTCCATTGCATTAATGCCCATTCTTCAGGTGTAAGTGCTCCGAAAAATGCTTGTGGATGTGTGGTGCAATTGGCTGGCCCACCATCAGAAAATTGCTTAATCTGTTTGATTACCCTCGTTTTCTCCGTTTCAAAGTCTGGATTTCCCGTGATAATATAACTTTTATCAGTTGTACTATTTTTAGGAAAGGGCTGATCGCTAAAAAATTTCGGTTTCATTAACTTGCCGAAAAAGCGGCCAACAAAACCTAATCTTTCTGGGCGATGCAATCCCATTGCCGTTTCCAACGACGCTGTACAATGTGCAAGCATTTGGTTAACAGTCATTTTGCCCCACTGTTTTTGAGCATTTGGCGATAATTTTTCGATTCGTGATAAAATACCTGACACATCAGCTGGATTGAATAAATTGTTCATTTTTTATGGATTTGATTTATTCTTCAAAAGTAAATGTGGCTAGTGACAGCCCTATGTCAGGGGTTAAAAAGATTTAATGATGACGATCGAAATATTCTTGCAAGGTCATTTTATGTGGGGCGAACTTTTCGCTAAGCAGCTCTAGTTTTTTAATCCGATCTAAGCGAAAAAATCTAAAATCCTTACGCGATCGACACCAAGCCACCAGTAGCCAATTCTCCTGCGTACTTAATAATGCAAAGGGCTCAACCAACCTGCTTGTAGATTCTTTAGCCTCGTTTATATATTCAATTTTTGTTAAACAAAAACTGGTGAGGGCATACTGCAAATCGGATAGATTATTGCTATTTTTTTCGCTATTTATATTTTGACTGAAACGGGTCCTTTCGGCCAGCAGGTTTACCTTATCTTTAATCGAATGGGCCAATACCGCCTTTATTTTATCAATGGCTTCAATATAATCCTTAACAAATGATGCATCCTTGTTTTTTAGTACCAGCTGTTCTGCCAAAATAAGTGCATTTGCTTGGGTTTCGGTAAACATTACCGGTGGGATTTTATAACCTTCCACCAAGCTGTAGCCTTTTCCTTCTTCGGTAAAAATTGGAACGCCCGATTGTTCTAATGCCCTAATATCCCTGTAGATTGTTCTTACACTAACGGAAAACTTTTTAGCTAATTCAGATGCAGTTAAAAGTCGTTTCGTTTGTAACTGTGTTAAAATTGCAGTGAGGCGAGAAAGTCGTTTTGTATCGTTATCAATCATTAATCAAACCTATAAGAACATTTTGATTTATTGCATTCCATCATCGATTTTAATAGTAACTATGGAAACATTCCTACCAAGGACTAACCTCAGTTCCATCTTCGATGTCGTTGCTGAAAAATTTCCCAGTTGGTGCATTTTCATCCGTTAAAGTATGCTTAATGATGAAGCTTGCTGCACTCTCTACAGTTCCTGGTCCATTGTGGTGGTTGAAATCGGTTGCTGTGTAGCCCGGGTCAATCGCATTTACCTTGAAATTTAAGTCTTTTAATTCAAAGGCGAGTACAATTGTAAATGCGTTAAGTGCTGCTTTCGAAGTTAAGTAACTGGTCGCTTTAAAGTTATAGTATTTCCAATTCGGATCGCTATGTAAAGTTAACGAGCCAAGGCCAGAAGTGATGTTACTTATTCTTGGGCTGTCCGACTTTTTCAGCAATTCTAAAAATGTTTGTGTTACACTAATCACACCGAAAAAGTTAGTATCGAAAACTTCTTGAATGGCGGAAATTGGTGCATCGGGGATTGCTTGTGGGAAAGCGCCACTAATGCCTGCATTATTGATAAGAATATCCAACCTACCTTGCTCACTTTCGATAATGTTCTTCGCCTCCAAAATGGTTTCAGGCTTAGTAGAATCAATTTCGATAGCCTTGATGTTTTGAAAACCATTTTCATTTAATTCTTTTGCAACTGCATTTCCTTTTTCCAGATCGCGACTACCTAAATAAACGAATAGCCCTTTTTTTGATAGTTGTTTCGTGATTTCTAAACCAATGCTTCTGTTGGCTCCTGTTATTAATACTGATTTCATTTTTTAATTTCTTTAAGTTATGATGTAAAGTTGAGCAATCTGAAAATGAAATCGTTTGCCATTTGACAAAAAATGATTAGCTGATATTTTTTCTTATCCTACTTAGTGAGGATTGCGTAATGCCCAAATATGAAGCTATATATGAAAGTGGAATGCGGTTAACCACATTGGGATATATTTCCAGAAATTTTAAATAACGTGTAGTTGCATCTTCAGATACTAATGGACTTCTTCGATCTACTTTTTGCCTTAATGCCTTTGATATAATTTTGTGCACAATCGTATCCCAGCCAATAATGGTATCTAAGAGCTCGTTCCAATCTTTTCTAGAAAAAAGGAGAATTTTACAGTCGGTGATGGCCTGAACATAGGCAGATGATGGAATTTGATTATCAAAACTTTCCAAATCGACTACCAAATTGTTTTCTTCGATAAAATATTTGGTAATTTCTTCTCCCTTATTGTTGTAATAACAAACACGCACAATACCATCTAAAGTAAAACCAACTTGCTGCGCAATTTTTCCTGCCTCTGAAAAATACTCATCTTTTCTAAGCGCTAATAAAGTTGCTTTTTTCGAGATTAAATCGATTTGATGTTGATTGAGATTTCCAAACTGTAGGATGTATGCTATTAATTCTTTCATAATGCAAGGTAGTCAAAGTTATTTTCTAGGAATTTGTCATTTGGCAAAAATGAAGTTTCTATAGAAATGAGTTCCTATTGACGTAATTATTTAACATTTTTGGTGGCTCTGAATTTATCCATATCTAAATAAATTATTGCCCAAGTGTGCCCATCCAAATCCTCAATACTTCTCAATTGCATAAATCCCTCATCTTGCATTGGTGATGGCTCTACACCGCCAGCTTTTAAACCGTTTTCTACTACCTCATTTACCCTTTCAAGGCTTTCGACTGGAAGTGTAAAGGTTGCTGATACATTCTTTGTTGTATCTAACAAAGGTTTTTTAATAAATGAAATGAAAAATTCCCTTGACTGAAGCATTACATAGATTTGTTCGCTCCAAACCATACACTTTTGTTCACCATCAGAGAATAGTGGGTTGTTCGAAAATCCTAGCTGTGTGTAGAATTTCATTGATTTTTCTACATCAACGACAGGTAAATTGATAAATACTTGTTTCATTACTTCTTTTCCTTAAAATTTGCAAATCGTAGATTTACTAGTACTGTTAAACCAATTCGATATCCATAGTTTTTATTAAACCATCCTTAAAGGTATAGATGTGTTTTACCTTGCCATCGAAGATAGAATTACCTTGTAAATCCTTTACTTTCTGATTAACCTCTACCTCTAAACTTCCGTTTTCCCTTTCGGTAAATCCGACTGGTTCAACTGTTGGGTTTATTTCACTCCATTGTCTGGTCCAGTATTGATCAATTTCATCATGCCCGCTAATGTAACCACCTTCCCAAGCCTTACACCATTGTACATTTGGCTGCATGGTAGAAAGTGCCTTGTTAATGTTTCTTTCGTTAAAAGCAGAATAGGCCTTTTTTATTAAATCTGTAAATTGAGTTGTCATTTTAGTGATTTGAATAATTTTTATGTATTGTTAGCTTCCATCTCTAAAGTTTTCAATAGCCTTATTGCTTATCAATATACCATCCAAAACCCCTTGGCAATTGTCGCCAACCGGAGCTTGTATCCCAAACCCAACCTTAACAGAAGGAGGGAGGTCTAAGCCAAAACAACGAACAAATATCCATTTCTTGCCAGTTAGGGAATAATGCAGACCCCAAAAATTACCTTTACGGGTTATTCGGAGCCAGCATTTATTGGCTGGCAGCAATTCGCCATTTGCATCGTCAGACCAATCGTTTGTGATGACAGATACCACGTTATAGGTGATGTGAACGCCTAATTCGACTGCCAATTTTATCCACCGGGTTTTACTTTCTCTCACCATCAAAAAAGCTGCATCGTAAGCGAAATTCCCTTTGGTCTCAACTTCTGCCTGTATCGTAAAATCACCTGTTCTTTCGGTGTAAAACAGCGCAGCCTCATCTTTAATGTATGCTTTATACTTACAAATGAAATCGGTCTTAGCATTTGCTAGCAGACGAAAACCACTATCAGTATTCTCTATTTTGCAGGGATTCAGACTTTTGTCGAAATGGTCTGTCATAATTAATTTTTTATATGATAAGTCTGATGCTATTGTTTTGATTATGCTTTCGAACTAAAATCTATCATCCATTCGATACCAAATTTATCTCTAAACATGCCGAAATACGAACCCCATGGACTATCGCCAATTGGCATTTCAATTTCGCCACCTGCAGAAAGTGCATAAAATAGTTTATCTGCTTCCTCACGACTTTCGGCGCTGATAGAGATCTTAGACCTGTTTTCGTTTTCATTTACTTTGCCCATACTTTCTGGAATATCATTCCCCATTAAAGTGTTTGGACCAATCGGTAAAGCAATGTGCATAATTTTATCAGCATTTTCCTCTGCTACCGGAAATTCATCGCTTGATAAATCCTTTAAGCGTACAATGGAAGCGATCTCGCCGCCAAAAGCTGCTTTGTAAAAATTGAATGCTTCTTCGGCGTTGCCGTTAAAGTTGATGTGTGGATTAATAAGTGCCATATTTGTTTTTTTAAGTAATTTTTAATTCAATTTATAGTGCTTTGCTCGGTTTTATTTTTTCGATAGTGTTGCCAACAAATCTTCCAGACTTTTCAATGTCATCGTAAATCCTTCCTTGAAACCCATTTCAATCATTTTTTCTAAACGCTCTAGTGATTCATTATAAATGCTTGCGCTTAGTTTTGTGATTCCGTTTTGTTCACTAAAAGTAAGGTCCCATTCAGAGCCTGGTAGCTCGGGAATTTCATTTTCATCTGCAAAAGCATTCAACAACTTGAAGTTAGTTTTTGGGCTAATAGAAGTGTATTTTTGGATTGACCAACGTTCCACTCCTTCAGGGCTTTCCATCGCATAAAACCTACGTCCGCCAACCTCAAAGTTCATTACTTTTGTTTTTGATGACCATGGTTTAGGCGCCCACCATTGATCAAGGATTTCCTGTTTGGTAAACGCATCCCATACCAATGAAAGCTCAGCATCAAATTCCCTGTTGATGTATACAGTTTTTGTTGTTTTGTCTACGGTGAAATCAAATAGTAAATTGTTCATTTTGTTTGTTTTTTCAGGGTTAATAATACTTCATCAAGTTGATTAAATCTGGTTTCCCAAATTTTCCTAAACTGTTCAATCCATTTGTCGATCTCCTTCATTTTTTCAATTTCAAGTGTATAATAAATTTCCCTGCCTTGATGCTCTTGTTTTACCAATTCGCACTCTGTTAAAATACGCAGGTGCTTGGAAACCGCTTGTCTTGTGCTATTAAAGTTTTCGGCAATGGCATTTGGTGTCATGGCCTGTAAAGCGATTAAGGCAATAATTGCTCGTCGGGTAGGATCGGCTATGGCTTGAAAAATGTCTCTCCTCATTCTGGGTTGATTTAATTTATGAAACTGATCGGTTGCAAATGTATACGCAACTATTCGGTTTCGCAAATTTTTTTACAAATAATTTTTTAAAGATTAAATATAGCCATTTTGAGGTAGCAGGAAACCACAATCGGACTCATTCTCATATCTAATATATTATTGGAGAATAGAAGATAGAGAGAATTTGAAATATTGGGCCAAAGGTTTTAATAATTTGACAGAGTTGCCCAGTTAAAAATGAACATTCAATATATTTTAATGGCTATTCTTATTGATAAGCTGTAGCATATTTTTATTAAATAATGAAAGCTCAGTGTTTAACGGTGCAAAGAAATCTATATCAGCATTTTCTACTGATACGAGTGCTTTTTGCAAAACAATTTCTCCGGTAGCGGTAAGTCGGATTATTTTTGCTCTAGTATCCGTTTGATGTTCTTGGCGACTAATAAAACCTTTCTCCTGTAGGGTTCGCAACACTTTAGATACCATCATTCTGTCGGCGTTGCTTTGGTTGGCAATATCAACTTGCGTAACAGCATCAGAATTTTTCGAAAGCCATCCTAAAGCAGCCAGCAGTACGAATTGCGTTTGGGTCAAATCTAGCGGATCCAAAACTTTCTTTAATTTACGCTGCCACAGCATAGTTAGTTGTCCAAGCAAATAGCCAGGGCTATCGCTTGGACTTTTAAATTGGAATTCAATTTCCTTGGGCATAGTGATGTTGCAACATTTGAGATGAAATTAAATCGAAATCGTGTTGATTAATTTCAAAGAAACCAAATCGAAATGGATATCCCCAACTTTTTTTATTTTGAATAAAATTCAGATCATTAATCAAGGGCAGAATAGAGATGTCTTCGGCTGGTGAAAACTCAATATTGCGCCTGGAGGGACAAAAATCTTCAGAAACCTGAAACGGATATATTTCATCGTCTATTACCTTTCCCAATGCCGTAAAGCCTTGGCATTTATCGGGTTGGCCCAAAGTTTGTTTTCCAGAATAATAAATCACAAAATCACCTTTTTTCATCCTCTTTAGTGGCGAAGATTTTCCATGGCAAGCTTGAGCAATTCCAGCTTCAATACCACTTTTTACATGATCTTTTGATGCCACTATTATCCAATATTTTGTTCCTACTTTAATCATTGTTGCTGGTTTTAGTTTGTTCCAAAAATGTAATGATGTAACCATCTGGATCTCTAACCATTAATGTTTTACCAAATGGCGTGTTGTTTATTGTTCCTAAAAGTGTTACTCCTTTTTCTGTTAATTGGCTTTCTAGCTCTTCAATTTGTTCGTTAATAGCAAACCAAAGTGAAGCACCAACGCCAAGTTCCTTGCCATCTATATTTCCGATAGGTGTTCTTATGGCAAAACTTGCTTCGCCTTTGTTAAACTTAAAAACACAAGCCTGAGGATTACTCATTCCGGAAAATTCAAATCCTAATTGGTTGGTATAGAAAGTTTTTGATGCTTCCAGATCTCTAACTTGAAGAGACGCAAAATCTAATTTTCTCATATATTGCTTTTTATGTTGTCACAAATATAATATTCACGACAACAATATTCAAATTTTTTTTTCCGGAAGAAAGATTAAGAAAAATTAGCTATCCTTAATACTGGAAAATTTGGATGAAAATTCTAAGGGACATTCTCATTCCTACATTTTGGCAAAATGGATGGTTGGCTGTAGAATTTAAGTATCGGTTGTTACTTTATCCCAATCTTGGTTTAGAAATTTGATGAGCCAGTTTAAAGAATAATGTCTTTCATAAACAATGCTTTTGTCGAGCCCGCTTGGTGCTACTTCGTTTTTTACGCTTGCATTTACACAAGCCCAATCAAGTCTTAGAATTAAGTCCGCCTGATCAAGAATTTCTACTTTGCTTCTTAATTTTGCATCATCTCTAAATTCCTTTTCGGTTTTAGAGAATAGGTGTTTTACATCATCGCTAACGTTGCAAACTTCATTAGGATATTTTAAACCATCGATATAACCCAATGCCCAAAGCATTGCGTGGTAACTTTCAGCTCTCCAATTTGCATTAGTCATTTGTTGTTCTGTTGGATGATCGGATAATGCAAACTCCTTTTCTGCTGCAGTGAGTTTTGAAATTACATTATATTTTTTGTCAAATTCTGCCAACATTTTCTTATCAGCTTTTTCGCTTATAAGTTCTAAATAACAAAGTGCCATCGCTCTATCAACAATTTCATCTTTTGTCCTAATCGTTACTTTATCCTCTGGATCAACAAATAATGAATTTGGATTTCCGTAAACTGGGATGCCTTTCGATTTGCAAAACGCCTCGGATCTAGCTCGTCTTTCCTTTTGATCTTTTGTTGCGACAATATTTTCGACAGGTTTTGTTATCGGTTGGTTGGCTGTGTTATTGGATTCATCGTTAGACTTATCCTGTCCACAACCAAAAAGTGTTGCTAAAAATCCCACTGTTAATATTGTAGTTAATCGATTCATTTTATGCTGATAAATAAGTAGGGTTTTTCATTCAAAAATCAAGGGTATCACCTAATTCAAGTTTGTTGTTGGCAGAAACCTTTTTATTAATTTATCAATTCTTCTTTTATTTTCCTGTTGTAATAAAGATGGATATAAATTCATCAATATGTTCACGATCATCATCACCAATGCAAATAAATAGTTGGCATGAAAAACTTTCACTAAAGCAAAAATACCCATGAAGCCAAATCCGATTAAATGACTAATCTCGGAAATTGTCATCTCGTTCCGTAAGTTTTTTAAGTCGATTATTTCAATTTTCTTTTTTAGCGTAAGTTTTTGATTGAAAAATTTAAAGAAAGTATTTTTAACTATCCACTTGAAAATCTCCAGTCCGATTGCTTTATTTAGCGTTTCATTTTTAATGAAACTTAGGTTTGATAAGTTTTTATTATAGAATGCCTTTTTAGTTAGAACAGCATTAATAATCATCCCAACTATCCAAGAAATAAATGCTATCGAAATACTATATGTGAAATATTTAATCATGCTGTGTTTAAAAATAGCATTTGCGTTTTGCACCAGAAAAATTATTGTAGTAAAACATCGTATTTCGTTTCGGTTTCGGGCTTACCGAAGTTGAGGGATTCGAAGCACAAATGTTCAATTTAGTATTAGAATTTCTCAGCTCAAATTGAGTATAAAAAGCCCCACTATTGCAAAACCTTGTTATGCAGTTATTTATTTAAATACTTGTCTGCTTCGATTAAATTAAATTCTTCATCGTCACGAATTATGTTTTTAAGCGAGCCAATATGCGCTACCCCAATAATCAATAACACCCTTTTCGCACTTTCCGATTTCTGAGATGTTACTATGTTTGAATAAATTTTGTAATCTCTATTTTTAAAAGCAGAAATAAGTTCGGCACCAATGTATTTGGAATCTATAAATGCGGTATCAATCAAGGCATCTGGATTTTTAAAAGTTCCATTAATTACTCTGGCTGGCGTAATATAACGCAAGTGATAAACTTTGCTATAGGTTTGCTGTTGATTTAGAAAAATTAAATAATCTTTAAGCGATAAACTATCTTTTTGCAGGGCTTTATATTTTTCATTTACAATAGTTCTAAGAGCTAAGCCTTCACTTTTATAAAGCTCAATATTTTCTCCATTGTCCAATATACTTTGAGAAGTACCTCCTAGCGCATTAACGCAGTAAACTTTCGGTAAGTTGAGTTGTTTGCTAATGCGAAAAGCCAATTGATAGACTTCGCTTCTACCATCAGATAAATTTCCAAAATTTAATTTATTTTGTAAGAAAAGTGAATATAAACTATCGATTTCTTTTTGATGTTCTGGTAAAACTTCAACCATAACCAAATCAGGATTATAAGGCGCCACTAAATTGATGAATTCTTTAATTTCTTTTTGCCGTTTGGGAAGTAAAACATCGGTACGTGGATTATCGGTCTTATAAATTTGCGAGAGATGATCTGAACCCAATATTAACAAATCTGTCTTTTGAGATTGAGCGTAAGCAATGGTAGACAGTGTTAACAAAACAATGGTCAAGGTAAGTTTAAATTTCATCTTAGGTTTTGGTGTTTTGTGAATTACATACAACGTTGTATCGTAGGTGTTGTGGCGGAAACAGAATTCCGTTAGCCAAATATAGTACAAAAGCTAAAATAGCAGTAAAAATGTTGAGCCTATATTCGTGTGCCGCCATTATGCCAATGCAATGTTAGCGGCTGTTTTTCTTGTCAACATTTGTATGTGTCCCAAACTAATTTGCCGTCAAAGTCAATTTTATATTTTGTCTTTGCAAAATCTGTAAGTAAAATTCCATCTGTTTCAAGTTTAAATTCTTCTTCATTGTCTATACTTACAAAAATGTCTGTACCACCAAATTCCCATTTTTTGTTTCCGTCTTTGTCGAGTTTTGTTACTTGAAGTTCTCCGTGAATAATGTAGTCGTATTGATGTTGAAATATTTGAAAACAGGTTGCTTGGTCAGCTTGTGTTTTCCATTTTAAAGCAAGGTCTGGGAGTGTCAAACAAAAAACTGTGTCGCAACAGCAAAGCAATAATTGGTCGTTGTCAATAAGCGATGAATTTTGATGAACTCCTGTAGCTCCACCTGAACCAATAACAATGCAACTGTCAATAATTTGGTCATCTTGATAAAGTTTTATTCCTTGTTTGGAAGCTGAATATTCTGTTCCACTGTCTCCAAAGTAATGTTTTGAATAGTTGAAATTATGTAAGCAGCCTACCAAGTACATCTTTTAAATAACTTTCACGATGTTTTTCTTTGCATAAAAGAAATATATGAGAACATCAGAAGAAAAAATGTTAGCAGTTGAGGCTTGGCGCACCAGTGGGCTTAGCCAGAATGAATACTGCAAGACCCTTGGAGTCAAACGTACCACTTTTGCCAACTGGGTATCGCGCAATAGACGAAAACAAGCTGTTCCCAATTTTGTTAGAGTTACCATCCCTCCAGTTGCTATTTCGACAGCTGTAGAGGTTATTTACCCAAACGGAGTAATTATCAAGG
>NZ_SJSN01000017.1 GCF_004331675.1 Pedobacter frigidisoli | reverse complement strand
GCTAAACGACCAGATGATGCAGGTGGAAGAAGTATTCACACCTCACCAATTGGATTATCTAGACGTAGTAAGGCAGCGGGTAGAAGGCGCAACCGAGTTGCAGAAAAACCCCTACAAAAAGCATACGCTTGCCTGGGGAACTTGGTTATTAGCCAGATTGGCGGGATGGAGCGGATACAAATCTCACGGTCCACCTGGATACATTACCATCAAAGATGGCTTCGATAAATTCAACCTACAATTTGTAGTGTATGCCGAAATAATGAAATATAAAGATGTGTGTAAAGATTAGCTCCAGAAGAGAGGGAAACAAAGGATTGTAGTTTGAACCATTGGGTTTAGATGTACTGCCCATAAAAACCCTCTCTTCTGGAAAGAAAGCCTCACCCTATGAAAGCGTGTGGTATTTGTTCTTTTCCGTTGTCCCTCTCCAGAAGAGAGGGAAACAAAGGATTGTGGTTTGAACCATTGGGTTTAGATGTACCGCCCATAAAAAACCTCTCTTCTGGAGAGGGCGGCTACAGATTTGCTAAGTCACCAACTTTCATAGGGTGAGGCCCATTTTAATGCGCATCAGTAACAATGTTTGCATTCTTCTTAAATTTCTGAAGATACAACAATGGTATAGAGAACAACATAATCAGTCCCG
This sequence comes from Pedobacter frigidisoli, assembly GCF_004331675.1. GTDB lineage: Bacteria > Bacteroidota > Bacteroidia > Sphingobacteriales > Sphingobacteriaceae > Pedobacter > Pedobacter frigidisoli. Next base: position 105,770 of record NZ_SJSN01000017.1, on the reverse strand, counting down.
CAACCCAATAAGCATCGTTGTAAGTAAGCAACATTGTTTGCTTAATTACCGAACCCTCAATTGCTTTCATCGCCATTAATTTTGCATCAATAAACGATGCACCCTTTGCCATAAAGTTATTGGTTAAACCATTTAACTTTTGAACAAATGATGGATTGTATTCATTTATATTTGTTAGTAAGCTACTTCTGTGGAAACCCGCACGCACGTGGATAAGCGTTGTTAATGCAGCGATTCCAAAAGATCCTCCCAGCTGCCTGCTCATGTTATTTAATCCAGATCCTTGTCCAATCTCCGGGCCGGATAAATCCTGCATAGCCAATGTGGTTAGCGGTACGAAGAGCAAAGCCATTCCAAATCCTCTAATTACCAATGGCCAGAAGAAATCGCCTGTTCCAGATGCCAAAGTTGAATTGCTCAACATCCAACAAAAAACGAAGAATAAAAACATCCCTCCTGTTGCCATAAATTGTGCCGGCACTCCTTTTTTAAGCATAATACCAATAAATGGCATCATGGCGATGGTACAGATACCGCCTGCAATAAATAGCTTTCCTGTTTGCAATGGCGTAAATCCGAGCAAATTTTGCGCAAATACTGGGAAAACGAAAACAGAGCCATATAATCCAAATCCTAAGATAAAGGAGGTAAACATCCCGATTGAAAAGCTTCGTTTCTTCATAATTCGAAGATTTACAATAGGAAATTCTGTAGTGGTTTCTCTCCAGATAAACAGCAGAAGACCAAATACGGAAGCAACTGCTAAACCGGTGATGTATGGTGTAGAAAACCAATCTTCACTCTCTCCCTTTTCTAACACCGTTTGTAAGCTACCTACAGCAACCGCCAATAACCCAATTCCCCACCAATCAACTGGCTTTCCTTTTCCATCTTTTGGCGTCTCTCGAATAAAGGTATAGGTGCAATAGGCGGCGAGTATCCCGACGGGAATATTTACATAAAAAATCCAGGGCCAATCTGCAATCTCTAAAATATATCCACCAATTGTAGGCCCTACTGTTGGTCCTACAACGGCACCCAGACCAAAAAGAGCAGTAGCAATACCAACATCTTCTCTAGGCCAGGTTTCTATCAAAATTGCCTGAGCGGTAGAAATTAAGCCTCCACCAGCTACACCTTGCAATATTCTAAATAAAATAAGCTCATTTAATGAAGTTGCGTTTCCGCACAAAAATGAAACTAGCGTAAATACGATAATCGAGGTTAAGAAATAATTTTTACGCCCGAAACGACTTCCCAACCAGCCAGACATGGGCAGAATGATTACATTCGCAACGGCGTAACCTGTGGATAACCAGGCGACATCCTCTAGGGTGGCGCCAAGGTTTCCCTGTATTTGTGGAATTGCTACGTTTACAATGGTTGTATCAATAAGCTCCAATAAAGAAGCCGTGATTACCGTAAAAGTAATAATCCACTTTTTAAAACCTACTTCGGCCATTTTAGTATTAGTTAGTAGAAACAGATGCTTTAACGCTCATTCCAGGGCGTAGTTTAGCAAGCATTTCTTTTGATGGATGGATTTTGATTTTTACTGGGATACGTTGAACAACTTTAACGAAGTTACCAGTTGCATTATCTGGAGGTAATAAAGATCCTTTTGCACCAGTTATTGGAGAGAAATTATAAACTTCACCTTCAATTTTCTCATCAGGATAAGCATCAACCTCTATTTCTACCTTAGAACCAGATTTGATTTTCTCCAATTGGGTTTCCTTAAAGTTGGCGGTTACATAAATGCTTCCGTCGTTAACAACAGAGAATAAAGATTGACCAGCCTGAACTAATTGTCCTTTTTGAACATTCTTTTTAGAAACAATACCAGAAGCCGGAGCTTTAATATCAGTATATGATAATTGAAGTTTAGCAAAATCGATATCGCTTTGGCGTTGACTAATTACATTACTGCTTACCGCTAATTGCGATTGAGTTGTACCTACCTGTTTAACTGCAGCATTATATTGGTCTTGTGCCGCTTGATAAGCTGCCAAAGCCGATTGTTTTGCTGCATCAGCAGATTCCTTAGTTGCCTTTGCTTGGTCGAAAGCTTGTTGGGTAATTGAACCATCTTTTACCAAATTTTCATAACGAGCATAATCTTTCTGTGCCAAATTTACCTTAACATTTGCTGCTGCAACATTCGATTTTGCTGCTTCTACGTTTGCTTTTGCAGTACCTGTATTGGCTTGGGTAGCGGCAATTTGCGATTGAGCCACGCCAACACCCGCACTTGCACCTTTTTGGCCAGATTGCGCTTGCTCTAACTTCACTAAGTAATCGTTATCATCAAGCTTAACCAAAATTTGCCCCTCGGTTACATGTGTATTTTCCTCAAAGCTAATATCCTTTACATAACCGCCAACACGGGCAACAACCGGACTGATATCGCCATCAATCTGCGCATCATCCGTATCTACGTGTTTGCTATAATAACTCCATTCGGTAACCCCGAAGATTATTCCTATTACTAATAAAACGCCTAAAATGATGGGTACTACTAGGCTCTTTTTTTTCTTTTCAGTTGTCATTGCTGTATTTATTGCGTTATTTTTCCTGTTGATTTTAGTAAAGTATAGTAAGCCAAACCTGCATCAGCCTTTGCTATCTCTAAGTTTATTTTTGCTTGATATAATAAGGTTTCAGCGTCGATTCTATCGATAACCGAAGCCACATTGTTCTTATATTTCGATGCTAATAATTTATCGTTTTCGGTTGCTTGAGAAATGGAGGTTTCTAAAACCTGAATCTTATTTACCGAAACCTGGTAGTTTTGGTAGTTCCTGTTAATATCGGTTTTAACGTTATCTGATAAAATATCTTTCTGAAGGGTGATTTCGCTTTGCTGAATCCTTGCTTCACTTACCTTGTTCTTATTAGTCCAAAGGTTACCAATATTCCAAGAAACAGTTGCTCCAATGGTTATTGGCATTAAATATTGATTAGTTGGTGGAATGAAATTACCACTTGGATTGATGTAATATAAATTTGCACCAACACCAACCGTCGGCAATGTGTTTGCCCTGATTGTTTTGATGTTATAATCGGCAACCTTATTTTGCACATCAAGCTGTTTAAGTTCTTGGCGATTTGCCATTGCTAAACCGATATAATCATTTAACGAACTTGCTGTTTTCAAACCTGTAGAAGGATCTACGATTTTTACTTCAGTATCTTCTGGCAAGCCCAATAAAATATCTAAATTATAGTTGATTACTTTTCTATTGCTTTCTAGATCCATTTGCGTTAGCGTAACATTTGCCTGTTGCAACTGGAAACGTAAAACGTCGTTCTTGGTAACAATTCCTTGCTCAAAGAAGCGCTGTGCCTGTTTAATTTGAGCAGCAATAGATTCTAGATTTTGGTTAATTACCTTTTTGCTTTGCTCTACCTTATACAATGAATAATAGGTATTAATTACAGCATAAGTAATTTCCTCTTTGCTTTTATCAGCATTTAAACGGGCAACATCGGCCAATAATTTGGTAGATTCTTTAGCATATTTTAATTTACCACCACCATAAACCAATTCCTGTACCGCAGCCGTACCAACAAAAGCATCTGCTCTTTTAGGTAATTGCAGTGAAGAGCCACCACCCGGAAGCGTAAACGTGCTGGTTGGTATTTCTGCATGGTTATAAATAAAACTTGCATTTGCTGTAGGAAGTACGTTATCCTTTACAACCGCAAGCTGCGCAACGGCCTGGTCTATTTTGTTTTGAGATAGTTTTAAGTTTTTACTGTTGGCTATGCCAAGTTCAATTGCCTGATTGATATTTAATTCCTTCGCACTTTGTGCAAATAATGCTGCCGGAACTAATGATGCCACAAGCATTAATCTAATCGATTTGGGTATCATTTTTTTGTTGTTAAATAAACTGTTACAAGATTTTGTAAATGGGCGATGGCTCGCTCTTTAATAAGTTTGTTTTCTTTAGGGTTGCTTAAATCGATGATTGTACCCTGAGCAATTTTATGTGGTGCAATTACAACATTTGTTAACGTTCCCATAATGGTCGAAATAACCATTCTTACATCCACATTATTAAAACTACCATCTTCAATTCCGTCGATGATAATCCGATCAAGAAGCGACATGTTATGATTCATGGCGTTCTTAATCTTATCGTACATTTCTGGGCGTTGAGTTAGCGAAAGTTCTCTATGCATCATTTTATGGAATGCGATATTGGAGAATATACGGTTGGCATAGCCCTCTATTACTTTATGTAATTTTTCTAGTGATGATATTTTATCTTCATTAATGATTTTTAACTGAGAGGCGAATCCTGCAATCCGGTTATTCATGATCTCAATAAAAACCCCCTCTTTTGATCCAAAATAATAATTGATCATCGCCATATTGGCTCCTGATTCTTTTGAGATCTGGCGGGTAGAAGTTCCCTCATAACCAGTTTCGCAAAACAGCTTTTCGGCTGCTTCTAAAATGGCTTGTCTTTTATCTACTTTTTCTGTCTTCATTTCTTTTTGATAAAGCAAAATTAATCAAACGATTGATTAACTTCCAAATGTTTTCATACATCTTTTACATTAAAAAGATAAATCGTTTATATTTCGTGTAAACCTTCGAGGTTTAAGAAATAAAACAAGTAGAAATTATTAACCGTTAATAGTTGAATTAGAAATCTTTTGACAAATAATTGAATTAATTAATGCTTTAACGACGTAACGCAAACTAAAATTTAAAATAAATATTAACTTTGTCTCCAAATAACAAAAACATGAGCGTACAAGAAAATAGTAGCAATAATTTCAACTGGTTATATTATGCCTTAGGTTTATTCTTCGGAGTTTTAACTGGAGCAGTAATTACACAAAACTACATTTTCGCACTTCTAGGTGGTGTTTTAGGTTTGTTAACAGCAGGCTTATTTTTAAACGCTATCGTAAAAGGCAGAAAATACTAGTTTTTCATCCCCCTCAAAAACATCCCTTTTTAAGGATTTAAAACTAACTCACAGCAAATGAGAAATATCTTCATTGTTGTTTTCGCTCTATTGTGCTTTGGTGCAAATGCCCAAGAAACGGCTTCTACCGAGGTGAAATTTGCCGTTGCAGACCCAAGCCCTGCAGATATTGTTTACTATCCGCTAAATGCTGCAAAATTAAAAGCAGGCGATTTTACTAAGCCAAATATTAAGGTGGTTTACTCTCGTCCGCAGAAAAAAGGGCGTGATATTTTTGGCGTATTGGAGCAATATGGAAGCGTTTGGCGTTTCGGCGCTAATGAAAATACCGAAATTCGTTTCTTTACAAAAGTTACTATCGGCGGCAAAAAGATTAAAGCAGGCACTTACAGCCTATTCGCTATTCCGAATAAAGGAACCTGGACAATCATTTTAAATTCGCAGACTGATAGATGGGGAGCTTTTACTTATGATGCTTCTAAAGACATTGTTCGTGTAAACGTTCCGGTTAAAACCTTAGCAAAACCTATCGAATACTTTTCAATAACCTTTACGCCACTAGCAAAAGGCGCAACTTTAATTGCCGCCTGGGATAAAACACAAGTTGAATTACCAATAGGTTTTTAAGAAATAAAATATTATAGCAAAGGCTTCAGAAATTCTGAAGCCTTTGCTATTTTGTCAAAATGCTCGTTAGTTTCTCCCTATGCCAAACCTGATACATTCCCCATAAAAGGGTCTGTAATTGTTATTTCTCCATTTTCAATCTTTCCGGAATAACGATGTTTAAAAACAGTATTACCAGTTTGTAAGATGCTGAAATCGTACCAATGTGCGCTCTTCGATAAATTCAAAAGTATATTGGTTGTAGATTTTGGTTTCAAATTAAAATTTTGGGTCGCTGCTTTATATTTATTTTCTAAAATTTGAATGCTTACAGGCGATGTTCCTTTATTTTCGATTGTAAAAACCAAATTGCCAGTTAATTTTTTAGTAACCAAACCACTTTGTTCTGCCTTTGCTTTGATGCTGATTTGGGGGTTCTTTTTACTGCCTGCAAAATGCCTGTAAAAACCATTCGGACCAGTAATTCTGAAATCATAAACTTCATTATCAAAATCTTCGATGGCAATTTTGTCTGTTAAAGTATCGCCTGACTTAACTGCATAAGCCCAAACTTTTCCTTGGACACCTTTAAAACTAGCTACAGTATTCATGGTAAAAGGTGCGCCAACGATTTCTGTTTCATTCCCGAACAATGTTTTTGCAGATTGGAAAGTAAGCTCTACCTCATTCCCTACCACAACAGCATCTGCATTTAATTGATAAGGCAATGCACAAGCAGGTTTGGTTCCCGATTCTTGTTTTGGTGCATAAGCGGAAGTTTGGCTTGAAAAAGATTCAAATTTATTAATCTTCGCAACATCATTTTTGTTTAAAGCAGTCGGGCCAACCTGATCGGGTTTGTTCTTTGCGTTACCGATATTCGTGACAACAGTTTCGCGTTTTAATGGCTCCGGAGATTTAATTTCCTCGCCATTATAAGGACGGAATGCTGAAGTTAAATCGCCACAAATATTTCTCCTCCAATCGCTAATGTTGTTGCTCTTGATATTCTTCCCTGTCTTTTTACTCAACCATTTCTCCATAAACATTAATGAAGAAGTATGGTCGAAAACCTGCGAATTTACGAAACCGCCTTTGCTCCAAGGCGAGGCGATAACCATTGGCACACGGTAGCCCAAACCTATCGGACTACCTTTTCTACTCTCAAAATCGGTGGCATAATTTATTCCGGCAGAAACTTTTCCGCTTGAAGCATCTTCAGGGTTTGGTACCACAAATGGTGGTTGATGGTCGAAATAACCATCGTTTTCATCGTAGGTTAAAACGAAAATGGTTTTCTTCCAAACTTCAGGATTTTTGGTTAAAATATCCAAAGCCTCGCTCACATACCAAGTTCCATAAAGCGGCGAACTGGTATGGTCTGAAAAACGTTGCGGTGCCACTAGCCACGAAACAGCAGGCAGTTTTCCGCTATCCACATCTTTTCTAAACTGATGAAAAATATCGCCTTTTGGAATGTTTATCGTTTCAGATTTTCCCTCATCATTGGTAAATGTAAAAGGTGCTAATTCCAGATAATCCTTTTCGCTAATATTGGTTTGAAAAGCCTTATCAATCAGGTTTTTTTCCCGTTGGGATAATTTATCATATCTAGCCTGAACTTCGGCAGCGGTTAAAGCAGGTTTTACGGTATTATCTCCGTTTTTTCTAAAATAAGCAGACAACTTAACATTGTGTCTTTTTACATATTCAACAGGATTATCGCCATAATTGCCTAACCAATCATCAATTTCTCCCTCGGGAAGTTTTGATGTCCAAAGTTCGTTTTGGTATATGCGCCAATCGATGCCGTTATCCTCCAAAGTTTCCTGAAAAGTTGGCCAATCTACAAAAACATTATTTTGCGATTCTGCCTGGTCGTTATTTACAACTGCTATTCGGTTTTCGCTTTTTTCGCCCCTGATGGTTCCTGTGAAAAAGAACAATCTGTTCGGCGTTGTACCCGTTAAGGATGAACAAAAATGCTGGTCGCAAACGGTAAAGGCATCAGCCAAAGCATAATAGAACGGCACGTCGTTTCTATCATAATAGGATAATGTCATCGCCGATTTTACGGGAAACCATTTGTCGTATCTTCCGCCGTTTCTGGCCGCAACTTGGTCGTTCCATGAATGCGGCAAACCGCCTTGCCAGGTAATTTTGGTTTTATTAATATCAACGTGAAACGGCGCATAGGTATAACCCTGACCATCTTTTTGCAACCAAACCTTGTTTCCATCGGGCTGAATGTGCGGATGCGGGTCGTTAAAACCACGAACGCCTTTCATCTTACCAAACATGTGGTCGAATGAACGGTTTTCCTGCATTAAAAATACGATGTGCTCGGCATCGTGAAAGGTACTGCCAGGTTCAGCGTTAATCGCCATAGCCTTAAGTACCGAGCTGGGCAAGGTATTGGCCATACCCGTAGCACCGGCGAACAAGGCCGCCTTTTTTAGAAATTCTCTACGTGAGTCCATAAATTATACAATATAGCTTAGATACTGCAAGTTAGGAATAAGTCATGAATCTTGAGTTCAGAGTATTCTGTCTTGGATGTAAAAAGTTTGCGAGTTGGCGGTTTTCAGCTAACAGTTATCAGCTAGAAGTTGAAAGTTCTAGGCGCTTCAAAACCATTTAACAATAAAGCAGTTTAATTCCATTATCCATTTTACATCTTACATCAAATTTTACTTCTGGTAAACCCTAACATAATCTACTTTCATAGTCGCAGGAAATATCGAATCATCCACCCCTTTTTTACCACCCCAACCACCGCCAACGGCAACATTTAAAATAATATGGAAATTTTGGTCGAACGGCCATTCAGGCGCAGCTTTCCCTGTGTTTTTAAAACTTAAATATTTCTGGTCATCAACAAAGAAATCCATGCGGTCTTCATACCATTCGATGGCATAAACATGGTAAGCATTGTAAGGGTTAATTTTAACACCTTTGCCTACTTGTGTATGGATAACATGATTAAATTTCTCTGTATGAACGGTTCCGTAAACACTATCAGGCTCGTAACCAACATGCTCCATGATGTCTATTTCTCCACTTTTTGGCCAATCGCCGTATTTCCAATCAGTAGGAAGCGCCCAAATTGCAGGCCATAATCCTCTGCCTTTTGGCAGCATTGCCCTCACTTCTACTCTTCCGTATTTGAAATCGAATTTGTTTTTACTAACTAATCTTGCTGAAGTATAATGGTTGTTTTCTTTATCGGCTTTTACTACGATGATGTTTAGATTCCCCTTTTTTACATTTGCATTTGCAGAATCTGCATCGGTGTAATATTGCAGTTCATTGTTTCCCCAGCCTTTTCCACCAACATCGTAACTCCAATTTTTGTTGAGCGGCAAACCTTTATCATCAAATTCATCAGCCCACTTTAATTTCCATCCCAAAGCAACGGGTGTTTTCTTAATTTCTTCGAAAGTTAATTCTGGCTCATTTGTGGTGATGAAATCAACATTGTGAGCCACTAACCACTGCATTTCTGGTGCAGTATTTACCGTCCATGCGTTTACGGTTAAGCCCAATTTGTGTGCATTTTCAATCCAGCCATCTTTTTGGTAAAAGCTGAAATGATAATCTACCCCTGTTAATTTATCGGATTTCATTTGTTCGGCGCTAATTTCACCTCTTAGGTAAGCCACTTTTGCTTTGGGTAATACTTCCAAAATGCGTTTGCAATAATCGTAATCGAAGCTGATGTATTCCGTCCAATCTAGAACGCCAACTTTTTTAACCATTTCAATGCAGGCATTTGTTAATTCTATTCCGCGTTCTTTGCTGATTAACGATGGCTTTATCTCTAAAATAAGTTTTGTGGTTTTCTGTGTTTTGCCTGCCTTTAAATAAGCCTCGAGTGTTGGGATTTTCTCGCCGTTGCTCATGGTTTTGGTTAACAGCTCCTCATATTTTACTTTCTCGATGGTTAGACCTTGAAATTCAGGGTCGTGGTTGATAACCAAAACATTATCGGCGGTCATCCATACATCGAACTCGGAGCCATAACAGCCCAACTTTACTGCCTCGTTTAAGGCTGCGATGGAATTTTGAGGAAAGTTGTTCTTTTTCCATGCGCCTCGATGGGCAATTACTTGGTTTTTATTCCAGTTAAATTTTTGGGCAAAAGAAGCTGTAAAAATGAATAACATACAGGTTAATATAAATGCTCGTTTCATATTGGGGTGATTAAACAAAAAATCAAAAGTAGATTTTTAAAGGAATACTCGTTTAAAATCTATGTAACCTTTGTATTAATTAATAACAAGATAAGGGTTTTTAAATTAATCTATAGGTCCGTTGGCTGAAGCCGAACGGCAATGGATTTGATATAAGTTCCCAAAAATAAAAGCAATGAAAAAAACCACCCCCTTGCCCCTCCTTGAAAATAAGGAGGGGAGTTGGACAAGGCTATTTTTAAATTTGTTCAGCTATTTTAGATAGTGGGTTTAACCCAAAAGCCACATAGTTAATGCGGGAATCTGCCATAGCACAAACTACTCCCCTCCTAATTTAGGAGGGGCCAGGGGTGGTTATGTTGCCAAAAGCTTCAATCTTTGTTCAATAAACCTGATTGTACGGATGCCCGCTTTTCTTCAAAGCGGCAGGAGGGAAAGCGGGACTGAAAACCGCCAAAAACTACTGAATATCGTTTTCCATACCTTTATTCTATATTTTCAATAAACTATTTGAAATAAACACGTTACCTTAACGAGGTTTCTTTTAATTGATGGGAACAATTTTTACATTTACGGTGATATGGTGAGCAATAATTACAGCGATTTATTGAGGAAAATAGATGAGTTTATCCGTAAATTTTATTTGAATAAGATTTTACGAGGAGCCATTTATGCTGCTGCGATACTCTTGGCGCTCTATTTAGTCGTTTTTTTAGGCTTGTATTACCTCAATCCAACCGCTGGATTTAAGACTTTTATCTTCTTTGCTTATTTGTTACTCGGTTTATTGTTAGTTGGTTTTCTAATCATTAAACCGTTGCTTTCTATGTTAAAATTGGGCAAACATTTGTCTTTCGATGAGGCCTCGGTTATTATTGGAAACCACTTTGCCGATATCAAGGACAAGCTTTTAAATACGCTTCAGCTGCATAAACTTTCTGAAAATCTGCCAGAAAACAATCAGTTGATTATGGCGAGTATAGACCAGAAGATTCTGGAGCTGAAACCCGTTCCTTTTTATACCGCTGTTCGGATAAACGACAACAGAAAGTACTTAAAATACCTGTTTATTCCGCTTTCTATCATTTTGCTGATTGCCATTATTGCGCCTGCCATTTTACGTGAGGGAACAAACAGTTTCTTTAAATATGATGAATATATCGCACCGAAAGCGCCATTTAGTTTTACGGTTTTGAATAAGAATTTAACCGTTACGCAGGGCGATGATGTGACGATAAATTTGAAATTAGCTGGAGATGAATTGCCTGCTGAAGTTTATGTAGAAGACGGAAAAAACACCTACAAACTTGAAAAACAGAACATCACTAAGTTTAATTACAGCATCAAGAATATACAAAGTGATAAAAAACTGATTTTTAAAGGAGGTGGATTTAGTTCATCAACATTTATGATTAGCGTTAAACCTCGCCCAGAATTGTTGAACGCAACCGCAACTTTAAATTATCCATCCTACTTGGGCAAAAAACAAGAAGTAATTGCAAACGTTGGCGATATCCTTTTACCCGAGGGAACTCGGGTGACCTGGAATTTTAAAACAGGTCAGAGTAATTCACTTTTGTTTATTTTAAACGGCAAGGAAAATATTTTAAAGGTTGATGATGATGAATCTGATTTTAATGCTACTATCCGAAATAATTCAAAATACAGCATTACACCGAAGAATGATTTTGTAACACTTAGGGATTCTTTATCGCACCAAATTACGGTAATTAAAGACCAATCTCCTGCTATTCAGATTGAAGAAAAGCCCGATTCTATTAGTAACAAAGCGCTTTATTTTAGCGGACAGGTGACGGATGATTATGGTTTTAGCAGATTGAGTTTTAAGTATAACATCAAGGAAAATAATAAGATAATTAGTACCGTTAGCAAGAATATCTCCATTAAGGCCAACGTAACTGAAAATACATTTTTCTATTTCTGGGATTTAAAAACAGCAGCGGCAAAGCCTGGTCAGGAGATTGAATATTACTTTGAAGTAGCTGATAATGATGGTGTTAATGGAGCAAAAGTTACCCGCTCGGAGATTAAAACATTTAAACAACCAACCAAAAAAGAAGCTGCCGAGCAGGTTAGCGCTAACAGCCAGGCACTTAAGCAAAAGGTTCAATCAGCCATTCGTTTGGCCAATACCATTGAAAAGGAAAGTAAAAAAGTTGCCGAAAGCCTGATTGATAAGAAACAGATTTCTTTCGAGGATAAAAAGCAGATAGAGGCTTTGTTGGATAAGCAAAAGCAATTGGATGAGGCGGTGAAAGAGATTAAAGAACAAAACGATAAAAACATTCAGCAGCAGGAAGACCAAAAGCAAACGGAAGAGCTTTTAGAGAAACAAAAACAGATTAAGGATTTGTTTGATAATGTGCTGGATGAAAAGACTAAAGAGCTTTTGCAGAAGTTGCAAAACCTAATGAACGAGAAGAATAAAGACCAAACGCAAAACGAACTTTCGAAAATGCAATTGGATAATAAAACCCTCAAAAATGAATTGGACAGGATTTTAGAACTTTACAAACAACTCGAATTTGAACAAAACCTGCAAAACGATATCGACCGTTTAAATGAATTGGCTAAAGAGCAAAAGGCGCTTAGCAAGGAAACTGCGGATAAAAAACAGGACAATGAATCGCTTAAACAAAAGCAGGATGCCTTAAATAAGGAGATGAAAGATTTAAAGGATGATTTGAAGAAACTGGAAGAGAAAAACCAGTCTTTGGAGAAACCTAATCCGTTTGAGAATCCCGAAAAAGATGTTCAGGATATTCAAAAAGAACAGCAAGACAGTAAGGATGCATTAGATAAAAAAGATTCGAAAGGTGCCAGTCAGAAGCAGCAAAAAGCTGGTGAGCAAATGGAAGAACTTTCGAAAAAAATGAGCGATATGCAGCAGCAAGGCGAAGAAATGGAAAATAACCTGAATGCCAAAGAGTTGCGTAAACTATTAGAAAACTTGCTTAATACCTCTTTTGAACAGGAAAAAGTAATGCTGACATTAAAGAAAATGACTTCTGCTGACCCATCTTACATCAGCAATGTTCAAAAGCAACGCAGCATAAAGGATAACCTAAAAACCATTGCCGATAGTTTATATGCTTTGAGTAAGCGTGTGCCTCAAATTGAATCGACGGTTAATGAGGAGATGAATAAGATTAATTTCAACCTTGATAAGAGTTTGGAAAGTCTTGGCGATAGAAGAACACCCGAAGCGAATCGTTATCAGCAATTTACCATGACTTCGATAAATAATTTGAGTTTGATGTTGAGCGAAGCTTTAAGTCAGCTGCAAAACATGCAAAAGAACTCAAAGCCAGGAAGTGGTAAAAAACAAAAACAAGGCATGAAACAGCTCTCACAAATGCAGGAGCAATTAAATAAGAGCATGCAAAAAGCTCGTGAGCAGATGCAGAAATCTGGCGGAAATCAGGGGACTGTGGGCAAAGGCGAAATGAGTCAGGAATTTGGAAAGATGGCGCAGCAGCAGCAAATGATTCGTCAGGCTTTGGAAAAGATTAACCGTGAGGAAAATAAGGATGGTTCGGGAAAAATGGGTAACCTAAACGAGGCCATTAAGGAAATGAAACAAACAGAGAGCGACCTGGTTAACAAGCGTTTACAGCAAGAAACTTTAAATCGCCAGAAAGAACTGTTAACCAAGCTATTAGAAGCCGAAAAAGCAGAGCGTGACCAGGAAGAGGATTCTAAACGAGAAAGTAAAGCAGCCAAGGAGTTTCCGCCGTCATACCAAAAAATGGTTGAACAGTTTAAAAAAGACCAACAAAATGGAAGTGATATGTTGCAAAAATTGCCGCCTAGCTTGAATTATTATTATAAGAATAAAATCGCCGAGTATTTGAAATCGTTGAATATGGTGAGGTAGGTTTTGATTGGTTAAAAATGTGGTTCGTGAGGACACGAACCACGGCGTGAGATTATTTTTATTATATTTGTTATATTTGTTATATGAGAACAATAACTTTAGACATCTTAGACGACAACGCTTTAAATCTTTTAAAAGATTTGGAGTTGCTTAAGGTTATTCGTCTGCGAAGAGATAATCAACCAGAAACCTTTTCAACTGAGGATTTAGTAAAGAAGTATAAAGGTAGCATGGTTTCTCAAAGTAAGGAAGAAATTGACAACCAATTAGAAAGTTTACGAAACGAGTGGGAGTAACTTTTCTTTGGGATACGAATACTGTTATCTATTATCTTCAAAAGCAGCTTTCTCTCCCCGCTGAAACGTTTATTGATGAAATATTATCAATTTCCAGACCTGCCATTTCAGCAATTACTGAAATAGAACTTCGCTGGTGGAAAGCGGCAACTGAAAATGACATTATAGTTCTAAATAATTCTATTAACGACTCTTTTGTTTATGAGTTATATAGCGATGTCAAATACAAAACTGTTGAGATTCGTAAAGAATATAATGTAAAACTACCCGATGCAATTATTGCAGCTACAGCGTTAGTAAACGATTTTACATTGCTGAGCAGAAATTCTAAAGACTTCGTTAGAATTGATGGCTTAAAACTTGTAAATCCTTTTAATTTATAAACCAGACAATCTCACAATCTATCGCTAAATTTTATTTCTTAAATTTGCAGCCTTAAAGATATCACATGCCTGCAATTTCATTTTTTACAGAATCTGTTACTTACAATCTTCCTCAAAAACTTAAGGTTAAGAAGTGGATTAAAGCAATAATTGAAAAAGAGGGATTTGAATTGCAGGAACTTAATTTCATTTTCTGTAGTGATGAATATTTGTTGGGTATTAATCAACAGTATTTAAACCACGACACCTACACCGATATCATCACTTTCGATAACTCAGATGAAGAAAAGCAAATTGTGAGTGATATCTTCATTAGCATTGAACGTGTTAAAGAGAATGCAAAAACCTTTAGAACAAATGATTTTGATGAGGTTTGTCGCATCATGATTCATGGCACTTTGCATTTGCTTGGCTACAAGGATAAAGGCAAAGCAGCTAAGACGCTTATGACTCAAAAAGAAGATGAGTATTTGGGTTATAGAAGTGAGGTAGGATTGGTTTAGTTTTTCTGAATCCTGTCATTCTGAGCGCAGCGAAGAATCTGTTACATATTAACAAAAGGCTAAAATATCTCCATCAACATTTAAGTAAGCATTCCATCGCCTGTAGATTCTTCGCTGCGCTCAGAATGACAATGCTATTTAACGGTTGCTAGGCAAATCCAATCCTATAACTCACTATACCACAGTTAAATAAACCCGATTGTAGCGGAAACCAAAAGCTTTTTCTGCTTTTGTTGGAGCAAAAAGCGGGGCGGCTCTCTCCTATTTCTACTGAAATTGCTTTTCAAATTAATTTTTTTATTCCTGTTCGTCTAAAAGTTACGGGCGTTGGTCGATAATTTAGCTACGCTGGTATATTAACGCAAATCTGCGTGCAACCTTTCTGCCCTCTTGCAGTCTTATATTCGAAAACAACAACAAAAAGATTTAAAAAAATTAAGATATAAGATTATGAAAACCTCTATTAAAACATTATTCGCAGCAGCTCTAACAACAATTATTTTAGGTACTGCAAGCGTTGCAGCAAATGCAACCGAAAACAATAACAACTACACCAACTTAACTTCGGTTAAAAACATCAGCAAAATTAAAATCAGCGGAAACGTAAAATTGATTTTAGTTCAGGACGCTAAAGAAAGTGTTGAAGTGTACGATAACTACTTCGCGAAAAATGCTTTGGTACAACAACAAAATGGTGAATTGAGAATCAGTTCATTCACCTCAGCACCTTTAACGGTTATTGCTCATGTAAATAATTTGTCAAGTATTGAGGCTTCAAACACTTCGAGTGTTAAAACTTCGGGAAACTTCAATTTATTAAACTTAAATGTGGTTTTGAACGATAATGCAACTGCCGATATTAGAGCAAACACTGTAAGCTTAAGTACCAATGTTAACGGAACATCAAACTTAATTTTAAGTGGTTCTACAGAAAGTTACACTGCAGTTTTAGGTTCGGTTGCTAAAGTAAATATGAATGATTTCTTTGCAGCTGATACAAATGTAAGCGCTGCGCCTGTTGTTGCAACTTATGCATCTAACAGATATGAAGATATAAAAGTTGATGTTTTAGAATCTATTTTCTAAGCATCGCATCCAAGATAAAGTTTAGTTTTAGTTAATGATTGAAGCAGCGGCGGAGCGATTCCTCTGCTGTTTTCTTTTATAATGGTTTGCCACAGATTCGAAGATTTATTTTTGAGATGTCTGGCTAAGTTTCTAATATGCGAATCTTCGACTAACTGCATATCAATATTTTGCCATTTTTACCTGATACATAGTGGCTTTGAAACATCTTTCTACCCTACCAAATATTTTATACTTACTTTTGCACTAATTTTCCTTTATAAATCCGAAATACAAATAAATTGAGCACACTAATTGCGGCAGAAGGCTTGGGTCATGGTTACCATGATGAATGGCTATTTAAAAATTTAACCTTAGGTATCAACTCCGGTCAGCGTGTAGCGTTGGTTGGAATTAATGGCGCCGGTAAGAGTACACTTTTGAAATTATTGGCAGAAAGGTTTCCTCCGCTCGAAGGTAAGATTGTTAAAAATAAAGCCGTTAAAATTGGTTTCCTCGACCAGGAACCACAATTTAATGAGGGTTACTCTATAAGCGACCATATATTTTCTTTAGAGAATAAGCAACAACAGTTGATTAAAGAATATGAAGAGCTAATTGAAGACCCTAATCCTGATGAGAAAACGCTTAATCGTTTGTATGAGGAATTAAGCGAACATAATGCTTGGGAATACGAGCATGAGATTAAAACCATTTTGAATAGAATGGGTATTACTCATTTGCAACAAAAAATTTCTACGCTTTCTGGCGGACAAAAGAAACGTTTGGCTTTGGCCAAGCTTTTAATTGAAGACCCTGAAATATTAGTCTTGGATGAGCCTACCAATCATTTGGATATTGATACCATTGAGTGGCTTGAAAAATTATTAACTACAGGACAAAAAACAATTCTGTTGGTTACTCACGATAGGTACTTTTTAGATAATGTTTGTAATACCATAGTTGAATTGGATAGAGGTAAAATTTTCAATTACAATGGAAATTATGCTTACTATCTCGAAAAGAAATCGGAAAGAGAAGCGCTGGATGCTACTGTTCAACATAAGAATGAGCAGCTATTAAAGAAAGAATTAGATTGGATGAGGCGCATGCCACAAGCACGTGGAACGAAATCTAACGCTAGAATTAATGCCTTTTACGATTTAGAAGAAAAAACAAAGAAAAAGTCTGATAATCAAAGTGTTACGCTTCAAATGAAGATGTCTCGCCAAGGTGGAAAAATTATTGAGGTTGAACACATCGCAAAATCGTTTGATGGCCGTCCGATAATTAATGATTTCAGTTACACCTTTAAAAGAGGTGATAGAATTGGTTTGGCAGGTAAAAACGGCACTGGAAAATCTACGCTACTAAATATTATTACTAGTCAGCTAAAACCAGATGCTGGTAAAGTGGATACTGGAGAGACCACAGTTTTCGGTTACTATAAACAAGGCGGTTTAACATTCGACCCTAAGGAAAGAGTGATTGATATTGTAAAATCGGATGCTGAATACATTAAGATGGCTGATGGTTCTGTGATTACAGCTTCTGCCCTATTAACATTATTTCTATTTCCACCAAAGAAACAACATGGCATGGTTGAAAAATTAAGCGGTGGTGAAAAGAAGCGTTTGAACTTAATGAAAGTTTTAATGCAGAACCCAAACTTCTTAATTTTAGATGAGCCAACTAACGATTTAGATATTGATACCTTAAATGTATTGGAAGAGTTTTTAGAAAACTTCCCTGGCATTTTGATGTTGGTTTCTCACGATAGATACTTGCTTGATAAAATGAGTGACCAATTGTTTATAATGGAAGGAGAAGGTGTAGTTAAAATTTACAATGGGAACTATTCTGAATATCGCTTAAGCCTAGACCAGCCAAAAGCCAAAGTTGAAACCAAGAAATCTACTGTTGCAGTGGTTGAACAAGCACCAATTAAATCTCTAAAAAAGTTAAGTTTTAAAGAACAAAAAGAACTTGATGAAAGCGAAAAAGGGATGGCTAATACGGAAAATAAAATCGCTGAGTTGACAGAGAATTTAATAAAAATTGATGCTTCTGATTATATAAAAATTCAAGAAGTTTCTGATGAAATTGAAAAATTAAAACAAAAGCTTGACAATTATACAATGCGCTGGCTTGAACTTTCTGAATAAATTTTATAGTAATTTTTAAGTAATGTTCACGTTATGTTTCACGTGGAACATTATCAAAACTGCAAAAGAATAAATAGTAAAAACATTATGTTTCACGTGAAACATAAAAGAAATACAAAATAAAATGTTTTCAAAATACGATTTGATTGTAGTTGGTGCAGGACACGCAGGCTGTGAAGCTGCTGCTGCCGCTGCCAATTTAGGGTCATCTGTTTTATTAATAACAATGAATATGGGCACTATTGCCCAAATGAGTTGTAACCCTGCAATGGGTGGCGTAGCAAAAGGACAGATTGTACGTGAGGTAGATGCTATGGGTGGTTATTCTGGTATCATCTCAGATAAATCAATGATTCAATTTAGGATGCTTAACAAATCTAAGGGGCCTGCTATGTGGAGCCCGAGAGCACAAATTGATAGAATGCGCTTTGCTGAAGAGTGGCGATTAGCTTTGGAAAGGACTCCAAATGTAGATATGTGGCAAGACAGCGTTGTTGGCTTATTAGTTAAAGACAATGTAGTTTATGGCGTAAAAACATCTCTTGGAATGGAGATAGAAAGCGCCGCAGTGGTTTTGACAAATGGCACGTTCTTAAATGGCGTAATGCATATTGGAGAAAAGAAATTTGGAGGTGGTAGAACAGCAGAAAGAGCATCAACAGGAATAACCGAGCAATTGGTAGAGTTGGGTATGGAAGCTGGTAGAATGAAAACGGGAACCCCACCCCGTGTTGATGGAAGAAGTTTGGATTATACCAAAATGGAGGAACAATGGGGAGATGAAAATCCTAACAAATTCTCTTTCACTGATACGAAAGTTTCAACCGACCAACGCTGCTGCTGGATTACTTATACAAACAATGAAGTACATGAAACCTTAAAAGAAGGGTTTGAAAAATCTCCGATGTTTACCGGCAGAATTAAGGGTTTAGGCCCAAGGTATTGTCCATCTATTGAGGATAAAATTAACCGTTTTGCAGAGCGTGATAGGCATCAGATTTTCGTTGAACCCGAGGGCTGGAACACTTGCGAAATTTATGTAAATGGATTTTCAACTTCACTTCCGGAGGATGTTCAACAAAGAGCACTTCGTTTAATTCCAGGTTTTGAAAATGCAAAAATGTTCAGACCAGGTTACGCCATTGAATATGATTTCTTCCCTCCTACCCAGTTATCATTAACCCTAGAAACTAAATTAATCAGTAATTTATTTTTAGCCGGACAAATAAACGGAACGACTGGTTATGAAGAAGCGGCTTGTCAAGGTTTTATGGCAGGTATAAATGCACATCAAAAAATCAATGAAAAACATGAACTGATCATGAAAAGATCAGATAGCTATATCGGTGTTTTAATCGATGACTTGGTAACCAAAGGTACTGAAGAACCTTATCGTATGTTTACCTCAAGAGCAGAACATCGTTTATTATTGAGACAAGATAATGCTGATATTCGCCTCTCTCCTATTGGCCATGCATTGGGGTTAGTATCTGATGAACGTTTAGAAAAGGTAAATAAAAAAGTTGCGGCTGCAGAAGCTTTAGTTAAGTTTACAAAAAGCCAAGGCATTGAAATGGCTGATGCAAATCCAATGTTGGAAAGCTTAGGTTCAAGCGCATTAAATCAGAATGTAAAAATTCATAGTTTGGTTGGAAGGCCGCATGTTGGTTTACAAGATATTATTAAAGTAAGCAAACCGCTCGCCGAAGCAACAAAAGATTTAGATCATGAAACCATTGAACAGGCTGAGATCAAAGTTAAATATGAAAGCTATTTCGAAAAGGAAAATGAAATTGTAGCGAAGATGTTGAAGATGGAAGACAAGGAAATTAAACTAGATTTTGACTACAATAAAATTGTTTCTATTTCAAAAGAAGCTCGTGAAAAATTATTTAAGATAAAACCTCGTACTTTAGGTCAGGCTTCTAGAATTTCTGGGGTTTCTCCATCAGATATTTCAGTTTTGATGGTGTATATTAATAAGTAACTGATTATCAGGTATTTAAATAATAAATTAAAGACTTAATTAAAAGCGATTTAAGCGAAAAAAAATTATTTTTAATATTACTTCTCCAAAAACAATAAAAACTCGTCAGAACGTTTAAAATATGCCAAATTTAAAAGCTCACTATTTTAACTTAAAAAACATTGTTGTTGTTTTTACTTCGCTCGTATTTTTGAGTTGTGCGAGCATCCAAACTCCTCAAGGTGGGCCGAAAGATAAAACGCCTCCAAAAGTTTTGAGCATGACTCCGAAAAATCTGACAAGAAATTTCAATGCAAAAAAAATCGTAATTGAGTTTGATGAGTATTTTAATATTCAAGATGAGTTTAAGGAATTTTCAATTTCCCCGGATCAGGAAAGACCACCAATTTTAAAAAAGAGACAGAAACGTTTAGAAATTACCTTACAAGATACTTTGGAGAAAAATACCACTTATACCTTAAATTTTGGTAAAGCCATTGCAGATGTAAATGAAGCGAACGTGGTTAAAAATTTATCTTATGTTTTTTCGACTGGTCCAGAAATAGATTCACTATCCGTTTCGGGTAGGGTGAGTAGTTCTTTAACAAATGAAACAGAGAAAGAGGTTACGGTATTTATTCTTCCCGTAGAAAGAGATACCTTGTTTGGAAAAAAACGTCCATCAATTTACACAACAACAGATAGTGCTGGAAATTATAAGTTAAATAACCTAAGAAAAGGCTCTTATAAAATTTATGCTTTAAAAGAAAATAGTGGCGGTGGCGACAAGGTTTATCAGCAAGTATCGGATGAGATTGGATTTATAAAGGATCCAATTATAATTGATAAAAACCTCGACAATATTAATCTACAGGTATTTAAGGAACTTGCTCCAGAATTTAGGGTAATGGAACGAAAATTAAACGCTGATGGCAGCATTCTTTTAACTTTTAATCAGCAATTAAAACAACCTAAGTTAACTGTAATGCAACCAGCGGCAGTAGATGTTGGCAAGCGAGTATATTTCAATAAAACAAATGATACGGCAAAAATATGGTTAAGCGACCTTAGCTTTGATTCGGTTAAAGTAGCCATACAAGACCAAGGAAAGGTTTTACAGTCGGTTAATTTTACACGTGGGAAAAAGGATACCTATACCAGGGATGTAACCATTGCCGATAACATAACTGGCGGAAAATTAAATCCATCACAACGTTATACCCTAACATTTCCTTTTCCGATGATCGATGCTGATCCATCAAAAATTACTTTATTGGAAGATTCTGTTAAGCGAACAACGTTTCAAGTATTAAAAGATAGCGTAGATTTTCTAAAATATTACATTATCTATCCTTGGAAAACTAAAAAATCTTACGATATCAAGTTTGCAGCTGGCTCATTTACAGCTATTTTTAATGCAAAAAATAAAGATATAACCAAGCGTTTTACTTTAGAGCCTGCAGATAGTTACGGAACATTGGCATTAAAAGTTGAGGTTCCCGATAGTGCTAAACAATACATTTTAGAATTTATAGATGAGAAGAAAAATCCCATCAAATCATTTGTCATCACTAAAAATACAACGGTAAACTTTGCCAAATATCCCACTGGAAAGTATTTATCCAGAATAATTTACGATGAGAATAAAAATGGAATTTGGGATACCGGAAATGTAAAATTAGGCGCTCAGCCAGAAAAAATCTGGTATCCAGCTACAGATATGTCTTTAAAGGCGAATTGGGATAGGGAGGAAAAATTAGTTATCATTGCTACTCCTCCACAAATTCAGGAGAGTACCATAAGTCCACCTAGACAAACATCACCGAACAATAATAAAGAGGATTCTGGCATAAGAGAGGCGCCAAATTCACTTAGAAAGAATTAATTCCCCCTAACCCCCGAAGGGGGAACTAATAGCAAGGTGGAATAGCGAAAGCAAAAAAAAATTAAACATCAATATTTAAGGCTATTTGCCTAAACTCTAGAAAGTCAGAAGCCCCATTTAGGGGGTTGGGGGTTTAAACCACTCGCTATACATCACATAGTTATCAGGTAACTTATTTAACAAAGCCCTTTGCTCTTCAGTAATGGGCTTTATTTTTTTTGCAGGCGTTCCGGCATATAAATAACCTGTTTCGCAAATTGTATTTTCTAGAACAACAGATCCAGCAGCAATAATGCAATATTCTTCGATAACTGCATGATCCATAACAATGGCACCCATTCCAATCAAAACATTATCCCGAACAGTGCAACCATGAACAATTGCATTGTGACCAACTGAAACCCGATTACCAATATGTGTAGATGCTTTTAGGTAGGTAGCATGAATCACAGCACCATCTTGAATGTTCGACTCATTACCAATCGTAATGGCATTTACATCGCCTCTAATCACCGCATTAAACCAAACCGAACATTTATCGCCAATTACAACATCGCCTACAATTGTTGCGTTTTCTGCGATGAAATTTTCTTTACCAATTTGAGGAAATTTATCTTTTACAGGTAGTATTAAAGGCATAATAAATATGTAAAATGGTAGATGTAAAATGGACTATAAATTAAAGTCCCCTTTAGGGGTTAAAAAACAGTATCAATTAATTTGTCTGCATGGTTTGGATAATCTGTGGTAAAGTGTAATCCCCTACTTTCCTTTCTTTGCATGGCCGATTTAATCACCAAATAAGCAGTTTGAATTACATTTCTCAATTCGCAAAGCTTAACTGAAACCTTGTTTTTCTTGTAGAATTCTTCAGTTTCCTGATAAATTAAAAACAGTCTTCTGTGGGCTCTTTCTAATCTAAAATCAGAACGAACAATCCCGACATAATCACCCATTACCTTCTGCAATTCGCGAAGATTATGTGTGACTAAAACATCTTCATTACTTTGCGTAACACCATGAGAATCCCATTCTGGTATATTTTCCGGAATAACATTATTTTTAAAATTCTCTATCGCATCCTGAAAAATCCGATGCGCAAAAACTGTAGCTTCTAATAAAGAATTGGAAGCCAAACGATTTGCTCCATGTAAGCCTGTAGATGAAACCTCGCCACAAGCATATAGATTTTTAATGGATGAACGACCGTACTCATCAACCATAATTCCACCACACATATAATGAGAAGCTGGTGTAACAGGTATAAAATCTTTGGTCATATCGATACCGATAGACAAACATTTAGCATATATATTAGGAAAGTGCTTCAAAATATCTGCTTTCTTACGCATGGTAATATCGAGATAAACAAACTCATCACCCGATTTTTTCATCTCATTATCTACTGCTCGGGCTACAATATCACGAGGAGCTAAAGATCTTCTTTCATCGTATTCTTGCATAAATTCTTCGCCATTTTTACGGCGAAGTACACCACCAAAACCACGAACTGCTTCAGAAATTAGGAACGATGGATACTCTCCAGGATGGTATAAAGCCGTTGGATGGAACTGAATAAATTCCATATTCCTTACTTTTCCCTTTGCCCGATAAACCATTGCCATACCATCACCTGTTGCAATAACTGGATTTGTGGTGGCAGAATACACATGTCCCGCACCTCCAGAAGCCATAACCGTTACACTTGCTAAAATCTTTTCCACATCGTTAAGCTCTGTGTTAAAGGCATATATCCCATAACAGTTGATATCTTCAGTACGTTTATCAACAAACTCACCAAGGTGATGCTGGGTAATTAACTCGAGTGCAAAGTAGTGTGTTAATATCTCTATGTTTGGATTCTCGTGAATTTCCTTTAAAAGCACACGCTCAATCTCGTATCCGGTGATGTCTTTATAGTGCAAAACACGGTGTTCGGAGTGACCACCTTCTTTAGCTAAATCGTAAAAACCAGAGTTGTCCTTATCGAAATTTATACCATAGTCAATGATCTCTTGAATACGCTGAGGTCCCTCTTTTACAACGATTTCCACAATTTTTTCATCACATAAACCGTCTCCAGCAATCAGTGTATCGTGAATATGTTTCTCAAAAGAATCGCCCTTATCAACAACAACTGCAACCCCACCCTGAGCATATTTTGTATTGGATTCATCCTCATTTGATTTGGTAACGATTAAAACCTTTCCAAACTTGGCAGCCTTGAGTGCAAAACTTAAACCCGCTATGCCTGAACCAATTACCAGAAAATCTACTTTTCTCATTTATAAAACATTTACTTTATCAACCATGTTGATAACTATAGAACAACTGTTAGCTTTATGTCTATTAAAGACTAACAAATAAACTTGAATGTTTAAAGCTACTCTAAAAAGACAATTTGCCACAATCTTTTACCCAATTTTTAAGCACCTTTGTCTAAGTAATTAACTTTTTACCTACTTACAAACAATTAACATTCCAATATTGATAAAATTAAAGACGTTTATCGATAGTGCTGAAAATCAATCTTATCATATTACAAAAATGTAATCTGAATGTTAGTAAACAATTAACAACTTACATAACAGTGCTTTTTTTATAAACTTACCAACGTTACCAACACACTAATAAACAAACAAGATTTATTTAAATAAAATACTTATTAATTATTGAGACGTGGAAAGCTTTATCTTTGGCCAACGTCAAAATTCAAAAAAGAAAAATTTGTAATGAACATCGATGTCTTAGAAGAAATTAATAAAAAAGGATTTGTAGAGGAGGATATAGATCCAACACTCGACCTTTTTGTTGAGATTGAAAAATTAAAGAAAGAAAAGAATGCAATAATTCTTGCTCACTATTATCAAGAACCTGATATTCAGGATATTGCTGATTATATTGGTGATAGTTTAGGTTTATCTCAAGAAGCTGCAAAAACCGATGCCGATGTAATTGTGTTTGCTGGAGTGCATTTTATGGCAGAAACAGCGAAGATTTTATCGCCATCTAAAAAGGTTTTATTGCCTGATGTTAAGGCCGGTTGTTCGCTTGCCGACAGCTGTCCACCTCATTTATTTAAAAAATTTAAGGAGAAATATCCCGATCATTTGGTGATTACTTACGTGAATTGTACGGCTGAATTGAAAGCGATGAGCGACATCGTTTGTACTTCAACCAATGCCGTTCAAATTGTAGAAAGTTTACCAAAAGATCAAAAAATTATCTTCGGTCCGGATCGGAATTTGGGTGCTTATGTAGCCAAAAAAACAGGAAGAGATTTAGTGCTTTGGAATGGAGCTTGTATGGTTCATGAAATTTTTTCTCAGGAGAAAATTACAAAATTGAAAGAACGTCATCCAAATGCTAAGTTTATTGCACACCCGGAATGTGAGGAAGTAGTCCTAAAAATGGCTGATTACATTGGATCGACCACAGGATTATTAAAATATACGATTACCAATCCTGCAACAGAATTTATTGTAGCTACAGAAAGTGGAATTATTCACCAGATGGAAAAGGCAAATCCTACAAAAACTTTTATTCCTGCTCCGCCAAATAACAGCTGTGCTTGTAACGATTGCCCATATATGAAGCGCAATACTTTGGAAAAACTATATTTATGTTTGAAAAATGGTTTACCGGAAGTTACTGTACCAGAACATATTGTAGAGCTGGCTCGTAAACCAATCCAAAGGATGTTGGATATTTCAGCAGAATTAGGATTGTAAAAACAATCCGCTTAGATTAAAGCGCTCGTCATTGCGAGGCACGAAGCAATCTTAAAGCTATGGGGTTTAACTTAACTAAAGTAGTAAGATTGCTTCGTGCCTCGTAATGATGGAAAAACTTAAACAATGAAAAGAACCAACATCCTTAAAAATTACTCTGGCTTATTATGGCTTTTAGCGGGAATTACCGTTGGGAGTATTGTAGGCTTAATTTTTGGGAAAAGTGTTGAAAGTATAAAACCACTCGGAGATATATTTTTAAACCTGTTGTTCACTGCGGTAATTCCATTGGTATTTTTTGCGGTTTCATCGGCGATAGCAAACATAGATCGAAGCAAAAAACTAGGAAAATTATTAACTGTAATGGTTTTAGTTTTTTTATCAACCGTAATCATTTCTGCAGTTTTAACTTTAGTTGCAACCTGGCTTTTTCCAATACATCAAGCTTTAGGAAACAACCCAATTCCATTAGAAGAAACTAAAATTCAATCTTTTGGAGAACAAATGACTCAGCTTTTAACCGTTGGAGAATTCTTCGAAATTGGAAGTAGGAAAAATATGTTGGCTTTAATTATTTTTTCAGTGTTGGTTGGGTTTTCTACCCTATATTCTGGAAAAGAAGGCGATGGTTTTAAAAATTTCTTGGTTTCTGGAAATGAGGTGATGAAAAAACTCATCATTTTGATCATGAAACTTGGTCCAATTGGTTTGGGGGCTTATTTTGCTTATCAGGTTGGTGTATTCGGACCACAACTTTTTGGTACTTATGCCAAGGCTTTAGGTTTGTATTATGGTGTTGGTGCATTTTATTTCATTGTATTTTTTACGCTCTATGCCTTTATTGCAGGCGGATTTAAAGCAATAAAAATTTTCTGGAAAAACAACATTATTCCATCTCTAACATCCATTGGAACCTGTAGTAGCATTGCAACCATTCCGGCAAATTTAGATGGAGCGACGAAAATGGGCGTTCCTAGTTACATCACGAATGTGACTATTCCATTGGGTGCAACATTACATAAAGATGGTTCTAGTATTAGTTCCATTATCAAAATAGCAGTTGTTTTTGCTATTTTTGGGAAAGATTTGGTTCATGTAGATACCATTATTTTAGCCTTGGGAATTACTGTTTTAGTGAGTATTGTAGAAGGCGGAATTCCAAATGGTGGTTATATTGGAGAATTGTTAATGATTTCTGCTTATCAATTACCGCCAGAAGCTTTGCCTCCAGCGATGATTATAGGCACTTTGGTTGATCCAATGGCGACTTTGTTAAATGCAACGGGCGATAATGTTGCTGCCATGTTGATTGCCAGATTTACAGAAGGAAGGAATTGGATGGAAAGTAAAGATCATCCCAATATTGTTGAATCAGAAAAAATTTAAAAAATCGAGGGCTTTGTCCCTATTACAGCATAACATATGTTTGAAAATAAAGAGCGTACAGATATTAATGAATTAGGTGAATTTGGTTTAATCAAACACCTAACTACTAATTTTAAAATCAAAAATGACTACTCGGTAAAAGGTGTTGGCGATGATGCTGCTGTTTTAGACAGTAAAGGAAAACAGACTTTAATTTCTACTGATTTATTGTTGGAAGGAATTCACTTTGATTTGGCTTATGTGCCATTGATGCACTTGGGTTACAAAGCTGTGCAAGTTAATTTGAGTGATATTTATGCCATGAATGGCAAAGCAAGTCAGATTACGGTTTCGCTTGGTCTATCTAGCAAGTTCCCTTTGGAAGCCGTAGAAGAGCTTTATAAAGGAATTGAATTGGCTTGTAATAAATATAATATCGATTTAATTGGTGGCGATACTTCTTCGAGTAAACAAGGCTTGGTTATTAGCATTACCAGTATTGGTTATGCTGAGGCTGATAAAATTGTCTATAGAAATGGTGCGCAAGAAAATGATCTGCTTTGTGTTTCTGGTGATTTGGGTGGTGCTTATTTAGGTTTACAAATTCTAGAAAGAGAGAAACAAATATACCTTGAAAACCCGCAAATCCAACCAGATTTGGAAGGTAAGGATTACATTATCGAACGACAATTGAAACCAGAAGCCCGCATGGATGTGATAGCGCTTTTGGAAGATATGAACATTAAACCTACTTCCATGATTGATGTTTCTGATGGTTTGGCTTCGGAAATTTTACATCTAGCAAAACAATCAAACGTAGGAATTACGATTTATGAAGATAAAATTCCTTTAGATCCTATGACTTATGAAACTGCTCGAGAATTAGGAATCGACCCTACGGTATGTGCTTTAAGTGGTGGCGAAGACTATGAATTGTTGTTTACGATTAGTCAGGAAGATTACAAGAAACTGAAACATGATGTAGATATCACAGTGATTGGCCACGTTACGGATAAAAATTCTGGATGTAAAATGGTTTCAAAATCGAATAATGTTCATGAGTTGAAAGCACAAGGTTGGAATGCTTTTAATAAGTAGGAATAACAATTTTTAGTGCGATCATCATTGCGAGGTATGAAGCAATCATAAAGCTATGGGTTTTATAGCGCTCATAGTAAGATTGCTCCGTACCTAGCAATGACGGTTTTTTATGAAGATGATTTTAAAGATGATTTTAAATTTCTTTCAGCTCTGAATCAACGGTTGAATATTCTGACTTTAATATGTTTAAATTCATATTGGCCCTGTTGCCAATAAGCCATTTGATAATGGATTTATCATTTATGTAGTATCTATTTTCTTCCGTTTTTTTAATTTTAAAAGTTTTTTGATGTTCATTGGTTTATCATATAGATAACTCTTTTTGTACACGAAAAATAATTGATTGTTTTTGAAGTAATAATCCGTTTCAGCTTTGCCCATTTCTCCAAAAAGTACGCATTGTATTTTTTTAAGTTCAACGCCATCATAGTAAAAAATGGCGTCCCACCTTCTGCTGATAAACTGAATATATCACGGCTTTTCTTTTTATAATGCTTTTGATTCGCATTAATCTTTTATAAATCCAATTTAATTTTATTGATGATTGCAATCGTATCAATATTTAAGATAGAAGGAGTGGTTTTAAAAGAAGCTACAGATTTTGAAAAATAAAAACCGCCAAATAAGAATAGTATAAAAAATGATAACTTCATTAATAATTAAATTGCTTGATTTAAAAATAATATTATATTTTAATTAAAATTCTTATTTTCATAAAGTAAATTGAAAAATGGGAAACGAAATTAAAAAAAGTAATAATACATGGAAAAAAGCTGTTTTGGTATTTATTTTCATAATTCCTATTATACTTTTAATTTTATTAACAATCTATCTACACCGGGCAGAAGGATTTTTAAATGCAATTTTATCTGGTTACTTTACATACGTATTTTGGTTAATCATTTATATTGTTTTATTCTTTTTGCTGAAAAAAGTATTAAAGTATTTTGGTTTTAATTTTAAGTAACAAGTTGAGCACGAACTGATATATCAACCTTGGTTTTAAAAGTCATGTTTAGGCAAATCGTCATTGCGAGGCACAAAGCAATCCTAATGCTTCGTGCCTCGCAATGACGAATTCTTGAAGTTATTCCTCATCTAAATACTTAATATCAATCTGTTTAGTTGCCTTGGCACCCAACTTTTTAATCTTCTCCGAAGTATTAGTTAAATTTCCAGAACCTACGGAAAGCTTGTTAATGGCCTTATCATAAGCATCTTGTCCGTTTTTAATGTGTTTGCCAATGTTTTCCATATCGGCAACAAAACCCACAAACTTATCGTACATGCTTCCACTTAAACGGGCAATTTCCATTACATTTCGATTTTGCCTCTCCTGTTTCCACATGCTGGCGATGGTGCGTAAAGTGGCTAATAATGTAGATGGACTTACAATAACCACTCGTCTATCCCAGGCGAAATTAAAAAGCTCAGCGTCTTTTTGAACTGCAATACTGAAAGAGGATTCTATTGGAACAAAGAGCAAAACAAAGTCTGGCGAATTGATTTTATACAGATCCTGATAGTTTTTGGAGGATAGCTCTTGAATGTGATTCTTGATGGAGGCCAAATGCGCTTTTACAAAGCCCTCACGCTCTTCTTCTGTCTCGGCAGACACGGAACGCTCGTAAGCAACCAAACTTACCTTAGCATCAACCACAAGATGTTTATCATCAGGCAAATCAATCACCACATCAGGCTGGTATCGGCTGCCATCGGCGGATGTATGCGAGGCTTGAATGCGATATTCCTGATCGCGGACCAAACCCGAACGCTCTAGAACCTTTTCTAAAATTACCTCTCCCCAATTTCCCTGTTTTTTGCTATCACCTTTTAGTGCTTTTGTGAGGTTATTGGCATCCTCTTGAATCAGTTTGCTTTGGATTTGCAATTCTGAAATTACGCCTTTCAAAATATTTCTTTCATCAGATTCGGCCTTGTAAACCTTTTCTACTTTTTCTTCAAAAGCCTTAATGTTTTCTTTTAAAGGATTTAAAATCAAATCGAGATTAGTTCTGTTTTGCTCTACAAATCGGGTAGATTTTTCGTCTAGAATTTTATTGGCAATCAGTTCAAAATCCTTATTCAGTTTCTGTTGAGATTGCTCATAACTTAATTTTTGCTCGGCCAGTTTTTCCTTTTCGGCGATGTAGAAAGAACGCGTACTTTCAAGTTCACGGTTTGCATCAGCCAATCTATCGCGTTCAGCCTGCAATTCATCAATTAAACGTTGCTGTTCTTGTTTCAATAGTAGAGTGATGTGCTCTTTTTCTGTTGATAAATTTGAAACTCGTTCATCTGCTTTGGCTAAACTGATCTTTAAAACATCATTTTCTGCCTTTGCTCTTTCAAAATCCTCCATCGAAATTAAAGCCACGGCTGTTTGTGGTTTCTTGAAAAAAAGTAGTACTAAAACGAGTAAAATAATAACGAGAAGTCCGATGGCGGCAAATTCCATAATGATAAAAATTTTAGTAAAAATCGAGAATTAAAATAGATTTACCAAAATATTTTGCTTTTATTAGCCGGTAGGTTTTGGCCGCAGATTAGCAGATTTTTTTCTTGCTTTTGCTTAATTAATTTTAATCTGCAAATCTGCGGCCTGGTTTTTTGCTTGAATCCAACCAAATTTCTTATCATTGAACTTTAAATATAATTAATGAACGAATTAACAATCCTCATTTCCTGCCCCGATCAAGTTGGTTTGGTAACCAATATTACGAGAGTGCTGGCTGCGCATCAATTAAATATCATCGCCATGCGAGAATTTGTTGATGAACCAAATAAGGCTTTCTTTACGCGAATAGCCTGCACCGGATATTTAGAAGAAACAGAAAAGCTTAAAAATAAATTGCTCGAAAACCTCCCAAATTCTGCTGAGGTAAGCTTAATTACACAGCAAGAAAAGCAAATTGCCATTCTGGTAACCAAAGAATACCATTGTTTGGCAGAAATCCTGATTAAAAATCAATTTAAAACTTTAGGTGCAAACGTTAAATGCGTAATCGGTAATTATGAATCGCTTAAGGATTTTACTGAAAAGCTTGGAATACCCTATTTTTTCGTTGATCATGTGAATAAGGATAAAGCCGAATTTGAAAGCGAACTAAAAGAAATCATCAATCAATTTGATGTAGATTATTTGGTGCTGGCCAAGTTCATGCGTATTCTCTCTGCAGATTTTGTTAAGGATTATGCAGGAAAAATTATCAATATTCACCACTCATTCCTGCCTGCATTTATTGGCGCAAACCCATACCGACAAGCGTTTGAGCGGGGCGTTAAAATCATAGGAGCCACAGCTCATTTTGTAACCGATAATTTGGATGAAGGTCCGATTATTACACAGCATACCACACATGTAGATCATAATTTTGGTGTAAAGGAAATGGTGCGGGCTGGAAAGGAAATTGAGAAAAAGGTATTGTTAGAAGCGCTAGAGCTAATTTTTGAAGATCGAGTTTTTGTAAGTGGTAATAAAACGGTTGTATTTAAATAAAAATATAACAAGTTTTTGGAAATGAAAGGTTCTGTGATTATGGCAGCCGATAGTCCTGCTAACGTTTCAATTCCCGATGAAACCTGTGCAAACAATAAGCGATCAAATAAAAATTGAAAATACAGTTTCTTAAATCGGGAACTTTACACTCTTATCAGGTTTATAAACCAACTTAATCCGCTTTTTTGAAACACAAAAACCTAAAATTTAATAGGTCAATTTAGGGTTCTTGTTTTTGGCATTTTGCAACCTCAAATAGCAGCAGAAACCTAAGTTATTAAACGGGATTGGAATGATATCCTTTTTGGATCCATGATACTTAAATTTGGCATCAACTTTCACAAAAAGATTTAATGTAAAGCCCGACAAAACATTAATAGTCATAAAGACTTTGCTTTCCAAATAAGGCTTAGCATCCTATTTACAATCGGCAGAGCAGGTTATAAACTTTGTAAAACCAATTCTGCTAAATCTTCACCGGTTTGCGATCCAATGGCGATACCCATTCCATTGCACCTGGTTGCACAGAAAATGTTTGTTCTAACTTCTTTTATCAATGGTTCCAACTGTTTGCCAAAAGCCATTATCCCACTCCAACCATAATCTATTTCAAAAGCTTTATTTGGAAGAATAACCTCCTCAAGAAACTTTTTAAGTGCTGCTTGTACAATTGCTGTCTGACCAAAATCTGTAGTTTCTTCTGCTTTAAAATCGATGTTTCTTCCGCCGCCCAACAAAATTCGATCATTGATATTTCTGAAATAATAATAGCCCTTATCGTAGTGAAAAGTGCCAGCTATTTTTAAATTTTTGATAGGCGTGGTAATAATTACCTGTCCGCGGCCTGGAACGATAGCTATTTCGGGCAGCAAAGATTTAATAAAAGCATTCGAGGTTACCACTAATCGTTTGCATCTGAAAATTCCCTGTGAAGTTCTTAATGTTATCTTTTTTGTGGTTTCCTTAATCTCATCGACAAAACAATTATTAAAAATAGTTACACCCAGTTGTTGCGTACATTGAATCAAGGCAAACATCATTTTACCAGTATCAATTTGGGCTTCGTAATGGTTATAAATTAAGTTTTCAATCCCATCAAAACCAAAGTGTTTTATTTTATCGTTATTTAAACAGAATGCATCTTTCCCAACAACATCCTTAATAATTTGGTTGAAATGTTCAATTTTGGATACACACGTTGTAGCTAAATCCATTTCGGTGTTTTTAAATAATTCATAGCCACCCAAGCACTGATAATCAATAGTTTTATCTCCCAAAAGATTACGAAGTTTGGCTAAACCTTTCCATCTCTTTTCTATTAATAAGGATAAGCCGTTTGTGCCCACCAAATTTTCTTGTTCAATTAGCTCAGAAATGCTCCCGAAGCAAGCAAAACCCGCATTTTTAGTGCTTGCCCCTGTTGGCAAAAAACCCTTTTCGAGGATGGCTATCTTCAACAATGGTGCTTGCTTTTTTAAGTGAATAGCGGCATTTAAGCCTACAATACCACTTCCGACGATGATGACATCGAAACTAAAAAATGATTCTCTTTCCCAGTATGAAAGCTGATTGGCCATAAATAAAAGTAGTATTTTTTGGGAAGCAAATATTATGGGAACGCTTTTTGATATACGGCTAAACGAAAAACATACATAAGAAAATGGGAGTTTATTTAATATTAATCATCCCGGTATTACTGTTGAGCATGTTTGTACAATGGCGTTTTAGAAACAAGTTTTCCAAATACGCAGAAATGCAGCTTAGCTCAGGCTTATCGGGCAAGGAAGTGGCAGAAAGAATGCTACATGATAATGGGATATACGACGTGAAAGTGATGAGTACCGAAGGACAACTAACAGATCATTACAATCCATCAGATAGAACCGTAAATTTAAGTACAGATGTTTATTATAGCCGAAGCGTTGCAGCTGCAGCTGTAGCAGCACACGAATGTGGTCACGCTGTTCAACATGCTAAATCGTATTCGTGGTTAAATTTAAGAAGTACAATGGTTCCGGTTGTAAGTATATCCTCAAATCTTTTGCAATGGGTTTTGCTCATTGGCGTATTGCTGATTGGTTTTACAGGAAACCCTGTTGTTTTAGCAATTGGCGTGGTGGGTTTAGCACTCGTCACTGTATTCAGTATTATAACACTGCCGGTAGAGTTCGATGCAAGTAATCGGGCGTTAATCTGGTTGAAAAATAACCAAGGCGTAATGCAAACGCAAGAAGAAAATGTGCAAGCTAAAGATGCACTTTGGTGGGCCGCAATGACCTACGTTGTTGCAGCAGTTGGTGCCTTGGCAAACTTACTTTATTACGCGTCTATGCTTTTTGGGCGAAGCAGGGATTAAAGAAATACCTACCTATGAAAAGCAAAAAGCGTCGCGATGTAAATCGTGGCGCTTTTGTTTTATCAATTTTAGTCAGTTAAAAACTATATCTCGCAACCGTTTTCATCACAAATTGCATCATCGGCTTTATTTAATGATGTTAACGTGGTTTTAGGTTGAGCGGCTTTCCACTCCGTGAAACTTTGTTTGAGTGCGTCGGTAAAAGCCTGTACAGGTTATGCACCAGAAACACCATATTTCCGATCCATTACAAAATACGGAACGCCTCGAATGCCTAAATTTTGGCTTTCATAAACATCATAACGAACAGCCTCAGCAAATTGATCGCTCTTTAAAACCTCTTCTGCTTCCGATCTTTCTAGACCAATTTCTACAGCTAAATCAATAAGAACCGATTCTTCCCCAATGTTTTTACTTTTGATGAAATGAGCTTCGAATAATTTTTCTTCTGCTAAATCTTGAAGATTATGCTTAGCCGCTAAATGAATTAAGCGATGAGCATTGAAAGTATTTGCAGGAATATTATTGTCAAAATCTATTGATAAACCAGCATTTGAGGCCATATCAACAACCTGTTTAGTCATCTGTTTGGCTTGCTCTATAGGCATTCCCTTGCTTCTCGAAAGGTAATCGTAAACGGTTTCGTTGTTCGTATTGTGGTATTCTGGATTAAGCTGATAACTTTTCCAATCTACTTCAATCTCATTTTTGAAGGGCAGCTTTTCAATTGCTTGTTCAAAATGGCGTTTACCGATATAACAAAACGGACACATTACATCCGACCAGATTTCAACTTTCATAATGTAAAATTAAGTTCTTGCAATTAAAGGATGGTAAGTTGAAAGTAAAAAGCTGATTCCCAACTGTGGAAATACTTTGCCCAAGCAGGGGAATAATTTTCCCTATTTACCAAGTTAATTTAATTTAAATAACTCATTATCAGGATAATAAAAATGTGGCTCAATTTTGTATTGAATTATACAAACCATTTTTAAATTATGATGAAAAAAACGCTTTACATGGGCTTGTTTCTTACAGGCTTATATTTTGGTGCTTTCGCTCAGCGACAACCAGACAATGTATCAAAATTTGACTCCAAAATCCAATCAATCATGCTTGATAACTTAACTGGTAATATTATCGTTAAAGAAGCCAATAAGGTTTCTGCATTTAATCCTTCAACCAATACGGTAGAATGGACGGTTACGGATGAACAGATTGGAAAAATGAGTGCATCAAGCCAAGCTGCAAAGGTGAGTGATGCTTTGGGAGATCCAGATTTATTGAAAATTTTTCAATCAACAGATCAATTAAATTTTTTGCCAAACACTCCATTTATCCAAGCAAATATTAACGCCAAGGATGTTATTATCAATTCTCTTGATGGAAAAATTATGTTTAACTCTGGCACAACCCCGTATCGCGTTGTACTAAGTCAGTATGTAGATGGCGATGAGAAATTTCTGTTTTTGGTTACGGAGGGTAAAGATTTTAAATGTGTACTCTTTGATCCTAAACTAGGAAAAGATGATTGGATGACTGTTGTTGGGACAAAGGAAGGAATGCTTAAAAGTTTATTAGCAAATTCTGCCGCTAATAGCCTTGGCTTAGGCTTATCGAAACTGGCAACAAAAGACGAGGTTGTAGCAACAAATGATGCTATCTTCGCAACTATTAATAACCATCTCTTTAAGCTAGATAAAGCGAGTGGAAAAATTAAATGGTCGGCCAAGGAAGACGTACATCGATTCTATCTTTCTAACGATAACAAGCACATTATTACCATGCGAAATGCTGGAAGTTTAATTTCGGCAAAGAGAGCATTAAATGCGCTTGATACTCAAACAGGGGCACCTGTTTTTAAAGAAGATATTACTACCAAATATGTTTCTTATATTGAGGATTGGGGAAATAAATTTCTTGTAGCCCATTCAAACGGATTTAATTTTTTCGATTACAATACAGGACAAAAAATTTGGAAGAAAGATGCAAAAGGCGATGATATTAAGCAAGTGATCCCAATAGATAATGATTACTTATATATTGCAGATAATGAAATGAGCCTAATCGATCGCGATGGAAAACAAAAGTGGAAGAACTTTGTAGAAATTAGCGATGATAAGACCGATCCAGTATATTTTTTAAATAAAGTAGATAACAATAAGGTTTTTTATCTAACAGGAACCTATGGTAATATGGTAGATTATACAACAGGGAAAAAGATTTGGAAAGGAAACATCAAGTTTGAACCAAAGCTACCTTTATTGTATGCTTATGACGAGCCAACAAAATCTTTCTTAGTATTTAACGATGAGAAAATTTACAAGTTTGATCCATCTGCAATAGATAAGCCAGAAGCTTTTGCTAAAATTAAAGTTAAGAACGATAAGGCGTTATCTACTTTAGGCCTATTCGATTGGGGTGTATCTCTAAGTGGAGAAAATGAAGTAATTGGAGTTGGAAAAGATGGGTCTGTAAAATTTCAAAAAACCTACAAGGAACCGGGTGCTGCAGCAAGGCGACTGCTTAAAACAGGCAGTATAATTGGCATGTCTTATTTAGGTTTGAGATCTGGATTACAGCAGGGTTTTTCTGAGGCAACTTATGTTTCTCGAGATGCTAACGGTAATGTAAAAGAGGATTATTTACTTTCAGAATCATCAAGAGCAAGATTGAAAAGTAAGGCTGCGGTAAACAACGGAATATCTCAGGCAATCGGAGCAACTGTACTAAGCCGTGTTGATTCGAGATTTAAAGCATTAAAACAAAATAACGACTTCGCTTTTATTTTTGCTCGCGGAGAAAGTGATGAAACAAATTACCTTGTTAAGGTAAGCAAAGCTACTGGAGCAGAAGTGGATAAAATTGCAATTGATAATACAAAACCAATTTATGAAATTGATTTCGTAACCGATAATCTTTATTATGTGAATGGCAATGAGTTGAGAACATTTTCAAAGAAATAAAATAATCAAAAAAGTAACCAAGCCAATTAATTCGATTGGCTTGGTTATTCTCTATTTATACAACTGGTTAAAAATCAATTTAAAAGTTCCATGGGTTTGTGCCCTAAAGGCAATCTCTGGACCAAAAGCCAATAACTTCCCTTTCCCAACAGGTGCCTCAAAAGCTGTTACACCATCTTGAAGATAAGCTTGTCCCCAAGCCCAACCGCTTCTCAGCGGACTTGCATTTTCAAACCACATTAACGGCTTAATTTTTCCAGATGCAATGGCATCGCTGGTTATTTTAAAAACAGGGC
The DNA here is from genome assembly GCF_004331675.1 of Pedobacter frigidisoli. Classification (GTDB taxonomy): domain Bacteria; phylum Bacteroidota; class Bacteroidia; order Sphingobacteriales; family Sphingobacteriaceae; genus Pedobacter; species Pedobacter frigidisoli. The sequence goes on along the minus strand of NZ_SJSN01000017.1, from coordinate 68,550 downwards.
TGTTATCAAAATAGACATCAGCTTCTTTTTCCATTCCCCAAGCCGAAGCAAGTTTTGTATCTACGCCAACATTTAAAACACTGCCTGGAACGTAATATTTTTCTGCCGGAAGTCTTTTCTCCTCACCGTTTATAATTTCTACCATCGCATTGCGAACTGGAAGATTGAGGTGATATGCCAAGTTTGTGCTGCTGCCGATGGTTACAACATCCCCACCATCTTCCAAGAATTTCTTCAACTGAGGAATTGATTTATCAGGTGTAATTCGGCCTAAACGGTTTCTGTACTCTTCGGGAATTTCTTCCGCTTTCGGACCGAAATTTCTCAATGAAGCGCCTCCTGCTTGAACAGATGGAATGGCACCACCAACAAAAATAATTACATCGTATTTAGATTTTAAATTTCCAGCATCAATATCTTGTGGATAAATCACTGTTGCATTGTAGTGGTATTGTTCCATAATAAAACGAAGCCAACCAGAAGCCATTGAGCCACCATAATTATCCCACAATCCAATTCTTGCTGCAGTAATCTTTGTTTTATTTTTTGGTGCAGCTGCTGATTTTAATTTAACATTTGCCTTTTCGAGAATCGACTTTCCGGCTGAAGAGACATAAAAATCCCCATTTTCTTTTGAACGGTAAACATCAACCTTATTTTTAAGCAAATCGTTTACTGCAGTGTAAGAATCATTTTGAGCAGCACTTAAAACATAACTAGATCCGGCAGGCAATTTGTTTTCTGGAACTAAAAGTTTACCAAATGGGTTTCTTTCAAAAGGCCCTGAAAAATCATCCTGAATGCGGTCAAACTTAACATCCATTAGATAAGCCAGTGTCCAACCGGCGGCGTCATAAGGCGGAATTGGAGCGCCACCATCGTACTTAAAATCGTTCGGATGATCTTGCGGCTCGAACATATCCAAAACATGCGGTCTAAAGGCCTGATCGGTTTTTACCACATAACTTCCTGCGGGATAATTCTTGCCAGCAACGCTAAAAGGTGCAGTAGCTTTTTGAACTACAATACCTGTTCTAATCAGGGCATTTAAAAATTTAATGGCAGAATTAAAATCTGCTTGATCAGCTGATAATATATAGCCTCTTGGATCTCTATTTGTTGGCGCATTCATTACCGTGTCGAAATACTTCACGCTCATTGCTCTTCGTGCCCCAAATTCTGAGTCGTCTCCAGCAACAGAACTCAATCCACCTTTTTTAGCCGCGTTGTTTATCGCTTCTATTTTTTTAGGAGAAAACGACCAAGTATCTTTCTTACCTCTATCAATAGAGTTTTTTCCCATTTGGTAAATGTTAAAAAGCAATTCATCATGATAGCGTTGGGCGTAATTCAGTACCGCATAGTTTAACGAAACAGAATAATCTATCGAGTTTTTGAAATACCATTTACGTGGTGTAATCGGGTTTGGAGAATCGCTATTTGGCAAAAGTCTAGCCGGTACCAAAGGTATTTCAGATGGCGTTGGACTACCGACAATCTCAGTCAACAAACCAATCATATTATGAAAATAAGTGGTCGTTCTTAAACCGCCATTGTACCAAGTAGAAAATACCGAGCCACCACGCTGTGTATAACCTGGTTTTCCTTCTACATTCATTCGATTGTGCATGGCAGCACCAACGGCATCTAAACTGGTTAAAAGCGTTGGATCAAAAACGTAGTTAAAGGGATCGCGATAGGGCGGACCTGCAACTACCGTTCCTGCGGGACCAGCTTGATGGTGATTATACATAATTTGAGGAATCCAATCTACAAAAAGCTGGCGACCAATATTTTGTGTTTCCTTTAAATTTAGCATGAAGAAATCCCGATTATTATCATGCCCGGCATATTTTTCGTAAAGCCTAGGTAAACCAGATAAGCTTCTCTTTTTCGGATCTTTTTCCCTCATGTACCAATTACTTACCAGCTCTTGTCCATCTGGATTTGCATGGGTAAATAGTATGATTACATTATCCAAAATTTTCATGGTTTCTGGATCTGTTTTCGAGGCAAATTCATAAACCGTTTGAATTAATTGATGCGCACCAACGGTTTCATTGGCGTGCAAGCCACCATCTATCCAAACTACCGCCTTTCCTTCTTGCGCCAATGCTTTTGCTTGTTCTGGTGTAATTTCTGCATGTGCTAGTTGTTGCGAAATTTCCTTGTATCGCTCCAGTTTCTGTATGTTTTCTGGCGAGGAAACGATTAACATATATTGGCTTCTGCCCTCTTCTGTTTTACCAATGTCTATCAACTTTACGCGTTTAGAAGTTTCGGCTAATTTCTTAAAATAAGCTTCTGTTTGGGTGTAAGTAGCGAGTTGATAATCATCGCCAATGCTGAAGCCAAAATGCGATTTTGGAGTTGGTACTTCTTGTGCAATAACAGCGCTACTGCTTACAATTAAAAAGGCAAAGCATAACTTTTTAAAGTAGTTTTTTATCATAGTCGGGATTGTTTGTTGGATTAATCAAATATAATATAGAATGCAATTTAAAATTAGCATGCTGTAAATTTGTTACAAGCTGCACATTTTCGAGTTTCCATCACTAAATTCGCCCCATAAATAATCATCATGACCCTAGAAGAAAGAATCGAAAACTCAACCACCAGTATTTTTAAAGCCGTTTTCCCGAATACAACCAATCATTACGACACCCTTTTTGGCGGAACAGCCATGCACTTGATGGATGAAGTTGCATTTATTACCGCAACTCGTTTTAGTCGCCAAATTATGGTAACCGTTAGTAGCGATCGAATTGATTTTAAAAAACCGATTCCAGCGGGAACAATTGTTGAATTAATTGGAAAGGTTAGCCATGTTGGAAATACAAGTTTAAAGGTAAACGTAGAAATATATATCGAGCAAATGTATGCCGAGGGAAGAGAACTTGCCGTTCATGGAAGCTTTACTTTTGTGGCTATTGATGAGCACAAAAAGCCTGTTCAGGTGATAAAATAAGGAGTTGCCACGGAAGCACGGAAATCACTGAATTGGTTTTTAGAATTCTGAGGGAACAATCTTTCATTATAAACCAGATTGAAACGGCATCCCCAAATTTTTCATTTGGGATATAGTGTAAAGCTGGGCTGCTGTTTCCGAAAGGCTCTTCCGAACATTTCCAAAAAATTAGTTGCTACGGAAGCGCAGAAATCACGGAATTGGTTTTTAGAATTCTAAGTGAACAACCTTTCATTCTAAACCAGATAGCAACGGCATCCCCAAATTATTCATTTGGGATACAGTGGAAAGCTGGGCTGCTGTTTCCGAAGAGCTCTTCCGAACATTTCCAAAAAATTAGTTGCCAGGGAAGCACAGAAAGCATGGAATTGGTTTTTAGAATTCTAAGGGAACATCTTTCATTATAAACCAGATAGCAACGGCATCCCCAAATTTTTCATTTGGGATATAGTGGAAAGCTGGGCTGCTGTTTCCGAAAGGCTCTGACGAACATTTCAAAAAAATTGGTTGCTACGGAAGCGCAGAAATCACGGAATTGGTTTTTAGAATTCTAAGTGAACAACCTTTCATTCTAAGCCAGATAGCAACGGCATCCCCAAATTTTTCATTTGGGATACAGTGGATAGTTGGGCTGCTGTTTCAGAAGAGCTCTTCCGAACATTTCCAAAAAATTAGTTGCCAGGGAAGCACAGAAATCACGGACATGACTCTCGTTAAAAAGGAGAAACCTAATATAAAATCAAATACAAATAAGCATAAACAACTGGAGCGGCCAATAATAATCCGTCGAAACGGTCTAATAAGCCACCATGGCCTGGCAGTAAACCACCGCTATCCTTGGTATCTAAACTGCGTTTAAGCATCGATTCTACCAAATCGCCAAGTGTTCCAAAGTTTGCAATTAATACGGCCATTCCTGCCCATACCCACGCAGGACTTTCGGTAAAAATAAATGATAAACCAAAGGCGACTAAAACACTTGTAAACATTCCACCGAAGAAACCCTCCCAACTTTTCTTTGGAGAATGGCGCTCGAACAATTTGCGCTTCCCGTATTTTACGCCAAATAGGTAGGCGCCAGTATCGTTAGCCCAAAGCATCAGCAAAAAAGCCAAAGGATAATGAAAATTGTACTCATTCCAGTTTTTTAAAAATCCCAAAGCATGGAAAAAGCAAAATGGAATAGTTACATATACAAAACCCACAAAGGTATAAGAGATGTTTGCGAACGGAATCTTGTTCTTTTTATAAAGTTCTGAAATGAAAACAGAGAAAATTAACGGGATACAAAGCAATAAATATTTAACATCGTATTTTAAGTAATGTAAGCCAGCAGCCATGAAAAAGATCAAGGCACCAGCAACCAAGCCAATATTTCTATGTGGACGAATGCCAGAGTTTTTAATTAATTTATAAAATTCGAAAAGTGATAAAACACTTAAAACCAAGTAAAAGATAGTGAACGTGTAGCTCCCTAAAAAGATAGAGCCAAGCATTACAATGGTAAAAAAGAAAGCGGTTATTGCCCTGGTTTTCATTATGAAAAAGGTAAGATGGAAAATGGAAAATGTAAAGTGTTCGGCATTTTATTCAATTTCATTTTGAACGATATATTCTATGGCTTTATCGAAATCTACCTTGTTAACCAGAACATTAATTTCACCAATATTGTAAGCCGATAGCTGTTTGTTAATGGTTACCGCAGGAATTCCTGCTTCTGTTAATCCTTGTTTTAAAACCTCAGCAGCGAATGCATCGCTTGTGGTATATACCTTAATCCAATTTTCGCTCACGTTCTGCGCTATCTTTAAAAAATTTAAACAAAGCTATGGTAATTATTGCACTAATTAAATAGCCATACCAAGGAAAACCAACCGGTTCGTCTGCTTTATCTAACGGCATATTGTGTTTTTGCATGTAAAAAGCAGCGCAAACGGCATAAGCATTATTTATAAAATGGGCTAACATGGCATACCAAATACTTCCACTGAAATAATAAAGATAACCAAAACCAGCGCCCAGAAGCATACGTGGCACAAAACCATAAAACTGAAGGTGTATTGCGCTAAATATTATTGCTGTAAGCCAGATTGCTAAATGCGGGTTTTTATATGCTCTGGTTAACGATCGCTGAATGCCACCACGAAACATGAGCTCTTCGCCAATTGCAGGAATTACTGCAATCATAATCAGGTTAACAATAAAATCGAGGTTGCTGCGAACGGTAATGAGTTTCATCATCACTTTCATGGTTCCATCTTCTTTCATTCTCATCCAGCGCTCTATTCCTTTCAAAAAATCGGGTAAAACCATTTTTTGGTTCATTAGAACCGTCCATTCCATAAAAGGCATGCTCACCATCATGATAACAAATACAAGGATGAGCAACAGAAGTTGAGGTTTTTTAAAGCTATAAAACTCAGTTACTCTTTTCCTTTCCGTCCAAGCTAAAACTATTGGTGGTGCGATAAATGTTCCAATGGAACTTAGAATTTGTATCAGTTTAAATCCATCAAGGTATCTAGCATCTCCAGCCAAAAGCAGATCGAAATTGCTGATTAAGCCAAGGCCATACATGATTAAGGTGATGGCTACAGCTATTATCCCAAAGATTAATCCTCCAAGTAATGCGTAAAATAAAAGTAAAAGTAATTGTAAGAAAGGATTGATTTCCTCCTTGTTAGGTGTTACAAAATTCATTATTTGTACCTTTGTGTGTTTTTATTAATTGTTGAAGATAGAGAATGTCTGTAAAGATAGGAAATATAGATTTAGGTGAGTTCCCGTTATTGCTTGCTCCAATGGAGGATGTAAGCGATCCGCCGTTCCGTTACGTTTGCAAGCAAAACGGCGCAGATTTAATGTACACGGAATTTATTTCATCGGAAGGCTTAATTAGAGATGCCGCCAAAAGCATACAAAAACTCGATATTTTCGAGTATGAACGCCCAATCGGCATCCAAATTTTCGGAGGTGATATCGAGCACATGCGTGAGGCATCGGAAATTGCATCTGCTGCAGGGCCAGATTTGGTTGATATTAACTATGGCTGCCCGGTTAAAAACGTGGTTTGCAAGGGCGCCGGATCTAGCTTACTTCGAGATATTGATAAAATGGTAAAAATGACGGAAGCTGTTGTTAAAGCTTCGCATTTACCGGTAACTGTAAAAACCCGTTTAGGTTGGGATGATGATAGCAAAAATGTTTATGAAGTGGCAGAACGACTTCAGGATGTGGGCATTCAGGCCTTAACCATTCACGGCAGAACCAGAGCGCAACTATATAAGGGCGAGGCCGATTGGTCGTTAATTCGTGAAATTAAACGTAATCCTCGAATCCAGATTCCAATTTTTGGGAATGGTGATATTGATAGTCCTGAAAAAGCGGCAAACTGGCGTATGGAATATGAGGTAGATGGAATCATGATCGGCCGTGCTGCAATTGGTTACCCGTGGATTTTCCGCGAAGTAAAGCACTTTTTTAAAACCGGAGAACATTTACCAGGACCAACAATAGAAGAACGGATAGAGGTTTGTCGTACCCACTTAGATAAATCTTTAGAGTGGAAAGGCCCAAAAACAGGAATTTTTGAAATGCGCAGACATTATGCAAACTATTTTAAAGGCTTGCCAGATTTTAAACCATACCGAATGCGTTTAGTGGCTGAGCCAGATATCAATAACATTTACAGCATCTTAGCAGAAGTGGCAGAAAAATTTGCCGACTATGATGCCACTAAGGTAATGGCTTGATTTTTGAAAGGTTTTTAATTACATTCGTAAACAATCATGGTTACAGCTATTACAGACGGGGTTAAAGTTTCGGTAGAAACGATTTACCAGCCAGAATATTCAAATCCGGCTAACGAGCATTTTATGTTCGCTTATCGTGTAGAAATTTCAAATCTTTCTGATTATGCTGTCCAGTTGATGCGTCGCCAATGGTTTATTTTCGATTCTAATTCTAGTCGTAGAGAAGTTGAAGGAGAGGGCGTTGTAGGTGTTCAGCCCATTATTGAACCAGGCGATACACATGTTTATGTTTCTGGTTGTAATCTAAAAACCGACATGGGAAGCATGAAAGGCACTTATTTAATGAAACGAGCTGTTGATGATTCTGAGTTCGATGTAGATATTCCAGAGTTTCAGCTGATTGCTCCGTATAAATTAAACTAGGTTTTTATTACTTCTAAAATTATTCGGAAAGCACTGCCTGTATTTCATTTTTATTGTTAGTCCTGCTTTTTGTTCCAACAAAAGCAGAAAAAACTTTTGGTTTCCACGTCAATCAGGTTTAGGAACAGTGGTTCCTGCAATTATTAAAGGTTGCAGATTGCGCTATAACACAAGCTTTGTCTGCGTAAATCATGTTAATATGCAGAAAGTAAGTAGCGTTATCGTCCTGCTGAACTTGATTCAGCATCTTTAATTTTAATATTTCATGCTAAACAGATCCTGAAATAAATTCAGGATGACGACCGTTCATGGTTGGTTTTTTATTTCGCTGGCCAGCCAATACGTCTTTTTGAATTTAATTCAGCATCTAATACTTAGGGTTTCTGCCATTAATATCCTGCCCACGAAGTAACTACAAGACATTTTATAATAATTACTCTATTTATAAATCAAGTTTAGAGAGATGGCTTTTTATAGTCGGCGCCTTAAAACCGATTCTGATTCTTCAACGGCGTTAATAAATATTCCAAACCATTAACCCGAATCTCAAACATCGTCGCCATTAAATCACCTAATTTTCCTTTTGGGAAACCCTTATCCTTGTACCAAAGCAAATAACTTTCAGGGATATTGCAGATCAAATAACCCTTATACTTTCCATATGGCATTTGCATTTTCACTAAATCGAGTAATAAGGTTGGATCCATTAAAGTATAAGGTCTAGATTTTTTTGTTAAGCGCCTCGGTCTGTGTCCTCACAGACCGAAATAAAAAAATGATCTGCGAGGACACAGTCCATGGATTGAAGTAAAAACGTTAATTCAGTCAACAAACTGACTGAATTAACGTTTTTAATCAATCAATTCTAAGGTCTGAATGGCCTCTTCAACAGTAACTACATTATCAAAAGCGATGCGCAAAGTATTTTTAACCTCTTTCAGATTACACATCCTTGGATGATTTTGAGCGAAAGTTAAAATTTTGGTAAAAGTTTCAGAATCGAAATATTTAGATTGTTTATCACTTAGAAAATATCCGCGTAAACTGTTTTTCTTGAAACTGATTTTTTCGAAACCTAGCTTTTTGCCCAGCCATTGTAACCGAACAACACTCAACATCGTTTTAACCTGTGGCGGAACTGGACCGAAACGATCGGCCAAGTGTTTCTCAAAAACAGCTAATTCCGTTTCATTATTCAGTTTGGAAAGTTCGGTGTATAAATTATAACGTTCAGTGATATTTGTGATGTAAGCATCAGGAATATAAAGCTCTAAATCGGTATCAACTTGTGTAAAACCTACAAATGGACGGGCAGGTTCGTTCTCAAATAAACCTTTAAATTCGGCTTCTTTGAGCTCCTGAATAGCTTCATCTAAAATTTTGTGGTACATTTCAAAACCAATTTCGGCAATGAAACCACTTTGTTCTGCTCCCAATAAATTTCCGCTGCCGCGGATATCTAAATCTCGCATCGCCACATTAAAGCCACTTCCCAAATCAGAAAATTCTTCAATGGCACTTAACCGTTTTCTTGCTTCAGAAGTTAAAGTAGAAAGCGGCGGAGAAAGTAAATAACAGAAAGCCTTTTTGTTGCTTCGCCCTACGCGACCCCGCATTTGGTGTAAATCGCTCAAGCCGAACATGTGCGCATGATTGATAATGATGGTATTGGCATTTGGAATATCCAAACCAGCCTCAATTATCGTGGTGGCTACCAAAACATCTTTTTCGCCATTAATAAAATCAAGCATTACATCTTCCAAAGCATCGCCATCTAACTGACCATGAGCTAAACCGATCCTCGCTTTTGGAACCAGTTTCTGGATCAATCCGCCCAACTGCATCAAATCGTTAACGCGGTTGTGTACAAAGAAAACCTGCCCGCCTCTATCCAATTCAAATTGAACCGCTTCTTGGATCAATTTATCATTAAAAACATGAAGTTCGGTATTTACGGGCTGGCGATTTGGCGGTGGTGTACTAATGATCGATAAATCCCTGGCGCCCATTAAAGAAAAATGTAAAGTTCTCGGAATTGGTGTGGCGGTAAGTGTTAAGGTATCTACATTTACACGAACAGCTTTTAGTCTTTCCTTTGCGGTTACACCAAACTTTTGTTCCTCATCAATGATCATGATGCCCAAATCCTTAAACTTCACATCTTTGCTTAATAAGCGATGCGTACCAATCAAGATATCAACTTTACCAGCTGCGGCCTCCGCTAAGGTATCTTTAATTTGTTTGCTTGTCTTAAAGCGATTGATATAATCTACCGTAACCGGGAAATCTTTTAATCTAGCAGAAAAAGTTTTAAAATGTTGTAAAGCTAGGATTGTTGTAGGAACCAAAATTGCTGCCTGTTTTCCCTCGGCAACAGCTTTAAAAGCCGCACGAACTGCAATTTCAGTCTTACCAAAACCCACATCGCCGCAAACCAATCGATCCATCGGATGTGGCGATTCCATATCCTTTTTCACATCCTGCGTGGCTTTTAGCTGATCGGGCGTATCCTCATAAATAAACGAAGCTTCCAATTCAGTCTGCAAATAACTATCAGGCGAAAAAGCGGTTCCGGCCTGCGTTTTACGCAAAGCATAAAGCCGAATCAAATCTCGGGCAATGTCTTTAACTTTTTTTTTTGTGGTCTTTTTGAGTTTATCCCAAGCGTCGGTACCCAATTTATTCATCTTCGGTACACCACTTTCCTTTCCGCTGTATTTCGCAATGCGATTTAGCGAGTTGATGTTTACATAAAGCAAATCATTATCCGCATAAATCAAACGGATCATTTCTTGCGTTTTGCCATTTACATCAACTTTTTCTAGGCCAGCGTATTTTCCAATACCATGATCGATGTGGGTAACATAATCACCAGATTTTAATTCACGAAGATCTTTTAACGTAATCGCCTGACTTTTCTGATAACCCTTTTTAAGCTTGTATTTATAGTAACGATCAAATATTTGATGGTCGGTGTAAAACGCAGTCTGAATTTGAGGGTCGACAAAACCCTCACGCAACATGCTATTAATTGGCGTAAATTTTGCCGTTTTATCAATATCCTCTAAAATGGCATATAAACGCTCAATTTGCTTTGGCGAATCCGTAAAAATGAAATTTACAATTCCGGCCTTTTCGTTCTCTTTTAAATTATGGATTAAGAGGTTAAAATCTTTATTGAACGATGGCTGAGGTTTAGTTTCGAACTCAAAACGATGCTCTGTTTTATAAAAGAACTGTTTACCGAACTCTATAATTGGAAAATCCTGAAGATGATCGCCTAATAATTTTTCATCTGTAAAAGCAAATTTTGGATCAATCCATTCCGGATTTTGAGTTTTATCAGCAAGCGAAAGGGCTTTCCAAAGTTCGACAGCCTTTTTGTAACCCGCTTTTATAATATCTAAAGTGAACTCAACATCTTTAAACCAAAGCTGTGTATCCTGATCGATATAATCGAGAATACTGATGTTGCTTTCCGTTAAAAACTTAGCTTGAACGTTTGGTACAATGGTAAGCGATTTTACGTCGGCCACAGAAAGCTGACTTTCAATTTCAAAACTACGGATACTTTCCACCTCATCGCCAAAAAACTCGATGCGGTAAGGCAAATCAGAAGAAAAAGAAAAAATATCTACAATCCCACCACGAATCGAAAACTGACCGGGTTCATAAACAAAATCACGTCTGTTGAAATCGTAATCAATTAAAAATTCATTAATAAAATCGATGCCCAGTTTAGCGCCAAGACTAATTTCTAAAGTGTTTTTCTCTAACGCAGAGCGATCAATCACTTTCTCGGCAATTGCCTCTGGATACGAAACCACAATTTTTCCATATTCCGAATCGTGATTCAGTTCGTTTAAGACCTCGGCACGAGCCAAAACATTTGCCGTATCCACTTGGGTAAAATCGAAAGATTTTCGGTACGAAGATGGAAATAACAAAACCTGCTTATCCAAAACACTTTCCAAATCAGATTGGAAATAGGCAGCTTCTTCCCTATCAGGAAGTATAAAAAGCAAAGGTTTATGAAGTATAAAATACGAGGAAAGCGCAACAATGGCATCGGCAGAACCCACCAATCCCTTTAATTGTATCTTTGGGTTTTTAGCGGAGTTCAACGCTTTGGTAAATTCGGTTACCCTATCGTCGGTTTTGTATCTATTTATTAAATCGCGAATGTTCAAGGCACAAAAATAAGCTTATCTTTTATATTTAACCGCAAACTTTGTTAAAGGTTTTTTAAGTTTGTGCGTAGTTTCTCGTGTTCCAATCCTAATTCGTCGGTTTAAATTTACGGTTCGTCGAATAAACGTATATTTCAGTAACAAAGCTTCTGGTAAACCCTCTAAAATATATAAATTGAAAGCATGAAACCATCATTGATTTACCTAAAATCAAAATATACAAGAAAATCATGATAGCTTCATCACCATTGAAAACAAATTTTAAAGCGATGAAACACCTAAAAAACTTGCCTCTAGAACTGGTGTTCTGGCTGACAGCTTTAGTGTTATTGGCAACAGCTAATGGTCATGAACATCACTTTACACTTTGTCCGCTAGCAAATTTAGGCTACGAGGGTTGGTGTCCAGGGTGCGGTTTGGGCAGGTCGATTAGTCATATTTTTCATGGCGAATTTACCGAAAGCTTTTCCCAACATTGGTTTGGCTTTCCGGCACTTTTAATTATAGTTTACAGAATTTACACATTGATAAAAAATAGAAACAAATTTAAATTTCAAACAACAAATACATAGAAACCATGGATATATTTCAATCGCCTTTAATGTCGTTACCAGGTATAACGCCAGAAGAATACGCCTACTTACAGCAAGCAACAACAGGCTTAAACGAACAACAATTACGTAATTTCTTAATGATTTACGGTAGTCGTAGAAAGCAACCATCAGAAATCTTATTGTTGGCCCTAATCGGATTTTTAGGCTTTGCCGGAATACACCGTTTTGTAATCGGCCAAATCGGGATGGGTATTTTATACTTCTTTACTGGCGGTTTATGCGCAATCGGTACAATTGTAGATGTGATAAACCATAAAAGTCTAACGTTTGAGTACAACCAAAAAGCGGTTTTCGAAAGCTTGCAAATGGTAAGAATGGGCGGTGGCTTTCAACAAGCATAATTTAACTTACGAAGTTTCAAGGGCAGCGAGCGTTAAGAGAACTTCGTAAGTTTTTAAAATAATTTTTTGAAAAGCAGAGACAGAATCTTTTTTTAAGCGTTTGTCCCGCTATACACTACAAGTCCGCACCCGATGAAGAATCGGGTTTGCGGGCTTTTCGTTGCTATCGGGTTTAGGTGGAAAACATTGTTAAGAATTTAAACAGCAATCGTTCAAAATGCCGTCATCTCGATTGAAGCGCAGCGGAACAGAGAGATCTTTGAACATTGCAATTCGACTTAAAAAGATTTCTCGGCTTCGCTCGAAATGACGGTTAGCTAAATTACCTGCCTACGCTACTTTCAAAAAATCCATTCAAACAAAAAACATCAAATTATATATCTTTATGCCATGAGATTATCAGAAATAACCAATTATTTAGAAAGCATTGCGCCTTTGAATTATCAAGAAGATTATGACAATTCAGGTTTAATTGTTGGCGATCCGAATATGGAAATTCGAGCGGCTTTGGTGGCATTAGATTGTATCGAATCGATTGTTGATGAGGCAATTTCAACGGGCTGTAACCTCATTATCACCCATCATCCAATCGTTTTTAAAGGATTAAAAAAGCTAAACGGCAAAAACTATGTGGAGCGGGTTGTATTAAAAGCCATAAAAAATAACATCGCTTTATATGCCATCCATACAAATTTAGACAGTATTCATACAGGTGTAAATGCCAGAATTTGCGAACGTTTAGGTTTAACCGGAACCAAAGTACTCTCGCCGAAAACTGGGTTGTTAAAAAAATTGGTTACTTTTTGCCCGCAAGCACAGGCTGAGCAATTGCGTTCAGCTTTATTTTATGCCGGCGCAGGCAATATTGCTAATTACAGCGAATGCAGTTTCAATGCAGATGGTTTTGGAACTTTTAAAGGCAATGAGGATTCTGATCCCTTTGTTGGTGAAAAAGGTGTTCGCCACAGAGAACCTGAAGTGCGAATCGAAATGGTTTATCCCACGCAAGCAGAAAGAAAGATTTTGGTAGCCTTGTTTGAAAATCATCCTTATGAAGAAGTTGCCTATGATATTTACAAACTCGAAAATAAACATCAATTGGTTGGTGCGGGAATGATGGGTTGGCTGGAATACGATATGGATGCGTATGATTTTTTGCATTTAGTAAAAGATAGAATGCAAGCTAAAGTAGTCCGGCATACCGATGTTATCGGCAAAAGGATTAAAAAAGTGGCTGTATGTGGTGGCTCTGGAAGTTTCCTTTTGAGAGAGGCCATCGCCGCAGGAGCAGATGCTTTTATCACAGCTGATTATAAATACCATGAGTTTTTCGATGCAGAGGAAAAAATCATCATTGCCGACATCGGACACTTTGAAACTGAACAATTTACCTCAAATTTATTGGTAGAAATTATTCAGAAAAAATTTACTAACTTTGCAATCCGTTTAACGGAGCAAAATACAAACCCAATTAATTACTTGTTTTAATGGAACAAACCGTAGAACAAAAGCTAAAAGCTTTATACGAATTACAAAATATCCACACAAAAATTGATAAAATCCGCCAAGTACGTGGCGAATTACCAATGGAAGTTGCCGATTTAGAAGATGATGTTTTAGGATTAGAAACTAGAATTTCAAAAATCAAAGGTGAGCTAGATGATCTTGAGGATTCAATCGTAACTCGCAAAAATACAATCAAAGATGCTCAAGCAGCAATCAAAAGATACGATACTCAATTAAAAGATGTTAAAAACAACCGTGAATACGATGCTTTAACAAAAGAAATTGAGATTCAAGGTTTAGATATCCAAGTTTCTGAAAAGAAAATTAAAGAACATGGTTTCGAGATTACTTCTAAAACTGAAATCTATGAAGCTGCAAAAGCTGAATTAGATGGTAGAAAAAAAGATTTAGATGTTAAAAAAGGCGAATTGGATGTAATTACTGCAGAAACTGAAAAGGAAGAGCAAGATTTACAAAAGAAAGCTGATAAAGCTGAGCCAACTATCGACGAAAGATTATTGGTTGCTTACAAACGTTTACGCAAGAATGCAATTAACGGTTTAGCTGTTGTAACTATCGACCGTGATTCTTGTTCAGGTTGTTTTAACCAAATTCCACCTCAACGTCAGTTAGATATTCGTCAACGTAAAAAAATTATCGTTTGCGAGCATTGCGGACGTATCTTGGTTGATGAGGCTTTAACAGTTGAAGTAGCAGAGGCTTCTTAGGTAGCAATCTTTAAAATTATTAAAAGACGTTCTGATGAAAATCAGGACGTTTTTTGTTTTTACGCAAAACAAGAATAAGATTTTAGCGTTAAATTTAGATATTTGTTTAAATGTGAATTTCTGCTACCCGAAAAGTAGTGGCGCCAAACTATAATAATTCCCGAATGATTAAAAGCTTGCGTTTTTGTGCATTAGCTGCATTACTAATATTTCCTTTTTCTTCCTTTGCCAACTTCGATTTCAATACCAATTGCCTAAATGCCTACAGAAGTATATTCGAATTAAAGCTGGGTAATGCAAAGGCATACATCTCGACAGAAAAAAAACAACATCCCAATAATTCTATCATTCCGCTATTAGAAAACTATGTAGATTATTTTACAGTGCTCACTTCAGAAAGTAAGGCAGATTTCGATCGATTGAAGGGCAATAAATCATCACGCTTGGATCAGATTAGTGATGATGATAAGAGCTCTCCGTATTACCTGTATGCGCAAGCAGAGATCAATTTGCAATGGGCATTAATTCGTGGTCGTTTTGGTGAATATTTTAATGCCGCGATGGAAGTAAAAAGGGCAAATAATCTACTTCAAGAGAATGCTAAAAAGTTTCCCAACTTTCATCTAAATTTAAAAGGATTGGGTTTAATCAATGCGGTTTTGGGAAATCTTCCAGATGGAGCATTAAAAACAGCATTATCAACATTTGGGATAAAAGGCAACCTACAAAATGGATTAAATATGTTCGAGAAATTGGCAGATAATCTCCCAAAATCATCTTACGAGCCATTTTACGAAGAGGTAGTTTTCTATTATGCATACGTGCTTACAGATGTAGCGCATAGTCCGCTGGCGTATTCAAAAACAATGAAATATACCGAACGAATTGCCGATACGAGCTTATTAAAAAGTTACTTGCAAAGTTATGTTTGCATCAAAAATGCGCACAGTGAGGAGGCGATTTCTATTTTATCGAAAAGACCAGAAGGCGGCGTTTATCAACCATTTCCATACCTTGATTATTTGGAAGGTGTTGCACATCTTAATAAACTAGATTTAAATGCTGCAACTTATTTTAATCGCTTTTTGCAGACGAATAAGGGCGTAAATTTTATTAAGGATGCTAATATCCATTTGGGATGGATCTCGCTTTTAAAAAATGATAAATCGGCTTATGCTAGTTATGCGACAAAGACGATTAACAATGGATATACTTATATGGAGAAAGATAAACAGGCAAAAAACGATGCAACGGCTTCTACTCCAGCAATTGATCTTTTAAAAGCTAGGCTATTATGTGATGGTGGTTATTTTGCCAAGGCCTTGCAGGTTTTGGATGATAAAAAAACCTCTGATTTTTCTAGCGATCGTGATAAAATTGAGTTTAATTATCGATTGGGGCGAATATACGATGATTTGGGAAAAGACGATCAGGCTTTAAGTGCTTACCAAACAACCATTAATCTAGGTAAAAACCAAAAACATTATTTTGCTGCGAATGCCGCTTTGCAAATTGGTAAAGTTTATGAAAATAGAAAAAACGTAGCCAAAGCAAAAGAGGCTTTTAATCTTGCTATAGCCATGAAAAACCATGAATATGAAAGCAGTATCGAAAGTCAGGCTAAGGCTGGTTTAAGGCGCTTAAACTAAAAACGATATACAAATGCATTGATGTGCATTCCCGCTCCCACCGATGCAAAAACAGCAACATCTCCAGCTTTAACCTTATAGCCTTTAACTTGTTCTTTCAACACTAAATCGAGCAAAGTTGGCACTGTTGCAACAGAGCTATTTCCTAACCAAGATATAGTCATTGGAACCAAGTTTTCTGGAACGGTATCCTTGCCATAAAGCTTAAATAAGCGCTTCATTATTGCAGTGTCCATTTTACCATTAGCTTGATGAACAAAAACGATGTTCACATCTTCTACGCTCAATCCAGCCTTATCAATCGCTTTTTTAATCACCTGCGGAACCTGTACAACTGCAAATTCATACAGCTTTCGGCCATTCATTTTTAAGTATAAGTTTCCATTGGTTTCCTCTGGATGAGCACCTTTGCCCATAATTAAAAGGTTGCCATGGTTTACCGCATGAGTTTCAGTTTTATGTGCTAAAATTCCAGTCTTTTGCTCAGCTTCTTCCTTGGCTTCGAAAATAACAGCTCCAGCACCATCAGAAAAGATCATGCTATCGCGATCATGCGGATCGATGATTCTACTCAAGGTTTCAGCGCCAATAACCATTACACGTTTAGCATCACCGCTTTTAATGTAATAATCTGCCTGAATAGATCCTTGAACCCAACCCGGGCAGCCAAAAATGATATCGTAAGCAACACAATCTGGGTTAACAATACCCAATTGTTGCTTGACTTTTGAAGCTAACGATGGTAAAATATCTATACGATTGCTTCCCTCCGGGATGTCTCCGAAGTTATGGCAAAAGATAATACAGTCTAATGTTTCTTTATCGATCCCCGCATTCTCAATTGCCTTTTCAGCAGCAATTGCGCCAATGTGGTTACTCAATTGTTCCGGACAAACGTATCTACGTTCTACAATTTCCGTAATCTCAGAAAATTTATTAATGATCTCAGAATTTTCCTTTTCTAATTGAGATCCATTCTCAAAAAAAGTAGAATTTAAAAATTCGTTACCAGAAATAATGTTCTCAGGAATATAACTTCCCGTTCCGGCAATTACTGTATTTATCACTTTGCTCATAAATTATAATACCGCATACTAAATCGGTATGTAGTATAAAAATATGGTTAATAAATTAGAAACAGAAATTTTTTAAGCAAAATCATCAATCAAGAAAACAAAAAGCTCTTTAGGACCATGTGCACCCAATACTAATGTTTTCTCAATATCAGCGGTTCTGCTTGGACCAGTAATGTTGCTTATCATCGATGGAATTTGATTTCCATATCTATTTTTAAGCATTTGGAACGCATCCTTAAGGTCTAAAACCAATTGACTTGTTCTGGCAATAACAATATGATGATGTGGGAAAATGCTTAATCTTCTGCCCGCTGCACCCTGATTGGTAACCATCACGCTTCCGTTGCGGGCAACTAAGGCTTCGCAAAGCGTAATGCCCACTTCTGCTTGTTCAAAATCCTTATCGGTTTGGTAAAAAGGAAATTCGTATTTAGTTAGAAATTCTTGAAGTTCAGGTTCCCAGCAATAAATTTTGCGCCATTTGTACTTATCAGCCAATTGGAGCATGTTTTCAAAAAAATCGATGCCATCTTCGCAAAAGATAAAATTTCCCGATACAGCCGTAAGTTGCTCTGCAAATAGAATTTCGAGTTCCTCGGTATTTTTTTTATATAAAGGGCTATCTTCTAAGTTCGGATAAGGGTTTTCACGCTTTTCTAAAAGCGCTTTCCTTATCTTTTTTAGTATTTGTTCCTTCGCTGTCGTATTATCCTTCATTATTAAAAAAAAAGCTACCCTAATTTATTAACTAGGGTAGCAAATGTAATAATAGAAATTATTTATTTATGCTTCTACTGGAGTAATATGTCCTGGAGTTCCGCTTTCGCCTTGAGCTTCGAACAAACGTTTACCAAAAATTACTTCTAAATCATCTTTAAACAAAACTTCTTTTTCGATTAAGATATCAGCCAATTGAATCAATTTATCTTTATTTTCTTGTAATAAACTTATTGCTCTTTGGTATTGGCCCTCAATTAATGCAGAAATCTCTCTATCGATTGTTAAGGCAGTATCTTCAGAATATGGTTTAGAAAAATTGTACTCATTTTGGCCAGATGAATCGTAATAGGTAATGTTTCCTAACTTTTCATTTAAACCGTAAATGGTAACCATTGCTCTGGCTTGTTTATTTACTTTTTCTAAATCGCTTAATGCGCCAGTAGAAATCGTATCGAACATTACCTTTTCTGCAGCTCTACCACCCATTGTAGCACACATTTCATCGAGCATTTGGTGTGGACGAACAATTAAGCGTTCTTCTGGTAAATACCAAGCTGCACCTAAACTTTGTCCGCGGGGAACAATTGTAACCTTAACCAATGGCGCAGCATGTTCTAATAACCAACTTACCGTTGCGTGGCCAGCCTCATGAATAGCGATTGCTCGTTTTTCACTAGGGGTGATGATTTTGTTTTTCTTTTCTAAACCGCCAACAATTCTATCAACAGCATCTAAGAAATCTTGTTTGTCAACAGCTGTTTTATTCTTACGAGCAGCAATTAAAGCTGCTTCATTACAAACATTTGCGATATCTGCACCAGAGAAGCCAGGAGTTTGTTTTGCTAAAAATTCAGTATCTAATTCTTCTGATTTTTTTAGCGGCGTAATGTGTACTTCGAAAATTTGTTTACGCTCGATAACATCCGGTAAATCAACATAAATTTGTCTATCGAAACGACCAGCTCTTAGTAACGCTTTATCTAAAACATCTGCACGGTTAGTTGCCGCTAAAATAATTACATGTGTGTTTGTGCCGAAACCATCCATTTCAACCAATAACTGGTTTAATGTGTTTTCACGCTCATCATTACCACCCATTACACCATTTTTTCCACGAGCACGACCAATTGCATCAATCTCATCGATAAAAATAATACATGGTGATTTGTCTTTCGCTTGTTTGAATAAATCCCTCACACGAGAAGCACCAACGCCCACGAACATCTCAACAAAATCAGAACCTGATAAAGAGAAGAATGGAACTTGAGCCTCGCCAGCAACAGCTTTAGCCAATAGGGTTTTACCAGTACCTGGAGAACCGACCAATAAAGCGCCTTTCGGGATTTTACCACCTAGATCAGTATATTTTTTAGGGTTTTTAAGGAAATCTACAATTTCCATTACCTCAGTTTTTGCTTCTTCTAAACCAGCAACATCATTAAATGTAATATTAACTTGGCTTTCCTTATCGAATAAGGTTGCTTTAGATTTTCCAATGCTGAAAATTTGTCCGCCGCCGCCAGCGCCGCCACCCATTCTGCGCATCATAAAAATCCAGAATCCTATTAAAAGTAAAACTGGTAAAATGATACTTAAGAACCAGCTTGCTAATGGGTTGCTACGATTTTCTGCTTGAAAAGAAATCGCTTTTCTGCCAGCAGGTAAACTGGCTTGAGATTCTTTTAATTTTGCTGCCAAATCCGAAAACTTTCCACCAACTTCAAAATAAACTGTTGGCGTAGGTGTATTCGATAAATTGATTGCGCTTTTGCTTTTATCCGTTTTGTAAATGGCTTTTTTAGCTAAGCTATCTTTATTTATATACACTTCAGCCTTAACTAAATCTTCGGTTTGGTAAGCAACAATTTTATCTACATCACCTGGTAAAAGCATTTGGCTCTCAAAAGTTTCGTAAGTTACTTTTTTGCCACTATCGCTAGTAAAAAAAAACTGTGCGGCAACAATTGCAATTATAATGGCTGCGTAAACCCAGAAAATATTAAACTTCGATCCTTTTTGCGGTTTCTTTGGAATGTTTGGAAGTTTCTTCCCCGGTTTGCCGTTTTCGTTTGTATTTTGATTATCGTTCATCTGTCTTTGTCAAAATTGTGGTTCTATAGGTTATGCGCTCTGATAATTTGTGCTTTCTGCATCTCCCCAAAGTTCTTCTATGCCATAAAAGTGGCGCTTTTCTGTTTTAAAAATGTGCACAACCACATCAAAATAATCTAAGATAATCCAATCTGCAGATTCAAAACCTTCTTTATGTCTTGGGTCTGCTTGGGTAACTTTATATATTTCTTTTTCAACGCTATCGGCAATTGCTTTTACTTGCGTACCAGAATTGGCGCTTGCGATAATAAAATAATCTGCTACAGATGTATGAATATTCGTTAGATCTAACCGCACAATATCTTCTCCTTTTTTTTCCTGAATGCCCAGAACGGCTAACTCAGAAAGGTATGTAGAAAGGGCTACTATTTTCTTTTTTACCATTAAAATGATTTAATTTTGGAATTACAATAATATAAACTCAACACTTGCAAAATAACACTTTTTCGACACTATTTGTTGGTCAAAATTTAATCAAATTAAAAGAGGTTGATTCTACTAATAACTTTTTGAAAGATTTGGTGTCAAAATCCGAGCCATTAGCAGAAGGCACTGTAATTATGGCAGACAATCAGTTTGCGGGTAGAGGGCAGCAAGAGAGCGTTTGGCAAACTCAGGCAGGGAAAAATATCAGCACAAGTATATATTTAAAACCTTCTTTTTTACCTTTGGATAAACAGTTTTATTTAAATATTGCCGTTAGTTTAGCTGTTAGCGATGCTCTTTCTCATTTTATCCCCAGTGGGATTAAAGTAAAATGGCCAAATGATATGTATTATTTGAACAAGAAAGTAGGTGGTATTTTAATTGAAAACACACTGACAGGGAGTTCCATAAAATCATCAGTTATTGGCATCGGTTTGAATATTAATCAGCAAGAATTTGCCGAAAATATTAGCGATAAAGCCACATCCGTCATTCAAATTTTACAAAAGGTTACGCCTTTGATGGATATTATGGAGAAAATATTTGTGTTTATGGAAAAATACTACCTAATTTTGAGATCAGGAAAATATAGTATTTTACAAAACGATTACCTTAAAAGGCTGTATAACTTCGAAATGTCGGCTAGTTATAAACAAAATGGAGAGGTTTTTGAAGGTACAATTATTGGAGTTGAAGATAGTGGTCGATTGCAAATGAACACCGCTAATGGTTTGGTTTCTTTCAACTTTAAGGAAATAGAATTTACACACACAAAATAAACACACAAATGAAAAGAATCACACTGGCGCTATCCATGGTATTATTTACCATTTTTGGAGCGTCTGCTCAAATCGAGAAACCGGTTACCTGGTCTTACTTCGCAAAAAAAGTAAGCAAAACAGAAGCTATTTTATACATTAAAGCAACCATTGAAGATAAATGGCATATTTATTCTCAAAACGTAAAAGATGGTGGACCGGTTAAAACTACTTTCACTTTCTCCCCATCAAAAGATTTTACCCTAGTTGGAAAAACAGTTGAGCCAAAAGCCATCACCAAGTATGAGAGCACTTTTAAAATGAATGTTAGTTATTTTGAGAGTTCGGTAATCTTCCAACAGAAAATAAAACTGAATAAAGCTACTACAGCCGTTAAGGGTAAGGTAGAATTTATGGTTTGTAACGATAGGCAATGTCTTCCCCCAGAAGAAGTAGAGTTTAGCGTTCCCGTTAAATAATTGATACCAAAATATTTACAAACAGTCCCGAAGAACTCGGGACTGTTTCTTTTTAAAGTAAAATCTACTTGGTGTAGCCGTTTATAAACTAATCGTTTATAAAATTATTCTTAATTTCACGGCCACAAACACACACAAAACACATAAATGAAAAAGGTTTTATTATTATTACTAATGGCAGCAATGTTTTTAGCATTGCCAGCTATTAAAAGTTACGGCTCCGTAATACAGGATACCACCGCAACGGCACCAAGCGACATGGTTTTTACCGAGGTAGGCTCGGCACAAGACAGTGCAGCTAACAATATTGTAAAAGACACAGTTAAGAAAGAAACGAAAGCTGTCGCAAAAACCGTAGCTAAAAGCACTTCAGCAGAAAAGCTAACCCTTTGGCAAACTTTTATAAAAGGATTGTTTGGCGGTTTTTTAGCCTTTTTAATGCCCTGCATTTTTCCTATGGTGCCTTTAACGATAAGCTATTTTACCAAAAAAGCGGGAAGTAGAAAAAAAGGCATTGGGCAAGCCATTCTCTATGGAATTTCGATTATCGTTATTTATGTGGTTTTTGGTTTATTAATTACCATACTCTTTGGCTCAAGTAAGCTTAACGAACTAAGCAGCAGTGGTTGGTTTAATTTTGCATTTTTTATACTCCTCATTGTATTTGCTGTTTCCTTTTTTGGAGCTTTCGAAATCACCTTGCCAAGCTCATTTGTAAATAAAATAGATCAAAAAGCAGATAACAGCAAGGGGTTGGGTGGCATATTTTTTATGGCAGCCTCGCTGGCCTTAGTTTCGTTTTCATGTACAGGCCCAATTATTGGAACATTATTGGTTGAGGCCAGTTCAAAAGGAAACGTGCTTGGCCCTGCAGTTGGAATGTTTGGTTTCGCCTTAGCCTTGGCTTTACCGTTTACATTATCGGCCATATTTCCAGGCTTTTTAAATAGTATGCCTAAATCTGGTGGTTGGCTTAACAGCGTAAAGGTGTGTTTGGGGTTTTTGGAGTTGGCTTTAGCTTTAAAATTTTTATCAGCAGCAGATTTAGTATGGCATTGGGAATGGTTTGATAGAGAAATTTTCCTTTGTTTATGGATTGTTATTTTTATTTTGATGGGAATTTATCTGTTAGGAAAAATCAAATTTTCTCATGACAGTGATTTATCTTACGTTTCCGTACCAAGGCTGTTTTTGGCTATCTTATCTTTTTCGTTTGCCGTATATATTTTACCAGGATTATGGGGTGCTCCGGTAAGTGTTTTAAGTGGTTTAGCCCCACCAATGAATACACAAGATTTCATCCTTGGAGGTAGCACTCAGGCATCAATCACATCTTCCGAATTTCCAGCGAAAGTTAAATATAGCGATGTACTTCATCCACCGCGTGGTTTCAATGCATTTTTCGATTTAAATGAAGGTCTTGCTTATGCCAAAAAAGTAAATAAACCTATGATCATAGATTTTACAGGACATGCTTGTGTAAATTGCCGAAAAATGGAAGATAATGTTTGGATCGACCCTGAGGTTGGCCGCTTAATTAAAGAAGAATTTGTATTAATTCAGCTATATGTTGATGAAAGATCTGCTAAGGTTCCTACTAGCCAAGTTCATTATTCTTCATTTTTGCGTAAGGATACTGAAGACTTAGGAGCGTGGAATGCTGATTTTCAGGCATCAAAATATAATTCTAATTCACAGCCATTTTATGTTTTAGCTGGTCATGATTTAAATACATTGGTAGCACCTCAAGGAGCAATCTTTGATGCAAAGGATTATGCACTATATTTGCAAAGCGCCCTAGATATTTTTAAGGGAAAGAAATAACAAAATGAATAAGATAAAGAACATTGGTGTTTTAACCTCCGGAGGGGATTCTCCGGGCATGAACGCCGCAATTAGGGCTGTTGTTAGGGCCTCAATTTATTACGATATTGAAGTAACTGGATTTATTCGTGGATACGAAGGTTTAATCAATAACGATTTTATAGCCATGGATCGCAAGTCTGTGGCCAACATTATCCAACGTGGCGGTACCATTTTAAAAACCGCCCGTAGTGAGGCTTTCAGAACGGTTGAGGGCAGAAAAACAGCTTATCAAAACCTTAAGGATAAAAACATTGATGCCTTGGTCGTGATTGGGGGAGATGGAACTTTTACTGGAGCGAATGTTTTTGCTCAAGAATTCGATTTTCCAATCGTTGGCTTACCCGGAACTATTGACAACGATCTTGCAGGTACCGATTTTACCATTGGTTACGATTCGGCCATTAATACCGTTATTGATGCTGTTGATAAAATTAGAGATACTGCAGAATCTCACGATAGATTGTTCATCGTAGAGGTAATGGGTCGCGATTCAGGCTTAATTGCCTTACGAAGTGGCATTGGTGTTGGCGCAGAAGCCATTATGATTCCTGAAGCGAACATGAATGTAGATGATATTTTGCATAAACTAGAGCATAGTCGTAAAGATAAGGCATCGAAAATTATCATTATTGCCGAAGGTGATGATACTGGCGGCGCTTTTAAGGTTGGCGAAATTCTACAAGAAAGATACCCACATTATGACACGAAAGTTTCGGTATTAGGACATATTCAGCGTGGCGGAAAGCCAACTTGCATGGATCGTGTTTTAGCGAGCAGGTTGGGCGTTGCAGCTGTTGAGGGCTTAATTAATGGCGAAAGAAGCGTGATGGCCGGACAAATAAATCGAGAGATTACGTTTACACCTTTCGATCATGCCATTAAACATATCGATGCAGAAAAAGTAAGTTCTACCTGGTTAAAATTAATCGACATTCTGTCATTCTAAAAATAATAGATGAATACTGGCAATCGTCAGTATTCATCTAATTTTATATCGCCTACAAATCTTCCAAAATAACCGCAGTTCCATTGGCGCTCACCATTAACATACTGCCACCACTGCCAACAGTTTCGTAATCTAAATCTATTCCAACAATTGCATTGGCACCTAAAGCGGCCGCATATTGTTGCATTTCGTTTAGTGCGGTATCTTTTCCTTCTCTCAACACACGTTCGTAAGAGCTAGATCTACCCCCAACAATATCGGTTATTCCAGCAAATAAATCCTTAAAAATATTTGCACCAATAATGGTCTCACCCGTAACCAGACCAACATATTTCACAATTTTCTTGCCCTCAACAGATGGCGTTGTCGTTAATAACATAGTTTCAGTTTTTAATAATTAGAACTCAATTTTAATTAAATGTTACATGCTTTTTAGAAAAGCAGGGTTCTGTTTTTTATTGGTTATTTCTGCCCCCGCTTTTCATTTCAATCTTTTTGAAAAACTTTCTGTCAGCATATTCAAGGTTGCTGCTATCAAAAAGGATTTTCATTCCAATCGGGTTTATTTACACAGGCTTCCGCATCTATTTTCGTAAGCATAGCGAGGCTTCAAAAATAAATTTATGCAATCCGTATAAATTTTGCATCCCTATTTAAAATCAATGTATGAGACTATCTAAAACCTTACTCATCGTCCCTCTATTTTTAATTACATTTCTAGTTCAGGCACAAATGCCCGTTTTAAAGGTTCAACAAGCTGAAACCGAAGAACAAAAGCAAGCCGTTAAACTAAGCAAGCTCAATATCGATGTGCAAATTACCGGAAACATGGCCACAACGGTAATGACCATGACTTTCCATAATAGCAGCAATAGAATATTAGAGGGCGAATTAACTTTTCCAATGCCAGAAGGCGTAAGCATTAGCCGATATGCTTTGGATATTAATGGCAAAATGCGTGAAGCAGTTCCGGTAGAAAAAGCTAAGGCAACCGAAGTTTTCGAAAGCATCGAACGTCGCCGGGTTGACCCAGGTTTGTTAGAGAAAGTAGAAGGAAATAACTTTAGAACAAGAATTTATCCGCTACCAGCAAACGGAAGCCGAACCATTCTTGTGGGTTACGAAGAAGAACTTGGATTTAATAGCGGTAATGTTTTAAAATATCACTTGCCTTTAGATTACAATCAATCCATCGAAAATTTTTCGCTAAAAGCAACAGTTTTCGAGAGTGTGATCAAACCCGAATTAGGCGAGCAGCCAGATGGAAGTTTCGATTTAAAGGCAACTGGAAATACTTACGTTGCAGAAATCAATAAAACCAATTATCAATCTAAAAACGGCTTAACCATTAATTTGCCCAAACGAAATGATTTACCAGAAGTGCAAATGCAAAAGGCATCAAATGGATATTATTTCTTGGTAAATGTTTTTCCAAAGGTTCAAAGTCGCCCAAGGCAATGGGCAAATCAAATCGGTTTAATTTGGGATGCATCCTTAAGCGGCCTGCAACGCGACACTAAGAAAGAGTTGGCGCTTTTAGATTTGATTATCAAACAGAAACAAAATCTAACCATTCAATTGGGTTTAGTAAATAATGGTTTCAAAAATGCTGGCACATTTATTATTTCTAATGGAAATTGGGATGTTTTAAAAGAAAAACTGAATAAAATCACTTACGATGGTGGTACAAACTTCAGCGCCATAAATTCGAGAACTTTCCAAGCGGATGAATATATTTTCTTTAGCGACGGACTTTCTACGTTTGGCAAAAACACTGTTGCCTTAAATAAACCTATTCATTGTATCAATACTTCTTTAAAGGCTGATTATAGCACCTTGAAATATGTCAGCCTCAAAACCGGGGGACAATTTGTAAACCTAAATGTTATGGCTACAAATGAAGCATTTAAACAATTAAGTCAGGAAAATCTTCAATTCTTAGGAATTAAAAACGGAACCGATGTTCGCCAAACTTATCCCTCTATGCATGTAAACGTAAATGGACAATTGTCTGTTGCGGGAATTATGAATGGCCTAAATACCGAATTCGTTTTACAGTTTGGCTACGGAACAACCGTGATTTCTGAGCAAACGATTCGCTTAAATGCTACCGAACACGCATTAAGTAGTATTGATGTTAGCCGTGTTTGGGCGCAAAAGAAAATTGCCGAAATGGATATTCAATACGAAGTCAATAAGGATGATATTAGCGTTTTGAGCAAGCAATTTGGCATTGTTACTCGCAATACAAGCTTAATTGTTTTGGAAAATTTAGATGACTATTTGCGTTATGATATTACTCCGCCAGTAGAATTGCGACCAGCTTACGAAGCTGTTCTGAAACAACGAAGAATTGATATTTTAGAGCGTAAAACTGATTTATTGAATGCTGCGGTTGCCATGACAAAAGAGTTAAAAACTTGGTGGAATACCGATTTTTATTACAAAGAACCAGCCAAAGGGAAAGAACAATATCCAACGCCAGAAAATGTGATTGTTGCGGATCAAACTAGAACCGCTCAAGGAAGTTCACAAATATCACGCTCAACACCGCAATCAAGTCCGGCCGCTCCACCCAGAATCCAAGCAGACAAAGCAGCAGAACCTCCAACTGTTGAAAGGCTTAGAGAATCAGAACAAAAAAATGCATTAAGCGAAGTGATGATTGTTGGTTCTGCTACTCAGCAAAAAAGAATGATGACAGGTTCAGTTACTACTATTAAATCGCAAGAATTAGCTTCGGCACCCGTTGCCAATGTAGAACAAGCACTTCAAGGTAAGGTCGCTGGATTATCAATTAGTCAATCTAAAACGAGAGTTGTAGAATCTCAACCAGCTATCATCATTCCTGAATTTAAAAGCGATAAAGATTATATGAAAAACCTGGTTGGAAAACCAGACAGTGCCTATGCAGCCTATCTTAAAATGCGCCCAAATTATATTAGTACACCAATGTTTTATTTTGATGTTGCCAATTGGTTTTATCAGCAAAAAGACAGTGTAAGGGCTTTAACCATTTTAAGTAACATTGCCGATTTAGATTTGGAGAATGCCGATTTATACAAAACCCTCGCTTATAAATTAAAGCAAACCGGAAATTATAGTGATGAAATTTTTATCACGCAAAAGGTTTTGCAATGGCGCCCAATGGATGCGCAAAGTTACCGTGATTACGCCTTGGCATTGGCCGATGCGGGTCAATATCAAAAAGCTTTGGATAATTTATATAAGGTTTTAACCCAAAGTTATAACTCGCAAACTGCAGATCGCGATCAGGGAATTGAAGAGATTATCATTTCTGAGATCAATAACTTAATTGCCAAACATGGCGATAAGCTAAGCACGAAAGGAATCGATAAAAGACTAATTCAGCCATTGCCTGTTGATGTTCGTGTGGTTTTAAATTGGAATAAAAATGATACTGATATCGATTTGTGGCTAACCGACCCAACTGGTGAAAAGGGTTACTATGGAAATAACCGGACAAAAATTGGTGGTAGAATTAGCAACGATTTTACATCTGGTTATGGTCCGGAGCAATTTATGATTAAAAAAGCTGTAAAAGGGAAATACAAGATTGAGGTGAATTATTTTGGCGATAGGCAAATCAATATCAGCGGACCAACAACCGTTACTGCAGAGATTTATACGAGATACGCAACTGGCAAACAACAAAGGAAAGTGGTTGTATTGCCAATGGCGGCTGATAATAAGAATGGGAATTTGGTTGGGGAGTTTAGTTTTAATTAGGATTTCACCGATAGGAAAAAATGATTATACCGATTTTGGTGTTTTGCATTAATGGTTCGTGAAGACGCGAACCAAGGCCAAAATTAGTAAAAGAATTAACCATATAAGAAATATAAGTTTGATGCTCCACCGCAATGTTCTTACGTTTTTTATATGGTTAAATTTAAAAAGAATTTAAGTGTTTTTTAGTTTTGATAACTCTAATAACAAAGTGGATAGAGAGTTGTCAAAGCTTTATATGCTAATATTAAAGCAACAATCCTGCAATCTCTTCCCAGCTATTTACCCTTTCATATTCGGTAATTAAAAGGTTGTGTGGCGAAGTATATAAAAGCGGTCGGCCTTTAAAATTTACGAAGTTTTTAATTCGGTCGTCAATTAGCACATCAACCTCAACAATCTTATTTCCACAGAACATGATGTGTTGCCAATCGATAAAAGGAAAATGTTCGGCAAGCCAATCGTACTTATCAACCAACGAATTTCTAAATTCCATTGCTGCAGAAACAATGTAAACATCGTATTTTTCTTGCAAAGCCTTAATTACGCGTTGGCTATCGGAAATCACTTCTAAATCGCGAAAAAAGCCCGGTTCGTTAATGTATTCGAACCATTTTTGGTTTACATCTTGAGGTATTTGTTTAAAAACCTCATTTCCAGCTTCGATTTTCAAATCAAGCGGTATACCAAAATCCCGATTGTAAAGTTTAAGAAATTTAGGGATTACGTCGGCAATAACCTCGTCCATATCAATGGCAATTCTTTCCATATTGTATCTGCAAATATTTTGGGCTAAATATCCTGAAAACAAAGTAATTAAACTATGTTTTTAATTTGCAGAATTTTTTTATCTTTGCAGCCCGCAACACGAAGTTCCGGGAAATATGTTGAATACATAAATACAAAAGAAAAATGGCAACTAAAATCAGATTGCAAAGATTCGGTAAAAAGGGCAAACCTTTTTATCATGTTGTGGTAGCGGATTCTCGCTCTCCACGTGATGGTAAATTTATTGAGCGTTTAGGTTCTTACAACCCAAATACCAATCCTGCAACCATCGAAATTAACTTCGAAAAAACTTTAGCTTGGGTAAACAGTGGTGCACAACCAACTGATACAGCTCGTGCTATCCTATCTTACAAAGGTATTTTGTACAAAAAACACTTGGAAGGTGGTATTAAGAAAGGTGCTTTAACTCAAGAACAAGCTGATGAGAAATTCACTGCTTGGTTAGATAGTAAAGCTGGTAAAATCTCTGGTAAAACAGAAGGTTTAGCTACTTCTAAAGCTGATGTGCGTAAAGCAGCATTAGCAGCAGAAGCTAAGAAAAAAGAAGATAGAGCAGCAGCTATCGCAGCTAAAAATGCACCAGTTGCAGAAGAAGTTGTTGAAGAAGAAGTTAATGAAGAAGCACCAGCTGTTGAGGCTGAAGCAACTGAAGAAACTCCTGCAGCAGAAGCTACTAAAGAAGAAGGCGCAGAATAATTCATTTTATTTTGTTGCACAGAAAATAGCGTTCCGGATGATTCGGAACGCTATTTCTATTTAAAAGAGAATTTAACAATAGCCCCTTTAGGGGTTTGGGGTGATATGAAACACGAAGAAGCATTTTATATAGGTTACGTTACCAAATCAAGAGGTTTAAAGGGAGAAGTTCAGGTGTTTTTCGAATTTGATGATTACGAGAAACTGGAGTTTGATGTCGTTTTTGCTGATATGAACGGCAAGCTTGTTCCCTATTTCGTGGCGTCTGCCAAATTACAGGTAAATAAAACTGGCTATTTCAATTTCGATGATGTTGATCATATCGATAAAGCGCAAGCCTTGTTGAAGAAAAAACTTTATTTGCCAAATGCCCAAATGCCAGAACGTGGTGAAGATGAATTTTTTTACACAGATTTAAAAGGTTTTATAGCCATTGATGAAACTCTTGGTGAGCTAGGCGAAATTTTAGAGGTTAATGAATATCCACAACAATTTGTAGCTACCGTTTTGTATAAAGAAACTGAAATTCTTTTCCCTTTAAATGAGGATTTTATCATCGAAATTGATGATGAAGGGAAAATATTAACTGTGGACTTACCAGAAGGACTTTTGGATATTTATCTTACTTCATAATAGGGCTTGCAATAGATCAATAAAATTGTTAATTTAGATTTCACTCTAACCAAAATTAACATGCTCAAAAAATTATCCTATTGCACAGCAATTCTGTTCGCTGTATTATCAATCGTTTCTTGCAAAACCGTACAACAAGCTAATCTAAAAGAAATTAAACCTTTTGTTGGAATTTGGGATGTAACGAATCATCCAGGAAGCAAAATTGTCTTTAAATCAGACGGCAGCTTTTATAACCTAGTAAAAGAGAACGGCACTAAAATCGTTACCCACAGCGGATCTTTCAAGGTGTTATCAAACAACTTTTATGTTCTCGATATTACTTATGCAAGAGCTGATGCCACCTATCAATTGGCGGGCAAACAGTATATAAACTCTTTCGAGCTAAGTGAAAATAACCAAAAAATGAAAATGACTGGTGTGGTAGATGCCAGAAATGGAGGTTCAAAATTGGAATGGACTGATCAATTGGTTAAGGTAAATGCGATTGACTAATCCAAGTTAATCATCCAGCAAATTGAATTTTAGTTTATTTATGGAATTAACCATAGTTTGCATCATATCACGAAAGCGCTGTTATGATTATTAAACTATGCCATTTAGTTTTAGGTATGTTAATGTTTTCCTGTGCATTAAACGCACAGGAAAATACCATTGTAGAGATTGAACAATTATCCAAGCCACAGAAGTTACTTCGTGAATCTTCATCAAAAGAACTCCCACAGTTATATCGTACAAGTTTTGAAAAAACTTCTCCATTTCCCGATAGCTTGGTTTTCTATCAAGATCATCCATTTTTAACGGGTTTATTTAACGCATATTTAGATCATCGACCAATTGTGCTGTCTCCAGATATGATCTGGCTGTTAATAGGTCAGGGATTTGCAAGGCACATCGATAATAACAAGGAGGCGCTTCGCAATAAACTTGTACACTTTGAGGGCAATAAGGTTTTAACTGTAGTTGCTGGTGATATTCAACTTGGCGATAAAACAAGTAATTGGGAAGCCGTGTTCCCTCAGTTTAATAAACAGATTAGCTTATTTACGGGCGAGAAATTCACAAAGAATTTAACAGCAGATTTTACTACCACAACCCCAACATCCAAAATTGCCTCCGAAATAACCTTAATGGATGGGATGAAATCTTACTTTGTCTATCAAGTTGTAATTATAGGTTGTGGCATACCCAGGGTAACCATAGAGGGAACAACTGAGGATTGGGAAAAGGTGTTAAAAAAAATCCGTTTTATAAAACAGTATGATTTAAAATGGTGGACAGAAGAGCTTGAGCCAATTGTGAAAGAAATTATTTTGGCTAAGAAAGGAAAAGCTAATAATCAATTTTGGATGAATATGATTAAGGTACATACCACGAAATCTTACGGAACGATAAATACGATTGATGGTTGGATTACCAAATTATTTCCATTCACCAAAAAAGGATTAAGAACAGATTTTAAACCAATTTCTGATATTGGTGGTTTGGCTTCAGAGCTTGTTAAGGTTCCTTTTGTATTAAAGGATATAGAACATGGCAAAGTTTATAACATGGAGTTTTGGGCAGGATTTATGGGCGTTAAGCAAGATAAAAAAGACTTTACGCTTAAGCCTGAAATTGGTTGGGCCATCAACGCTACTCCCTCAACCAATGCAACGCCTAGGTGGAAGAAATCTGATGCGCTAAGTATTTATAATATTGTTGATATACCCGATGAGGTTTACAGTTCCAAAAGCTTGAGGGTACTGGAAATGAATTTTAAGGGTGAGATTAAGATTCCTAATAAATTGGCAGAAATCAATATTTCAATCCTTAAATTAAAGGGAAAGATAACTGATGAAGAGGAAAAAAAAATTTTAAAGTTATTCCCCAAAACACAAATCTCCATAAATGATAAGTGGCTAAATATTAAGAAAGATAAATTCGGAATAGACGACATAAAAATACCCTAGTAAAGAATAATATATCTGTTTAAAAAATTAACCTCGATTTTAACTATGAATATTAAATTTTTAAAAAGCATCATTTTTTTATTGTTTGCACTATCTTTTTACAGGGTAAATGCTCAGGATTCAACTGCCAAGGCACCTCTTGTGGGCATTTGGGAATTAACCAACATTGCTTTAGCAGAAAGTGATCATGTCATGGATCCTCAAAATACTACGCTTAAGGTTTTTGATAGTGATGGTACGCTCAGCCAAGTAATTGTTACTGGTAAGGGTGCATTTATCCTTCAAAAAGGAAAATACCAAGTTGTTGATAAAAGTCATTTTAATGATATACTGCTTGCCGACAGCAGAGCAGATTCTAACAATCCAGGGAAAACGTATTTAGTTGAGTTTCATTTAATAAAAAATGGAAATAATAATTTTTTATCTTTAGAGGGTGCTTTAGAAGATGATAAAGGTAATAAAACCATGCGATGGAAAGAGCTGTGGCGGAAGGTAGAGGTAATTCCAAAATAAGTTTTAAGTAAATCTTCTTGGTTAGAATTGATAAGAATAACAAAATTCTATACTCCAATCTCAATTCTTACCTTTGCGTTATGCGTTTCGATATTATTACTGTTCTGCCTGCTTTACTTGAAAGTCCATTTGCCCATTCTATTTTGCAACGGGCGCAAAAAAAGGGCATCGCCGAAATTGTTGTCCATAATCTTCGAGATTATGCAACAAACAAGCAAAAAAGTGTTGATGATTATCAGTACGGAGGCGGTAGCGGAATGGTGATGAGCATTGAGCCTTTTGCGGCTTGTATCGAAAAGCTTCAGGCGGAAAGAGAATATGATGAAATTATTTTTATGAGTCCGGATGGAGTTACTTTAAACCAGACCACCGCAAACGAACTTTCCGGTAAGAAGAACATCATCATTTTATGCGGGCATTACAAAGGCATAGATCAGCGTATAAGAGATGTTTTCGTAACAAGGGAGATATCTGTAGGTGATTATGTGTTAAGTGGCGGAGAACTGCCGGCTGCAATTGTGGTAGATGCTGTAGTGCGTTTAATCCCTGGTGTTTTAAACGATGAAACCTCTGCCCTTTCTGATAGTTTTCAAGGTGAGTTACTAGATGCACCAATTTATACCCGCCCAGCAGATTGGCGTGGACATAAAGTGCCTGATGTTTTGCTTAGCGGACACGAAGCTAAAATAAACGAATGGAGGCATGACGAAGCTTTACAACGAACTAAAACTCGCCGTCCAGATCTTTTGGAATAGAAGTATCTAATCTATCCAAATGTGGAATTCGTAAAGATTGTGGAAAAAATTAAATTAGGTTTTTTTTTCTCAAAAATAATCCCTAATATTGCAATCCGATTTTCACGGGATGAAATATCGATTTAATAGCTTAAAATCATGGATTTAGTAAAATTTGTTGAAGAGCAGGCCATCGCGAAAAAAGATTTTCCTGCGTTCAAGTCTGGCGATACAGTGAGCGTGCACTATAAAATTCGCGAAGGTAATAAAGAACGTATTCAAATTTACCAAGGTGTTGTAATACAACGTAACAGTGCTGGTGCTAACGAAACTTTCACAGTTCGTAAAATGAGCAATGGTATTGGTGTTGAGCGTATTTTTCCTATCAATTCTCCAAACATTGATAAGGTAGAAGTAAATAGCTATGGTAAAGTTCGTAGAGCGAAATTGTTCTATTTACGTGCTTTAACTGGTAAAGCTGCTCGTATCAAATCTTTGAGAAAATAATATTCTTTATTATAAGATATAGCCTTCACGATTAATTTCGTGGAGGTTTTTTTGTTTGTACTTTTGTCATTATGTTAGATTCGGCATTCTTCGACCAAATTTTCTGGGGCAACACTGTAAAAGCCTATTTCTTGTTTGGTGGAATACTTTTAGTTGGGCTTATTTTTAAAAAGTTAGTCTCAAAATTGCTAAGCAAGCTTT
The DNA here is from genome assembly GCF_004331675.1 of Pedobacter frigidisoli. GTDB lineage: Bacteria > Bacteroidota > Bacteroidia > Sphingobacteriales > Sphingobacteriaceae > Pedobacter > Pedobacter frigidisoli. Next base: position 34,221 of record NZ_SJSN01000017.1, on the reverse strand, counting down.
TGTTTACGCTATTTAAAGGTTTTTCGCAGCAATCTCATGATGATACTTTTGTGAGCTTACTGCTAAAGCCTATTGAGGTTTTTATGCTTCTAGCCACGTTGTACCTCTCTATTAATCAACTTAAACATCCTTTAGAAGTTGCCGTATTTCATTACAGTAAAATAGTTGGAAAGATTAAAGAGGCAATTCCCGTTACCATTGGCGAGTGCCTCGACAGAATTTTTCTCTTCATGATCATTCTATCCATTTTTTGGATCATTCTACGCATCATCGATTTTATTTCACATGTCTTATTGTTTAAGGCATCACTAACAGAAAGTAAGTCAGATGATCAGTTGGTGCCTTTTTTAAAGGAACTTTTTAAAACAATAGTGGTTTTTATTGGCTTTTTTACGCTTTTAGGTTTTGTATTCGAGGTTAATGTTTTAACGCTGATTACTGGTCTTGGAATTGGAGGTATTGCCATTGCATTGGCCGCTAAAGAAAGTCTGGAAAACTTGATTGGCTCCTTTACTATTTTCTTAGATAAACCCTTTGTTGTGGGCGATTTAGTAAAGGTTGATGGCGTAGAGGGAACCGTTGAAAAAGTTGGTTTTAGAAGTACACTTATTCGTACTACAGAGAAAACAATGGCAACCATTCCAAATAAGGGAATGATTGATGGTGTTTTGGAAAACATGAGTTTAAGGAATTTTAGAAGAGTTAAATTCTCTTTCGGGATTACTTACGAAACCAACGCAGAAACTATTAAAAAGATTGTTGATGAGATTAAAACCTACATCCGAGAACATGAGGATACCAGTGATGATGGCAATGCCTATTTCGAGGGTTTTGGCGATTCATCCTTAAATATTGAGGTAATCTATTTTGTCTCACTCATCGCCTACAATGATTATCTATCCATAAAGCAGGAAATCAATTTCAAGATTATGGAGATTGTGATGCGCAATAAATCAGATTTTGCTTATCCAACGCAAAGATTAATAAGCGATAAAACGACAGCAATAGATAATAAGGAAGTTGGAAATGATGCTACAGATTAAAAAGGGATCAGGATTATAGGATTTAAGGATTTTCTAGATCTAGCGGTGATTATGCCCATTGCAATAAATACCAAATCAAATATTCCAATTGCAGCCCAACTTTGTGTTCTTAGGTGTCTTAGGTGGTAAGAATTAAGGAGTAAAAAAAAAGCTTTCTGAATTGGTGATCCTAACTTAACTCTGCCAAAGTAGTTATCCCACCTTTAACAACCTGATTAAGTTCTACGTTTACCTTTGTTCCAACAGGAAGAAAAACATCAACTCTCGAGCCGAATTTAATGAAACCGAATTGTTCTGCTTGTACAACCTCATCGCCTTCTTTAACATACCAAACAATTCTACGGGCCAAGGCGCCAGCAATCTGACGAAATAAGACAGGAACACCGCTTTTATGCTCAACTACTGTAGTTGTACGCTCGTTTTCGGTAGATGACTTAGGATTCCAAGCCGCAAGATATTTCCCAGGGTGGTATTTGAAAAACTTAACCACTCCAGAAATTGGATTACGGTTAATGTGAACGTTAACTGGCGACATAAAAATCGAAACCTGTAAGCGTTTATCCTTGAAATACTCACCTTCCTCAGTTTCTTCGATAACCACAACTTTACCGTCTGCTGGGCAAATTACTAAGTTTTCGCCAGCAGAAAAGCTGCGACTGGGATTGCGAAAGAATTGTAGTACAATGATAAATAATGCGGCAGAGAAAATATAGATGAACCAACGCAACCAAGTGATATCGTAATATTTGTAATCAACAACCGCGTTAATTACGAAAATAAGCAATATGGTTATGGCAATAGTAGTGTAGCCCTCTTTATGTATGGTCATTGTGTTAAAAATTATTGGGCAAAGGTGCGAAAAATAAATTAATCCGATCTAAAAATTTACGCTTCAGTTGCTCTGTAAATATCAGTCAGGTTTCTGCCAAGTCCGTTATAATCTAAGCCATAGCCCACCACAAACTCGTTAGGTATTTCAAAACCAATGTATTCCAACTCTTCAATATCATATTTTAAGGCACTTGGTTTTAATAGTAGAGAACTTACTTTTACCGAAGCAGGATTTTTTTCCTTTATCATTTTTAAAATATGGGTTAAGGTTAATCCTGTATCTACTATATCTTCAACAATGATGATATCTCTTCCCTCAATATTCTCTGGCAAACCGATTAACTCCTTAACCTTGCCAGAGCTTGATGTTCCCTCGTACGAAGCTACACGCATAAAAGCAACCTCGCAAGGCAGACTAATTTCCTTTATTAAATCTGCCATAAACAGAAAGCTGCCATTTAGCACGCCAATAAAAAGTGGGCATTTCCCTTCGTAATCAATATTAATTTGAATACCGAGCAGGCGAATTCGTTTATTTAATGCATCGTTTTCTAAAAAAATCTCGAATTCCTTATCCTCTACTTTTATTTTGTTCATGCTGATGTTGTAATGTTATATTTTGGGAACTTAAATGTTCGCCATTTCTTCGCTAAAAAAGGAAAACTACTAACTGAAAATTGATTATTCGCCGCCTTCTAGCTCTCGTTCCTTTCGGCGCTGTTCTCTGCGTTCTTGCCTTAATTCTTTTTTCGATTTTGTGGTATCTGCAGGTTTTACAATTGCGGTATCTTTTTTAGCACCACCAAAAATTCGATCGAAAAGGTTTTTATTCTTATCCTGCATAATTACAGGAGGCATTCCATCTTCATCATCATCGTCAAAAGCGGTCGTATCAACAACTGCCGTATCTGGCGCTAGGTACTGACGCAAACCTTCCCTTAATCTAACATTGTAAAAGCCGTAGCCAGATGTATCTCCCGGCACTAAACCTCTTCTCGCCATAATGTTTCCCATAAAGCGGAAGTAATTGTACATATATGGTTTCAAACTTCCATCGGCCATAAATTTATACATCGATGCTTTCGGTTTAGGGACAATGCTAGCCAAAAATAATCCATCACCTATGGTTAAATCTGCTGGTTTTTTACCGAAATAATATCTTGAAGCCTCGCCAATGCCATAAATGTTTTGTCCGAGCTCCATAATGTTGAAATAAACCTCGAGCATTCGTTGCTTGCTCACCAAGTGATTGTGTTCGATGAGCCAAACAATTAAAATTTCTTCAGCCTTGCGGGCGAGGGTTTTTTGGCGACTTAAATAAACATTCTTAACAAGCTGCATGCTAATGGTACTTCCGCCACGCTTAAATTTCTTTTCCTTGTAATTTACTGCGATGGATTTACGGATCGATTCCTCCACAAAGCCATTGTGTGTATAAAATGATGGATCTTCAGCAGTTAAAACCGCATTGATGAAGTTTTTAGATATTGCAGACAACGGTGTGAAGTTAGGATTTGATGGGCCAATCGTAATATCTCGCATCGGTTTTCCATACTCATACGGCGTATAAACAAAAGGACTATTAATCTTCTGTAAATTGGTTTTCCCCCATTTCAAAATCTTGAAATTAACGGGCGTTAAGGTCGAACTGAAACGAACGCTATCTGGAATTGCGGTATCTAAATAGAAATTAAGGTTGTATTTAACCTTGCCTTGTACTTTCAATCCATCAAGCGATTCGAATAATCCCTGCGGAAAGGCATCCAAAACACCTTGAGCATCTTGTTCATTGGCATTTAGTTTTAACTCGTAGATTTTATTTTTTCCGAGGGTATATTTAACGTAAGGATGAATTTCTGCGTTTTTAAGGTATGCTGTTGAAGAACTATCCAAGGCAACGAAATTCGGACCAACCAAAACATCGGCATCTAGTTTGGCACTTTGAACAATAATATCATTGCTGGCTAATCTTGCTTGGTTAATCAACATATTTTTAACCGACCATGAACCAGAAATCTTGTAGTCATCGCCGCTGTAACCAGCATCTTTCAACTCCGTTTGCAATGTATCGAAACTGAGCTTTGCATGAAGTTTATTGTTTAAATAAGGTAGCTCCAATTTTTTTCCATCAGCATAAGCGGTGAAGCTTAATTGTTTTCTACCTGGTTTTACCAATCCATCGATATGCCAGGTAGATTCGCCATTATTAACGTTGATTGTTGATTTTAAATCTCCACCATCAATAGTCGCGGTGGTTGCAAAACTTAATTTTGAAGTATCATGATCATTAAATTTAAAGACCAAATTCTTCACGTTCATATCATCAGGAATTTTATATAAAACCTGATTTAAAATGTTGTTTGCAATCTCTGGTAAATTGGCTTTACGTGTATTTTCAGTGCTATCTTTTTTCTTTCGCTTAAGGATGAAATCGATGTTTGTCGTAGAATCTCGCACTACAACGCTTACAAAACCATCGCTTAATTCTACTTCTGATAATTTTACATTGCCAAAAATTAGCGGAAATAACTTAACGCCAATGCTCATTTCACCAATGTTCGAAAGCGTGTCTCTATCTTTGGGAACCACAGAAATTGCGGTCATTTTTACGGTGCTTAGGCCAGTAAATCCGGCAGAGCCGATCTTAACCTCAAGGCCATAATCCTTATCTGCTTTAGCGATGGCTTTCGCAACCATCTTTTTTAAGAGGGCCTCTCTTTTGCTATATGCCACAGCGCCCAAAGCAACGCTTACAATCAAAAAAACACCTAAAATCCACGCTCCGATTTTTAAATATTTTTTAGGGATCTTAATTTTTGGTATGCGCATATAGTCGTTAAAATGGTTAATTGCTTAAACGTAACAATTAAATGTTTATTTCGTGTTAAAATTACAGTTTAAAACCCTAAATAAAAGTTTTTGTGGCTATGTTTTGTTAATTTTGGAGTTAAATTAATACGATGCAGATTAGCCCGCAACAAGTTTTAGATGCGCTTAAGAATGTTGAAGATCCAGATCTTAAAAAAGACTTGGTAACCTTAAACATGATTAAGGATTTACAGATAGAAGATAATAAAGTTAGCTTTACTTTAGAGCTTACTACGCCAGCTTGTCCGATGAAAGACATGCTGAAAAATGCTTGTACAAATGCAGTAAAGCACTTTGTATCGGCTGAGGCAGAAGTAATTATTAAGATAACCTCACGAGTTACCCAACCAACCAATTCATCTTCATTGGATAACATCAAGAACATCATTTTGGTTTCATCAGGTAAAGGTGGTGTTGGTAAATCTACTGTAGCCAGTAATTTAGCTGTTGTACTGGCTAAGGATGGTGCAAAGGTGGGTTTAATTGATGCTGATATTTACGGACCGTCGGTACCAACCATGTTCGATTTGGTTGATGCAAAACCTGGTGCTGAAGAAACCGCTGATGGTAAGACTAAAATTTTACCGATAGAAAAATATGGCATTAAGTTGTTGTCCTTAGGCTTTTTTGCTGATCCAGGTCAGCCCGTGCCTTGGCGTGGACCAATGGCCTCTAACGCTGTAAAACAATTGTTTAACGATACCAACTGGGGAGAATTGGATTATTTAATCGTAGATCTTCCACCGGGTACTGGCGATATTCACATAACCATTACCCAAAGCTTCCCCATTTCTGGAGCGGTTGTGGTAACCACTCCTCAACAAGTTGCGCTGGCCGATACGCATAAAGGTTTAGCGATGTTTAGGATGCCAGGCATTAATATTCCAATTTTAGGGGTGATTGAAAACATGTCGTATTTTACGCCTGCAGAATTGCCAGATAATAAATATTATATCTTCGGAAAGGGTGGTGGAACAAAACTTGCAGAGCGATTTGATGTTCCATTCTTAGGAGAGATTCCAATTATTCAAAGCATTTCGGAAGCGGGTGATAATGGAAAACCAGTTGCATTGAATCAAAATCCACAGTTGGATATTATATTTGGAGATATTGCCAGTAAGATAGCGCAGCAAATTTCCATAAACAATGCACAAATGGCTATTTGCTAAAAAATTACTATTTTTATATTTTAAAAAACACATAATGAATTTAATAGAGCAAGTAGAACAGGCATTGGAAACCATCAGACCATATTTAATGGCCGATGGAGGTGATGTTTCTGTTGAAGAAATTACATCAGAAAGAGTAGTTAAGCTGAAGTTATTAGGTAACTGCGGTTCTTGCCCAATGAGTTTTATGACGATGAAATCGGGTATTGAGCAAGCAATTATGAAAGCAGTACCGCAAATTACTTCGGTTGTAGCAGTAAACATGGTTGAGCAAGATTAGCTTTAACACTATTTAACAAGCAGTTATAAGTATTAAAATTACTTTTGTCTTAATGAGATATTGTGTTACCCTAATTTGTATTCTTTTTTCTTTAACCGCTTTTGCACAACAGAGGCCGGTACAGGAAAAGCTTATCCAATTTTCGGGTATCATTACTGACATTGATAGCGGCAACGTTATCCCTTACGTTACCATCACAAATCTTTCAGAAAAAAGTAAAAGAATTGGCGCAGATTACCGTGGCTATTTTACGTTTATTGTTAACCCGGGAGATACCATCCTATTTACAGCGATAGGTTATAAGAAATTCTCTACTATAATTCCGGAGGGAACAGCAGATAGTAAATACACTATCATGGTTAAACTTAAGGCAAACGTAATTGATTTGCCGTCTGTTCGCGTTTTTCCATGGGCTACAACAGAAGAGTTTACCAGAGAGTTTTTATCGATGAAACTTGCGGATGATGATATGGCAATTGCCAAAAAAAATCTTTCAAGGGCATCAATCGATGGTTTGATACAAACTTTGCCACGTGATGGGCAAGAAATTGGCAGTCAGAATTATCGATATAACTTTGATAGGATGGTGAATAAAAACATGGTTCAAACCAATCCATTGTTGAACCCTTTCGCTTGGGGTAAATTGATGCAACAGATCTTTGATGGCGATAAGAAACGGGGCGAGAATTAGGTTTTTCTTGATGAATTATTTTCCACAGCAAACACTCACGCTAAATACTTCCCTTTCTCCAAATCAAGTTTTAGATAAAATATGCTCAAATACACAAGTAACTCAAAAGGAAGAATTCAAAATTTACAAGAAACTTTTTAAGGGATATATTTCAGGAAGTCATTTCAAATTGACCCGATCACTTTCTTATCGCAATTCTTTTCAGGCAGAAATTTTTGGTGAATTAAGCGCTGTAGATAAGGGAACTTTTATCAAATTGGATATGAAACTTCAGCCTTTGATAAAGGTGTTTATCATGATTTGGTGTGCTGGAGTGTCGTTGGCGCTAATAGTGTTTGTTATTTCATCGATAAATAATCCAAAGATGGCAATTGGTTGCCTCATCCCATTTGGAATGCTAGTTTTCGGCTACGGACTAACTCTGGTCTGTTTTAACCTTGATTGCGATGAATCAAAAAAAATTATGACGAACTTATTGGAAGCAAATCATTAATTCCCTTTAGCACAAAAAAAGCGAAAACGTTTCCTTTTTCCCTTATATTTTCCATCAAAAATTTTATCTTTTCTTACTCTTATTCGGAAACCTCATCTTATAATCGGTGCTGATATTTCCTTTGGAAATTGCATCCAGTTTACTTTTAAGCATCGTTTTACGAAGAATACTTACCTTATCTGTAAATAACTTTCCTTCGATGTGGTCGTATTCATGTTGAATAACGCGAGCAGGCATACCGTCAACATCATCCGTGTGTTCAACCCAATTTTCATCAAAATATTTTACCTTGATGTTTGGTTTGCGCAAAATATTTTCGCGGATATCGGGAATACTTAAACAGCCCTCGTTAAAATTCCAAGGTTCGCCAGTTTCTTCTAAAATTTGAGCATTAATAAAAACCCTTTTGTAGCCTGGAGTTCCGTCCTCATCCTCACCGGTATCCACAATAAATAAACGAATAGGCAAGCCAACTTGAGGAGCGGCCAAGCCCACGCCATTTGCATAGTACATGGTGTCGAACATGTTGGCAATGAGTTCTTTTAATTGGGGATAATCTTTATCGATATCGGTTCCTATTTTCTTTAAAACAGGGTCTCCGTAAGCAACTATGGGTAATTTCATTGTGTAATGTGTTTTTTTCAGGATGTTAAATCTGAGGGTATTAATCAACAATTTGTCAGTCTGAGCCTACCGAAGACCTTTTTATCTTGTTTGTCCTTCGACAAGCTCAGGATGACAGACTAATAAAACTAACGGTACAAAAATAACAATTATTCCAATATCGGACTGAAAGTAAAAATATTCAGTTGTTCTCGAGCCAAAACCTCATCGGCAATTTGTGCAATTTCTTGGGTGGTTACTTTTCTAATCTTCTCAAAAACTCTTTCCAGGGAATCAATTTTATGATGGTCAATAAGTGTTTTTGCCATCGATATAACTAAGCCGATTCTATTTTCTTCACTTAGAGCAATTTGTCCGATAAATTTGTTTTTGGCTTTTTGTAATTGTAATTCATTCAGTGGATTATCTTTTAATTTCTTCATCTCCTTGAAAATTAAAGACAATGCTTTTTGCTGTTTTTCTTTATCTGTTCCAAAATAAATAGAGAATATTCCTGTATCACTCAAAGGCGAAAAATTCGATTCGATGGTATAGGCAATTCCATACTTCTCTCTGATTTGGAGATTTAAAACAGAGCTCATACCATTTCCGCCGAAATAATTATTCAAGAGCATCAGCCCTGCTTTATTTTTATGGTGAGTCGAATAAGTTTGAGTACCTAAAATGCAATGCGATTGCATAATTGGTTTGTAAATAGTGGTTGTAGTCGGGTTTAAAACAGTTGGTTTTATTCTATTTTGAGCTGGAGAGTTCTCTTCAACATCAGCAAAATGTTTGGTTCCCTTATTTACAACGCTGTTTAAAGTATAGTTTCCTAAAACGGCAATTACGATTTCATTAGTGCGATAATTTGCTTTTCTAAAATTAATAACATCCTCTCGGGTGAAATTACTGACGCTTTCTGTGGTGCCGAGAATGTTATTTCCTAGGGCATTTCCCGCAAAAAGCATGTCCTCAAAATCATCATTAATGGCTTCCTCAGGCTGGTCGAGATAGGACGCAATTTCATCCAGAATAACACTTTTTTCCTTATCCATTTCATCCTCGGGGAAAGTAGAATGAAAGATGATATCGTTAAATAAATCTAACGTTCTGTCTAAATAAGGATTTAAAAAAGAAGCATGAACACAGGTATATTCTTTGGTGGTATAAGCATTCAAATCTGCCCCCACGCTTTCCAAACGGTTTAAAATCTGGTTGGTACTGCGTTTTTCGGTACGCTTAAAAATCAGGTGTTCTATAAAATGTGCTAAACCTGCTTTGCCGTCAGGTTCATCACGAGAACCCGTATTAATGATGATGCAAGCGTGAGATATGGTAGAAGCCGAGGGCACATGCAACAAGCGGATGCCGTTCGGTAAAGTATGAACATTGTATTCCATTGGCGGGCAAAGATAAGGCTATTTGCTTACAATGCCTCTGTATCTGGGTATTGCAATTGTAAACTAGAAATCAATTTATCTTTTGTTGGCCTGCTTAAAACCAGAAATACAAAGTTGGCTGTGGCAAATATCAAGAAAAAAGAATTTTGAGTGATGAAGAAACCAACTAAGTTAAAAAGTGCACCACCCTCTAAAAGCGCTGCGCTAATAACAAATCCACTTTGATATTGATTGATTTTGGAATCGACATCTGCAGATTTATTAATTTTTGAGATTACGTTTCTGAAAAAGAAAATGCTTGCGGAAATGGTTATTAACCCAAGGATTGGAAATATGGGATTAAATGGCGCAGTGGTTTTCGGATTTGCATCGAAAAACATGATTTCCCGATTGAGGAAAATGGTTACCAAGGCAAAAAGCAAAACACCCGAGCATAAAGCCAGATGAATGATTTGGAGCGTTTTTAATTTAGTATTCATTGAAATATTATTTGGAATAGGTTTAGCATTTTAAAAATTATAGAGTGAAGTCCAGTTATCGTAAAATCGTCATTTCGAGCGAAGCCGAGAAATCTTTGAAGCTAATCAACAAAGTTCAAATATTCCTCCATTGCGCTGCGCTTCAGTCGAAAGGACGGTTTTCTAATAAATTTACTTCTCTATCCCCTCCAGGGCAAACAAAAATGCCCATCTTAACGATACATCTTTCAAATAATCGAAACGACCTGAAGCGCCGCCGTGACCGAATTCCATGTTTGTTTTTAAGAATAAAACATTTTTATCAGTTTTCATGGCTCGTAGTTTTGCCACCCATTTTGCGGGTTCGAAATATTGTACCTGACTATCGTGTAAGCCCGTCGTTACCAACATATTTGGGTAAGCTTTTTTCTCAACATTTTCGTATGGAGAATAACTTTTCATATAATCGTAAGCATCCTTTTTCTTCGGATTTCCCCACTCGTCAAATTCGTTCGTAGTTAGCGGAATACTTTCATCGAGCATGGTGTTTACCACATCAACAAAAGGCACATCGGCAATTAAACCATTCCATAAATCGGGCGCTAAGTTTACCACAGCACCCATCAACAAACCTCCTGCACTGCCGCCATGAGCATATAAATGTCCTTTCGAAGTGTATTTCTGCTCAACCAAATATTCGCCTGCAGCAATAAAATCGGTAAATGTATTTTTCTTTTTCATCAGCTTCCCGTCCTCATACCATTGGCGACCCATTTCTTGTCCGCCACGAATATTGGCAATGGCAAAAACAAAACCACGGTTTAGTAAGCTCAACCTCGGCGAGGAAAATGTTGCTTCGCTACTGGAGCCGTAAGAGCCATAAGCATAAAGCAACAATGGTGCATTTCCGTTCTTCTCAAAGCCTTTTTTGTAAACCAACGCCACAGGGATTTTTGTTCCGTCTTTCGCTGTTGCGAAAACACGTTCTGTAGCATAATCATCAGGATTGTAACCACCAACAACTTCCTGTTGCTTCATTAATTTCTTGTCCTTTTTCTCTAAATCATAATCGTAAGTAGAGTTTGGTGTAGTTAACGAAGTGTAGGAGTAACGCAGCATTTTGCCGTTATATTCAGGGTTAGCGCCAATGCCAGCGGCATAAACGGGTTCCTCAAATTTGATGTAATAATCACTACCATCTTTCTTCAAAACACGAAGTTCGGTCAAGCCGTTTTTGCGCTCAGAAAGAACTAGATAATCTTTAAACTCATCACCATATTCCAACAAAACATCCTTACGGTTTGGAATCACCTCTTTCCAATTTTCTTTTGCGGTTTTGTCCAGCGGACATTCCATCAAGCGGAAATTTTTCGCATTCCAATTGGTAACGATATAAAATTTATCATCAACAGGTAACACATCATATAAAACATCTTTAAATCTCGGAGAGAAAACCTTAAATGGCGCTTCAGGATGGTCGGCATCAATCATTCTATATTCAGAAGTTAAAGTTCCCTGTGAGCCGATGAAAATATACTTACCGTTTTTCGATTTTACTACCCCAATATAGTTGGAGTTATCTTTCTCGTCATAAACCACAACGTCCGTTTTAGCATCCGTTCCGAGTAGGTGTTTTTTAATCTTTTCACTTAGTAAAGTGACTGGGTTTTTCGAAGTATAAAACAATGTTTTGTTATCATTCGCCCAAGCTACAGCGCCCTCAGTATTTGTAATTGCATCTTTGTAAATCTCACCTGTTTCCAAATTTTTCACCTGAATGGTGTATTGCCTACGAGACACCTTATCAACACCGAAAGCCAATAATTTATTATCAGGACTAATACTAAAACCCGTGGCGCTATAATAGGAATGGCCTTTTGCCAAGGCATCAACATCCAATAAAATTTCTTCTGTAGCCGTTAAACTTCCTTTCTTGCGACAGTATTTATAGTATTGTTGTCCGTCTTCTGTTCGGGTATAATAGAAGTAACCGTTTTTAAATACGGGTACCGATTCATCTTTTTCCTTAATCCGACCTTTCATCTCCTTAAACAGATTTGCCTGAAACGTTTCCGTTCCTTTCATCATCGTATCGAGGTATTTATTTTCGGCTTTCAAATAATCAACAACTTTGGTACTATCAGGCCCTTTCTTGAAATAATCAATCATCCAATAATAATTATCCACCACGGTATCGCCATGCATAATTCGTTTGTGTGGGTTAATTTCGGCTATCGGAGGTTTAGCATCAGGCCATTTTATCGGTTTCATTTCTTGTTTTTTGGGGTTGTTGCAAGCTGAAATTGCTCCAAGCAAAATCAGGCCAGGTAAGATACATTTCATCATGATGGTTTGGTGTAGGTTAATGCAATTTAATGAATTTTTATTGGAGTTTCTTTTTGGAAATGAAAGGTTCTGTTTTTCATGGCGGCTTTCAGTCCCGCTTTCCCTGCTGCCGTGAAAAACGGCATTCGTACAATCGGGTTTATTAACATAGGTTTGTGGCTTTTGGCTAAATAACCACCCCTGCCCCACCTAAATTAGGAGGGGAGTCGTAAGTGCTCTGGGAAGTTTTTTGCATTTATTATCGACTTATGACTTAAACCTATTTCTTAAAAAGAACCATCAAATTTTAAACACGTACTGTCCATCTCCCCTCCTTATTTTCAAGGAGGGGCAAAGGGGTGGTTTAACGCGTAATATTTAATCTGTGGTTAAACGCACAGCCAATCTTAATTATCATTTTCGCAAAAATTCACCATCATGTTGATATTCATTCCAATTGAAAAAAATAGATGTTAAATTGCCCTTTCAATTTTCTAAAAAGCCCTCCCTTCCGGGGAGGGTTGGGAGGGGCTAATGAAATTAGGGTACAAAAAAATAGTTGTTAAAGTTGGGTCGAATGTAATTACACAGGCCAACGGTTTGCCAGATGAATCGCGGATTCAGCATTTGGTAAATCAGCTGGCTGAAATTAAAAAGCAGGGCATCGAAGTGATTTTGGTTTCATCCGGAGCTGTAGCCGCAGGCAGAAGTTTAATCAAAGTTTCCGAAAAGCAAGATGCCGTTACCACGCGACAACTATTGGCTGCAATTGGTCAGGTAAAGTTGATTAACACTTACGCTAATTTCTTTGAACCACACAAAATTAAATGTGCCCAAGTTTTGGTTACCAAAGAAGATTTTCGCGACAGAGCGCATTACCTCAACATGAAAAACTGTATGCAGATTTTGCTACAGAATGAGGTTATTCCTGTGGTAAATGAGAACGATGTGGTTTCGGTAACCGAATTAATGTTTACCGATAACGATGAGCTTGCAGGTTTAATCGCCTCGATGTTAAATGCTGATGCATTAATTATTTTATCGAACGTAAATGGAATTTACAATGGCGACCCAAAAATTGCCGGTTCAGAAGTGATTGAAGAAATATCGGGTTCGGTTTCTAATCTGGCTTCATTTATTCAAACAGGCAAATCGCAATTTGGTCGTGGCGGAATGGTTACAAAATCGACCATGGCACAAAAAGTGGCCAAGCTTGGCATTACAGTTCATATTGCAAACGGAACAACTGATAACGTTTTAACATCGTTACTAAACAACGAAATTGTTCATACGCGTTTCGTTCCAGAGAAAAGTAAATCGGGCAAAAAGAAATGGATTGCCCATTCTGAAACGGCTGCAACGGGAATTGTTAAGCTGAATGATGGTGCAAAAAGTGTGTTAACTTCAGGCAAGGCAACAAGTTTATTGCCCGTGGGCATCATCGAAATACAATCTGATTTTTTAAAAGGCGATATCATTAAAATCATCGATGAAAAAAACCAGTTAATTGGTTTGGGCATTGCAGAATACGGTTCGGATAAAGCCAGAGAGAGAATCGGACAGAAAAAACAAAAAGCATTGGTACATTACGATTATTTTTATTCTTCGATATAAAGATTTTACCGCAAAGAACACAGAGAAGAGGCGTAAAGAAACGCAAAGCAAATTGTGTTTTTTGGTGCCCAACTTTGCGTTTCTTTGCGAAAAACTTAGCGGTTAATTAAAACAAAATGGATTACAAACAATACTTCGAAAAAGCAAAACAAGCTACCCGCACCATGATTGGCTTGAGCAAAGAAACTACCAATAAAGTTTTAACAGATTTAGCTGAAGCCTTGGTTTTATCTACGCATAAAATTTTAGCAGAGAATGTAAAAGACTTGGCCAAAATGCCCATCGAAGACCCGAAATATGATAGACTTAAACTAACCAAACAACGCATTGCTGACATTGCAAATGATGTGAAAAACGTAGTGAATTTAGCAAGTCCGCTAGGCGAAGTGCTTTCTGATAAAATTTTAGAAAACAAACTTCAAATTCAAAAAGTTCGGGTTCCGCTGGGTGTGGTTGGTGTAATTTACGAAGCTCGTCCGAATGTTACTGCCGATGTGTTTTCGCTTTGCTTTAAAACGGGAAATGTTGCGGTTTTAAAAGGCGGGAGCGATGCTGAATTTTCGAATTTAGCCATAGCAAAAGTAATTCACGGGGTTCTTGCGAAGTATAAAATTAATCCTGATGTTTTAACTCTATTGCCAGCCGAAAGAGCCGCAACAGAGGCTTTACTCAATGCAAGAGGTTTCGTTGATGTGTTGATTCCTCGTGGAAGTCAGTCGCTGATTAATTATGTTCGTGAAAACAGCAAAATCCCTGTAATTGAAACGGGAGCAGGAATTGTTCACACTTATTTCGATGAATCGGGTGATTTAGAAAAAGGTAAAGCCATAATTTTCAATGCAAAAACTAGAAGAGTAAGTGTTTGTAATTCACTCGATTGTGTGTTGATTAATCAAAACCGATTAACAGATTTGACCGAACTTTTATCGCCCTTAGCTGATGTAAAAGTCGAACTTTTTGCCGATGAAAAAAGTTATGCAGTTTTAAAATCTTCTTACCCAGCCGAACTTTTAAATCATGCAACTGAAGAACATTTTGGAACTGAGTTTTTATCTTTAAAACTGGCTGTTAAAGTTGTTAGCGATTTTGATGCAGCCTTAAATCACATTGCAGATTACAGCTCTAAACATAGCGAAGCCATTATTTCGGAAGATGCGGAAAACATCACTCGGTTTTTAAATGAAGTAGATGCCGCTGCGGTTTACGCCAATGCATCTACCGGTTTTACCGATGGCGCACAGTTTGGTTTGGGTGCGGAAATTGGTATCAGCACACAAAAACTTCATGCCCGTGGACCGATGGGGTTGGAAGAGCTAACGAGTTATAAATGGGTGGTTAGGGGAGATGGGCAAGTGAGGGTTTAATGGAAGATGTAAGAGGGAAAATGGGTGATGGAGCATGTCTTGCCGACAAATCGTCATTGCGAGGCACGAAGCAATCCTGCAACAATGGGTTTATGCGAACGCATTAAGATTGCTTCGTGCCTCGCAATGACGCGATGTTTAGAACTGTTGGCCGAATGAACTAATGACCAATCAACGATTGAACTAAATTAAATCTCAAACACCTCACCTCTTTCCGGCGCTACAACATTAAAGCCATCTTCCTGCAAAGCAGCCATTAAAAGCTGTAAACTTTTATCTTCACCATGTACCAGGAAAACCTGTTTTGGTTTTCCGGTTTGTTTAACCGTTTTAACCAAATCATCATGGTCGCCGTGGCCGCTGAGTAAATCTGTTTGGCGAATGGTGGCATAAACCATCATTTCACGGTCTTTAATTCTAACAATTGGCGCACCACTTAAAAGTTTGTAGCCAAGCGTTCCTTTGGCACAATAGCCGATGAAAAGAATGGTGCAATAATAGTTCTGGATATTGTAATAAAGGTGGTCTTGAATACGTCCACCCTCTAACATTCCTGCTGAAGAAATGATGATGCAAGGGTCGTAATAATTGGAAACATCCTTGCTTTCTTTCATGGTTTGAACGTAGGCCAAATGCTCAAATTCAAATTCATCACCCATTGTTTTATAGAAATCTTTCGCTTCTTGATTCACCAGATTATGGTGTTTTCGGTAAACATCAGTGGCGTGTATTGCCATCGGACTATCGACAAAAATTTGAACAGGCGGTAATAATTTTTTAGTGAAGATTTGGTTTAATGCAAAAACCAACGATTGCGTTCTGCCGATACTAAAAGCAGGAATAATCAATCGGCCAGGGCTTTTAATGCAGGCTTCTTCAATTTCCTTTACCAATCGTTCTTCCAAAGTTTGGTCTTTGGTATGGTAGCGACCGCCGTAGGTAGATTCGCAAACAAAAAAATCAACTTCAGGAATAGCTTCGGGTTTTACCAAAACAGGGTAATTTTCCCGCCCAATATCGCCAGAGAAAGCAATTTTCTTTTCTTCGCCGTTATCATTAATGATTAAAACTGCAGCTGCTGCTCCTAATAAATGGCCAACTGGAATAAAGGTTAAACTGATATCGCCATTAATTTTAAATGGCTGATTAAATGCTATGGTTACGAAACGGTCGATGGTGTCCATTACATGTTTGTGCAGGTACAAAGGTTTCGGTCCGCTGAAGTTGCCACGTTTAGTACGCGGTTTTCTTCCTTGTTTTCTTAAAAAAAGCTCTACCGAATCAAACAATAATATGGATGCTAAATCGGCAGTTGGCGGCGTACAAAGCACTTGTCCGTTAAAACCCATACGTACCAAGGTGGGTAAATTGCCCGAATGGTCTATATGTGCGTGGGTTAAAATTACCAGATTAATACTTGCTGGCGCAAAAGGAAATTCTTGGTTTTCTTCCTGATAAGTATCCTTTTCGTAATCTAAACCGCAATCTATCAGTATTTTATAATGCCCAACTTCGAGCAGGTGCATACTTCCTGTTACTTGTTGTGCAGCGCCCCAAAACGTTAACTTCATCTTTCTTTCTGTAGGGTAAATTGTTTTGTGTAAAGTAGTATAAATGATGGAATTTTTAAACAACAAGAAGTAATTTTTTGGTTAGCGGAAGTCTTTGTGTTGTTTTGAAATGGAAAGTAATTCGTTCTGGCGCTCTTGGGCAAAGCCAATTAAATCTTGGGCATTTATAACTTCATCAACTAACAAGCCAATAATTGTATTGTAAAACATCGAATTTTTGAGCCCATCATATCGTCGTGCAATATGTTTATCAAAATCTTTTACAGAGGTAAAAATTGCATAATAACTTTCTCGGTTATCTTGGGGGCGTTCTGTTTTCCATTTTTGCAAAATTTCATCAAATTCATTCATGCCTTTTGCCAATTCTCTTTGGAGGGCGATTTCAAAGAGCGCTCTCGCAACCTTATTTTCAGCTTTAGAAAAATCCATAATTTAAGTTAGCATATTTTTTTGGAAAGCAGTTGCGGCGGATTCTTTTTTAAACCTGTCCCGCCTTTTGTTTTTTCCGATGAAGAATCGGAAACACTTCTGTCGGGTTTGAGTGGCACGGTTGGCGGTACTATTTTAGGCTAGGTGCTTAACCATGGTTTATAAACCCGATTGTTGCAGAAACCAAAAGCTATTTCTGCTTTTGTTGAAGCGAAAAGCGGGGCTGCCAGCCTCCAAGAAAGCAGAACCGTTCATTTTCAAATCCTTAATCGCAGACTAATTTTAATATTTTAAAGACTTATCTTTGAAGAAAAACATTAACAATGCAAGA
This sequence comes from Pedobacter frigidisoli, assembly GCF_004331675.1. Taxonomy (GTDB): domain Bacteria; phylum Bacteroidota; class Bacteroidia; order Sphingobacteriales; family Sphingobacteriaceae; genus Pedobacter; species Pedobacter frigidisoli. The sequence goes on along the minus strand of NZ_SJSN01000017.1, from coordinate 16,748 downwards.
ACCATTTGATATAGAAATAGGGCCGACAAATTATTCGGTTTTTCCTGAGGGAAATGATTCATACACCATTTTTAAAGATGGCAGAGAGTACATCCAGATTCAGAAAGATACATCTTCGATTTGGTTAAAGATGGATTATAAAACTGAGCTTCCGATTTTTGAGGAGGATGAAGAAGTGAGTGCGATTGGGCAGGCAATTGAAAAATATGTGCCTGAAGAAGAGGATGAGGAAGAAGAATTGTAGAAAAAAACGCTCTACTGGTCATATAAAGGTCAGTAGAGCGTTCTTAGTCTTAAATAAGTTTCAATAATTCTTCGGCTACTTTTTCTGATGATGATGGATTTTGACCCGTAATCAGCAAGCCATCTACAACGGCATAAGGATTCCAATCTGCTATTTTAGTGTAAATCCCGCCGTTTTTTAACAGCATATCTTCCACCAAAAACGGAACCACATTGGTTAGCTGAACAGCTTCTTCTTCGGTATTGGTAAATCCTGTTACGTTTTTGCCATTTACCAAATATTTGCCATTTACTTTTACATCCTTTAAAACGCCAGGTGCATGGCATACAAAAGCAACTGGTTTATTTGCGGTGTAAAAATCGACGATAAGTTTTTGAGAAGTCGCACTTTCTGCCAAATCCCAAAGTGGACCATGCCCGCCTGGATAAAACACGGCATCGTAATTTTCCATTTTTACTTCTGCTAAGGGGATTGTATTTTTTAATTTATCTAAAAGAATAGTGTCTTTATCCATTCTTCTGGTGGTATCGGTTTGAAATGATGGCTCTTCACTTTTAGGGTCGATTGGTGGCTGACCACCTTTTGGCGATGCCAATACAACCTCAATATTTTTATCTGTTAAAGTATAATATGGGGCAGCTAATTCTTCTGACCAAAAACCTGTTTTTAAACCTGTGTTTCCTAATTCGTCGTGGCTCGTAAGCACGATTAAAACTTTCTTATTCATATTTTTATCCTAATTGTAAAACAAAATTAGGCTAATGTTTACCAGCCGCATAGGACTTGAATCACAGATTTTGTGTGCGTTGAATCACAATTTATCCGATAATCTGCTTAATGTTTCTCGTGAAATACCCAAATAAGCAGCAATAATTGTTTTGGAAACCCTTTGTAAGAGCTGGGGATATTGTTGCGAAAATTGCTCGAAACTTTCTTTAGGGCTATTTGTAAGCAGCGATAGAATTCTTTGTTGTAGGGCCACATAACCAGAACTATTTTTAACCCTGAAGAAGTGCTCCATTTTATGGCTCTCGCTACAAATTTTATTTAAATTCTCTTTTGAAATATATAAGAGTTCCACGTTTTGTAAGCAACTGATATTTATAATCGATTTTACATTATTATAAAAAGCTTGGAAATCGGAAATCCACCAGTTTTCCATAGCAAACTGGATGATGTATTCCTTACCATTTGCATCGGTAAAAGTTGCTTTAAGAAGTCCGTTAATAACGAAATAGATGTGTTTTACCAGCTCGTCTTCCTGAATTAAATATTGATGTTTTTTTAAACTTTTGGATTTGAAATGGTTGTTGATAAATTCAAATTCTTCATCGGTAAGCGGAACGATTTCTTCAATATGTTTTCTTAACTCAACACTCATTCTGTAAAGCTAGCTAAAATCAAAGCACAAAAAAAATCCCGACCAAGGCCGGGATTTTTTGCTATTTTTAAATTATCTGGTGGCGTTTGCCGTCCAGTTACCATTCGAGTTTGAAACACCTATTTTTAATGTACTTGCATCAATTGTAATACCAATTACACCTGTTCCAACACTAATGTAGGTATTCCCGCTTTCTTGGAATTTAACTCCAGTAATATCAGGAATGTTGTTGCCGAAGAAGAAGCTATAGGTATCATCAACTTTGGTTACAGTTACTTTACCATCTGTACTGCTTATTTGTGTATCACCTTTACTGTATGATACGGTTCCTCTGTAAGTACCCACAAAAAAATCTCTGTCTGCAGGATCGGTATCTTTTTTACATGAAACCATTACTGTTAATGCTATTAAAAGCATGCTGAAAATTTGAACTGTCTTTTTCATTTTATGTTTTTCAAAGGTTAGGAATCGGCTGTGGTAGACAGCAGATTCGATTAGTAAATGTAACAGCTTGTTTACAACGACTGTGCCAAAAGCCTTTTGTAAAGGATAAAAATAGCACCATAATTAAAGCATAAAAATTTTATAGTCGAGCTAATATTCTGATAAATAGATTGTTAGTTGTGGTTTTAATGAATACTAAATGATATTGGATAATTGTAGCGGTTCAGGTTATTGTTTACAAGGCGCTAATTTGTAATATGTTTAGTTTAGCAGAATTTAATGGAGAATAATCCTTTAGCTTAAGGAATAATTTTTCTATTTTGTGGCAAGGAGAACCAAAATACAGCTAATTGAATTTTTACAATGGAAACGAAAAAGTATGAGGAAATGAGTAATGAAGAGTTGCTAAAAAGCGAGAAAATGACAAGTACGTTAACATACACTCTTGGTGGAATGTTATTGGTATTATTTTCGCTCAGCCTATTTATAACCTTTACAAAAGGTTTTACAGCTTTAACCGTAGTCCCAATTGCACTGATGCCAATTGTGTTGATTAATTTGGGAAGTATCAAAAAAATAAAAGCTGAGCGTAAATTAAGAGGTTTGTAGCAATGGGCTATCATTTAATAACCGAAAAAACCCATCGTAACAACTACCAAAATAAATATTCCGTAAAGGAGTATTATTGCGGAAATGATGATACTAATAATGGCTAAAAGTTTGGCTATTTTTAAATACTTGATTTCTTCAATGTTATAGTCGCCAGCCGCAATTACCGAATTCTTCAGCTGATTACGGCATAAAATTAACATTAGTATAATCACAGCCAATCCAAAAATTTCTGCAAACCACGTAAGGAAAGAAAACGCCAAGGCAGCGCTGGACAGGTATAGGTAAAGCTTGGTTTTTTCATAAGCAGCAGGCTATTTAGCTTGGTCTTTTGAATAGTTAGACTGCCCGTTGATGTTAACCGTTTCGCCTAGGTATTTTGGTTTACGGTTAAACAAAATATCGAAAATTGATTTTGATATGGAGAGTTTTTCTCTGAATGCATAATATTTGTACCCTCTATATTCGCCGTGGTTGGCTGAAAAACCATACGATTTTATGCCAATTTTGTTGCCAATGTATATGCAACGATTGAGGTGATATTTTTGAGATACTAAAATCGCGGTATCAACCTTAAAAATATGTTTAGCCCTGTACATAGTAGAGTAGCTATCAAAACCAGCATAATCAATGTAAATCTTATTGGTATCTACACCGTTTTGGTAGCAATATAACTTCATTACGGTAAGTTCATCATGCTCATCTCTACCATTATCTCCGGAGAGCAAAATTTTGTATACTTTTTTGCTTTTGTAAAGCGAAATACCTGCATCAAGTCTATCTTTTAAATATTTGCTCGGCTTATCTCCATTTATGCCTGCGCCGAGAATAATGGCTATTTTGCTTTGAGGCACATCTTCCATTTTTTCGTATATCGCATTTTCGGTTGAATTGTTAACGGCGTAATTGGTTACCATAACAAAAGCAAAACCAACACAAGCAAGCAGCAAGATTATTCTAATTGGCTTTTTTATCTTCTTCATTTATATGATTTATAAAAATCAGTTTCTTTTACTTCTTTGGCAAAACTGCTTTCGGTTTTAGTGAAAATATTCAAAATAAAATTATTTTTCCGTTGAAGATGAAAGTATAGGTGCCATCACCTCGTATATTATCTAGTGTACTAAACGAATCATTGAGTTGTTTTTTGAAGCTTTTTTTATCTATTTTATTTTTTTCGATGCAGGCGTTCAGCAATTCGCTAGCTGAGTTTATGCTTCCGTTTCCATTTAATAGCGGAATTAGGTAACCTAATGTCTCGTCGGTTTTGCCCATCTTTCCATAAACCATGTTTAAATCATAAATTATCCGATTGGCATCTTTTTGTGCCGTAGTGCAGGCAGCAGGAACAATTCTAAAATCTAACAACAACCTTAGGAAGTATTTTTCGGCAAGTTTATAGTTGGCATTTCCAAAATAAATATCCGCAAGTGCATGTGATGCGGTATGTTTGAGGTTAATTACTTCGTCGCTTTTGTATTTCCAGGCTTTTTCATCAATTTTTAAATCCAGAAAATAGCCGAGTTCTTCTGTAAGCTTCCTGATGTTTGTTCGATCAAGTTTTTGAGTCATATTCTTGGCGTACTCTGCTAATTTTTTGTCGCTTTTGTAAGGCTCTTCCCCCAATAAATAATATCGAGCAGTGCGGGGGCAATTACAACTTCGCCTACCTCGGTATCGATGTTACTTCCCATAGCAACCACAATTTTGCCTTTTCGATAAACTGTTGCGTAAAAATCTAGGCTTTGGGTTAAATAACCCGCTTTTTTATAACAGCATCACGCATTTTAGCAGCTATTGTTTGGATGCTATCGTAATTAAGTTTAAAAGCACCCTCCTAAATTTACTTTCTGAAAAGGAATATTAAAGCAACTTTAAACTATCGGAATATAATGCTTTTTTTAAAGAACCGGAGCCACTAAAATTTATCCAATGGTCTAAACTATCGCCATGAAACATTACATTTCTGTTGAAATCGCCCTTACTGTAACCTGAATGATAAAAACTGAAATTAGCAAACATAATCGCTAAACCCTTGGTGGATTTTGCTCTGCCATTCTACTCTAAACCCTGGCCCTGTTTGTAAAATGATGATATATAGAACCGAGTGCCGATTAATGCAATAAGGCAACATCAGAAATGGTATGGTCTGGGGAGCGGTACGGTCGAACGGTCATCAATGCATCAGCAGCTGAAAGTTTGCCTGCAACAGAATGTATTTTGGTGGTTTCTAATGCTTCGTATAAATTTAGTGGTGGCAAAATAGTTGGCAAACGTTTCGCCAACATGGTTTTTCCTGCTCCTGGCGGACCGATTAAAATTACATTGTGACCGCCTGCGGCGGCAATCTCCAATGCCCGTTTGATATTTTCCTGTCCTTTAACATCAGAGAAATCATGCTCATAATTGCTGATGTTTTTAAGGAACTCTTCCTTAGTATTTATCTTTACCTGCTCTAGGGCTTCGGTTTTGTTAAAGAATGATATGACTTGAGAAAGATTTTCTACCCCATAAGCAACAAGACCATCAACAATGGCAGCTTCTCGAACATTCTGTTTTGGCAAGATGAAGCCCTTGAAACCATCTTGCTGCGCTTGTATAGCAATGGGCAGAGCACCTTTGATCGGCTGTATGCTCCCGTTTAAAGAAAGTTCGCCCATAAGAAAATAGTGCTCTAAATCTTCGCTAGGAATTTGTCCGGATGCCGCAAGAATGCCGATAGCAATGGGTAAATCGTAAGATGAGCCCTCCTTCTTTATATCAGCAGGCGCTAAATTGACAACGATTTTTTGTTTCGGCATTCGAAAGCCTGATACATTAATGGCGCTCGCTACCCTTTGCAAACTTTCCTTAACCGCATCATCAGGCAAACCAACCATGTAATATTTTGTGCCAGCACTAATGCTTACCTCAATAGTGATGGTTAACGCATTTACGCCATAAACGGCACTCCCGTATGTTTTTACAAGCATTAATTTATCTCGAAAATGGAACGGGATGTTATATTATTCGGGGATGAATAAATTGATAATGACTAAGATATAAAGAATTATCTAATTACCGTTGGTTGAAATCAAAGGCAATGAATGTTCTATGCTTTAATTAAAAGTTAAAAATTAATGGCGATAATATTGGCGTTTAATATGCATTTCATTGCAGTCTGCTTCAGCTGACTGTTTTATTACAAGCCGATTAAGGCTTTAGCCAAAATATCAACTATTCTTGATTGAAATCAATAGCAACAAAAAATCCCAAACATTTCTGATTGGGATTTAAATATCTGTAATATGCTATTTTCGCTTTAGTCTTTCTGCTTTTACCTTTCGGCCTACCTTCTTCCCATTGGCATATTCGGCATACCTTTCATCATTGCGGCTGCGGCTGCTGGGTTCGAAAACTGTTTCATCATTTTACGCATATCCTCAAATTGTTTAATCAACTTGGTCACTTCTTCTACCTTGCTGCCCGAACCTTTTGCAATACGTAAACGACGGCTTTGTTGAATCGAATCTGGATTTTCTTTCTCAAATGGCGTCATCGAATTGATAATCGCCTCGATTGATTTAAACGCATCATCCTGAATATCCACATTCTTCATCATCTTGCCCACACCCGGAATCATGCCCATCAAATCTTTCATGTTACCCATCTTCTTAATTTGCTGAATCTGGTTATAGAAATCGTTAAAATCGAATTTATTCTTGCGTATTTTCTTCTGTAATTCTGCGGCCTCTTTCTCATCGAACTGCATTTGAGCACGTTCTACAAGGGAAACCACATCACCCATCCCTAAAATACGCGATGCCATACGATCGGGATAGAAAACATCAAGTGCTTCCATTTTCTCGCCCGTACCAATAAATTTAATGGGTTTGTTAACTACCGATTTAATGGAAAGGGCAGCACCACCACGGGTATCACCATCTAATTTGGTTAAAACAACTCCGGTAAAATCAAGGCGATCGTTAAAAATCTTCGCTGTATTCACCGCATCCTGACCAGTCATCGAATCCACCACGAATAAGATTTCGTGTGGTTGTGTTTTCTCTTTAACTTCCGATATTTCGTTCATTAATGATTCATCAATCGCTAAACGACCAGCTGTATCGATAATGATTACATTGTTTCCGTTTTGTTTACCATGCGCAATACCCTCTAAGGCAATTGCAACAGGATCATTCGATTCGCGATTTGCGTAAACAGACACACCAACCGAAGTACCCAGTACCTCTAACTGATCTACCGCTGCAGGGCGATACATATCCCCAGCAACTAACAAAGGCTTTTTGCCCTTGCCTTTTAAATGTAAGGCCAATTTACCTGCGAATGTGGTTTTACCCGCACCGTTTAAACCAGCAATTAAAATGATGGTAGGGTTTGCCCTTGTATCTAATTCGGTAACCTCACCACCCATTAGGGCAGCAAGCTCATCGTTCATGATCTTGGTTAATAATTGGCCAGGAGAAACTGCCGTTAATACGTTTTCACCTAATGCTTTTTGCCTTACATCATCGGTAAATGCTTTGGCGGTTTTATAGTTAACATCGGCATCTAATAACGCTTTACGAATCTCTTTCATGGTTTCTGCCACGTTGATTTCCGTAATGCTGCCTTGTCCTTTTAATACTTTAAATGCTCTATCTAGCTTGTCCTGTAAATTATCAAACATGTTTTTTTGAAGCTAAAAGCCAATTGCCAAAGCAAAAAGCTAATGTTTTTAATAAAAAGCAAATGTATCAATTTTTGATTGTAAATCTTTGCTACTCAAAGTCAAAAATTGTTTCTAAAGTTACGGACTCTTATAGCCTCGTTCTTAATAGAGTTGATAACTCTTCATGCCGATTTTTTGAAAACGGACGGTTACAAGCATTTGGCAGGCTGCAGCCCCGCCATTTGTTATATCTTTTTTTAAAAGTTAGTAACTCTACGGGCACGTTGCAGATAAGAGTTAGAAACTTTAAAACAAAAAAAGTATATCACTTCTGTTGAGGGTTTAGGCATAAGGGCTTGCCGCCCAAACGTTAAAAAACAGCACAAATTGGCCAATTAGCCCCGGGTGCAGCGGTACCCTGCAGCATGGAGGAACGACTTGCGAAGCGTAAAGCGTAACACGGGAAGCAATTAAACGATTAGCAGAAACCTGCGCTTCAAAAAATCATATTTTTTTCTTTTGGTGCAACATTTTAAGTAAGCAATAGTCTTATGTAGGACTAAACCAAACCAATGAAATTCTATTTACCCCTATTTTTACTGTTCGCTTATTCTTTTTCTTATGCCCAAGATCCTTCAAAACAAAAGCAATTATCTGCCGTAAGAACTATAGAAACACCAAAAATAGATGGTATTTTGGATGACCCCTGTTGGACTAACGTTCCAATTGCTACCGATTTTTTTGAGATAAGACCTGTGCCTGGACGTGTTGAGAAACAAGATAGGCGAACAGAAATGAAAGTGCTATATGATGATGTTGCCATTTACCTTTACGCCCGTATGTACGATGACAAGGATAGTATTTCACATGAATTGGTATCTCGTGATAATATTGGCAATGCCGATTTTATCTCGATAATTGTAGATCCGTTTTACGATAAAATGAATGGCAATGGTTTTTTTGTTACCGCTGCTGGCGTTCAATTCGATGCCAAATATTCGCAGGTTGGCGATGAAGACCCCAATTGGAATGCCGTTTGGGAAAGTGCCGTAAAAATAGATGATTTGGGCTGGACTTGTGAAATGAAAATCCCTTATTCTGCACTACGCTTCTCGAGTAAGGATATTCAGAATTGGGGCTTAAATTTTAGCCGCAGAATACAGCGCACTAACGTACAAACGTTTTGGAATTGTAGACCCAAAAGTAAACGGTTTTATTAACCAAGAGGGTTTGTGGATGGGCTTGAAAGACATTAAACCGCCTTTACGCTTATCGTTTTCGCCATATATTTCAGCGTATGTAAATCACTATCCAGCAAATATTCCAGGTGTTAAAAACACAACATCACGTTTTAATGGTGGTATGGATGTTAAGTACGGCATTAATAATAGTTTTACTTTGGATATGACACTAGTGCCCGATTTTGGGCAGGTACAATCTGATAATCGGATCTTAAATCTCACACCATTCGAAGTTAAGTTTAACGAAAATCGCCAGTTTTTTACTGAGGGAACAGAGCTTTTTAACAAGGGAGATTTGTTTTATTCAAAGCGAATTGGCTCAATACCATCATACTACAATTATTCTGGCGTAAGTAGCGGCGATAAGATAATCAAAGATCAAACCGAGGCAAAGGTTTTAAATGCAACCAAAATTTCTGGCCGTACTGCTAAAGGTTTGGGTATTGGAATTTTTAACGCCATAACCAATAGTATGCAAACCGAGGTGGAAGATGCTAATGGTAACTTGCGAAATGTAGAAACCCAACCGCTTACCAATTATAATATCTTGGTTTTCGATAAATCGTTAAAAAATAACAGCTCAGCAACCTTTATAAATACCAATGTTTTACGGCAGGGCAGTGCTTATGATGCCAATGTAAGTGCTTTGCTCTTTAATTTGAATAACAAAAACAATAAATACTTTGTTAATGGTGGTGGCAAAATGAGTTATTTACGAGGAGAAGAAACGAGCACAGGTTATAGTTATACGCTGCGTTTTGGAAAGCAAAGTGGCAATTTTACCTGGAGTTATAACCAAGTTTATGCTGATGATAAATTCGACCCATCGGATTTGGGCTTTTTTACCAATAACAACTTTTTGGACCAGCGACTAGGTTTTGGTTATAATATTTATAAACCAAGTAAATGGTATAACGAATGGCAGAGCTGGTTTAATATGTCGTATTCGAGAAGAACAAATCCTGGCGATTATCAAAGTTTTGAGATAGAAACAGGTTCTTATGTTAGGTTTAAAAACTTGTGGTCGGCAGAGTTTAATGGTAATTATAATGCACAACGTAACGATTTTTACGAGGCCAGGAACGGACAGGTTTACAAAGCACCAGAAAGTTTTAGTATTGGTTTATATATAAATCCAAATCGTGCAAAGGCCTATAATTTCGGTGGTAATGTGCGGTACGGTGAGCAACAACTTTTTAAGGGAAAATCGTATAACTTTTACTTCTTCCAAAATTTAAGGTTGAACGATAAGATTGCTTTTGGTTTAGATTTAAATTTCAATCCAAATTATAATTACGTGAATTGGGTTACGGCCCAGGGCAACAATGCAATTTTCTCTCGTTATGATAGACGAACAGTTGAAAACTCTTTTGATGCGAAATATACTTTTACCAACTTAATGGGCTTTACCGTTGTGTTAAGGCATTATTGGAGCGATAGGCGAAATAAGGAATTCTACTTGCTTAAACCAGATGGCAACCTGGCCGATTATCAAGGTCCGGCTTTAACGGGAACAGATAGAAATTATAATGTTTTTAATATCGATTTAATTTATACCTGGCAATTTGCCCCAGGCAGTACGCTTTCGCTTTCGTACAAAGATGCCGCCGAAACTTACAATACCTTTTATACCCAGCGTTATAACCGCAATTTAGATGGCATTTTATCGGCTCCTCAAAACAATAGCCTCTCAGTAAAGGTGCTATATTATATCGATTATTTGGATTTGAAAAAGAGACGAAAGAAAATTTAAATACTTAAATAACATCAATGCTTCTGCTTTGCTGCTCACTTACCTCGGAAATGTAAACCCAAACCCCAAAGCCAGTGTTTGATTCGCCTGCACTTTCGGATCTGTATCTTTATCAAACAAAATAACGCCTGTTAAACTCGTATTCATAAACTTGTTAATTTTCGCTGTCAAGGCAACATCTAAACGGTGATCTATTCGAGAAAATGAAATATCCTCGTATGGAATGAACATGTTATAACGGGCTTTTAGATTGGTGTTCTTAAAAATATCCTTATCAAAGGCACTTACTACCTGAAAAGCCAGCTCATTACGGAAGCGCTTGCCCTTATCAACACCATAAACATTTTTTTTGCCATCGTAAACGGTACTATCCAAAACAAAGGTTTGCCTTGCTGTTCCGGTACCAATTCGAGTAGAGAAGTAATTAACTGGCTTATATTCGAAACCAATTGATTCAGTTAAATATCCAGGGGCCATAAATCTAGAGATTAAAACCTGTTGTTCTTCTTGATTGTTATTTCTAAAATATCGGTAACCATTATCAAACTGCGATTCGAAACTTACCGATCCGAAGAAGAACCAGCTTTTTGATAATTGGAACGATGCTTTATTATCCCAAAAAATACGGTCGTTGGTTTTCTTTTGCAGCTGGTCTTTGTTTTTAACCTTCCCATATTGCAAAATCAACTCACTTACGTAACTGTAACTATTCTTGTTGTATTCTGCCCTGTAATTAAGCAAACCTCCAACAGCAATAGAATTTGTTCCGCCACCTTTCCAGTTGTCGCTAAATTGTGCCTGATTGATGTTAATGCCAATATTAGTCCTGGTTTTCCAATAATTAACCTTCGCATTAACTACCAAGGGCTTAATTTTTACTGGTTCAAAGTTTAATGGTCCTTGTCGGCTAGGCAGAGGGCTTCGCTTTAATTTAATGTTCATGCCCTTGGTGTTGACCGGAATCGTATCAATTTCCTGTGCATATAGTTTTGTAGAGCAGAAACTTAGAATAAGGATGATGGCAGCTAAACAGTTCTTCATTACCTACAAAGAAAAAGAAAAATTTGGGAGATAAAAAGCATTTGGCAAAATGATTGTCGGATAGACAATTGCAGACTGTTGCCAATCAATGAATTTAAATCGATTTAACCCAGCCGTACCAACTTCCGTTTTTTAGGTAGTTGAGGTTTGAATCGTGTTGGTAAGCCTCCTTTTCGAAGATGATGTTTCGATAAGCCGTATCGTGATTTTTAAACCGAACAAGGTTGATTAGATAATTGATCAAATAGAAAAGGTAGAAAGGAAAAATTAGCAATTCTAGCTGTTGCCTTAAATGAATTTTCTCGTGATTAAGAATTTCCTTGTCGTTTTTAAGCCGATTAGATTTTAACAGTATAAATGGAAATATAGCCATTCCAGCTGCGGGTAAATTCTTAACGATTAAAACTGGTGCTCTCACAGCTTTTCTATGGTTAACTTGGGCAATGCTGGCAACTGTAATGCTTTAGGGTTTAGCCGATAACTCTTGTACGCATTGCGGATAAACACATTAAAGGCATAATCATCGGCATCTAAAACAAACTGATAAGTTGGTCGGTATTGCTGCATAAAATCTGTTAGCTCAGTATCTTTTATCCCCAAGACCTGCTGAACCAAGGTTTCGTTGAAACGGTAATCGATTAAATCTTCACGATAGTCTTTTTCCAGTATTTTTTGTAGATGACGAGCATTTCTGCCCTGTTTGCTCAGTAAATTATATATGGCATCTATACCCAAACCCACGCCGCCGTTACCTAAATTCAAAAGGTCCTTGCTGCTTCCTTTCATGGTTTGGTAACGATATTCTTGGATCGATTTTTCGTATTGCTGTTGAGGCGTTAATCTTTTCTGCTGAATTACCACATCGCGTAGACGAATACCCAAAGATTTTAATTGAAAATAAGCCGCTGCTTGCCCCTTAAAAACCATTGTATCTACACCATAACCAGATAATGCGGCAACTAATGTATCGCCAGGAATGGCATAAGTGCTAAATTCGCCTATGGTGTTGTTGTAAAGTCCATCCCCGGTTCGAATATTATAAATGTAAACCTTTGCCAAACGTTGCTTGGTTTCCTTGTCTATAACGATTCCCTGCACAGGTTTTGTTTGTGCATGAAGCATCGTAGCGAAGCCGAACAATAAAATAAAGGGTACAAAAAGTTTCATTAGTCTACAAAACTACAAATATCTGCTATGCAATGTTTACGATTAACATTATTTAACCTTAAGTACTTGTCCAAGTTTTATGGCATCGGCAGTCATTTCGTTTAGCATTTTCAGTTGATCTACAGTGAGATTGAAGCGTTTGGCAATGTTGTATAGCGTATCGCCCTTAATCACAGTATAAGTGCCATCAGCTAAAATTGGTTTAGCGCCTACTGGCGGAGTTTCAACTGGTGTAAATTTCTTCTTCTCTTGAGGGATGTTTTCATTAATCTCCGTAAAAACACGATCCTCTCGGGCGATTTTCTGCTTTTCGCTTTCAGATTGATCGTATTGGTGAAGTTGATATTTTTCGATGGTATTAATCAACAGATCTGGATATTTCGGATTCGTGGCATAACCGGCAGTTTTTAAACCCTGTGCCCAGCTTTTATAATCGTTTTTATCCAGCTGAAATAGAAAACTATAACGTTTACGTTTTAAGAATTCTGAATGATCCTTGAATGATTCGCGAGCGTCCTTATAAACCCTAAAGCAATCATTTTTTTGGTCATCATCTCGAAAGTAATTTTTCCCTTTCCAATCTGATGTGCATTTAATGCCAAAGTGATTGTTTGCATATTTGGCTAAATCGCTGTTGCCACTACCCGATTCTAAAATACCTTGCGCCAAGGTAATACTTGCAGGAATGCCGAATGCATTCATTTCCTCTATCGCTACACCCTTAAATTCATCAATATAACTTAATGTATTGTAGCTTTTATAGCTATTGTTGTTTGCCTTATTTGCAGCTTTTTCGATTTGATTATTGTTCTTGGTAATTTTTCTCGAAGCACAAGAGCTGAAAAAAAGCACTGCAATAATGATTAGTAAATGAAGGGATGGATAATTGTTGGAATGGATGAATTTGCGCATTTATAATATTTTTGAAATGATATTTACTTTAGGTTTAATCTAGAACTTCAACTTCTGTCCGGGTTTGAGGTTAATGTTTTTTAGGCCATTCTTTTTCTGAATAGATTTAACTGTTGTACCTTTCTTTTTGGCGATTAGGCTTAAATTATCTCCAGCTTTTGTCGTATATGATTTGGATGCAATTTTTTTCTTACGATAAGCAGGCGTTTTGTAAACCGGTTCTTCATAACCTTCGGGGCGTTCATCGTATTGGTAAAGCTCATATTTTTTTACCAGTGCAATCACCTGACTTGCCCAAGTTCTGCTGTGAGCATATCCCGATCGCTGAATTCCCCTAGCCCAGCCTCTGTAATCGTATTGATCGTACTTGGAAAACAAATTGTTAAACGGTTCGCGAGTTTCCATTATTTCTACAAAATGACTGTAAGATTCATCCGCATTTTCATAATCGCGATAAGCAGAATGAATCTCCATATTCGTATTCGGACCTTTAACCCCAAAATGATTGTTTAAATATTGTGCAATTCTACTGTTTCCAGCCGCAGATTCATGGATGGCAACCGCTAGAATAATACTTGCCGGAATTTTGTGATCACGCATTAAACCTTGTGCAAAATCGACGTGAGCGGCAATATAATCTGCAGTGCTTTGTGCTTTTGCAATAATTCCTGTTAAGAGGAATAGGCAAAGGGTAAATATTCTTTTCATTTTTTTATTATTTTCCGTCATTGCGAGGCACGAAGCAATCTTAATCAACAGATTGCTTGGTGCCTCGCAATGACGATTTTCATTTCTTCCTAATCATAAATAACCCATCTCTAACAGGGAGAATTAATTTTTCAACCCGTTCATCTGCAGCTATTTTATCATTAAAACTAATAATATTCTTGGTGTCTTTGTCTTGTTTATCTTGAAGTACTTTTCCACTCCACAGCACATTATCCACAATGATGACTCCGCCCGGGCTAACACGATCAAAAATAAGGTCGTAATAAGTGCCATTGTTTTTCTTGTCTGCATCAATGAAAACGATATCAAAAACTTCGTTTAAATCGTTTACTGTTTGGGTAGCATCTCCCAAAATATACTTAATCTTATTGTTGTATTTTGATTGAGCGAAATTGTTGCGAACCATATCTTCCAGCTCGGCATTAATATCTAGGGTATAAATAATCCCATTCTCTGATAAGCCCTCGGCCAAGCAAAGCGTTGCATAACCGGTAAAAGTTCCAATTTCTAATATTCTTTTTGGAGAAACCATTTTGCTTAACATGCTCAAAACCCTGCCTTGGTAGTGCCCAGATAGCATTCTTGGCATCAAGACTTTAAGGTTGGTTTCGCGGTCTATTTTTTGAAGCAGCTCGCTTTCTGGTTCGCAGTAGTTGATGAGTAACTGTTGTAAGTCGTCGTTTATTAGGCTCATGTATGGGGTTATAAACGGTTGGTTTCCATAAAATATTGTAAAATGATGGTAGCGGCAATGGTATCAACCCTGTCTTTATCCCGTCTATCCATTTTTTTGAGGCCACTTTGCATAATGGCTTGGTGCGCCATTTTTGAGGTGAAACGTTCATCGACCCAATGCTGCGGAATAGCTGGGAAAGCTTTTTTTAACAAGGTAGAAAAGCCTTTAACATGTTGTTTCGAATCAGAGTCCGATCCATCCATTTGTTTCGGATCGCCCAGCACAAATGACTCAACCTGCTCGGTTAGCATATATTTTTTAATGTACTCAATCGCATCTTTCGGGTGGATGGTATCCAAGCCTGTTGCAATAATCTGCAAGGGATCGGTTACGGCAACCCCGATGCGTTTTGTGCCATAATCAAAAGCTAATATTCGAGCCATATAAAAGGTTTTGCGTATGGCGGTTTCCTTTCACCATAGCTAAATTAAAAAAACCAAAGGTAAGGTTTTTTGGGAATGGGTTTTAAGCTGTATATTGAGTAGTTCTTTCCCCGCTTGGGGAATAGAATACGCAACTCGAATTAATGTATATTTAATTATATCGTTGATTAATAATGATTTAGATTTGTGGATTGATAATTGCCAACCGCGGTATAAAACAAACAAATAATATGAATCTAAATTTTACAAAAACGTTAGCCTTAACTTTGGTTATTGGCTTATTCTATTCATCTAACAGTTTTGCACAAACAACACAAACTGCGGCATTAGATAGGGGTAAAAACCTAGTTAAACTGAATTTTGGCTCTTTCTTATTCAAATCGGTTAACATCCAGTACGAACGAGCTATTCACAAAAAAATGACAGTTGGTGTAGGCGTTCGTTTAATGCCCAAAAGTTCAATTCCTTTTAGTTCTTCTTTTGATTCTGCTGATGAACAGATTGGTAGCTTAAAACTAAGCAACTTCGCCATAACGCCAGAGGTTAAATGGTATTTTGGTAAGGATGTATTTAAAGGCTTTTATGTTGCTCCTTTCTTACGTTTAGCAAATTACAGTGCAAAATTGATTATGAATTTACTGTGAATAACAAACAAGAATACATTCCTTTAAGCGGCAATTTAACCACATTTACTGCAGGAGTTTTAATTGGTGCACAATGGAAAATCGCCAACAAGGTTTATTTCGATTGGTCTATTTTTGGTCCTCAATATGGTTTTTCTAAAGGTAAAATCAGCGGTACGAAAACCTTAACACTTCAAGAACAACAATCGTTAAGAGATGAGTTAAAAGATTTGGAAAGTGGGCAGGTATTCGTGCCAATTTGGGTATTGGTTACCGTTTCTAAATTTATCAAATTATATAAGCCGCTCAAAATTTTGGGCGGCTTTTTTATGCCATAAGGTTTCTCTGTTTAAGGATTACACAATTATCCGAATGGCAGCGATATTCCGAATGTTCGTGAAAGCGTGTAAGCAAAATAAAGTAAATAAATTTATTTTCTACAGAGGTTTTCTGGCCAAATGCTTCTAAGTGATTTACCTAAACCCTATTGCAGCGGCATCCTTTTATTGTTTTTAAATTTTGTTTTACTCGATACTCCTGACTTCGCCATGATTTTTTAATAAATTTCACAACGACTTGATCTTATGTTAGTTACGGTATTTGCATCGCCAATTTGGGTGACGCAAGGCGATTAAGAACTATCTTTAGGCATGTTTGTTCGCAAAAAAAAGAACCGTTCTGGCACCACTAGCATTGTGGTAGCGGTCAAGGTTCAAGGTAAATTTAAGGAGGTTAAGACAATTGGTGTCTCTAGGGATGAGGCCGAGATTGAACGTTTTTACAAGGAAGGCAAGATCTGGGCAGATAATCAGGTGAAGGGAGAAGGTTTATTCG
>NZ_SJSN01000016.1 GCF_004331675.1 Pedobacter frigidisoli | reverse complement strand
GACAGAACTCATTCAGATCTCCCGGGGTAGGACAATCTACTTCCTATGGATGTGGCCTCTGTATATACGTAATAGTCCCCGTGCAGTATTGGGCTTCTGTTTGTTGGGCAACATCACCCGGACTAAATCCGCCTCATATACAGTTTCTGTTCGTAGGCCCCCATATTTGCCGCGGACTTCCTTCAGATTCGCAGTCACCCACGACACCCTTGTCTCTGGCTAACACTTCCTACTGCTAAGCGTGTTCGGGACTCTAACCCTATAGTCGATTGACATGCCCGGCGCACCCAAAAAAAAAAAAAAAGGTTAATCTTTTCAGATCAACCTTTCACACATTAAGTTTCTTTTATAACTAAGCGTTAGTAGTTCTATTCGCTTCGCTACGTTTTAATTGCGCATTGATTCGTTCTAATACATCATATATATCGAATGGTTTGCTAATGTAATCATCGGCAAATGCATCAATAGCTTTTTGTTCGCTATTGTTTTGTGCAGACATTACAATAATTGGGATGTGTTTTGTAAAAATATCAGTCTTTAAATCTTCACAAATCTCAGCGCCGTTACCATCTGGCAACATTACGTCGAGTAAGAACAAATCTGGCATTGCATCCTGAATATTCTTTTTCAATTCGGCGAATGATGATGAAAGTTGCAATTCAAAACCCTCTTCTTGAAGAAGAATCTCAATAACATTTCTAATCTCCTGATCATCTTCTAGGATGTGTATTCTTTTTTTTTCCATATTCAATTACAATGTTTTGGTTCTACCTTATAGAATGGATGTTTCTATACGATAGTTACAGTAACACCTAAACTCTCTAAATGTTTTACAATTTGTTCAGAAATTCCTTTATCTGTTATAATGTGATCAATTTCTTCTAGACCACATATTTTGCCAAAGCCTCTTTTACCAAACTTAGTAGAATCGGCAAGAACTATAGTTTTTTGAGATACACTTATCATTTTACGATTTAAATGTGCCTCCATTGCGTTAGTTGTAGTTAATCCAAAGTCTAAATCAATGCCATCTACTCCCAAAAACAATTTATTAAAGTAAAAATCCTGCAGAACCTGTTCTGCATAAGAGCCCATTACCGATGATGAACTTTTTCTTAAAATGCCCCCCAATTGAATTACCTCAATACTTGGTTCACGCATCAGTTCTAAAGCAACATTTAATGCAGATGTTACAACCGTAAGGTTAGATGCTGGAGTTATGTTTTTCGCAAAATAAAGTACGGTAGTACCCGATGCGATAACTATAGAATCGTTATCATTTAATAGTGCCGCTGCAGCCGCTCCTATTTTATTTTTTTCTGTTGATTGTATTTTTTCTTTTTCATTAACAGGACGATCAACCGTATATGGATTATTTACAGTGGCACCGCCGTGTGTTCTAAAAAGTAAACTTTTATCTTCCAGTAGTTTTAAATCCTTTCTTATTGTAACCGACGATACTTTCAACTCCTTACATAAATCTACAACATTTATGTATTGATCTCGTTGTAATCGACTTAAAATAAACTGGTGCCTTTCAGCCAAATTCATCATACTATATTAAATTAACGCGGTGCAAATTAGCAATAAAATAATTCTCACAAATATTTTACTCAATAATTTAATAATTTTTTAATGGACACATTATATTATTTCGATAATGATTGCCTATAATTGCGTATTGTTTCGTTTTATTGTTTTTTATTTCACATGGAGAGATTGCATCAACATCATATAGCCGAAGAATTTGTATGGGACATTATTATTATTGGTGGAGGAGCTACAGGCTTAGGTACTGCACTCGATTCCACAACGAGGGGATTTAAAACGCTTTTGGTCGAACAATCAGATTTTGCAAAAGGAACATCTAGCCGCAGTACCAAACTTGTTCATGGTGGTGTTCGTTATCTTGCTCAGGGTGATATTGGCTTAGTAAAACATGCTTTGAGAGAACGTGGCTTATTACAGCAAAACGCTAAACACCTTGTACATAAAGAAGAATTCATTATCCCATGTTACGATTGGTTTTCAGTGCTAAAATACCTTACGGGCTTAACCCTTTATGATTGGCTTGCAGGAAAATATAGCTTCGGAAAATCAAAGTACTTTTCAAAAAAAGATACGCTTTTAAAAATGCCTGGCATTAAAGAAAAAGGCCTTAAGGGCAGTATTAGTTATTATGATGGAAAATTCGACGATGCCCGCTTAGCAATTAACATTGCTCAAACTGCTGCCGAAAATGGAGCTACGTTATTAACCTACACCAAAGTAACCGGATTATCAAAAAACACTGCTGGAACTGTCGATGGTATTGAAACTGAAGATACTATAACTGGAAAAAAGGCAAAGTTCATGTGTAAGGTCGTTATAAATGCAACAGGTGTTTTTGTTGATGATATTCTACACATGAACAATCCAAATTCTAAAAAAATGGTTCGCCCAAGTCAGGGTGTGCATGTTGTTTTGGATAAAAGTTTTTTAAATAGCGAATCGGCATTAATGATTCCTAAAACATCCGATGGTAGAGTGCTATTCGCTGTTCCATGGCATGAGCACCTTTTAGTTGGTACAACGGATACACCTTTAGATGAGCATAGTTTAGAACCTAGAGCTTTAAAGGAAGAAGTAGATTTTATCATGAACACAGCAACTTCCTATTTCAGTAGAAAACCTTTACATACAGACATCTTAAGTGTCTTTTCTGGCCTGCGTCCTTTGGCTGCACCAACGAATGGAGATGGAAATAGCACAAAGGAAATCAGCAGAGATCATAAATTAATTGTATCCGCCAAGGGACTGATCACCATTACTGGTGGCAAATGGACAACCTACAGAAGAATGGCAGAAGAAACCGTTAACTTGGCCATTTCACATGTTGGCTTAGAATCGAAAGCATGTGTAACTTACAATTTATCAATCCATGGCTCAATGGAAATTAAAGGCGATAGTCACTTGGATATTTATGGCTCAGACAGACTGAATATTGAAAATTTAGCCACACAACATCCAGAATTGGCTAAAAAAATTCATTCCAATTTTCCATATACAGAAGCTGAAGTAATTTGGTCTGCCAGAAATGAAATGGCAGAAACCGTTGAAGACATATTAAGCCGAAGATTAAGAATTCTATTTATTGATGCTCAAGCCGCAAAAGATATGGCGCCAACAGTAGCTTCTCTCCTAGCAAAGGAATTGAATGCTGATGAAAACTGGAAAAACAATCAAATTGAAACTTTTAATAAATTAGCCGATGGTTATATCTACCATTTAGCGAATACAATAACCGAAAAGGCTTAAGCCAAATTATAATGCTAACCAAAATAATATGAGCAAGTATATCTTGTCTCTCGATCAAGGAACCACCAGTTCGAGAGCAATCATTTTTAATCATGATGGAGAAATTGTCGCTATAGCGCAAAGAGAATTTACACAGATTTATCCTCAAGCGGGATGGGTAGAACACGATCCATTAGAGATTTGGTCTACACAGCTTTCTGTAGCTACAGAAGTAATTGTAAAGGCAGGTTTATCGGCAACGGATATAGATTCTATCGGCATTACCAACCAGCGAGAAACAACTGTTGTTTGGGATAGAGAAACTGGAAAACCAATCTATAATGCCATCGTTTGGCAAGATAGAAGAACGGCTGCTTATTGCGATGAAATAAAAGCAAAAGGACTTTCGCCTAAGATTCAGGAAAAAACTGGATTGATAATCGATTCTTACTTTTCTGCTACCAAGGCAAAATGGATTTTAGAAAATGTGGAGGGTGCTAGAGCGCAGGCTGAAGCTGGGAAACTTGCATTCGGAACCATAGACACTTGGCTAATCTGGAAGTTAACAGGCGGGGAAACGCATGTTACAGATGTTACCAACGCATCGAGAACCATGCTTTTTAACATTCATAATTTAAGTTGGGATGAAGAATTGTTGAGTTTATTCGAGATACCAAAATCGATGCTTCCAGAAGTTAAATCTTCTAGTGAAGTTTATGGTGTATCTGCAGGAAGAATTTTGGCTGCAAAAATCCCAATTGCGGGCCTAGCTGGAGATCAACAGTCGGCACTTTTCGGACAAATGTGTACGAAAGTTGGGATGGTAAAAAACACCTATGGCACAGGCTGCTTTATGTTGATGAATATTGGTGCCGAGCCAAAAATTTCTGCAAACAATTTGCTCACAACAATTGCTTGGAAAATTAAAGATGATGTGCAATATGCTTTGGAAGGCAGTATTTTTATCGGTGGAGCTGTAGTACAATGGCTTAGAGATGAAATGGGAATGATTTCGAGATCTGCTGACGTAGAAACATTGGCACAGAAAGTTAAAGATACTGATGGTGTTTATGTAGTTCCAGCCTTTGCGGGCTTGGGCGCTCCACATTGGGATCAACATGCTCGAGGCACAATTACGGGCTTAACTCGTGGCACCAATAAATCGCACATTGCTAGGGCGGCCTTAGAAAGTATTGCTTACCAAACTATGGATGTTTTGAAAGCCATGGAAGCTGATGCTGGCTTAAACATAACCGAATTGCGTGTAGATGGCGGCGCAACAGCGAACAATCTTTTAATGCAATTTCAGGCAGATTTACTGAACTGCAAAGTAATTAGACCAGAAGTTACTGAAGTTACTGCTATTGGCGCAGCTTACCTCGCTGGACTTGCCACTGGCTATTGGGAAAGTGTGGATCAAATTAGATCGCAATGGAAAATTAATAAAACTTTTGTGGCTGAACCCGGAATTGATAATACAGAAAGAATAAAAGGCTGGAATAGAGCAGTAAAAGCTGCTAGAGTTAACGCCGAAGACTAAATAAATCAATAATATCTCGAAAACATTTTCTGTGCTTAAAAGTACGGAAGCAAAAAAATAAGTTATGAATGTATATCTAGCAGAATTTATTGGCACTGGCCTAATGATTCTTCTCGGAAATGGCGTTGTAGCCAATGTTGTTTTAAAAGGAACTAAAGGTAATGGTAGTGGTTGGATGGTGATTACAACAGCTTGGGCGCTTGCTGTTTTTGTAGGTGTTGTTATTGCTGGTCCTTTTAGCGGTGCGCATTTAAACCCCGCAGTTACCCTCGGCTTGGCAATCGGAAAAGGATTTGATTGGAATTTAGTTCCATTTTATATTCTAGCACAAATTTTGGGCGCTATGGTTGGCTCTTTTTTGGTATGGATTATGTATAAAGACCACTTTGATGCTACCGAAGATCCAGGATTAAAAGCTGCTCCCTTTGCAACGGCACCTGCCATTAGGAATACGGCTTCTAATCTCGTTTCGGAAATTATAGGAACATTCGTGCTGATTTTTGTAATCTTCTATTTCACCGATGCCAGCATGGGTACAAAAGAAGAAGTTACGCCTATAGGTCTGGGTTCAATGGGTGCAATTCCTGTTACAT
Organism: Pedobacter frigidisoli; assembly: GCF_004331675.1. GTDB lineage: Bacteria > Bacteroidota > Bacteroidia > Sphingobacteriales > Sphingobacteriaceae > Pedobacter > Pedobacter frigidisoli. The sequence continues at coordinate 126,182 of NZ_SJSN01000016.1, read as the reverse complement.
TTTTAGTTTGGGTAATCGGTTTAGCACTCGGTGGCACAACTGGTTATGCAATTAATCCCGCAAGAGATTTAGGTCCTCGAATTGTTCATGCCTTAATTCCAATGAAAGGAAAAGGAAGTAGCGATTGGGGTTATGCGTGGATTCCTATCTTAGGACCAATCATTGGTGCATCTTTAGCTGCCGTGGCATTTATGGCATTAAATATTAAATAAAAAGAATTCATATTTAACTAATTTAACCGCAAAGAATACAGAGTTTTAAGTCACAAAGAACGCTAAGAAAAACGCGAAAAATTTCATATCATTCCAGTGATGACTATTGTTTTTTTATTAAAGCGTCACCAAGCTCTGCTTTTTATGCGGAAAACTTTGTCACCTTTGCGACTAACCATCTTGTTTAATTAGCTATATTTGGCTAGATAACCCATTTGATGATGTGGGGTTATCCTAACTCAAATATTTTCAAGCTTGCAAGATTTTTTCCTTTTAGTAGATACCGAAACCTCTGGTTTGCCAAAAAATTGGTCTGCACCTTACGCAGACGAAAAGAGCTGGCCGTATATTATACAATTTGCTTGGATTATTTACGATAAGAATTACAATGAGGTTAAAAGAGAAAACCACTATATAAATAATAATGATTTTAAAATTGCGCAATCATCACAAAATATTCATCACATTACAAAAGATTACCTAGTTGCTCATGGTGAGGATAGAAAAAATGTAATGCTAAAGTTTGAAGAGGATGTTGAAAACTACAAGCCTTTAATTATTGGTCATTTTATGGAATTCGACTACCACATGATTAATGTTGAATATGAAAGAATTGGCGTTTCCAGCATCTTTAAAAAACAACCGTTCTTTTGTACAATGAAAGCCAGTGCGCCGTTTGTTAAAAACCCAAGTGTCGAACTTTTGAAATTAAATGCGTTTTATGCTGAACTGTTTGATGAAGAACCAAAAGCATCACATAATGCTTTATCAGATGCGCTGAATACAGCTAAAATCTTTTTTCACCTCTTAACTTCTGGACAAATAAATCAATCTGTAATTGCTAGTCAAGATAATGATTTCGCTTTGGAACGAAATCCATCATCAGGCATCTCAAAAGCAAGAAAAATTATAAACCGTTTATTCTCATTTGTTTTTTATGGTTGATAAACTTCACTTTTTACATCATATTGCTCCATACAATTTGCTTCCTGATGATGTTTTGGAAGAAATTTCTAATCAGCTGGAAATTATAGATTATAATAAGGAAACTAAAGTTTACGATCAAGGGAACCAAAAAATAAAAGGCATAGAAATTATTGTATCTGGAGCTTTCGAAACATTTTTTTTAGATAGCAGTAAAAGCAAGCGTAAGGTTGAGGATTATGGAATAGGACATACTTACGGGGCAATCTCCATTTTGTTCAACAAGCGAAAATCGCTAAAATCTGTTATTGCAAAAAAAGACACCACAACCTATTTTTTGGCAAGAAAAGAGTTTAAAAAACTTTGTGTTGATTACGAGGAGTTTTTCGATTTCTTTTCTAATGAGTTTGGTAAAAAAATGTTAGATGAGGAATTTGCACATTTCTATAAAAACAACAATGCTTTAGAAGATAATTATTTGGTTGCAGATCAACTATATTCTTCAAAGATTAGCGATATCACTTATAAGAAAATTGTAAGCTGTAGTCCGGAAATGCCCATTTTTGAAGCTGCCATAAAAATGGCAGAAAACAAAACAAGCTGTTTATTTATAAAAGAAAACGATGATCATTATATTGGTTTCGTTACTGATATCACTTTGAGAGATCGCGTTATTGCGCAACAATATGATCCAAAAGCTGCCATACGGGAAATTATGGATTCGGATATTGTAAGTATTTCTACCGATGCCTATGTTTACGAAGCTGTGTTATTAATGTTTAGCAGTAAATCGAGGTATTTATTGGTTAATCAAGACGAGCATTTTATTGGCTTTTTAAGCCGGAACAGGCTTTTGAGCGAACAGGCTCAATCTCCATTGGTATTTATCCAATCGGTAAAATCTGCCGCAAATACTTCTGATTTAAGATCGAAATGGCACAAAGTTCCAAACATTGTCGCTCAACTTTTGGCCCGAGGTGTTCATGCTGAAATTGTGAATGAAGTTGTAACCACCATTGCCGATGCAATTTCCAATAAGATTATCGAAGAAGTAATTACAAAACTCGGTCCGCCGCCAGCAAAATTCGTTTTTATGGTTTTAGGTAGCGAAGGAAGAAAAGAGTTGAGCTTAAAAACCGATCAGGATAACGCTATTATTTATGAAGATACTTCAGATGATAAACGAGCCATGGTACGCTCCTATTTTCTAGATTTTGCAACTCAGGTTTCTGATAAGTTAAACTATGTCGGCTTTGTTTATTGCGATGGTGATTATATGGCCACAAACCCCAACTGGACACATTCTCTCTCCCATTGGAAATACAACTACAAAAACTGGATCGAGGAAGCTTTGCCTGAGGCTGCAGTAAAATTCGCTGCTTTTTTTGATTGCAGAGCAATATATGGCGACCTTAACATTATGCAGGAATTAAGAATTTTTGTGGATGAGGAACTTAAAAAACCAATAGAAAAATTCTACCTCTACCTTGCTAAAAATGCTTTGCTTTACGAGCCGCCCCTAACGTATTTCAGAAATATTAAAACACAGAAAATAGAAAGCAAAGAGGTTTTTGATATTAAAACTGCGATGACACCAATTGTAGATTTGGTTCGTGTTTATGCCTTACAGAATAGAATTTTCCAAAAAGAAAATACTGGAGAGAGATTAAGAGCACTTAAAGATTTGGGTGTTTTTACTGAGATACAATTTAATGAATTGATGCAATCTTATTACTATTTAATGGGCTTAAGGTTGAAACATCAATCTCAACAAATTATTAAAGATAATGTGGCTCCAAATAATTTTATCGAGATTATTAGCCTTACAAAAATTGATAAGGTAACCTTGATTGAAATTTTCAAAACCATCCAGAATTTCCAAAGTGGAATTAAAATGAAGTTTACAAATAGTCTTGGGTAAAAAATAATACTCATAAAAAAACTGGCTCAATTATAAATTGAACCAGTTTTTCATCTATGCAAATTAAATATTACTTCAAATCGAAAACCAATCCAGCATTAAAGCTCGATCTTGAATTTATAATGCTGTATCCTTGATCCACCTTAAACACATCTGTAAAACCTGCTTGTCCATCAAATTCTAACAAAATTTTAACTTTACTTGCTACTGGAATATTTACTCCAATGCCTAAATCAAGACCGATATCTGTGTTATGCGTAATGCTTTTAATATCCGTATTAAACTTACTTTCCTTAGCGTTTAGCAGTAAACCAGCATAAGGACCAAAGTTTAAACACCAGTTTCTTTTAGAACCAAAATGCCAGCTAGCCAGTAAGGGAATAGTTAAATAATTTAAGTGATAATCGGTTTCAAAGCTTTGTCCGGTATTATAGTTGGTTAAGTAACCTCTTGCCCAACCTTTTTGATCGTAACTAACCCTAGCCTTAATACTCCAACGATCTGAAAAGAAGTAATCTCCAAATGCGGCTATATTAAATCCACTTCTGTAATTACTATTTGTTTGTGTACTGGTAGATACTGTTGCTGCATTGTAGCCAACGTGTGCTCCAAATTCAAAACTGTTATTTTCTTGGGCTGAAGCACTTAAATAACCGATTAATGATAATGAAAGGAGCGTTAATAGTTTTCTCATATTTTGTCTGATTTTAAATTTCCCGAAGATATAACTAAAAGTTAAGTTCGAAAAACGAAAATCAAAATATTTGCCTTAAAAGATAATTCCGATGAGAATCCCAGCCAAAACAATAATCGGCGGACTTATCTTCGTAAAATTAAGGAGAAGAAATGTGATGACCATAATGCCTAGAAATATCCAATTAAATCCCATAGGGATAAGTAAAAGAATAAATGCAGCAATAATAAACCCAACACTTACTGCATTAATTCCAGAAAGGCTGTGGCGAATTCGTGATATTTTTTTCAAATCATCCCAAAATGGAACAATAAAAAGAACCAAAATTAGCCCAGGTAAATTTATTCCAATTACACCAATTAAGCCACCTAAAATCTGTCCCCAAACCCCATAACCAAAGTTTTTCATACTTAGTGCACCCAAATAACTGGTAAAGGAAAATGTTGGTCCGGGAAGCGCCTGTTGTAAGGAGAAACCAGATAAAAAATCTGGCACCTGCAAGTAGTGTTTCATATCTACAAATTCGGTAAACATTAGAGGCACAAGCACTTGTCCGCCTCCGAAGACTAAAATCCCATTACGATAAAAATTTTCGAGCAAACGTATTGGTAAACTAAAAGGTGAAGTTCTGTTAATGATCGCTCCTACCAATGCAAATAAAAGTAAGGCGCCCAAAAAGTAAATCATCTTTTTAGGATTGATATTAGAGAAAAGTTTAACGCGTAATTCTGTTTCTTCCTTTGGAGTTTCAATAGCCGAAGAAATAATGCCTCCGACCAAAATAGCCAAAGGAAAAACATAGGCATTTCTCAATACAAATGTTGCCACGACCGATCCAATGGCTAAAAATATAGATACTTGCGATGATAGAACTTTTTTGCCTAAAGTCCAAGCCCCATAAGCCACAATGCCCAATGCAATGGGCTGAATATATTCCAAAATATCGCTAAATTTCTGTTTCTGATCTAGCAGAGCATAGCTGATAGCAGCAAATGTCATGATGGCTGCCGTTGGCAAAATCCATATTATAAAAGTGATAAGAGCTAACTTCAATCCACCAACTTTCCAAGCGATTCCAACCACGGTTTGGGTAGATGCAGGACCAGGCAAAACTTGTGCAAGGGCATTTAACTCCAATAATTCCTCCTCAGAAATAAATTTGGTGCTTTGTACGAAATATTTCAAAAGCAAGGCCAAATGCGCCTGTGCGCCACCAAATGAAGTGAACGTAAAAAAAAGTACATTTCTAATAAAGAGCCATTGTCTTTTAGCGGAGATAGATTTTGCCTGCATTATTCTTTGCAATTAGAAAAGAAAAGTGATAATTGAAAACTGCAAACTGAATTAATCATCTTCATAATCTAAACCTGCAGCAGTATTGTAAGCGCCCTGCAACTCTGAAAATGCATGCATATCTCTCTTGTTTCTGGCAACAAGCATCCCCTTTTGATATATTTCGATCGCTTTCTCTTTTTGATTATCTTTTTCCAACAATTTACCCAAATGGTAGTAAGTTCCCACATAATCTGGATGTTTATCCGTTAACTGAAGGTAAAAAGAATATGCTTTTTCCTTATCATTTTGAGCGTTATACTCTGTGGCTAAGGCATATAGTATAAATGGATCGTTAGGATCGCTTTCTAAAAACTCCAATAACTTTGCTAAACGGGTAGATGACATTTTATTTCCTTGCTTTTTTAATTAAATTTGCAGAAAGACCTTATATATAAAACACAATAAATATGAAGATATTAGTTTGTATCAGTAACGTGCCCGACACGACGACAAAAATAACTTTTACCAACGATAATACCGAATTCAATACTGCTGGAGTGCAATATATTGTTAATCCTTACGATGAGATTGCTTTATCAAAGGCAATTGAGTTAACTGAGGGTGGAAAGGGTACTGTAACAGTTATTAATGTAGGCGAAGCTGCTAACGATCCAACCATTAGAAAAGCACTTGCAATTGGTGCAGATGATGCAGTTCGTGTAAATGCTGCCCCTCGTGATGCTTATTTTGTGGCTAAACAAATTGCAGAATATGCCAAGGATAAAGATTTCAATATTATTTTAACAGGACGTGAATCTATCGACTACAACGGGAACCAAGTTGCAGCAATGGTAGGCGAATTTTTAGATATTCCATCTATTTCCATCATTAAAAAATTAGAGGTAAATGGCGATTCAGCTACTTTAGAGCGAGAAATTGAGGGTGGAAAAGAAGTTGTTACCGTTTCTGGTAAATTTGTTGCAAGCTGTGCAGAAGGGGTTGCAGAACCAAAAATCCCAAATATGCGTGGCATTATGAGCGCAAGAACCAAACCTTTGGTTGTTGTAGATGCGGTTGAAATTGATGTGGTTACGAAAGTGACCAAATATGAAACGCCCGCACCTCGTGGTACGGTAAAATTAGTTCCTGCCGATCAAACTGAGCAATTGATTAGCCTTTTACATTCTGAGGCCAAGGTGATCTAACGTAAATCAACAAATTAATCAAATAGTTTACACCATCCTTTTTTAGGATCAAGAAATAAATATATGTCTGTATTAGTATATGTAGAACAAGCTGAGGGTAAATTTAAGAAATCTGTTTTCGAAGCAGTCTCTTACGCCAAAGCCATTGCCGATCACCAATCAACCAATTTAACCGCAATTTCTATTGGAGATGTTGCAGAAAACGAATTAAAGGAATTAGGTAAATATGGTGCTTCTAAAGTATTAAATGTTAGCGTAGATCAATTAAAAACCTTTGTTAACCAAGCTTATGCAAGTGTAATTGCTGCTGCAGCAGAAAAGGAAAGTGCTGATGTTGTGGTTTTATCTAACTCATTCTCTGGAAAAGGTTTAGCGCCTCGTATAGCTGTTAAGCTTAAAGCTGGTTTGGCCGAAGGAGCTGTAGAGTTACCAAGTACCGACGGAAAATTTTCGGTTAAGAAAACAGCTTTTTCTGGTAAAGCATTTGCCATTACTGAATTAACTTCAGCAAATAAGGTTATTGCTTTAAATCCAAATGCATTTGGCGTTAAGGAAAATGCTACTGATGCAACAATCGAAAACTTTACTGCTGATGTTAAACAATCAGACTTAGGAACTGTTATCAAGGAACTTGTTAGGGCAACCGATAAAATTTCATTGCCAGATGCAGAATTAGTAGTTTCTGCAGGTAGAGGATTAAAAGGTCCTGAAAATTGGGGAATGATTGAGGAATTAGCAAGTTTATTAGGTGCTGCAACGGCTTGTTCTAAACCAGTTTCTGATGCAGATTGGAGACCTCATTCAGAACATGTTGGTCAAACAGGTATTGCCATTAGTCCGAATTTATACATTGCTATTGGTATTTCTGGCGCCATCCAACATTTGGCTGGTGTAAGTTCATCAAAAGTAATTGTAGTCATAAATAAAGATCCTGAGGCACCTTTCTTTAAAGTAGCAGATTATGGTATTGTTGGAGATGCTTTTGAAGTAGTTCCTAAATTTATTGAAGCATTAAAAGCACACAAAGGATAATAAATCACTTTAAACCTCGCAGGTTTTAAAACTTGCGAGGTTTGAAAAATAAATATGAAGAAAGTAAAATTAGATATCGTAGGCTTATCCTATAGTCAAACCCAATCGGGTGCTTATGCTTTGGTTCTAGGCGAAGTAAACGGACGCAGGCGTTTGCCCATTATAATTGGTGCATTCGAAGCGCAGGCCATTGCTATAGAAATAGAAAAAATGACGCCGAGCAGGCCTTTAACCCATGATTTGTTTAAGTCAATGGCTGATACTTTCCATATCAACATTAAAGAAATCATTATTTACAACTTGGTTGATGGTGTTTTTTATGCAAAATTAATTTGCAGCGATGGTAAAAATACTCACGAGATAGATGCAAGAACATCTGATGCAATCGCCTTGGCCGTGAGGTTTGAAGCTATGATTTATACCTATGAGTTTATCTTAGCTTCAGCAGGAATTGTAATTGAGGGTAATGATTTTCTTTTCCTAGAAAATATGGATTCTATTGCAAAAGAGCCGGAGGCAGATAGTTTACCGACTTCTACAAAACAGCAAGGTTACGGTGATTTAACCTTAGAGGAACTGCAGCAAAAATTGCAAGAAGCCATTGCCGAAGAAGCTTATGAAAAGGCAGCAAGGTTAAGAGATGAACTAAACAAACGCGGAACATCCTAACCTACCAATTTCTTCCATAAAACTTCAATGTTTAAAGATTTTTAAACAAATTCTTATAGATTAAAAGCTAAAATTTAAATGAACCCAAATTGTTTTAAACAATTTGGGTTCATTTTTGAATTATGTTTTAAAATAGTTCTATATTCAGCTTTTACTTTCAAAAATCAAACAAAATTATATGATGAATGTTAAGTTTCGCTTAACCATAATGAGCTTTATGCAATTTTTTGTGTGGGGCGCTTGGCTTATTACAATTGCAAATTACTGGTTTGGAACAAAACAATGGGATGGAACACAGTTCGGTGCAATCTTCGCAACCATGGGTTTTGCATCGTTATTTATGCCAACCTTAACCGGAATCATCGCAGATAAATGGGTTAATGCAGAAATACTATACGGCATTCTTCATATACTTTATGCTTGTGTTTTATTCTACCTGCCACAGGTAGAAAGTCCAAATGCTTTCTTTTGGACTATATTATTGGCAATGTGCTTTTACATGCCCACAATTTCATTGAGTAATTCCATATCCTATACAACCCTAAAATCTGGTAATTTGGATGTTGTAAAAGACTTCCCTCCCATTCGGGTTTGGGGAACCGTGGGTTTTATAGCTGCGATGTGGATTACAAACTTAACTGGAAATAAAGCCAGCGCCTATCAATTTTATATTGCAGGTTTAGGCGCACTTTTATTGGGTTTATATGCTTTCACATTACCAAAATGCAAGCCAAGCAAATTAATTTCAGAGGAAGCTTCTTTAATGCAAACTCTGGGATTGGAAGCTTTTAAGCTTTTTGCCAATTACAAAATGGCATTATTCTTTATCTTCTCAATGTTTTTGGGAGGTGCATTACAACTTACAAATGCCTATGGCGATGTATTTCTAGATGAATTTAAACATTTTCCAAAATATGTAGATTCATTTGTGGTAAAATATTCTACCATTATCATGTCGATTTCGCAGGTTTCAGAAACTCTTTTTATCCTTGCTATTCCGTTTTTTTTAAAACGTTTTGGTATTAAAAAAGTAATGATTATTGCCATGCTAGCTTGGGTGTTCCGTTTCGGACTTTTTGCTTATGGCGATCCATCAGGAAATTTATGGATGATCATTTTATCTTGTGTAGTTTACGGAATGGCATTCGATTTCTTTAATATTTCGGGTTCATTGTTTGTAGAAACTTCAACAACTCCTAAAACGAGATCTTCTGCTCAAGGTATGTTTATGATGATGACTAACGGGTTCGGAGCAGTTTTCGGAAGTTTGGTTTCTGGTTGGATGATTGATAAATATTTCACTAAGTCTTTTACAACCGTCCAAGAGACTTCTGCATTTGTGGGTTCTGAACCAACAAATAATCATTTATTGTCATTTATAAAAAGTCAAGGTGTAAGTGTTTTAGAAAACGGAACATTCGATAAAGCCATACACATGAAAGATTGGCACAGCATCTGGCTTTCTTTTACGATTTACGCCCTAATTATTACCGTACTTTTCGCACTGATGTTTAAACATAAACATACAAGAGCTGAAGAAAAGGCAATTGAAGCTATAACTCATTAATATATATCGAAATCCCCTATGTCGACTGGTAAATATAGAAAAGAACATAATTGCTTAAACTGTGGTGCACAAGTAGAAAAACATTATTGTAGCAATTGTGGGCAACCAAATCTAGAATTAAAAGAAAGTTTTTGGGGGTTTATTAGTCACAGTATTGCCCATTATTTTCATTTTGATAATAAGTTTTTTCAAACCCTAAGTCCACTTCTTACCAAACCAGGACAGGTTACATTAGATTATTTAGCAGGTAAAAGAGCGAGATACATCAATCCTGTAAGCATGTACATTTTTGTTTCGATTATATATTTTTTGGTGGCTTATTCTCCTAAACATGCCACTAAAAGTGATGAAAATATAAATTCTCAGACAAAAACCGAACAAAAAGCCACATTAGATAGCGTAGATCGTGAACTCGAAAAGGCAGGAATAAAAAGCAAAGGGCCAAGTATCGTTAACAGCGTTAAAGAAAGGCTAAAAGAAAACTTAGATAATGCAAGTTTTAAAGACCTGGGTTTTAATGATCAAAGCTTGGTTTTGGCGAAGCTTAAGAATGATTATCAAGCTAACAAATCTGATTCTTTAGCTAAAATAATCAACAAATTCAGCATTATTCACAATGAAAGAAATGATTCTACTTATAGTGCTTACCTGTCTAGGCAAAAAAGAATGCCTTTAGTTGACAGAGATAACTGGTTTAAGCGAATGTCAACCAAACGTTCAATAACGTTTGGAGAAAAATCAGAAGTGATTCAAGAAACATTGGAGCACAATCGTCCTAAACAATACTTCCTCCTCATGCCACTTTTAGCTTTGTTTATTATGTGGAATTTTAGAAAGAATCACATTTACTACCTAGATCACCTAATTTTTACGATACATGGGATGACTGCTTATTTCATAGTATCAATTTTAACAAATCCATTAATCAAATATGTTTTTGGAGAAGACTCCATATTTTCAACTATGATTACTATTGGTGTGTATGTTTGGATTTGTTGGTATATGTTTAATGCATTAAAACTATTCTATCAACGCAAAAAAGTAATCGGTAAAATGATCATGATCTTCATCCTTTTCTTCATCGCATTTAAAATCAGCGAGATGGTAATGCTAAACCTAATTTATTACGTAGCCACTTAAAATTGAAAATATTAATGCACAAAAAAATCCCCTTAATTTTTAATAATTAAGGGGATTTTTCTTTTCTAGTAGATTATTTTCTACTCTTGATATCAACAAATTCTCTATCGGTTTCGCCTACGTAAATTTGGCGAGGGCGACCGATTGGTTCCTTGTTCTCATGCATTTCCTTCCATTGTGCAATCCATCCTGGCAAGCGGCCTAAAGCGAACAGTACCGTAAACATTTCTGATGGGAAACCTAAGGCTCTGTAAATAATACCTGAATAAAAATCTACGTTAGGATATAATTTTCTATCAATAAAATATTGATCAGTAAGCGCTGCTTCTTCTAATTTTTTAGCGATTTCTAAAATAGGATCATCAATACCTAAGTTCTCTAAAATATCATCGCAAGCTTTTTTAATGATCTTGGCTCGTGGATCGAAGTTTTTATAAACACGGTGGCCAAAGCCCATCATGCGGAAAGGATCTTCTTTATCTTTTGCTTTGTTAATCCATTTCTCTGTATCTCCACCATCTTCTTTAATCAATTCAAGCATATCAATAACGGCTTGATTAGCGCCACCATGAAGTGGACCCCAAAGTGCTGCTATACCTGCTGCGATCGATGCATATAAATTACAATCTGAAGAACCAACGATACGAACCGTAGAAGCAGAACAATTTTGTTCATGATCTGCATGCAGAATAAGCAATTTATTCATTGCGCTAACTACAATTGGATTTACATCATAATCCTCAGTACGTTGACCAAATGTCATCCAAAGGAAATTGGTAACATAATCGTATTTATTTTTTGGGTAAATAAGTGGATGACCTAATGATTTTTTGTAGATAAAAGAGACTATGGTTGGTAATTTAGCCAACAGTTTGATGATGGTTAAATTTTGCTCTTCAGCAGTTTGATTTGGCTTTAAACACTCTGGATAAAATGTAGATAAAGAGAAGATTAAAGAACCCAATTGACCCATTGGATGAGATCTTGACGGATAACCATCGAAGAATTTCTTCATATCCTCGTGTATCAGCGTATGCTTAGCAATTTCTGCTTGAAAGCCATCTAATTGCTCTTGAGTTGGAAGATCTCCATAAACGATTAGATAAGCAACTTCTAAAAAACTTGATTTTTCTGCAAGCTGTTCAATAGAATAACCTCTGTATTTTAAGATCCCTTTTTCACCATCTAAAAATGTGATTTTACTTTTTGTTGAACCAGTATTTTTAAAACCAGTATCTAAAGTTATAAATCCACTTAAGTCTCTTAATTTCGAAATATCAATGGCCTTTTCGTCTTCTGTTCCTGTTATAACTGGCAATTCTATTGTCTTACCATCAACTTTAATCTCTGCAATATCTGACATATTATTGTATTGTGTTTATAGCTTTCTAAATTATATAAAATTAATATACATGCATAACAAATCTGTTAATTTAATATGAATAATTGGTCAAACCGACGTAACAATCATATTCGATTACTTTCGATTTGTTATTTTTTCACGATTTCTTCCACAACTCTGCCGCACTCCAACATCGCATTTCCATAGTATGGGTTTCTAATTTCCTTTTTCGTTGAAAGCCAATCGCCCCCGTCGCCTTTATTTGCCATTGGGCAATGTTGAACGTAAAGGGTTCCAGATTCAATTTCAGTGTTTTTAAATAGCGCAATCACATCAGCACTTAAAACCGTAAAGTTTTTACGTTGCATAACCAGATCAACAGATGAAGCAATTTTTGCGGCAATTTCTGCAGTAGGCTCACAACCTTCGTAATTTGCTAAACTTTTTTCTAGCGCTATTGCAGATTTTTGAGCAATAGCAGAATCAGAACCTACGAGTGCATTCTTTAATTCTACGTATTGATTTAAAATTTGAGATTTCTTTTCATCCTTAATTTTTATATTGATGGATGTGGACGACGAATCCTCTTGTATGGAATCTTTTATTTCAGTAGATTTTTTATCTGCTTGGTTACAGGCGAATAAAGTAGCAAGTATGGCGATTCCGAAAATTCTTTTCATGGTATTTGGTTTTCGGCTCAAATTAGCAATTTAAATATTAAATAAATAAAAAAAGCCCCGCAAATTGCGAGGCTTCCAAAATATATGATGTTTTAATTATAATTTGAAATTGTAAGCTAACCTTAAAGCGTATTGACCAGTCTTTTTAAAGTATAAAGTAGATCCGCTATCATTAACGTAACCTTCATATCTTACACCAACATCAAATCCACCGAATTCGTAACCTAAACCACCTGTGTAAATAAAGTTGGTTTTAGCACCATCTTGAATTGCAAATCCAGCACCCGCTTCTGTAGCTAAGTACATTCTTTTAATTGGGAATACTTTAACACCACCTTTTGCTGGAATAAAATCAACATCAAGCACGTTGTCTTTTCCCATTAATTTTGTGTAACCACCAGATGCAGTAACTGCAACATAAGGAGTAAGATCCCATTGTAGTTTAACATCGGCACCATAAGCGTAATCCAAAGGAGATTTATCTCTGAACACACCTCCACTAATTCCAACACCAACTTTGAAACCCATACCGCTTTCCATCATTGGAGCATCGGTAGTCGTCATTGTTTGTGCGTTTAGGTTTGTTGTTGTAAAAATTGCAATCGCTGCTAATGACGATGCGAAAATTTTAGTAATTGTTTTCATGTTAGATATATTTAAATTAATAATTAGGGTTTTGGGTATATACGATAACTAATGATTTACAGATTTTATAATTTTCATTTTTTTCAGAAATGATCGTAAATAAAAAAAGCCTCAACTTTCATTGAGGCTTTGAATAATATAAGTGCAGACCAATTACAAACTAAATCCGTAAGCTAAACGAATACCAGCAAAGCCAATGCTACCATTGTTTGAATAACCTTCGTATTTTGCAGCAAGATCTAAACCATTACTCCATGCATAACCGATTGCAGGTGAATATACAAACGAAGTTCCAGAACCATCACTAGTTCCAAAACCTGCACCAAGTTCAGCTAAGCCGTAAGCACCAGCACCAGAATCATTAAAAAAATATTTTGCACCAACCTTTACCGGAATGATTCCGAAACTTCCGCCACCAAAATCATCTTTTACTGAAAAGTTGTTATAACCAGCAGTTACTGGAATTGATAATTGTTTATCAACATTAAATTGATATCTAATATCTCCACCTATAACTAAGCCTAAACCAGTAGTTGTTCCTGCACCAACATTCAACCCTATCCCTAAATTTTTTGACTGTGCATTAACATTTGTTGTAAAGAATAATGCTACCACAGCTGCTGAAGTAGCAATAATTTTAGTAATTGTTTTCATTTTAAAATATTGTTTTTGAGTTAAACTATATAAGTCGCTTAATTACAAAACCTGTGCCAAAAGGATATTTTTCACATACTAATGGTTGTAAACCACTCTTAAACCGAATATTACAGATTATATTTTTTAATTGAAACTTTATTTAAAATCTCTTGTTTTAAATGGTTTGTTTCATGCGCCGCATTCAGCCAAATAATGGCCACATTGTCCTTTTCCATTTTCCTAAAAAACGTATTTTGTCGCTTGGCATACTGACAAATAGCGATTCCCAGTTTAAGCTTTAAATCTTCGTAAGTGATTAGATTTTCTAAATAATTGCTGATGAACTTGTATTCCAATCCATAAAAAACCAGGGTTTCAGTTGTGATGCCGTCTTTAAGTAGTTGTTCTACTTCGCTAATCATTCCACTATTCAAGCGATCATCTAGGCGCTTCAATATTTTTGATCTGGTGATTTCAGTCTCATTTTTTAAACCAAATATGATGGGCTGAAGTACAGGTCGCTCAATGATTTCCAATTCATTAAATCTTAAAAATTCGGCGATCTCTATTGCTCTTATTAATCTCTTTTTTGAGGACAAATCTACATGAGCAGTATTGTGGCTATCGTAAGCATTTAATTTGATTATCAATTCTTCTTTTGAAAATACTTCAAGCTCATCTCTTAAACGCTGATTAGCAGGAATTGAAGTGTAATTTTGATTTTGTAAAAGGCTATGGATGTACATTCCGGTGCCGCCACAAAGTATGGGTACTTTTCCTTTTGCTGTAATTGAATCAAATACCTCGTAAAAATCATTTTTAAAAGCATCAACGTGATAACGCTCACCGGGTTCTTTAATATCAATCAAGTGGTAAGGAATTGTTTTTCCATCGATTTGATATTCTTGAAGATCTTTTCCCGTTCCAATATCCATCCGTTTGAATATCTGACGACTATCTGCACTGATTATTTCTCCATTTAATTCGTTGGCAACTTGAACCGCAAGCTTGGTTTTGCCCGATGCTGTAGCACCCAGAATGATGATTAAATTGTGCGCTGCCATTTAGAATTTGAGGATGTATTTTAAACTACCCGTATTAAAAACCTTTTGATCAATTAACTGATCATCCTTTATTAAAGCACGAACAAGATTTTTATCAATAGAAAAATATTGAGGCTGTAGAACATCAGTTTGTACGAATCCAAGCTTTACATAAGCTTCTCCTGCCGACCAATCTCTATCTGCGTAAGTCATTAAATCGTTTGGTTGGTATTGGGTTGAGAAAAATGAAATTAATTTACTTAAGCCGCCAGTAACCGAATAACCTGCCTTAACGGCAAACCGTATCAATTCTGCTGACTTATAATTTTCAGTGTGATTCATTTTTCGTAATGCTGAAAAAGTAGCTACAGCAACCAAAGTATCCTTTTCAAATAGCCCTAATTTGTACCTGCTACTTACCGCACCTTGGAGATGATTTTCATTTAGAAATTGATCAGCAACTGGTTTGGTTATTTTTACGATTTTAGTTTTTCTTCCATGGATCCGCTTATTTAATCCTAGCAAAGATGCTAAGCGGGCCAAAACCTGCTCAGATCTTATTAGCCAAACATCCTCCCAAATGTGGATCAGCCTCACTCCTTTTTTGCTATAATTATCTTGCAGATCAAGAAGATCTTGAGGTTGAAAGTTATCAATAAGACTTACCAAGTTTATAGCAAAACTAAAATTCTTTAGCTGCAATAAACTAAATCTATCCTCA
The DNA here is from genome assembly GCF_004331675.1 of Pedobacter frigidisoli. Lineage (GTDB taxonomy): Bacteria > Bacteroidota > Bacteroidia > Sphingobacteriales > Sphingobacteriaceae > Pedobacter > Pedobacter frigidisoli. The sequence goes on along the minus strand of NZ_SJSN01000016.1, from coordinate 110,476 downwards.
AAAAAAAACTGACCCTCAATATTCAACTCAGCCAAGGCTAAATTTATATCGTGATGCCAGTTGTTATTTTCTGTTGAATGTATGATGTTCAATTAGCTGAATTTAGCGATAACCTAAGATTATCATTTGCAAATTTAGCCATCAAAACTTTAAATCCATCCTTTTTCCTTGAAGTTGGTATGAATAATCTCTACAAGTGTTTCCACTTCCTTAAGTTTCGAATCATCAAGCTGCGCTATTTTTAATCCTGCTTTATTATCGCCAAAGCTATCAAGGTGCTGATTTGAGGCAGAAAAATCCGTAGTGTTCAATTTTAATTCTACTGCTTCGCCATTAATGTATATACCAACGAAAAAACGTTCGGTAACTTTTTCACCCCCAATTTCAATATTTTTTTCGCTATAGAGATCGTAACCACTTTCAGAATTTTCATGCACGGTATATCCACGTGTTGCATAAGGTTGTACACTGGCTCTGATGGTTTGAAAAATTTCTACAAGATCGGTTTTCATATTCTATTTGATTTTAGAATTTAAACACCCAAAGCGAAATATTGTTTAGTTTTATTCTTCAATCCACCATTGCTTTGTTGGTTGATATTCGCCCAAAACAACGGTTTCACCCAATTTCGGGGTGATCAGTGGAAAATTAATTCTTTCTGCTTCAGCAACAATCCTTTTTATGGGTTCATCCCAAGTATGCATGGCCAAGCTAAATTTACCCCAATGCACAGGCATCATAATTTTCGCTTTTAAATCTTTTGCAGCCTTTAGCGAATCTTCTGGAAACATGTGAATATATGGCCACATTTCATTGTATTGCCCACATTCTAGCAAAGCCAAATCAAAAGGGCCGTATTCCTCCCCTATTTTAGCAAAGTGAGTATCATACCCAGAATCGCCACCAAGAAATAATTTATTGTTGGCCGTTTCCAATACAAAAGCCGACCAAAGGGTTTGGTTACGCTTGAATTTTCTGCCCGTAAAATGCCTTGCCGGAACAGCTGTGAATTTCAAGCCATTTAATGATGATGTAGTTTCATTCCAGCAAAGTTCATTGATTTTATCCGTTGAAATTCCCCATCTTTCTAAATGAGAACCAACGCCGATAGACGTAACTATCTGCTTAGCTGTTGGAGCGATTTTTAAAATACTACTGTAATCCAAATGATCATAATGATCGTGTGTAATCAATAATACATCAATATTTTTAAAATCTTCGGCATTTATAAATCTTGTTCCGGGAAAGGCCTTGCTACCGATAAAAGAAAATGGTGATGGAGTTGCACTAAAAATTGGATCTACTAAAACTCTCAAGCCATCAACCTTAATTAAATAGGAAGAGTGCCCGAACCAAATAATCTCTGGCGAACTGCTTTTGGGTAATCCATTTAAATCTGGCTGAACAAATGGCAATGGTTTCAAAGGAATTTTATTAGGTTGTTTCTTAAACAAAAAAGCTTTTAATACTTTGAAAAAACTAACACCCTCAGGTTGCATGGGTGTTACGGATAAATTTTGCAATGCACCCTCTCTATAATTTGCCAGTTGATGAATTTTCTCTGACCGCAAACCTTTGGGCAACCTGCCGAAGACAGGTAAGTTTATGATTATGAGGACAAAAACAATTAAAATAAATATAAAATATACAGCAGTCATTAATTTAAAATTTCGGGCAATTTACGCATTAGATTGGCTATCATTAAAATAATAGCGTCAGTGGAAAGCAAAATAAAAAAGCTCCAAAAAAATTGGAGCTTTTAAATAAATGTAATTCGTTACAAGGTTTTTACTTCAATAACCACATGGTTTGGTTATAATCATTGTTTCCTCCGTATTGACTTGCAATTGCAGCTGTTACATTATCGGGATTGTAACTCAGCTCGTTTGATGGATACAACCAACGTAATGGGAACTTGCTCGAAGGTATATTTAAATTCGTTGTCGAATTTAATTTAAATACTGGATAACCAGTTCTGCGATTTTCGTACCAGCTCGCATATTTACTTCCCTGTAAAAAGTTAGCTAAATATTTTTGGGTGATAATTTGTTCAATTTGCTGTTCAATTGTACCAGCTAAGGCTACGCCCACTGATGCTGGGTATGCAGCAATATAGGCATCATCCAATTTTACGCCATGATTATAATCAGCCACATCAGGTGTGTACTTCACGATAAAGTTCATCGAATTTTTAATACCAGCAGCGTAGTAGGTTTGTGCTGGTATTGCAGTAATCCATCCCCTTACTGTAGCCTCAGCCAAAACAAATTGCAAATCCCAATAATTAAAAACCCCCACAGGTTCTGCATTTACCAATTGCGAGTATCGATTATTTAAATCTGAATAATCCTTTGCAACCCTCATCACTTGTAAATCGGGAAAAGAGTTTGATGGTTCTGCACCTATGTAAGCATTATAATCGCTTTGAGTTAAACCAGCTGCAATTTTTACTGGCGATGGCTTAGCGAAATAAAATAAACGCCTATCGTTTAATGTTTTTAATGGGTTAAGAAATGTTGTGGTAAGCATGATATAATTTGATCTTACCGATGGATTAGAACCTGCTGGAACATCGCTCCATGGATAATTTTGATTTGCGGTTGCGCTATAAACTAAAGCAAAATTATCAGTATAATCTCTCATTAAAGGCCTAGCCATTACTTCTTTAAATTTTTCTATTACCTTTAAATCAGCATCGGCAGTTTTTTTGTATAAGTTAATGAGCACAAATAATTCAAAGCTGTTGGTTAAACGTTGCCACTGATCTACACTACCGCTATAGATTGGATCTCCATCGAATTTTGTTCCTGCAGCGAATAATGTATTTGCTTGATCAAGCTCGCTTAATATGCCAATAAATACTGCTTTCTGTGTGTCGTATTTAGGTTTTAAAATATTATCGGTTTCACCTTTTACGGCTTCGCTGTATGGAATATCGCCCACTTGAATAGTAGTTTGAAAAAACTGCCATGCCTTTATAAAGTGACCAAGTGCCTCATAAGAACTGCGCAATTTATCGCTTGGAGCATAATTTACCATAGGCTCAATACTTCTCAAGAGTGAAATTCTTCCGAAATCTGCTCTTCCTAAACGATTATACTGAAAGCTTTCCTGTCCCTCGCCCCAAGTGATGTACTTTCCTAGCAGAGAGGGCTGCATGAATGATTTTTGAGTAGAAATGTCACTTCTGGTAATGCTTAAAATCATGTTGGTTGCCAAAAGTGCAGAATTTACCTGATTGGTTACATTTGGATTATTATTGATATCCTCATATTTCTTACATCCACTTATAAAAATCCCAAAAAGTGGAACAAGGATTATATATTTTAAATTTTTCATTTTCATGTTTAAATAAGGTGAATTATTAAAATCCGATTTTGACATTAAAACCTAGCAATCGTTGAGATGGCGCATTTAAGTTCTCCGTATCAACATCAGGATCGGAAAATTTAAATCCAGTTAGTAATAGTAGGTTTTGACCAGTAATGGAAACTGAAGCTCTTCTCATTCCTAATTTAGAAACGAATTTAGTTGGAAAACTGTAGCCTAGTGACACTTCCCTAAGCTTTACAAATGTTTCCTTTTGAATACCCATATCGCCACCTCTAAAATTTTGAGCATAATCTTGGTAAGCTACTTCTGCATCATTTGGAGCATATTTACGGCTATCTGCAGTTATATTTCCATATTTATCATAAGTAACAGATCCAGATACCACCTTAACTCCAGCACCTACATAATTGGTTAACCCATTAACTACCTGATCGTAACGAAATTGGTTATCAGTTTCTGGATTTGTTCCCGAATCGAACATTTTATCATAAATGTAATTATACATCAATCCGCCTATTCTGCCATCAATATTTAACCCTAAATTCCAACTCTTGTACCTAAAGTTATTGATGAAACCAAAGCTAAAATCGGGATCGCTGTATCCATATTTTTTATCATAATCACTCGAAACTGGATAACCATTTTCATGGATCACATTCCCATTAGGATCCGTTAGCCAATAAGAAGATAAGTAAGTATCTAGACGCTCGCCTTTTTTAACATACAATTCATCAGGCGAATAAACTGGATCTAATTTATCGTAATAGCGGTGCTGATTTGACCAATTTATTTGGGAATTCCAATTAAAGTTTTCATTTTTGATTACATCTCCATCCACAGTAATTTCCCATCCGCGGCGGGTATAGGTTTCATTAGTATTAACTAATTTACTTGTAAAACCAGATGATGATGGTATGGGCGCATACGTTTGCTGATTATAGTAGTATTTATTAAAATAAGCTACATCAAAATGTAAGCGCTTTTTGAACAAATACCCAGCAGTACCAATTTCCCAAGTACGTGCAGAGCTTGGTAACACATCGCTATCTCCTAATAGGGATGACGAATAACTGGCTGAATTTAACCCATTCCAAACATTTGCCGAAGTGCTGTAAGGTCTATTTATCGCAAAAATTTCAGCGGGGGTTTTAAAAACCGCGAAAGATCCACGTAACTTAAACATATCTACGAATGTGGGCATTTTGATTAAATCGGAAATTACCACACTTGATCCTATTGAAGGATAAAAATAAGACCTTGTAGATTTTGGTTGAGTGGAAATCCAATCGTTTCTTCCGGTAAAATCTAAAAATATAGCATTATTATATCCTATAGATGCTCTTGAGTAAATACTGCTAGTCTCTTTTGGCGAGAAACTTTGGCCAACGCTTACTGGCTGAACAGAACCTCTTAATGAGAAAAAAGTTGGAGAAATTAAACCTCCCTGAGTATTGCCAGATAAGGTTTCATCTTCTTTATGAAAAAAGTTACCTCCAGCTAAAACGTCAAAATTGAATTTATTTACTTTTTTTGTATAAGTTAAAATTAAATCGTTACTGGTACTGTATCCTTTTTCATCGTTTATATAATACATTCCCTTTGCATCCCAACCACCACGTGTAGAATAAATATTTGCCGTTGGGTTACGTTGAGTATTTCGATTATTATAATTATCATAACCTAATCGCAACATTAAATTTAAATCTGGTGTAAATTTATAATTTGCTGTTACACTTGCGTTTACTGTATTTTCTTGAATTCCAACAAGCTTTTCGTTGGCAATTAGATATGGATTATCGTACCAATTGGTATACAACCAATTCTGAGTTTGATTAGGTACTTTCCAATAATCCTTGTAATCTCTAATGTCATATTCAGTTCCTGTCCACATTACAATTTGATACAGATAACCTTGGTTTCCATAACCACTTCCCCAGGTTTGGGGAGCAGAACGGCGGCTCAAACCAAAATGACTCTCTATTTTGAATTTATCATTCACTTTTATTTCTCCACCGCTGGTTAAATTAAAGCTATTGAGTTCTTGATTAGGAAACTGCCCCTTGTTGTAAATGTGATTTAAACCAATTTTAAAACTACCGTTTTCTCCACTTTGTGCAACGGTAATATTATTATTGGCTACCACACCAGTACTCATGAAATTGCGCAAATTATCTTTCCCTACTGAGTTTAATGGCCGTCCATCTTCATATTGTGTGGTTACTGGATTCCAATCTCTGCCGGTATTACCAACGTCTAAGCGTGGGCCCCAAACATAATCGTTATCCAAGGCACCATAAGTACCTCGCCCATAAGATGATTGCACTTCTGGTATAGCTAAGTAACCAAGTTGCAACATGGTATTACTATTTATATCAACAGAAAAACCTTTACCAGCCGCTCCTTTTTTTGTGGTAATTAAATATACACCACCAAGAGCTCTGGCGCCATATAGTGCCGATGCAGTCGGACCTTTAAGAATATCGATACTCTCGATGTCGTCAGTTGGAATATCTCGAAGGCTTAAATTATCGTAATCTACACCATCAACAACCAAAATAGCTGTTTCGCCCCTTAACTCAAGCGTTGGCTTGGCGTTAAATTCAGTGGAGTTTTTTACTACTAAACCCGCAACACGACCAGTTAGTGATGTACCTAAATCTACTCCTTTTACCGTATTCAATGCTTCGCCTGATACTCTTTGAACGGCATAGCCTAAGGACTTTTCAGATCTTTTTACACCTAAAGCAGTTACTACAACATCATTTAAACTATTTTCAGATGGTTTTAAAGAGATAGTATAATTCTTACTTTCTCCAATGTTTATTTCTTGGGCTTCGTATCCAATATACGATACCACTAAAACGGCACCGTTACTTGTATTGATACTAAAATTACCATTAACATCGGTTACTGCACCAATTTTGGTACCCTTAACCAAAATACTTGCGCCAATAATCGGCAATCCAGTTTCATCTAAAATCTTACCTCTAATAATTTCAAATAATACTGGCTTGGTTAATTGATCTTTTTTTCTGAGCACAATTGTTTTTTCAAAAATCTTGTAACTTAAGGCTTGATTTTTAAAACACAAATCTAAAACCTGATCAATTGAAGCATTTTTAACATCAATTGTAATTTTTTGTGCATTGGATAATTCCAAATTATCGTATAAAAAAACATATTCGCTTTGCTTTTCTATTGATTTAAATACGGCATTTATTGAAACGTTTTTCTGCTTCAATGTGATGTTTTGGCTATAAACACTTGCACTAACCTGGCAGAGGGTTGCGAGTAAAAGTATTGTTGTTAGCTTCATTACTAATAGTAATTTTTTGGGATGATACTGTATACGAAATACAGTTGTGTTGAATGTATTAAAATTCATAACTTTGAATTTGGGTTTAAAACATTATAGCTTAGATAACTTATTGTTTTCCTAGTACAGATTTTCTGAATAGGATTGTTAATCCCAAAATTATAACGGGAAGTGGTACGAACACTTCTCGTTTTTTTTCGGCAGATTAATCAGTTGGCATTTACGGCTTAGTTATTTTTTCTTCATAACAATATTTTTTTTAAGGATTAGATTGGTTTGGTTGTTTATTTAGGGTTTACAGTTATCTGGTTTTTCTCTATCTTGCAATAAATCCCCGTATAGGATAGCATTTCAATTAGCTTTTTAACTTCAACATTTCTTGGTACTTTACCGCTATATTCCTTGTTTGGTATCTGTCCGTTATAACTCACATCAGTATCATACCATCTTGAAATTTGTCTCATTACTGATTTTAAATCTGCTTTTTCAAATTGAAAATAGCCGTTCTTCCATGCTATGATTGCATCTAAATCTTCTATTTCTTTCAGTTTTATTACATTAGAATACTTGCTAATATTTGCTTGTTGTTTAGGTAGGAGTACTTGTTTAACATTGCCTTTTGTAATTTCAATAGATCCTTCGAGTAAAGTAGTGCGTTGATATTCTTCTTCATCATAAGCATTGATATTGAAATGTGTTCCTAAAACCTTAATTTCTGATTGATTTGTACTTACAAAGAATGGTTTCAACTTATTTTTTGAAACTTCTAAATAAACCTCACCAGTTACTTCTACTTTACGATTATCAGTTGCAAACACTGTAGGGAATTTTATTGATGAGTTTGCATTTAACCAAACATTGGTACCATCAACCAATATTAAATGATACTGCCCTCCTCTTGGCGTAGTTACCGTATTATATTTTACCTCTTGAGTATTTGCATCATCAATAAAACTGTAGATTAATTCTCCACTTTTCGTTTTAGTAATTTTAACGCCTGGCTGATTAGCAATTTGTCCATCAACCGCTTCATTTAAAATAACTTGCGAGCCATCTGCCAAAAGAAGTGTGGCATTATTACCACCTGGTTTTATATGTGTTTTAGTAGAAACTAAATGATCGTCGAAAATTTTCGAATCAGTTCGTGTAATAAAATAATAAGAAACTCCAACTAAAGCCAATAACAAAATAGCAGCTCTTAAAAACACGTTACGAAACAATTTTAATTTGTTTTTTCTTACGGGTTCTGCATTTGAAGCCAGCTGATGCTTTACTTTCTCAAAAATTTTGTTTTTTATTGTAAAGTAATCTTCATGCTCTATAGTGGGTTGGGTATCATTCACTCGGTCATACCAATCCTCAACAACTCTTTTCTCATCAGGAGTAGCTGTTTGATTATTGTATTTAATTAATAACTGAGATAGTTCGTCTTGGTTCAAAATAATGGCGTTTATTAGGTATCCGATGGAGGAAAGAAAAGTACTAGACTACTTAATCTTTTTTTTAAAAATTTAATAGTTGAGGATATTAAAGTAACGCTTTACAGAAAAATAACTTATTAACTTATGGATAGCTAGTAAATGTAAAAACACCTCGTTTTAGAGATGTTTAGCAATAAAAATAGCAAGTAAGGCTAATGAAGAATCGTAATCTTTAACTCTCATTCTTAAGCGAGTGTAAGCACTCTGGAGCTGATTTTTGATAGTTTGTTCAGATAGTGATAAGTTATCGGCAATCTCTTTAATTGAAAGATCATCTTCTTTTTTGAGGATATAAATTTCCTTCATACGCGGCGGGATGCGTTCGATTTCTAAATCGATTATTCTTTTGAGTTCCTTTTCAAGAAGAATATTTTGTGAATGGATATGTGCTGTAGATTCTTTTGCTGTCACATTGATTGCATATCTCAAACTCACCTCATCCTTTTCATAAACCTTCAAAACCTTGTTCCGTAATATTGCATATAAATAAGCCAGAACACTTTTCTCAGCATCAAGTAGATCTATTTTATCCCATAAGCAAATAAATACTTCCTGAACTAAATCTTGAGCAAGATCATTTGAGTGGATTTTTTTTAATGCTTGCTTGTATAGCGTTTCCCAATAAGCATCAAATACTAATTGAAACGCCTTTTCCTTGTTCGATTTAACTAAAAGAAAAAAATTACTTTCTAATTCTTTATACATGTATCGATTTATAAAAAATGAGTTAAGAAAAGTAAATGTCTTACACAAAAAGGACGAAGGAAACAGTTTGAATGATTCAAAATTAAGCTTTAGTTATATAATTCAAAATAACATTATTAGCATTAACCTAATGTAAATTTAATAAAAATTTTTGATGATTTACAGTAAGTGCTATTGTAAATAAACAATTATTTCTTGCTGTAAAATCAACATTTACACTGTTTTAAGTATTCATCTTGTAATCTAATAATCATCATTTAAAGCAAAAATTGGCTTTCTGCTCATCCATTTTCCACCAGTAAAATCTGGAAAATCAATAGTTTCATTGCCCATTTCTATCGATTGCTCGCTTAAAGGCGTAATTGCACTCCACGCAGCTGCATCGTAAACATCTAAAGGTGTTGGTTCATTGCGTTTTGCGGCTTCGATAAAAGCATGAATCACAAAGAAATCCATTCCACCGTGACCGGCACCTTGCGCATCATTACCATATTTTTTCCAAAGTGGATGATCATACTTATCCAACCACTCCTTCGCACTATCCCAAGCATGAGGCTTGCTTACACCCTCAACATAAATGCTTTTATTTACATCCATCCATAACCCCTTTGTACCTTGAAAACGAAATCCAAGAGAATAAGGTCTTGGCAAATTTGTATCGTGCTGTAAAATAATGGTTTCACCATTTGCACAATCTAATGTGGTTGTTACAATATCCCCTAACCTAAAATTCACTTTCGCATTAGGGTGTGTTGCTCCACCTTTCTCTACAATATAATTATGTAATCCACGAGATTTTGTAGCGAATGAGTTTAATTTTAAAAACCGGTTACCCCTATTAATATTTATGCATTGTGCTATTGGCCCTACGCCATGAGTGGGGTATAAATCCCCATTACGATGAACTGAATGATTTGTTCTCCATTTAGCTTCTGAGAACCCTTTCTCCCCAAATTCAACCCCATTGCCATAAGGATTAATGCCATCATTAAATTTCACTTCTCTTAAATCATGTTGATAGCCACCTTGAAGATGGATCATCTCTCCAAAAATACCTGCTCTAACCATACTTAATGCAGCTAGTACATCTCTTCGGTAGCATACATTTTCTAACATCATTACGTGTGCATCACTCTTTTCTGCAGCGTGTACCACATCCCAATGATCTTGTAAATTTATACCCAAGGCTACTTCTGTGCCTATATACTTAATACCAGCATCAATAGCGCTTATAATCATAGGTTTATGAAGTTCCCAAGGTGTTGCAATTATAACTGCCTTAATGCCCTTAAGTTCTAGCATTTTCTTCCAGGCATTTTCATCACCTGTAAAGATCTTCGGCATTGGCTTACCACTTTTAGCAATAATAGCCTTGCTCATTTGCAGCATTTTATCATCAACATCGCAGATAGCAATAAGATCTACATCATTTCTCTTCAAAAGTAAATCTAAGTGGTTTTGGCCCCTCATTCCTACTCCAATCATCACTACCTTAATTTTTTCATCAGCTTGTGATGCAAAAATAGTTTGATCTGGAATGGCTGCAAAAGCTGCAGTGGTTAATCCTGCATTTCTTACAAATTGTCTTCTGTTCATAGTTGTTTTTGGTTGATAACTTATCTCCTTTATAGTTGATTTATCGAATGTATTGATATTTATATGCTGAATAAAACAAATGATGGAAAAAAAACAACGCAAACGTTTGATTAATTTCGTATTATTACAAGTAGAAGAAATTTAATGTAGTTTAGCCGTCAGAATGCAATCGAAACCCACAACAATAAAGGAAATCGCCAAAATTTTGAACATCTCTCCTTCCAGTGTATCGAGGGGATTACATGATCACCCCAGTATTGGAGCGGTTACAAGAGAGAAAATTAAACAACTGGCAAAATCACTTAATTACGAGCCTAATAACGCTGCTATCCTTTTTCAAAAAGGAAAAACTTATACTATTGGTGTTATTTTACCAGAACTTTCTGAGCATTTTTTTTCTACTGCAATATCGGCTATTGAAGATGAAGCGCTGAAAAAGAATTATACCGTAATTTTTGCTCAATCTCATGATGACTATGAGCAAGAAGTGAAGCTCGTTGAAAAGATGAAAAATCAACGTGTAGATGGGCTTTTAGTATCTATTAGTAAAGACACTTCGAAATTTGATCATTTTGAGAAATTAAACTCCTTTAATATTCCTGTTGTATTTTTCGATAGAATTCCCCCATTTAAGAATGTGCATTATGTAGCTTGTAGCTTGGAAAGTGCAACTGTTAAAGCTGTAAACTATCTACTAAAAAAAGGCCATAGAAGTATTGGAATGATAAATGGCCCGAGCACTTTATATGCAAGTGAAGAGCGCAAAGACGGTTATATGCAAGCAATTACATTCAATAGATTAAAATTTGATCCATCTTTGGTTGTAAATTGCGACTTAACTGAAAAAGGAACTATTGAGGCTGCAGATCAATTCTTAAGTCATAAAAGAAAACCGACCGCTATCGTTGCATTTAACGATTACGTGGCGCTTTTTTTGATAAAATATTTTAAAAAACTTAATGTTATAAACGATTTCGATGTTGTAAGTTATGCCAATTTGCCCATTATAAGTTACTTAGATCATTCTCCAGTGGCATCTGTAGAACAATATCCTTATTTACAAGGACAAAAAGCTGCCAATATTCTTTTGGATTTAATTAATAGCCCGAACTTAGAGAACCAAGCATTTTATAACACTATTGTAGAATCTGATTTAATTGTGAACGAGGTTAAGTAATAATGTATCAAACGTTTGCGCTGTATTAGTTTAGTTGCTGATAAACCTGCAATATTTTAATATGACAAACAAAGAATATCCCAAAATCGAGATATAGATTTTACCAAACGCAAAAAGGCCCCGAAAATCGGGGCCTTTTTGTTCTTACTCGCGAAATATTATTTGCCAGTATTTTTCTTGTCAGTTACTTCTGCACGGATTTCTTGTGCTAAAACTTTAAGATCTTGCATTGCTTTACGCACACGAGTACCAGCAGCTGCATTGCCAGCATTATAAAATTTTTCTACATCTGCTTCAATCGCAGCAACAGCAGCTTTAACTTTTGAGAATTTTTCCATCGCTAATTGATGTTTTTAAGGTTTAAAAAATTTATTTTTTCAATAATACATATTTACCTTGAATTAACAACAGAAAGCAAATATTAATTTGAAAGAAGTTTTGCACATTTTCACAATCGAAAAAATGCCCTAGCACTATTACAAATGTATTTTTTTAATTTTTAGTGTGCAATTTAGTCAACTTAGTTAACCTGTTTTGATAAGTTGATCAAATTATTGAAGGTTTGATTAGCGCTTTCCACACATTGCTCATAATCGGCCTCTGGTACGCTCTCATTTAATATAGAAACAAATGTTTTCCATTTCGTGCCTAACTCCTCTCCATAAACTCCATAATAATTTAATCCATCAGAAGCATCTTTAAAATTTGGATTAGCCAAGATATGCTTCTTTATTACGTTTCCACCCAATGTAGCGCCTTCAAGCACGTACAATGCGCCTAAAATTGCTGCATTATTTTTTTCAGGGATAAACAAATCAAAATTTAAACCTGGCAAACTTAAACTATCTATTTCCCAATACGCTAAATCTTTTTCTAATGCCGATAACTTTAATCTATTCTTCATACCCAGCTTTTCTCCTAAATTGGCATCTAGCATATTTGCCAATTTGTTCTCCAGTTTCTGGTGCATGATATAATTAATAGTTAATAGCTTTTTATAAGCAACTATGCTTAAGGAATTGTTCATAATTTCGTTAACAAACATTAAAGATTCTAACTCCTTATGGCACTCTGCAGTTTGTACTCTCAATAAATTGGCAATCATTTTTCGGATTTATCTAATATTTAAAAGGTTATAAAAACAAAAGATTCGAATTAGTCAACTCGAATCTTCATATCATTTGTATTGTTTAATTTAATCTTAAGTGCTGGTTAAACCAAAAGTCGTGTACAGAATGAACACATTTTATAAGGTTATCGTAACCAACAGGTTTTGTAAGGTAGGCATTGGCCCCAAATTCTATCGATGCCTTTACATCATCGGGGTTATCAGATGTAGAGAACAGGATAACAGGAATAGTTTTTAAATAAGGAATATTTCTTATAAATTTCAATAAATCTAAGCCAGATAAACCTGGGAGATTTAAGTCCAATAAAATTAACTTCGGTTTTGTTTTACTTTCAGCAAAGCTCTGTAGTCGTGCTAGGGCTTCAGCACCATCCTCTACAATTGTTAAACTTAAATCATCTTTAACCTCTTGTAGCGCACTTTGCATAAAAAATGCATAATCTACATCATCCTCTACGTAAAAAATATCTGGCGTTTTCATTTTATCTATTTTTAAAAGCTACATAAAAGGTAGAACCAACATTCAATTTACTTTCGAACCATACTCGTCCGTTGTGTCTTTCTACAACTCGTTTTACAATAGCTAGTCCAACCCCTGTTCCTTCAATATCCTTAACATTATCCATGCGCTTAAAAAGCTCAAAAACCCTGTCATAATAACGGTTATCAATTCCCATACCGTTATCTTTAATCGCATATATAGTTTCTCCTCCATCAATGTACGCAGTAACCTCTATTTTTGGTTTTTCAACCATTACAGAGTATTTTACCGCATTACTGATCAGGTTAGTAAAAACCTGTACAATCATTGTTTTATCACCTTTTAGTTCTGGCATTTGCCCTAAAATAAGTTCGGCATTGTCTGCTTTAAAAGCCGCCCAAACCTCGGTACTTATTTCATTTAACAAAGATTGCATGTTAACTGTTTCAAAATTGATCTCTAAACGGCCAACTCTTGCCAAGTTGAGAATTTCCTTAATTAAGAAATTCATTTTATCGGCACCAATTAAAATCCTATCCAACATTTTTCTACCACTTTCATCAATACTTTTATTTTTAAGTATTAATTCTGCATAGGTTTTTATCGAGGTAAGTGGTGTTCTTAAATCATGAGAAATGGTGTAGCTAAATGTATCAAGCTCTTCATACGCCGCTTGTAATTTCTCATTTAATAACCGAATCTCATTCGCTTTCTTATTAATATAGGTGATAATAACCTCACGAATACGCAACACAGATGTAATTTCTTCACTCAACCACTTTTCTGAAGTGTTGCTAACCACTTGCGACCATGTTTCGAAAGATTTTCTGGGAGACATGTTTAACATACCATTCTCTGAGGCCGTAGCTGGCTTGTCAGGATTTCCAGCCCAATTTACGGTAGCAATTTGCTCTGGCTTAAACCAAATCATTACTTCATCAGGATCTTTGCTTATTGAGCAAGATAAAATACCAGAGGCGATTTCCTTATATTTTTTTGCTGGATGAAATATTTCTGACAGTCTATGTGTATAATAAATAGATTCATCACTGTTTGTTTTTATCCACTCGGCAAGCTCCCAAATGTCTTTATCATCGGGCACAACACCTAAAGTTTTCAAATTGCCCTCAAAAATAATAGCCGCACCCGTGCCTTTAGTAACGTTTAAAAGTGTTCTATCGTGGCCAGCTAATGCATCAATAAGATATTTATCCCTGTTTAGGTAATCCGTAAGCAATGTGGCTGTATCCTTAAATTGCTTGAGTGTTTCCGAATCTTCCTCACCTTGACGGTATTCTAATGCAGAGGATAGAATTTCACCAATAAGCTTAGAACCTTCCCGTGCTTTATAATCAATAAACTTAGGACTATAATTATGGCATGCGATGAGTCCCCATAATTCGCCATGCGCAATTAACGAAATACTGAAACTCGAATAAATGCCCATATTCTTTAAATATTGAATATGAATTGGGGAAACCGCTCGTAAACCACCGTTTGTTAAATCCAACGGCTCGTTCTGCTTATATGTAATAATTTGGGAGTCTTCTGTATTCACATCAGCAATTAACCTGGTTAAATTTAATTTATATAAATCTCTTGCTTGTTTTGGTATATCAGAAGCTGGATAATGCAAACCAAAAAATGGTTCTAGATTTTCTTCCTTTTCCTCGGCTACTACTTCTCCATGGCCATCATCTAAGAACTTATAAATCATGATTCGATCGTAATTAATAAGTTTTTTTACCTCTGCTGCAGCTGCTTTTAGTAAAGCAAAAACATTTTTACCCTGAAGCATTACGGATGCGGAGCGACCGATTAAGCTTTGAATATCGTATTGTAAAGTTACAGGCTCAAACTCAAAAAGCCAATCATTTACCGACGCGGAAATAATCAAATAAAATGGCTTACCCTTAATTTCTACAGGATATGGACTTACACCATCAAAACTTTTTTTAACAATCCCAAGTTTCAATAAATCTTCCATATCAAACTTTTGTTCATTTTGCTCAATAAAATTTGAGAGTATGGCAATTGGCTTTTCTAACAAATTTTTGGCAAATTCTCCAATGAAGTTTATGGCGTTTTCACTAATATATGTGATGTTAAAATTGGCTTTATCTATTGCGATTAAGAAACCATGTGATTGAACTTTGCCAGGAACATGGATCGGTTCCTTATCACAATTGGTTAAATCAACAGAAAATTTATTCATACTAAATTTAGATCTTATAAATAGATTATCGAATTAATAATTATTAAGCTTTTTTTAGAATGACTCTAATTAGCTAAATTGGGTTTTTGGATTTATATTTTATTATATATTTGTTCAAATTTTAAACAATCATCCCAACCTTGGCAAAGAAAAACATTTTGGTTATAGAAGATAACCATGCAATTCTAGATGTTATTACGCTTATTTTGGAAAGCGAAGCTTTTAATGTAGCTGGTTTAAATAAAGGTGCCAATTTTTTAAATCATGTTCAGGAATTTTGCCCCGATGTTGTTATAATGGATATCATGCTGCCCGATTTCGATGGCAGAGTACTTCTTAAGGAATTAAAGGAAACCGATTCTACTAATCACATTCCTGTTTTAATGATTTCTGCCCGTTACAATTCTTCTAACTACACATTAGATGGAATTTCTGCAGATGATTTTATGGCTAAACCTTTCAACATCGATGAATTAATGGATAAAATTTACGCCCTTTTAAGAAAGCAATTTTAACTAATCTCCAATTCCTGGAAGTTTCACCCCTCCTTGTTTAAGGTTTTTCATCAACTCTTCCTGAAAAGCAAGTTTAGTATCTGTAAATCCATGGGCGTTTACCCAAACATTCATACTCACTTTATAACCACTATCTTCTAAAGCTGATACTCCAATTCTGCGTTCTGGAGTTTTAAGACAGTCTTTAAACTCCTCCACAGTTTTGTTAAATATAGCCGCTATTTCATCATATTCAATACCATAACTAAACTTTATTTCTATATCTAATCTTCTACTGCCCTCGCGACTAATGTTTATAATTACCTCATTTGATAACTTCCCATTTGGAATAACAACAGTTCTATTATCGAATGTCTTAATAATAGTGTAAAAAATTTGGATAGATGTTACTGTTCCCTCCTGACCCTGAGCGATAATATTATCGCCAACAACAAAAGGCTTTAATAGCAATATCAATACGCCACTTGCAAAGTTTTGGAGTGTTCCAGATAAAGCTAGACCAGCGGCGACGCCCATTCCACCAATCAGTACTGTTAGGAAAGTTAATTTTATACCAATTATTTGCATAACGGTAAGGATCAATAGAACTCTTAAAACAATTACAACAAGACTACATAGAAATGGAGCCAATGATGGATTAACAGACTTTTTTGTCATTCCAGTCCTAATCCACCTACTAAATAGCTTTATAAGCCATAGTCCTATAAATAGAACCCCAATCCCTAGTAATATCGATGGACCCTTATCAATTACCCAATCATAGGCTTTATCATAAAAACGATTTATATTAACATTTGCTAATATCATATAACTGGTAGAATGTTAATTAAGGTTTGTTGTGTTTTGATGGAGCATCTTTAGTAACACTTACCTTGCTTGCATCTTTGGCTGATGTTACCTTTTCATCTGCACCTTTAGCTTTCTCATTTTTCGGTGCTGTAGCCTTGCTTTGCTCTGCCGATGTTTTTGAATCTTTCATAACGATATAATTATTCCTCATTTATTAACCAAGCTTTTGCCTCCTCTAATTCATCAGGTTTAAAACCTTTAGAGCTTCCAGGCGTTGCAATTGTAAACACATCTGTAAACCATTCTACACCTTTTTCATGACTTACTACTGCAATTTTTTTCCACTTGGTGAAATTTTGTAACCCAGCCTTAGCATCCTGAACCCACGCACCTGCAGTAAAATTTTTTACATCGGTTTCTAAAACCAACAAATACCTTATTTCATCAAAACGTTCAGCCGTTCTTTTTAAGCCTGGCAATAAAACATTTTTCAAATCATCACTAGTAACTTCTCCGGTAGCCCTCACTCCAAAAATATTATCTGGTAAGCCTGTTATTTCTGTTAACATAATTATTAGTTTTTTTAAGAACAACCCAATTGTCGAAGATGTTTGATCTTTAATAAAATTCTATACGGTTGTAAAGCTTTAAAAACACTTATCTAATTGATAACGTTATAGAAACAACATTTATAAAAACAAAAAATTAACCCTATGAAAACCAATTTATTAAAACTTTCTTCTGCCGTTTGTGCAGTTGCAATCTCTATTTCTGCATGTACGAGCGAAACCAGAACTAAAACAACGGATTCTTTAACAATAGATTCTACGGTTTCTATTACGGCACTAAAACCAGCCGGACCTGCTCCAGAATGGGGAAAGACAATTAAACCAGAAATGCAAACTGTAATAGAAAAACTGGGAAGCTATGGCGATGGACCTATTGAGTCTTTAAGTGCAATTGATGCCCGTAAAAATCATACGCCTACAGATGCTGTGATGGATTTGGTGAAAGAAAATAACATTACTATTCCGGCATCGAAAGTAGATACGATGGGAAAAGATATTGATGTAAGTGGTGGTAAAATTCACTTAAGAATTTACACTCCAAAATCGGGTAATGGTCCGTTTCCTTTAATTGTTTATTATCATGGAGGCGGATTTGTAATTGCAAACTTAGACGTTTATAATTCATCAGCACAAGGTTTAGCAGAACAAGTCGGAGCCGTTGTGATCTCTGTAGCTTACAGACTAGCGCCAGAAAATAAATTCCCTACTGCACATAATGACGCTTTTGCGGCTTATGAGTGGGCTGTAAAAAATGCAGCCAGTTTAAAGGCTGATCCAGCTAAAATCGCTGTTGTTGGTGAAAGTGCTGGTGGAAACTTAGCTGCCAATGTATCAATAATGGCTAGAGATAGAAAAATAATGATTCCAATACATGAGGTTTTAGTTTATCCAATAGCACAAGCAGATATGAATACAGAATCTTACAAAATGTATGCTATGGCTAAACCCCTGAACAAAGCAATGATGACTTGGTTTACTGAAAAATATTTGAATAACATGATTGAAGCCCAAGATCCAAAAATATCTTTAGTAAATGCCAATTTGAAAGGATTGCCACCAACTACAATTATTACTGCAGAAATTGATCCATTGCATGATGATGGAACGATGTTGGCAAATAAATTATCTGATGCTGGTGTAAAAGTAAATAGCAGAAATTACGAAGGCGTAACTCACGAGTTTTTTGGAATGACAATCGCCGTACCTGAAGCTAAGGCAGCTCAAGCTTATACCGCAGATCAATTAAAAGCTGCTTTTAAATAATGATAATCTAATTATACTTTAAATTAGCAATTTTAAACAGATAGCCCATGATTAAAATCATGGGCTATTTGTTTAATATATAGGTTTTTGTAGAACTAGGCTTTCTTTGAACCTAAACTCTGCATCAATTGTTCGTATAAATCATCACTTGTTGCTTTCTGAGGTTTCATTTTCTTAACAGTTGCACGCATTCCCTTGGCCTTGGCTTTAATTATTTTCAAAAGTTCATCACTATAATCGTCTTTAAAAGTGCTTAAATCGAATTTAGAACTGTATTGCTTAATCAATGCTAAACCAACATCCATTTCTTTCTTAGTAATGTTAATGTCTTCCACTTTGGTAATTTCCGATAAACTCCTTATTTCTTGCTCAAATCTGATTTTGGTGATTACAATCACATTTTCCATTGGATGAATGACGCAAAGGTTTTCTGTATTTCTAAGCACGAAACGGGCAACACCAGCTTTTCCAGATTTTTCTAATGCTTTTAATAGTAAAGTGTAAGCTTTTCTACCCTGTTTTTCTGGCTCAGTATAATAGGAGGTTTCATAATAAACAGGATTAATTTCCTTGATATCAACAAAATTTTCTATCTCAATTATTTTGGTTTTTTCGGGAGCCGCTTCTTCAAAATCATGTTTATCGAGAATGATGTACTTATCTTTCAAAAAATATCCTTTTACTATTTTTTCATAAGGAACTTCCTTGTGTGAATTCTCGTTAATACGAAGAAACTTAATTTTAGCATGATCGCGTTCATCAAGCATATCTAAATCGAGGTTACTATTCTGCACTCCCGAAAATAATTTGACAGGAATGTTAACCAAACCAAACCCAATTGAACCTTTCCAAATCGATCTCATAACAAAGTTTTACATTTTTACTTACTAACAAGCATCTAAAACGTATTGTTTTAGCTTTTAAAAGTGTAAATTGAGTGAATCCCAAACTATTTAGGTAATTGTATGTTATTTAAGTATCTAATCTTTTGAAATACATATGAAAATAGCCTATATCTCCACTTACCCACCACGTGAATGTGGGTTAGCTACATTTAATTTAAATTTAGTTAACGCTTTAGGTCTAAATCCCGCTTACGATTCTGAAAATAGCT
Organism: Pedobacter frigidisoli; assembly: GCF_004331675.1. Lineage (GTDB taxonomy): Bacteria > Bacteroidota > Bacteroidia > Sphingobacteriales > Sphingobacteriaceae > Pedobacter > Pedobacter frigidisoli. Next base: position 90,793 of record NZ_SJSN01000016.1, on the reverse strand, counting down.
TTGTTGTAGCTATGAATGAATCTGATGATCCTCATGAACATAATTACCCAAATGAAGTTAAGTTTATTATCCGTCAGCAAAATCAACAAGATTACATTGAGGCTGCAGATTTTATAAACAATAGCGATGTTGATACTTGTATTATTGAACACGAATTTGGAATTTTCGGAGGAAATAGCGGTGTATTCCTATTATCGCTAATCAATAGATTAAAAAAACCTTTCATTACCATTTTGCATACGGTTTTAAAAGAACCAAATTTCATGCAACAAACTATTATTAAGGAGATAGCAATAAAATCTTCGAAAATTGTGGTGATGAGTAAAAAGGCAGTTTTATTCTTAACCAGTATTTATCAAATTCCGCAATCATCAATAAAACTTATTGAGCATGGCGTGCCAGATTTAGAACCAATTTTAAATAATGAAGTTGCTCAAAGTAAATTATTCAGTGATAGAAAAGTGCTTTTTACCTTTGGATTAATCAGCCGAAACAAAGGACTTGAAACTGTAATTAAAGCTTTGCCTAGCATCGTTGCACAACATCCTGATGTTTTGTATGTTATACTTGGAAATACACATCCTGGAGTTGTAAAACATAATGGAGAGGAGTATCGCGACAGTCTTAAAAGTTTAGCTAAAGAACTAGGAGTAGAAAATAATATCGCATTTGTAAACAAGTTTGTTTCTGAAAATGAGCTTCATCAATATTTAACAGCTTGTTATTTATACATTACACCATATTTAAATGAGGCGCAGATTACCAGCGGAACATTATCTTATGCGATTGGAGCAGGTGCTGCTGTTGTTTCAACACCATATTGGCATGCTCAAGAATTGCTAGCAGAAAATCGTGGTAAATTATTCGATTTTAAAAACGATAAGCAGTTGGCTTCAATTGTTAACGAATTACTTAGCGATAAAAGCAAACACGAAAATTTAAAGCGCAATGCTTATCAATATGGATTAAAGTTAAGGTGGCCTGCTATTGGTAACGTTTATCTTGATGTTTTAAATAATGCTTTAACAGCTGGAGAAAAACCAAAACGAGTTACGCCGCCAATTATCGACGTAGAAAGCATGCCAGCGTTAAACCTAAACCATATTTCATTATTAACGGATGATACTGGAATTATCCAACATGCCCGTTTTGGCATACCTAATTTGAAAGAAGGTTATTGTATAGATGATAATGCTAGGGCACTTATTTTGGCGCTAATGGCTTACGAGCAAGATAAAAATAAGCAAGCATTAAAGTTGATGCCTATTTATTTGAGTTTCATTCAATACATGCAAAGTGAGGATGGAAATTTTAGAAACTTCTTAAGCTTTAATAGAAATTATTTAGATGAGGTTGGTTCAGAAGATTCATTTGGTAGAACAATTTGGTCGCTAGGTTATTTAATATCCGCTGCGCCAAACAACTCATACCGTGAGTTTGGTAGAGAACTTTTCTCTCATTCAGTGTCGCACTTCAAAGATTTGAAATATTTGAGAGGTAGGGCTAATACGATAATTGGCATTTCATATTATCTTTGTGCGCATCCTGGAGATGAGCTTTTAGTTAAGGAGATTAATACGCTTGCAACATCTTTGATGAACTCTTATAAAACAAATAGAGACGGTAATTGGCATTGGTTCGAAAACATTTTAACCTATGATAATGCAATTCTGCCTTTAGCACTCTTACATCATTACGAGGTAACTGGAAATACCGAATCTTATCAAATTGCAATGGAAAGTATTAAATTTTTAAATACATTTTCTTTCGAAAATGGATATTTAAACCCAGTTGGTAATGATGGTTGGATGAAAAAGCATAGTAAGAATCCTATTTACGATCAACAAGCAATTGAGACAATGGCAATGGTTTTATTGTATGCCAAAACTTTCGAAATTACTAAAGATGATCAATATCTATCTTTAATGCATACCAGTTACGAATGGTTTCTAGGAAGAAATAGTTTACATATTCCTTTGTACGATTTTGAGACACATGGTTGTGCTGATGGTTTACAGTTTAATAGTGTAAATAGAAATCAAGGTGCCGAAAGTACTTTGGCTTACTTTGTTTCTCATTTGGCGGTGCTAAAAGCCGCAGAGGCAGAATATGAGACACTGTCTTCTCCTCTAGTTGAAGTAGATAAATGTGTATAAAATAATTGTCTTGGAAATATGAAAGGCTGATTCATTTTCTGAATCAGCCTTTTTGCTTTAGCGACTTAGTTTAACTTAATTTATTTTGGATTACAAATGGTGGCCAATTTAAGTTTATAATTTGCATTTAGTGGCTCATTGGTTTGTGCTAATCGTTGAGAACCTGTATTTGCAGGGCAAGCAATATCTCCTGCGGCATCATAAATCAGTTTATTACCATTGGCTAACAATTCCTTTGGTACATAAACCTGAACTTTGGTAATCGAGTAACCTGATGGAAAATAACGCACATAATACCCATCAGGATGTTTTGTCCAAATACCACTTGGTACATCAGCTCTAGGTGGCGCCATTCCCGCAATAATAGCGTATTTCTCCATATCCGCATAGGTATAATTGCCAGATGAAACCAATTGGCGAATATTATTTTCTGCTTCGAAAACAGCTTTAATTCCAGATGGCAATTGGTCTTTTGCTTTTTCCATTACATCGAACGGTAAAATACCTAATGCGCCACCTTCCAATTGTGTCAACTGTTTTGGTGTTAAGAGTTTAATTGCAGTTAATTTAACAGTCCCTGCATAATCGGCAAATTTTGTTCTGGCAATAATTGTCCAGAGCAAAACCTGAATATCATGTTGATCTACATCTGGATGTTTTTCTGCACTTTTTAAAACAGAAATAACAATTTCCTCTTTAGGACCTAAAACTGGCGCAAACATATACCCATCGCCTTTTGATGGCGCAAATGTTCCTGCTTTTAAGCAATAACTTTTATTCGTCATTTCATAAAAACCCTCACACAAAACATAACCACCATCAGGGTTTTTCGGCAATAAATACAAAGGTTGAAATTTTGCACTCGCATTGAAATCTGGCATTTTTTCGCCCTCACGATTTACATCTTCAAACGAGGTTGTGATTGCGGCTGGTTGTTTTAAGAATTTATCAACGCCAAGTGCCTTAGCGCCTTGCGCCGTTCCAACTTTTAATAACTTGTCTTTTAATCCGCCGAATTGGGCTTGAGCGTTTAATCCTGAAATCGCTATGAGCAATACCAGAAAAATAGATTTTATTTTTTTCATATTGATTAGATAGGTAATACAAACATAAAGTTTTGATGTTAAATTTAGGTTACTTCAACTTATTTTGTTTTAGTGATTAAAATTACAAAATTGATTTACAAGTAGTTGACAAAAAATCAGAATTTAATTTTGTTGTTTGATATTTAATTTAGATATTTGAAATATTATTTGGCAGATAGCTAAATAAAAGTCAATCTTAATCGGATTGATTTATAAAGAAGTGGCGAGAGACTGGCTCCGTGACCCACTGGCAACCCTCAGAAAGAGAAGGTGCCAATTCCTGTTCAAATGACATGGTGTTATTTGGAGATATAAATTAAAACTGATGAATACATTAAATCTTCAATCGCAAGGCGAGCAGAATTTAAACAGAATAGCAAATTCTTCTATTTGTTTTATGCATGATAGGCAGGCGATTACCTTTATGTGCTGTTGCATACAATAATCTAAAAACTTCCTCTTTTGTTTCTTTTTCAAATTGGAAGGTCCCGATAATCGGGATACGACTCTTGCTAGATTTTTAGGAGTATCTGCTTTCAGAACCGCTTAAATCAATCAATCAATCATTAAAACATTCATTCAGCCAATCATTAGAAATTATGTCAACCTCATATAAATTTGAAACCCTACAATTACATGCTGGACAAGAAATAGACCCTACAACAGGTTCTAGAGCAGTTCCAATTTACCAAACAACATCTTACGGATTCAAAAATGCCGAGCATGGCGCTAATTTATTTGCGCTGAAAGAATTCGGGAATATTTATACCCGTTTAATGAATCCGACAACAGATGTTTTTGAAAAGAGAGTCGCAGCTTTGGAGGGCGGAGTTGCAGCTTTAGCTGTTTCTTCTGGTCAAGCGGCACAATTTATTGCTTTACACAATATATTGGAAGCTGGCGATAGCATCGTTTCTTCCTCACATATTTACGGTGGGACTTATAACCAATTTAAAGTTGCCTTTAAACGTTTGGGCATTCATGTTGATTTTGCTAACCCAGATGTACCCGAGGAATTTGAACAAAAAATTACTGACAAAACCAAAGCCATCTATTTAGAAACTATTGGAAACCCTTCTTTCAGTGTTCCAGATTTTGAAAAAATTGCCGCCATTGCAAAGAAATACGATATTCCTTTTATAGTAGATAATACTTTTGGTGCTGGTGGATATTTATTTAAACCATTGGAACATGGTGCAAACATTGTTGTAGAATCTGCTACTAAATGGATTGGCGGGCATGGAACCAGCATTGGCGGCGTAATTGTTGATGGGGGAAACTACAATTGGGGAAATGGAAAATTCCCTCAATTTACGGAGCCATCAGAAGGTTATCACGGATTAATTTTTAATGATGTTTTCGGGATCGGCGGTCCGTTTGGAAATATCCAGTTCATTATTCGTGCTCGTGTTGAGGGTTTAAGGGATTTAGGTCCTGCCCTTTCGCCCTTCAATTCATTCCTTTTATTGCAAGGTTTAGAAACTTTATCACTTCGTGTTCAACGCCATGTAGATAACGCCTTAGAACTAGCAACCTGGCTAGAAAACCATCCACTAGTTAAAGAGGTTCAATATCCTGGTTTAGCCAGCAGCAAATATAATAATCTTGCCAAAAAGTATTTAAGTAACGGTTTTGGGGGTGTTTTATCGTTCGAACTAAATGGCACCAAAGAAAATGCATCGCAAGTAATTGATAGCTTAAAATTGGTTTCTCATTTAGCAAATGTTGGAGATGCAAAAACATTAATCATCCAGCCGTCTGCAACAACACACCAACAATTAAGCGAAATTGAGCAATTAGCAGCCGGTGTTAAACCAAATGCCCTGAGGGTTTCGGTAGGTATAGAGCATATCGATGATATTAAGGCAGATTTTGAGCAGGCTTTTGCAGCCATTAGCGCTGGAAATTTACAGGCATAACCATTAACCTCCGAAAAAGGCTTTTAAAACTCATTTTACAAAACAAGATGCAAAATAGCAACAACGATATAAATTCAAAATCTAATTTAGGGGCTGAGGTATATAGTTATCCTAAACAATTTAAACTAGAAAGTGGAAAAAAAATTCGCAACCTGCAAATTGCTTATCAAACTTATGGAAAGCTGAACGCCAAAAAAGATAATGTAATTTGGGTTTGCCACGCACTTACGGCCAACGCAGATGTTTTTGAATGGTGGGAAGGTTTATTTGGGCAAAACGCTTTGTTTAATCCTCAAGACCATTTCATAATTTGCGCAAACGTTCTGGGCTCAAATTATGGCACTACTAGTCCGTTAAGCACAAATCCTGTAAATGGTTTACCCTACTTTTTATCATTTCCGCAGTTTACCATTCGCGATTTTGTATCAGCCCATCAATTATTAGCAAATCATTTAAGCGTTAATCAAATTAAACTTTTAATTGGCGGTTCACTTGGAGGCCAACAAGCAGTTGAATGGGGAATTATAGAACCCAATAAAATTGAGAACTTAATTTTAGTAGCCACTAATGCGGTTCATTCTCCTTGGGGAATTGCTTTTAATGAAAGTCAGCGTTTAGCAATTACGACCGATAGAACTTTTTTTGCTAACCAACCTGATGGAGGAAGTAAAGGTTTAAAAACAGCTCGCAGTATTGCGCTTTTAAGCTACAGAACGTATAATGCTTATGGCAATACTCAAGTTGAAAGTGTAAACGATAAAACAGATAATTTCAGAGCATCATCTTACCAAAATTATCAGGGAGAAAAATTAATAAATCGCTTCAATGCTTACAGCTATTATTATTTAACTAAAGCGATGGATAGTCATAATGTTGGTCGTAATCGTAAATCAATTTCAGATGCCTTGAAGCTAATAAAGGCCAATACATTGGTTATTGGAATCGAAAATGATTTTCTGTTTCCATTATCGGAACAAAAATATTTAGCAGACCATATTCCAAACGCTGAATTTGCTGCAATTCATTCTGAATATGGCCATGATGGTTTTTTGATTGAAACAAATGCTCTAACAAACATCATCGGCACTTTTATAAAAGAAAGTAGAGATAAGAAGATTTTTAAGTTGCAGCACACTGCTTAATTGGTTACAGACTAAGCTGAAAGACCAAAGGGAAAACCCAAAATTAAAGACCAAAGTTCAGCGGAGCCTTGAGATTAAAAGAACATAATATAAAAAACAAATTGTAGTGGCGAAATGCCTTTTGAGCACCCAGTCTTGATACTTGATACTCGCTACTTGATACTATAACATAACATGAGTAAAAATTTAAAAATAGGATTATTTGGTTTCGGAGTTGTAGGGCAAGGTTTATTGGATATTATTCAGAGCCAAAACCTAAACTTGGAAATAATTAAAATAGCGATTAAGAACCCTAAAAAAAAACGCACACTAGATAAGGATTTATTTACCACGGATAAAAATGAAATTCTGAACAATTCGGAAATTAATACGATTGTAGAGTTAATTAACGATGCTGATGCGGCTTATGACATTGTAACCACAGCATTAAAGAATGGTAAAAATGTAGTTTCTGCTAATAAGAAAATGATTGCTACACATTTGAAAGAGTTAGTAGATCTGCAGCAGAAACATGGAACTTCATTATTGTATGAAGGGGCAGTTTGTGGCAGTATTCCAATCATTAGAAATTTAGAGGAATATTATGATAACGAACTTTTTCATGCGTTAAGTGGGATATTTAATGGTTCATCGAATTATATTCTCTCAAAAATATTTAACGAAAACCAGAGCTATGATTCTGCGTTAAAAGAGGCGCAAGATTTGGGTTTTGCCGAAACCGACCCTATTTTAGATGTTGGTGGTTACGATCCAAAATATAAGCTGGCTATCGCCACTGCACACGCTTACGGTTTATTCGTAAATCCCGATGCAATTTTGAACATTGGCATTCAGAATCTTTCTCAACATGATATTAAATATGCCCGTGAAAAAAACTTCAAAATTAAATTGGTTCCAACTGCTCGTAAAGTAAACACAAAAGATATTGTTACTTATGTTTTACCAAAATTGGTAGCTAAAGATGATTTTCTTTATAATGTTGAAAATGAATACAATGCAGTAACTGTTCAAGCGGCATTCGCCGATAAGCAATTCTTTTTTGGAAAAGGAGCTGGTGGTCATCCAACTGGTGCAGCAGTACTTTCTGATATTGCAGCCTTACGTTATGATTATCGTTATGAGTACAAGAAATACCACTCAGAAAATGGAGTAAAGCATACGGAGAATATTTTGTTAGAAGTTTATCTACGCTATTCTGATGAAGATTTAATCACATTATTGGCATTCGATAACATCAGCGAACGATATGCTGCAAGTGAGTACAAATATGTAATTGGAACCGTGAAATTGGAGAGCTTAATTAAAAACCGCGATTTGCTTTTAGAGAAAAATGTGTTTATTGCCTACACTGGTAGACAGATTTACAAGCAAGAGCAAGTTGCTGAAAATATTTTTGCAGAAGAATTAGCTGCACTTTAAAATTATTTTAAGGTTAATTTTTTTATTTGTTTTGTTGTTAAGTATAAAGGTCGGAGCGAGTCCGACCTTTTGCGTACAACTAATTTTACTGGCAATTAAGAGATTAAAGTATCGTGAACAACAACTCTATACCAATTATTTGAAAATTTCTCTACAGCATCTAAATGCATTTTATCTACTTGGTAAGCATTATGATCTTCTAAATTATTGAATGTTATTGTAAGCGAATAGCTGAAAGAATTATCAGTAACTGGACGAACTGGCGTATTTGCAGCTAGGCCATAACTAAGCGTTTTAATGTATTTAATAGGCTTAAGACTTTCAAAAAAATTAGCAAAATTTGCAATTTCAGCTTTTGTGAGTTGCGGTTTTAGCCAAAACATTACGAAATGTTGGATCTGACCTTTCGCAGCATTATTATTTTCTACCATGGGATTTATTTTCAACTAATATATTACGATTTTTATTAGGCACAAAAAAAGCGGCTATGAAACATAACCGCTTTGTAAATATTTAAAATTTAAATTAGTTTTTTGGTTGAACACGTCCTGATTTTCTGTCTTCACCTCTACCGATTAAATAACCCCCACCAGCACCAGCTAAACCACCAATGATAGCTCCACGACCTTTTTTCTTGTCAATTAATGCACCACCAACAGCACCTGCTGCGGCACCAATTACTGTACCCTTAGCAGCATCACTCCAACCTTTTTTCTTTGCAGTTGGTTGAGTTCCACCGTATGAACTAGAACTTCCTCCAGAACTTGCGTAAGATCTGGTTGATGATCTTGTTGAACTTGCACTTGATCTTCTAGCTGCAGCTAACTCAGCCTGATGTCTTGCTTCAACTTCTTGTTGTTGCTTAACAATTTCTACTTTTTTGAAGCTATCTAAACGTAAACTATCTTTTACAGCCTTAATCGCTAATTGCTTCTCTGCTTCTTGTTGTTTCAATGCTGCTTCCTCTTTTGCTTTGTTATTACATGCAAACATCACTGAACTTAATGCGAGTACTACAAATATCTTTTTCATAATTTTTAATTTATATGAATCATGTCTAGCTACCTAACCTCACTAAACAGGTTTCATTGGGATGTGTGATTTTGTTAATTACCAATACTAAAGAAAAAATGATGCCAAAATGTTTTGAATTGGAAAAATTAATTAATCAAGTCGATGTACCAAAAACCTAATGGGTCTGATTTTGAACAAGGTGAGCTATCTATTTTATCAATTTTCTGAGGAGCACTGTAAGTTCTAAATACCTTATCTCCTACTTCGAAAGGAATTTTTTTCTTAAATATTGGCCCACGAAACGTAAAAGTATGGAATTCTCCATTTTCACCACAGGGATCAATATCTAGAGGAAGTTTAGCGATTAAATCGTTGGTGATTACTTCTCCACAAAATGTTTCGAGGTTTTGCTGAGTGCAAACAATGATGGTTTTATAGTTCAGATTTAAAAATTCCTGAATCAAGAGTTTAGTATCCTTTTTCCATAAGGGAAATATTGCTTCTAGTCCAATTTCATGGAGTTTATTTTCTCTATAAGTTCGAAGATCTTCTAAAAAGATATCTCCAAAAATAGAATGTGTAATTCCTCCTGCTTTAAATTTTTGGAGATGATGCCCCATCGTTTCGTCATAGGTTTTCATATCAGGCATTTCCCCTAAGCGAATTTGATATAGTGGGATCCCTATACTTTCTGCTTGCTGGATAAGTAATGCTTCTCTCACACCATGCATAGAAACACGATTATATTTTTCAGTTAACGTGGTAACTAGATATCTAATCTCGATAGATGGATCTTTTAAAGCATAATGAAGTGCCAAAGTGCTATCCTTGCCTCCGCTCCAGTTAAAAATGCAGATCCTTTTAGCTCCCATTGTATAAAATTTCTTGAAGGATATTTACACCATCAACAGCATTTTTTTCGATTGTGATAACATTTTTATATCGTTTGACATCTGGGGTTCGAGGATCAACGATATATTTTGCAACATGAGATGAAACAAAATCGATTAAGCCAGCAGCAGGATAAACAGCTAGTGAAGTTCCGATAAGCACAAATATGTCTGCTTGTTTACAAATTTTAGCGGCTACCTCGATCATTGGAACCGATTCGCCAAACCATACAACATGTGGCCTCAGCTGTGAACCCAACTCACATTGTTCGCCCATTTTTATTTCAGTACCATTTATTGGATAAATAAGACTCGACTTAATATCAGATTGAGATTTTGTGATAATGCCGTGTAAGTGGGTTACCTTTGTAGATCCTGCTCTTTCATGTAGGTCATCAATATTTTGGGTAACGATATCTACATCAAAATCTTCTTCTAGTTCAGCTAGAATCTCATGTGCCCTATTTGGTTTTGCGTCAAGAACCTGTCTTCTCCTATCGTTGTAAAATTCTTGAACCAATTCGGGGTTTCTTTCCCAAGCTTCGGGTGTTGCTACATCGTAAACATTGTAACCTTCCCAAAGACCATCAGAATCGCGAAATGTCTTCAAGCCACTTTCGGCGCTGATGCCAGCACCAGTTAAAACAACAATTTTTCTCATTACCCAAAAACCCCTACAGAAGAATAATTAACGAATTTCTTACTTATTCTTTCATCAGCTTTAAAGATTTCTGGATGAAACATACAAGACAAAGCTTCAATACCCTCAACTAATGTACCTACACTTGGTTGGGTAAACATATCGAAATCAGCAATGTAAACTTGGTTGTTTTTTACTGCTTCTAAATCATTCCAACCATTTTTTGCGGTTAATAAATCCATTTCCTCGATACTTCTATTAACATCAAAACCGCATGGCGCAATTACCAAAACTTGTGGGTTGTATTTTACTATTTTATCCCATTGTGTTACTATAGAATCTCCGGCGGGATTAGAAAGCATATCTACTCCACCAGCGGCGGCAATCTGAAACGGAATCCAATGCCCACAATTGTAAATTGGCTCTATCCATTCCATCAACATCACTCGTTTAAGTGGCGCTCGGTTTGCCCTTAGTTTATCAATAATCCGATCTGTCTTTATTTGAAGTCCGGCTAAATAATTCAAGGCCACTTCTCCTTTTCCAAGTGCCCTGGCAATAGTAATGGCACACTCAAATACATCGTTTAGATTATTTGGGGAAAGTGGAACTAATTTTGGTTGCTTAATTAGCTTTAATACAGCAGTTTCTGTACAAACTGTATCAATATTACATACCTCACAAATATCTTGAGTGAAAATAACATCAGGGGCAATGCTTTCTAAAAGTTCATCATCAACCCAGTATAAGCTTTTACCCTGAGCTTTTGATGCAGAAAATATTCGATCAATTTCTACGCTGGTGTAATTCTTGCCTTCTAAAATGCAGCGAACAACTTTAGGCATTTCTGCTGCTTCTTTTGGGCACTCGAAAGTAACACCATACAGATATTCCTGCAAACCCATATCATAAATCATTTTTGTAGCAGCAGGAAGAAAGGAAACGACTTTCATATTATTGATTGTTAATAACTTACAGGAAAAAATTTAACAGCAAATATCGATTAAAAAATACGATTGCCATTAACGCTAATATAAAAAAAATCCCCTATTGAAATGAATCAAAAGAGGATTCTCATAATTTTACGTTAGATATTTAAGCTGCTTGTTGTGCCTGAAACTTCAAAGCTGGAAACTTAGCTTTTAGAATCTCAAAAGCTCCGAAAAGAATTGCCCCATAAATAATAGTTCCTTCTAAAAACCTAATTTCAAATGGAATTGCTCTTTCTAAACACAACCAAAAGCCAGCAAAATCTTGTGTGTAAGATGGGTTTTTAAACCAAACACCAAAATCTGTTACTACCCAATGGATAAAAACTATTGATAATGTTGAGGATAATAAGCTAACTGCATTGATTTTATTTAATAGTAAACGCCCAACCAATACCATTAATGCAAACGCCAAGTAGGTCCAATACCAACCTTCATATAAAAAGCCATTGCTGTATTCTTTAAAGATTGTTGTTGCTAAAATGAAATCGCTTAAAAACAAACTCAACAAAGGAAAGGCAAATGCTTTGATGTTATCTTTAAAATATGCTCCTCCAAATAAAGCTACTGCTCCAATTGAGGAAAAATTAGCAAACTTTAAGGCATCGGAATTAAACGTTACCAATAAACGGAAACCCGTAATTATTAATATCATTAACAACAATATTAAAGTGCGTGGATTAAATTTTAAATCAGACATTTTTATTAGTTAAATTATTTATACAAAGTTAATTGTTCTTATCGGACATTAAAAATCACGCCGGTATTAAAGTTAAAACCTAAACTGTTGTAACCAATGATTTCATTGTATTTTTCATTTAGGATATTCTTAGCATCGAAGAATAGCTTAACCCGCTTTTTTGCAAGAGCGTATTCTGCATAGGCACTCAATAATTTATATGCTGGCAGATTATCAACTGTGTAAGTTGTAAAGTTTCCATCGGTTCGTGTACCGAAGTAACGAAGGTTTGCACTAATAAATAAATCATTTGTAGCCTGTACGCCTGCGGTTAGCCCAAATGTGTGTTTTGGTCTGCGGAAAAGATAATCGGCAATAGCATTATCTACAAAATTAAATTCATTACCCTCTACATAAGCATAATATCCATTTAAACTAAACTTTCCGAATTTTGCTGCTGGCTCTACTTCAAATCCCTTAGTTTTTTGGCTGACCTGATTAATGTAACCATTTGGGTAAGCATAAATAATAGCATCAGTTAAATCACGTTTGTAACCTGCAAGGCGTAAACTGAATTTATCATCAGCAAAACTGAAGTTTACACCTGCCTCATAATTTTGAGATTTCTCTGGTCTTAAAGCTAAATTGGCACCATATTGACCAAAAAGCATATTAAGCGTCGGGATTTTAAATGCTGTTGAAACAGTTCCGAATAGCTTAATCTCCTTTATAATATTTATACTGGGCGTTATAGCATAAGTATAGTTTTCACCATATTGTTCATGCTTATTATAACGTCCTCCAACCTCTAAGTTGAATATGCTTAAATCGTGTAAAAAAAGTGAACCATAAGCTGCAAAAATATCTGTCTGTGGTTTATTGGAAGCAGAAGACAATTTCATTACTCTGTTATCAATACCGACTAATAAATCTAATTTATTTCCCAATTTCTGATTGTAAAATAAATCCAAAATGGAAACTCTTCCTTCATTAATACTTGGATACTGGCTATGAGCATCATTTCTGGTGCTTTCGAAGCTATAATTTAATGTCACTTTTCCTGTAGCAAATTCATATTTTGCATTTGTACCAGCTGCAAAATTTTTGAGGATTGAGTAATTGTTAGCATCTGCAAAGGCGCCACCATCGAAACTATAATTTCCGTAATAATAACGAACAAAAGGATTGATAGAAAAGTGGTTATCTAGCTTAATACCAAAATTTGCATTTAAAGCATCCGTTTTAAAGCCATCCTTATCAAATGCTGTATTATTTCCTACAGGATTTGCAGCTTCAGAAATGCCATCAGTTTTTGCATGGGTATAATTAATATTGTAAGAGAACCCTTCTACTCCACCATTTAAACCAATGGTTCCTTTGTAGGTTTCGTAACTCCCTGCACTCGCAACACCATAAATCGTATTTCCTTTAGGGCCACCTTTTTTGGTGATGATGTTAATTACACCAGCAACTGCATCAGAGCCATAAATTGTAGATTGGCCACCGCGTAAAATTTCGATGTGATCGATTTGATCGATAGATAATAACCGTAAATCAAAAGCGCCTCCATTGCCCGATGGATCGTTTTGTACAATGCCATCGATTAGTACAACCGCGTATGCACTTCCAGCACCTCTAAAAAAAACAGATTTGTTTAATCCAGGATTGCTACTGGAACCTGCCACAATTATTCCAGCCTGTTCACTAATTAATTCTGGCAATGATTTTCCGTTACTGCGTTCTAAAGTTGCTCTACTAATAATAGTAGCTACTTTGCCCGTTTGCGATTGTTTTTGATCATTTTTTGTAGCAGTAATTACAACATCTTTAAGTTGCAGACTGTCTTGGTTTTGAGCGTTAGCCAACTGACTAATCGTTAATTGTGCAAGCCCTAGACCAGCAACAATTAAAATTCTTTTTTTGTTCATTTGATTGTGAGTTTAACCCACAGCCAACAGATAGAAAGGAAATGAAAATACGAAAACGTAAAGTACCTCACTCCTAGCTCCAATCCCCGAAAGCTATGAAATATATGCTAAAGGCAGGTCTTCTGACTTACTCCCGATTTTTACCGCCTTCCCATTCAGTGGAAACTGAAAAGTGGCATTTGATTGAAAAATCGTTATAGAGCTTACAGCTGCGGGACAGTTACAGATTTACACTGCATTCCCTTTTAATTCCGGGTGTAAATTCGGAAACCAAAAGCGATGCAAAAGTAGTAAAATAAACGAAGATGTAAAATGGATGTTGGAAATGGATGATTTTAGCACAAAAAGTTAACTTTAGGGATCAATTATAAAATATGAGAAAAATTTTATTTTTTACTTTTTCATTATTGAGCCTCAGCACTATGGCACAGAAAAAGAATACCATATTTCTAAAAAAATTATTAGAATCGAAACCCGAACTTTTTAGTTCGATACTTAATCATCCCGATAAAAACCAGGTTCAGATTTTATACACGCAGATTAATCGCGATAAAAATAACAAAGCTCATTTTAAAACATATAGCTACAATTTAGATCCACATCATTATTTTTATCCGGCTAGTACGGTAAAATTGGCTGCTGTAATTTTTGCGTTAGAAAAAGTAAATCGTTTAAATATTAATGGTTTATCGGCAAAAAGCATAATGATAACAGATAGTGCTTACAAGGGTCAAACTAAAGTTTTGAAAGATACTAGTGCAAAAAATGGTTTACCATCAATTGAGCATTATATTAAAAAAATCTTATTAACTAGTGATAATGATGCATTCAATCGGCTATTCGAATTTATTGGAAGAGGGGAAATCAATGAGAAATTAAAGCAAAATGGATTAAATAATAGTAGAATTTTAAATCGATTGGCCATTGGCGATGCTGGAGAATCTGCTAAACATACCAATCCAATTAAATTCTTTAATGGCGATAAGTTAATTTATAATCAGCCTGAACAATATGATCCAAAAGAATATGAGTTATCCTTAAGTAATTTGGTGATGGGAAAAGGATATTTGGATAGTGCTGATAAATTAGTTAATAAACCATTTAATATGGGTGGGAAAAATGCCTTTGCCGTTAACGATCAACAAATGTTGATGCAGAAACTGATATTTCCAGAGGCATTTCCAATAAACGAAAGATTTAATCTTACTAAGGATGATTACACATTGATTTACACTTATATGAGCATGTATCCTACTGAAAGTAACTTTCCAAAATATAAGGCAAATGAATTTTGGCCAACATATGCCAAAATGCTTTTCTATGGGAGAGAAAAAATCGTACCTGATCAGAGCATCCGCATTTTCAACAAATATGGAGACAGCTATGGATTCATTATCGACAACTCTTACTTTGTTGATTTTAAGAACGGGGTTGAATATTTCTTAACTGCAGTAATTCAGAGCAATGAGGATGGAATTTATAATGACAACAAATATGAATATGATACGGTTTGTTTTCCTTTTATGAAGAACCTAGGAAAATTGATTTATGATTTGGAGTTGAAGAAAGGTAAAAAATTTCGGCCTAATCTAAATAAACTTAGAATAGATTATCATTAATTTTTTAAAACCTTTTTATACTTTTTCCGTTTATAGCCTTAATTATTGTATAAAAAACTATACATTAATTTAAATATAATATATTCGCATCTAAATTAAGATTAACTATCCCGAATGGCCAAACTATTAATAATTGATGATGAACGGGCGATAAGAAGCACCTTACGCGAAATTCTTGAATACGAAAATTACGAAGTTGAAGATATTGATAATGGTA
The DNA here is from genome assembly GCF_004331675.1 of Pedobacter frigidisoli. Classification (GTDB taxonomy): domain Bacteria; phylum Bacteroidota; class Bacteroidia; order Sphingobacteriales; family Sphingobacteriaceae; genus Pedobacter; species Pedobacter frigidisoli. The sequence continues at coordinate 75,096 of NZ_SJSN01000016.1, read as the reverse complement.
TCGATGGCCTCGAAATGATTAAAAAAACCAACTTCGATTTGGTGCTTTGCGATATCAAGATGAATAAGATGGATGGTATGGAAGTGCTTGAACAGGCACAAATTATCAAACCTGACTTGCCATTTATCATGATTTCTGGTCACGGAACGGTTGAAACCGCAATTGAGGCCAGCAAAAAAGGTGCATTCGATTTTATTTCAAAACCTCCAGATTTAAACCGTTTATTAATTACTGTTCGTAATGGTTTAGACCGTGGAAATTTAGTTACCGAAACCAAAGTTTTAAAGCGTAAAGCCAGTAAAACCCGCGAAATTTTAGGTCAATCAGAAAGCATTTCTAAAATTAAGGAAACTATTGAGCGTGTTGCACCTACCGAAGCTCGTGTATTAATCACAGGTGCAAATGGTAGCGGTAAGGAATTGGTAGCCCGTTGGTTACACGAAAAATCTAACCGTGCCGATAGTCCTTTAATTGAAGTAAACTGTGCGGCAATTCCATCAGAATTAATCGAAAGTGAATTATTCGGACATGAAAAAGGTTCATTTACTTCAGCGGTAAAACAGCGTATTGGTAAATTTGAATTGGCTAATGGAGGAACTTTATTCTTAGATGAGATTGGCGATATGAGCTTATCCGCACAGGCAAAAGTGCTTCGTGCTTTACAAGAACATAAAATTTCTCGTGTTGGTGGCGAAAAAGAAATCGAGGTAAATGTTCGTGTTTTAGCTGCAACGAATAAGGATTTATTGAAAGAAATTGAAGATGGTAATTTCCGTATGGATTTGTATCACCGATTGAACGTAATCAATATTCATGTTCCACATTTAACAGAACGTATTGATGATATTCCTGTTATCGCACAAAACTTTTTAGAACGTATCTGCGATGATTATGGAATGCCTGTTAAGAAAATTAACGATGGCGGAATGGCTGCTTTACAGGCTTTACCGTGGACCGGTAACGTTCGTGAATTACACAATATGATTGAGCGTTTAATTATTTTGAGTGATAAGGTGATTACAGAAAATGATGTTCGTGCTTTTGCTAACCCAGGTGGAGGAACAAACATTGGCGCTGCAACAAGCACTCAAATTGCAGGTGCTGCGGGCGGTTCTGGCATGTCGTCTTCTTTTGATAGCTTCAATAACTTCCAGGATTATAAAGACCACGCAGAAAAAGAATTTATCAAATTCAAACTCGAGAAAAACAACTGGAACGTTTCCAAAACTGCTGATGAGATTGACATTCAAAGAAGCCATTTATACAGTAAGATTGAGAAATTTGGGTTGAAGAGAGCGGAGTAAATGTTTGCTTAACAATAATAAAAAAGGGATATTCAGTTTTGGATATCCCTTTTTTATTATTTTATATTTTGTCACGTTGAGCTTGTCGAAACGCATTTATAATTTGATGTTCTTCGACAAGCTTAGAATGACAAATCTAATCAAGGTTTAACCCATGTAATCATTCTGCCTCATCAGTAAAGCCCTGTACTTATTGAAGATAGCTGTTTTCGAAACAAAACCCTTGTACTGATTTTCGTTATTGATAACTGGTAAAATCCATGCATTTTCTTGTTCCATTTTTTCGAGAACCAGTTTTAAATCATCGTTCTCATTAATGGTATTTGGTGCCTGCTGAACTAAATAAGATGCGGTCAAAGAATCTTTTTTATCATTCTTCATCATTTCGCTGAAAACCTCTTCAACATAAATAATTCCTTTAAAATCACCTAACTCATCGGTAACTGCGCAAATATTTTTATGCGACTGAACTATTTCATTCATCCTTAGAAAAATTAAATCATTCATATTTAGCGTTGGATAGTTTTTTTCAATCAGGTATTTTAGTTTCATCTGATTTAAAACTGTAGTATCCTTATCCTCATGAGATAGTAATTCGCCTTTATCGGCGAGTGCTTTTGTATAAATAGAATGCTTTTGAGAACTTCGGTTAACAGCATAAGATATTGCCGTTGTAATCATCAAAGGAACCATTAAAATATAGCCACCTGTAATTTCTGCAATTAAGAAAATACCTGTCAAAGGCGCATGCATAATTGCCCCTAACGCCGCTGCCATCCCCGCAACAATAAAATTCGAAACGTTTAACTGCGCAATCCCTGAAAGATTAACAACATAAGCGAAAATAAACCCAATCAATCCGCCCATGATTAAACTTGGAGCAAAAGTTCCTCCATTCCCACCAGCACCCAAAGTAACCAATGTGGCAATTGATTTCATGAAAATTGTAACTACTGTAAAGAGAATAACCAGCGCAGCAATGGTATTGTAGTCCGAAAAAATGCTATTGTTAATCACAGCCAGATAATCTCCTTTTAGCAAACTTTTTATGGTGATGTAACCCTCACCATAAAGCGTTGGAAAAAGAAAAACCAAAGCGCCAAGCATCAAACCACCTATAATTACTTTGGTATATGGATGTTTGATTTTGTAAAAAAATCCTTTTACAGCATAATTTGCTTTGGTGAAATAAATCGAAAACAAACCAATAAGCAAGGCCAAAATAACATAGTATAACAAAGCATTTACTTTCCATCCCTCGGTAACTAGGAAGAACAGTTGTTGGGTATAAAACAATCTCGCTACCACTGCAGCAGTAGCAGCTGAAAGTAGCAAGGGAATAAATACAGGAATGGTAAATTCAGGAAGTAAAATTTCGATTGCGAATACAATCCCAGCAATAGGGCTATTAAATGCACCAGCGATTCCTGCTGCCGCACCACAAGCCACCAACATGGTTATTTCCCGATAGGATAAGCCTAAAACCCGACCTAAGTTTGAGCCGATGGCTGAACCACTAGTTACAATTGGTGCCTCCAGCCCTGTTGAACCACCAAAACCAACCGTAACGGCTGCAGTAATAATCTGCGAATAAATATTATGTGCCTCAACCCTGCTCGATTTTTTAGAAATCGCATAAAGTAAGGGCGTTAATCCTGTTTCAAATTTGCTTTTGCGAATGAAGTATTTGATGTATAAAACCGTAAGAAATATTCCAACCATCGGGAATAACAAATAGAGATAGTATTTGTATTTCCATTGCCAATCTGATTGAAGAAATTCTTCGATGTGATGCGTTAAACTTTTTAAAGCTGCTGCTGCTAAGCCTGCTAAAACGCCAACAACAACCGCAAGTATCACTAAGAAATTACGGTTTGATATTTTTGATTTCCGGTATCGGTTAATCTTATCAAGGTAATTTACAAAGCGGACGTACATTTTATTCGGATTTTAGAGTTTAGGCATCAAACTTATCTAACAGTTTAATTAGCGTAGCAAAATCTTTTGGGTATGGTGCGTCGATGATAATATCGTTATCGTCCATTCCTTTGAAAACTAAATGACGGGCGTGAAGCGCAAAACGTTTCATAATCGGTTGCTCTTCTTCGCCTTTGGTTAATTTGTAGCCACGTTTAATTGACGAAAGAAAAACTGGTTTTCCTTTATACATTTCATCGCCTACAATAGCCGCACGTTGCGTAGCCAAGTGAATACGAATTTGGTGCATACGGCCTGTAATTGGTTTACATTCTACCAGAGTATAATGCTTATAATATTTTAAGGAATCGAAAATGGTTTCTGCTCTTTTTCCCTCAGCTCTATCGATGGTTACGTTCTTATTTCCATCGTTAAGGATTGGCAAATCGACTAACAGTTCATCGAAAATAACATGACCATCTACCACGGCATGATAAGTTTTATTTACCTTTCTACGCTCGAACTGCATAGATGCATGACGATAAGCCTCTGGATTTTTCGCAATAATTAAAGCACCTGATGTTTCCTTATCCAACCTATGGCAAACCTGTGCATCATCGCTATACTGCTTTGCTAAACGTAGAACATTGGTTTCTCCAGAGCCACCCCTTTCATCAAGTGAGGCAAGAAATGGTGGTTTATTGATAACAATGAAATCATTGTCTTCGAAAATAATGAGGTCTTTAAAATTTGGGTACTTCAAACTGCGGTGTTATTAATGAGCCGCAAAAATACGGATTTTATTTTATTGGTTTAGAAATTAACCACATATAAAAAGGATAAACACGGATAAGGAAGTCTTCTCGAACATCACGTCATTGCGAGGCACGAAGCAATCTTAAAGCTTTGGGTGCTATAGCAACCGTTGTAGGATTGCTTCGTGCCTCGCAATGACGAAAGCCTAAAAAAACCGCAGACTTTCTGATAAATCAGCGAATCTGCGGCTTAATATTTTAAATCTATTTCTAAGAAAGCTCGAACTTATAACCAACACCTTTTACGGTTGATACATAAGTTTCGCCTAATTTTTCGCGTAATTTACGGATGTGAACGTCAATGGTTCTATTGGTTACCACAACCGAATCTTCCCAAATATTTTTAAGGATGGATTCGCGGGTGTAAACTTTACCAGGTTTCGATGCCAAAAGATATAACAACTCAAATTCTTTCTTCGCCAAAACCACTTTATTTCCGCCTTGAAAAACTAAATAAGCTTCACGGTCGATAACTAAATCGCCAATTTCTAATTTGTTTTCTGATACTTCTTCAGTTCCAGAGTTTCTTCTTAGAATAGCGTTGATACGACTCACCAAAGCACGTGGTTTAATCGGTTTTGCGATATAATCATCGGCACCAACATTAAAACCAGCGATTTCAGAATACTCTTCGCTCCTTGCGGTTAAGAAAACCATGAACGTATTTTTGAATTCAGGAATAGCTCTCATTAAACGGCAAGCCTCAATTCCATCCATTTTTGGCATCATAATATCCAGAATTATTAAATCTGGATGAACCTTTTTGGCAACAGTAATTCCCTCTTGACCGTTAGATGCTGTAAAAACCTGATAACCCTCTTTTTTTAAGTTGTACTCAATCAGTTCCAGAATATCTGGTTCATCATCAACAATTAATATTTTCTGACCTGCGTTATTCATAGTTAAATATTTGTTACGAAAGTAGTGTCTCTGATGTAATTTTTAGTTAAGCCTAAGTTAAGAAATTGTTAACGACTTAAATTAGTTTAACATTGAGTTTTTTTTAACGTAACGTTTTTCCTAAAAACGCATCCAGTTCATCGCCACGCAGGTTTTTAGCAGCGATTTTACCCGTTGGGTCAATTAAGTAAGATGTTGGAATGGCTTGAACTTGGTATTTTTTAACCGTTTCTCCATTAAAATCTTTCAATTCTGAAACGTGAGTCCACATTAAACCATCTGCATTAATAGCGCCTAACCAGGCTGCTTTATCAGTATCTAACGAAATCCCTAAAATATCGAAGTTCTTCGTTTTGTATTTATTGTAAACCTTAACCACATTTGGGTTCTCCTGGCGACAAGGTTGGCACCACGAAGCCCAAAAATCAACAAGTACATATTTTCCTTTGTAATCAGATAAACTTACTGGCTTTCCATCAGCAGTATTAACCGTAAATGCTGGCGCAACTTGTCCTACCTGAACGGTTTTTAATAGAGCCATTTGTTTAATAAAAGCGTCAACAGTTGCATTACCTTTAATCTCTTCTTTTACTTCATCAGCAAATTTCACCAATTCTGCTTCAAACTCCTGCGGACTCAAAGTATTCATCGCATAAAAACTTGCTAAAGTTCCTTTGTTATCTGCAGCGAATTTTAATATTTGAGTATTCAGTTGCTTGATATAAGATTCATATTGAGGTTTCATTTCCTCCAAAATTGTTGCCCTGTTTTGAGGCTGCTTAGCCACTTTAGCCTCGAAATCTACTTGCAATTTTTCCACCTGTTTAGCAAAGTTATTTCTGATGGTATTTAACTCTGATAATTTCTCTACCTCGTTAGCACCAGAAATTTTGTATGCCATTGTTTTATCAGCCAAATCGGCCTCTAATTTAATGCCATCGCCATTTTTTGCAATTAACATAAATTCGTGATTGCCAACAGAAACCCTGAAAAAATCAACCGATGGTGTTTTACGAATAAATTTAAATTCACCTTTTTCTGATAAATTGGTAGAATCAATAGCCACCATTTGGCTGCTTTGCATGCCGTATAAAAATACTTTCTTTTCCGTGCCAGGATTCTGGAAAGTTCCATCAATGGTAAAACTGTCTTTTGGTTTACAAGCTGTCAAAGCAATCGCGATTAATACGATAAGGCTTAAGTTTTTTAATCTCATTATTTTAGTTTTTCAAGTATCAATTCATTTAATTTTTTAGCGTCTGCCTTGCCTTTTGCCAACTTCATTACATCGCCAACAAACAAACCTAAAACGCCTTTTTTGCCTTTTTTATACGCTTCAACCTGTTGCGGATATTTATTTAACACTTCATCAATAAAGCCACTCAATTCATCTCCGTTCTCGGAAATTAAGAGGTTTAGTGATTGAGCTAAATCGGCAACATCAGCATTTTCCTTTTTTTCAATAGCAGGCAATAACTGTTGAATGGCAATTTGCTGCGTAAGCTTTTTATCATCAACTAAATTGATAGCAACAGCCAGTTCTTCTGGTTTAACTTTATAATCTATAATCGTTATTCCTTTATCGCTTAATATTGCTCTAATCGGGCCGATTAGCCAATTTATTAAGGTTTTCTTATTATTTACTTTAGGCAAAGCCTGATGAAAATAGGTAAGCAAATCAACATCTTCAGCAAATAATGTAGCATCAGCTTTGCTAATACCAAATTCTGCAACCATTTGTTTCGAAATCTCATTTGGTAATGCAGGCATTGCCGATTTAATTTCTGCCAACCAATCATCAGAAATAGAAATGGGCTGCAAATCAGGGTCAGAGAAATAGCGATAATCATTTGCTTCTTCCTTGGTACGCATCGGCGATGTTGTACCTTTATCCGCATCAAAGTTTAGCGTACTCTGAATAATTCTTCCACCATTTGAAATCACTTCTACTTGTCTGCCAAATTCAAAATCCATCGCCCTACGTACGTTACGCATCGAGTTTAGGTTTTTTACTTCGCAACGTGTTCCGAATTCTGTCGAGCCGTTCGGGCGGATAGAAATATTTGCATCGCAACGCAAACTACCCTCTTCCATGTTGCCATCGCTCACATTTAAATGGCGAACCAGTTTTCTAATCTCACTCAATAAAGCCGATGCTTCTTCCGCACTGCGGATATCAGGTTCGGTAACAATCTCGATTAACGGTACACCAGCACGGTTTAAATCTACCAACGAATAATTATCATCCTGGTCGTGGATACTTTTACCTGCATCTTCTTCCAGGTGGATTCTGTTGATTCCGATTTTTTTGGTCATACCATCAGCTAACTCTACTTCAAGAAAACCATTTATACAAATCGGTTGATTATCCTGCGTAATCTGATATCCCTTTGGCAAATCCGCATAGAAATAATTTTTTCTATCGAAGTGATTAATTTGATTGATGGTACAGTTTAAGGCCAAGCCAATACGTATTGCTTTCGCAACCACTTCTTTATTCAATTTCGGCAAAGCACCAGGCAAAGCCAACGATACGGTAGATATATTTTGATTAGGCAAAGCCCCGAAAGAAGCACTATCAGCAGAGAATATTTTGGTATTGGTATTTAACTGAACATGAATTTCCAGTCCTGAAACGAGTTCGTAGTTGTTTTCGGTTGTCCCTAAACTCATATTAAAATGATGCCTTTAAATGTAATGAGCAGGCAAATATAGTTAAAGAATGTTAAAACGAATTACCACAATTAAACTAAGCATCAAGGCGCTCGTCTATTAACCAAACACACAAGAAACCTTTAATTTAAAAACGTTATGAAAAAGTTAGTATTATTTGCTGCAGTTTTGATGGTTTCATTATTCAGCATAAACAATGCAAAAGCACAAGTTAGCTTGAACATCAATATTGGTCAACAACCAGTTTGGGGACCAACAGGTTATAATCATGTAGATTATTATTACTTTCCAGATATCGATGCTTATTATTATGTTCCGTCTGGTCAGTACATTTATTCAAATGGCGGTCGTTGGGTTTGGGTAAATAGTTTGCCTGCTCAATATGGAAATTTCGATTTGTATAGAGCTTATAAAGTTGTTGTAAACGAACCAAGACCATATTTAAGAAATAATGTTTACGTTACAAAATATAGTAAATTCAAAAACTATAATGGTCGGCAGGCGGTAATCAGAGATAGTCGCGATACAAAATATTATGTAGTAAAAGGCCATCCGAACTATAATGGAAACAAAACCGTGGTTGTAAACAACAATAATAATCGCCCAAATCGCACACAAAAAACTGTTGTAAAGGTTAATCAAAACTCAAGACCAGTTCAAAATAATGGTCGTGGAAATGATAACAGAGGCGGGAATAATAACAAAGGTGACAATAATCGCCCTGAAAGAGGTGGAGAAAAAGGTAATGGCCGTCATTAAAAAATATATTTAGTTGTGCTAAAGGGAGTTTCGAAAGAAGCTCCCTTTTTTTATTTAACACTTTGTGGCACGGGCTTTGAAAATAAAAGTAAACACATAAATTAAATCGAATATGAAAAGGTTATTTTTAGTTGCTGCAGTAATGATGGTTTCATTCTTCAGCATTCAAGCGAAAGCACAATTGAATGTTAATGTAAACATTGGCCAACAACCACTTTGGGGGCCAACAGGTTATGACCATGCAGATTACTATTATCTTCCTGATGTAGAGAGTTACTATTATGTTCCCCAAAAACAATTTGTTTATTTAAATGGAAATGATTGGGTTTTCGCTAATAGTTTGCCATCAAGGTACGGCAATTACAACTTGTATAATGGTTATAAGGTTGTAATTAATTCCCCAAAACCGTACTTAAATTTCAAGAATGATAAAGTAAAATACGCCAAATATAAAGGCAATAAAGGTCAGTTGGTCATTAGAGATAGTCGTGATAGCAAATATTATGTCGTGAAAGGTCATCCACATGGAATGCCTCCAGGTCAAGCTAAAAAAATCTATGGTAAAGGAAACAAGGGAAACGGAAATAACGGAAAAGGCCACGGAAATGGTAAAGGCAAGCATTAATTTGCTTTGAATATTTGTAAGGGAATTTCGAGAGAAGTTCCCTTTTTTTATATCTCTGTTACAATAGAAATTTTGGCACAGCGTTTGAATTATTGTTATCACACACAAAAAAACCGATTATGAAAAAGTTATTAATTATCTCTGCGATTGTAGGTATCGTGGCTTTAACATCTAATCAATCTAACGCTCAAGTAAGTTTAAACGTAAATATCGGCACACAACCTACATGGGTTCCTGCTGGTTATCAGAACGTTAATTATTATTATCTTCCAGAAGTTCAATCTTACTATTACGTTCCACAAAGGCAGTTTGTTTACTTAAGCGGTAACCGTTGGACAAGGTCGAGATATTTGCCTGCAAGATATACAGGCTACAATTTGAACCACGGAAGAAAAGTTGTAATGTACGGAAACAGTCCTTATCGCAGTTACAACACACACCGTGTTAGGTATGCAAATCACTCAAATTACTACCGTTCATCATACGGCGGTCGAGGACCAGTTAGATACAGTTCGCCACGAAATAATTACAGGTCTTACAACAAGCACTTCGACAATCGCGCTGGTGGAAGAGGATTCTCAGGAAGAGGCCATTCTGATAGAGGTCATGGAAAAGGCAGACATTAAGATACAAAAGAGGCTTTCGGGCCTCTTTTTTTTATGCGGTATAAAATCTTGATTTCAAGGTTATATATTTTATTTGGAAAGCAATTGTAGAAGTTATTTTGTTTGGTTCGGTCCCGCTTTTCGTTCAAATCTTTTAAAAAAACTACTGTCATTCTGAGGAATGAAGAATCTGTTTCATAGGTTACAGATGCTTCGTTCCTCAGCATGACAGATTTTTCGGGGTCGCTACAAATTTTAAAAGTATTTTCACTTCAATCGGGTTTAAGTGGAAGATACAGTAATTTTTTTTACAGAAACCAAAATTCAAGTCGTCATTTTCGATTGAAGCGTTGTGAAACAGAGAAATCTTTGAACAATGTATTCTTTACAAAGATTTCTCCGCAGAAGTCGAATCGACGATTTGTTTAATGATGAACTACAGAATTATAAACCCCTCAGCCTTTTCTAAAACAGCTTTCAAACCAGCAGAATTTTTACCGCCTGCAGTTGCGTAAAACGGCTGTCCACCACCACCACCTTGAATTTCCTTACCTAACTCACGAACAATGTTCGATGCATTCATTCCTTTCTTAACCAAGTCATCAGATAGCATGACTGTAATTCCAGGTTTGCCATCAATTTCTGTAGTAAATACTAGAAACAAATTATCAATCATATCTTTCAGCGAGAAAGCAAGATTTTTGACCGCATCAGCGCTTTGTAAATCGATGTGTTTTGCAATGAGGTTTACGCCATTTATTCCACGAACATGGTGCACAATTTCATGCTTCAATGTATTTACACGCTCCAAGGTAGATTTTTCAATCTCTTTTTTCAGCTTGGCATTTTCATCAAGCAAAGCTTGAACCGATGCTGATAAATCCTTTGAGCCGTTTAATAAAGCTTTCAAATGTCCGAGCTCCTTACGTTGGTCTAAGAAATATTGTTCAGCTTTATCAGCGGTAATTGCCTCAATTCTGCGAACACCAGCTGCAACTGCACTCTCTGATATAATTTTGAATGAACCGATTTGTCCAGTCGCTTTAACGTGTGTACCACCGCAAAGTTCTTTCGAGAAATGGTCATCAAAAGTAATCATACGAACAAAATCGCCATATTTTTCCCCGAATAAAGCAGTTACACCACTTTCAATCGCATCCTGATACGGAACATTTCTTTGCTCTTTTAATTTGATGTTCTGTCTAATTTTCTTATTCACAATTACCTCAATTTGAGCCAATTCTTCGTCAGTTACTTTTGCAAAATGAGAAAAATCGAAACGCAAATAATCAGCATTCACTAATGAACCTTTTTGATTTACATGCTTTCCTAAAACTTGTTTAAGTGCAGCGTGTAATAAGTGCGTTGCCGAGTGATTATCTTCCGTTAAAACACGTTTATCTTCATCAACAACCGCCCAAAATTTGCCCTCCAAATTATCAGGAAGAATATCTGCGAAGTGAACCGTTAAGCCGTTCTCTTTTTTAGTGTCAGTAATATCAACCCAAAACTGGCGACTATGGTCTTCTAAACGACCAGTATCTCCAACCTGACCACCGCTCTCCGCATAAAAAGGTGTTTGGCGCAAAACGATTTGATATTGTTCTTTACCTTTTGCCTTAACCTTGCGGTATTTTAAAATTTCAGTTTCAATTTCTAAATCATCGTAACCTACAAATTCACTTTGGTCATCAGTGTTCACGGTAATCCAATCGCCTGTATCAATTGCTGTAGCGGCACGACTATCATCCTTTTGTTTTTTAAGTGCTTGCTCATATCCAGCTAGATCAACAATCCAACCCTTTTCTCTGGCCATTAATTCAGTTAAATCGATTGGAAAACCGAAAGTATCTGATAGTTCGAAAGCAAAGTTCCCCTCGACTAAATTATTGGAAGCTTGATATTTTTCAAAACGCTGAATTCCTGTAGATAAAGTTCTCAAGAAAGAAACCTCTTCTTCCAAAACAACTTTCTGAACGAAATCCTGTTGAGAAATTAATTCATCAAAAACGCCCTTAAACTGTTCAGCTAATAATGGAACCAATTGATTTAAAAACGGTTCTTTAAAGTTCAAAAATGTATAAGCATAACGCACAGCACGACGTAAAATTCTGCGGATAACGTAGCCAGCTTTGTTATTTGATGGCAACTGACCATCGGCAATTACAAACGAAATAGCACGAATATGGTCGGCCATAACACGCATTGCAATATCAGTTTTTTCATCTACGCCATATTTAACTCCAGATTTCTCAGCGATAAACTGAATCATCGGTTGGAAAACATCAGTATCGTAATTGGAAGATTTTTCTTGTAAAACACGCACCAAACGCTCGAAACCCATTCCTGTATCAACGTGCTTAGCTGGTAAACTTTGCAGCGAACCATCCTTTAAACGGTTAAACTGCATAAATACATTATTCCAGATTTCAATAACCTGCGGATGGTCGGCATTTACCAAAGTTGCGCCATCAACAGAAGCTTTTTCTTCATAAGTACGGCAATCTACATGAATTTCCGAGCAAGGCCCGCAAGGACCCGTATCGCCCATTTCCCAAAAATTATCTTTTTTATTTCCAGGTAAAATATGGCTTTCATCAACATATTGTTTCCAAAGGTCGTAAGCCTCCTGGTCTTTCGCTAAACCCTCTTTCTCATCACCCTCAAAATAGGTAACATATAATTTTTCTTTCGGAATTTTATAAACTTCAGTCAATAATCCCCAACTCCAATCGATAGCATCTTTCTTAAAATAATCGCCAAAGCTCCAATTGCCCAACATTTCGAACATGGTATGGTGGTAAGTATCGATACCAACTTCCTCCAAATCGTTATGCTTGCCCGATACTCGCAAACAACGCTGTGTATCGACAACACGAGGATATTTAATTGGCGCTTCTCCTAAAAACAAATCTTTAAATTGATTCATTCCGGCGTTGGTAAACATTAACGTTGGGTCGTTTTTAACCACAATCGGTGCCGATGGAACAATATGATGTTGTTTCTCTTTAAAAAATTCTAGGAATGCCTGTCTTATCTCTTGTGCTGTCATTAGTATATTATTGGAGGAACAAAATTAAAATTTTATTGCGTTAATCAGGAAAAATCGAGCTACATTTGAATACTTTAATTAATCGTTGTAAAACCTTAATAATCAAGCACAAGTTATGCCGTATAAAGAAAGAGACATCAATAAAATGTATTATACAATGGGCGAAGTGACTGAAATGTTTAATGTAAACGCATCACAAATCCGTTTTTACGAAAAGGAATTCGACATTCTTCAACCTAAGAAAAACAAGAAAGGTAACCGATTATTCACTCCAGAAGACATTGAAAATTTAAAGATTATCTTCAATTTGGTTGATGAAAAAGGCTTCACTTTAAAAGGTGCAAAAGATTATTTAAAGAATAACAAATCTGGCGTAAAAGAGAATCAAAAGATTATTGATTCGTTGGAAAAACTGAAAGGATTTTTGGTTGGCTTGGCAGAGGAGTTGTAATCAGTAAACTTCATCATGGTTACCAATATCTACTAATACGGCTTTCATGGGTTTATCCTTGGTGAAAAAGAAAACAACTCTTAAATCATATTCTACAGAGAAACTCCAAGAACCTTTAAGTTTACCAGAAAGTTTATGTGTTTTCAATTTAGAACTAAAAGGGTCTTCAATAAATAGATTTAATTTATCCCAAAACACTATCTCTGCTGATTTATTTTGAATACGCTCTTTGAATGCTTTTTTAAAGGAATCACTAAAAGCAACTTCCATTACAACATTTTCTTAAGCTGATTGATATCAGATGAAAATTTAAGCCCAGCTGTTTTATGCTCTTTTTTAGCTGCTTTTATATTTACCTCAATTTCATTTCTACGTGAATCGGCAATACTCTGTTCAAGCAAATCTTTCAATTCTAATCTATCTTCTAAAGGTAGATTATACATTGTATCTACCAAAGTATCAAAATTAATATTTGATTTTTCCATAAATCAAATTTAATCAATTATTACCTCAACAACAATTTTTTTGTTTTAGATTAAATTTTCTCTACATTAGAACAACCAACAACAATCACCCCTATTTTTTATTTACTGGTTTTAACGCCCTCAAATGAAGATATGGAATGTATTGTTAATCTCCCTCACGCCTTTTTATTTATTTGCTCAAAACAATTTGGGTCCAAGGCTTACAGCTATGGGCAACAATGGCGCAGCCGTTACCGATGTATGGGCATTGCAGGCAAATCCATCAGGAATTACAGCTCTTGAACGGCCTACTGTTTCAATAAATTACATTAAACATCTTTTTAGTAACGAGATTAGCACTCAAGCTTTGGTCGCTGTTATTCCATTCAAAAATAATTTTGCTGGTGCCAGCTTTCAGCGATATGGGTTTACTGAATACAATGAAAGCAAAATCGGGTTTGCATATGCGAAAAAGTTTAGCGATAAATTATCCATCGCTTTAAACGGAAATTACCATCAACTCAAAATTGCTAACTATGGCTCATCAACGGGTTTTTCTATAGATGTTGGCGCACTTTATCAATTCAGTAAAGAATTTACTTTCGGGATTTTCGTCAGCAATCCATCAAAACAAAAATTTAGCGGTAAAGAAGTTTTAGCAGAAATACCGACTTCATTTAATATTGGGGCAAGTTATTTAGTATCCGATAAAGTTTTAATTGCAACATCAGTCAGTAAGGCAATTAATCAATCTATCGATGTCAGTTTGGGCATCGATTATAAAATTATCGATTTATTGAGTTTACGTGGCGGGTTAAGCGCCAAACCGTTTAAACAATACGCTGGCTTCGGTTTAAATTATAAAAAATTCTTGTTAGATATGGCAACTACTTATGATGCCAATCTGGGTTATGCACCTCAAATTGCCGTTGGATATGCGTTTTAGGTTGATAACATTGGTGTTTGTAATGATGGGTTTCATTGCAAATGCGCAAATTCCCGAGCAAGAAGTTGATGTTCGTGATATTTTGGAAAGTGTAACCGAAAATCTTCCTGATGATTACGATATGACGGAATTAATTGATGTATTGACCAGGTATCGCAAACATCCGATTAATTTGAATAAAACCACACCCGAAGAGTTGAAAACTTTAGTGTTTTTATCGCCACTGCAAATCAGTAATTTCTTCGCTTACGTTAAAGAAAACGGAAATTTTGTTGATGCCTTGGAACTGCAAAGTATTGATGGTTTTGATGTGAGAACCGTTCAAAGCTTACTGCCATTTGTTACTTTAAATGCAACTACTGAATACGAGAAACTTACATTCAAAAATATTCTCAATTTAGGAGAAAGCGATTTAGTGATGCGGTTTGCTCAAACTTTGCAAAAGCAAAAAGGATTTACAGATTTGCCTGGAAACAGATATTTAGGTTCTCCTGAGCGGTTTCAAACTCGCTATCGATATCATTATGGAACAATCGTTTCAGCAGCCATAACATTAGATAAAGATGCTGGAGAGAAATTCATTGGAAAACCGTTTGATTATTTTTCTGGAAATATTGCGCTATTTAAATTAGGTCGGGTTAAGAAACTCGTTGTTGGAGATTATACGCTACAATTTGGCCAAGGCGTAACCATGTGGTCGGGTTTTGCTTTTGGTAAAGGACCTGATGTTACGAGTGTAGCCAAGAAAGATTTAGGCCTGCGACCTTACACTTCAGCCAATGAATATTCATTCTTGAGAGGTGTATCGGCAACGATTAATCTCTACAAAAATATCGACATCACTCCTTTCGTTTCGTTTAGAAATTTGGATGCAAGCCAGGATGTAGATTTTGATGGAAATCTCGTTCAAGCAACCATCAATCAAAGCGGTTACCACAGAACACCAACCGAAATTGAAAATAAAAATTCTCTAAGTCAGCAGATTTACGGAGCTGCTCTTCAATATACCAAAAACGAATTGGGTATTGGCGCAATTGCCTATCAAAGTAAATACGGAAACAGTTTCATCACACAAACTGCTGTTTATGATAGATTCAGTTTTACAGGAAACTCGCTGACGAATGTTGGTGCTTATTACAATTACACTTATAAGAATATTTACTTCTTCGGCGAGTTAGGGAAAAGTTTGAATAGCGGCTTGGCTTATGTAAACGGTGCATTAATCAGTTTATCTCCTACAGTTTCAGCAGCTATAACTTACCGCAATTACGCAAAAGATTACCATAACTTTTTTAATCAGGCTTTGGCCGAGGCAAGCGAAGCAATAAACGAAAAAGGATTATATGCTGGTTTAAACATCACGCCAAATAAACGATGGGCATTTTCGATATATGGCGATTACTTTCAGTTTCCATGGTTAAAATATCGTGTTGATGCACCATCAAACGGTTATGAGATTTTAAGTCAGGCAGTTTATACACCAAGCAAAACCTTTAAAGTTTTAGTAAGATTTAAAACCGAAAACAAACATCAAAATACCGATTTGGATGTTCCCATTAACTTTTTGGATGATGTAAAGAAAGAGGGTTATCGAGTTGAAGTGAGTTGGCAATTAAATAAGAAATGGAGTTTCCAAAATCGAGCTGAGGTTTCTCAATATAAAAAAGGTGATGCTAATCGTGAATTCGGTTATTTGATTTATCAGGATGTTGATTACTCGCCAATGTTCTCAAAAATAACAGGAAATTTTCGAATAGCTTACTTCGATACGCCAAGTTATAACAGCAGAATTTACGCCTATGAAGATGATGTTTTATACAGTTTCGCTTTCGGGATGTATAGCGGAAAAGGTTTCAGAACCTATTTAAACTTGAAATATAATTTAGCCAAGAAGCTAAATATTTGGGCAAGATATGCCATGTTCATTTATAAAGATGTAGAGACGGTTGGAACCTATCTCGATGAAATTCAAGGCAATAAAAAATCGGAAGTAAAAATTCAGTTGAGGTATCAATTTTAAATATGTTTAAAGCAGAATATATTTTCGCCAGAATGCTACTTCCATTTTTAATTGGGATTGGTGTTTTTTATTTCTTCCCGACTGGAAAAATAATTTTGATTTTGGCAATTGCATCAGCATTAATTCTTTTTTCTATTTTAACCATCAATATCACCTATAAAAAACTCAACGCTTATAAATTCAAAGGTTTAACGGGAATTTTAATCTTCTCTTTCTTCTTTGCTTTCGGCGGATTACTTTGTGTTTTAAACAACGAAAAGCTTAAATCTGATTACTTCGCAAATAGGAATTACACGTACTTAAAAATTTGGATAAACGATGAACCTGAACAAACCAATGATATTTTAAGATTTAAAGCACGAGTAGTTTCGGGTTACGAAAACTTAAAACAAATTAAACTCAGCGGACAACTCCTCTTGGCTTTAAAAGTAGATAGCCTCCATCCTATTCATTTAAAATATGGAGATGAATTAGTTATCTCGGCGAAATATTTGGAAGTTGAGCAGCCGTACAATCCTGCTGAATTTGATTTTAAACGCTGGTTGGCGGGTCAGAATGTTTATGAACAAACTTTCATAAACCAAAATCATTTACTTAAAACAAACCGAAATATTGGAAATCCAATTATCAAGCTAGCTTTGGATTTAAGAGAAAAACAGGTTGCAAAGTACCGAAAACTCATTAAAAATGATGAGGCATTCGCAGTAGCTTCTACCTTAATTTTAGGTTACCGTGCAGATTTAAGTAAAGAAACTTTGGCTGCATATTCCAAAACTGGAACCATCCATGCACTTTCAGTTTCTGGTAGTCATGTTGCGATAATTTTCTTTGTGTTAGATATTTGTCTGGCTTTTTTGGATAAAAAACGATTCCTAAAAATCTTTAAATTCGTTTTAATCTGCAGTTTAATTTGGGTTTATTCATTAATCACAGGTCTTTCACCATCTGTTGTTCGGGCAGCAACCATGATTACCATTTTTATTATCGCCAGAACATTCGCTAGAAATAAAAACGGATATAACACTCTAGCTTTTGCAGCATTTTGCCAACTGGTTTACAATCCGTTTTTGATTTGGGATGTTGGTTTTCAGCTTTCGTATATTTCCGTTTTTGGACTAATTTATCTTCAACCAAAAATTTATAAATGGCTTTATGTTAAGAATAAATGGCTGAATAAAATTTGGGAATTGATTGCACTTTCTTTATCAGCTCAATTGGTTACGTTTCCGCTTTGCATATATTATTTCCATCAGTTCCCTATTTATTTTTTATTGGGAAATCTGTTCATTTCTATTCCCTTAATCCTTATTATGATTTTGGGAATCGGCGTTTTAGTTCCATTAGTGGATAAACTTTCTCCGATTTTCGAATGGATAATCGTTACTACAAACACTGTTTTAAAATGGATTGCTGATTTACCCTATTCAACGGTTTCATCAGTTTGGATTAATTTACCTGAACTAATTTTGTTGACTTTCGCTTTAGGATTATTCGTTTATGCTCTGGTGAAATTCAATAAGAAATTCTTGTTTGCGTCGTTTGCAGTTTATATAGGATACATTTCAATGATAACCTACGATAATTGGACAGCTATTCATCAAAAGAAAATTATCTTTTTTACGCTAAGAAAAAACTATGCAGCGGCTTTTATTAATGGTCGGGAAACGATACTGTTAACGGACTTGTCTCATGATGATAAAAACTATCAATTCTTTATCGAGCCTGCATTGGAACAATCTCAAATAAATAAAATCAATTTTATCAGCTTAAAACAAGATACCATTTTGCGCCATTTTGTTAAAAAAAATAATCAAATCGTATTTGATACATACAACATCCTCCTGATTGATGAGCATATGAACTATAAAATTTTATCTGTTAAAGGAAAGTTCTCAAGTATTTGGCTAACAGGAAATAATAAGTTTAAAATAGAGAATCTTCCAAAGGAAATTGAGTTTAAAAATGTAATTATTGATGCAACCAACAAAGATTATAAAATTGCGGCGTTTAAAAATTTTGCCGAGAATAATAAAGCTCAGCCACATGTTTTAAAGAAAAATCCTGCATATTTGGTTTACCTAACCCAATAACATGAACAACTTGGTTTTGTACAGCGTGGAAGATAGAATTGCCACAATAACCATTAACAGACCTGAAAAACGGAATGCCTTAAATCCGCAATTGATTGCTGAATTGACCGAAACTTTTATTCGGGCATCAGAAGATGACTTGGTTAAAGTAGTAATATTAAAAGCGAATAGTGGTACTTTTAGTGCCGGTGCAGATTTAGAATATCTTCAACAATTACAACACAATACCTTTGAAGAAAACGTTGCTGATTCTAATAACCTGAAAAAACTTTTCACTACCATTTACTATTTACCAAAGGTTGTTATTGCTCAAGTTGAGGGTCATGCCATTGCAGGTGGATGCGGTTTGGCAACCATCTGTGATATTGTTTTTGCTACGCCAGAGAGTAATTTCGGCTATACGGAAGTTAAAATCGGTTTTGTTCCTGCCATAGTTTCCTGTTTTTTAAAGCAAAAGGTTAATGAAACCATCGCAAAGGAATTATTATTAACAGGTAAAACCTTTTCCGCAGAAAAAGCGCTTCAATATAATTTGATAAATTATGTAACAAATTCATCAGAGATTCATCTTACAGTTAAAGAATTTGCATTAAATTTGTGTAGAGGTAGTTCGGGAAATTCGTTAATGATTACAAAACAATTGATTAACCAAACTACAAATCCCCTATTGGAAAAAAGCTTGGAGTTCGCTGTACAAATAAATGCTCGTGTTAGAGAAAGTGAAGATTTTAAAAAAGGTATTACATCATTCTTAAACAAAGAAAAAATAAACTGGTAAACAACTAAACTTATATAAAAACATGTTAAAATCAATCAAAACTGGCGTTTTAGCCTTAATCTTGGTAAGTACTGGTGTAATTGTACATGCTCAAAAGAAAATATCAGAAGGAACTTTAACCTATGGCTTAGAGTATAAATTAACTGCCGAACAAAAATCTGCTATGGGCGGACAAGAACCACCTGCAGAGTTAAAAGTAAAGTTCAATAATGGCCTAACTAAAATCGAAATGGAACAAGGTCCTGCTTTAATTGGCATCATCTCAGATAATATTGAAAGAACTGGCTTACTTTTAATAGATGTGCCGATTGCTCAAAAACAGTTTGCGGTTAAACAATCTAAGGAAGATGTAACTAAGGCGATGGGCGATTTACCAAAATACTCAGACTTCAAAGCCTCAGGAGAAAAACAAACAGTTGCGGGATATAATGCAGAAAAATACACCTTTAAAGACGATAAAGGTGCATCTCATGAGCTTTGGGCTACAAAAGATATTGAATTACCAAATGTTGGATCTCAAAATTATTTCCCAGGACTAGGAGCTTTTCCAGTAAAATATACATTAGTACAGAGAGGTATCGAAACTACTACAACTTTAAAATCAGTTGCTGAAGGTAAAGTTGGTGCAATTTCTAAAGAGGTTCCAAGTGGTTATGAAGTTGTTACCATGGAAGACCTTGCAAAAATGCAGGGTGGTGGTGAATAATTAACCAATATCTGATAATTAAAGGCTTTTTAACTGCCGGCTTTTTATTTAAATTAGCCCGAAAGTTAAAAAGCTTTTTTTATGACAAATTTTTTATGATAAAAAACTTATTATTCAAATTATCCATTACTTGCATTGCGCTTTGCTCGTTAATTGATACAAAGGCCCAAAGTATAAACTGGGCAAAAGATGGTAACTCCTATTATCAAATAGCAAGTGGAGAAATTGTAAGCATCACGCTTCCGAAAAGTGACAAAAAAACGGTTATTTCAAGAACGTTACTTACGCCTGTAGGTAAAGATGCGCCTATAGCAGTGAGAAGCTTTCAGCTTTCTGCCGATGGTACAAAAGCATTAATTTACACCAATAGTAAAAAAGTTTGGCGTTACGATACTCGTGGCGATTATTGGTTAGCCGATTTAACTTCCAATAAAATTACTCAAATCGGGAAAGACAAACCTGCCTCATCTTTAATGTTTGCTAAATTATCTCCTGATGGAAATAAGGTTGCTTACGTAAGCAAACACAACCTTTACGTAGAAAATATTGACGGAACTGATGCTAAAACCTTAACTACTGATGGAACTGACCGCATGATTAATGGTACATTCGATTGGGTTTACGAAGAAGAGTTCGATTGCAGAGATGGTTTCAGATGGAGTCCTGACGGGAAATCAATTGCCTATTGGCAAATTGATGCAACCAAAATCAAGAACTTTCTAATGATAAACAATACCGATTCTATTTATCCTTACACCATTCCTGTTGAATATCCAAAAGTTGGCGAAAATCCATCAGCTTGTAAAGTTGGTATAGTTGATATTGCAACTGCGAAAACCAATTGGTTAAATGTTCCGGGCGATAATATCCAGCATTACATTCCACGTATGCAATGGGTACCAAACAGCAATGAAATCATTCTTCAACAGTTAAATCGTGAGCAAAACGAAAGTATTGTATTTATTTGTGATGCTGCAACAGGTTCTGCTAAAGCTATTTATACAGAAAAAGCAAAGGCTTGGATTGATGCTCAGGATGAGTGGAAGTGGTTAAACGATAATAAAGAATTTACCATAACATCTGATAAAGATGGTTGGAATCATTTGTATAGAATCAGTCGCGACGGCAAAAAAGAAACATTGGTAACCAAGGGCAATTACGATGCGATTGAAGTAAAATTGATTGACGAGAAAAACAACATGGTTTATTTCATGGCATCGCCAACCAATGCAACCCAAAAATATTTATACAAGACTAAGTTAGATGGAAAGGGGAAACTAGAAATGGTAACGCCATCTACCCTACTTCCAGGTACACACAGTTACGATATTTCACAGAATGCAGCTTTCGCTCGCCACAGTTACAATAGCGCTCTGGTTAGGCCAATAACCGAGTGGATGAATTTTACCACTGGGAATCCTTTCACAATGGATGGAAGTATCACCACACAATTATCAAAACAGGAGGCACCTAAAAACAAGGTAGAATTCTTTAAAGTAACTACTGAAGATGGTATTGAAATGGATGGTTGGATGAAAAAACCTGATAACTTTAATCCTGATAAAAAATATCCTGTTGTATTTTACGTGTACGGCGAACCCGCCGGAGCTACCGCAACTGATGTTTATGGTGCAGGAAGAAACTTCTTATATGCAGGTGATATGGCTAAAGATGGCTACATCTACGTTTCTGTAGATAACAGGGGCGCACCTGTTCCAAAAGGTGCTGCTTGGCGCAAAGGCATTTATAAAAATATAGGTGTAATCAATATCCGCGACCAGGCCATGGCCGCTAAAAAATTATTGGCAACCAATTCATTTATGGATAAAGACCGCATAGCAGTTTGGGGCTGGAGCGGTGGTGGTTCGTCAACTTTAAATTTGATGTTCCAATACCCTGAAATTTACAAAACAGGTATTGCAATTGCAGCCGTTGGAAACCAACTAACCTACGATAATGTTTACCAGGAGCGCTATATGGGCACACCTTTTCCAAGCAAAGAGGCTTACGTTAAAGGTTCGCCGGTTACTTATGCCAAAAACTTAAAAGGTAATTTGCTTTACATTCACGGTACTGGCGATGATAATGTTCACTACCAAAATGCCGAAATGCTAATCAACGAATTGATTAAAAATAAAAAGGTTTTCCAGCTAATGAGCTATCCAAATCGTACCCACAGTATTTCTGAGGGCGAGGGAACAAGCGAACATTTATCATTAACCTACACTAAATTTTTGAAAGACAATTGTCCTCCGGGAGCGAGATAGAATTAATTAGAAAAGCAATTTCAGCGGGGAATCGGTTTCGATAGCCCCGCTTTTCATTTCAATCTTTTTTATTTCTTTTGTGCTTTACCAAATTCGTCATTGCGAGGAGGAACGACGTGGCAATCTTTCTCGTCAGAAACATCAAAAAGTATTTTCATTTCAATCGGGTTTAGAAAGCAAATCCAGCACTTCTTTTAAAGTTTGCTTAGCGTAATGTTAATTGCGATTCCTAGAAAATAATTACTTCAGCAGTCCTAAAACCATAAAAGAAACTACTATTGCAATTCCGAAACTCAATAAAGTTCCAATCAACACATATTCAGTTAATTTTAAATCGTGCGCCTCTTTTAAATCGCCAAAACGGAAAATAGATTTCGCAGCTAATAGAAAACCAACAGCCTCAAAATGATTGGTCAATATAAAAACGAAAATCAACACACGCTCCAAAATTCCAATGTATTTTCCTGCATTCTGCAGCGATTTCGGACTTTCATCGTCATTATCGGGCAACCATTTTGCAATAATCACTTTCATAATTATAGATGTCGGCATCGTTAAAAACAAAGCGCCAGATATTAAAATCCATGTTTTTGTTTCATTCAAAAAACTGATATCTAAATAACCTTTGTAGAAAATATGCCAAACCAATACAATCGAGCTGAAATGCAGAATCTGGTCTACAAAAAATAAGATTCTGGCATTCTTCTTAGTTTGAAATGCAGATTTTAACGCATCGATTATTAAATGTAACACACCAATCGATAAGGCTACTTTCCAAATATCAAAACTTAAGAAAACCACAAATATCAAAACCACATGAACCAAAACATGCAGATATAACTTCCCCGATTTAAGTTTTTTTCTTTCCTTGTCCTTAACCCAGGAAGTTGGCTGAAGAAAGAAATCTCCAACTAAATGGGCTATAATAATTTTGATTAGATAGATTTCCATTATTTAGAAAGTACTTGGTTCAATTTTTTACGATATAGCTTATCCATTTCCATCAATTCAGAATAATGAGCACGTTTTAACGCCTCGCTTACCAAAGATTGAGTTCTACCAGAAAGAACCGCCAACTCACTTTGAACTACATTTTCGTTCTCCAAAGCCAGTTTTACCATTTCTGCCGCTACTATTCCCCAACTATCCATCGCAATTAAAGATAACTTAATTAACACATTAATTTCTTCATCAAAATCAGGTAAATCAGTTTTGATAGCTAAATTCACTTTAGCTTGTTTCAGGCTGTCAAAAGCGGCTCCAGAATTCACAAAAGCATCTCCACTAGATTCTGAAAGCTTTTTGCGCTTGCTTTTTACATCACCAATACCGATTCCCATCCTTACATCGGCAGGCTTATTTATTCTGATGCAAGCCTTTAAATAAGCAGCAGTTCTAATGGCATCTTCTGGTTCTACTTCTACCTGAAAACTATCCCCACGATAAATTTCCCATTTGCTATTCTGCCCTGAAACTACTTTTAAAGCATTTTTTAAGCTTAGCAACCAGCTATCCTTTATCTTTCTTGAGCCAACAATATCGCCTGTTATAATGCAAATCATACTACAATATCGTGCTAATAAATTACATTTCAAAAAATTATCGGGTAATTACCCGATATTTCAATTTATCGGCTAATTACCCGATATTTCAATTTATCGGCTAATTACCCGATATTACCTTAAAACTTATACCTGAAATTATTGTTTAGTAGTCATGGCATTAATCGAATTTACCAAAAGAGGCATCTATTGCAAGCAAGGCGACTTTTACGTAGACCCTTGGTGGCCTGTAGATTATGCCGTAACTACTCACGGCCATAGCGACCATGTTCGTTTTGGCAATAAACATTACCTCTGCCATACACTCACAAAGCCAATAATTAAGCGCAGAATAAGTGAAGATTTAGATGTAGAAACACTTAATTATGGCGAAAGCATTGTTCGTAACGGGGTTAATATTTCCTTTTATCCTGCAGGGCATATTATTGGTTCAGCACAAGTTAGATTGGAATACAAAGGCGAAATCTGTGTAATTTCAGGCGATTATAAAACTGAAGATGATGGCATCAGTGATGTTTTTGAACCTGTAAAATGCCATTCATTTGTTTCGGAGAGCACTTTCGGCTTACCTGTTTACAAATGGCAAAAGCAAGATATCGTTTTCGATAAAATTAAAAGTTGGGTTAACGATAACATCCCTCAGCAGAAAACAAGTGTGTTGATTGCTTATAGTTTGGGCAAGGCACAGCGCTTAATTAAAAACCTTGCAGGCGATGTTCCAATTTACGTTCACAATAGTATTGCAAACTTAAATGAAGTGATTATCAATGCTGGTGTTAACTTACCTGAAACCATTCGCATTACACCTGAAACCACTAAAGATGAATTGCAAAAAGGAATTGTAATTGTGCCTCCCGCTATGCGGGATAGCCGATGGATTAAAAATTTATCGCATCCCGTAACGGGCATTTGTTCTGGTTGGATGCAGGTTAGGGCACATCGCCGTTGGCAAAGTGCCGATGCTGGCTTTGCCTTGAGCGACCATGCCGATTGGACTGGGTTAATGGATGCCATTACGGCGACCGGTGCTGAAAAAGTTTATGTTACACATGGTTTTACGGCAGCTTTTAGTCGTTTTTTAAATGATGAGGGAATTGAATCAGAAGAAGTAATGACCAAGTTCGGCCAGGAAGATGATGAAGAAAATAAAGTTGATTTGGCTGATGCAGAAAACACCAATACTGAAATCGAAAACCAAAAATCAGTATGAAACGATTCGCCAAGTTAATTCAACAGCTCGAATTGAGCAATAAAACTAATGATAAAATTGCGGCGTTGGTTGATTATTTCAACTATGCGGATGACAAAGATAAAATTTGGGTAATCGCTTTATTTACAGGCAAGAAACCACGGCGACCAATTAAGTCGGCCTTATTAAAATATTGGGCAATAGAAATTACGCAAACACCCGAATGGTTATTTTCTGAAAGTTACTCGAACGTTGGGGATTTAAGTGAAACCATTGCCTTGCTCCTGCCCCCTGCCGAACATACATCTGATTTCCAGTTACATAAATGGATTGAAAATTTGCATGATTTAGAGGGAAAGGATGATGAAACAAAAAAGAATTTCATTTTAAACGCATGGAACACCTTGGAAACCCAAGAGCGTTTCATTTTTAATAAATTGATTTCAGGGAATTTTAGAATTGGCGTCTCCAATAAAATGTTGGTAAATGCTTTAGCCAAACAAAGTAGTTTGGATAGCGCACAGATTATGCACAGCATTATGGGTAAGTGGAATCCTTATGAAATTACTTTTACAGAGCTGATTAATGGACTTCACGTCAATACCGATAACTCATGGCCTTATCCTTTTTGTTTGGCTTATGCATTAGAACAAGAAACTGAAAAACTGGGCGATATTGCAGATTGGCAGGCAGAATGGAAATGGGATGGCATCCGCGGACAAATTGTAAAACGAAATGGCGAATTATTTATCTGGAGCCGAGGCGAAGAATTGGTAACAGAACAGTTTCCAGAACTTCATTTTTTAATTGATGTTTTGCCTGATGGTGTTGTTCTGGATGGCGAAATATTGGCCGTTCAAGATAAACAGGTTTTGTCTTTCAGCACTTTACAGCAACGTTTAAATCGCAAAACGATAAGCAAAAAACAGCTGGAAGATGCACCAATTGGTTTCTTTGTTTACGATATTTTAGAATACGAAACCAATGATTTCCGTGAACAACCATTGAGTGAGAGAAGAAAAATATTAGAACAATTGATTGGCGGTCTGGATGAAAGTGCTGTCATTTTATCGCCCGTTATAAATTGCAAAACCTGGGAAGAACTGGCAGAGTTAAGGCAAACTTCACGCTCTATTAACAGCGAGGGCATTATGCTCAAAAGACTAAGTTCTCATTACCACAGCGGTCGTAAACGTGGTGATTGGTGGAAATGGAAGATTAATCCTTACACCGTTGATGCGGTTATGATTTATGCCCAGAAAGGTAGTGGCCGCAGGGCGAATTTCTTTACCGATTATACTTTCGCAGTTCGCGATGGCGAAAATTTGGTTACGATTGCAAAAGCTTATTCTGGCTTAACTGATAAAGAAATTAAGGAAGTAAATTCGTTTGTAACCAAAAATGCAATCGAGAAATTCGGACCCGTTAGAACCGTAAAACCTGAATTGGTTTTCGAAATTGCGTTTGAGGGAATTGCAGAAAGTAAACGGCATAAGGCTGGCTTGGCACTCCGTTTCCCTCGTATTTTGCGGTGGCGGAAAGATAAAAAAGCTGCAGAAATTAACACATTAGAAGATTTGCGACAATTGTTGGCTTCAACATTTATAAATGATTAGAAAAGCAGGTTTCTGTACATATCGGAACCGAAAGCCCTGCCATACACTTTACTCACCCGATAGAAAAATCGGGTTTCGTGCTCGCTCCTGTCAGGTTTATTTTACTTAGGTTTACCTTGCTATTTTAAACCCGACAGAAGCGAAAATACTTTTTAAGAGCAGCAACCTTGAATAATCTGTCATACTGAGGAACGAAGTATCTGCAACCGATGAAACAGATTCTTCGTTCCTCAGAATGACAGAGGTTATTTAAAAAGATTGTAGCAAATGGCGGGACTGATGCAACCGAAGAATTACTGAAATTGCTTTTCAAATTTAAAATATAGAAATTACAATTATACATGGACCAAACGAAAACCAAAGGCTATAAAAAAATTAAGCAATGGCTTAAAGCCAATGGTCGCAAGCCGTTTAAATTTCAGGAAGATGCCTGGCAAAATTACCTGAACGGATACAGCGGTTTGGTAAACGCACCAACTGGTTTCGGAAAAACATTCTCTTTATTTTTAGCTGTTGCTATAGAAGCTTTAAATGCATCAGAGGCGAGCAACAAAAAAGCCAAAGACCGCTTGCAGCTCATTTGGATTACCCCACTTCGCTCGTTGGCAAAAGATATTGCCAGAGCCATGCGAGAAACGTTAACAGAACTCGAATTAGACTGGAATGTGGGCGTAAGAAATGGCGATACCTCGCAAGCAGAAAAAGTACAGCAGAAAAAATCGATGCCCGAAATTTTGTTAATTACGCCCGAAAGCCTCCATCTGTTATTGGCTCAAAAGGGCTCTTCAACACTGTTTAAAAACCTAAAATGCATTGTTGCCGATGAATGGCATGAATTGTTGGGCAGTAAACGTGGGGTATTAGTCGAGCTTGCCGTTTCCAGGATTAAAGGTTTGCAAAAATTAGAGAAGAATCAGTTTTTAAGAGTTTGGGGAATTTCTGCAACTATCGGAAATATCGAAGAGGCTTTAGATGTTCTGGAACCTAACGAAGATGCCAAAAGAATCATCATCAAAGCCAATTTAGAAAAGAAAATCATTATAAAATCTATCATTCCTGATGACATTGAAACCTTGCCATGGGCTGGACATTTGGGCTTGAAATTAGCGTATAAGTTGCTTCCGATTATTGAGAAAAGTAAAACCACGCTGATTTTCATCAATACGCGTGGGCAATCGGAAATGTGGTACCAGCATTTGCTAAACATCGAACCTGAACTCGCGGGAAGAATTGCCATCCACCATGGTTCGATTGATTTTGAATTGCGCAACTGGATTGAGGATGCCTTGCATACAGGTCAATTGAAAGCCGTTATTGCTACTTCATCATTAGATTTAGGTGTCGATTTTAAACCAGTTGATACCGTTGTTCAAGTGGGTTCGCCGAAAGGAGTTGCTAGATTTTTACAGCGTGCGGGTCGCTCGGGCCACTCGCCGCATGAGGTTTCGAAAATATACTTTTTGCCTACGCATGCCTTGGAATTAGTTGAAGCAGCTGCTATTAAAGAAGCTGCCAAAACCAACAATATCGAAAGTAGAGAACCTTTCATTATGGTTTTCGACACCTTGGTTCAGTATCTGGTTACTTTGGCCATTGGCGATGGTTTTGATGATAAAATCATCTATGAGGAAATCAAAAATACGCATGCTTTTAAAATGATTTTGCCCGAAGAATGGACTTGGGTCATGCAATTTATTACTTCGGGTGGAGACAGTTTAAGCGCTTACAACGAATTCAAAAAGGTTACCAAAGATGAAGACGGGCTGTGGAAAGTTAAAAGCCGACAGCTCGCCATGCGACATCGTTTACACATCGGAACCATTGTAAGTGATGCCATGCTAAAAGTAAAATTTCTTTCAGGTGGTTATATTGGTATGGTGGAGGAATATTTTGTTACGCGTTTAAAAGCCGGTGACAATTTCCGCTTGGCTGGTCGGGTTTTGGAATTTGTGCATGTTAAAGATATGACGGTAATTGTTCGGGTTAGCAAACAGAAAAATGCAATATCTCCAAGTTGGAACGGTGGTCGGTTGCCCCTATCTTCAAACCTGGGTTCTGTTTTACGTAAAAAATATAATGAGGCATTAGATAAAACACATCAGGATGAAGAATTGGATTCTGTCTATCCATTATTCCTTTTGCAAGAAAAACGTTCTCATGTGCCTCGAAATGATGAATTATTAATTGAACTCATCAACAACAAAGAGGGTTTTCATCTTTTCGCCTATCCTTTCGAGGGGCGTTTGGTTCATGAGGTTTTAGCGGCTTTGGTTGCGTATCGTTTAAGTAAATTGTTGCCCATCAGTTTTTCGATAGCGATGAACGATTATGGTTTTGAGCTGTTAAGCGAAACAGAAATCCCGATGGATGAATCTATTGCTTACGAAGTTTTCTCGCCAAAAAACCTGACTGAGGATATTACACTGAGTATCAATTCTACTGAAATGGCTCGGAGAAAATTCCGTGATATTGCCTGTATTTCTGGTTTGGTTTTTCAGGGTTATCCAGGTAAATATGTTGCCAATAAACACCTCCAGTCATCGGCAGGTTTATTTTTTAATGTTTTTAGCGATTACGACAAACATAATTTACTTTTGCGCCAAGCGTACGATGAAGTATTTTATCAGCAATTGGAAGAACCTAGATTAGCCGCTGCTTTGGAAAGAATTCAAAATAGTGCAGTTATCATCACAAACCCTAAAAGTTTTACGCCACTATCGTTCCCGATTAAGGTTGATAGTTTAAGGGAAAATATGAGTTCGGAAGAATTGGAACAACGAATTGCGAGAATGAAAGCGGAATCGGAGAAATTAAAATAAGTATTTTGTCCTGGCCGGACAGGCTTTTTTCTTTTGACAACAAAAGAAACAAAATTGCCGGCTGAAAATTTTTGTATTAAAGTAAGTGATTAGGCCTTGCATCTGCTCTCCCAAAAATTTGTTAGGCCGGTTTAAAGTAGAACGAAGACTTTCTACTTAGGCTTAGCTGGATGAAATGCAATACTAAAAAAACAAATAGATTAATGACGATTACGAGCCACGGAGAAGAACTGATTTTAGATAAAGAAAGGGCTTTATACTTACCTCATCACCAACTTTTAGCCATCAGCGATTTGCATTTAGGCAAATCGGCACACTTTCGTTCGGCAGGCGTTCAAGTGCCGTCTACCATTGCTCAAAATGATTTACAAAGATTGGGTGTATTGATTGAGAAGTATAATCCTAAAACTTTGTTAATCAATGGTGATATGTTTCATCACGGTTTAAATACTGATATTAATGAGTTTGCAGCATGGAGAAAGCAATATGGTGAGTTAAATTTCTTGTTGGTAAAGGGAAATCATGATAGATTGGCAAATGCTGATTATGCATCAATGCAAATTGATATCCACGAACCGAGTTTTTGCCTCGGTCCTTTTTGCTTTATTCATGATGCGCCAAAATGTACCGAAGAAGAATTATATCCAATCAGTGGTCATATCCATCCTGGCGTAACCATTAAGGGTAAAGCCAAACAGCGTTTAAAGTTTCCCTGTTTTTATTTTGGGAATGATTATGCAGTTCTACCCGCTTTCAGTACGTTTACAGGGCTGTATAATATTTATCCTAAAACTAACGAACAAATTTTTGCAGTTACTCCAAATAGCGTGGTAGAAGTATAGTTAAGAATGAGAATCGATTATCTGTTTTAACTGCGAGGCTTGCAATACACCACTTTGGCGCCAAACTTGTTTACCTTGTTTGAACAGCATAAGGTTGGTACACTTTGAACACTGTATGCAGAGGCTGCTGCTTTATTTTTATCGATATCAACTTTAATAATTGAAACTGAATCGCCAACCTGAGATTTCAATTGTTCCAAAATTGGTTTCATCATTTTGCAAGGACCGCACCATTCTGCAAAGAAATCTACCAAAACAGGTTTATCCCCATTTATTAATTCTGAAAATTTAGCCATGATTTTATATTTTATTTAGCAACAAATGGTTATGGATTTAGTTTTTTCTAAGCTAATCGAGGTTGTTATCCACATACGAGCGGTCGTCGTCCTGAACTTGATTCAGTACCCATATAAAATGAACATCATGCAGGAAAGAAACTGAATCAAGTTCAGCATGACGAGGTGGATAAGCTTTAAGGCAATAGACAACTAATAAATTATGTAAAATAGAACTATCTATCGTCTCATAATACGTTTTTAAGAGTTTCTTTTAGAATGACAGCTATGCGCTAACGGCCAATTCAGTGTTTAGTGCCTCAACCCAATTGTCAAATAAATCTTTTTCTATTTTAATCACTTCAGCAGCATGATTTTCCCAATCATCAGAGAAACCAACTAACTGATTGATCATTTCCTCTAAATGCCCCTCTTCTTCTAAGATAATTGATTTAACATTTACCTTGCTTTTAGCTTCATCCAAAATATTTTGATAAACTGGGTAAAGTTCATCAGCACGAACTTCAATGGCATAAGTAACGAATAAGTAAGCTGCGAATTTTAACTCATAGCCCGAAAGGTTAAATTCAGCTTTAATATAGCGACAGACTGCAATATCTAATGCGTGTAAATAGTATTTTGTATGATTTGGCGAAAGTAATTCTGCATTGGTGTAAGTTTTACAAAATGACTCATCCAACTTAGAAATCTGCTTTTTTAAGTAATATGCGTGGCGATGTTCTTCTGCAGCATGTTTAAGAATAATCAGATTTACATTTTCTTTATGCTCCGAAGCTGAAATCTTCTTCGCACCTGCATTTTCCATATAAGACAACGTATTTAACCATTTGGCATGCAATACATTATCGCTAACTATCGATTTTAAAATTGAATCTAACATTCTTAATTGTTCAACTGTTAAATTGTTTAATTGTTATTCGCTCGAACTGAAAACTAGCAATTGAGAACTGATTAAATTTCCCTGTTGAAATCCCAATTTTCTAAATAATCAGCAACGCGACGAACAAACATTCCTCCTAACGAACCATCAACGACTCTATGGTCATAAGATAATGAAAGGAACATCATGTGGCGAATAGCAATAACATCTCCGTGTTCGGTTTCCAAAACAGCTGGTTTCTTTTTAATTGCACCAACGGCTAAAATAGCAACCTGCGGTTGATTAATAATTGGTGTTCCCATTACATTTCCGAAAGTACCAACGTTAGTTAACGTAAAAGTTCCGCCTTGTGTTTCATCAGGTTTTAACTTAGAAATTCTTGCTCTTCCTGCTAAATCATTTACTGCTTTGGTTAAACCAACAAGGTTAAGCTGGTCGGCATTGCGAATTACAGGAACGATTAAATTTCCACTTGGCAAAGCAGCTGCCATACCAATATTAATATCACGCTTTTTAATGATTTGTGTTCCATTAACAGAAACATTAACCATTGGAAAATCTTTAATTGCTTTTGCAACAGCTTCAACAAAAATCGGTGTAAAAGTTATTTTTTCGTTCTCACGTTTTTCGAAACTGTTTTTCACTTTATTACGCCACAAAACCATGTTGGTTACGTCGGCCTCAACAAAGGAAGTTACATGCGGCGAAGTATTTACGCTCATGACCATGTGGTCGGCAATGAGTTTACGCATTCTATCCATCTCAATAATTTCATCGCCGCCATTAATGCTGGTGGTTGATGTTTTATTAGCTGAAGTTTGAGTAGCTGCAATGGTGTTATTCGCAACAGATTCTTTTGCTGGTGGAACTGGAGGCGTTAATATAACCGTTTGAGTTTTAATTTGCTGTCCAACACCTTTATTAGAAATATAATTTAATAAATCGTCTTTATTTAAACGACCATCGGCACCGGAGCCTTTAATTGAATCCAATTCAGCTAAAGAAATATTTTCTTGCGCCGCAATACTTTTTACTAAAGGAGAATAAAAACGGTCAGACGAAGTGATGTCATTTTGAACTGCAGGCTTTTCTGTCGGCAATTGCTCAATACCAGGAATAGTTTCAGATTTTTCTTCAACGATAGGTGCTGCCGCCACTGGTTCTTCAGCTTTTGCTTCGCTTCCACCTTCAGTTTCAATAATGGCAATTACCTCACCAACTTGTGCAACTTCATCTTCCTTAAATAATTGCTTTACCAATTTACCAGCCACTGGCGATGGCACTTCAGAATCTACCTTATCGGTAGCGATTTCCAAAATCGTGTCATCTAAATCAATAGAATCTCCAATTTGTTTTACCCATTTAATTACTGTTGCTTCCGCAACACTTTCACCCATTTTTGGTAACAATAGTTCGTATTGAGCCATATTAAATTACAGTATTATATATTGGTATTGCGACAAAAATACAGTTTTTATTCTTTCTATGAGTCTTCTCTAAGTAGATTTAATAACATCATCAATGCAGATGCAGCAGAACGTTCTATGTTTTGAATGCGTTTGTTGCTGAAATTAAACACTTTAGCTATGGTTTTATTTTTCGATGAAATTGCAATCCAAACCGTCCCAACTGGCTTATCTTCTGTACCGCCATCAGGCCCGGCAATTCCGCTCACTGCAATAGCATAATCAGTTTTGAAATGCTTAATTGCACCTTCGGCCATTTCGGTTACCGTCTCCTCACTTACCGCACCAAATTTAGCTAGAGTGTTTTCTTTTACGCCGAGAATAGATTCTTTCAGTTCGTAAGCATAAGCTACTGCCCCGCCCCAATAAACTGAAGAACAACCCGGATGTTGAGTAATTAAATGCGCAATATAACCACCTGTACAACTTTCTGCAGTAGATAAAGTTAAACTGCGTTTTTTCATCATGTTTATAATGGCTTGTTCCAGAGGAATATCTTCATCAATAACAACGAATTTTTTAACCTTTTCGATAATCTGCTGAGCAAAAACTTCAACCTCCGCTTTTAAGATATTTTCATTATCGCCTGTGGCGGATAAACGCAAACGAACCTGCCCAAGCTTAGGCAAATAGGCTAATTTGATATGCTTTGGTAAGCTATCTTCTATTTCTTCAATTTCCTTTGCTAAAAAAGATTCGCCAATATTTGCAGTAAGAATTGTTTTATGGATGATTGATGGCAACTTGAATCTTGATGCAACCCTGGGCAAAATTTCATCATCCATCAAATACATCATTTCATAAGGAACACCTGGCATGGAAACAAAAATCTTCTCATTCCGCTCAAACCACATGCAAGGAGCAGTTCCGTTTTTGTTTACAATAACTTCGCAACCATCGGGAACATCAGCCTGTTGCATGTTAATATCAATCAGCGGACGTTTATACTTTTCGAAAATTTGACGAACCATTTCCAATGCCCCCTCATCTCTGCGAAAACCCATATTGAAATACTTTGCTAAGGTCTTTTTTGTAATATCATCTTTTGTCGGGCCTAAACCACCTGTAATCAGAATAATATCGGCACGCTTTTCAGCATCTACCAAAGCTTCTAAAATATGATTTTCATCATCAGAAACAGAGGTAATTTGCTTAACGGAGACACCAATAGAGTTTAGCTGTTTCGCCATCCAAGCAGAATTTGTATCAACAATTTGGCCGATGAGAATTTCATCACCTATAGTTATAATTTCGGCTAACATAATTTTACTGGTATGTACTGTAAAAACCTTGCCTTTTGCTCAGTTTTAAATCTTGCAATATCGATGCCTTAACTTTTATGGTAACAGAATAACTTTTATAAGCACCATAAGGAACCCAATTCACGCTCATATCCCAACAATGCAAATCTCTATAAATTGCTAAATTCATCGGTGTAAGGCCATTATTCTTAAAATCGTAACCCGAGTTAAAGGTTACTTTCCATTTTGGGGTTAAATTCACATCCCCATTAAAATTCAGGGTATTCGATGTTGTTGTTGTATTTCCATCATTGGTAAACTGGAAACTATAAGAGAATGAAAAATTCCATGGAATATTAAAATCCACAAAAGCATTAGGATCACGACTTATCGCCGCCAATTGTTCTGACTGAATATCATTTAAGCCTTTTTTATTGGCAGCATCGCCTATCTTATCATTTGCCTCGTTCTTTCTTTTTAAAGCTTCTGGATTTAAACTGTAATCAAAAGAAAAACCAAAGTTAGCAAGACGAGGAAGTATTTTTCCCTCTTGAAAAAAGTACCTATCTCTCCTGATACGTAAGCCAGTATTTAAGGAATCTGGCCCGAGTGCATACGGATCTAAAGTTCCATTATAATTGATGCCCAACTTATCGGTAAATTGAGATCGACCACTAAAGCCAATTGTTGAAAGTTTATAGGATGTGGCTAGGAAATTATATGAACCACTAAAACTTAAACCTTGAATAATCGGAATTTTCCTAGAACCAGCGCCAGTCGTATCGCTCTTAGACTTAACTTTCAGCTCTACGGTATTATCAACCCCAAAACCAATGGCTGCACTTGGGCCACCAAATGATCCGGGTTGAGCCATTCCCTCAAATATTGAATATTTTATGGGTAGTCCATTGGATAAGATTCTGTTGCCATTTTGGTCTCTAGCATCTCTATAAGGTCCAACCCCATCCTTGGTAAAGTCTGGCGAGTATGAGAATGAAACATTTGGCGTAATTACATGCCTCATTGCCTGAATTTTGCCATTAGGATTAAAGTTGCGTTGTCCGTAAATTTTAGTGGACATGCTTGTTGATAAATTATAACTGCCAGCACGTTTAAAGCCACTTAAAGTATCTTCTCTGTAGGTGTAAGTTTCATCAGCGAAAGAAGTATATGTTCTTTTAATATTTTGAAAATTCCACACTTCATTATAAGTACCACCTAAACTAAAGTTTAAATATTTTAAAGCTGTGAAAGACATATTCACTGGAATGCTGTGTGCAAATCCACTTCTCAATCTTTTTAATCCATCATTATCAAACAATAAACTATCGAATGTATCTATTCGGTTTGTTCCCTGCAAGCTATAACCAACAGTTATTTTTTGATACCATTTCTGCTCATTTACCCTCGTTTTAGAATCAAATGGACTGAAAGTTGGTACGTTAAACGTGGCTTCAGGTAAACGTAAGGAGATTGCACCAGTGCTCAAAGTTTGATCGCTTGAAGCACCTAACGAAAAATTCATCCCATTTGGGTAAGCCCTTGCATAGTTTACACTACTACTTGTTGTATTGGTGGCAATTGCGTTAATATCATAAGTAGTTCCTGCAGCTGTATTTTTGTAGTAGCTATTTCTTCCTGTAGAAACCAACCTTACACTGGCGCTAAATGTAGTTCCAGGTTTAGCATTTGCATTTTGGTTATGACTCCAATTGATGCTAAAGTTTTTGGTTGGGTTAGCAAAGGCTTCTGTTCCCTCTAAGCCATCCTTAAAACTCGCATAAGCCAAATTAATATTTCCATTGTATTTATATCGCTTAGTATAGTTACTCAACAAACTGGTTTCATAAGATCCATTTGTATAAATAGATCCTTGAAATTTAGCATCCCAATAATCATTTAAACCTAAATAGTATCCTCCATTTTGCAAAAAGAAACCCCTAGTAGCATCTTCACCTGGAGTAGGCAGAATAAATCCCGAAGTACGCTTGTTAGGTTTTGGAAAAAATGCAAAAGGCAAACCAAGAAAAGTAGGAATATCCTCGATAATCATATAAACTGGTCCTGTAATAATCTGCTTCTCGGTTACCACGCCTTTTGAGATCATTAAACCAAAATGCGGATGCGGCAAATTACAGGTGCTGTACATTACATTTTTTACATGCAGCTCATCATCAATTTGTTTCTTACTTTGTCCGCCAGAGAAAAAGCCGCCCTCCTGTTCAGAAAATACTCCGAAAACCTTTGCCCGGGTTGTTGTTGAATTGTAAAATATCGAATCCGCTATTGCTGTACCCTCAGCGCCCGATTTAAAAATTGGTCGCCCAGTATATCTGCCCGTTTTAGGATCTTTAATTCCTCGGGCAAAAATGGTGTTGCTTTTTTGATCGTATTTAATGTAACTCGCATCTAGCTCAAAATCACCATAGATAACTCTTGCATTTCCATACAAATAGATAATACTTTTGTCTTTACTAAATTTTACCGAATCTTCAGCTTTATACTCAACTTTTTGATCGATACTACTATTATTGTTTACGACTTTTTTGGTAGTATCCTTTTTAGTTGTGTCTTGTTGAATGATTTGTTGTAATGAAAAACCAGAAAATGCGTTAGCTTTACCAACACCATGTGTTAATAAAATGACAGAAATTAGTAAAATAGAGCTCTTAAGAAGTTTCAAATTCGTATTTGAATGTTATTTTTGCACAAATGTTTAATCAAAAACGTTCAAAATTAGTGAAAAATATACCATTGATGTATCTTAAATCCATTTTAACATTTATTATTTGTTTCGTAGCATTCAATACAATTGATAATCAAGCTTTTGCGCAAGAATATAAAATTAAAACAATTGTGATCGACGCTGGCCACGGAGGCAAAGACGGTTCAACCCATGGCGTTTATTCAAAGGAAAAAGATGTTGCTTTAAAAACGGCACTTAACCTTGGTAAGGCACTTCAAGATAGTTTGAAAGACATAAAAATTATTTATACCCGACAAACTGATGTTTTCATTCCTCTTTACGAAAGAATAAACATTGCAAATAATGCAAAAGCCGATCTTTTTATTTCTATCCATTTGAATGATATGCCTGTTCGCGTATCAAGAGTGGTTGATTATTACAAGAAAGTTAAAGGTAGAAAAGTTCCAGTTTATAGAACTACGACTTCAAAAAGTACTTCTACACGAGGAACCGAAACGTTTGTATCTGGAACAGGCCGATTGGGTGAACAAGATGAGGTAATTAAAAGAGAGAATGCTGCCATGTTTTTAGAGGATAATTACCAGAAAAACTATGAGGGTTTTATTGCAAACACTCCAGAAAACGATATCATGCTTTCGTTAATGAAGCAAACAAATAGAGAACGAAGTTTAAAATTCGCCTCCATGGTTCAACATGAATATATCAATGCTGGAAGAATTAATCGTGGCGTACAAGAAAAAAGCCTAGCGGTTTTGGCAAGGGCATCTATGCCAGCTGTACTTACGGAAATTGGTTTTGTGAGTAATCCAGAGGAAGAAGATTATATGAACTCTCCAGAGGGGCAAAATGAAATTGTTAGCGGAATAATTAAAGCCATAAAAAGTTATAAGCGCATCGCTGAAACATCATTCTAACATCCCAATAAATGAAGATTAAGCTTCTAATAGCAATCATTTTATCAATAACATTCCCTATTCAGCATACATTTGCTCAAGGGTATAAGATTAAAACCATTGTTATAGATCCAGGTCATGGGGGTAGAAAACCTGGCGCATCTGGAAGTTTCTCCAAAGAAAAAGATGTTTCCTTAAAAGTAGCGCTAAAACTGGGTGCGCAAATTAAAGAAGCATTGCCTGGCATTAAAGTTATTTACACACGCACCACAGATGTAGATGTTGATTTATACAGAAGAGCAGAAATGGCAAATGATGCAAATGCAGATCTTTTTATTTCTATCCACTGTAACTCGATGCCGCCAGGAAACAAACATATTAAGGGTGTAGAAACCTTGGTTGCTGGATCTCACCGATTAAAAGAACAGGATGCTGCAATACGTGAAAATGCTGATATCAAGTTAGAGAAGAATTATAAAAGCAAATATGATGGCTATGACCCAAATAATCCGAGTTCATTTATTCTTTTATCGTTATTAAAAAACACGTTTCGAGATAAAAGCATTAAATTTGCGAAATTAATACAGAATAGTTACATCGGCAGAGATGAGCGAGTAAGTAGAGGTGTTAAAGAACAAGGCGTTTTGGTACTGCAAAGATGTGGCATGCCAGCCGTTTTAACTGAAGTTGGTTTTATATCAAACACTACCGAAGAAAAATATATCAACTCTGCAACAGGACAAAATGAAATAGCAAAATCTATTTTAGAAGCTATAAAAAGCTATAAAAAGAATATTGAAGTACAATAATTGGTATTATAAATGGTGCTCAGATTGAAAAATAAAATAATAATACATAAACCAAACAAAATCATCGATGTAAGTATTAATGTAATGACAATTACATATTAAACATCAAAAACAAAAAATACGCTCGGGCAAGTAATAATTATTAATTTTAGCACTTGTAGCCATTAAATAAAAACACTCATGAAGATTAAGAACGAAACCAAAGTAGGTATTTTAGCTGCATTTGCCATTGCTTTATTAATTATTGGATATAACTTTTTAAAAGGAAATTCAATTTTCTCTAGTGAAACTACTCTTTTTGCAAGATACACCAGGGTTGATGGATTAACAGTTTCAAAACCAATTCTTATCAATGGTTATCAAATTGGCCGTGTCGCAAAACTGCAACTAGAGCCAGGAGGAACAATTCTTGCTACGTTAAGCATTAACAGTAAATATGATATTCCAGAAAATAGTATTGCTAAATTAGAAGGAACTGATCTTTTGGGTAGCAAGGCAATTGTAATGTCTCTTGGTAACTCAAAAAAAATGGCCGAAGATGGCTTCACCTTAAATGCTAACGTGGAGAAAGGATTAATGGAACA
The DNA here is from genome assembly GCF_004331675.1 of Pedobacter frigidisoli. Classification (GTDB taxonomy): domain Bacteria; phylum Bacteroidota; class Bacteroidia; order Sphingobacteriales; family Sphingobacteriaceae; genus Pedobacter; species Pedobacter frigidisoli. The sequence goes on along the minus strand of NZ_SJSN01000016.1, from coordinate 35,820 downwards.
AGTTCAGCCTGTTCAAAAGAAAGCTGAATTAATTATTGGCAAAATGGATTCGATTTTAAGTAGCGTTAATTCCATCTTAAATCCAAATTTCCAAAAGAATGTTGATAAAAGCTTTAACAGTATTGCTGGAACTCTTGCTTCATTAGAAACTACCTCTAAGAAAGTTGATGGATTAGTTGGTTCAGAAAGTGCTCGTATCGAAGCCATCTTTAAAAATGTTGAAGGTATAACAGCCAATTTAAATAACAACAATCAAAAGATTAGCGATATCTTAACCAACATCAATACGGTTACGGATAAGTTTGCAGCTGCAAATTTTAAACAAACCTTAGATAATGCAAACAATGCCATTGCTGATTTGCAAAGCGTAATTACAGGAATAAAAGATGGTAAAGGAAGTTTAGGCTTATTATTAAATGATGATAAAATGTATCAGAATTTAAATAATGCTTCGAAAAATCTTGATGAGTTAATGATCGATTTGAAGGCAAATCCTAAGCGTTACGTTCACTTCTCTGTATTTGGTGGCGGCAACAAAAAAGATAAATAAAATATTAATTCATGAAAACATAAAGCCTCGCATTATTTAAATTGCGAGGCTTTTTTCGTTTTAAATATTTAGAAAAGCAACTGGAATACAAATATTAAAGTTTGGTCCTTCTTTCCGCTAAATCTTTTAACAGAAAAAGTTAAAAGGATACCGCTGCAATAAGGTTTAGAAAATTCTTTTGAGTTACAATTGAAAGGTTCTACCCTCAACCGCTAGTTCTGTGTATTCAAAAACCGACTGGGTTTCTTCCAATAACATCTGAAGCGTTTTGTAACGAGAGGAGAAATGTCCGATTAATAATTTCTCAACGCCATTAATTTTGGCTATTTGTCCTGCCTGTAAAGCAGTTGTGTGATGGGTTTCATTTGCTCGATCCAAAAGCTCATGCATAAATGTTGCCTCATGATAAAGCGTATTGCAATTTTTAATGGTTTCGAAATACCGCTCGTCAAACATGGTATCAGAACAATAAGCATAACACCTCGGTAAATCCGCTGGGGTAGTATAATCTTCACTCTTTAAAACTTCACCATCTGGTAACTCCACATCAACCCCTTTTTTCAACGCCGTGTAATAAGCCATTGGAATATCATCAGTTTTCCCTTTAATCAGCTTGCGTTGTCTTTGCTTCTGTTGAAAGATAAAACCAGTTGTAGGGATCCGATGATTAAGAATGATCGTTTTAACCATTAGATCACTGTTTTCAAAAATCAGCCTTGATTCGTCTGCCTCAATTGGAAAAAACTCAAGTGGGTATCTTAAAGTGGTGTCTGAGTATTTGAATTGAATTTCTAAAATTTCTAAAAGTGGTTTCGGTCCGAATATTTGCATTGGTTTAATTCGGCCATTTAAATGCAAACTTGAAAGTAAACCAATTAAGCCAAAATAGTGGTCACCGTGTAAATGGCTAATGAAAATATAATCAATTCGTGCGGCTTTTAGGTTGTACTTTGTAAGTTGTTGTTGCGTTCCTTCTCCACAATCGATTAAATAAAACTTCTCGTTACAATTTAAAAGCTGTGCCGATGGGTTCCTGTTAAATACAGGCGTTGCCGAACTGCTTCCTAAAATTGTAACCTCAAATTTCATAATCATGATATATAAAAAGCCTCGTAGGTTTTTTAGAAACTACGAGGCCTAAGTTTTATTTAAATGTAATTATCTATCGCCTCTGAATTCTTTTTCCAATTCATCCATAAAGATAAAATCGGTTGCTTCTGCTAATGTATTAACAAACGTTACAGATTGAAATATGTTTGAAAGTTCTATAATTGGTGCCAGTTGATCATTAATACCTGTCACGATAAATAAGCCACCTGCCGATTTGCAAAGTCTATCACCAACCAATAAACAACTTAAATCTTGTGCATCAGCACACTCCTTAACCGGACTTAAATCAACAATAATATTTTTAAAACCCTCGGCATTAAGCAAATACAACTCAGACTTTAATCCTGGTGAATTATCGTTTGTAAACTTAGGTTCCTTTAACTTTAAGGTTACATATTTTTCGTGTTTATCTACTGAAAATTTCATTGCTTCTATTCTTAATTCTACTAATGTATAAAATTTCTTTAGATTAAAGCGTTTGAATTGCCTGTATGACATTACTTTCAATGCGGTTTGAAATCTCATCAGCATCTGCTTTTATAAACTTTTCGCCAACAATCTGTTCGTAAAGTTCTATGTACCTTTCTGAAATTGAATTTACAATTTCAGGTGTCATTTCCGGAACAACCTGAGCATCTTTGCCTTGGAAACCATTTTCAATCAACCATTTTCTTACAAATTCTTTAGAAAGTTGCTTTTGTGGCTCATCTGCATTTTGACGTTCCTGATATCCATCAGCATAAAAATAGCGAGAAGAATCTGGTGTGTGAATTTCATCAATTAAATAAATCATACCATCAGCAGCACCGAATTCGTATTTTGTATCAACCAAAATTAAACCGCTTTTTGCAGCAATTTCGGTTCCACGCTGATATAAAGCAAAGGTATATTCTTCTAATTTTTCATAATCTAATAATGAAACGATTCCCTTAGCTAAAATAGCTTCTTTAGAAATATCTTCATCATGCCCAACTGATGCCTTTGTGGTTGGTGTGATAATTGGTTGAGGTAATTTATCATTTTCCTTTAATCCATCGGGCAAGGAAACGCCACAAACCGAACGTTTGCCTGCGCTATATTCACGCCAAGCATGACCAGCCAAATAACCTCTAATTACCATTTCAACTTTAAAAGGTTCGCAAATGCGACCGATTGTAACCATCGGGTCGGGAACAGCTAAGACCCAGTTTGGAACAATATCCTGTGTAGCAGATAAGAATTTTGCAGCAATTTGGTTCAACACCTGACCTTTAAAAGGAATGGCTTCGGGCAAAACTACATCGAATGCAGAAATACGGTCTGATACTACCATTACCATAAATTTATCGGCTATAGTGTAAACATCTCGTACTTTACCTTTATAAAAATTACTCTGATTTGGAAAATTAAAATGGGTTTCTTTTAGTGCTTTCATGAGGGGATAAAAATAAATAAAAAAGTCGGAAAGTCCGAGGTCGGAAGAGAGAAGTCGGCAGATAAAATGTATAAATAAAAAACCCCGTAGTTAGGGAGCTACGAGGTCTAAATTATTTTAATTTTCTTAAAGCTTTTTTAAAGGCTTCATTGGAAATTGCTCCAATAAGTTCACTCTTGACTTGAATATCAATTTTATCATCACTTTTTAATAGTTGAAGTCTACCTTTAAACAAACGTTCTTTATCAACTTCAGCAAAAGAAAATAGCTTTTTAAGCTTTTCCTTTCTACAAACCCATTCTTCATTATTTTTTGAAATGATTAACCTTATGGTATGCGGCAACTTTTCAAAAGAAAGGTTTAAATCGTTTTGAAGATTAATGGTTTCCATAAAATTAAATCTAACTGAAGTTTTATAAGAAGATAATAGATAATGTATACCCTATCCTCATCGTCATGCTGAATTTATTTCAGCATCTATCCTGCTATAAAGGCACTGAAATGAATTCAGGGTGACGGCCATCTTAGCAAAGTCTAATCTGCATTTTGACTTCGGACACCTGACTTATTGAATATCTCCGTAAGCTTTCAAAATATCTCTCACCAATTTATGACGGACAACATCTTCTCCACTTAAATAAATAATGTCGATACCTTTAATATCTTCTAAAATTCTTAAGCCATTGAACAAACCTGACATTTGCTTCTTAGGTAAATCGATTTGAGTAACATCACCAGTAACAATAAACTTAGCTGTTGGACCCATACGCGTTAAAAACATTTTTAACTGCATGTCGGTCGCATTTTGTGCTTCATCTAAAATAACAAAACAATTATCTAAGGTACGGCCTCGCATAAAAGCCAATGGTGCAATCTCGATGGTTCGGTTCTCAATATAAAACTTCAACTTTTCCGCAGGAATCATATCATCCAAGGCATCATAAAGCGGACGCAAATACGGGTCGATTTTTTCTTTTAAATCGCCAGGTAAAAAACCAAGGTTCTCCCCTGCTTCCACCGCCGGACGAGTTAGAATTATACGCTTAATTTCTTTATTCTTTAATGCTCGAACAGCTAAAGCAACTGCAGTATAAGTTTTACCCGTTCCAGCTGGGCCAATGGCGAACAGAATATCGTTTTTGGTAATGCTGGTAACCATTTTACGTTGATTCGCCGTTCTGGCTTTAACCAGTAATCCGTTTGTACCAAAAACAATCACCTCTCCACCGCCGCCTGACGGGTCTGCTTCAGATTTTTTCTCTACACCAATTGCTTTAGCACCCAAAATAGATTCAACATCGTTATTGCTCATTGCACTATATTTTTCCATGTGCGCAACCAACTGGTTAAATTTATCTTCGAAAGCCTTAAGTTCCTGTTCATCACCTAGAACGGTAACTCCGCTGCCCCTCGCAACAATCTTTAATTTTGCGAAAGCACCTTTAATCATTTCGTAATTCTCGTTATTAGCCCCCCAAAAGTGAGCGGGATTTACGGTATCCAGAGTTAATTTTAATTCGTTCAAACTGTAGTATTTTAAAAAGTTATCGGGGTATATTAATTAAAATTTGAATATTTGCAGACGCTTATGCCTCTACGCAAGAATAAGCAATAATAATGAATTTTTAATGGGGATAATTACTTTAACAACAGATTTAGGTTCGAAAGATTTTTACCAGAGTGCCCTTAAAGGTAGTCTGTTGGGTCTTATGCCTAATGTTAATATTGTTGATATTACCCATGAGGTTCCATCGTTCAATATTTCTTATGCCGCATTCCTATTAAAGAACGCTTATCCTTATTTCCCGAAAAATACCGTACACCTGATTGGAATCGATTCTGTGTATAGTGAAAACACAAAATATATCGCCATTAAGCACCGCGACCACTTTTTTGTTGGTGCCGATAATGGTATTTTCTCCCTACTTTTTGATGATGTTCCTGAAGATGTTGTTGAGCTAAATATTATGCAGGATTTGAAATATCTTCATTTTCCTTTGGTTGATATTTTTGTAAAAGCAGCAACGCATTTAGCCAAAGGCGGTCGCTTAAAAGACATTGGTTTACCTGTAGCAGAGATTGAGCAAAAGATGCTTTTACATCCTGTTATCGAACGTGATATCATTCGAGGGAGTGTTGTTTATATCGATACTTTTTGTAACGTAATTACCAATATCACGAAAGACCTTTTTACCAAAATCCAAAAGAATCGCGACTTCACTTTATACTTCAGAAAAAGCGAAACCATTACTCAATTAAGCTGGCATTACAACGAAGTTCAAGAGGGTGAAAAACTTTGTCTATTCGGAATTAGTAACCACCTTGAAATCGCGATTAATAAAGGCAAAGCAAGTGGTTTATTAGGTTTGCACTTAGGTGATATTGTTCGGGTTGAATTTCATCCTTAAAAAGCTGAAAGACCAAAGCTAAAAGATTAATTTCCCAGACCTATAAGAGCGGTCGTCATTGCGAGGCACGAAGCAATCTTAATGCGTTCGCTCTAAGCCCATCGTTTTAAGATTGCTTCGTGCCTCGCAAAGGACGTAATTCAAATCCAAACAACTTCTACTCTTTTCACGTTTATACATCATGAAAAAATATTTTTACTTGCTCTCCCTCCTATTTATAAATTTTCAAGTTTTCGCACAGCAAGATACAGCCTCTTTTGCGGCTCAACGTGTTAAAGTAAATTCATTGCTTGCCGAACGCAGTTCGGGGTTTGGACAGTATGATGAAAGTCTAAATCAACGCACTGGAATATTCGGTTGGCAAACCAAAAAAGATATCAAAAACTCAAATGAAATTCTTCGTCAGGTGGTATTAACCGACAATAATATTTTTAAAGAGTTGAAAGTTTTGATGGATTATAAAGACTTAGAAAATCAACAAAAAGTGGCTGTGGCTGATAATTCAGAAGAAAGAATTGAAAATTACAGGCAAACCATCAAGAAACTGCAAGACCACAATGAACAATTGTCCAACGATTTAGCCAAAAAAAATAATGGAAGTTTATCCTTTTATATTATTGCATTTTTGCTTTTGGTAATGGCTGGTGGATTTTATTTCTTCAATAAAAAACTTAAAAGCTATGATAAAAGCACTGTTTAAAACTTTGGTTAAAATTAACAATGTGATTTTACCCAGCCTAATTAAAAAAGACCCAAATAAATTGACAAATTTTCAGAAAGCGATATTGGGTTATCGTTATTGGGTGCTAACGAAAGCTTTGGATTGAAGATATAAACCTCGTAGGTTTTGAAAACCTACAAGGTTTGAACAGAATATAAGAGTTACTAACTTTTTAAAAGTTAGTAACTCTAGAATTAAACACTAATCGCTTTAAGATTGCTTCGTGCCTCGCAATGACGAGAAATTGATTTATTTCTTAAAATGCTCAATAATCAAAGTTGCTAGTTCCGTACCAATACGTTCTTGTGCTTCGTTAGTTGATGCGCCAATATGAGGTGTTAAAGAGATTTTCGGATGAGTTAAAATTGCTGCCAATGGCGTAGGTTCGTTATCAAAAACATCTAAACCAGAAAATGCAACTTTTCCAGAATCCAATGCCTCAATTAAAGCATGCTCATCAATCGTTCCACCACGAGAGCAATTTACAATACCAACACCATTTTTCATTTTAGCGAACTCTTCAGCACCTAAAATAGGTTTATCAGCAAATGGCGTGTGCAAGCTGAAGAAATCGCTACCAGCGATAACTTCATCTAAAGAAACCGTTTTAATTGGAATACTTACTGATTTTCCACCTTGAAATTCTAAAGTAATTTCAGATTCTGATGGATATAAATCGTAAGCTAAAACGTTCATTCCTAAACCTAAAGCTACTTTTGCAGTTGCTCTACCAATACGACCGAAACCAATAATACCGATAGTTTTACCACTTAATTCAGTGCCTTTAGCATAAGCTTTTTTAAGGTTATTGAATTGCGTTGAACCCTCAACCGGCATTTTGCGGTTGCTATCTTGTAAGAATCTAATTCCAGTAAATAAATGAGAAAACACTAACTCTGCAACTGATAATGAAGACGCCGCTGGAGTATTTACTACTGCAACACCTTGACTGCGAGCATATTCAACATCAATATTATCCATACCAACACCACCTCTACCAATTAATTTAATGTTTGGAACGGCATCAATTAATTCTTTTCTAATTTTTGTTGCACTACGAACCGTAATGGCATCGTACTTTTTTAAAGCCTCGGCTAGTTGGTCTTGAGCAATAGTTTCCGTATCCACCTGGAAACCTGCTTTTTCTAATAATTCTTTTCCGATAGGGTCAATTCCATCGTTTGCTAATATCTTAATCATAATAAATGATTTCACTGATTAAATTGATTGCACAGATTAAAATGCGAATCAATTATCTGTTAAAATTTAAACTAATTTGCTTTTGCTTGTTTCTCTTCGAATACTTGCATCGCATCAATTAAAGCATGTACGCTCGTAATTGGCAACGCATTATACATCGATGCACGGAAACCGCCCACACTTCTATGTCCTTTAATACCAACTATCCCCTCATCTTCAGCATATTTCAAAAATGGTTTTTCCAGTTCAGGATTTTCCATTACGAAACAAATATTCATTCTAGAACGGTCCTCAACGGCACAAGTTCCTTTAAACAAAGGATTACGGTCTATTTCTCTGTAAAGTGCTTCAGCTTTTTGCTTATTCTCTTTTTCTATTTCAGCAACGCCACCTTTCGATTTTAACCAACGAAGATTTAATAAAGCGACATATATAGAAAAAACTGGAGGCGTATTATACATCGAATCATTATCAATATGAGATTGATAATTTAACATCGATGGATTTTTACGGTCGATTTTACCCAATGCATCATTTTTTACAATCACAATCGTTAATCCTGCAGGACCGATATTTTTTTGTGCACCCGCATAAATCAAATCGAATTTCGAAACATCAATCACACGACTCATAATATCCGATGACATATCACAAACTACAGGAACATCCGTTTTTGGAACTTCAAAAAGTTCAGTTCCGTAAATCGTATTGTTCGAAGTATAGTGGAAATATGCACTATCAGCAGGGATTTCAAAATCCTTTGGAATAAAAGTGTAGTTCGAATCTTTGGAAGATGCAATAACATTAACATTACCTACAAATTTAGCTTCCTTTAATGCTTTGGTTGCCCAAACGCCTGTATCTAAATAACTTGCCGTTTGTCCATCGCCTAATAAATTCATTGGAACCATTGCAAATTGCAAACTTGCACCGCCTTGTAAAAATAAAACGGAATAACCCGACGGCACGTTTAATAACTCTTTTACCAACTTATCGGCTTCAGCAACAACTGCCTCAAATTCGGTTGTTCTGTGCGAAATTTCTAAAATTGATAATCCATCGTTAAAATCTAAAACTGCCTGTGCAGCTTGTTTAAACACTTCTTGAGGTAAAATACAAGGGCCTGCGCCAAAATTATGCTTCATCTTATTATATAAATGATTATGCCGTAAATGTAAAATTTTTAAAGCAGTTCTGCCTACAAAATCGTATCATAAAAAATTAAATTTTGTTAAAAATTAAGCGGAAATTAACAGTTTTGTTGCCTTTTTTGCAATTAAAACGATTAACCTAATTTTGAAGATTTAAATTATTTGAAAAGCAAAAAAAGTGGTTCTTGGGTTTCAGCAGTCCCGCCATCCGCTTCAATCTTTTTTGTTAACTTCTGTCATTCTGAGGAACGAAGACCTGCGAAGCAAGCATGAATTCCTAAAAAAAAATAATTCATAAATGAATAATCTGTTTCATCGGTTGCAGATGCTTTGTGCCTCAGCATGACAATATATTTAGCGTTGCTAAAACAAAAAGTATTTTCGCTTTTGTCGGGTTTAGATTACTCAGGGTATGTAATTCTTAGGATGTTTTTCCGTACAAGTTGTATAATTTGGCTAAAGCCTCAATCGCCAATTAAAGAAACAGTCAGCTAAAGCAGACTGCAATGAACAGCATAATTTATAAGCAAAACGAATACTCATTACCGTTGGTTTCAACCAACGGATATATAGTTGCCATGTTACAAAATCCTATAATCTTGGTCAATTCTTCAACTTCACAATCAATTTCAAATTAAACTGTCGTCCTGTTAAATAATTAGGAATCGCATACTGTACATTATCAACATCTTTCAGCCACAAATAAGAGACTGTGTTATCAATGTTCAACATATTAAAAACCTCGAAAAACAGAATAACCGAGTTAAAATTTCTATCTAAAAACTTAGGTTTATGCAATGCTGCATCATCCAAAAAATCCTTTGAAAAACCTATATCTACCCTTTTATACGATGGAACATAAAACTTATCTAAATATCTTGGCGTTTGCGACGGACCAATTGGCAAACGCGAACCATACAAAGCATTAAGGTGTACTTTATAAGTCGGACTATTCAACAATCTATCCTGAAAGAAGATAGAGAAATTTACCCTTTGGTCGGTTGGGCGCTTTAAATAACCAGGATAAATGGTTTCGCCATTTTGAACATAACTATCGCCAATAATATCTTCGTTGGCGTGCATAACCGACATACGAAAATAAGAAACCAAATCTTTTACGAACTCCCCGCCAATACTAAAATCCGCCCCGTAAGCATATCCTCTCGAAACCTCATCAGCCAAATATTTAATCCTAAGGTTATCAATTTTATAAGGAATCAGCCTGTCCGAATATTTAAAATAAGCTTCAGATGTAAACTTTAAACGTGTTCCGAAAGCGTCAAAGGCATAATCATACCCTATAGAAGTATTATAAGAACTCTGTGCTTTTTGATTAATATTCAACTTCCCTGTAAAATCGCGAATGGTTCGGTAAGATGGTGGTTGTTTGTAAACACCAGCAGTAAACCTTAAAATTTTATTGTTCGAATTCGGTCGGTAAGCAATCAACATCCTCGGACTAATCAGTAATTGTTTACTTAAAGAACTGTAAGTTGCACGAGCACCCAATTGAAGTTCTGCATAATTTGAAAGCGAGTAACTATCCTGAATATAAGCACTGTAGTTCTTAATATCGATGTTGTTTTCTACATTAATTACATTCTGAAATACAATATTTTTAGAATTATTTGGCAAAATATATCCAGCTGAATCAGTGTAGTTATACTCATTTAAACGGTCATCGTATTTAGATTTATCGAACTTCAATCCCCAGGAAAAAACATGATTATTAAAGTTCTGGTCGACCTTAATTTCAGATGCAAAAATCTGCGTATTTAGGCTATTACGACCATAATTATAATAACTTCCTATGCCCCTATTTTTCGTAATCGGGCCAAAATTTTCAACAGAAAAAGTATTATCAACTTCATCAAAAACATATCTTCCATCAATATCAAAACGTTCTCTTTCGATGGTATTAAAGTAGCTGTTGATAAATTTGATAACCAAATTTGGCTTTGGCGAATAAGTTGCGGTTACTGCCGTTCCTAAAGTTTGGTAATCATCAATTTCCTGGCCAGTATAATCAACATTTAAACGTAAAGTAGTACTTAACGTTCCAAATTGTGTTTCACGGTTTGTAGGCTCTAACTTAAACTGACCTAAATTCAAATTTCCCAATACGCTAATGTTAAACTTTGGCGAGAAATCATATTGATACATCAATTGCGCATCAGCAAAATTCGGACTATAACTTCCTTTTTCATCCTGTTTAATAAGCACACTCGAATTGTTTTTATATCGTAATCCAGCCAGCAGAAAACTTCGTTTGAAAATTCGTTTTGCGGTCAGCGATGTATTTAAAAGACTGGTGCTTAAAATGGTTTGATTGCTATCTGGTTTATCATACCTAATATCCAAAACTGATGAGAGTTTATCACCATATTTAGCTTCAAAGCCACCTGCAGAGAATTTAGCCTTACTTACCAATTCAGAATTTATAAAACTCAATCCCTCCTGCTGTCCGTTCCGAATTAATACTGGCCTGTTAATTTCTACATCGTTAATATAAATCAAATTTTCATCGAAATTTCCACCTCGAACACTATATTGGGCACTTAATTCATTATTTGTAGATACCCCAGGCAAGGTTTTGAGCATTGTTTCAAAATTCCCTGAAACCAAAGGCATCGAAGCGATATCTGCAATATTAATCGTAGTGGTATTGCTTAGCTGATTCTGTTTATTCGTAATGTTAACCTGTTCCAGCTCATTTATATTGGCCACCAAATTAACTTGCTGTGTAATTCGTGCACCCGAACGTTCATTAAATTTCAGCGTTTGCGGTTGGTAACCGAGCAAAGAGTATTTAATACTGAAAGTTTTTGATTTTGAGTAGATGGTATAAACGCCAAATTCATCAGTCACGGTAGATTGCGCCTGATCTAAAACAATAACTGTAACCTGCGATAACGGTAATTTTTCTTCGCTATAAACTATTCCTGAAACCCTAACCAATGGTTGAGCAATCGCTAAGCTGCAACCCGCAATTAAAAGGAAAAGGATTAGCCGAAATTTGAGCATTGGTTAGCGTAGAGGATTAAGTTAATTTTTACCACAGATGCACACAGATAAACACAGATATTTTATTTTGAAAAATCAACGATTCACACTTGAGATATAGTAATTGTCATGAATTCCAAATCCGTGTTCATCCTTTCTTATCTGTGGTTAAATGCTAATACCTGTGGTTATTAAATTTTTCATCTTAGAAATCGTTTCCGTTGGATTATCCGTAGCAAAAATCGCATTCCCAGCCACGAAAGCATTAGCACCTGCCGATACTAAGGTAGCTATATTTTGTAAACCAACGCCACCATCAACCTCAATAATTAGTTCTTCATTAACACCTTGAATCAAGCGTTTTAAATCTTGAATTTTCTTGTAAGTATTATGAATGAAAGCTTGTCCCCCGAAACCTGGATTAACCGACATAATCAAAACCAAATCCAAATCTTCAATGACATCTTGCAACAAAGTAACTGGGGTATGCGGATTTAGCGCCACGCCAGCTTTACATCCAGATGCTTTTATCAATTGAATTGTTCTATGTAAATGCGTACAAGCCTCATAATGAACTGTAATTCTATCTGCTCCTGCCTTGGCAAATTCAGGAATAAATTTATCAGGTTCCACAATCATTAAATGAACATCCAAAGGCTTGGTAGCATGTTTTTTAACAGCTGCCATAACAGGGAAACCAAAAGAAATATTTGGCACAAAAATACCATCCATTACATCAACATGAAACCAATCGGCCTCACTTTGATTAATCATTTCGATATCGCGTTGTAAATTGCCAAAATCGGCAGAAAGTATGGATGGGGCAATGATGTATTTCATTTAATTTATTTTGTCGTCATTGCGAGGAACGAAGCAATCTTAATGCATTAGTTAAGAGTAAAAAGATTGCTTCGTTCCTCGCAATGACGAATTGGTTAAACAATAATCGTAACAATGCAAGTTACAAAATCATTTCAAACTTAATTATATCTCAACAAAAAACCCTTTCAGTAAAAATGAAAGGGTTTAAATTTTATTTCAGTTTAATTTCGAGGGCTTGTCCGTCTCTGGTAACTTCTACGAACTTTTCAAGTCTGTCGGTGTAATTATTAGTATAATCCTGATACTCATAGTAATCTGTTCTGCCACCATAATTATTGTAACCACTACCGCGGTAAACTGGCGTAGTGCCAGACTTTGTGTAGCCCGCAATTGCTTGAATAAAATATTTACCAGGTTTCATTTTGGCAAATTTGAATCGGCCATATTCATCAGTTTGAACGGTGATGCGCCAACGAAAAGCCTCTTGCGACATAAAGACATTTGTTTTTTTGTTCTCTTCCTTTTTCCTCAATTGATACCATTCTTCAAAATAGGTTGTTACAGGAAACAAAGTTACCTGAACATTTGCTGCTTTAATTTTAGGAGCCAGCGGTGCTCTGTAACCAAGAGCTGTTTTTGGTCCTGTAATGGCAACTCCCTCAATACTCGACGTCCCTAACGCCAGCATACTTTTAGCTTGTAGCGAATCAAAAGGAACCTGCGGATAATAGGCTGCCTTTTGTGCATTTGCATTTAAAAAAGTGGATGTGATGATTAGGGATAGAATAATGATTTGCAGTTTTTTCATAAGTTAGGTACAGAATTTGTTTTTTAAAATTGTATTTATATTATTACATAATTAAACCATTTCGAGATAAAAACCAATAAACATGAAAAAATATTTAACCATAATCATCCTATTTTTTGTTTCTAATCTAGCCCTTGCACAAAAAGAAAAGCCATGCGGCATGAAAGATGGATTACAAGAGGGAACTTGCAAACAGTTTTATAGCAATGGAAAACCCAGCTTAATCGAAAATTGGAAAAAAGGTAAAAGAGAGGGAATTGCCAATTATTACTTCGAAAACGGACAATTGAAAGCCACAGGCAATTTCACAAAAGATAAACGAAATGGTGAATGGAAATATTTTTACGAAAATGGAATATTAGAGGCCGACGAATTTTATGTTTATCGCGATTTTGCAGAGTTAAAAGAGGGTACCTTTAAAAAGTTTTTTAAGGATGGTAAGCTGAATGAAAATTGCGTTTATGTAGATGATAAATTAGAGGGAAACTATACACTATACTTCAACAACGGAGGTATATCACAACAGGGTGCTTATCGTAACGATAAACAAGAGGGAAATTGGAAAAGCTTTTTCGAAAGCGGAAAACCAAAGTGCGAATCTACTTATGTAAACGGCAACAAAGAGGGAAACAGGATTTGTAAAGATGAAAAAGGCAAAATTGTCAGCGAAGAAGTTTACAAAAATGGCGTTAAAATAAAATAGTTAAACCAACAGGATTCGATTATCTACTCTCCTTTTTTGATTGGTTATTATATTTCTAACTAAGATGGCCGCCACACTGAATTTTCATTTGCTTTTATATCTTTAATGGCATTCAAGAAAGCTACGCTGTTTATTTCAGGGTCTTAATAGCGAAAAAGATGCTGAAATAAATTCAGCATGACGATGTGGTTAAAACCTGATTTAACATAAAGCAAATCACTAGGCATTCACAAAAAAACCCTCCCAGTTTTACACTGAAAGGGCTGATTTAAATATCTCCCGACTTCGGACTTCCGTCCTCGGACTTTTTTCTACGCTTGTGGCGCAGCTGGTTTTTCTGGTCTTGGTAATAAAACTTTACGAGAAAGTTTCATTTTACCTTGTTTATCGATGTCTAATAACTTAACCTCGATTTTATCACCCTCTTTCAATACACCGTCCATGGTTTCTAAACGTTCCCATGAAATTTCAGAGATGTGCAATAAACCATCTTTACCTGGCATAACCTCAACAAATGCACCAAATGGCATAATTGATTTTACTTTACCTTGGTAAACTTCACCAATTTCTGGTTTAGCTACGATGTTACGAATACGGGTAACTGCAGCATCAATAGCCGCTTTATTATCAGCGAAAACTTCAACGATACCTTTACCATCAACTTCTTCGATAGAGATTGAAGCACCAGTTTCGCGTTGCATTTCTTGGATAATTTTACCCCCAGGGCCGATAATTGCGCCAATGAATTCTTTCTCAATAGTGATAGAAACAATACGTGGAGCGTGTGGCTTCATGTCTTCATTAGGCTGAGCAATCGTTTTCTTCATCTCGTTTAGGATGTGTAAACGACCATCTTTAGCTTGTAATAAAGCTTTTGTTAAAACTTCGTACGATAAGCCATTAATCTTTAAGTCCATTTGACAAGCAACAATACCATGTTCAGTACCAGTTACTTTAAAGTCCATATCACCTAAATGGTCTTCATCACCTAAAATATCAGAAAGGATTGCATATTTACCAGTTTTCTCATCAGTAATTAAACCCATTGCAATACCAGAAACTGGCGATTTGATTTTAATACCTGCATCCATAAGTGCTAATGTACCAGCACAAACAGTTGCCATTGATGATGAACCGTTAGATTCTAAAATATCAGAAACGATACGTATAGTATAAGGATTTGCCTCACCTTGTGGCAATACTTTTTTCAACGAACGTTGCGCTAAAGCTCCGTGACCAATTTCACGACGACCAGCACCTCTGTTTGGTCTAACTTCTCCAGTTGAGAAACCAGGGAAATTATAGTGTAATAAGAATTTGTTGTAACCGTTGAAGAAAGCACCATCAATCATTTGCTCATCATCTTTGCTACCTAAAGTAACTGATGTTAACGATTGCGTTTCGCCACGTGTAAATACTGCCGAACCGTGAGCAGCAGGCAAATAACCAACTTCACTCCAGATAGGGCGAATTTCAGTAGTCTTACGACCATCTAAACGAATGCCCTCATCTAATAACAGATTTCTAATTGCATCGTACTGAACATCATGGTAATAATGTTTAGCCATTGCTTTAGTTAAATCTGCAGTATCTTCTGGCATTGCAGCGAAGAAATCGTTAATGATAGCTGTGAAACCATCTTTACGAACATCTTTATTGCCACCAGCTTTCGCTACAGCGTAAACTTTATCGTAAGTATCAGCATAAACTTTAGCTTTTAAATCAGCATCATGGTCTTCGTGGTTATATTCACGTTTCACAGTTTTGCCAGTAGCTTCAGTTAATTCAATCTGAATAGCACATTGAACTTTAATTGCAGCGTGTGCAAATTTTAAAGCCTCAACCATTTCATCTTCTTGAATTTCGTCGCACTCACCTTCAACCATGCCTATATCGTTTGCAGAACCAGCAACCATAAACTCTAAAGTTGCACGCTCTAATTGGCTAGCCAATGGATTGATTACCAATTTGCCATCAATTTTTGCAACACGTACTTCAGAAATAGGACCGTTAAAAGGAATATCAGAAACTGATAATGCAGCCGATGCTGCTAAACCTGCCAAACAATCTGGCATAATATCTTTATCAGCAGAGATTAAAGAAATCATCACCTGCGTATCAGAGTGATAATCACTTGGGAACATTGGGCGTAAAGCTCTATCAACCAAACGAGAGATTAAAACCTCATAGTCAGATAATCTTGCTTCACGACGTAAAAAGCCACCTGGAATACGACCCGTAGCCGCATATTTTTCTTGATAATCAACCGATAAAGGTAAAAAATCAGTACCTGGTTTAGCACCAACAGTAGATACAACAGTTGCTAACAACATCGTATCGCCCATTTTTACCACAACCGAACCATCAGCTTGTTTAGCCAATTTACCAGTTTCGATTTCTACAATTCTGCCATCGCCCAAATCGAACGATTTTTTTATTACATTCATTTAAATAGAATTATGGTGTGTTTTCCTCTTTCTACACACCGTTGTTTATATATGTTTTTGTTTTTGCAAACTAAGGTAAACTTTAGGTTTACCGCAATTTCAATAACCTGTTGTAAAGCTAATGAAAATTAAAAAGCCATTCCCTAAAGAATGGCTCTTGTTGATAAAATTACGCTTATTTTTGTTTAATGATATCACGAAGCGATAAAGCTTTGATGATAGCACGATAGCGCTCAATATCTTTTTTGTATAGGTAAGCCAAAATACCGCGGCGTTTACCTACCAATTTTTGAAGTGACAACTGAGTAGAGAAATCTTTACGATTTTTCTTTAAGTGTTCTGTTAAGTGCGCAATACGGTATGTAAATAACGCTACTTGACCTTCAGCAGAACCAGTGTTGGTTTCTACTTCGCCGTGTTCTTTAAAGATTACAGCTTTTTTCTCTGGACTTAAATACATTCTTGAATAATATTAAAGCAATAAAAAATTAATTAATTGTGGCGCAAAGATAAAGCTATTTTTAATTATTAGCAAGTGTAATTACCAGATAGTTAAAAGTCCGCTTTAATGGATTTAGGGGGTTGAAAAGCAAGGTTCAGTTTTAATCGGTTACCACACTCCCGCCCTCGCTAAAATCTTTTAAAAACTTCTGGATTGCTGAGGCACGAAGAATTTGTTTCATATGTTGCAGATTCTTCGTTCCTCAGAATGACAGTATATTCAAGGTTGCTGCAATTTTTAAAAGGATTTCCGCTAAGTCGGGTCTAGAAACTCAGGATTGTGAAAGAAACTTAGCTTTTATCTAGCGCTTCTTCTAATCACAATTCCTTTTCCCTGAGGGGCTTTGAGAGGTTTTCCTCCATTCATTAAAACAGCTAATTCATTGAGTTTGATTAATTCAAAAAATCTATCTTGTGCAGAAAGAGATAAGAATTTTACTTCCCGACTTCTTTTGATTTCTTTCTTGTCAATATCAGAATTATATATTTTCAATCTACCCACAACCTAAAATTACACAAAAACTTAAAATACATCTAATATTAAAAACCCTACTTTTGTACAAAACATTTACCCTTGGAAAAGAATCAATTTAGCATTTTCGAAAGCGAATTACGTGTACGTCCTGATGATATAGACATGTTTAACCACGTACATAACAGTAAATACCTCGATTATGTATTGGCGGCCCGTTACGAGCAAATGGAAAAATTCTATGGAATGCCTTGGGAACATTTTACCAAACAAGGTTTAGGCTGGGTGGTAAGCCATGTCGATATTAACTTCAAACGCCCTCTTTTGATGAATGATTTAATGATAATTAGAACAGGTATTTTAACAATGCATGATAAAGGTTGTTCAGTTCAGTTCGAAATCATCAATAAGAAAACTGGGAAAGTAGCTTCCGATGGAATTTTCGATTATGTACTAATTGATTTAAATACCAGCCGCGGAACAAAAGTGACCGAAGAAATGATTAAAGCGTATAGTGTATAGATGAGATTAACGTAGCGGTCTTGCTGAGAGGTTAGCATTTTAAAAATGCATGGCTAAACCGATGACAATTTTTAATATTGCTGTCATTCTGAGGCACGAAGAATCCGCAACCTAGTTGTTCTGTCCTAAAATATTGTACACTTTTTTCGTGGGTAAATTGGCGGCTGGATTTCATCGCTTGGAGATTCTTCACTGCGTTCAGAATGACAAACCCACAGACATCTTGTAGTACTGCATTTATTCAGCATGCGATTAAAATGTTTAAGTGAAATTCCGTGTTCTTTCGTGTTTCCGTGGCAAATAATTTAATCAACACCTTAAAAATCAGTCATCAAAATTTGACAATTCGAAAATTTATTTATCTTTGTCCTATCAAAAAGAACAGAACCATGATAGTATCTGCAATCCGTTTTAGGTTTTAAATAACTGAGGATTCCCTCCCATTTCAATTTCAGATATTTGCAGTTAGCCGCATATCTCCTGGTTTATTCATCACATTTTCAATATATTTTTTATGTCACAGTCAGTAAAGACACAGGGCAAACTATCATCTTTTTTTGATGTACTTGTACAATCGTTAAAAGGTAACGAAGTTGATTTAACCTCAATCAGTATTAAAAGGGCAATTATTTTATTAGCCATTCCGATGATGTTGGAAATGGCAATGGAATCAGTTTTTGCATTAGTAGATTTATATTTCGTTGGTCATTTAGAAAACAGCAGCCACGCCATACAAACCGTAGGTTTAACAGAATCGGTTTTAACCATTATTTATTCACTTGCTATTGGTTTGAGTATGGCAGCAACTGCTGTAGTTGCCCGCAGAATCGGCGAGAAAAATCCTGAAGCAGCGGCAAAAGCAGGGATGCAAACCATCGTAATTGCAGTTGCCGTGAATATTTTAATCAGCATTGCTGGATTAATTTACGCCAGAGACATTCTTCTATTAATGGGCGCTTCAACAGAAACTGCAGACCATGGAACGACTTTCGTTCGAATTATGATGGGCGGAAGTATCATTATCGTTCTGTTATTTTTAATCAACGGAATTTTTAGAGGTGCGGGTAACGCTGCAATCGCCATGCGAAGTTTATGGATTGCCAACATTGCGAACATCATCCTCTGCCCTATTTTCATCAATGGCTTCGGACCAGTTCCTGCATTTGGTTTAACGGGTGCTGCAATCGCAACAACAATCGGTCGAGGTTTGGGTGTAGCTTATCAAGTCTATAATTTATTCAACGGCAAAAACGCTTTAAAGATTCGGATTAATCAATTCATTCCTGATTTTGAACAAATTAAAGCCATTGTTAAAATTGCGGCTCCTGCTATTTTTCAATTTGTAATTGCAAGTTGTAGTTGGGTATTCTTAGCTGAATTAGTGGCAACCACAGGCGGCGATGAGGGTTCGGCAGGTTATCAAACGGCACTTCGATTAATGATGTTCTTTTTACTACCTGCATGGGGATTGAGTAATGCAGCAGCGACATTGGTCGGTCAAAATTTGGGTGCTGGTCATATCGATAGAGCCGAACAATCGGTTTTCCAAACCTTAAAATACATCATCATTTTTATGGCTGTGGTAAGCATTGTGTTCTTAACCTGCGGTCATCTGTTTGCATCGTTCTTCACATCTGACGTAAAAGTAATTGAGATTGCGAGTCGTGCGCTAAAAATTTTAAGTATCGGTTTCGTTATATATGGTTCGGCGATGGTTTTTAGCAGCGCTTTTAATGGTGCTGGCGATACATGGACGCCAACAAAAATAAATATTTTCGCTTTCTGGTTATTCCAAATTCCATTGGCTTACTTCTTGGCGAAATATTTAGAAATGGGCCCAACAGGTGTTTTTATTGCCATCCCAACTGCTGAGGCTGGCATTGCAGTTGCAGCATTTATTTTATTTAAAAAGGGTAAGTGGAAGAAAACGATGGTTTAAATAAATTAACCACAGATAAACAGGATAAACACAGATGTAATCTGCATTTTAGAGAACTAAATTTTCCATTAATTTAGTGTTTCCGTGGCAAAAAATCTGTGTGTATCTGCGGTTGGTTTTTTATTTTGACATTTGAAATATTTTGAAAGGATTGGATTTTCCAATGATTTTCAAAACGACAACACCATGTTTTGGAACCTCGAAACTTTGTGTTTTAGCTTTTGATATAGGTTGGTCTTTTGCATCCCATAAGTTTCGTAAAATATAACCATTACCTACGTTTATACCTAAGCTATCAACATCAAAACTTATAAAAACTGGTTTATCTGTTCTGTTTAAAAGCGTTACAGCTACTTCGCCGCTCATGGTTGATGTTAAAGGTTTTGCCCAAATTTCTAAGCCATTTTCTTTACTTAACCTACGGGCTTGATAACCAAGCGCATCTTGATTTAGCGCAATAATGTCTTTATTAGTAATAATTGATAGGGTTTCTTTTGATACATTTCGTAAATCATTGCCTAATAATAAGGGCGAATTCATAATGCACCACATCGTAAAATGGGTTTTGTCTTCATCGTAACTCATTCCACGACCAACTTGCAGCATGTCCATATCATTTACGTGACCAGATGAACTATATTTCCACAAATCGGCATTTAAATCTACAATGCCCATAACAGATTTGAAAGTGTTATTTATGTCGCCCGAAATTCGCCATGAATCTGCTATTTCTACCGCCCATTTACCAGGGAATTGCCAACGGCAAATGTTATATACAGCATCGGGTTTTATAGCTTTTATTTGAGTGGCAATTTGCCTGTAGCGAAGTTCTTCATCCAATTTTAACTTCTCGCCACCAATCTATTTTTATAAAATCGTAACCCCATGTTTTAAGCATTAATTTCAGGTCGGCTTCATCATGACCGTATAATCCCGAGCCTACACCGATTGTATCTTTATCCCATTCTGATGCGCAAGTATTAATCCCTGCATCAGAATAAATTCCAGCCTTAAGTCCTTTGGCATGAATATAATCGGCTAAAGATTTCATTCCATTTGGAAAACGTTTTCTGTGATACTGTAATTTGCCCTTATCATTTCTTCCTCCAAAAAAGCCATCGTCTATATTGATAAACTTATAGCCTGACTCTTTTAATTTTAGCGAAATCATGGCATCGGCCTGAGCTTTAATAATATCTTCGGAAATATTAACGTGAAAATTATTCCAACTCGACCAACCCATTATAGGTGTTTTTTGAGCTGAAGTTTTTTCCTGAGCCTCAACCATGCTCAAAGAAAATACAAAGAATAGACTGTAAATGGCAAGCTTCAGTTTCATATTTTATAAAGATTAGACAAACTAATATACATTTTTCTCAAACAACGAAAAGATATTTAGGCAGTTTGTATGGAACAGAATTTACAAAAGAACTGCTATCTTAACTTATATAAACTTGATTGGAACGGCATACTTTTTTATTGCAAAACCTTGAATATGCTGTCATGCTGAGGCACGAAGCATCGGCAACCAATGAAACAGATTCTTTGTTCCTCAGAATGACAGAAGTTTAAAAAAGATACAGTGAAAAGCAAGACTGCAGCAACTGAAAAACTACAGATTTTGCTTTTCAAATTATCATTTTAATCGAATTGATTTTCTCCCGAAAAAATCAGGATTTCGCTGTACTCAACATCTTAAATTTTCCATTAAAAACTATATCTTTGCGCAAAGATGAAGCATATACGTAATTTTTGCATTATTGCACATATTGACCACGGAAAGAGCACTCTGGCCGATAGGTTATTAGAATATACCGAGACGATTTCGAAGCGTGAGGCGCAGGCGCAATTGCTCGACAACATGGATTTAGAGCGTGAGAGAGGCATAACGATTAAAAGTCATGCCATACAGATGAACTATAAAGTTGGCGATATTGAATACAATTTCAACCTGATTGATACACCCGGACACGTAGATTTTTCTTACGAAGTTTCGCGTTCTATCGCTGCTTGCGAGGGTGCTTTGCTTATTGTTGATGCATCGCAAGGGATTCAGGCTCAGACCATTTCAAATTTGTATTTAGCATTAGAACACGATTTAGAAATAATCCCGATTTTAAATAAAATGGATTTGCCTGGGGCGATGCCCGAGGAAGTAAAAGACCAGATTATTGATTTAATTGGCTGTAAACGTGAGGATATTATTCCTGCATCAGGTAAAACTGGCTTGGGAATTCCTGATATTATTCAAGCTATTGTAGACCGAGTTCCTGCACCGGTTGGCGACCCAGAAGCACCTTTACAAGCACTAATTTTCGACTCTGTTTTTAACTCATTCAGAGGAATTATTGCTTACTACAAAGTGGTAAATGGTCAGATTAAAAAAGGTGATAAAGTTAAATTCATCAATACTGGCAAACAATATTTAGCAGATGAAGTTGGTATTTTGAAACTCGATATGTCGCCACGCAGCGTTGTTAAAACAGGCGATGTTGGTTACATTATTTCGGGAATTAAAGAAGCTCGTGAGGTTAAAGTTGGTGATACCATTACAACTGTCGAAAGGCCATCTTTAGAATCTATTCAAGGTTTTGAAGAAGTTAAACCAATGGTTTTTGCGGGTATTTATCCTGTTGATACGGATGAATATGAAGAATTACGTGAAGCCATGCACAAGTTGCAATTGAATGATGCATCTATCGTTTTCGAACCAGAAAGTTCAGCAGCTTTAGGCTTTGGTTTCCGCTGTGGTTTCCTTGGCATGTTGCACATGGAAATTGTTCAGGAACGTTTAGAGCGTGAATTTGACATGACGGTTATTACAACCGTTCCCAATGTTTCTTACATTGCACACACTACAAAAGGCGATGAATTTATTGTAAACAATCCATCAGATTTGCCAGACCCAAGTAAGTTGGATTCGGTTGAAGAACCTTTCATCAAGGCAAATATTATTACCAAGGCCGAATTTGTTGGTCCTGTAATGTCGCTTTGTATCCAGAAAAGAGGAACAATTATCAATCAATCTTATTTAACGTCTGATAGAGTTGAACTGATTTTTGAAATGCCCATGGCTGAAATTGTATTCGATTTTTACGATAAACTGAAAACGATTTCCAAAGGTTACGCCTCTTTCGATTATCATCAAATTGGTTACCGCAAATCAGATTTGGTGCGCTTGGATTTACTATTAAACGAAGAGCCCGTTGATGCTTTATCTTCATTAATTCACAGAAGTAACGCTTATGATTTCGGAAAGAAAATTTGCGAGAAATTGAGAGAGTTGATTCCTCGTCAGCAGTTTGAAATTAAAATACAAGCTTCTATCGGTGCTAAAGTTATTGCCCGTGAAACGCTTAGTGCTTTACGTAAAGATGTTACCGCTAAATGTTATGGTGGCGATATTTCTCGTAAACGTAAGTTATTAGAGAAACAGAAAAAAGGTAAAAAACGTATGCGCCAAGTTGGGAACGTAGAGATTCCACAAAGTGCATTTATGGCGGTTTTGAAGTTGGATTAACGAAACAGAATGGTTATTATAAATAGTCAGAATGCGATGCTCGTCAATAGATTATGGGGATTTTCCAGTTTTATTGCAAATAGCATTGAATACGATTATCCACTCGTTAATTTGGGCTTCTATCGATATAAGGACTATTTCGAAGCAACAAAAATTAATGATTTCGGAAAATTCCCGATTAGCATAAAGCGCTGGGGAATTCCATTGTTGGATTATTTCTACAGCAATTTATTCAAAAATTGGTCATCAATTACTTACCGGAAATTTGGCAAAACACCCGTATTGCATAAATTTTATCGAACAACATTTTCAGAGGATAAGACATCGACTATATTCGACTTAAACAAAAAGGAATTTATTAATGATGCAAGGACCCGAAAAATTTTGGTTCAAGGTTGGATGTTTAGAGATTCGGTTAATGTTCGAAAACATCGCGATTTAATTTGTAGTTTTTTTAAGCCTGTTGAACCTTACTTTTCGGAAATAAAGCATGAAATAGCTGAAGCTAAAAAGTTGGCAAATATCTTAATTGGTGTACATATTCGCCGTGGGGATTATGCCACCTTCGTAGGTGGAAAGTGGTTTTATTCTGATGAACAATATGCTAAAATGATGCATCAAATTGCCAATGAATATAAATTAATAGGACTAAGTTGTGCATTTTTCATTTCATCTAACGAAGAAATAAATGTTGCCAAATTTGATGGTTTAACACTTGCAAACAAAGCAAGGAATTTCATTGTTGATTTATATTCTCTATCAGAATGCGATGCCATTATTGGTCCACCGAGCACTTTTAGCCAGTGGGCGGCTTTTTATGGCGACAAGCCTTTAACAATGATTTTAAGCCCCAACCAAAACTTAGGGATACCTAAATACAACAATGCTTTTGTTGCAGATGAGGATTTTCCAGAGAAAAATTTATATACATTTTAAGTAAAAAAATTAATTTAATAAGCATGCAACTTTTAGACGGTAAATACGTATCAGAAAAGGTTAAAATTCAAATTGCTGAGGAGGCTTCAGAATTTTTAAACAATACGGGCAGAAAGCCGCACCTGGTTGCCATTTTGGTTGGCAACGATGGTGGAAGCGAAACTTATGTTGCCAGTAAGATGAAAAACTGTGAGAAAGTAGGATTTAAATCTTCACTTCATAGGTATGATAATTCGGTTACTGAGGCTGAATTGTTAGCTAAAATTGAAGAGATTAATCAGGATGCTGATGTTGATGGATTAATTGTTCAATTACCATTACCAAAACATATCGACCCAGAAAAAGTTACCGAAACTATCGATTATCGCAAAGATGTTGATGGTTTCCACCCAGTAAATTTGGGTAGAATGATGCGTAATCTTCCTTGCTTTATCCCTGCAACACCTTATGGTATTTTACTGATGCTGCAAGAATACAATATTGATACCACAGGAATGCACTGCGTTGTGGTTGGCAGAAGTAATATTGTTGGTAGTCCGATGAGTATTTTGATGGCTCGAAATGCTAATCCAGGTAACTGTACGGTAACGCTTACCCATTCTCGTACGAAAGATTTAAAAGAGCAGGTTTTACAAGCTGATATTATCATCGCGGCGATTGGTAAAAAGAACTTCATCACGGCTGATATGGTTAAACCTGGTGCAATTATTATTGATGTGGGTATTAACCGTGAAACTTCTATGGAAACAAAATCTGGCTTTAAGCTTTATGGCGATGTAGATTTCGAAAAAGTAGCACCGATTTCATCTTATATTACTCCTGTTCCTGGTGGTGTTGGTTTAATGACGATTGTTGGCTTACTTAAAAACACACTAGCATCTGCGAGGAAAGAAATTTATTCTTAAAGCGGAAAGGTGAAAGCTTAAAGACCAAAGCGAAAAATCCACTGTTCAAAAATAATTAAAAGCAAGTCAATTTTGAGTTGCTTTTTTTACGTGTAAATATTTTTTATTATACGTAAAATAATTATATTTGATTATAAATATAATGTTATGGATTCGAAACTAACTTTAAGCTTTAACCAAGATGTGGTTACAAAAGCTAAAAAATATGCTGCTGATAATAACATTAGCTTATCGCGTTTAATTGAGCATTTATTAATTCAAGTTACATCCAGCGATTATAAATCCCTAGAAGATTACCCCATTTCTGATTGGGTGAGTATGGTTGCAGAGGGCGAAGTAGAGTATAAAAAAACAATTAAAGCTGGCCGCAAAGCATCAAAAGATGAGTTCTTTTCTTCTAAAAAATAATCGATGAAAATATTTTTAGATGCAAACGTTTTAGTTTCAGTTTTGAATAAAGAGTATCCCCTTTTTACTTATTCTTCAAGGATTTTAAGTTTGGCATCACATCCAAAATTTGAAGTTTATACTTCGCCACTTTGCCTAGCAATTGCTTTTTACTTTGCAGAAAAGAAACATAAATCACAATTAGCGAAACAGAAAATCGATTTGCTTTGTCAACATATTAAAATTGCTGAAAACTTATCGAAAGGTGTTTCAGATACGCTTTCTAATAAATCTATTCATGATTTTGAAGACGGATTAGAATATTATGCTGCTGAATCTGTTGGTTGTAAATGCATCATTACAGAAGATATCGAAGATTTTTATTTTGCTGATATTGAGGTGTTAAATTGCCAAGCATTTTTTAAAAGGTATTTGCTTAATTAATTATTCCGTCAATTGAAACTGACGGCAAAGAATTGCAAGTCTAATAGACAGGTTTCAGCCCCACATAATTTCCTTGCCGTTAACTTTAGTCAACGGATAATATTAGCTCCACAACTTACTCCACCAACTTTCTTCAAAACCAACATACAAACCATCATCACGTAATTCTGTTGGATAAATATTAATGTAATCTCCCTGCCCCTCTGCTCCTCTTCCTGTTTCTAAATTATATTCGTAACGATGAATCGGGCAAATCAGATGCCCGTTTTTGCACCAGCCACCAGAAAAATGGCCACCAGCATGTGGGCAAAAAGATTGAGTAGCTGTAATTTTATCCTCATTATTGATGATACAAAGTTGTTTCCCATTCACTTCAATGGTTTTAATTGAATCAGAATTAGGAATTTGAGCCTTGTTTAGCACTTTAAACCACTTCATTGAGCTAAAATAAGTATTTAAATATCAGTGTTATTTCATCTTTACATTAATTTTTGAAAGTGGAACCACTACACCATATTTTTTTAGGATATTTGCATCCTCAAAAATGAAACAAGACATACCAGAAGACGGCACATTACTTCCTTTAATGGAAGAGTTCTACACGATACAAGGCGAGGGATTTAACACAGGAAAAGCGGCTTATTTTATCCGTTTAGGCGGTTGTGATGTAGGTTGCCATTGGTGCGATGTTAAGGAAAGTTGGGACGCAGAAATGCACCCTTTAACCCTATCGGATGTTATTGTTGAAAATGCGGATAGATTTCCTGGTAAAGCCGTTGTAATTACTGGCGGCGAACCCTTGATTTATAACCTAGATTACCTTACCAATAAATTAAAGGAGCGAGGTATTTTAACTTTCATCGAAACTTCTGGTGCTTACCCACTATCTGGAAATTGGGATTGGATTTGCTTATCACCTAAAAAATTCAAAGCTCCACGGCCAGATATTACACCTTTTGCACACGAATTGAAAGTTATCGTTTTTAATAAAAGCGATTTCAAATGGGCAGAGGAATATGCAGCAATGGTTTCACCAACTTGTAAACTATATCTTCAGCCTGAATGGTCTAAATCCAAAGAAATTACGCCGCTGATTATTGAGTATGTGATGGCAAACCCGAAATGGGAAATTTCTCTGCAGACCCACAAATTTTTAAATATTCCTTAAATAGTTTACATTCGCTTTAACAACCAAATGTTAATGTAATGAAAGGTTTTTTACTCGTATTCTTTAGCATCTTGAGCTTTTGTTGCTTTGCACAAAATTCATCAAATAGAAAAGCGCAAAGTTTTTTCGAAAAGGTAAACCCATATATACAAAAACAAGATTATGTATCGGCAGCCCAAAATTTAGAAAGCGCCGTTAAAGAAGACCCACAATTTCAAAATGCATTTATTTTATTGGGCGATGTTTACCGCATTCAAAAGAAATATGCTGAAGCAAAAAATGCCTTTCAAAAAGCAATTTCAATTAATAAAAATGTAGCGCCTCCAATAATATTTGGCTTGGCAGAAACTGAATTTGCTACACAAGAATATGATAAAGCGAAACAACATTTCAACGAGTTTTTAGCAGCAGATAACTCATCAGACAAAAGTAAAAAAGCAAAAAAGTACCTTTCAGATTGTGATTTTGCTGCCATTGCTATTAAAAAACCAGTAAAATACACGCCTACAAATTTGGGGCAAGGCGTAAATACAACTGATGCAGAATATTTTCCTGCCTTAACAGCAGATGGCGAAACCCTAATTTTTACACGTCAGGTAAATGGAAATGAAGATTTCTGGACTTCGCAGTTTAAAAACAATTCCTGGAATTTGGCAACCCCGCTTTCATCAAAAATCAATACATCGAAATATAACGAGGGTGCTCAAACCATTTCACCTGATGGAAAATATCTGTTTTTTACGGGCTGTAATCGCCCCGATGGATTGGGAAGATGCGATATTTACGTTTCACATCGTGAAGGAAAAGATTGGGGCGAACCTTACAATGTTGGCAAACCTGTTAATTCAGAATATTGGGAATCACAGCCTGCGATAAGTCCTGATGGCAGAACCTTGTATTTTATCAGCAATCGTCCTGGCGGCTCTGGTGGATATGATATTTGGAAAAGTACCATTACTGATGATGCGAAATGGGGACCAGCCATAAACCTCGGACCTGATATCAATACGGCCTACGATGAGAACACACCCTTTCTTCATGCTGATGGAAAAACACTTTACTTTTCTTCTGATGGTTGGCCGGGTTTTGGAAATAAAGATATTTATTACAGCAGAATGGATGATGCAGGCAAATTTCAAAAACCAATAAATCTGGGTTATCCGATAAATTCATTCGAAGATGAAAGCGGATTAATTGTTAGTGCCGATGGAAATTTCGGAATGTTTTCTTCGAATTTAAAGGATGGTTTTGGTGGGCAGGATATTTACAGTTTTGGAATTCCTGAAACAGCTAAGCCTTTAAAAGTTTCTTATGTTAAGGGAATTGTAAGAGATAAGGATAGCAAAAAGACCATAGAAAGTAATGTTCAGGTAATCGATTTAACATCGAACAAAACTGTATTTGATGATTACACAGACCCCGAAACTGGTCAGTTTTTAGCGGTAATGCCGATTGGAAGTAATTACCTTTTCAATGTAAATGCCGAGGGATATATGTTTTACTCAGAAAATTTCGAGTTAAAAGCTGGCGATATTAACAAGCCTTATCAAATAGAAGTTTATATCGAAAAAATAAAGCAAGGTGGAAATGTAACTTTAAGGAATATTTTTTTTGATACCAATAAGTATAATTTATTGCCTGCATCAATTAGAGAGTTAGATTTATTAATCGATTTCTTAAATCAAAATGCAAGTGTAAATATCGAAATTCAAGGTCATACCGATAATGTTGGAGATGCGAAACTGAACGAAAAATTGTCGTTCAACAGGGCAAATGCAGTTTATGAATATTTATTAAAGAATAATATTGATGCAAAAAGACTTACTTTTAAAGGCTTTGGAGCGAGTAAACCCATTGCTGATAATAAGACCGATATCGGTAGAAAAAATAACCGCAGAACCTCATTTGTTATAACAAAAATATAATATGCCTCAACATTACGCAAACCATAAAAGATTTTATCCCTTATTTCACTTTTTTACCATACCATTAACTGTGTTAGGATTGGGTTTGGCAATTTATTCATACGTTGCAATTCCAACCATCATTACAGGCTTAATTGTGCTTGCCTTTTTCTTAATCGCCATTATAGCAGTTATGGCAAGAATGTTTGCCCTAAAAGCCCAAGATAGAGCTGCAAGAGCTGAGGAAAAATTACGCTACCTAATTTTGGCTGGTAAAGCATTTCCCCCTGATTTGAAATTAGGCCAAACTTTATCTTTGCGTTTTGCTAGCGACGAGGAATATGTGGAGTTGGTAGATAAATCTGTTGCCGAAAATTTAACGCCTGATGAAATTAAAAAAGCGATAAAAAACTGGCGAGGCGATTATCATAGGATATAACTCTAGCTTATTTTTTCAGTAGATCCCATCCCAGAGAAATCTTCATTTATCCACAACTTGCATAAAAACATGGTATTAAAGCTACTGATGTGAAATTCTTGGCTGATTTACAATTCTTTTTTCAACAAAAAAATTATTATGCTTCTTGCCCCATGGGCACCTAAAACCAAAGACTGTTCAATATCTGCAGTTTTTGATGGACCAGCGATGAACGTTCCGAAACCATAATCTTGGCTGCCAATTAGTTGATAGGCTTCGTGCATATTGGAAACTATGCTATCCTCAAAAACGAGCATCCCTAAGTGTTGGCAAATAAATGGTAAAACTCTTGCGCCCATCCTATCCTCGGTAATCCAAACAGCACCATTTTCGGCAACAGCAAAATGAGTTTTAAAAACTGCAAAAGCTATGTTTTCAAATTGGTGTGGATCTTCATCTCCAGCAAATTGCGTATAAAAATCTAACTCTTCTATGGGTGTAATTAGGCGTTCGCCAGCACCATAATGCGCTGTGGCATAAAGATTAATATCTTCAATCCGTTGAATTTCTACAACCCTACCGCCAATTAAATTTATCATTTGAATAAATTTTTCAGTTACAGCTGCTTTAGCTGGGCAATCAAATTGTAAATCTTCTGGAAGTTGAGTTGTTTGGGGCTGATTACTTAGAATTGCCGATAATATTGTTGCTCTGCTCATTTGTATTATTATTAGCGGGTTCCTTCTTTCTGTTTATCGTTATCCTGAATCTATTCGGAATATATCTGTTTTCCCTTTATTTCTCCTGATTTGGATAAATATTTTAAATGGAGTTATTCCTTTTATACCACTCAGAAAATGATTCCTCTGGAGCCTCAGGCATCTCTCTATTTTTGAACCAAAGATTCAACCGATTATTGACAGTAAATGGTGCATGTTTCAAGGTCCATCTTCCTATTTTTCCGGCAAGCTTAAACCTTGTTGGAGATGATAATGTAAAATCCATCACTTTCATTGCAACAGTTTTTGCACTTGATGTGTAGCCCTCTTTCACAATCACTTGTCGCCATTTATAAAGCTGATCATGAATATCAATCTTCACCGGACAAACATTTGTACAAGAGCCACAAAGAGTAGATGCGAAAGGCAAATCAGCGTATTCTTTCATGTCTAAATTCGGTGCTAAAATAGCACCTATCGGACCAGCTATGGCATTATGATAACTATGCCCACCACTTCTGCGATAAACAGGGCAAGTATTCATACAAGCGCCACAACGAATACACTTTAATGAATTCCTAAAGTCTTCACGACCAAGTTGCACACTTCTTCCATTATCAACCAGAACAATATGCATCTCCTGCCCTTTTCTTGGTTTTTTAAAATGACTAGAGTAAGTAGTAATTGGCTGACCAGTTGCACTTCTGGTTAGTAACCTTAAGAATACACTTAAATGTTTTTTCTTCGGAATCAGCTTTTCTATTCCCATGCAAGCAATGTGTATATCTGCCAGATGGGCGCCCATATCTGCATTACCCTCATTGGTACAAACCACAAATTCGCCCGTTTCCGCAACTGCAAAATTAACGCCAGTTAAAGCAGAACGACGAGTTAAAAATGTCTTCCGTAAATGAATTCTGGCAGTTTCTGTTAAAACCTGAGGATCAGAAATCCCAGCCTCAGTACCAAGATGTTCGTGAAAAAGTTGCCCGATCTCTTCTTTCTTTTTATGAATACAAGGTAAAACGATATGACTTGGTGGTTCCTTTGCCAATTGAACAATCCGTTCGCCCAAATCCGAATCAATAACATCAATTCCATTGCTCTCCAAATACTCATTTAAATGACATTCTTCGGTAAGCATGGATTTACTTTTAACCATTTGGTTAATACCTTTACCTTGAAGTAAAGAAAGTACAATTTTATTATGCTCTTCTGCATTTGCGGCCCAATGTACTTTTATACCGTTTTTCTGTGCCTTTTCCTCAAATTCAATTAAATAATTATGGAGGTTTGAAAGTACATTATTTTTAATCTGTGATGCAGTTTCTCTTAGTAATTCCCACTCTGAAATGCCATGGGCAGCTTTATCACGTTTAGCCCTGATCCACCAAAGCGTATCATCGTGCCAATTTACACGTTCTTCATCTTTATTAAAGATATCCGATAATTCTGGGTGTTTAATGCTGCTCATATTATTCAGCATTTAATATTTCAGCAATGTGGAGAACTTTCACTTTGCTGTTTTTACGTTTTAAAATTCCTTCCATGTGCATTAAGCAAGACATATCTGCTGCCGTAATAAATTCAGCACCATTCATTAAATGATCGTCAACTCTATCTTTGCCCATTTTCGCAGATACCGCTTCTTCGGCAACGCAAAAAGTTCCACCGAAACCACAGCATTCATCAGGGCGTGTTAACTCGATAATTTTTAAGCCTTTAACCTGATTTAATAACTGCATCGGCTTTGAAAAAGGTTGATCAACCAATTCTGTCATCGATGACAAATGCAAGCCACGTTGACCGTGACAACTTTGATGCAAGCCAACCTTAAATGGAAATGTAGCCGTAATTTTCTCAACCTTTAAAACATCTGTTAAAAACTCTACCAATTCATAAACCTTATGGCGAATTCCTGTAGCATCAGCTTCACGTTTTTCATCATGTAAATGATCTTTAACATGCAAAACGCAACTGCCTGATGGAGAAACTATATAATCAAATTCTGCAAAATTATCAATAAATAAATTGTTGCAATTTTTGGTGAGGTGTTCGTAACCCGAATTGGCCATTGGCTGCCCGCAACAAGTTTGATTTTGAGGATAATAAACATCAACACCAAGCTTTTTGAGCAGACTCAATGTTGCAATTGCAGCATTTGGATAAAACTGATCTACATAACATGGAACAAATAACCCAACTCTCATTTATAACATCCTTTCATTTTCATGGTTAATGATCTTTCTATACTCATTCTTTATTGGTTAGAAAACAATGAGCAATTTAATCATTTTTACTGTCTTAAACTGTTATGCACAGTTATGTTCGTTACGCAAAATAAGCATTTAATTAAATGTATTAAACTTCTTAAAATTTAACCATTTAATATTTATCTCAAAAATTTATACGTGGTACTAGTTTTATAGGTTGCACCTGGTTTTAGCACTGTGGAAGCAAAGTTTGAATGATTTGGTGCATCTGGAAAATGTTGTGTTTCTAAACAAAAAGCAGAACGATATGGGTAAGACTTTCCACCTTTTCCATCTTTATCTACTCCAGTTAAAAAGTTTCCGCTATAAAATTGCAAACCAGGCTCTGTGGTGTAAACTTCCATTGTTATTCCTGTTAACGTACTTTTAACAGTCGCGATTGGTGTTTTATAATCATGTTTCTTCAATGCAAAATTATGATCGTATCCTTTTCCGAAAGTTAATTGCTCTTCTTTACCGTCGATAGATTTACCAATTGCTTTTGCCTTATTAAAATCGAAAGCCGTTCCAGCCACAGACAATAGCCTACCAGTCGGAATCAACGTAACATCTACTGGTGTGATCGAATCTGCTACGATTGATAACTCATGATCAAGAATGGTTTTATTTCCCTCACCGTTCAAGTTGAAGTAAGCATGATTGGTTAAATTTACCACCGTAGTTTTATCAGTAGTTGCAACATAATCAATTTGCAAGGCATTATCATTAGTTAATGTGTAAACAACCGTAATAGTTAGCTCGCCAGGATATCCCGCCTCACCATCTTTTGAGACGTAGGTTAATTGCAACTTTTGGCTATCCAATTGTTTTGCCTCCCAAACCTTTGAGAAAAAACCATCAGTACCACCATGCAAGGTATTTACGCCATCATTAAGCTGTAACGAATATTCCTTGCCATCCAAATTGAATTTCCCTTTTCCAATTCGGTTTCCATATCTACCAATTAAAGCACCAAAAAATGGCTCGCCTTTTTTACGATATGCACCAATACTATCATAACCTAAAACCACATCAGTTAGTTTATTATTTTGATCGGGAACAAAAAGTGAAACAATTCGTCCGCCGTAATTTGTAATGCTCAAAGAAGCACCTTCCTTATTCTTCAACGTAAAAAGTTTTACATTTTTTCCATCGATGGTGGTTACATATTTTAACGAATCGGTTTCTACAGCTGTATCAGCACTTTTATCAGCTTTAGGGTTACATGAATACAACGATGCAGCTAAACATAATGCAGCAAAAGGCAATGCCTTAAGGAATATTTTCTTCATAAAGATTTATTTTGGTTAAGGCTAAAGTATGAAAATTAAATTAACGTTACTGTAACGATTATAAATAATTTTCCAGCTTATATGCATAGGATTTCCCAACTTCGCCAAAATGATATAATTTAGCACTGTATGCAAGAAATTGACTTCAAGCCAAAAGCCTTTTTATTCGATTTAAATGGAACCATGATCAACGATATGGAGTATCATACCATGGCTTGGCATTCGATTATGAACGAGGATTTGGACGCCAACCTAGATTACGAAACCGTTAAGAAAGAAATGTACGGCAAAAACCATGAGGTTTTAACTCGTGTTTTTGGGAAGAATAAATTCAGTGCTGAGGAAGTAGAACGATTATCCATCGAAAAGGAAAAGCGCTATCAGCAAGGTTATTTTCCGCATTTAGCTTTAATTGCTGGCTTGGATAATTTCTTAGAGAAAGCTAAACAAGCTGGGATTTTAATGGCAATTGGTTCTGCTGCCATTCCTTTTAACATCGATTTTGTGGTTGATGGATTAAACATTAGAAACTATTTAGGGGCAATTGTGAGTGCTGATGATGTTGAAACGAGCAAACCAGATCCTGAAACCTTTTTTAAAGCTGCCAAATACTTGGAAATTGCTCCAGAAGATTGCGTAGTCTTTGAGGATGCACCAAAAGGCGTTGAATCGGCACTAAATGCAAATATGAAATGTGTTGTACTCACAACCACACACACAATTGAAGAATTTGATGGATATCCTAATATTTTAGGTTATATTAATGATTATAATGACACAAAACTAAATGCTCTTTTTTAAAAGATGGGAAAATATTTAAATCAAAACCCAGTACTCGTTGCTGTAGATTGCATCATTTTTGGATATGACGGCGAACAACTTAAATTATTAGTTATTAAAAGAGCAATTGAGCCAGTTAAGGATCAATGGAGTTTAATGGGTGGTTTTATTGGCGAAAGTGAAGATTTAGATGAAGCTGCACAAAGAATTCTGCACGAATTAACAGGTTTACATGATGTATATCTTGAGCAGTTTTACGCCTATGGTCGCCCAGATCGAGATCCTATTGAGCGTACAGTCTCCGTTGTTTATTTCGCACTAATTGATATCAATAAGTATAGCAAACAAATTAATGATCAATACCACGCAGAATGGTTTAAGCTAAAGGAAGTACCGGAGTTGATATTTGATCACGATATTATGGTTCAGGCATCGATGGCCAAAATCCGTTATCAGGCAGCTCTACACCCCATTTTATTTGAACTTTTACCGAAGAAATTTACCATCCCTCAATTACAGGCTTTGTATGAACAGGTTTACGATTCTCCAATAGACAATAGGAATTTCATTCGTAAGATTACCGCCAGCGGGCTGTTAATTAAGCAAACTGAAAAAGACAAATCAAGTTCGAGACGCGGGGCTTTTTATTTTAAGCTAGATAAAAACAAACACAAGGCGCAATTTCAATCGTTTCTAAACTTTATCCCTAAATCTAATAAGTAATCCTTTTTAAGATTAATGTGAGCTAAAAACAGCTTTTTTCGATGAAGAAGTATATTTTTTAAAAAAAATATTTCACAGCTTTAAGCGGTAGAAAATTTAAAATCAAGCAGTTACAATTGATCATTTTAGCTTTTATAAAAAAGCGTTAAAACATTTTCAAAAAACATTTGCGTGATTAATTATAATCTCTATATTTGCACCTCCTTAAACAATAAGGAAAAATGATTCCGTAGCTCAGCTGGTAGAGCATTACACTTTTAATGTAGTGGTCCTGGGTTCGAATCCCAGCGGGATCACAGAAAATAGTATCAAAACTACGTAAAAGCTTGCAAATCAAATGATTGCAAGCTTTTTTGTTTTAGTGGAAAAACTAAAATACTCACCGATTCTCATATTAAAAGTGTGTGATTAGGTGAGTAATTTTGCAACTAAAAGAACTCACCGAATTATTTATAACCACCTGTTTCACAAGTAGTTCGACCATCGAACATCTTGACGTTTTCAGACTGCAAGGCTAATTTTGTTAACCTTAATTCAGTTTATATGAAAACTAATTTTAGCCTGCTTTTTTATCTTAAAAGGCAGAAAAACTACCATGGCG
>NZ_SJSN01000015.1 GCF_004331675.1 Pedobacter frigidisoli | reverse complement strand
ACCTTTATGATGGCAGCCTTCAAATCGACAACAACCTGGTAGAAAATGCAATAAGACCGGTGAGCCTGGGCAGGAAAAACTATCTCTTCGCCGGAAGCCACGAAGCAGCGCAAAGATCAGCAATGATCTATTCTTTCTTTGCGATCTGCAAGAAGCATCAGGTGAATCCATACAAGTGGCTTAAATACACACTGGAAAATATAATGTCAATAAACCACAAGAAAATTAAGGACCTGTATCCACAGAACTTTAAAAATATAGGTGGATAATCAAATATGCACTTTATAGGCTGCATACAAATGCATTATAGGATGATTAAAAAAAACCGTCATTTCGAGTGAAGCCGAGAAATCTTTGAACCGAAAATCCACAGTTCAAAGATTTCTCCATTCCGCTGCGCCTCAGTCGAAAAGACGTTGGTAATCTGAACATTTCAACAAGCTCGATGAGACAGCTCGAAAAAAATCCCGCAGATTAAGAAGATTATCGCTGATTTGATCAGCGTAGATCTTCGTAGTCTGCGGGAAAAATTAGGACAAATGCTCACGCTTCGGTTCGTGTCCTCACGACTCGAAATAAAATAATAGACATAATCTTCGTGTGATTTGTCATTCTGAGTTTGTCGAAGAGTTTTTTAAAACATTTCGACAAATGCATTATAGGATGATTCAAAAAAACCGTCATTTCGAGCGAAGCCGAGAAATCTTTGAACCGAAAATCCACAGTTCAAAGATTTCTCCATTCCGCTGCGCTTCAGTCGAAAAGATGTTGGTAATCTGAACATTTCGACAAGCTCAATGTGACAAACCGAAAAACAATCCCGTAGATTAAGAGGATTATCGCTAATTTGATCAGCGTAGATCTTCGTAGTCTGCGGGAAAAATTAGGACAAATGCTCACGCCTCGGTTCGTGTCCTCACGAATCGAAACAAAATAATACGCATTTAATCTTCGTGTGATTTGTCATTCTGAGTTTGTCGAAGAGTTTTTTATAACATTTCGACAAATGCATTATAGGATGATTCAAAAAAACCGCCATTTCGAGCGAAGCCGAGAAATCTTTGAACCGAAAATCCACAGTTCAAAGATTTATCCATTCCGCTGCGCCTCAGTCGAAAAGACGTTGGTATTCTAAACATTTCGACAAGCTCAATGCGACAGCTCGAAAAACAATTAGGACAAATGCTATAAAAAAACTGGTCTATCCAACTTAATCGCAATGCGATAAGCGGCATTCATCAATCCTACATGGCTATATGCTTGTGGAAAATTACCCCACTGACTTCCCGTTTTCGCATCAACATCCTCACTAAACAGCAGCAAATGATTACAGTATTTGATAATATTTTCAAATTCTTTAATTGCATCATCTATTCTACCCACACAAGCCAAAGCCTCCACATACCAAAAAGCGCAAATTAAAAATGTAGTTTTTGGTTTACCAAAGTCATCTTCGTGAATGTACCTATAAAATAGGCCATCTTCGGTTTTTAACTCTTTCTCTAAAGCAATTAAATGATTTTTCGCCCTATCTGATGCAGGGTCTAAATAATTCATCACAATTAATTGCAAAGTGCTCGCATCTAAATGCGGACTACCAATCGCATTGGTGTAAACTTGTTTTACGGGATCGTAACAAGCCTCAATATGAGCTGCAGCTTTATTAATTAAAATCTGTGCCCTATCCTCAAAATCCTTATTTCCAATAGTTTTGGCCATTTTTAACGCCGCATTTGCACCTGCCCATTGGAATAAATTACTGTAGCAATGTACATTCGCTATATTTCTGAACTCCCAAATTCCGGCGTCCTTTTCATCAATTGTTCTCTCAATTTTAGAAAGTACACCTTCAATCCATTTTATAGAATCACTACGCTCCGAAAATACAAAACGATGATCAGTATAAAGTGGAAGCATAGAGATTAAAACCTGACCATATATATCATTTTGGATATGCTCATAAGCCTGGTTTCCTATCCTAATGGGCTTTTCGCCGGCATAACCTTCTAAGTGGTCGAGTGTAGATTCTGTAATTACCCTTTCTCCACCAATGCCATAAAGTGGTTGATAACGTTCATCTTCAGCAATGGAAATATCGGATAAATAGTTAAAAT
Source organism: Pedobacter frigidisoli (assembly GCF_004331675.1). Taxonomy (GTDB): domain Bacteria; phylum Bacteroidota; class Bacteroidia; order Sphingobacteriales; family Sphingobacteriaceae; genus Pedobacter; species Pedobacter frigidisoli. Next base: position 131,096 of record NZ_SJSN01000015.1, on the reverse strand, counting down.
ACTTTTCCATTTCCTCAAAATGGCCAATGTGATTTAATGAGGTAAGTACATAAAATGAATCTCTAAGCCAACAATATCGGTAATCCCAGTTTCTGGTACTACCAGGTGATTCTGGTAAACTCGTTGTACTTGCAGCGATTATCGCACCTGTATCTTCATATTGGTGGATTTTTAAAACCAAGGCCGAACGAATTACAAAAGGTTGGTAGAAACCCGCAATTGATGAATGTTTGATCCATCTCCTCCAATAAGCTACAGTATCTCTTAAAAAGTTTTCGGCGGTGGTTTTAATTGGTGCCTCTAAGTTGTAGCCATAAGTTAAGATGAGGTATTTTGGTTCGTTAAGTACGAAATCTTTCTCATCCAAAATATAATTTAGGGATACATCAGTACTCAATTGTATATTTTCATCGGCGCCAATATAATCGATGTGATTGCTTCCTTGGCTGGAACGCATTTTGCCATGTCCATAATCATAAACTGGATCGCATTTCACCGTAATTCTCGGGCTACCCTCCAAAGGTTCGATTTTACGGATGAGCATTAGAGGCTTGAAATAACGCTCATAAAGATGAAATCGTGGAGCAAAATCTGTAATTCTATACTTGCCATCTTCTGCAGTTATTTCCGTTCTTAAAACATTGGTATTTTCGATATAATATTGAGTAGAAGTATATTCTCCCTGTGGCAAAATTGAAAATTCGCCGCCTTTTTTCTTATCCAATAAACTCCCGAAAACGAAAGGGCTATCGAAACGAGGCCAGCAAAGCCAGGATATATCTGTGTTTTTATTTACATGCGCTATAAATGCACAATTTCCTATTATTCCTGTTTGATAAAGGTGTTGTTCAGCCATAAGCTATTTTTAAGTTTCTTTACTAACAAGCTTATGCCGAAAATGTTGGAGCAGAAAGGGAATTTTAACGATTTGATTGGTCGTTCTGCATGGAACAGACCTTTGTTAATAAGCCTGATTGGAGTGGAAATCTTTTTGATGCTCCTTCGACAGGCTCAGGATGACAGCAACAAAAAATTGAAACGAAAAGCAGGGCTGCAGCCTGCCAAAATATGCTGATCGTTCACTTCTAAAATCGATACTAATTTTCCCTTAAGTTGAGGGGTGGTTAACGTTTAAATTCCACATCTTAGTTTGAAAAACCCCGAAATAATCCTTAATATTGGATTCGGTTCTCCCGATTACAAACCATGCAACTTACTCGATTAGAAATTAAAGGATTTAAAAGCTTTGGTGATAAAGTGACCATCAATTTTAATGAGGGAGTAACGGCTATTGTTGGTCCGAATGGTTGCGGAAAATCGAATGTAATTGATGCCATGCGTTGGGTTTTGGGCGAGCAAAGTACCAAAGCCTTACGTTCTGAAAAGATGGAAAACATCATCTTCAATGGGACTAAAAACCGTAAGCAAGCCCAACTGGCCGAGGTTTCTTTAAGCTTCGATAACACCAAAAACATTCTTCCTACAGAATATTCGCAGGTTACCGTTACCAGAAAATTGTACCGAAATGGCGACAGCGAATATCGCTTAAACGATGTTCAATGCCGTTTAAAGGATATTACGGATTTATTTCTTGATACCGGAATTGGCTCGGATAGTTATTCGATTATCGAGCTGAAAATGGTTGATGAAATTATTACCAATAAGGAACATAGTCGCCGTTCGTTGTTTGAAGAAGCCTCGGGAATTTCGAAATACAAACTACGTAAGAAACAGACCTTTAATAAGTTAAAAGATACAGAAGCTGATTTAGAGCGTGTGGAAGATTTGCTTTTTGAAATAGAAAAGAACCTAAAAACACTTGAAAATCAAGCCCGTAAAGCAGAGCGCTATTACAAGCTGAAAGAGCAGTACCGCGAATTAAGTGTTCAATTAGCAACTCATCGAATCGCCTTTTTCCGTACTGATTTAAATGCGCTGGAAACCCAAGAACAAAGCCAGCAAATAAATAGAACAGAATTAAGCACTAAAATTGATACCCAAGAAGCTGAATTACAAAAACTTAAACTGGGTAGCATCAATCAGGAGAAAAACCTTTCTATCCAACAAAAAGCTACGAATGAACTGGTTTCGAAAATCAGAGCTTACGAAAGCGAGAAGAAAGTGAAGAACGAACAAATGCGTTTTCTACAGGAAAAGGAAACCCGTTTATCGGGCGAATTAGAGAAAGATAAGAATCAGGTTAACCACATTAAATACAACATCAAGCGTTTAAACGAAGAAGTTTTAACTGAAACCGATGTTTTCAATAAAGTAGAATCTGATTTGAAAGCCTTGAAATTATCGCTGGACACACTTCGTGAGCAACAACAAACTGAAAAGAATAGAGTTGATAACTTGGTAAAGTCAGTCAATGATTTGCAAAATCAGGTTTATCAATCGCAAAAGGAAATCGATATTTTAAACATTCAAAAGGATGCCTTGGTCCAGGAAACCAACAGAAACGTTGATGACACCGAAACCAAAACATCAGAATTAAAGGCATTTGATAATGCTTTGGCTGAATTGGATATTCAGGTTTTGGAGAAGCAGACCAATATTAAACAACTAAAAGGAGCTGAGGAAATCTTGAAAGAGAAATTGGCAGAATCAGAAGTAAATTTAAGTTCAAATAAAGAAAAACTGACTGCCGAAAATCGTAAAAAAGATGCGAAGCAGAATGAATACAACCTTACCAAATCTCTTGTAGATAGCTTGGAGGGCTTTCCTGAATCGATTCGTTTCCTTAAAAAGAATAATGCTTTTGCCAAAAGCGCTTTACTTCTTTCTGATATTTTATTCTGTAATGAGGATTACCGAATCGCCATTGAAAATTATTTGGAGCCCGTAATGAATCATTATGTGGTAGATAAATATGCTGATGCTGTGCAAGCAATTAACCTTTTAACGGACGCAAGTCGTGGGCGAGCGAACTTTTTTATTCTGGAAAACGTTCCTGATAAAAACCCTTTTCTCGCCACCCATGAGGGCTTAATTTCTGCTTTATCTGTTACTGAGGTTGATAAAAAGTACCAGCATCTTTGCAATTTGCTCTTGCAAAATGTGTATATCGCCATTGCTGAACAAGAAAATATTTTCAAGGAAACTCCAACGGAAAGCTTAACTATTCTCGCTAAAAACGGAAAATATGCGCAAACGAAATTCACTTTAGCAGGTGGTTCTGTTGGGTTATTTGAGGGAAAAAGAATTGGTCGTGCTAAAAACCTCGAAAATTTAGCGAAAGAAATCAAGGCTTCAGATTCACTGATTAATCAATATACTTCAACGATTTCGGCAGAAACTGATAATATTTTTAATCTGAAAGAAGCATCAAAAATCAATCAGATTAATACTTTGCAACAAGAATTGAATCGCTTTATTAATGAGCAAATTTCTGTTCAAACGCGTCGCGACCAATATCAGGAGTTTATTACGACCAGTGAAAATCGTAAAACCGATATCGCCCAGAAAATTATTTCGATAGAAAAATCTTTATCTGAAAAACTTCCTGCTTTGGTGGAATTGCAGAAAAAGCAACAGCAAGACCACGTTAACCTACAAGAACAGCAATTGAATTATCAAGAACTGGCCGATCAGGTTAATGAATCGGCAGGAAAATACAATCAGGATAATATTCGTTTCCATCAGCAACAAAACAAGTTAGCGGGTTTAGAAAAAGATTTAGATTATCGTTTCGTACAAGAGGAAGCTTTGGATAAGCGAATTACTCAAAATGACAAGGAACTCCAAGAAACTTTGACTCAAATTACAGCCACTTTGCAGCATACCGATTTAAGCGATGATACGCTTTTAGAGATGTATCAGCAACGCGAAGAGCTAGAAAAAGGGCTTGCTGATGTAGAAAAGGAATATTTCGAAAGCAAAGGCACCATCAATGAGCTGGAGAATAATATAACACTTATCCGTAAAAATCGTGAAGAAACTGATTTCCTATTGACTGAAATTAAGGATAAAAAGAATACCTTAAAAATAGATTTAAACTCGTTGAAAGAACGTTTAGCGGTTGAATTTAACATCGATATTAACGACCTTTTAGAAAACGAGACAGAAATTGAAGCTTTAGAAAGTGAATTTGAAATTCGCCAAAAAGTAGAAAAAATGAAGCGCCAGCTGGATGAATTTGGCGCCATTAATTCTATGGCAATGGAGGCTTTCCAAGAAATGGAAGAGCGTTACACTTTTATTCAAAATCAGAAAAAAGACCTTAACGCTGCCAAAACCGACCTTTTGCAAACGATTAAAGAGATTGATGATACCGCAAAAGATAAGTTTATGCAGGCTTTTACAAAGGCCCGTGAACATTTCATCGTGGTTTTCCGTTCGCTTTTTAATGAAGAGGACAGCTGCGATTTAATTTTATCAGATGTAAACAATCCACTAGAAGCCGATATTGATATTATTGCTCGTCCGAAAGGCAAAAGACCATTGTCTATCAATCAGTTATCAGGTGGAGAGAAAACGCTCACCGCCACTGCCTTATTATTTTCACTTTACCTTTTGAAACCTGCTCCGTTCTGTATTTTCGATGAGGTTGATGCGCCATTGGATGACACCAACATTGATAAATTTAATAACATTATCCGCAAATTTTCCGATCAATCGCAGTTTATTATCGTATCGCATAACAAACGCACCATCGCCAGCACCGATATTATTTATGGCGTTACCATGGTAGAACAAGGCGTTTCGAGAGTTGTAGCAGTAGATTTAAGAGAAGTGGCGGCATAGTCAAAAAGGTAGAAGGTTTAAATTCGGAAAGTAAAAAGCTGAAAGACTAAAGACCACAGCTTAAAGCGAAAAACCCAATGGATAAACTATGAGCTTATATTTTCTCAAATGCCTTATATGGTGAAAAGTAAAAAGCTGAAAGACCAAAGCTTAAAGCGAACCTTTTATAAATTATGAGCTTTGACAACTTTAATAGTGCTACAGCAAGAAAGTTGTCAAAGCTGTAATACACCACAGCAAACAACGTTAAATAACATAACGAAAAACGTATATTTGTGATAAGCAGTCACAATATGTTAGCTACAGTAAAAGGATATTACGAAAAAGGGAAAATTACCTTAAAAGAAAAAGCACTGGTACAATCAAAAACTGATGTTATTGTTACTTTTTTAACAGATGAAAAACCTAAGGCTTCGAAAAGAATTCCTGGTGCTTTTAAAGGAAAAGTAACTTTGCCTGATGATTTTAATGAACCTTTAGATGATTTAAAGGATTATATGTAATGCCATTAAACCACCTTTTTGAAATCTCAATAAAACAATCATTAGGTAAGTTAATTCATTTCGACATTACTGTTGAGGACATTTATCATCAAGCTCTAATAGATGGTTTTACTTTTATACCAATAGAAAATTCATCAATATTTAATTATGGAAATATTCCGTTATTAAACGAACATCGTGACCCATTTGACAGGTTATTAATTTCTTCAGCAATACAAAATGAAGCTACACTATTATCTGCTGATGAAAAATTTAAACTTTATACAAATATCCTAAAGCTACTTTGGTAGCAATTCAATTTAAACATGAAAATCCTATATATCATTCCCTTAGCCATCATGCTAAGCTGCTGTTCATCAGTCAAAAATCAAACAACAACAGGCTCAGGAAAATTAGATACCCAACTTTTAAAAGATGTGGAAGTATTATCTTCTGATGCGTATCAAGGCAGAAAAACTGGCACTAAAGGCGCTGAAATGGCAAGGGCATACATTATTGAGCGATTTCAAAAATTAGGCTTAAAATCTTATCCTCAAAATGTTAATTATGCACAAGAATTTACTTTCAATGCTAGAGGCGGTACAAAAGTAAACGGCACGAATATAATTGGCTACATTCAGGGCAAAGGCACAAACGTAATTGTAGTTTCAGCGCATTACGACCATCTTGGGGTTGTAAAGGATGAAGTTTTCAACGGAGCAGACGATAACGCATCAGGAACTGCAGGATTAATGAAAATCGCGGCTTACTTTGCCAAGAATAAACCAAACAACACCATCATATTTGCTTCATTTGATGCCGAAGAAATGGGTTTACAGGGCGCAAAGGCGTTTGTCGCTAATCCGCCCGTAAATATCAATACAATAGCTGTAAATTTAAATATGGATATGATTAGCCACAGCGATAAAGGTGAACTTTACGTAGCAGGCACGTTCAAATATCCAAATTTGAAAAAATATGTAGATACCACAAGGAAAGATATCAAAGTTATTTTAGGTCACGATGACCCTAAACTTGGTCATGATGATTGGACAAATCAAAGCGACCAAGGTGCTTTCAACGCTAAGAATATCCCCTTTCTATACTTTGGCGTAGAAGATCATAAAGATTACCACAAAGCAACAGATGAATATTCTACCATTACGAAACAGTTTTTCAGCGATGCGGCAAACGCTGTTTTAGAAGTCGTGAAAAGTATAGATAAACAAACTGGTTTACAACTCTCCCTTAAAGATAAAATGATTATGAAAAACTAATTATTGCGGCACATAAACCACGTACTTGGTCTCAAAAAAGGCCTCCTCAAAATAAGCTGATAGCGGATATAATTCTGCTTTCAGTTTTGATTCCTTGATCTCCTCTGCCAAATCGCCGCCCTTTAAGTAAAGAATTCCATTTGGAATTGCATTTAATGAGTCTTTCTTAAATTTTCCTTGAATCCAAGGGTAAAATTCTCCAAGACGAGTAACCGCTCTCGACACCACAAAGTTGAATTTTTCTTTAACTTGCTCTGCCCTTAAATGATCAGCTTTTAAGTTTTCTAAACCTAAGGCAGACGCCACTTCCTTAACCACTTTTATCTTTTTTCCGATAGAATCAACCAAATGAAATTCAGTTTCTGGGAACAAAATGGCTAATGGAATACCAGGAAAACCTCCGCCAGTTCCAACATCTAGAACAGATTCTCCAGCTTTAAAATTGCAAACTTTTGCTATTCCCAACGAATGTAAAACGTGGCGTTCGTACAATTCTTCAATATCTTTTCTCGAAATTACATTGATTTGAGCGTTCCAAAAGCTATATAGATCAAACAACTGAGAAAATTGATCAATCTGTTTCGCTGTTAAATCGGGGAAATATTTTAAAACGATATCGGGTTTAACTTCAGACATATTGTAATTCTTAAAGATTATAACTTATTTCCAACTTACTTTTTTCTTGCTGAACAAGCCTAAAAATCCGTTAAAGGTTAAAAATAAAAACAAAAGTATATCTAAAATCGGGAACCACCAACGTAAATCGCCGCAGTTTAGTCGTTTCAACAATTTTGGATATATAAAAGATCTTATTATAATACTCAACAAAAGAATTCCGCCAGCGATGTATTGGGCATCTCTACTTAAAAACAGGCAACCTGCAAAGAATCCATAAAATAGAAACTGAACTATTATTTGTAAGCTCAAAATAAATTTGTGCTTTGATTTATATAGCTTTCCAGCGCCAAAATGGCGTTTTTTTTGCTTAAGGTAAGCAACCCATGTGCGATTAGGCTCACTCCAAACATGGCTGTCTTGATGTAATCTTATTTCAGTATTATATTTATTAGCATGTGCGTTCACAAACAAATCATCATCGCCAGATGGGATGTGCATGTGGGCAGCAAAGCCTTTATTCTTAAAAAATAAAGCTTTTTTATATGCCATGTTGCGACCAACCCCCATGTAAGGCATTCCTTTTAAGGCAAAAGAAAGATAATTCACGGCAGTGAAAAATGTTTCGAAACGAATCAGTGCATTGAGCAATCCACGTTTTTTCGAATAAGGAGAATATCCTAAAATTATTTCAGTTTCCTCATTTTCAGATTGTTGCATATCCATCAACCAATTTTCCGAAGATGGTACACAATCCGCATCAGTAAAAACCAACCAATCGTATTTGGATGCCTTTATTCCCATCGTTACAGCAAATTTCTTCCCCGCTAAAAACTTATCGTTATCTAAAATTTTAACTACTTTTAAATTGCTGTACTTTTTAGCTTTCTGCTCTAAAAACTCCTCCGTACCATCCCACGAGCGATCATTAACAACCACAACCTCAAACCCCGGATAGTTTTGAGTCATTAAAGTTGGCAGGAATTGATCGAGATTTGCAATTTCATTTCGAGCACAAACAATAACACTTATCGGTTTCCGAGCCAAGGCTGGAATTTCCTCTATCGCGGTATTTGCTAATTTTAAATGGACAAATAAGACATAATATAGCTGCACCAAAAGGCAAAATGCCAGAATAGAAAGCAGAATAATTTCAAGTGTAGTTAATATCACGATGATAAAATAAATAGGCGCAAATTTCTGATTTTTAATCTGTAATACACTTTTATGTTGATAAAAAATTAAACAAAAATATGCCCTCAATTTTTGCTATTTTTGGCAGATTTTTGACGAGAAAAAACACCTTATAAACAGGCTATCATCAAAATAACAATTAGTATCTTGTTAAAAAGATTTTGATGATAGTAAGCTCCATCTTACAGTGGAGGAAATATATAAAAACAGATGAAATTTAGTTTACAGGCTAACGATCCACTATCTAAAGCCAGAGCCGGAACAGTAACAACTGCCCATGGCGAAATACAAACCCCAATTTTTATGCCCGTAGGCACAGCTGGAACGGTTAAAGCCGTGCATCAGCGTGAACTTAAGGATGATATTGATGCAAAAATCATTTTAGGAAATACCTATCACTTATATTTAAGACCAGGACTAGATATTTTAGAGAAAGCTGGTGGATTACATAAATTCATCGGATGGGATCGCCCTATTTTAACAGATAGCGGAGGTTATCAAGTGTATTCTTTAAGTAAGGTTCGTAAAATCAAGGAGGAAGGAGTAACCTTTCGTTCGCATATTGATGGCTCGAAACACCTTTTCACACCAGAATATGCAATGGACATTCAACGTACCATTGGTGCAGATATCATTATGGCCTTTGATGAATGTACGCCATATCCATGCGACTATACCTACGCTGCTGAATCAATCAAAATGACTCATCGTTGGCTAAAACGCTGCTGCACCAGATTCGATACTACGCAACCGAAATATGGTTTTGATCAAACGCTTTTTCCTATCGTTCAGGGTTCTGTTTATAAAGATTTAAGGATTAAATCGGCAGAATTTATCGCCAGCATGAACCGTGAAGGTAATGCAATTGGCGGTTTATCAGTTGGAGAGCCTGCCGAAGAAATGTATGCAATGACGGAAATTGTGTGCGATATATTACCTTACGAAAAACCACGTTATTTAATGGGTGTTGGTACACCAATTAACCTTTTAGAAAACATTGCTCTGGGCGTTGACATGTTTGATTGCGTAATGCCAACCAGAAATGCTAGAAATGGCATGTTATTCACTAGAAATGGCATCATCAATATTAGAAATAAGAAATGGGAAAATGATTTTTCTCCTTTGGATGCTGAAAGTGATTTGCACGCCGATTTGGTGACTAGCAAGGCGTATTTAAGGCATTTAGTTCATAGCAAAGAAATGCTTGGCGCACAAATTGCCACCTTACATAACCTACACTTTTACATCTGGTTGGTAAAAGAAGCCAGAGAAAAAATAGTGTCGGGAGAATTTTACGAATGGAAGAACAAAATGGTTAAAATATTGGGCAATAAGCTATAAAATGAATATCATAAAGGGAAACATAAAAATTATCGATCGATATATTATTGGTAAATACCTGGGTACGTTTGTTTACACCTTGGCTATTTTCGTGATCATAATCGTTGTGTTTGATTTATCTGAAAAGATGGATGACTTTATGAAAAGTGGCTTAAGCTTTTGGGGCATTTTAGCGAACTATTATGCAGGCTCTATTCCATTCTATGTTAACATGCTTTCTCCCTTAATTAATTTTATTGCTGTAATTTTCTTTACCGCTAAAATGGCCGATCAAACAGAAATTGTGCCGATCTTGAGCGGAGGAGTAAGTTTTAATCGATTTTTATGGCCGTATTTTATTTCTGCGACAATTATTTTCTCCGCTAATTTGGTATCGAACTTGTATATTCTGCCTTATACCAATACGTTAAAAAACAGTTTTGAAAACACTTATGTAAAGCGTAGCGATCCATCAACAAAGTCAAACATCCACATGAAATTAGATGACAAGACTTACATTTATATTGATAATTTCGACAATAAAACAAACTCCGGATATAGGTTCTCGCTTGATAATTTTAATGGCGATGTGCTTACCAAAAAGATCATCGCAGAGAACATAAAATGGGATTCCGTTAAAAGAAAGTGGCAGCTTAACTCTTGGTCTATCCGAAAAATTGATGGTTTAAAAGAAACCATGATTTATGGTAATGGAAAAGTTAAGGATACCATTTTAGATATGCGTCCGGATGATTTTTCTGCCTACGATAATGTTGTTCAGAATTTAACCACAAAAGAACTTTCTGAGAAGATTAGAAAGGAAAAGATAAGGGGCACAGGTATTATGAACGACCTAGAGTTTGAGCAATACAAACGCTACTTTCACCCACTATCAGCCTTTGTATTAACGCTAATTGGCGTTGCCTTATCATCGCGTAAGGTTCGTGGTGGCGTAGGCGTATCATTAGGCATTGGCATATTCATTAGCTTTGCTTATATCGTATTTAATCAGTTTACACAAATGTTCTCTACAAAGGGTGGACTACCTCCTTTTTTCGCAGTAGTGATGCCAACAATCTTTTTTGGTTTACTTGGATTCTACCTACTTAGAAAAGCTCCAAAATAATGGAAGCAACAAAAAAAAACCTTCTGATTTTACATTTTACAGTTTTGATTTGGGGCTTTACCGGAGTACTTGGAAAGGTGATTTCTATTGATGCAGTTCCACTTGTTTGGTATAGGGTTTTGATTGCTACATCAACACTCTTAGCTTGGTTTTTAATTACAAAAAAGAGTATTAAAATTTCAAGAAAACAATTCTTTCAGTTCTTTTTAACGGGTGGAATTGTGGCCATTCATTGGATACTTTTCTTTTATGCGATTAAAGTTTCTACAGTTTCCGTAACCTTAGTTTGCCTATCCTCATTCACACTATTTACTGCAATTTTAGAACCATTAATTAAAAAACAGCCTATCCAAATAGGAGACATTTTAGTTGGTTTACTAATTATTGTAGGGATTTATTTGATTTTTAAATTTGAAACAAAATACACGCTGGGCATAATTTTAGGACTGTCTGCAGCTGTAGCCTCTAGCTTATTCTCTACCATAAATTCTACTCTTGTACAAAAAAGCGAGCCATCAATCATTGGGTTTTATGAGTTAGTTGGCGGGCTTTTCTGGATTACCTTATACCGTTTTTATGATGGATCACTTCTCGGTTCTTCATTTAATTTAAGCGGAAAAGATTGGTTCTACATCGGCATTTTAGGAACACTTTGTACCTCGGTTGCGTATGTAGCCGGCGTATCTGTAATGCGAACTTTATCAGCATTTCGCGTAGCACTTATAACGAATTTAGAACCTGTATACGGCATCATTCTGGCCTACTTTTTCTTTAAAGATAAAGAGCAAATGACAGGTGGATTCTACATCGGCGCTTTGATTATTTTAAGCTCAATATTCCTATATCCAATCTATAAAAAGAGACAAAGCAAGCAATAGTAAATGCATTAATTCTTCAGCAAAAACCACTCATCTCATTTATAATTTTTCACGTTTAGGAATAGCTTTAGCAGCTTGTGAAACAGGGGCAAAAGCTGGCAAATTACGGCTTTAAATATAAGCTTTTGAATAACCTAGATCTTATAAATAAACCCTTAAAAAGGCAACAATTTTAGGCTTAGAATGAGAGATGGCTCTCTTTCCTTCAAGTAAAAGTAACAATGGATTTTTAAGTTTTACTCACTAATAAACCTAGCATTTTTTCATAGAAAAAGCCTTAACAAATTATTAATTTTTGTGGGATTTTGATGTTCGCTACGCTACAACTAAATTCCAAATGACCAATTAAAATCATATCAGTTACAATCAAACGTGCTAAAAGGCCACAATTCTCTAAGAATACAGAAAGTAGCAACACACATTATAAACTACTGATTAACAATAATATACAAAACAAAAGCCATTATCATTTAAAACAGTAATAATTAGCCGTTCCAGTTAAATATGGCAAGGAAATGCAGTTATGAACCTATTTTTTATGGGTTTTTCCGTACAAAACGGGTAGAAAAACATACATCTTTCCAAAAATGTGGATCGAATTTTGGAAGAAAATCAACTCATATTTAATAGAAATATGAGTTTTAATCAGAGAGAACCTGATCAAAATATGGATGTTCATCCGCACTTATAAACTGTTTCGATTTGTGATAATGAGTAGATTTGAGAACAGCTCCAGATTTAAAAGATCAAGGAAAAGATGATTCACATTCAGACATTTAGTCAGCAATTTAATATTCTGCTCCAAATATGATGGAAACTAAACATCAACGATTAGTGTTAAAAACCTAGCGTAATCGTGTTGAAAAGTTAGAATTTTCAGTCTAAATAATCCAGTACTTTTCCAAATTCTATCATGTGAATCACTATTAATATTTAGATAAAACTCCAAGTCAAAATGGAACTAAATGAATATAAAAGCAGCCAAAAAATTAGCTATTTTATTCTAAAGCAAAGCGTATTCAAATCCAAAATTTGTATGCAAAATTCAAAATCATCCAAAAAATTTTCGAAGAAAATCGATTAATAAGTGTAAATTAAGAGGGTAAAAAAGGAAGTAATATAATTTCGAAAATGAGTTGATTTTAGATTTAATTATTACTTAATTAAATCACTTAATTATTAATAAACTCATTTTATATAACTAACATATTATTTTAAAAATCAATAACTTATGGTTATTTACATAAATTAAAAATACATAATAATCAACCATACAAAAGTCAACAAAACTAAATATATTAGCATTAGATTTACATGAATTTAATTAAAGCAAATAAAAAACTATTTATCATATACTTAAGTACGTTTACATTAAGTTTTGTTTCACTATCAGTTTTTGGGCAAATTTTCAGCACTACACAAAACCCACTTAGTGTAAAATGGAACTACATTCAATCTGCAGGCTTTAAAATCATCTATCCACAAGAACTGGAAAAAGAGGCGCAAAGAATGGCCAATACCCTACCCTTTATCTACCCTAAAATCGGACTAGGTTTAAGGCAGCAAAACACTTCCATTCCCCTCCTACTGCAGAACCGCGGAACCCTTGCAAACGGCTTTGTTCAGCTCGCTCCAAAGAAGTCTGAATTCTATGCAACACCGCCTCAATATTTCGATAGTCAAGATTGGTTGAATAACCTCGCTGTTCATGAACTTCGACACATTGCACAGTTTGACAAATTGACAGGAACACAGGCACACCCGTTCCCTGAGCTGCTCTACTTCGCCTATTTTGGAGCCGGCATACCCACATGGTTTTTCGAGGGAGATGCCGTGGTAAACGAGACCGCTTTGACCGAGTCGGGCCGAGGTCGCCAGCCAAATTGGATCATGCCATTTCGGACTTCGATTTTGGAGGGTAAAAAATTCTCATATAGCAAAGCGTATTTCGGGTCGAACAAAGATGTAACTCCTGGCTACTATCAAACCGGTTATTTGATGGTAGCCAACATGAAAGAAAAATACGGACAGTTCATTTCCGACAGTCTGCTTGGCGACATTAGAAAAAGGCCAGTAAGGCTTTACCCATTTTCACAAAGCTTGAAAAAATTCACGAGAGAAAACACCAAAAAATATTTCCTCTCCACCCAAGAAAAATTAGCAGAAAAATGGAAAGCACAGGGAGCAAAAATTCAAACGGAAAATTATGAAAGTCTGAACAAAAAAACATCGCTAGCAACCAATTATTTTCTTCCTGTTCGGTTAAACAAAAATCAGATTTTAGCCCTTAAAGAAAGTAAGCAAGATGCTCGATATTTTGTTATCATCAACAATGATAAATCAGAGCGAAAATTATTCGGAGTTGGCTACCAAGAACAACCTTGGTTCAGCTATAAAAATGATGTTTTAGTTTGGGATGAAATTCGCTACGACCCACGTTACAAACAGCGAAGCTACAGCGTAATTTGTTCGTACAATTTAAAGACTAAAAAATTCAAAAAATTGAGTAGCCAAAGTCGCCTCTTCTCCCCTAGCCTGGCGGATGATGGGAAGAAAATCGTAGCTGTAAAAGTTGAACTTAATAACCAATTTAACTTGGTAGAAATTGATGCATCATCTGGTATGATTTTGAAAACTTATCCCAACCCGGAAAATGAAATTCTACAAACTCCGAGTTTCGATAAAACTGGAAATCGTATTGCTTACATTGGCGTAAGCGAGAAAGGAAAAAATTTATGGTTGATGGAGGGCGATAAAAAAACGCGACTCATTTCGAACAGCAGACAACAGTTGAGCCGTCCAATTTTTCTAGGTGATAAAATTGTTATCAATGCACACTTCAACGGCATCGATAACATTTACAGTATCGACATTACTTCTAAAAAAATCAGTGCACTGAGCAGTTCCAAATATGGCGCTTTTAATCCGACGGAAACAGAAGATGGTAAAATCATTTTCAACGATTATAAAATCAATGGATATGAAATTGCAGAGCAAGCTATCGCAGAAAAATCAATAGGCGAAAATGCTTTTGTAGATTTTTCTTCTGCAGCAGAAAAGCAGGAAAATACAGGTAATGTTTTCGAGAATATCCCAGACAGTATTTTTCAATCTAAGCGTTTTCGTCAAGGCTTAAATTTATTTAGTTTCCACAGCATTATTCCGGTAATTGATGACGAATATGTTTTTGGGATGGAGCTTCAATCGAACAATTTATTGAACACGATGGATTTTTACACAGGGGCAAAATACCACCGAGATTTAAAGCGTTTCGAATACACAGCCGATATTAGCTATAAGGCGCTTTACCCTGTTTTGAGCCTAACATATCGCAACCGACCAAAACGAACGTTCTATCGAGCTAAAAATGCGATTCAGCAAGGTGATTGGCGAGAGAACTATATCAAGCTGAATGCATCGGTTCCGCTTTCGTTTAATGCCAGAAATAACACCTACGCTTTTACGCTAAATGCGGCGACAAGTTTTACGAAACGTTACCTGCCAGAGAACATGCCTACCAACTTCATTCGCGAGCTAAAATTCCCGATGGAATATAATTTCACTTTCAATCATAGTGTAAGAACCACCGAAAGAGACATCGCTCCAAAATGGGCACAGGTTTTAAGGGCGACCTACAACCACCAACCTTTCGATAAAAACCTTGGCGGCGAAATTTTGGCTTTAGAGAGTTTCCTTTATTTCCCTGGCTTTGCGAAAAACCATTCCTTTTTGGCGAGTTTCAATTACCAAAAAGCGAGTGGTGTAAACCAATATGCAACAGAAATTGCCACCGTGTATGGCTACAACAACATTTTAGCGAAAAGCAAATTACAAAACAGTATGCTTTTCAATTATCGTTTCCCATTCGCATTTCCCGATTGGGAGTTAAGTTCGTTAGCTTATGTACGCAATTTCAGGGCTGGTTTATTTTGCCATTATGAAAACATTGGTTTAGATACGAATATCGGTGAGCCAAAAACTTACGGCGTAGAATTGAACAGTAGTTTAAACATTTTGAGGTATCAACCTGTTGTTGATGTCGGAGCGAGATTGGTTTTTGTTAACAAAATTTACAATCAAAATCCGATATTAGAGTTTTCATTTAACTATAGCTTTTAAACCAATGAGCGCTAAAACCATTTCCATTATCATCCTAACCGCATTATTAACCATATTTTTAATGGTAAATACCGAGCCGGTCGATTTCGATTTCCTGGTTACATCAGTTGCAGTATCTAAACTTTTAGTCATAGGAGTTTGTGTAGTTATCGGTTTTATCATTGGCTTCATCGTTGGCCGACCAAGAAAAACAGTGAGCAGCTACGATGATGAGATTGAAAAACAACAACCAGTTTCTAATAAAAAGGAATTGAGCGATGAAGACAGAGATTACATTTCCTAAGATTGTTGGATTTTCTGGATATTTCTTTGGAAAGCAAAACCTGAACTTCGATTAAAGGTTAGTCGGGCTTTCCGCTAAATCTTTTATAATGCTTCTGTCATACTGAGGCACGAAGTATCTGTTTCATCGGAGGCAGATTCTTCGTGCCTCAGAATGACAGCGTGAACAAAGTTTCTGCTAATTTTAAAAGGATACCGCTGCAGTCCCGTTTAAAAAGCAAGGAAACTGCTACTATTTGAGTTAGCTTAGCGAGACGCCTAAAACATCTACGGGATGTTGTTTTAGTTTTGACAACTTTCCTTTCTCTTGTGCTATTAAAGTTGTCAAAGATTATAAATTTAACCTAATGCAGTCATGATTTCGCCATAAAGCAATCCACTTCCACCACCGTAATGCTGAATGATTTTAATTTTGGGTTTTAGCACATTTACATTCTCTCTAAGCGCTTTTTCACAATTGGGATTAATACCATTACCCAAAAGAACCAAATCAACATGTTGGGCTTTTAAAATTGACATCGCTTCTTCATCAGTACAAACACAAATGCCTTTCCATTCTGGTCGGGCATTAAGCAGGCGGTTCATCACGATCGTAATTTCTGGATCTCTGCCGATATAAAGTATGGTAATTTGCATATACATTAATATTAAATTGGGTTTAAGATTTGGATTTCCTTCCGGCAAGGCCAAAGCACTAAATCTTCGTTCCACTCAAATCGGCCTGACAAATTTTTCGGCAAGTACAGGCAAATCCTAAGCACTAACTTCAATAGAAAAATTTTAAGCCGACATTTTTGTTTCTTTTGATGCCAAAAGAAAAGAGCCTGTCCGGCTAGGACAAATTAAAATATAAACCTCGTAGGTTTTAAAAACCTACGAGGTTTGGTAAAAATCAAGATTTATTAATTCAATTCCATCGGAATATCCATCAACAACACTTCAGCATCTGCTGTATTCGCTTTAAAACTGATGCTATCCGTATCCCAGATACCTAAACCATCTCTTTTGCTTAAAGTTTGTCCATCGATGGTAACCTCTCCGCTGATGACGAAAGCATAAACACCGTTTCCAGCTTTTTTGATTTTGTATTCAGTTTCAAATCCGGCATCAAATTTCCCTAACGAGAACCATGCATCTTGCTGAATCCAAACACCAGCATCATCTGCACTTGGCGATAAAATTTGCTGAAAGTTGTTGTGCATGGCCTCAACATTTAAAGCTTGCTGGTCGTAACGTGGCGTAACATTTTTCTTGTTTGGGAACAACCAAATTTGCAATAAATTCAATTGCTCATCTGCCAAGGCGTTAAATTCGCTATGACTCACACCTGTTCCGGCGCTCATCACCTGGATTTCTCCGCTTTTAATTACCGCAGAATTTCCCATGCTATCTTTGTGCGCAATGGCTCCGGCTAATGGAATCGTGATGATTTCCATATTATCGTGTGGATGTGAGCCAAAGCCCATTCCACCATCAATCAAGTCATCATTTAAAACCCTTAAAACTCCAAAGTGCATTCTTTCAGGATTGTAATAGTTAGCAAAGCTGAATGAGTGGTGAGCGTTTAACCAACCATGATTTGCATGGCCCCTGGTGTTTTCTTTGTGCAAAATAAACTGTGACATAAATTTCCTTTCTTGTTTATGATACAAATTTACTGCAGGTTTTAAACCTGTGCATTGATGTAGGGTAAGAAAGAGCAGGATTTATGGATTAAAAGATTTTCAAAACTTATAGAGCAAAAAAAAGCGAGGCGGAAAAACAAAAATTGCTTTTCCGCCTCGCCTGCAATTCCCTTTTGGGACTATAGGGTGTTTAACGCCTGTTCAATATCAGCCAAAATATCATTGATGTGTTCCAAACCGATTGATAAACGAACCGAACCCTGCTCAATACCAACAATATTGCGTTCCTCTTCGGTTAATTTACTATGTGTGCTCGTTGCAGGATGCGTAGCGATAGAGCGTGTATCGGCTAAGTTTGCCGAGATAGAAAACATTTTCAGTCCATCCATAAATTTGCTGGCACCAGCAACTCCCCCCTCAACAACAACAGTTACTACTCCGCCACCTTGTTTCATTTGCTTTTTAGCAATTTCATACTGCGGATGCGATGGCAAGAAAGGATATTTTACCAATTTAATTTTTGGATGTTTCTCCATGTATTCGGCAACTTTTAAGGCATTTTCGCAATGGCGGTCCATACGAACGGCCAGCGTTTCTAAGCTTTTTGATAAAATCCAAGCATTAAAAGGCGATAATGATGGCCCACTGTGACGGGCGAAATTCATTACCTCGGTAATTAACGCTTTTGAACCTAAAATTATACCGCCTAAAACGCGACCTTGTCCGTCGATGTATTTTGTGGCCGAGTGAATAGAAATATGAGCGCCCAATGCAATTGGTTGCTGCAAATAAGGCGTTGCGAAACAGTTATCAACCACTAAAAGTTGATTATGTTTTTTAGCCAAATCGCCCAAAAATTCCAAGTCAATAATATCGATACCAGGATTTGACGGCGTTTCAACGAAAATCATTTTGGTATTCGGCTTAATCAAACCCTCCCAATCTTCTGGTTTATCTAAATCAGCGTAATCGAAAGTTACCCCCCATTTTGAAAAAACATTGGTTAATAATTGATGCGTTGAGCCAAAAACCGAACGACTTGAAACAATATGGTCGCCATTTTTTAGGAAAGCACCGAACGTGGTAAAAATAGCCGCCATGCCTGTTGCAGTGGCAAAACCATCTTCAGCGCCCTCCAAAAGGCACATTTTTTCAATAAATTCTGATGTGCTTGGATTTGCATAACGACTATAAACATTTCCCTCTTTTTCGTTTGCAAAAAGGGCACGCATTTCTTCTGCATCATCAAACTTATAACTCGATGTTAAATAAATTGGTGAAGAATGTTCTTTGTGCAAACTGCGTTCAACTTGAGTGCGTATCGCTATGGTTTCAAAATTTTCGGATTTCATTTTGTTTTGTGATATGAGTATTGAGATTTGTGATGTGAGATTCCAGACCTTAAGCCCTAAACCTTTTACCTTAAACCTTATTTATTTTATAAGTAAAATTAATTTTTGCAGAGCGACCTAAAATATTCGACACGGAGCAGTATTTATCGAAAGTCATTGCTAAGGCACGTTCTACTTTTGCTGTGCTTAAATTGCCATATAAATCGAAATGAATCTCAATTTCATCAAAAATTGGCGGCATTTCTTCGTCTTTACGAGTAGCGTTAATCGCGATTTTGATATCGTCGAGCGGTTCTTTTTGTTTGGTCAACACATTTACCATGTCGATTCCGCTGCATCCACCAAGGCCAACCAATAGCATCTCCATTGGTCTGAAACCTTTGCCCTCGCCACCAATAGCAGCTTTTGCATCTAATTCGACAGTAAAACCGCTCTCATTTTCTGCCTCGAAATTAAATTTTCCGCTTTTGCGGATAAGATTTATATTCATTTTAGCCCCTCCCCAACCCTCCCCAGAGGGGAGGGAGTACAAGTCGTTTAAATTATTATTAGTATTAAGCTAGTATCGAGCATTAAGACTTTCAACTAACCATATAAATTAAATTCTCCAATATCCTCCACATCTATGCTCCAAACGCCATGCGCTAAGCAATCTAAATGTTGTAGAATACTAAGTTGTTTTTTTCCAGTTCAGGCAGTTTAACGGGTTCGTTAAAAATTGCAAAAACCGACGAACCGCTACCACTCATTAAAGCGAATGTTGCGCCTGCATCGTATAAACTGGTTTTTATTTGATGAATTTGGGGATACTTTGCGAATACCGATGGCTCGAAATCGTTGATAACCTTATTTTTCCATGTTGTTGGCGACAAATGTATGATTTCTTTTAAGGATTGCAAAGGCTTTTGAGGTTTTACAAGGGCATAAGCATCGGCCGTACTCACGTGTACAGGCGGTTTAATCAAAACTTTAAACCAGGCTGACAAATCAACTTCGCATTTTTCAAATTCATCGCCTTTATTAAAAGCATAAACAGGTTTGTTTTCTATGAAGAAAGCACAATCAGCACCCAGCTGACGGGCATAATCTTCCATTTCTTTTACAGATAAACCCAAACTGAATTTATCATTTAATAATTTGATGAGGAAAGCGCAATCTGCAGAACCTCCGCCGAGACCTGCGCCTACGGGAATATTTTTCAATAAATTAATCTGCTGCGCAGGAATATCAAAATCTTGCTTAACCAGATTATATGCCTTTATGCACAAATTGTCATTCGCATCACCAGGAATATCAATACCATGGATTTTACATGAAGTAAATTCAGCATCCGTAATCTCAACCGAATCTTTGATATTAATCCGGTAAAAAACCGTTTCGAGGTTGTGGTAACCATCGCTACGTTTTTCGGTAATATTTAAACCCAGGTTTATTTTTGCGTTTGGAAAGGATAACATTCGGATTTGAGATTTGAGATTTGAGATTTGAGATTTCCCCCTCAAAGTCAAATACAGTGCTGATGCAAACATACAAAAGTCAGGCTTGTTTAAAAATCCATTAATGTAGAAAACTAAAAGATTTCTGGATTAAGATTTTTTACATATTTGTAATTAATTATTTAAAATGGGAAGTCCCGATTTATCGGGATTAGGGATTTATGAAACAATATTTAGATTTAATGCAGCATGTGCTGGATAACGGCGCACAAAAACACGACCGAACAGGAACAGGAACCATCAGCGTTTTCGGCTATCAAATGCGTTTTAACTTGCAAGAGGGTTTTCCGATGGTTACGACGAAGAAACTGCATTTAAAATCTATCATCCACGAATTAATTTGGTTTTTAACTGGCGATACCAATATCAAATACTTGAAAGATAATGGCGTTCGCATTTGGGATGAATGGGCTGATGAAGATGGGGACTTAGGTCCTGTTTACGGTTCGCAATGGAGAAGTTGGCCAACACCTGATGGACAACACATCGACCAGATTACTAATATTATCAACACGATAAAAAATAATCCTGATTCCCGTAGAATTATTGTTTCGGCTTGGAATGTTGCGGAGATTGAGAATATGGCGCTACCTCCTTGTCATGCTTTCTTTCAATTTTATGTTGCAGACGGTAAATTAAGCTGCCAATTGTATCAACGCAGTGCTGATATTTTCTTGGGTGTTCCTTTTAATATTGCATCTTATGCTTTGTTAACAATGATGGTTGCACAGGTTTGCGGTTTAGAGGCTGGCGATTTCGTACATACTTTAGGCGATGCGCATTTATATAACAACCACATCGAGCAGGCTCACCTACAATTAAGCAGAGAACCAAAACCACTGCCCACAATGAAAATTAATCCTGAAGTTAAAAGCATTTTCGATTTTAAGTTTGAAGATTTTACTTTGGAGAATTACGAGGCGCATCCGCATATTAAAGGAATTGTAGCGGTGTAACCCCCCAGCCCCCTTAAGGGGGAGCTAAAAGCAAATTGGATAAATTAAGGGGCGTAAAAATCAGATTGCTTCACCCCCGCCCGCATATCCACGCTTCAGTTCGCAATGACGCTCCGACCGTCGTCATTGCGAGGAGGAACGACGAAGCAATCTCATTAAACTAGTGAAACTGCAACCTTAAGAAAGTTCCATCGTCACTTTTAAACAAAGGAAACTAATGACTAATGAACCAAAAAGCCCTACGCTTTCCATAGCCGTTGCCGTTGGCGAAAACTTCGCAATCGGTAAAAACAACCAGCTTTTATGGCACATGCCTGCTGATTTAAAGTTTTTTAAACAGACCACTTCTGGCCATACGGTTGTGATGGGTCGCAAGACATTTGATTCTGTTGGCAGGCCTTTGCCAAACCGTAGGAATATTGTGATCACTCGAGATTCTTCTTTAAAAATCGATGGTGTTGAAGTAGTAAATAGCTTGGATGAGGCTCTGGAGATTACCAAAAATGAAGAAAAGCCGGTTTTCATCGTTGGTGGTGCTGAAATTTATCGTCAGGCTTTACCGAAAACAGATACATTATATTTAACCACCATACACCACATATTTGATGCGGATACTTTTTTCCCTGCGATTGATAGGGATGAATGGGATTTAGTTAGTTCCGACCCTCACAAGGCAGATGAAAAGAATAAATACGATTATACTTTTGAGGTGTTAAAACGGAGATAAATTTAAAAGTCGTTATTGCGAGGCACGAAGCAATCTTACTACTATGGGTTTTTAGCAAACGCATTAAGATTGCTTCGTGCCTCGCAATGACGATAGCCTAGTTGCCATCTAAACCCGATATTCGTGGAAAGCCACCGATTCTTCTTCGGTGCTTGGAACATTAGCGGGGCCGAACCAACGCCAAAAGCTACTGCAATTGCTTTCCAAATAAATTTCAGCTTCAAAATTAAAAGCTTCAACAAGTTTTGCGCAACAAAAGTGGCTTAATTGCCCCATAAAAATTAATGTTAATAAATTATCAATTAAGGGGTTCTATAATTTAAAAATTTAATTAGATTTGCCGACTTGTTAAAAAACAGCGAAAGACAAATTATTTTAAACAAACAATGCAAGGAAAAGGTTTTATTAAGTTTATAGCGATAGTATTAGCTATCGTTTGTGCGTATGCACTTTCTTTTACTTTGGTAGCATCCAAGGTGGAAAAAGACGCAAAAAACTATGCGAAAGGTGATGTAGCCAAAGAAAAGGCTTACTTAGATTCGATGAGTACCGTGAAAGTTTATCCTGTAACTGGATTTACTTACCAAGAGGTAAAAGCGAAAGAGATTAATTTAGGTTTAGACTTAAAAGGTGGAATGAATGTAACGATGGAGATATCGTTAGCTGAGTTGGTTAAATCTTTAGCGGGCAACCCTGCTGATGTTAACTTTAACAAAGCCATTCAAAACGCACAAACTCAATTAAACGCTGGTGGTAAAGATTACATCAAGATTTTTGTTGATGAATTCGAGAAATTAAGCCCAGGTGTAAAACTTGCAGATTATTTTTCAAATCAAGATAATGCTTCTCAGTTAAAACCAAACGCAAGCAATGGCGAAGTTGAATCTTTCTTGGAAAAAGAAGCTACAAGTGCAATTGATCGTTCGTTTACTGTTTTACGTTCTCGTATTGATGGTTCTGGCGTTGTGAGCCCGAACATGCAAAAACAAGAAGGTAGCAACCGTATCCTAATCGAAATGCCAGGTGTACAAGATAAAGAGCGTATGGCGAAACTTTTACAAGGTTCTGCTGAGTTACAATTCTGGCAAGTTTACCAAGTACAAGAGGTTGCTCCATTATTAGAAAATATTAATAAAACTTTAGCATCTACATTAAAAGTTAATGCTCCTGTAACTAAAGATACAGCTGCAACTCCTGCAGCTGGTGGTAAATTAGCGGGCTTAGAAAAAGCTGCTGCTAAAGATACAACAGCCAAAGGCGGCAAGCTTGCTGGTTTAGGTAAAAAAGATTCTACAGCTGTTAGGGCTGAGTTAGCAAAATCTAACCCATTATACGCTGTTCTTAATCTTCCAATTTACCAAGGTGAGAATGGACAACAACAACTTATTCCAGGTGCTGTTGTGGGTATGTCGTTACAAAAAGATACTGCAAAGGTTAATTCATACTTAAAAATGCCTGAGGTTGCTGCTTCAATTCCATCTACGATGAAATTTATGTGGAGCGTTAAACCAAGAGAAGGATCTAAAGTTTTTGAACTTTATGCTATTAAAGTTACAAGTGCTGATGGCAAACCAGATTTAGGTGGTGATGCAATTAGTGATTCAAAAGATGACTTTGATCAAAAAGGCAAACCAGAAGTAACCATGTACATGACCAGCGAAGGTGCTGCGAAATGGAAAAAAATTACTGCTGAAGCGGCTTCTGATGCAAACAATAAAAAATCGATTGCTATAGTTTTAGATAACCAAGTTTATTCAGCACCAACAGTTCAAAACGAAATTGCTGGTGGTGTTTCTTCTATCACTGGTAACTTTACACAAGCTGATACTAAAGATTTATCGAACATTTTAAAAGCTGGTAAATTGCCTGCTCCTGCTCGTATTGCAGGTAGCTATATTGTTGGTCCAACTTTAGGTGCACAAGCAATTCACGATGGTTTAATCTCTTTCGTAATTGCGTTTATTGTGATCTTAATCTTCATGGCGTTATATTATCACCGTGCTGGTTGGGTTGCTAACTTTGCTTTATTAATTAACTTATTCTTCGTTATCGGTATCTTAGTTTCACTAGGTGCAGTTTTAACATTGCCTGGTATTGCTGGTATCGTGTTAACGATAGGTTTATCGGTTGATGCAAACATTCTAATCTTCGAGCGTGTACGTGAAGAACTTGCTCATGGCAAGAATATGGGTGCTGCAATTAAGGAAGGTTTCCAACATGCAATGCCGTCGATCATTGACTCCAACGTTACCTTATTTATTTTAGGTGCTATTCTTTACATCTTCGGTAGCGGACCAGTTCAAGGTTTTGCAACTACATTATGTATCGGTATCCTTTCCTCTTTATTTGCTGCTGTAGCGATTTCGAGAGTAGTTTTCGATTCGTTATTAACACGTAAAATAGAAATCAATTTCGATAATGCCTTAACACGTAACGCATTTAAAAACCTAGCATTCAACTTTGTTGGTCGCCGTAAAATTTACTATATCATTTCAACTATCATCATTATTGCTGGTATTGGAATGTACTTTAAAAATGGTGGTTTAAACTTAGGTGTAGATTTTAAAGGTGGCAGAACTTACTTGGTTCACTTCGATAAAGCGGTTAGCACAGAAGATATAAAAACTAAGTTAACGCCTGCATTCGGAAACGAAACTCCAGAGGTTAAAACTGCGGGAGAAGATAGTCAGGTAAAAATTACTACAACTTTCCATATCGAAGATCAAAACATTGCAACTGATAAAGTTGTGGAAGATGCGTTGAACAAAGGCTTGGCTGGTTCTAAATATGAAATTGTAAGCTCGCAAAAAGTAACGCCAATTATCGCTAGTGATATTGTAAATGGTGCTTTCTACGCGGTATTGATCTCATGTTTATTCATGTTTATCTACATCGTAGTACGATTTAAAAAATGGCAATATGGTTTAGGTGCAGTAATTGCATTATTCCATGATGTGTTGATGGTACTATCTTTTTATACAATTCTAGATGGTGTGATGCCATTCTCATTAGAAATTGGTCAAGATTTTATTGCAGCAATTTTAACGGTAATGGGTTACACCATGACGGAAACAGTTGTTGTGTTTGACCGTATTCGTGAGAAACTAAAAGAGTCTGGTAAAGAAGATTTGCATGGTGAAGAGCGTAACAACTTAATCAACTTCGCATTGAACAGTACGTTAAGTCGTACAATTTTAACTTCATTAACCGTATTCTTCGTGTTATTGGTAATATTCATCTTTGGTGGAGATAGCATCCGCGGATTTATCTTCGCATTGCTAATCGGTCGTATTATCGGTACCTATTCATCATTATGTATCTCTACGCCTATCGTAATTGATTTGGGTAGTACTACTGAGAAAAAATAAGAATTCAAATTCTTAAAATATATGGAACGCCTCGATAAAATCGAGGCGTTTTTTTTTACCTCACCCTTTGAAAGGAAGAAGTAAGTCAAGGATTGAAGCAGCCCTCTCCAGAAGAGAATAGGCCTCACCCTTTGAAAGGCAGAAGTAAGGCAAGGATTGAARCAGACCTCTCCAGAAGAGAATAGGCCTCACCCTTTGAAWKGCAGAAGTAAGGCAAGGATTGAAGCAGCCCTCTCCARAAGAGAATAGGCCTCACCCTTTGAAAGGCAGAAGTAAGGCAAGGATTGAAGCAGCCCTCTCCAGAAGAGAATAGGCCTCACCCTTTGAAATGCAGAAGTAAGGCAAGGATTGAAGCAGCCCTCTCCAGAAGAGAATAGGCCTCACCCTTTGAAAGGCAGAAGTAAGGCAAGGATTGAAGCAGCCCTCTCCAGAAGAGAGGGTTTTGGCAGACTGTACTTTCAACCAAGGGTTCAAAACCACATTTCTTTGTTTCCCTCTCTTCAGGAGAGGGATTGAGATGCTGTTGCCAAAGCATAACCATTCATAGGGTGAGGCTTCCATCAGGTTTATTTAACAAAGTTTCTCCCTTAAAACTCCCAAAAACCCATTCGGTCATAGCATCGTTATATCTTAAGTATTATTCTATTTGAAGCTCCCCAAAACCTCAATCCATAAACCTTTTGGCTATCTTTTTGTTACATTAGCAACAGATAAACCAATAAAAAATGGATTTACAACTTCCTAAAAGCGAATACCCAAGAGTAGTGATTGTTGGTGGCGGATTTGGCGGGATTGAATTAGCAAAAAGATTAAAAAACAAACCTTTTCAGGTAGTCATGTTAGATAAACATAACTATCATACTTTTCAGCCTTTACTTTATCAAGTGGCTACAGGCGGTTTAGAGGCAGATTCCATTGCTTTTCCGCTTCGTAAAATATTTAAAGGGCAAAAAAACTTAATATTTCGGGTAACGCAAGTCCAAGAAGTTATTGCAGCAGAAAACTGCTTACTTACCGATATTGGTAAAATCAGTTACGATTATTTGGTTATCGCTACAGGTTCTACCAGTAACTTCTTTGGCAATAAAGAAATCGAGGCTAATTCAATGCCTATGAAATCTATACCCGAGGCTTTGGATTTAAGAAGCTTGATTTTACAAAATTTCGAAAAATCTTTAATTGAAACTGATAAAGATAAAAAAAGCGCCTTACTAAACTTCGTGGTTGTTGGTGGCGGTCCTACAGGTGTAGAAACTTCAGGAGCCATTGCAGAGCTGAAAAAACACGTTATTCCGAACGATTATCCTGAAATGGATTTAAGCAAGGTTAACATTTATTTAATTGAAAACTCACCTGAACTTTTAGGCCCGATGTCGCCGCAGGCCCAACAAAAGTCGAAAGAGTTTTTAGTTAAAATGGGCGTTAAGGTAATGAATGAAACCCGCGTATTAGGTTATGATGGGCATACGCTTACTTTACAAGATAAAGCACCAATTTTAAGCGCTACAGTTATTTGGAGCGCAGGTGTTAAGGGAGAAGTTTTAGCGGGATTAGATAAAGCTGAAATCGTTCGTGGCGGAAGATTAAAAACTGATACCCAGAACTTAGTTGTTGGTTATCAGAATGTTTATGCTATTGGCGATGTTTCGGCAATTATTGATGACGAAACACCAAATGGTCATCCAGGAGTTGCACCGGCAGCTATTCAGCAAGGTCATCATTTAGCAAAGAATTTAATCAACATCATTGAAAAGAAACCTTTAGAAAAATTTAAATACTTCGACAAAGGCTCAATGGCGACCGTTGGAAGAAACAAAGCAGTCGTTGATATTGGTAAAATTCATTTCCAGGGTATATTCGCCTGGTTTACATGGATGTTTGTCCACTTGATGACTTTGGTTGGCTTTAGAAATAAGATTATTGTTTTCATCAACTGGCTTTGGAGTTATTTCAGTTATGATAGAGGAACACGATTAATTATTAGAACCTTTGCTAAAGATAGAAGTGTAGATTACCGGGAAGAAGTTAAGGAAGTTCATTAGTCATTAGTCATTAGTCATTAGTCATTAGTCATTAGTCATTAGTCATTAGCACCAACTTGCCCTTTGCGAGAATGTTTTAACCTTGCTTCTTTTCTTTGCGAAAAACTTTGCGAACTTTGTGGTTAAACCAAAAGATATGAGCCAAAACCAATTCAAATTAGTAGAATGCCCACGTGATGCCATGCAGGGATTACACGATTTTGTACCAACTGAATTGAAGTCTGAATATTTGAATTTACTGCTTCAGGTTGGTTTTGATACGCTTGATTTTGGAAGTTTTGTATCGCCAAAGGCTATTCCGCAAATGGCAGATACTGACGAAGTTTTAGCCAATTTGGATTTAAGTAATACATCAACTAAGCTATTGGCCATTGTGGCTAATTTAAGAGGCGTAGAAGATGCTGTAAAACACGAGCAGATAAATTACTTGGGTTTTCCTTTTTCCATTTCAGAAACATTTCAGCAACGAAATACCAATTCAAGTATCGAAAAATCTTTAACAACTGTTGAGAAAATGTTATCGCTCTGCTATAAACATAATAAAACAGCGGTTGTTTATTTGTCGATGGGGTTTGGGAATCCTTATGGCGACGAGTGGAATTATGAAATTGTAGAAAAATGGGCCGATGTTTTAATAAGCAAGGGCGTTAAGATTCTTTCCTTGGCAGATACTGTTGGAGTTTCTACACCCGAAACCATCACAGAAATTCTCCCTAAACTGATTTCTAGGTTTAGCAATCCGGAAATTGGAATTCATTTACACTCCACTCCTTACGAACGTTTTGAAAAAATTGAAGCTGCTTATAATTCAGGTGTTAAAAGAATAGATTCTGCCCTGAAAGGTTTTGGTGGTTGCCCAATGGCTGCTGATGATTTAACAGGAAACATTGCCACAGAGGATGTGATTGCCTATTTAAACAGTAGAGGTGAAACTGTAGAACTTAACATGGATAAGTGGAATGAAGCAATGGGTTTGTCGGTAAAAATATTTAACTAATGTCGCAAGACTATCGTCTATTTCATTTTGTCGAAAATATAATTACATATCTGACCATCTAAACCCGATAAACGTGGAAAGCCACCGTTTTCTACGGTGCTTGGAACATTAGCGGGACAGAACCATTGCCAAATGCTGCTGCAATTGCTTTCCAAATAATTAAACGACTAAATAAAACTCTGAAACTAGTTCAGACTGATGGAATAATTAAGGAAAGCAATCGTTTCGTTTTTGCGAACGCATTAAGATTGCTTCGTACCTCCGCAATGAGGATAACCTTATTTAAACACTTTTTACCATTTTAAAATGCTGAATTCCAGCTTCTTCAAACTGCTCTCCCTCTGCTACAAAACCAAATTTGGCGTATAAACTCATCGCATCTAATTGCGAATTCAGATAAATATAATGCGCATCTTCAGGCAAATCAGAAAGTGCTTCTGCAATTAAAGCCCTGCCAACACCTTGTCCTCTAAACTCTTTCAATACCGCAAAACGTTCCAGCTTGTAACCTGCATCCGTCTTACGCCAGCGGCATGCGCCGCAAGGCTGTCCGTTTTGGGTAGCTAAAAAATGGATAGATTCGTCTTCGTGCTCCCATTCCAGTTCCGGCGGACAATTCTGCTCATCTACAAACACAATTTTACGAATAGCAAAAACTTTATCTAAATCTTCGGGATGATTAACTTTTTGGACTAGCAGACTCATGGCTTATGGTGTTTAAAGTGTTTATTCGTTTT
Organism: Pedobacter frigidisoli; assembly: GCF_004331675.1. Taxonomy (GTDB): domain Bacteria; phylum Bacteroidota; class Bacteroidia; order Sphingobacteriales; family Sphingobacteriaceae; genus Pedobacter; species Pedobacter frigidisoli. Next base: position 101,757 of record NZ_SJSN01000015.1, on the reverse strand, counting down.
CAATTTCATTTCGTTCAACTCTTTCGCTACATCGATAGAGTGCGAGCAATGAATATCGGCCTCTTTTTTGGCAAGTGTAGCAATCGTAACGTAAAATTTATGTAACTGGTCTAATTCCTTTTCACTCAAATCCTCAATATCTACCATTCGATTACTTGCGCCCTGTTGTGCGGCAATCAATTCGTTTAACTTTAACTGAATGGCCTTCCCATCTTTATTCTGCGCTTTCTGAATCAAAAAAACCATTAAAAAAGTAATAATTGTGGTGCCCGTATTGATTACCAATTGCCAGGTTTCAGAATAATTAAACAGCGGACCTGTTACTGCCCAAATTATTACAATTGCCGTGGCTGAAATAAAAGCAACAGAGCTTCCTGTAAATTTAGTTGCAGCATTAGCGAATTTTTCAAAAAAATTATTTCTTTTTGTATCAGATTTAGATTTTGTCATCACATTATATTTGATTAAATATAACGATTAACAAACAAAAGCGCCATAAGTTTTACAACCTATGGCGCTTTTGTTTAATTATTGAATGAATGATTTTTGAATGATTAAATAATTAATCAAAATATAAAATCAATCAAAATATTATAATTTATCGTTTGCGTTAATGCAATTTAAATCTTCAAATGCAGTAGTTAAACGCTTAACAAAAGTTTCTTCACCTTTACGTAACCAAACACGCGGGTCATAATATTTTTTGTTTGGTTTATCATCGCCATCAGGGTTACCAATCTGGCCTTGAAGATAAGCTTCATTCTTTTTGTAATACTCTAAAATACCCTCCCAAAATGCCCATTGCATATCAGTATCAATATTCATTTTAATAGCACCGTAAGAAATTGCCTCTCTAATTTCTTCTTGAGAAGAACCTGAACCACCATGGAAAACGAAGTTAATTGGTTTCTCGGCAGTTAAATTGAATTTTTCTTTAATGAAATCCTGTGAATTTTTCAAAATTACAGGTTGCAATTTCACGTTACCTGGCTTGTATACACCGTGAACATTTCCAAATGCAGCAGCAACAGTAAAACGTGGCGAAACTTTGCTTAATTCTTCGTGAGCATAAGCAACTTCGCTCGGTTGAGTATATAATTTTGAGCTATCAACATCGCTATTGTCTACGCCATCTTCCTCGCCACCTGTAACACCAAGTTCGATTTCGATAGTCATGTTCATTTTCGCCATGCGAGCTAAATATTTAGCAGAAATTTCCATGTTTTCTTCAATCGGCTCTTCCGAAAGATCTAACATGTGCGATGAAAACAAAGGTTTTCCTGTTTCAGCGAAGAATTTTTCGCCGTGGTCTAAAAGGCCATCAATCCAAGGCAATAATTTTTTAGCGGCGTGGTCGGTATGTAAAACCACAGCAACACCATAATGTTCTGCCAATAAATGTACATGTTTAGCTGCCGATACAGCACCTAAAATACATGCCTGCAATTTCTCGTTATCTAAAGTTTTACCCGCATAAAACTGCGCACCACCATTAGATAATTGAATCATAACAGGCGAATTTACTGCCTTAGCAGTTTCCAATACCGCGTTTACCGTGTTTGTTCCGGTTACGTTTACTGCTGGTAAAGCAAACTGATGTTTTTTAGCCTGCTCAAACAATTCTTGAACGGCATCTCCGTAAATTACGCCTTTGTAGCCTTTTAAACTCATTTCTTGTTAATTTTATTAAGTCCGAAGTTATAAAAAAAAATAACATTTCATGCTTTTGTAACAACAGAATTATTTGTCTAATAACCAAATAAAGGCTATTTGGTGTAAAAAAGACATTATCCATCGTGTACTTTTTACACTAAATAGAAATACTTGACTTAAATATTTTTTTCGTTTCTTTGCAATCCAATTCTTTAAAAAATTATATGGCTTGGTTTAAGAGAGAGAATAAAGGTATCATTACCACAACAGAAGAGAAAAAAGAAGCACCAGATGGTTTGTGGAATAAATGTCCAAATTGCAAAAAACCGCTACATCAGGCAGAACTTCAGGAAAACAAATACGTTTGCCATTACTGTAATTACCACCTGAGGGTAGGTTCTAAAGAATATTTTGAAGTTTTATTCGATAACAACGAGTTTAAAGAGCTCTTCGCCAACCTTACTTCGGGCGACCCTTTAAACTTTAATGATAATAAACCTTATACCGAAAGAATTATCGAAAGCCAAGCTAAAACAGGCTTAAAAGATGCTATTCGTGCAGGCGTTGGTAAAATTGATGGTCAGGATTTAGTGATTGCCTGTATGGATTTCGCTTTCATTGGCGGTTCTATGGGTTCAGTTGTTGGTGAAAAAATTGCCCGTTCAATTGATTATAGCATTAAACATAAAATTCCGTTCCTGATGATTTCAAAATCAGGTGGCGCACGTATGATGGAGGCCGCATTTTCATTGATGCAAATGGCTAAAACATCTGCGAAATTAGCATTGTTAAGTCAAGCTAAAATTCCGTACATTTCTTTGCTAACCGACCCAACAACAGGTGGCGTTACAGCATCGTACGCAATGCTTGGCGATATCAACATTGCAGAACCAGGGGCGTTAATCGGCTTTGCTGGTCCGAGGGTTATTAAAGAGACGATTAAAAAAGATTTACCTAAAGGTTTCCAAACTTCAGAATTTGTTTTGGAGCATGGTTTTCTCGATTTTATTGTTGATAGAAGAGCCATGAAAGCTAAGTTGGGCGCTTTTATTAAGATGATGAATAATTAAAAAGCCTCACCCCAACCCTCTCCGAAAGAGAGGGAGCAATAAAAAGTATAAAAATTTTTAGAAAAGCAGGGCATGAAGAACTTCGGTTAATTCAGTCCTGCTTTTTGTTTGTAGTCCCGATTAGAAAAAAATCGGGAGCTACCACGGCAATCAGGTTTAGATTATGCAGGTTTTGTAATTCTTGGGAATGGTAGTTAAAAAACCACCCCCAACCCCTCCTTGAAAATAAGGAGGGGAGTTGAAAGGTGCTATGGAAAAACTTTCAAAACACCACAACCTTTCCGAAGAACATATCCGGCATAGCAGATGATTTTAAGAAAAAACGTTGAAACCGTCTACACTCGCTTTCAAACCCCACAGAACAAAAAAATTTGCAGCCTCAGGGGCTGTGAAAGGGCCAGGCCTCAAATTATTTTCGGTAACGGTTTGACGAATTTTTCCAAAATCAGGTGCAAGCCTTGAATTATTCATTGTTGTCTATTGTTTTTTAATTGCATTCACGAGCTCGCAGAAATGCTCGGTTTTGTTTCTTTTTTTCAAAGAAAAAGAAAAAAGCCTCCCGATGAAAATCGGGACAAGCTGTCTGGCAAAGACAAACATTCCAAGTAAGAGATTGCCACAGCGATGAAAAATCGCTTCGCAATGACGAAACCCAAGAACTGCAACATTTCCATTAACATCACCTCTCCCATCCTGTTATTCCCTAAATTAGCCTATCAATTAAGCAAACTGAAATGAATAAAAAACTTCTACTACCAACCTTACTCCTATTTACTTCTTCTTTTGCATTTGCACAAGACAAAAAAGTTATCGATAATATCGTTAAAGAAGTAAATGAAAACTCACAATTAGAAAAACTTGCTCACGAGCTTTTAGATGTTGTCGGACCGCGTTTAGTAGGTTCACCACAAATGAAACAAGCTAATGACTGGGCAGTAAAAAAATACAGCGATTGGGGCATTTCTGCAAAGAATGAAAGATGGGGCGAATGGCGTGGCTGGGAAAGAGGCGTTACCCATATTGATTTGGTTAGTCCGCGGTTAAGAACCTTGGAGGGTACACAATTAGCCTGGAGTCCATCAACCAATGGAAAAGCGATAAATGCAGAAGCCATTGTTCTTCCTGCAATTACCGATTCAGTTTCCTTTCAAAAATGGTTACCGAACGCTAGAGGTAAATTGGTTTTAATTTCCATGAGCCAAATCTCTGGCCGTCCTGAAAAAAATTGGGAAGAATTTGCAACCAAAGATTTATTCGAAAAATATAAAAAAGAAAAAGCTGATGCTGCAAAAGCTTGGGCTGCAGGAATTGTAAAAACAGGATTAAACGCTAAAAACCTAGCGCTTGCTATCGAAAATGCAGGAGCTGCTGGTATCATCATTAATAATTGGTCTCAAGGTTTTGGCGTTGATAAAGTTTTCGGTGCTAACACATCGAAAATACCTACGGTAGATTTATCGGTAGAAGATTATGGTTTAGTTTATCGTTTAGCACAAAGTGGAAATAAACCAACATTGAAAATCGAATCAGAATCAAGAGAGTTAGGCGTTGTACCAACTTTTAATACCATTGCCGAAATTAAGGGAAAGCAAAAACCTAAAGAATATGTAATGTTATCGGCTCACTTCGATTCGTGGGATGCTGCAAGTGGTGCAACAGATAACGGTTCAGGCACTATTTTAATGATGGAAGCCATGCGTATTTTGAAGAAATTCTATCCTAATCCAAAACGTACGATTTTGGTTGGCCATTGGGGAAGTGAAGAACAAGGTTTAAATGGTTCGAGAGCTTTTGTTGAAGATCATCCTGAAATCGTGAGCAATTTGCAAGCTTTATTTAATCAAGACAATGGAACTGGGCGAATCGTAAATATTGGCGGACAAGGTTTTGCTAAATCAAAAGATTACATTACACGTTGGTTGGCAGCCGTTCCTGATACGATTAAAAATCAAGTTAAAACGAGTTTCCCTGGTATGCCAGGTGCAGGCGGTTCTGATTTTGCCTCATTTGTTGCGGCAGGCGCCCTTGGCTATTCTTTAGGTGCAACTAGCTGGGATTATGGAACATACACATGGCATACCAATCGTGATACTTATGACAAATTGGTTTTTGATGAAATAAGAAGCAACGTAATTCTAACTGCGATTATGGTTTACATGGCTTGTGAAGATGCAGAAAAAACATCGACTGAGAAAGCTACAGATTTGCCTGTAAACGAACGAACGGGAAAACCTGCAACTTGGCCGATACCAAGTAAATCGAATAGAAAAGGTGGTTTGTAAACAATGACTAAATAAGTTTAAGGAAAGAGCATTTGGAAACGGATGCTCTTTTTTATAAATTAAAACCACTAATTACGCTACAAATACTAATTGATGAACGGTATCTATTTTAATTTATTAATCTATTTTTTTATTGGACTATCATGCATATCAATAATTGACACTCTTGGAGCAGTAGCTTCACGAAAATTAAACTTCAAGTATATGTATTTAAGCGTATTATCTATTATTATTTACATCGGAATGGGATATATAGTCTCTATACAATTCGGATTATTAAGTTCCATTTTTATTAATGCTATCTTAGGATTATATGATGGTACAATAGGCTTGAAGTTATCGCTGATGTTAAATGCAAATATTGATAAAGAAACAAAACCAACCAACAAGTTAAAGACTACGATTACGATGACTTTTTTCGCAATTTCGTTGGCTATGATAGGATATTTTATAGCTGTGTTTTAATAAGATCTAACGTTCAAACCTTAACCATATACCTTAAACTAAAAAACAAAAATAAATTCTTAATTAGAAAGGCTAATTAATTGAATTATCAAACATATTTAGCTTGCGTTTTCTTTGGCAATTTAGCCAAAACCATCGCTCTTGAATCTGCAACCCTACTTTTCAGCTCCTTATCGGTTAACACATCTAAATTTTCTATTTGAATCCATTGGCGCTTTGCCAAATGATAAGCTTGTGCAATTCCGTCTCTTGCAGTTAAGGCATCAAAATCATCAGGATTACATTTTATAGAAAACCGACTCCCCTCATCAATGGCGATGATAACATAGATTTTTTCTTCAATCATGAAACAAAGATGATCCCATTTCATGCCCTCGGTTGTGCCCGGTAGACTTAAACAATATTCTCTGAAAGATTCGATATCCATAATTGAGCTTAAAGACCAAAGGTAAAAGCTTAAAGGGAAAAGAGCAAGTCGAAAAATACTAAGGCAATATGCAAATCTTGATACCTGATACTTGCGACTTGATACTATATTTGTAGTGTTATCTTGAAAATCTTATCATCCTTTAATCCTGGTCAAAATCCTTTGCACATGAATATTATTACCCCTACTGCCGACGGCTCGAACACGCTTTACAACGAAACCATTGGCGAACATTACCACAGTAAACATGGCGCTCTACAAGAAAGCAAACATGTTTTTATTGATGCAGGGTTGAAATTTGCAACTGAGGGAAAATCTGAAATATCAATTTTAGAAGTTGGCTTTGGAACGGGTTTGAACTTTATCTTAAGCTTTGAATATTGCAATGAAAATAACATAAAACTAGATTACACCAGCATTGAAGCATTTCCATTAACTGTTGATGTGCTTAATCAAACAGGTTATTCGGAATATGTTTCGTCAGAAATTTGGAATGATTTTATTACCAGTTACGATGAAGCTTTAATAACTCAACAAACTTTATCTGCACTTTGCAAACTCGAAATTCCATATACAACCTTAGCTGAATTTGATACCGAAAAAAGATTTGACGTGATTTATTATGATGCTTTTTCGGTTCAGCACCAACCCGAAATGTGGACCGATGAAATTATAGCTCATGCCTGCAGTTTCTTAAAACCGGGTGGAACTTTTATTACCTATGCCATTACAGGAAAACTTAAAAGAGCTGTGAAAGCTATTGGTTTTACCATTGAAAAATTGCCGGGTGCCCCCGGTAAGAGAGAAATGCTTAGGGCGGTTAAAGGGATGTAAGATGGATGAGGTGAAAATGGATGATGGGCAATTTGCAGGGAAACTTAAATAGTAGCAAAAACCGAATTTCCTAAACCCGGGTGGAGCAGAAAGCTTTTTTTTTGCACTTCCTTAAATATTATTGTCATGCTGAGGCACGAAGCATCTGCAACCGATGAAAAAAATGCTTTAGACCTCAGAGTGACCGAGGTTAAAAAACTTATAGCGGAAAACGGGACTAAATTAAAATGGAATGGTGGATTGCTTTTCAAAAAAAAGCCTCACCCTATTGAAGCAAGAAATAATTGGAAAGCATTTGCATTCCCTATCGTTAAATTGAGGGAAATAAAGGAGATGGCTGATACCAACCAAGCACCGCTAATGCCTTTAAATGGGTGAGATTCAAATCTGACACAATTCCGACGCCTGTTGAAAAACTCAACATCCTTTCATTTGTTAAACCAATATTAAATTTCATATCATGGAAAAAAGGATTTTAGGAAAAACAGATTTAAATATTGCGCCCATTGTATTTGGAGGAAACGTTTTCGGATGGACTATCGACGAGCAGAAATCGTTTGAGATATTAGACCATTTTGTGGAGAGTGGTTTCAATTTTATCGATACTGCTGATGTTTATTCGAGTTGGGTACCAGGAAATAAAGGCGGCGAATCGGAAACAATTATAGGCAATTGGCTTAAGAAACATAATAAACGCCACGATGTAATTATTGCTACGAAAGTGGGTTCGGATATGGGACAAGGCAAATCTTTGAAAAAAGATTACATTATTAACGAGGTTGAGCATTCGCTTTCTCGTTTACAAACGGATTATATCGATTTATATTTTTCTCATTTTGATGACGAGACAACGCCTGTTGAAGAAACCTTAAGCGCTTATGAGACACTAATTAAAGCTGGAAAAGTGCGTTGGGTTGGCGCTTCAAACTTTTCGGCAGATAGATTAAAAGAATCATTACTTGCTTCTTCCGAGCACAGCTTACCTCGCTACCAAGTTTACCAGCCAGGTTATAATTTGTACGAAAGAGAAGAATTTGAGCAAGAACACGAGAAAATTTGTTTAGAGCATGGCTTAGGTGTAGTTACTTATTATTCTTTAGCAAGTGGCTTTTTAACAGGAAAATACCGTAGCGAGGATGATTTGAAAAAAAGTCAGCGAGGTGGTGGTGCGAAGAAATTCCTGAACGAAAGAGGTTTTAGAATTTTAGAAGCATTGGATAAAGTTGCAGATAATCATAGCGTTGAGCAGGCATCAGTAGCCTTGGGTTGGTTAATTCAACATCCATCAATTACGGCACCAATTGCAAGTGTTACCGATTTAAGTCAGTTGAAATCTTTTACAGAGGCAGAGAACTTAAAATTAACGCCCGAAGATATTTCGTTATTGGATAAAGCAAGCAGCTATTAAAAATAATCTGCTATATTTAAATGCCCGATTAAAACATTTAGTCGGGCATTTTGTATTAAACAGGATTTAAATTACTATGAAAGAAAAACTATCTTTTCTCCCTAAACTGGCCCTCGTTCTTTTCTGTTTAATAAGTCTAACCTACATCGCCATTTTGGGGCAATCATTGTTAGCACCGCTGCTATTTTCGTTTTTAATGGCGCTTTTAATGTTGCCGCTGGCCAATTATTTAGAAAGGAAATTAAGATTTAAGCGTAGCTTATCCACTATTTCCGCTGTAATATTAATGATTGCAGTAGTTGCAGGTGTAGTTTATTTCTTTGGAAATCAATTGAGCGATTTATGGTCAGATTGGCCATTATTAGAACAAAAAGGTGCAGAATCTTTTATAGAATTAAAAACTTGGGCTTACCAAAATTTTAAAATTAATATACCAGAGCCAGCTAGTTATATCAAAGAAAGTCAAAGCAAGGCACTTGCAACTAGTGCGGCCATTGTTGGTTCAACCTTGGCTACTGTGTCATCTACCTTTCTATTTCTAGGCTTTACCTTATTATTTACTTTTTTTATTTTAAACTACCGTAGGGTACTCTATACATTTCTTACCTCGGTTTTTAAGGAGGAACATCGCCAAAGAGTGACAGAAATTGTGAGCCATATCCAGCAGATAATCAAGAGGTATATCATTGGTCTATTTTTACAAATGTTTATTGTATCGCTACTATTAATCATTGTTCTTAGCTTATTGGGCGTAAAATATGCAATTCTGTTAGGCTTAATCGGCGGTATATTTAATGTTGTGCCATATTTAGGTATTTTCTTTGCATTAGTGGTAAGCTGTCTTGTAACATTTGCAACCGCTGGTGCGGCTAAAGTATTAATAGTTTTATTGGTATTTGTAGGTGTGCATGCTATAGATGGAAATGTTTTAATGCCTTTAGTTGTTGGCTCAAAAGTAAAAATTAATGCGCTGTTTGCCTTTATTGGTATTGTTGTGGGTGAAATGATTTGGGGCATTTCGGGCATGTTTTTATGTATTCCATATTTAGCAATGCTGAAAATTATTTTCGACAGGGTTGATACGCTTAAACCCTGGGGTATTTTAATGGGCGAAGAACACAAACCCGGTAAAAAGAAACGTGTTTACCGTATTACAAAAAAGATTAAATTAGAGGAAAAAGATTAATAATGCCCGAAAACAGGTCGCCTCATATTTTAAGTACATCTGCCAATTTACTCGGCATTTGCTTCATTGTACTAACCTCTTTAAAAAAATTAAACCTTACCGATGATTCCTTAATTGATGAATTTGCGGTGGCCGCGGTAATGTTTTTCATGACGAGCTGCATCCTTTCCTTTATCTCGATGCGGAGAGAAAGAAGTGAGAGTCAGAAGTTAGAAAAAGTTGCTGATTTTGTGTTCTTATCTGGCTTGGTAATATTGTTTGTAGCTACTATTTTAATTGCTTTTAATTTGATTAAGTAGAACCTCACCCCTTTTTCCCCTCTCCTGGAATAGACGGGGCGAAGCGCAGAAAGAACCAAGGAGCAAATTTAAAACTGGGTTCAAATCAGCCGACCATTATTTCCATCTCTTTAAGGAGAGGGACAGCACAAAAGAAAAATTACCATTTGCTTTAATATGGAGAGGTTTTGAAAAGCAATCAACAAGCGTTTTTTATTGTTACTCCTCCTTTCCGCTAAATCTTTTGGTGAATGTTAGCATAAAAATGATTTCTAGTAAACCAAAAGTATATCGCTTCAAGTAGGTTTATTAAAATCAGTTGCTGCAAGAAACCAAATTTTCAAACGAAGCGTTCAAACATAAACTCGGCTTATCTCTTAAACATTGTAATTTCAAATCAATTAAATATTTATGGTTCAGAACTCCCTTTCAATTTTTCTTAATCGCTTGGGATTGGTACTTTAGCGTTCGATAAAATTATAAACCATGCCGAACAATCCAATTCCTGCAAGTGCAGGCAATCCTGCCGATGCCTTTAATCGCTTACTTACAGTTTTAGATACGTTGCGTACGCAATGTCCTTGGGATAAAAAGCAAACCATGGAAACCTTGCGCCATTTAACCATCGAAGAAACTTACGAGTTAAGCGATGCCATTTTAGAGGGCGATTTAGATGAAATTAAAAAGGAACTTGGCGACGTGATGATGCACTTGGTTTTTTATTCCAGAATTGCTTCGGAGACCAACGATTTCAACATTGTTGATGTTTTAAACGGTGTTTGCGATAAATTGGTTAACCGCCATCCGCATATTTATGGCGATGTTGAAGTACAAAACGAAGAAGACGTTAAGCGAAACTGGGAGCAAATCAAGTTAAAAGAGGGCAACAAATCGGTTTTAGCTGGTGTTCCAAGTTCGTTACCGGCATTGGTAAAAGCATCTCGCATACAGGAGAAAGCACGTGGTGTTGGTTTCGATTGGGAAGATAAAAATCAGGTTTGGGAAAAGGTTGAGGAAGAATTACAGGAATTTAAAGCTGAATTCAATGTAGTTGATAATACCGCCATTGATGTTGAAAAAGCAGAATCAGAATTTGGCGATGTGCTTTTTTCTTTGATAAACTATGCTCGTTTTATCAATATCAATCCCGAGAATGCATTAGAGAAAACGAATAAAAAATTCATTAAACGTTTCCAATATTTAGAAAACAAAGCCAAGGAAAACGGCAAAGCTTTAGCCGACATGACGCTTGCTGAAATGGATATTTATTGGAATGAGGCTAAGAAATTGTAACGTGTTATAAAAAACTAAATGGCTCGAAAAAAATTAAATAGCAAAATTCCATCTTTTGATGAACTGATAATTCCTACCGTGAAAGCCTTAATAAAGCTTGGAGGCTCTGGAACCGTCGATGAAATAAACACAAATGTTTATGAAATAGCCCATATTTCTGAAGAAATACTTCTGATTCCCCACGATGAGAATGGAACTCGAAGTGAAGTAGATTACAGACTAGCTTGGAGCAGAACATACTTAAAAAAATTCGGCTTATTAGAAAACTCTTCAAGAAGAATTTGGGCACTTTTAGACTCTGATATAGATATTGCTAAGTTAAATCACTCAGAGATTGTTAAAAAAGTAAGAGAACAGGATAGGTTAATAGAGCCAGAAATAAAAGAAAATGAATCCAAGGAAATTGAAGAAGTAACTAATGAGGTCGATGATACCGAACAATGGAAAGAAAAATTACTAAATATTTTATACAAAATATCTCCAGCGGCATTTGAGCGGTTAGCACAGAGAATATTGAGAGAAAGCGGATTTTCTCAGGTGGAAGTGACAGGCAAAGTTGGCGATGGTGGAATTGATGGCAAAGGTATTGTAAGGGTTAGCGGGCTATTGAGCTTTCATGTTATTTTCCAATGCAAGAGATATCAGGGTTCAGTTTCACCAAGTCAAATTAGAGATTTTAGAGGTGCAATGCAAGGAAGAGCAGACAAGGGATTAGTTATAACTACAGGTAAATTTACTAGGGAAGCAATAAAAGAAGCAACGCGAGATGGTGCCCCACCCATAGACTTAATTGATGGAGAGTTACTTTGTGATAAATTAAAAGAACTAAAACTTGGTGTTGACACTAAATTCGTTGAAGAAGTTATAGTTACATCTGAATGGTTCGAAAAACTTTAAACATGAGTGAAGAAAATAACGATAATCAAAGTCCGAAAAACCTAATTAACATCATCACTTTTAATGTTCGGGCAACCAAAACCATTGGTGATAATGGATTAATTCCTTGGATTAATATTGCCAATGCGAATGAAGAAATTTTAAACTTGATAGATAAGGATGAAATTGTAATTAGTGAAAACGAAATCACCATTGTGATAGATTATCCCCTAACTAATCCCGCATCTCTATCATTGATTTCAGAAACTGGTTTTAGCAGAGAAAAATTGCTGATTGAAATAAGAACAAAGTACATCGAAATTTTTGAAGAAGAAGAAAAAGCAATTGCCATAAATGATGGTAAAGGGAAATATGGCATTTGGGGACATAGCCTTTACGATTTAGATTTGGTTTCTTTAGATGTTTATAAAACCGATTTAGGTAAAATTGAAATTACTTTGGATATTGATTCTTAAGAAGAATACATTCGCAAATTTAATATAAATTTTGCGATTATATTCGCAAAATTTATATTAAATTTGCGATTATGATTTCAAGAGCAATTACACATTCTATTGAAAAACATCTCAAAGACGAAAAAGCATTAATTCTTTTAGGACCAAGGCAAGTTGGGAAAAGTACGCTATTACAGCAGCTCTCATCGAAATTTGCTACCCCAATAACTTGGTGGAATGGAGATGATGCAGACATCCGAGTAATGTTATCGAATACCACATCTACTGCTTTACGTTCATTATTGGGAAAGGCAAAAACCTTAGTTATAGATGAAGCCCAACGTATTGACAATATCGGGCTATCCATCAAATTAATTATCGACCAATTAAAAGATGTGAAAGTGATTGCAACAGGTTCTTCGGCATTTGAATTGTCAAAGCACATCAACGAGCCGCTAACAGGTAGAAAATGGGAGTACAACTTATTTCCTTTCTCTTATGGAGAAATGGTTGCAGAACATGGTTTACTTACAGAAAAAAGATTGTTGAATCACCGTCTTGTTTATGGTTATTACCCAGAAATTGTTAATAATCAAGGTGAAGAAGAAATAAGATTGAAACAATTATCTGACAGTTATTTGTATAAGGATATTTTAACTTGGGAAAAAATCCAGAAACCTGAAAAAATGGAAAAATTGATTCAGGCATTGGCTTTTCAGGTCGGAAATGAAGTTTCTTATCATGAATTAGGTCAGCTAACAGGACTGGATAATCAAACAACAGAAAAATATATCAATATTTTGGAAAAGGCATTTATTATTTTCCGGTTAGGCTCATTAAGCAGAAATCTTCGAAACGAATTAAAAAAAAGTCGAAAGATCTATTTTTATGATAACGGGATTAGAAATGCTGTAATAAATCAATTTGGCCCAGCAACACTAAGACAAGATATTGGCGCCCTTTGGGAAAACTTTGTGATAAGTGAAAGAGTTAAGTTTCTTGCTTACAATCAAATAAATTGCAATCAATATTTTTGGCGTACGCATGCTCAACAGGAAATTGATTATATTGAGGAAAGAAATGGTTTAATGAACGCCTACGAGATAAAATGGAATCCAAAATCAAAGAATAAATTTCCAAAAACGTTTTTGGATGCATATAAAAATGTAGAAACAAAAATAATTACGCCAGATAATTTACATGAGTTTTTATTATGAGTAAAACTCCCCATCAACATAATACCACTTACCATCTTCTAATTTGAAATTAGATTTTTCATGCAGTACTTCAGTATGAAATCTGTTATTCAAATAATACGCTTTGAATTCAACTTCATCAAAACCTGCTGAAACAATTTCCAGTTTCAGCCATTTGGTGTTCTTGGCGCTTTCTAAATAAGCATCTTTCGAATTGCCTTTTCGTTTGCTAACGTGAGTAGTTTCGTAAAGATAATCTGCATCAGCAACAACAAAAGCAGCATAACGAGAACGCATTAAAGCTTCGGCAGTTGGCGCAGGTTTTATTTTTAAGTGGCAAGGCTGACAGCAAATTGCATAGACCAAACCGCTTCCGCAAGGACAATTAATTAAGTTCATTTTACAATTTAATGGCCAAATTATGAATTTAATATTCCCGATGCCAAAATTTGCGTAAAATTGCAATCGAAAAATGAGGTACTTCTTTCACATAGCATATCAGGGTCAGTATTATAGTGGCTGGCAAAGGCAGCCAGGCGTTAAAAGCGTACAGGAAGTTATTGAACAAACCCTTTCGAAGATTTTAAAAACACCGATCACCATTAATGGATGTGGCAGAACAGATGCTCATGTACATGCAAGTCAGTTTTTCTTTCATGCAGATATAGAACAAGCATTCGATTTCGATTTGCTTTACATCTTAAATAAAGCACTTCCATGTAACATTGCCGCATTCGATATTATTCCAATGCAGCCTAAGGCTCATGCCCGTTTTGATGCCGTACAACGGAGATATGATTATTTTGTTCACACCTACAAAGACCCATTTTTAAACACGCAAAGTTCTCTTTATCAAGTTAATAATTTAGATTTTGATAAAATGAAGTCGGCTGTAAAACTCCTTACCCAATATAAAGATTATAGGGCATTTTGCACACATCCCGATAAATATGAGCATACGATATGTAATGTGATGGAAGCTACATTATTCGTAAACCCTAAAGCTGATAGATTTAGATTTCACATCGCCAGCAACCGTTTTCTTGGAAAAATGATCCGCATTACGATGGGTAAAATTTTATTGGTTGGTAAGGGTGAAATTAGCGTAGATGAATTTGAGAGTTATCTAACTACTTTAAAAACACCGAAACTACTGCTTCCTGCTCATCCTACGGGATTATATTTATCAAAAGTAACTTACCCCTATTTAAATTTGGCACCACGATCAGAAATTATTTCAGCTTTACAAGGCACCGAGTGGGCTTCTGTTTAGCAATAGCATTTACCCCTAACTCAATCTTTTTTTAAAAACCTGGAGGGGGATTTTCCCAATGGTGGTTTACCCAGCTAATCTAAACCAGATTGAGCCAAATAGCTGCCGATTTTTCTTCGGCACTATGGGCGAAAGCGGGACTATCCTCTCCGATGAGCAAGGATTTTGCTTTTCTAAAAAAATTATTTAAACCGAATTGCTTTTAGTGGCGATACTTTACTAATTAAGAACGATGGAATAATTAAAACGGTTAAACAAACCACAACCGTGATTATATTTAGTCCAATAATATCTATTAGATGAAACTCAATTGGTGCGTAGGCTAAAAAATACGAAGATTGGTTGAGCTTAAATATGTGTGTAGCTTGTTGGAAAAGCCCTAAACCTACACCCAAAATATTCCCCAGCAACAACCCAATTCCGATAAGATAGGCAGCATTATAGAGAAAAATCTTCATGATGCTCCAATTGCTTGCCCCAAAAGATTTCAACATGCCGATCATATTGGTTCGTTCTAAAATCATAATAAGCAGCGCCGTAACCATATTGATTACGCCTACAATGAGCATAAGAATGAGTAAAACCCTCGTATTTACATCTAAGAGGCCAAGCCAAGTAAATATATTAGGGAAATTCTCTTCGATGGAATATGAGCGGAGATTACGGGGCAGTTGCTCAAAAATATTATCGGCAACTGTTTTTAACTTACCGAAATTTTTGATCCTAATTTCGACACCACCGATTTCGTTTGGCTTCCAGTTGTTTAGGCGTTTAATGATGTTGAGGTTCCCGAGTACAAATCCTTTATCGATATCTTCTACCCCAATGTCGTAAATACCAACGATTTTAAATTTACGCGGACGAAGTTGATTTTGAACGAAATACATAATAAAATCGTCGCCAGTTTTAAGCTTTAAGCGATTTGCCGTGTAATTGGAGATTAGTAATTCTTGCATCGCAGCAGTGCTATCAGCAAAATCGATGATGGTTCCGCTGATGATATGCTGCTTGATATAATCCCATTTATAACTTTTATCGATTCCCTTAAAGTTGATGCCCTCAATTTCGTTATTTGCTGAAAGTATGGCAGGTTTTGTAGCGAATGGATAAAAGTATTCTATATCGGGATTGTTTTTAAGCTGTTTTCGAGTTTCGGCATCGAGGACAAATGGCGAATGCTCGAAAGAGTTGTTTAGGTCATAGCGAGTAATTTGTACATCGCCCAAATAACCGCGCACCTTATCTTGAATTTCAGTTTTAAAGCCTTTAATGATGGCGATGGAAAGGATCATTACGGCCAAGCTTAACATTACACCTGCAATTGCAATGCGCACAATGAGCTTTGAAAAAGTTCGTTCTGATTTTATGGCAATTCGCCCTGCTATGAAATATTCGAAATTCAAAATGATAGATTTGTTAGGGCAAAAATGCTTAAATCCTTTTTAAAAATGGCATTTTTGAAAATAAATTAGCATTCGTAAAATAATCAATACGCTATTAACAATACTTAAAAAAATACTAAATTGTTTGATTAATAACGACTAAAAAATCAAGATCAAAATATCCCTAATATGAAAACATACATCAGCTTTGCGTTAACGAGCCTAATTGCACTTTCTGCTTGCGGCCAGCCCAAACCATTCGAGCAAGAAGTTGGAGGAGCATCAACTCGTAAAAAACAAACCATTAGAAACATCAATATTCCAGAGACTACCAAAATTAAAACCGGAGCAGAACAGACTGAAAAATATTTGCCTTTGCTAAAAGGGAAGCGTGTGGGCATGGTGGTGAATAATACATCGATAATTGGTAAACAAACCTCAGTAGATAGTTTGTTAAAGCGGGGTGTTAAAATTGAGAAAATATTTGGCCCTGAACATGGCTTTAGAGGTGCTGCAAGTGCCGGCGTTAGTGTAAATGATGAGATAGACGCAAAAACGGGCATAAAAGTTATCTCGCTTTACGGAAAACACAGCACGCCCACAGCTGAAGATTTGGCTGGCATTGATATTATGATTTTCGACATACAAGATGTTGGTGTTCGTTTTTATACTTACATTAATACATTGCAGCATTTAATGGAAGCCTGTGCCGTAAATAAAAAAGAGCTTTTGATTTTAGATCGACCTAATCCAAATGGATATTTAATAGATGGACCAATTTTAGATCCAAAATTTAAATCGGGTATTGGCGTTCAACCCATTCCTATGGCGCATGGCTTAACGGTTGGAGAATACGCCCAAATGTTGAATGGCGAGAGATGGTTAAAAGATAAGGTGAATTGTAAAATCACTATCATTAAAAACGCCAACTATAATCATGATATGGAATACACCTTACCGGTTAAACCATCACCAAATTTAAATACGCAACAAGCTATTTTACTTTATCCGAGCACTTGTTTGTTTGAGGGCATTTACCTTAACCACGGTCGTGGAACGCAATTTCCCTTTACCGTAATTGGTGCGCCATACTTAAAAGGCATTTACAAATTCTCATACACACCAACCGGAATTAAAGGGATGGCAGAAACGCCAATTTTTAGAGATCAAGAGTGTTACGGCATAGATTTAAGAAATTATGATACCTCAATTTTAAGGAAAGAAAAGAAAATAAACATCGATTGGGTTATTCAATTATACAAAGCCTCACCTAAAAAAGCTGATTTCTTCAACTCTACGTTGAGTAACCAAACGATGCCAATTGAGCGTTTAGTTGGCGTGGCAAATTTCAGACAACAGATTATCGATGGTAAAAGTGAAGAAGAAATTAGGGCCAGCTGGGAACCTGGATTATCTGCTTATAAAACCATGCGCAAGAAATATCTGCTTTATAATTAGAGAATTGAGATTGCGAATTTTAACGTTACTATTTGCTCAAACAATAACTTATAAATACTTGTTCTTGATATGAATGAGATTTCATCATTCACAAATTCAATCATTAATATCATGAGCGGACCGAAAGTAACAAGTGACAAACCAGGCAGTAATTATCAGGAAGAAGTGCCCAAGGGCCGAGCACCAGAAGACAAGAAAACAGTTAGAAAGCCAAATGATAGCTTACCAAATAAACCTGTTAAAACGGATGATCCTGCAAAACAGCGAGAAAATGAAGAGCAACCTGTTCATTCCATTAAAAAAGCTCCAAAAGAATAATAAAGAATAATATTAAAAAGACTACACTGAATTATTATTGTAGTCTTTTTTGCTTTAAAGTCAATATGTTGAACTTCTATTTACTAGTTGATTTGAGGAACGACAAGAGCACTTTCTCGTCATGCTCCAAACCTAACTTTCCTATAGTTTTATTGTTGTTCATTTTCTTCATGTATTTACCTAACTCATCATTCTCGTAAGCCGTAAGCAATAAAGGATAAACATAAGAGCTCTTACAAACTGCTCTGGTATTGCCTAATTTCTTTGCAACACAATCTAAAACTGAAACGATTGCCTTTTTAGAATTTAGCGAAAAATTTTCATCAGCACTGCATCTCGAGAATTGTCTTAAAGCTTCGAGCGTTCCGCCCCATGTTCTAAAATCCTTTGCAGTAAAATCATCTCCTGTTATTTCTCTTATGTAGTTGTTAATCTTACCAGAATCTATACTTCGATGCTCCTTTCCGTTAGTATAAAACTGAAATAACTCTTGCCCAGGAATATCCCTGCACTTTTTTACCAGCTTGGCCAGTGTTCTATCGTTCAGTTCTAATTGTTGATGAACTCCTTTTTTGCCAATAAAATCCATGGTAATTTTACTGCCATTAATTTTGACATGTTTATCACGTAAGGTAGTTAAGCCAAACGAACCATATAGTTGTTTGTAATTTTCGTTCCCAACACGGATTAATGTTTTTTGAAGTACATCTACAGAAATAGCTAAGACCTTTCTTTCATCCAAATCCTTTCTACGTAAATCTTTTGCCAAGTTTTTTCGAGCATTGGTTAAGGCTTTACCAAATTCCAATAACCTAAAATACTTATCTTCAGATCGGCGGCTGGTCCATTTTGCATGGTATTTATATTGCTTTCTACCCGCCGCATCAATTCCAGTAACTTGTAAATAAGCATTTGGCTTATTGGCAATCCACACATTTTGCCATGCCGGCGGAATCACCAAAGCCTTAATTCTATCAAGGTGTTTTTCTTCTATTACCTTGCTTCCATTTTTGTCCTCGTAATGAAATTTCCCAGGCTTTCCTTTTCGATAAAATCCAGGCATGGCGTCTGTAACATACACCAAACCACTTTCTTTAACAACCTCTTTGCCTTGTACCATTTTTTGCCTACCAGTATGGGTTTATTTTTAGTTATTTTGCAAAACTTTAATGTGGGTATCCACGTTATTTTCAGAAACACAACATATTTTTTATGAGAATAGTTTTTATGGGCACGCCCGATTTTGCCGTTGCTTCTTTAGATGCCTTAGTACAAGCCAATTTTGATGTTGTTGCTGTAGTTACCGCACCAGATAAACCTGCTGGTCGTGGGCAAAAACTTAATGAAAGCGCCGTAAAAAAGTATGCTGTAGAAAAGGGAATTCCTGTTTTACAACCCGAAAAACTGAAGAACCCAGAATTTATTGAAGCGCTAAAATCTTATCAGGCCGATTTACAAGTTGTGGTTGCATTTAGGATGTTGCCCGAAATAGTTTGGCAAATGCCAGCAAAAGGAACCATCAATTTACATGGCTCCCTATTGCCTCAATACCGTGGTGCCGCACCCATTAATCACGTTATTATTAATGGCGAAAAAGAAAGTGGGGTAACAACGTTCTTTTTGAAACAGGAAATTGATACCGGCGACATTATTATGAGTGAAAGTGTTGCCATTGGCGATGATGAAACCGCTGGCGAATTACACGATAAACTGATGGTTATTGGCGCTAAATTAATAGTCAAAACGCTACATGCCATTGCAGAAAATAAGGTAACTGAACAACCGCAGCCACAAAGTGATGATTTAAAACATGCGCCTAAAATATTTAAAGAGGATTGCAAAATCGATTGGAATAACTCATCGCAAACCATTCATAATCTTATTCGAGGTTTAAGTCCGTACCCAACTGCTTTTACTTTGCTGAACGATAAAACGCTAAAAATTTTCAAGGCTGAGCTAGAAGACAAGGAATCGGCAATTGTTGCTGGTGGTTTTTTAACAGATGGAAAAACCTTTTTAAAGTTTGCTACGAAAGATGGATTTATCAAACTTTTAGATATTCAGTACGAGGGGAAAAAACGTATGCTAATTGAGGATTTTTTACGGGGAATGAGGTTGTAAAAAATATCCCATCTCCTACCAAACGTTAAAGCTTTGGTAAAACTTGATTAAGTTTTGGAAAGCAGTTTCAGTAGCTTTTAGGTTATTTCAGCCCCGCTCCCGCTTCTGCCAATTGAAGAAATTGGCATCTCGCTTCGATCGGGTTTAGGTGGCCAAAATAGTAGCATTCTAAAACAATCGTCATACAGAGCTCGAATCAGCACCTTTCATGCTTAATGTTCATGTTATTAAGATCCTGAATCAAGTTCAGGAAGACGGCCGTTCGTGTAATATGTTTATGCATCCTGCCTAAAGCGATCGTCATGCTGAACTTGATTCAGCACCTTTTATGCTTAATGTTCATGTTATTAAGATCCTGAATCAAGTTCAGGAAGACGGCCGTTCGTGTTTTGTGTTTTAGGAACTAGCATTAAACAGATTGTCCAACTTATCCTCAAGCTAAAGCATTCAATTTATCGATTAAGAACTTTGAAACCTCGTTAAAATAACGCTTTCTGCCGTAGCCCATAATCCATTGAATGCCTTGGGTAGCATTGGTGATGAAAACCTCATCGGCCTCCTTTAATATTTCGGGGTTGATTTGCGCTTCGATTAAGGTGATATCGTTCATTTTGCAGAGCAGCATAATTGTGGTACGCATTATTCCACTAACACAACCTTCAGTTAAAGCTGGCGTGTAAATTTGATTATTGTAAACCACAAAAACATTGGCACTGATACTTTCGCACAGAAACCCGTGTTGATTTAGAATCATGGCTTCATCCAACCTATTCTGGCTTTTAAACAAACCAGCCATTACATAAAGCAATGCATTTGATGTTTTATAATTGGCTAATTTATTGATAGGCTTGGTCATTTCATCGAAAACATCGATAATTAAACCCTTGGCATTTAATTCATATTGAGTTGTTTTTAGTGGAGTTCCCTCTAAAACATACGCTGCCTTGTTAATTTCTGGTGTGTAAAGACCTGCACCATCACGGTAAACCGAAAGGCGAAAGCGAACATTTCCATTCCATCGGTTTTTTTTAGCCAGATCCGTTGTTTTTTGTCGCAGAAAATAATCATCCATTAAGGCATGACCATCTATTTTCAGTGCTTTCATTCCAGCAACCAATCTATCGGCATGCAAATCTGCAAACTGAAGTTTGTTGCAAATCATACGCATGCTTTCGAACAAGCCATCACCAAATTTAAAACCTCGGTTAGAAGCTGTTAAAATGGGAGCATCAACGGCATGAAATTCATCATTAAATAAAAGGTACTGTTGAGACATATTTTATGATGTGGCGACGTAATTTTCCCATTTGTTTAATGCTGCCTTAAAATCGGCCGGAAGTGGCGTTTCAAAGTGCACATATTCTTTTGTTGTTGGATGAATAAAACCTAAACTTTGCGCATGTAGTGCTTGGCGAGGCAATAACTCAAAGCAATTTTCTACAAACTGTTTGTACTTAGTAAACGTAGTTCCTTTCAAAATCTTATCGCCACCGTAAGCGGCATCGTTAAATAGCGGACGGCCAATGTGTTGCATGTGCGCCCTAATTTGGTGCGTTCTACCTGTTTCTAACTCACAGCTAATTAAGGTTACATAACCCAAACGTTTTAAAACCTTGTAGTGTGTAACCGACCATTTTCCTTTTTCCTCATCATCATAAATGGCCATTACACGGCGATCTTTAGCACTTCTGCCAATATAACCAGTAACTGTTCCGTCGTTTTCGATATCGCCCCAAACCAGCGCAATGTACTTTCTGGTGATGCTGTGATCGAAGAATTGACGGGCCAAAAGGGTAATGGATTTTTCATTTTTACTCACCAACAATAAACCAGAAGTATCTTTATCAATCCGGTGTACCAAACCTGGGCGGCCATCATTACCCGGCAGTTGTGGCAGTTGCTCAAAATGGAAAGCTAAAGCGTTAACTAAAGTCCCTGTATAATTGTTAAAACCAGGGTGTACAACCATTCCGGCAGCTTTGTTTACCAATAAGAGATCATTGTCTTCATAAACAATTTCTATCGGTAAATCTTCTGGATAAACTTCGGTATCGCGTGGTGGATGGGGTAAAACGATAGAAATCTCATCGAAAGGTTTTACCTTGTAACTTGCCTTTATCGTCTTTTGGTTAACCAAAACATTACCAGCATCAATTGCATTTTGAATGCGGTTACGAGAAGCATTTTCTATCCTGATCATTAAAAACTTATCGATGCGAAGCAATGACTGCCCTTTATCAACAATTATTTTCAAATGTTCATACAACTCCTGCTCTTCCGATTCCTGCAATTCGACCACATTTTCCATGGCGCAAAAATAAACTTTTACTAGGAAGATTCTAGAATTAAAAAAACACCGTTATCTTTAAGCATAAATCAAATCGTCCCAATTTATTTAATTATGAAAAAATGCTACTCAATTAAGGCCATTTTGGCCTTATCTCTATTTGCATTTGTACAAAAGGCAAGCGCACAACAAGATGTTGGAAGCCTATTTGTTTCTGGTCCCGCAGATGCAACCAAACTCGTTAATGCCTATTTCAACCCACTTTACAAAGGTTTGGGCTTAGGCTTAACAGATGGCTGGACAAACACAGCGAAATCCAAAGGTTTTTTAAAGTTCGATATTAGGTTTTCTGGTTCAGGTGCATTAGTGCCGCAATCGGGAAGAAGTTATGATGTAAATAGCCTTGGCTTAAGCAATATTAAAACTGCTCCAGGCTCTTCATCAATTGGCCCAACGGCTTTTGGCGATGATGAGGTAGGTGGAAGAATGCAAGTTTACACCAGCTCAGGCATTCCAACTGGCAAATTTTTCAACTTGCCAAAAGGTGTAGGTTTCCATATTGTGCCAGCAGTGCAATTACAAGGAACATTGGGCTTGCCTAAAAACATTGATGTTACCTTAAGAGCAATGCCTAAAATTAAATTGGGTGATGATTTGGGAAGCCTATCCATGATTGGCTTTGGCGTAAAATTCGAATTGCTTCCACTAATAATGGGCAAAACGGAAAAATTAATCCCTGTTGATATTGCCATTGCGGGAGGTTTTACGCAGTATAAGTACGATTTAGATTTAAACATTGATAATGCATCAAGCTCTGATCAACGTATAGACGCCAAGTTTAACGGCGTAAATATTGATGCCATCGTATCGAAACAAATCTTGTTTTTCACTCCATTCGCAAGCGTGGGTTATCAAACCTCAAAAACAAATTTAAAAGCATTAGGCACTTACCGTTTTGAAACCAGTGCAACAACTTCGGCAACCTATGTAGACCCAATTTCTGTTAAGCAAACGGATATAGATGGAATAAGGGCAAGTTTAGGTTTCCAATTAAAGTTTGGCTTCTTTAAAGTTTATTCTTCTTACACAGTTGCCAAATACAGCTTATTTAATTTTGGCTTAGGCTTTGGTATAGGAAAATAACCTATTGCATATTTTATCAACATAAAACACCTGAAATATTCAGGTGTTTTTTACTTTTACACGTGTTCGAAGAAATCTATAGTCCTGTTCAAAAGATAAATCTAGCTCCTTTTAACAATCTTTTTGTTAAGCGAGATGATTTAATTGACCCTTATATCTCGGGGAATAAGTGGCGAAAGCTGAAGCATATTCTTACTAAAGCAAAAACAGAGAACAAAACGCATTTAGTTACCTTTGGAGGGGCGTATTCCAATCACTTAGTGGCTACAGCAGCGGCGGCAGCCAGAACTGGTTTTACATCTACGGCCTTTGTTAGAGGAGAAGAAGTTAAAAACGAAATGCTTTTATTGTGCCATTTATTTGGTATGAAACTCATTTTTGTAGATCGGGAAAGTTATAGAGACAAAAATCTTTTATTCGAAAAACATTTTAGTGATGATGCTGATGCTTACTTTATTGATGAAGGTGGGGCATCACCTGAAGCCATTATCGGCTGTGCTGAAATTATTGATGAATTAACAACCACTTACGACCATGTTTTTTGTGCAGCTGGAACCGGAACTACCGCAGCTGGATTGTTGGCAGGCATTCAAAAGCATCATTTAAAAACCAAGCTGCATATTATTCCTGTTTTAAAAGGGGGATCTTTTATCGCAGATGAAATAGCAAATTATGTTGCTCTTTCCCAGCATTTGCAATTACACCTCGATTATCATTTTGGAGGTTACGCCAAAACTACTGATAAATTCATCTCATTTATTAAAGATTTTATTGCTTCGACAGGTTTATTAGTTGATCCGGTTTACACCGCAAAGATGTTCTTCGCCATTATAGATCTACAGAAGCAAGGAGTAATTAAAAAAGAGGAGAAGATATTAGCCATCCATACTGGCGGATTACTCGGTATGTTTGGGATGAAAGATAAATTTTAAGTTATTGATGCGGTAGCCTAGTTGAACATTTCAATAAAAGACTATAAATTTATAAAATAAAAAAGGCTTCCCATTTCTGAGAAGCCAATGAGATTTCTAAATCGTCCCGTTGATTTAATTCTTAATTCAAACTTAAGCAGATTTCAACTTTGTATATCAGTTAATAGATAAACTCACCCAAATAATCGATGTGGCTATCATTTAAGCCAATTTCCAATCTGGTCTTTCGAAATGACAGGTATAGCCGTAAGGTAGTTTTTGTAAATAATCTTGATGATCTTCCTCAGCATTCCAAAAATCGCCTGCCGGAACTATCTCCGTAACAATTTTACCAGGCCAAACGCCCGAAGCTTCCATTTCTTCTATTAGCTTATTGGCAACTTCCTTTTGTGCTTCATCTAAATAAAAAATAGCCGAACGGTAAGAAGTGCCGACATCATTTCCTTGTCTGTTCTTAGTTGTAGGATCGTGAATTTGGAAGAAATATTCTAAAAGTTTACGATAGGATAAAACATCAGCATCAAAAGTAATTTCTATCCCCTCTGCATGTGTTCCATGATTACGATAGGTTGCATTTTGCACATCGCCGCCTGTATAGCCAACTACCGTTGATATCACTCCAGGTTGATGGCGGAATAGTTCTTCTACTCCCCAAAAGCAGCCACCTGCAAGAATTGCTTTTTCAGTATTCATATAATTTGTATTTTGTATAAAGGTAATGTGTCGATAAAGAAATAACAAGATTTAAAGCCCATTGTTTAGTCATTAAGTGGTTAATTTTTCGGTAAGAGTTTTAGCCAGAAAAAAGAATACACAAAAAAAATTTTTACATTACCAATATTCAAAAGCCGCATTTGTTTGTAATCATACCTTAAACAGTTCAGTTTAAGCACATCATTCTCCTTAACTCAAAATACATTTAAACATGTACATCTTTTTTAAAAACGATAAGGCTTATCGTATTCAACTTTCCTTACCGAAAACCGGGCATAGGTAAACAATTTGTCTTCCAGTTTCCAGCTGGCCTCAGCGTAGAATGGAATCTTAACTGAATTGATTTCACGATAGCTGGAGAGATTGATTATCCAGGTTTCAAGCTTATTTGTCATATATCTTCGAGTTGCCAATCTTGCAATTTCCCCTCTTTCATTAAAGGTTACCAAGTAATTCAAAACCACTCCATCTATGCTTACCTTTAACCTTGCATTTTCTGAATCTATTGCAAACCATTGTTTATTTTCATCTGGCAAAAGATTAGTTGGAAACCAAACACTCTCGGCCAGCCATCGCAACAGTTCGCCCTGATCATATATTTTCCCTTTACTGCTTACAATCTTCAATGCAGAAAATAGTAACACCTCTAGTGTTCCGGTAGCGCCAATATAGATGTCTCTTGCACTGAACCAAGCCGTATCACCTTTCCAAATAAAGCCTGCCGGAGCAGGTGTGAAATATTGCGCTCCAGAAATTGGTATCCATGGCTTATCTATGCCTAATTTGAATAATCCTCCATGTTTTAAGCGAATACTTCTTGGATACGCTTGCCCATTCTTTAGCACCAGCTTAAAATAACTTACCACTGGTGGTGGCAGATGAGCAAGCTGAGCTAAATTGAATTTTCTTTGAGGCGATCGATCTTGAAGAGAAAACAATTTTTTGACCTGCATTTTATAACGTAACTGATAAATCAGCACCAATATAAAATAGAGCACTAAGCTGCCAGTTAGAATGTACAATATGATCAACATTTACTTTCTTATCAATAATGCTTTATTGTACTCATAATTCATTCTACCGATATGGAGGGCAGATATTTCCTGAGGACACTCCACCTCGCAGGCTTCGGTATTTGAACAATGACCAAAGCCTTCTTCATCCATTTGGTTTACCATCTGAATTATACGATCTGCCGACTCTAGTTTTCCTTGGGGTAGTAGCACCAGATGAGTAATTTTTGCCGAAGTAAACAGCGCCGCACTGGAGTTTTTACAGGTTGCTACGCATGCCCCACAACCAATACAGGCGGCAGCATCAAATGCAGCTTCAGTAGTATCATGAGCGATAAGAATACTGTTTGATTCGGGTGCCTGCCCCGTAGAAGCTGATACATAACCACCAGACTGAATGATGTGGTCAAAAGCTGAACGATCAATTTTAAGATCCCTTAAAACAGGAAAAGCAGCCGCCCTAAAAGGCTCTATATAAACAGTTTCCCCATCCTTAAAACTTCGCATGTGGAGTTGGCAGGTTGTGGTGCCGCTTAATGGGCCATGTGCTCTGCCATTTATCATCATCCCACAGGCCCCACAAATACCCTCTCGGCAGTCGTGGTCAAATTCGATAACCCGCTCTCCCTTTTTAATCAGCCGCTCATTCAAAAGGTCGAGCATTTCCAAAAAAGACATGTGCTCGGAAATACCTTCAACTTCGTAGCTCACCATATCCCCTTTTGACTCCCTGTGCTCTTGACGCCAGATTTTCAAGTATAATTTCATAATACAATCCCCTATTAAATGTTATTTATAACTTCTTACTGTTAATTTCACGGTTTCAAAAACCAGTGGTTCTTTATGTAATTCCGGTTCGCTATCCTCACCCATCCATTCCCAAGCAGAGACATAACAGAAATCTTCATCATTTCGAACGGCTTCGCCATCAGCCGTCTGAAATTCTTCTCTAAAATGCGCACCACAAGATTCTTCCCTTTGCAGGGCATCGTAACACATCAATTCTCCTAGTTCCAGAAAATCGGACACTCGTCCTGCCTTTTCGAGCTCGGAATTTACCTGATCATCACCCGTAATTTTAAGATCGTGGTCGAATGATTTCTTTAGTGCCTTAATTTCGACAATGGCCTGCTTTAAACTTTCTTTTGTTCTGGAAAGACCGCACTTATCATACAGCAGTTTACCAAGCGTTTTATGAAAATGATCGGCGGAAAGGTGCCCCTGAACATTAAGGAACCTATTGAGCTGTTCCCTAACAAGCTTCTCAGCTTCATCAAATGCAGGATGATCTGCAGTCACCTTTGCTCCTTTTAGTTCTGCAGAGAGAAAATTCGGAATGGTGTAAGGGGCAATAAAATAACCATCAACACAAGATTGCAACAGAGAATTTGCGCCAAGACGGTTGGCACCGTGATCGGAAAAATTCGCTTCACCCAATGCAAATAATCCAGGTATGGTGGTCATTAGATTGTAGTCTACCCAGAGCCCACCCATTGTGAAGTGAGCAGCTGGGGAAATCAGCATAGGCTCTTTATAGGCATCAACACCGTTTATCTTTTCGTACATACGGAAAAGATTGCCGTATTTCTCTTCAATTTTATTTCTTCCCTGTTCTTTTATTGCTTTTGAAAAATCAAGACAGACCGCATTTTTCATAGGTCCAACACCGCAGCCAGCATCAATTCTTTCCTTCGCTGCCCGTGATGAAATATCCCTAGGGGAAAGATTTCCAAAAGTAGGATAACGACGCTCCAGGTAATAGTCCCTTTCCTCCTCGGGTATTTCATTTGGAACACGGTCATCACCTGCCTTTTTGGGAACCCAAATTCTGCCATCGTTCCGAAGTGATTCGGACATTAAGGTTAATTTGGATTGGGTTTCGCCAATTTGCGGCAAACATGTTGGATGAAATTGGATCCAGCTTACCCCCGACATAAATGCCCCTTTCTTGTGTGCCCTCCAAATGGCAGAAGTATTGCAGCCCATAGCCAAGGTAGACAGGTAATATACTTTACCATAGCCACCTGTGGCTAATACAACAGCATTTGCCGCATGCCGTTCAATTTCGCCTGTCTCTAGGTTTCGGGCAATAATACCACGGGCTTTGCCATCAACCAGTACTAAATCGAGCATTTCATGCCGGGTATAGGTTTTAACTTTGCCGAGTGATTCTTGCCTCATTAATGCCTGGTAAGCGCCAAGGAGTAATTGTTGCCCGGTTTGTCCACGGGCATAAAATGTTCGCGATACCTGCACCCCACCAAATGAGCGATTGCTGAGATAGCCAGCGTACTCCCTTGCAAAAGGTACGCCTTGTGCTACCGCCTGATCGATAAGCGCCATCGAACATTCTGCCAACCGGTAAACATTGGCCTCACGGGAGCGGAAATCTCCACCCTTTATCGTATCATAAAACATGCGATAAACGCTGTCTCCATCATTTTTATAGTTTTTTGCCGCATTTACACCACCTTGGGCGGCTACAGAATGCGCCCTGCGAGCAGAATCCTGAAAGCAAAAAGATTTGACATTATATCCCTGCTCCGCCAAGGTAGCGGCGCAGGATGAACCGGCCAACCCCGTTCCTACTACAATGATATCAAGTTTTTTTCTGTTGGCAGGATTGATCAGCTTGGAGCTATCTTTATAATTACTCCACTTATCAGCAAGGTTTCCCTCAGGAATTTTGGCGTCTATCATTAGAAATTTAGATTAAAATAAATGAAAATGGGTATGAGCATAAAGCCTAAGGTTATTGCCAGCGAATATATCCATCCCACAACACGGATGGCTGCTGCATATTTGCGATGATACAGCCCAAGTGTTCTAGCGGCACTAAAAAAACCATGCAATAAGTGAAATCCAAGGGCGATAAAAGAAAGTTCATATAGAATGACATACCAGCCTTGCTGAAAGGAACTAACCACAATGGAATACAGGTCCTTATTTCCTTTGACATCCAGCGGAAGATTTCCGAACTTGTAGATGTACCAGTAATCCTTAAAGTGGATGACTAAAAAAATCAAGATGATAGTACCCAATACGCCCATATTTCGGCTGTTCCAAGAACTTACCTTGCCTCGCTTATCGTAAACATACTTGCTGCCTTGTGCTTTAATATTTACCCTGGTAATAATTAGCGCATAAACTGCATGCGCTATAATGGAAAGATACAGAACATAAGAAATGATCTTGATGAGGATGTTCCCAGATAATAAATGAGAATACCAGTTAAACTGTTCCCTTGCTACCGCTGGTGGAGAGAGCAACTGAAGATTCCCCAATAAATGAATGATGAGAAAGAAGCACAGGAAAAGCCCCGAAGTAGCCATCACTAGCTTATAAATTAACGTTGTTTGTTTCATAGTAAATGTTTTCAAAAATTTTACGAAGCTGATTACCTACCAAAGGCCAATAACTTTCCACCACATACCGCCTACGATGAACCAAACCAGTAAGAATAGTACACTCATAAAGAAGCCTTGTTTCCACCAATCTTTCAGATCTACATAAGTACTTCCGAAAAATATTGGCGCTGGGCCATGGCCATAGTGCGTTAGCGATCCCATTAATGAGGCACATGCACCAAGAAATATCGCGAGCATTGTTCCGGGTACGCCCACGGCAATACCAACAGCTAGAAATACTGAATACATTGCGGCGACTTGGGCTGTGGCACTAGCGAACATATAATGGCAATAAGAATAAACTAATATGATCACCGGAAAAGCGAGCTGCCAGCTCAAGCCCGTCATCTGGCCCCCTACCAGTTGTCCAAACCAACCGATGAAACCTAAAGAATTTAAGAATGATCCCATCATCACGAGTGAAGAAAACCAAACAATAGTATCCCAGGCTCCTTTTTCAGATTTTACATCATCCCAGGTTAGCACGCCACATAAAAGTAAAATACAAAGACCGATTAAGGCTCCGGTTGTGGCATCGATGGCGAACAGATTACCAAAGATCCACAGCACCAGGAGGATAATGAAAGTGGCAACCATCAACCATTCCTTTATGGTCATTGGGCCCATTTCCTTTAATTGCTTTGCGGCAATTGCAGGCGCTTCCCTGGTTTCCTTTAATTCTGGCGGAAAAACCTTATATAAAAACAATGGAACTAGAATAAAACAAACCAGTCCGGGAACCAGCGCCGCTATGGCCCAGCTACCCCAAGTGATGGTAACACCAAGATCCCTAGCAAACTTTTGTGCCATAGGGTTACTCGCTGTGGCGGTTAGAAACATAACCGAAGTAATCATATTTGCATTATAACTGCTCAAAGTTAAAAATGCGCCTATTTTACGGTGAGTTTCTGCCTTTTCGGGAATAGAGCCCATATTTACCGCAATAGATTTCATGATTGGGAAGATTACTCCTCCCGCTCTTGCCGTATTACTAGGAATGGCTGGTGCCAATATTAAATCGGCTGTATTTAATCCATAAGCTAAACCCAATGGGCTTTTGCCAAAAATCTTGATAAAACTATAAGCTATTCTTGTTCCAAGGCCAGTTTTTATAAATCCCCTAGCGATAAAAAAAGCCAGACCGATTAACCAGATGGTTGAATTTCCAAAACCGCTAAGTGCATTAAGAATAGATTTGCCCGGATCACCTGGTGCCAACACTTGTGTAGCTGCGCACATGGTAATACCAATGATGGCCATTGTGCCCATTGATGCGGCCTTGGATATGATACCAACAATGGTTGCCACAAAGATGGCCAGTAAATGCCAGGCGTTAGGCTTAACACCATCTGGTACTGGGATAAACCAGATAACAATACCAACCACAAGGGTTATGATTAGCGATTTTAGATTAATTTCTTTCATGATATTTTAGTTAAAAGCGTATTTGTAACTGAACGTAACCAAGGTTACGGCTGTAAGTGGTAGTTAATGGCACCTGATTTTTAAAGCGATCGATAGCCACACCCACTTGGAGTGCCGCATAGAAATCATCAGCAAAAATCAGTGACACATTAGGAATTAGGGTTTGGCGAGGGTTGCTGGCAAGCTTGTAATTTTCATCAAAGTATTCGTACCTGCAGGAGAATTCTACCGCCCGAAGCCTACGGCTTTGATGATTGTAGCGAAGGGTTGGAAAAAAATAAAAGCCTTGCATTTGATATTCAGTCAAATCTGGCCGAACAACCTGCTTATCTGCATTATAGGCTAGAAAATTTGCGCCTTTTTTATATTCAGCCATTAACAAGATGTCGAACTTTTTCGATAGCGTTATCTTTGCAGTGGCGTCTGCTCCATAAGCCTGGCCAATACTACTGCTAGCCAAACTGCCCGTTCCGGCATTTAGCCCAAGGGTAAAATCTTTAATCAAATCTGTTTCCAGCCTTGCGTATAGATTTTTGGTATTATTATCATCAGTAGACTGGTTTTTATTATTTCCATTATACGTTCCTGCGAAGTATCTGATTTTTCCTCCGGGAATTACATTACCAAAAACCGAAAGCCCAGTCTGAAAGCTCTGCCATCCGTTTTTCCCAAAGGCATAATATTGATTCGAAAAGTCTAGGGTTCGGATGATATCTACCGCCATCACATCCTCAATACCAAAAAAGGGACGGAACTGACCTGCCTGAATATGAAAATATTGATTGAGGGAATATTTGATATAAGCATTCTCCAGCACCTTATTGGTTGGATCGCTGTTAAACTCTGCAAGGTTAGCAAGGATATTTGCAGAAAAGTGGTCATTAATATCGCCCTTTACCATAATCCTTGCTCTTTTGACTAGAAACGAGTTTGTTACGGCCTTTGAGGCATCTGGATTGAAGTTTTTACCATTAATATCGATATTTTTATCGAGAGCCAAAACATATCTGGTTTGCAATACTCCTGCGAACGAAAGCTTTCTTTTATAAGCTGAATAATTTTTTAGGGTATCGCTCAACCTGGTCTGATCCTTTTGCTGTGCGAAAATGGAGCAAGAACATATTACCAATATAACAAATGTAGAAACGAGATATTTCATGAGGGGTATAGTTGCTTTTTGTGTGGTTATTTGTAAATGATTATTTGATCGTACCGACCATATCTTCTGGGCGCACCCACTCATCGAACTGGGCATCTGTTAACATTCCAAGCCTAACCGCAGCCTCACGTAAGGAAATATTATCGGCCATTGCCGATTTTGCAATCTTAGCAGAATTGTCATATCCAATGTGTGGATTTAGGGCGGTAACTAGCATGAGAGACGTTTCTAGGTGTTTTTTTATCCCTTCATAATTGGGTGCTAAACCTAAGGCACAGTGCTCGTTGAAAGAGCAACAGGCATCTCCAATCAGTCTAGCTGACTGCAGGAAATTGGCCGCCATTACAGGTTTAAATACATTCAATTGAAACTGTCCGTTTGATCCGGCTATTGTGATCGCCACATCATTACCCATTACCTGTGCTGCAACCATCGTTACTGCCTCATTTTGGGTAGGGTTAACCTTTCCTGGCATAATGGAAGAACCAGGCTCGTTTTCGGGCAAGTGCAACTCCCCGATGCCACATCTTGGTCCGGAGGCGAGCAGACGAATATTATTGGAAATATGCATGAGTGAAACTGCGATCTGTTTTAATGCGCCATGGCTTTCTACAATAGCATCATGAGCGGATAATGCCTCATATTTATTATCAGCTGTACGAAAGGGAAGTTTGGTAAACTCACTTATATAACTGGCTACTAAAACGTCGTATCCAAAAGGTGTATTCATGCCTGTTCCAACAGCGGTTCCTCCTAAGGCCAGTTCAGAAAGGTGATCAAGGGTATGGTTCAGCGCTTTAAGGCCATGATCTAGTTGAGAAACATACCCAGAAATTTCTTGCCCAAGTGTTAAGGGTGTGGCATCCATAAGGTGTGTGCGCCCAATTTTCACCACATCCATAAAATCATCAGATTTTACCCTTAAAGTGTCCCTCAGTTTTTCAATCCCCGGAATGGTAACATCGACGAGAATTTTGTAGGCTGCAATATGCATGGCAGTTGGAAATGTATCGTTTGATGATTGAGACTTATTGACATCATCATTAGGATGGACAAATAATTTTCCATTACCTAGCTCGTTGCCTTGAATTACATGGATTCTATTGGAAATCACTTCATTCACATTCATATTAGACTGCGTTCCAGAACCAGTTTGCCAAATCACCAAAGGAAATTCGTTTGAGAGTTCTCCTGAGATGATTTCATCACAAGCCTGCGCAATCAGGTCTCTTTTATCAGCAGGTAATACCTTTAGATCTTTGTTCGCATACGCCGCAGCTTTTTTGAGATAACCAAAGGCTTCGATAATTTCTGTTGGCATTGATGCTTGAGGACCAATCTTAAAGTTATCTTTTGATCGCTGGGTTTGTGCACCCCAATAACGAGTTTTCGGAACCTGTATCTCGCCCATGCTGTCATGTTCGGTTCTCGATAATTGAGCGGCAGTGGTTATTGTGTTTGTCAGGGATTGCATATATGATCAATTAGGATTTATGTAAAGGTGGGTAGTTTTTAAAGGGAAGACCATGATGGCAATCAAGGTAGAGGATGATTTGGATCAGCACGAAATATTGGCAAATAAGCCTACTTTGTATATCGCATTTACCAGTTTAGGCTTATGCACTAAAAAACTTCCATTATGCCATACCTACAACTAGAAGTCATCAGAAATTATCCTTATGCCACGAAAAAAATATTGGCCAAGCGAATTGGGGAAACTTACTCCAGAATTATGAAAGCTGATGCTAACCGTATTACCGTGAGCATTAGGGAACTTGGTGAAGGTGCAATCTGGCGATGTGGTGATGATGAACCTATGCCTGCTGCAATTATGATGTGCGATATCCGCCAGGGCCGCGATGCGCATACCAGAACAGCACTTTCTAGGGCGCTGATTGATATGTGTAATGAAGTTTTAGGGCTGGAAGTTGGCCAGCTTAACATCGAATTTACACAACATAGTGGCGACGAAATGTATCATCAGCGACTGGGAAGCTTTAGTTCAGAGTGGTTGCCAGATGAGGGTTCTTTATAATGAGAAAGCTTAATTAAGCGCTTTCAAACTTATTCTTAAATCAGACGCAAGCAGCCTTTCATAACCATACATGGCCATTTCAAGTGCCCGATCTTGAGCATAAATATCATTGTAAATAACCAGCTGCTTATCGATCATTTCGCAAGTGATATAATTTATGGATATCGGAATCGGATTTTTAAGCACGAAATCCTTTTTTTGATAAGCTGCTACTGCTTTACGCATTATGGGGGTTTTGGCTTTGCTTCCATCTGCTAATAAGATAAGGGAGGCCATCTTTTCTACCTTTTCCACACGAATGCAGCCATGGCTTAGCGCCCTGTCTTTGGATTGGAATAATTCTGGTTGTGGGGTATCATGCAAAAAAACCTGGTATGGATTATCAAATCTGAATACTATTGCCCATTGCGCTATCACATCCAGACGACTGTCTTGCAAAGTAATTTTTTGCATGAGCTTTGATGTATTGTAACTTTTTAACACTTGTTGGTATATAATTCCCTTTTGCATCATAGATGGCGTAATGATTATTTTCAAGGTAGTTTTCATTTTTAATTGCCTTTGGTAATATTTCATTAGTAAAAATACTATAAGGAACTTTCCACTCAGGTGCCGTAGTAAAGTGTGTAATGTAGCTCGCTAAAGTAGGGGTTGGCGATGAAGCTTTACCTACAATAATTTTGAATGCATATATAGAGTCGGCTACATGCAGCTTTGCCATTTGTGCAGGAATATTGATCATTAAGACTGTACCATCCTTACCGGTATCCCAACGCAGGCGCTCCATGTTGATCGTCATTTTTCGAACGCTTTTTTCAGGGAATTCATAGCTATCTTCCAGGTATTGCCCCCGAACCAAATGCATGTATTTTTGCAGGTCATCATACGCTGCAGACCTTGGCCTAACGCCAGCTATCTCATTATAAAAATCCTTACTTACCATTAATTGCACCAATTTGAGAACGGCATTAAAATCACCTGGTTCGCCATCATCAATTTTAGTTGGCGTTAAGGAGGTATTAAATTTTCCGTAATGCAGGTGGTTCATAAAGGTGATCATTGCATCAGTCATTAAAACATCGAAGATTGCACGTTGGCCTCCACTAAGCATTTCGGGCACTTCAGCAAGGGTTTCAATTTGTTTATAAAGCAGGTTATTCGCATGGAAATCATCACGGTTGAGCCCGAACTGTTTCACACAATCTAATATTAACATGGCTGGAGCTAGCTGCCTGTTATGGTTCAGTTTATTTACCCAAGATAACTTGTAGGAGTTAATCTTATAAAATCGTTCTACTGATTTTGGATAATTAAGTACGTTTTTACATTCTACAAGCTGCATTTTTGTTTCCTGCGAAATCAATTCGTTAGTTTCTCCCTCTTTTGTAAAAGAGATGACTGGATTTTGAGCCAGTGCATTAACAGATATGTGCAAGAACAAACAGACCAAGCAAACGATAAATATGATCTCTTTGAACTTTGATTGACCTTGGGATTTTAGGTGATTTTTCATTTTTCTTATTTAAAATGAGGATGTAATTCTAATAGGGGCTGCGAAGAACTTTATAAGCTTATGATATAAGTTGATTATTTAAATGAGGCAAAATTCATTTAACCCATACATACCCTTACAGCTGAGGCAAACCTTGTCGCTTTCTATCCTGTATTAATGAAATAACCAAGGAAAAAAGTTCCTGCTTAAGTTTTCTGTAAGTCGAAGTGAGGTGAGACATACGCTGTTCCATTTGCTTTTGCTTATTATCCAACAATTCTCCATGGCTATCAACCAAATTTTCTGTTTGCCCCTCTAATACCTTTATATAATCGATCAGCTCTGTATCTACATTATATTTATCTTTCTCAAGCGTTAAAAATTTTTTGCCTACAGCTTTTAGGTCATCTATATATTCAGCGCTGGAGAGCAGTATAAAATGATCATCGAGCAAATGATGAAGAAAGACCATTTCAACCTTAAAAAAATCAATATCCGATGCCCATTGTTTTGCTATGGTATGATAATGGATAAATGCTGGGGAATTACTATTCATGGTGTTCATATTATATGCTATAAAATTTTAGTTATGATGGAAGTATAAGTATCGGAACAGGCTTGTATAGCGAGCATTTATCCTTGAAATATTGCTGGGTAAGGAAATTGAAATGAAAATGCTGGTCAACTAAAATTAAGAGATCGGCTTTCATTTCACTTACCACAACTTCCAACGTATCTATACATTCGTTTTGATCGAGCATATTAAGGAAAAGTTTTTTGTAGCCTACATTGTGGCTCACCTCTTGGTTAAACACTTCTTCTGCCTGATTGATCTCCATCTGTGGAAGACCACTTGCCGATGAATGTGCGATAACCAGATTAGCATCCCAACATGTTGCAAGGTTGGCCAAAAACTTTACCATGCCAAGTCCACAAAAGCGCAGATCGGTTAAATACACCATGCGCTTGAGTTCATTATCCGACCATGATGATGGAATGATCATCAGCGGCACATGAATTTTGTGAAGTAGATTATTAATGGCAAGGTTTACATTAAGCAGCGCTTCAGGCAGAAATTCATCCAAGCCTTTTATTACCAGCAAGATTTCGTTTTCACTGGCTAGCTTATATAAATCTCCATTTTCACAAGAAAAACTTAATTCTTGAATGACTGGTTTAAATCCGGGATGGAGCATTTTTCTCTCCAAAAGATTTTTCACCATCTTGGTATCGATTGATACAGCATTAATGATCTCCGGAAGCGTATCAGTCCATCCATATTCATCCGTAGTAAGTTTTAGAACCGGTAAGTTTGCTACGATAATATTTACCCCAATACGTTGTGCCAGGATGAGTGCAAATGCTGCAGCATGTTCAGATTCTGGACTCTGGTCGTTAATGATGATAATGGATTTCATTTGTGATTTGCTTTAAGCTATACGCTGACAATAAAGATCGGTATAGCCTAAGGCAAATTAAATGATGGTAATCACCTTAATAATTGAGGTTGATCATAGAAGTTGGAATATGGCATGAGATTAGAAATCGTTTAACTTTAATTTGCCTGCTGGTACATTTGCTTGTAATAGGCTTCTGCCATTCTTGCTGATTCAAATTCTGGGACAACGCCTTTAAAACCCTTTTGAACCATATTGAACCACTTTTTTGGATGATCATAGTACGTAGGTAGAACCATGTTTTCCAATACATCCATTAGGTTGGCATTCTCTTTTCTATCTCTCGCCTCTTCGGATAACGAATCTTGAGCAGGCTCGATAAGAAAACAGTTTTCGCCATTTAGGGCAAATTCAGGAATCCAACCGTCTGGAATAGACAAGTTGATCGCACCATTCATTGCTGCCGTCATGCCACTTGTACCTGAAGCCTCACGATACATTTTTGGGTTATTCAGCCAAACATCGGAACCTTTTTTTAATAGGGAGGATAAACCAAGTTCATAGCCTACCAATACTGCACAATTAGGAAATTTTCTTGTTTTATCAATAATACTATTGAAGATTTGGTTAGCTCCCTTATCTTCTGGATATGGTTTTCCTGCCCAAATGATCTGTATTGGGTATTTTGAAAGCTTTAATAATGCCTCGAAACGCTCCCAATCATGCATAAGAAGATCTGCTCTTTTATACGCAGCAAAACGCCTGGCCCATACTAGGGTCAGTACATTTTCATCAAATAGCTTTCCTGTTTGATCGGCAACATGTTGAAACAACATTGATTTTAGTTCTTTCTTCCTACCAAAAAACTCCTGCTCATTATTCTCCTCTACACTTTTAGCAATTTCACTATCCTGCCAATATTTTTGATTTTGTGCGTTGGTAATGGAAATAATCTCACAAATGCCATCATAGCCTCCCCACATCTCACGAGCGACTTCTCCATGAAGTTTGGAAACTGCATTTGCCTTGCCAGAAAACTTCAGCGCTGCCAGGGTGTAGTTAAACTTATCACCTTCTAGCCCTAACACAAACTTAACTTCATGGTCTTGCATGTGGTAGAAGAACGACATCTCTTTTAGTAGCGAAAAATCATGCTCCTCATTACCAGCAAGCTCGGGAGTATGTGTAGTAAATACCATTCTCTTTTTAATCTCAGTTAGATTTTGATATTTTGAATATAGATAAAAGTTTAGGGGTACAGCATGCCCCTCGTTCATGTGGTAATAATCTGGCTGAAGATTTAGCTGATCCAAAAGCATTCCTCCACCAATGCCCAAAATGATCGATTGTGCAATCTGGGTGGCCTCATTAGGATCATACAATCGGTGAGTGATGCTCTTACTTACCTCATCATTTTCTGGAAGATCGGTACTCAGCAAAAATAAAGGTGCGGTTCCAAATGTTTCTGGCCGCAATAAAAACGCCTTAACCTTCACCATTGCACTATGTACAGGAACAGAAAGGATAATCCCAGTATCTTCCAAAAAAGAATAATCTTTTTGAACAAAAGCTGGAACCATATTATTATCCTTATCCCTTACTTGGTCATAATACCCATATTTCCAAAGCATGCCGATGCCTAACAAATTTTGCTTCAGCTCAAAGGCGCTTCGAAGATGAGAGCCGGAAAGAAATCCTAACCCTCCACTATAAATCTTTAGAGATTGATCAATGGCAAACTCCATTGAAAAATAGGCCACACTGGTTTGATATTCTGAATTGGGACTATACCCAAAGAGCTCTGTTCTAGTCATGAAAAAGTTTTTATTGAATGATCTTTTATTGAAAATAAGAATTTTGTAATCTGCTTGTATTTTCAGGCTTAAATTACAAATTATTCAAGAGCATTCTACAAAAACCAATCCATGTATAACATTAAACTGTTTCATGATTGTTAAATATCCTTTTTATAAACTTTCCCAAGGACATATATGGCCAGCGCATCATGTTTTTGGAAAGCTCCATAATGAGATAACGGCTTGATATCCAGTTCAGCAAAGCTAGCCTATTAAGTAAATAGCTTTGGAAAATGCTTATACCATTATCTTTACTGAACTTTGCCTTTTCACCAGATTTCATTACGGCTCCTTTCAGCATGAAAATTCGGGCGAATTGGACCTAAAATATGCATAGGTTGGTCACTATCATTTTTATAGGAATGCCTACTATCTAAAACCAAGTTTATTCCCATGTAAACGATCAGGTTGTTTTTAAGCGCAAACCTGACCTCAATTTTCTGAATAACATCTTTTACGCCTTTCACCGATTTTGCGGCATGTTCTGTGGCTAGTTTTTTGGCGTAACTATCCACTGATCCTTTTAGGGTTACAAGACCACTTTCTACCGAAATTTCTATTTTCTCTTCATTCATAAGAGTATTTGAATTAATAGCCAGTCTAACCTCTTTCTCCAAGTTTTTATCTTTATTTTTCATTATAATTTCCATTGTTAATGGGCCAAATACGCTTTTTCTCAACATCATATTTTTATTTATTTCCCTATATAATCAGGCAAAATGAATTATCTGACCCTCTTTAATCGCCAGTTTTTTATCTCTGGCATATCATCAAGATGGACACTTATGTATTCCTTGTGGCTGTTTAACTTATCCTCACAAAAGCGGATGAATTCATCAGCCTGCTGCTGTAACCGGGGAATACGCTTAACCGCTTCTATGGCTAGATGATGGCGACTCATCTGATTTAATACCACCATATCGAATGGTGTGGTGGTTGTACCTTCTTCCATAAATCCTTGAACATGGAACCGTGCCGGGTCTGGCCTACCATGAACCAGGTCATGAATGATACGGACATAACCATGGAATGCAAAAATTACAGGGGCAGCATTGGTAAATAGGTCTTCAAAATATTCATCACTTAAACCATGTGCATGATACGCTCTCGGAGAAAGAGACATTAAATCAACCACATTAACAACTCGTACCTGAAGCTCAGGTAGCTGCGTACGAAGAATTTCCGCCGCAGCGATGGTTTCTTGGGTTGGCACATCTCCGGCGCAGGCTAAGATAACCTCCGGTACTCCAACTTCATTTCCGGCCCATTCCCAAATGGATGCTCCTTTTTCACAATGCGCTACAGCTTCTTCCATCCCTAACCATTGCAATTCAGGCTGTTTCCCGGCAATAACAACATTAATATAGTTTTTGCTTCTTAAACAATGATCCATAACCGAAAGCAGGGTATTGGCATCAGGTGGTAAATAGATTCTGATCACACTGCTTTTTTTATTGACCACTGTATCAATAAAACCTGGCCCCTGATGACTATAACC
Source organism: Pedobacter frigidisoli (assembly GCF_004331675.1). Lineage (GTDB taxonomy): Bacteria > Bacteroidota > Bacteroidia > Sphingobacteriales > Sphingobacteriaceae > Pedobacter > Pedobacter frigidisoli. The sequence goes on along the minus strand of NZ_SJSN01000015.1, from coordinate 61,424 downwards.
ATTGTTATCTTGTCTCCATACATGAGAGGTTAATAAGTAGTTAAGTGAGGCTATTGGTTTGCGCCACGGAATTTCCTGAGTAGTCTTCAGCCATTTTGCATGTTGGCTAACCATAGAATCTACAATGGTTACAAAAGCTTCATAACATGGAAATAGACCATGTCTACCCGTTAATAAGTAACCTTCAAGCCAACCTTCGCAAAGGTGTTCACTCAAAACTTCCATTACCCTTCCATCTGGAGATAACTTATCATCTGTATCGATTATTTTTTCCATAAAGCATCGATTAGTTACCTGAAATACAGCCTCTAACCTATTGGAATTCGTTTCATCTGGACAGAACAACCTAAAGTTCTTATTGTCCGCATTCAGCGTGAATATCTCACGCAAAAACTTACCTAAATTTCTGGTACTTTCAGCTGCGATTGTGCCCGGGTGGGATACCTTGATACCATAGTTTTTGAAGTCTGGCAAAATAAGTTCCCTTAACAATACGCCTCCATTTGCATAAGGTGAAGCGCTCATTCTTTTATTGCCGACAGGTGAAATACTACGGAGTTCGGGGTTTAGCGTACCATGCTCGTCGAAGAGCTGCTCTGGTTCATAGCTGCGCATCCATGCCTCAAGGGCTTGCAATTTCTCAGGGTTCTCCTTAACTCCAGCCAATGGAACCTGATGCGAGCGAAAGGATCCTTCGATGGGCAGATTGTTCCAGGATTTTGGGCCCGTCCAGCCCTTAGGTGTTCTTAAGATAATCATTGGCCATTTTCTTTGATGGATCATGCCTTCTGCCCGGGCGTTGTATTGTATTTTTCTGATCTTATCATACACGATATCCAAAGTGGAAGACATTTGGCGGTGAACGTTATGTGGGTGCTCACCCTCAACGAAAAATACCTCATATCCATAGCCTTTAAAAAGTTCGCTTAAGGCCGTATCATCCATCCGGGAAAATATGGTTGGGCTTGCTATTTTGTATCCGTTTAGATGAAGTATTGGTAAAACAGCACCATCTCTAGCAGGATTTAAAAATGCAACTGAATTCCAGCTTGCTGCAAGAGGACCTGTTTCTGCCTCTCCATCACCAATCACACATGCGGCAATCAGGTTCGGATGATCGAAAACTGCCCCGAAAGCATGCATAAGGGAATAACCCAATTCACCACCCTCATTAATCGAGCCTGGTGTGTGCGCACTCACATGACTAGGAATTCCTCCTGGGGTTGAGAACTGCCGAAAAAACTTAAGCATGCCTTCCTCATCCATAGTTATTTCAGGGAAAAGCTCGGTATATGTACCCTCCAAGTAAGTATGTGCCAGCACAGCTGGAGCCCCGTGGCCAGGTCCGCATACGTATAAAATATCTGCATCGGTATCCTTTATCAACCGATTTAAATGGACATAAATAAGATTTAAACCGGGAGAAGTACCCCAATGGCCAAGTAGTCTTGGTTTTATATCTTCTGCTGTGAGTGGTTTACGCAATAATGGATTAGCTTGTAAATAAATCTGACCTGCAGATAAGTAATTTACCGCCTGCCAATATTGATGTATTTTATTGATTTCTGCTTCTAAAATTTCTTGCATGGTGTTTTGGATTTAGCATGGAACATTTGCTAGTGACTTTACATATAGCAAAAGTACCATCCCAACCTTAGTTAGAAATGATAGTACTATCTTAAGTTGATGATGCTCATCATGAATAATAAACTGTTTTCCATTTTTGAATGACTACCTTGCTAGCGCCAATATTCCTTAAAAGAATAAAATCAAAACAATAGCCCTCAGAGATCGTTCTATTAATATAGGTAGAACATTTAGCTGTTAATCAATTATTTATGGAAAATGCCGTATTGCTAAAGGCAATTATTGACAATGCAATAGACGGACTGATCACGATTGATGACCAAGGTATAGTAGAATCAATCAACCCCGCCGCTTGCCGGTTATTTGACTATCCTGCAGAGGAGGTTATCGGCGAAAACATATCCATTCTGATGCCGCAACCAGATAAATCTAACCATGACCAACATCTCCTCAATCACAGGGAAACTGGAAAGGCAAATATTATTGGAATTGGCCGAGAGTTAATTGGAATGAAAAAAAATGGAAGTTATTTTCCATTTCGTTTGGGCGTAAGTGAGGTTAAGTACTCAGGAAGAATAGTTTATGCTGGTTTTATTCACGATTTGACCAGAGAGAAAGAGGCTGAAGGAAAATTACTTGACTATGCGGCGCAATTGGAAACGCAGGTTGAGGAAAGGACTCATTCCTTGAGAATGAGCGTTGATGCTTTAAAGCGCACACAGGTAGACCTAAACCTATCGCTTGAGAAAGAAAAGGAGTTCGGTCAGTTGAAAAGCAGATTTGTCTCCATTGCTTCACATGAGTTTAGGACGCCATTGAGCTTAGTTCAGTTATCTGCATCCTTAATTGAACGATATTCGGAATCACTTGATCAAAAAAACATCGGAAAGCATGTAGGCAAAATCAAGGATGCCGTGCTTAATATCACTGCGATCTTAAATGATTTTTTATCTCTGGAAAAATTGGACAGTGGCATGGTTAAACCATCATTAAGCCATTTTAACCTATCAGAGATGGCAGAAGAAATTACTGGCGAAATGCAGGTGGTGTTGAGGGGGAAACAACAAATTATCTTTAAACATAGGGGTACGAATCAAAAGGTAACACTCGATCAAAATCTACTGAAAAACTGTATAATCATCTTGATAGATAACGCAATAAAATATTCAGGAGATGATAGTCAGATTCAGTTTTACACCAAGATAAACGACCATAATTGTACCATTAGGATTTGCGATGATGGGATTGGCATCCCCGAAAGTGATCATAAGCATCTATTTGAAGCGTTTTTTAGGGCGCACAACACCGGCAACATATCTGGTAATGGATTAGGATTAAGTATATTATCTCGATATACAGGACTAATGAATGGGCATATTAGTTTTAAGAGCAGAGTAAACAGGGGAACAATATTTACACTTACATTCCCACAAAAAAACAACCATGAGCAAAAAAGTATTGATAATTGAAGATCATGATGAGATTCGTGAAAACCTGGTTGAAATTCTCGAAATGGCCCAGTACACAGTATTTGAGGCTGAAAACGGCAAAATTGGGGTAGATTTGGCGATCACCCATGTTCCAGATATCATACTTTGTGATATTATGATGCCCGAACTTGATGGATATGGTGTATTGTATATGCTTAATAGGAATGAGCAGACGATAGGAATTCCATTTATTTTTCTTACCGCAAAGGCAGAATATGCCGATCTTCGAAAAGGTATGGAATTGGGTGCAGATGATTATTTAGTTAAGCCTTTTGATGATATGGAACTGCTAAATGCCATTGAGATCCGTTTAAAAAAGAAAGCAGCAAATGATCTTTCCTATCATAGCAAAACTGAAGAGTTTAAAGTATTGGTAGAGAAAATAGACGGGCTTGCTGAATTTAATAAGATTATTGAAGAAAAGAAAAGTAGGGATTTTAAAAAGAATCAAGTCATTTATTATGAAGACGATTACGGCAAAGGACTTTATCTGGTAACAAATGGAAGAATTAAAACGATAAAACTAGCCAAGGATGGCAGAGAACTAATGACTGGGATTTACGGCAAAGGCGACTATTTGGGAATTAACGCGGTATTAAGTGATAGTTCTTACGCTGATACAGCGACAGCATTAGAGGACAGCAAGGTTTGCCTCATCCCATTAGATCAAATGGAAACTATACTTAACCTATACCCAGAGGTAGCCAGAAAATTTATTCATTTGCTCTCCAAAGACAATCGGGCAAAGGAAGAGCAGCTATTGGAGCTTGCCTATCATTCAGTTAGAAAGAAAATGGCCGCTACGTTACTACGTTTGTATGGACAGCAAAATATAGATGATAATTTAATAAATATCTCCAGAGAAGACCTTGCCGCAATGGCATGCATGGCTACTGAAACGGTAAGCCGCACCCTATCAGATTTTAAGGACGAGCTCCTCATAGATAGAATTGGAACAAAAATAACTGTACTTAATCATCAGGGGCTTTTCAATATGAAAAATTAAAAACCCTGCAGTAATTTTTGAATTAAAATAGCATGCCTTTGTAGCCCTCTGGCACAACGATTAGAGGAAGATTAGTCTGTCTAGCCATTTTGTGAGAATAGCTGGCATGCAAAATATCCGATACTAAACTATGTTTTCGATGAATAACAGCTAATACATCGATATCTTCATGATGGCTCAACCAATTCAGGCCGTCTTCTATTTTAGGTTGATACACATTTTTATAATACATTTTATTGTAGTTAACTTTCGATTTAAGTTCTTTCATAAAAGAATCAATTCGATGGAGCAACATTTTATCTTCACGATTAACAATCACATGAACGATCAACAGTTCGGCGTTTAGCTTAGCTGCAAGTAAGGCCAATAATTGAATAATTTCCATATCGCTTGTTTTCAAATCTGTTGCAAAGGCAATCTTTTTGATCGGAACAAAATCTGCACCTTTTGGAACTAGCAGGAGTGGATATTCTGCAAAATCGATACTATCCCTGCTGCAACTGCCTTGAATTAAACGTTTCATATCACCATTTCCAGATAGACCAAGAACAACCATTCCTATATTCTCCAACAGAAAAGTTTCCCTTAAAATGTCACTAACATCCCCAAAGGCAGACTTAATCTTAATCTTCGGGATATTCTCCTTAACCTCGTAAGATGCAAAAAGATCGTTTTGGAGTTTATCAGAAAATTTTTCCAAAAGTGTTTCATTGTGACTAATCAGGGTTTGTTCATCTTCAATTGGCCAAATTATCTGTAATGGAGAATCAGCATCTGCAGATGAAGCATGAATCAGCTCTACATTTGCTCCCACCTGAGCAGCAAATTTGCAGGCATATGCCGCGGCTCGGCTTGCACTTTCCGAAAAATCGGTCGCTATAAGTAATGTTTTCATCGTTTCAATTATATAGCGCAAAGTTTGCCAATCTCAAGCCAATATACCATGAGGAAGATCAATAAAACCTATGATGTAGAACCCATTGTTTGGTTATCAAGTGCTTAATTTTTCGGTAAGTATTGTAGCCAGAAAAAAAAGAAAACCCAAAATGTTTTCAGTTTTAACACTATGTTTTATGGTATTTCGCCAAAAAAGTTTTCCACAATCAAGAAGTCTAAATGGCGTTTTTGTCTATAATCATACTTTAAACAGTTTAAACCTATTTTTTGTATAAAACATAGAAAAAGTGCTTAAATTTTGATTTTAGGCACATTTAACTAAATTTGATTTATACCAAAATCAAGTTTATGTACCAATTAACAGTACCAGCCGATCGCGTTAACGAATCTCTAAGTAAGCATATTTTGGCCGATGGCTTCGACCTTACCTATGATATGGAGAAAAGTCGCGGAGCTTATATTTACGATTCGAAATACAACAGAACCTTACTCGATTTTTTCACTTGTTTTGCTTCAGTTCCCTTGGGTTATAATCACCCGAAAATGATTAACGATGAGGCCTTTAAAAAAAGCTTGCTGCAAGCGGCAATGGCAAACCCATCAAACTCTGATGTTTATACACAACAATATGCCCAATTCTTAGAAACCTTTTCTAAAATCGGTATTCCCGATTATTTACCTCATGCTTTTTTTATTGCAGGTGGCGGCTTGGCTGTGGAAAATGCTATTAAAGTGGCCATGGATTGGAAAGTACAGAAAAACTTTGCCAAAGGTTATAAAGAAGAAAAGGGCTTTAAAGTGCTTCACTTTGAAAGGGCTTTTCACGGAAGAACGGGCTATACCTTAAGTTTAACCAATACTCTGCCCGACAAAACCAAGTGGTTTGCTAAATTCGATTGGCCAAGGGTTTCTATTCCCGAAGTAAAATTCCCGCTGTCTGGCGATAATTTGAACCATGCGATTCAAACAGAAGAAATATCAATCGCTCAAATTAAACAAGCTTTTGCCCATAATAAAGATGAGATCTGTGCCATTATTATCGAGCCAATTCAATCTGAAGGTGGCGATAACCACTTGCGTGAGGAATTTTTAATTCAAGTAAAAGCTTTGGCTGATGAGAACGAAGCTTTTCTAATTTATGATGAAGTACAAACCGGCGTTGGTTTAACCGGAAAGTTTTGGTGTCACCAACATTTCAGCGAAAAAGCCCAGCCAGATATTGTAGCATTTGGCAAGAAAATGCAAGTATGCGGAATTCTTGTAGGCAAAAAAGTTGATGAAATAGAAACGAACGTTTTTAAGGTTCCGAGTCGGATAAATTCTACTTGGGGAGGGAATTTAGTGGATATGGTGCGATCTACACAGATTCTGCAAATTTTAGAAGAAGATAACCTTTGCGATAATGCAACCAAAATTGGCGAATACTTAAAGGGAAATCTGGATAAGTTTGCTCAAAAATTCGATAAAATGAGTAATGTACGTGGACGAGGCTTATTATGCTCGTTCGACTTCCCGACAAAAGAAATGCGCAACACGTTTATTGGCAAGGGACTAGAAAATAATGTGATGTTTTTAGGCTGCGGAGAGAAAACAATTCGCTTCCGCCCGGCACTTTGCATTGAGCAAAAACATATTGACGAGGGGTTGACAGTTATGGAAAAAATATTGCCTTTATTGTAGGCATGAAGAAGAAATTTCTGTTTTATGTTGCCGTTTTAGGAATATTAATTTTAATATTCTTTATGATAAAAGATACGCTAAATCAACCTGGTGTAGCTGATATGAAAGCTGGTTTCAAAGAAATAGTAAAATATAGAAATGCCAATAACACAGGCCCCGTACAACGAATTTATGTGGTAACTGTTAAAGATTCTGTATGGAAAGAAATGGAAGATTACGGCAATTTAATGCCCCATACCAAGTATGGAAACACCAAAGTTTACTTCTTCATGGAAAGCAAAAATATTCCCAATACATTGCATCCTGGAGAGGTAAACTTCGATCCTCAGTTTAATAAATCATGCATCGCTTTGTTTGAAAAAAGCGCCATGAGTCAGGTGGCATTTAACAAGTACCCTTTTTAAAATCCTATTTTTTTTTTGGAAATGATTGGTTCGGCTCTCTTGGCATCATCAGCCCCGCTTTCCCTCCTGCCAATTAGAAGAAAATTGGCATCCTTTCAATCGGGTTTATAAACAACATTCTGTGTACAAAAGCCTTTCATAAGCAACTAATGTTTGAAAATCTGGCTTGCGTTATTAAACCCGACAAAAGCGGCAGCTCCCGATATTTCATCGGGACTATAGCGAATGGCAGGACTGGAGCAGCCATGAGATACTGACGTTCATTTCCAAAAAAATGTATATGAAACTGACGAAGTTTTCTATCGCTCTGCCCAACTAAACTTCGTAAGTTAATTCTAAAAAACTGACGAAGTTCTCCATTGCTCTGTCCTACTAAACTTCGTATGTTGATTATACAAAGGCTGAAAACCCAGTAATTGCTCTACCAACAATTAACGTATTGATTTCTTTCGTCCCTTCGTAAGAATAAATTGCTTCCGCATCAGCAACAAAGCGAGCGACATTATATTCGAGTAAAATTCCGTTTCCACCCATTACTTCTCGAGCACTGCTAACTACATCTCTGGTTCGAGATGAGCAGAAAACTTTTGCTAAAGAAGCATGTTCATCTTTCAACAAACCTTGATCTTGCAACTGAGATAAACGAAAACACAGCGTTTGCATTGCGGTTAAATTCGAGAGCATATCCACCAAATGATTTTGAATTAGTTGAAAAGATGCAATTGGTTTCCCAAACTGCTTACGCGTTCTGGTATAATCCAAAGCATTTTCATAAGCGCCACGAGCACAACCAACAGCCTGCCACGCCACTCCTGCTCTCGTCATTTGTAAAACCTTTGCTGTATCCTTAAATGTATTGGCATTTTGTAACCTGTCCGCTTCCTCAACTTCACAATTGGTTAACGTAATAATACCATTTTGAACAATTCGCAAGGCCATTTTATCCTGCATTTTTTCTACCGCAAAACCAGGATTGTCTTTTTTGATGATGAAACCTTTTACATCGCCACTTTCTTCTTCTCTAGCCCAAATGATTAATATATCAGCAAATGTGGCGTTGCCAATCCACTTCTTCTGACCATTTAAGATCCATTTTCCGTCAATCTTTTTACAGGTTGTGGTTAAGCCACCAGCAGCCGCAGAACCAACTTCGGGTTCAGTTAAGCCGAAAGCACCAATAATCTTGAATTGTTGCATTAAAGGCAGCCATTGCTGTTTCTGTTCCTCTGAACCGCATAAATAAATAGACCCCATGGCCAAACCACTTTGCACACCGAAAAAAGTAGAGATTGAAGTATCTATTCTAGCCATTTCCATGGCTAAAATCCCTTCCATTAAATTTGATTTCCCCGGACAACCATAACCTTTGTAGGTTAATCCACAGATATTTAACTCAGCAAGTTTGGGAATAATTTCGAAAGGAAATTCTGCCTTGTTCCAATAATGATTAACGATTGGTTTAACTTCTTTCTCTAGAAAAGCCCTAACTTTTAACTGTAATTCTCGATCTTCATCTTTAAGCGCCTCATCGCCCAAATGGTAAAAATCGCCCTCAATTGGCGGAAGTTCTTTCTTTTTCCCAGAACCACCTCCCATCATTTTCATCATGCCTTGGATTTGTTTATCATCCAAGCTAGAAATGGTTTCGACTATTTTCGGTAAATCGACCTTTTTTGATAAAGCTTCTAACTTATCGAAATCTACATGTTTAAAGAGGTTATATGCGTTTTTGAGTGAAGAGAATATATTCGCCATTATTATTCGTTTTTAGAGTAACAAACGAGTGGCGGTTTTGTTGGGCGTGGCGGTTTTAACCGCAAAGGGCGCAAAGTTTTACGCAAAGAAAAATAAAAATTAGCTTAGTTAATCGATTAGCTGGGCGCCCTTTGCGAAAAACTTCCTTTTCTTTGCGGTTAAATAAATTAAAACTAAAAAATAACCTCCCAGCTTTGCGTCCTTTGCGAAGTACTTCTTTTTCTTTGCGGTTAACTCAATCGGAATTACCTCAAATCGAACAAATTATCAACACCTAACAATTTTCTCGAAGTAAAACCCTCGCCGAAAGTAGCGCCAATACTTTTACCAAATTCTCTGGAACGACCTGCAATGGTTTCAAAAAACTCCGGAGATGAGATATAAGTCTGTAAACCATCTACATTTGGATTATAAAATTGGGTTTTAAAAGCCTTAATCGATTCAATTTTTTTATCCATGTGGTCGGAAATATCAACGATAATATCTGGCTTTAAATATCGATCTTGAATGTATTGCAGCAATAAACGCGGACGGTGAGCTACTTGTTTTTCTCCATCCATTTCAGTTTCTATTTTAGGCAAGCCAGAAAGAAAAACAGCATCATAAACTAAATCGCCAGCCCTACCATGATCAGGGTGACGATCTTCGAGCGCATTACTTAAAATAATTTCTGGTTGATATTTTCTGATCATTTTGATTACTTCCAAACGGTGAAACTCATCGTTCTGAAAGAAACCATCACGCATTCTGAGGTTCTCACGAGCATGCAAACCTAAAATTTTAGCAGAATCTAAAGCTTCCTCATCACGGGTTTCTGCAGTACCACGGGTACCTAATTCTCCTCGGGTTAATTCTACAATACCTACTTTTTTACCTAAGGCAATGTGCTTTAAAATGGTTCCTGAGCAGCAAAGTTCTGCATCATCAGGATGAACGGCTATCACTAAAATATCTAATTTCATGGTATTATTGGGCATTTTCATTCAGCAGGCGCTGAATTGTCTTTTTAATTTTTGAGCTTAAAGGCTTGGTAAAAGGCAAATAATAATCTACCAATTCACCTTTTTTGTTCACTAGGTATTTGTGAAAATTCCATCGAGGCTTTGAGTTTAATTTAGCATTCTGTTTTTTATCGCTCAAGAATTGATAAAGTGGATGGGCATGTTCGCCACGAACCATAATTTTATCAAAAACAGGAAATTTCACGCCGTGATTTATTTCACAGAAAGAAGCGATATCAGAACCATTTAGAGGCTCTTGCTTACCAAAATCATTGGTAGGAAAACCTAAAATCTCAAAATCTGGATGGTTGATTTCATCTTTCAATTGTTGTAATTCTTTCAGTTGCGGCGTAAATCCACATTCTGAAGCTGTATTTACAATTAAAATAACTTTGTTTCTATAAGCAGATAACGGCTGATCTTCGCCATTAATTTTCTTAACCTTGAACGAATAAATATTCGGAATGCTTTCTTGCATTAGATTTATTGATAAAATCCTGAAGTTCGGATAATGGATTCAATATCTCTATCCTGATTTGGATCGTAAGTGCTTTTTAAATTATGGCCAACAACACGGGCAACAATTTGATAGGAAAATGCCGCAAAACCGCCTTTGGTTTGTTTAACAATATCGTATGTAGTTCTCCCAACTTCCCTATCAATAAGTTTAGTTAAAATTTGTCCTTGTGTGATGGTTAAATCTTTAATTTCGCGGTTAAACATGTCCTTTATTTCATTATCACATTGCTTAACCAACTTTTTCTGGTCTTTCTTTTCTGGTGTACGAGAAATATCTTGCTCTAGTTGTTCGTATCTTCGTTTTGCAAATAAGGCGTATGGCATTACTTTTAATACATTGTAACGCAAGCGATTAAATGCAACTTGCTCTGCGGGCGACTTCCAAATTCTTGCAGCAAAAATATTAACCTCTTGCAGCTGCATCCATGGAATCATTACACCATTATCATTTGTAGAGGCTACCCGAATGGTATCCAACTTACCCATTTTTGGAAAAGTAGGCGCAACAGGTTCCTGAGCTTTTAGTGAAACACCAAAAATCGTGACAATAAACAGAATGATAAGCCCTTTAAAATTCATAAATTTATACTTTTACAAAGTTAGGTGTTATTTCATATATTAGGTGTTTCACAAACCTAATATAGGTTTTATTCATAAATAAGACGCAAATTTTTACGCAAAAAATACAAATGAAAACAGAGTTAGTGATTGATTTAGAGGCGGAAAAGCAAGAAATTTTAAAAAGATATAGGGCATTATTACGTGCAAGCAAGTCTACTTTGCAAAAAGGAGACAAGAAAGAGATTAGAAAGGCTTTCGATATGGCCCTGGAAAGCCATAAGGATATGCGCCGAAAATCTGGCGAACCGTACATTTATCATCCAATTGCCGTTGCACAAATTGCAGCGGAGGAAATTGGCCTTGGAACAACTTCTATCGTTTGTGCTTTGCTGCATGATGTAGTTGAAGACACAGACATTACGCTAGAAGATATTGAACGTGAATTTGGCAAGAAAACCGCAAAGATTATTGATGGCTTAACCAAAATTTCAGGCGTTTTCGACACCAACAGCTCCTTACAGGCGGAAAATTTCCGTAAAATGCTCTTGACTTTGGCTGATGATGTTCGCGTAATCTTAATCAAACTTGCCGATCGCCTGCATAATATGCGTACGATGGATTTTATGCCTCGCCACAAGCAGCTTAAAATTGCATCGGAAACGATTTACTTATATGCCCCTCTGGCTCATCGATTAGGTTTGTATGCTGTAAAATCGGAACTCGAAGATCTTTCTATGAAATATCTCGACCCTGATACTTACAAGTTTATTGCTAAAAAACTAAACGAGAAAAAGACGGAAAGGGCAATGTTCATCAAAAAGTTTGTGGAACCTATTGATGAAATTGTACATGATCAAGGTTTAGTTGCCGATGTTTATGGTCGCCCAAAATCCATCCATTCCATTTGGAATAAAATGAAAAAGAAAAATATCCCTTTTGAAGAGGTTTATGATCTTTTTGCCATTAGAATTATTTTGGATTCTGCACCAGAAAATGAAAAAGCCGATTGCTGGAAAGCGTACTCAATTGTAACTGATTTATATCGCCCCAATCCAGATCGTTTACGCGATTGGGTTTCATCGCCCAAGGGAAATGGTTACGAAAGCTTACACACAACAGTAATGGGCCCAAGAGGACAATGGGTTGAGGTTCAGATTCGTACACAGCGTATGAATGAAATTGCGGAGAAAGGTTTTGCAGCGCACTGGAAATACAAGGAATCGAGCAATGATAATGGCTTGGATCAATGGATTCAGAAAGTAAGGGAAATGTTAAGCAATCCAGAGGCGAATGCATTGGATTTCTTAGACGATTTCAAAATGAATCTTTTTTCTGATGAGATTTTCATTTTCACACCCAAAGGCGCATTAATTCAATTGCCACTAGGAGCTACTGCTCTTGATTTTGCTTTTGAAATTCATACTGGCGTTGGTGCAACCTGTATTGGCGCCAAGGTTAACCACAAATTGGTGCCAATTTCTTACAAACTTCAAAACGGAGATCAGGTAGAAATTATCACTTCAAACAAACAAACTCCAAAGGAGGATTGGTTAAATGTTGTGGTAACGGCGAAAGCAAAATCCAAGATTAAATCATCGCTTAAAGAAGAAAAACGTAAGATTGCCGATAACGGTAAAGAGATTCTGGAGCGTAAACTGAAATCACTAAAAATTACTTACAATACCGATAATCTACAAAAACTAAGTTACTTCTTTAAGCTTCCATCCACACAAGAGTTATTTGTAAATGTAGCACTAGGCAAAATAGAGCTTAAGGATATTAAGGAATACCTAAACACTGAAAAAGAAGTAGAATCGCGTGGACCAGAACGACCAGAAAACTTAACGGTTGATATGGTTAAAAGTAAAATGAAAAATGCCGATGGGGATATTTTACTGATTGGTGAAGATTTACAAAAAATAGATTACACTTTAGCGGCTTGTTGTAATCCAATTCCAGGCGATGACGTTTTCGGTTTTGTTACCGTGAGTGAAGGGATTAAAATTCACCGTACAAATTGCCCTAACGCCACTCAATTGATGTCTAATTACGGTTATCGCGTAGTTAAGGCTAAGTGGAACAAACAACAAGAACTTACTTTTTTAACCGGTTTACGCATTGTTGGTATTGACGATGTTGGTTTAATCAACAACATCACTCGTGTAATCTCGACTGATTTTAAGGTGAATATGCGTTCAATAACGGTAGATACTAACGAGGGGATCTTTGATGGTTCGATCATGATTTTTGTTAATGATACTGAACACTTAGAAAACTTGATCAATAATTTATTAAAGGTTAGAGGCGTTACAGGGGTTACGAGGTTTGATGCATAGGTAGTTGGAAAGTCGAGAGTCAGAGGTCCGAAGTTTAATAGCACCGAAAGAGAGTTGGAAAGTCAGGAGTTTAATGAGCAAATTGCAATAAGCTTAAGACTTTGGGTTAAGAACTTATATCTTCGGACTCCCGTCTTCCGACCTCGGACTTATTACAACATTTCAACAATCTAATCGCATAACAATCAAACAATTTATATACCTTTGAATGGAGTTAAAAAACTATGTCAGAACAAAAAACAAATGAGCTCGTTCGCAAGATTTTTGAGGCTTATTTAGAGAACAAAAATCTACGTAAAACACCTGAGCGTTTCGCCATATTGGAGGAAATATATTCCAGAAACGACCATTTTGATGTAGAAACTCTCTATATCCACATGAAAAACCAAAAGTATCGCGTAAGTCGTGCTACGGTTTATAACACCCTAGAATTATTGGTTTCCTGCGATTTAGTTACCAAGCACCAGTTTGGTAAAAACATGGCGCAATTCGAAAAATCTTATGGTTACCGCCAACACGATCACGTCATCTGCATTGAATGTGGTAAAGTGGTAGAGTTTTGCGATCCTCGTGTTCACCAAATCCAAACCATGGTTGGCGATCTACTGAAATTCGACATTAAACACCATTCATTAAATATGTATGGTTTCTGCTCAGATTGCAGCGTATCTAGAAAAGTGAGTGAAAATGCCGCTGCTGCAGCAAAACTAGAATTAAATCAATCCACAAAATAAAACCAGCTTAAATTTTTAATAATGACGCAAGTAGATGTACTTCTCGGCCTACAATGGGGCGATGAAGGAAAGGGAAAAATCGTTGATGTTCTTAGTCCGAAATATGATCTCATTGCCCGTTTTCAGGGTGGCCCAAATGCCGGACATACTTTAGAGTTCGATGGCAAAAAATTCGTTTTAAATACTATTCCATCTGGAATTTTCAACGAAAAAACCATGAACCTTATTGGCAATGGTGTAGTTATCGATCCAATCATTTTAAAAAGAGAGCTAGATAATTTAAAAAAAGCTGGTCATGATCCAGTTGCTGAAGGCAAATTGGTTATCGCCCGTAAAGCCCACTTAATTTTGCCAACCCACCAATTGCTGGATGCTGCCAACGAAGCACGTATGGGGAAAAATAAAATCGGTTCGACATTAAAAGGTATAGGCCCAACTTATATGGATAAAACTGGTCGTAACGGCTTACGTGTTGGCGATACCACACTTCCAGATTTTAAGGAGCGTTACCAAAAATTAGTTGAAAAGCATACTGAAATCCTTTCTCATTACGAAGGTTTTGAATATGAATTGGCAGAAAAAGAAGCATCATTCTTTGAAGCAATCGAATTCTTGAAAAGCATTCCTCATGTAGATAGCGAGCACTTTGTAAATGGCTATCTGAAAGATGGAAAAGCGGTTTTAGCAGAAGGCGCACAAGGAACCTTATTAGATGTAGATTTTGGGTCATATCCATTTGTAACCTCAAGTAATACCACAACTGCTGGTGCTTGCACCGGACTAGGTATTGCGCCTAACAAAGTTGGTGCAGTTTATGGCATTTTTAAAGCATATTGTACACGTGTTGGCGGAGGTCCATTCCCAACTGAATTAGATAATGAAGTTGGTGAAAACTTACGTGCCTTGGGACATGAGTTTGGCGCAACAACAGGGCGTGCTCGTCGTTGTGGCTGGATCGATCTTCCTGCATTAAAATATGCGATCATGTTAAACGGTGTTACCGAATTGATTATGATGAAAGCTGACGTATTGGATACTTTCGATACCATTTACGCTTGTACACATTATGAATATGATGGCGAAACGATCGATTATATGCCTTATGATATTATTTCCATCGAACCAAAACCTGTGCTTAAAGCAATTGATGGTTGGGCAACAGATGTGACTAAAATTACTTCTGTTGATCAAATACCAGCCAAATTGAATGATTACATTGCATTCTTAGAAAAAGAATTAGAAGTACCAATTAAGTTCCTTTCAGTTGGGCCAGATAGAGCACAGACTTTAGAATTACGATAAATATTTAGAAATTTTAAATCAAAAGCAATCTTGAAAAAGGTTGCTTTTTTTTGTTTGTAACATTTTTTAGTTATTAAAAAGCGTTTATTTATCTTAGAGCTTCCTCCTTATCAAACAACATCCTTTGTTTATCAAAAACTAATGAGAATTTTAAAATGAATAGCTTAAAATTATTTGAAGATAGAAAAGTACGTTCTGCTTGGAATGAGGAGGAAAATAAATGGTATTTCTCTATTATTGATGTTATTGAGGTTTTAACAAATTCTACCCGAGCAAGAAAATATTGGAATGCTTTAAAATCTAAGCTTAAGAGTGAAGGAAGTGAACTGTCCCATAAATTGGGACAGTTGAAAATGTCAGCAGATGATGGAAAAATGAGAATGACTGACGTTGCCAATACAGAACAACTTTTACGTCTTATCCAATCCATACCATCACCAAAGGCAGAACCTTTTAAGCAATGGCTGGCACAAGTTGGTGCAGAAAGAATTGCAGAAATAGAAAACCCAGAATTGGCTCAAGCCAGGATTAGAGCTACTTATAAAGCCAAAGGATATAGTGATGGATGGATAGAAAAAAGAATTCGAGGCATTATTGTTCGCGATGAACTTACGAACCAATGGAAACAAAGAGGTGTGAAAGAAGGTAGAGAATATTCCATTTTAACAGCAGAAATAAGTAAAGCAACCTTTGGCATCATTCCTAGTGATTATAAAAAGCTAAAAGGTTTAACAAAATCTACGGAGAATTTGAGAGATCACATGACAGATTTGGAATTAATTTTTTCGATGCTAGGCGAAGCCTCAACTACAGAAATTGCTAAAAATAGAGACGCAAAAGGCTTTGAAGAAAATCATATTGCAGCAAAAGATGGCGGTAGCGTTGCAGGTAAAGCTCGAAAAGATTTAGAACAAAAATCAGGCAAAAAGATTGTGAGTAGTCAAAATTTCAAACAACTTAATGAAAAAGAAACTGGAAAGAATTTAGAGTAGCAATTTAATATTTGAGCTCATTCCACAGTTTGCAAATAATAAAAGGTTTTGCTTAATTAAAAGATTGTATAATTAGAGCTTTCCACTTATGTTGCGTTTAGTTACCTTTGGCGCAGCTTGAAAAACCTACAAAATATATCTGATTTTAAACAAAGAGCATTGCATTGGGCAAATCAGTTCGAGGTCTGTTCTTTCTTAGACTCCAATCAATACAAGGACTCTTATTCAGCTTATGATTTTGTTATTGCAGCTGGTGTTCAACATGAGCTAAAATGTGCTAGCGGCGATGCTTTTGAACAATTAAAAGCATTTTATGAAAATCACAAGCAATGGATTTTCGGTTTCTTTAGCTACGATCTAAAAAACGAAATCGAGGATCTTCAATCGAATAACTTAGATCATTTAAACTTTCCAGACCTATATTTCTTTGTTCCCAAGTATTTAATTGCCTATAAAAATGGTGAACCAAAAGTTCTGATTGGTGAAACTTCCATTTTAATAGAAATAGAGAATTTTGATTTTATTTCAAAAGCTAAAGTCGAAAAATTAGAAATTTCTCAAAGGTTGACGAAAGATCAATATATAAACAAAGTAGAGACGTTAAGGAATCACATTCTTCGTGGTGATATTTATGAAGTTAATTTTTGTCAGGAGTTTTTTGCTGAAAATGCCGTAATTAACCCAGTTCAAACTTTTGAAGTATTAAACCAAATTTCCCCCACTCCTTTTGCAGGCTATTTTAAGATTTACGAACATTATATTTTATCGGCTACCCCTGAAAGATTTTTATGTAAACGAGGCTCAAAACTAATTTCGCAACCGATTAAAGGAACTGCAAGACGAAGTGACGATCCTAAAGAAGATGAAAATATTAAATACCATTTAAAAAACGATGTTAAGGAACAAGCAGAAAATGTTATGATTGTGGATCTGGTACGCCACGATCTCACCAAATCTGCTGTTAAAGTATCAGTTAAAGTTGAAGAGCTTTTCGGGGTCTATTCATTCCCTCAAGTGCATCAAATGATTTCGACCATCAGCTGTGAGCTTAATCCAGAAATTCATTTTATCGATGCCATAAAAAATGCTTTCCCAATGGGATCTATGACTGGCGCTCCAAAAGTGATGGCAATGGAACTGATTGAAAAATATGAAGAAACCAAACGAGGAATTTATTCTGGTTCTTTTGGATGTATCAGCTCTGAGGGGGATTTTGATTTCAATGTTATCATCAGAAGTATTCTTTACAATGCACAAAACCAATATTTATCCTTTCAGGTTGGTGGCGCAATTACTTATCAAAGCGATGCAGAGAAAGAGTATGAAGAATGCTTACTGAAGGCCAGTGCAATTTTGAAAGTATTGGGAAATTAGTTGTTAGACATTAATAAAAACAATAGTCTAGGCAAATCGTTTTTCCTTTAAATAGAAAAAGGTGGAAAATCTAGCAAACACCAAACTTTCCACCATTTAAACCTTAAGTATTAAACCCTATTTCTTGTAATATTGTTGTGCTTCTGGCAAATATTTTTGAATTTGAGCAATACGAGTAGCATCACTAGGGTGTGTACTTAAAAACTCAGCTGGTTTTTGTGCTCCTGCTGATGCCGACGACATTCTATTCCAAAAATTCACTGAATTAGAAGGATTATATCCAGCCATCGCCATAAAAATCAAACCTAAACGATCGGCTTCCAACTCTTGGTTACGGCTAAATTTTAACATCGCCACCGGCGTACCAACACCATAAAGCGTATTAAAGATAGATTGTGTCTTCGGGTTTTTAGATAGGGCTACACCTGCTGCAGCGCCAATTCCTTGTGCCACCATTTCTTGCGACATACGTTCTGCCGAGTGACCAGCAATAGCATGTGCAATTTCATGACCCATAACTGTTGCTAAACCAGCGTCATCTTGGGTTACAGGTAAGATACCAGTGTAAACTACAATTTTCCCACCAGGCATACACCAAGCATTTTTTTCGTTGTTCTGTACAACATTAACTTCCCATTGGTAATCAGCAATTAAATTACCATAGTTATTGCTATTCATGTAAGATTTTACGGCAGTTATTAATCTGCTACCAACTGTTTTGACCTTTAATGCCTGAGCGTTCGATGCAGGCAATACAGTAGATTTATTTTCCGTTAAAAAAGTACTATAAGCTTGGAATGCCATAGGTAAAACCTGATCATTACTAACTAAATCGAACCGACTACGTCCTGTTAACGGAACGGTAGAACATGAGTTAAATAATAAAATCCCAGCAACACTTGCTGTTAAAAATAACTTTTTCATAGATGAGCTTTTAAATGATTAGTATTACTTATATGCAAAACCGAAGATTAAACAGTAAGCCTTTAAATAAGTTTTAGTGAATGTGTTTTTGTTAGTTAATTAGCCTTTTTCCTAAACAAATACACTTTGGATTCCTTGCCTTTCAGCAACCTTTCTAGGTTTTTTTGGTGGGTAACTAAAATCAGGATACAAACAACCATGCCGTAAAGCACTTCGGATTTTATTGAAACCTGAAACAGAAAGACAACACTCAGCGGAAAAGTAAATCCCGCACATATCGAACTTAATGAAACATATTTAGTTAATAATAATACCACCACAAAAACCAGAACACAAAGCATAGATGCTTCAAAGTTAACTGCCAAAATCATTCCAAAAAGTGTGGCAACTCCTTTCCCACCTCGAAAACCTGCAAAAACGGGAAACAAATGTCCCATTACAGCAGTTACGCCAAGGGCCAATTGGTAATTAACAAAGACGATTGAATTTTGTGGTCCGGTTACAGACATGCCAATTAAATAGGCCAGATTTGTCGCGGTATAGCCTTTTGCTATATCGATTATCATTACCGCAATTCCCGCTTTTTTACCTAAAACCCTAAAGGTATTAGTAGCGCCAGCATTGCCACTTCCATACTCTCTAACATCAACACCGTAAAAGGCCTGACCGAGCCATACAGCAGTAGGTATTGATCCAAAAAGATAAGCAACTAATAAAGCGCTGAGCGAATAAACCGTAACCATAGCCTACAATGATACAAAAAATAAGCTTTTAATTTTATAGCAAATCATTTAGTAAGCTTTTAAACTAATATCTAAACTTTTTACCGAATGCGTAAGTGCGCCCATCGAGATAAAATCTACTCCACAAGCAGCATATTCCGCTACGTTCTCTTCAGTAATTCCGCCTGATGCCTCTGTGATAAACTTTCCATCGATTAGTTTTACAGCGGCTCTTAAATTTTCGAAATTAAAATTATCAAGCATAATTCTATCTACTCCACCCATTGCCAATACTTGAGATAACTCCTCAATATTCCTCACCTCAATTTCTATCTGTAGCGCCTTTTGCTGATCGACAAGGTATTTTTGAGCAGCTTTGATAGCATTAGAAATTCCACCTGCATAATCAACATGATTATCCTTTATCAAAATCATATCATACAAGCCAATGCGATGATTTACGCCACCTCCTATTCTTACAGCCCACTTTTCTAAATATCGTAAGCCCGGCGTAGTTTTTCGTGTATCTAAAATCCTTGTCCTGGTATCTTTTAAAAGCGCAACAATACGATTTGTCTTAGTAGCAATGCCACTCATTCTCTGCATGCAATTTAAAACCAAACGCTCAGCAATTAATATAGAATGGGTACTTCCAGATACAGTTAAACCAATATCTCCAAACTTCACCGCAGCACCGTCTTGCAATAAAACATCAACTTTCAAGCTTGCATCAACTTCCTTAAAAATCTCAACGGCTAGTTCCATTCCAGCTAAAATTCCATCTTCTTTTATAATGAGTTTAGCCTTTCCTTGAGTACCGGCTGGAATAGTTGAAAGAGAAGTATGATCTCCATCACCAACATCTTCGGCAAGGGCATTTTTTATGAATTGACGTATAAGTTGAGTATCCAAAGTTTAGAGTTTATACCGCAAAAATAAGAAATATTTATTAGCAGACAATTTACTGACAGGTATAAAACATCGTTTTTGCTTCGAAATAACACCTTTTGATTAAGGATTTGGAAAGCAAAACCTGTATTTCATTTCATTGTCAGTCCTGCCATCTGCTGTACTCACCAAATAAAAAATTTGGTTTCGTGCTCGCTCCTGTCAGGTTTATTTTGCAAAGATAACCTAAGTAAAATATACCAGATAATAGCCTAAATGCACTTATCTCAGCAATTACTGTCCAAAAAATAGTTTTTATGATTAGTCCTTGGCTGGCTCAATCCTCAATTCAGTAATTAGGAAGTTATTATTAAACTTTTTCATGGTGATGGAAACTCTGAAAGTCTCCTTTGAGGTACCTAACATAATTACCCCGAAACGGTAATTTGGATTTGTGTTAATTTTATGAAAAATACTTGTTTTTACTGGGGGATGCTTGATAAAGAAATCTCTCAAGATTTGTTCTCCCTGTGCTTTTGAGTATACATCTTCTTCATCAACAATGATCAGTTCGATGGTAGATGCAAAATTTTTGGCGATATCCTTGGTATTGCTAGCCTTAAAATACAATGATAAATCATCAATAATATCGGCCTGAATGGCATTAGGACTATATAATGATGACAAACTAATAATTAGTAAAAACAAGCTCCGGATCATTTCTGTATTTTATACAGAACCGTGTAGCTAAAATTATGCCATTAGCTTATCAAAAAACTGATTACTTAATTTATATAACATGCAATAAACTTATATTTGCCTGGTAAATAAAATACTAAAACATGTTTTAAAGGAAATTGTTTTAGTGTTAGTTAATAAATTTTTCTATAAATATGGTAAACGATAAAAAACTTGCGCTTATAATTTTAGATGGTTGGGGTTACGGAAAACAAGATAATTCTGATGCTGCATACGCCGCCAACACTCCTTTTTTCGATTCGTTATTACAAAAATATCCCAATTCTAAGCTTGAAGCGTCGGGCGAGGCAGTAGGCTTACCTGCCGGACAAATGGGAAATTCGGAAGTTGGCCACATGAATTTAGGTGCTGGTCGTGTGGTTTACCAAGAACTTGGAAGAATTAACAAATCGATTACCGATAGAGAACTGCATGTAAACCCAATTTTACTTGCAGCATTCGATTATGCTAAACAAAATAACAAGCCTGTTCATTTCATTGGTTTGGTTTCTAATGGTGGTGTACATGCTCACATCGAGCATTTAAAGGCTTTATGCGATGCTTCTAACGAAGCCAAGGTACAAAATACTTTTATCCACGCTTTTTTAGATGGCAGAGATACCGATCCAAACTCTGGTTTAGGCTTTATTACCGATCTTCAAAACCATATCCAAGATACCAACGCTATGTTGGCTACAATGGTTGGGCGTTATTACGCAATGGACCGAGATAATCGCTGGGAAAGAGTTAAACAGGCATATGATGTAATGGTGAATGGTATTGGTGAGAAAACGCAAGATGCCTTAAGCGCCATTCAAAAATCTTACGCTAATGGAGTAACCGATGAGTTTTTAAAACCAATTGTTTTAACTCAAGATAATGGTGAGCCAATTGCAACCATCCAAAATGACGATGTTGTAATTTGCTTTAACTTCCGTACCGATAGAGGACGCGAAATTACTACGGCACTTACTCAAAAAGATTTCCCTGAGCAGCAAATGCATAAACTGCCATTGTATTATGTCACCATGACCACTTACGATGAAAGCTTTGAAAAAGTTAATGTAGTTTTCACCAAAGATGATTTAGTAAAAACAATTGGTGAGGTTTTGGCTGAAAATAACAAGAATCAAATCCGGATTGCAGAAACTGAGAAATATCCACATGTAACATTCTTCTTTTCTGGCGGCAGAGAATCAGAGTTCCAGAACGAAAAACGTATTTTAGTTCCATCTCCAAAAGTTGCAACTTATGATTTGCAACCAGAAATGAGCGCTGCTGGAATTACTGAAGCCATTACCGCAGAAATGGAAAGTGGATGGGCAGATTTTATTTGCCTTAACTTTGCAAATCCAGATATGGTTGGCCATACAGGTGTTTTCGAAGCAGTTATCAAAGCAGTTGAAACGGCAGATAAATGTGCGGAAATCGTTGTAAATAAAGGTTTAGAAAATGGTTATTCATTTATTCTCTTAGCAGATCATGGCAATTCAGAATTTATGGTTAACAGAGATGGATCAGCAAATACCGCACACACCACTAACCTTGTTCCGTGCATTTTAATCGATAAGGATTATAAAACTATTGCTGATGGAAAATTGGGCGATATTGCTCCCACTGTTTTAAAAATACTGGGCGTTGCTATTCCAGCGGAAATGACAGGAAACGTTTTAGTATAATGACTAAACAACTTTATATTCTGGTATTTGCTTTGGCATTGTTTTCCTGTAATCAGCGAAAGGAATCTGAGGCAGATATCGACTTATTATACTTTGATTTAAAGGGCTTTTTTGGAAAAGAAATTTCACGCTTACAAAAACTTAATCCTAGCGTAAACAAAATGGTTAGCATAAATGAATCCGTTGAAAACAAGATAACTAAAATCCATAATTGGGAAAAGGAATTGGCCATTTTTGTAAATGCAGATATCAATAGAAAATCGTGGAGAGGTAGTTTTAGAGTAAGGGAACAAAATGGAGTAGATATTTATACTTCCGATAATAAAAAAATCCCTGTTAAGATGGTTTCTATTACTTGGAATGGCCAAAGGGCAGGCAAAATAGAAATCGTTATCGATAATAAAAACATTCTATTTCAGTCTCACGATACGCTAACTTATTGTCCTGACAGTTTATATCAAATAAAAAAGCGACAGAAAATTAGGTTGCTTGAAGAGAAAAATTATTTAATTAACGGAAAATTCTGATAAAAAAAAGGGATGCTTAAAAAATTCAAGCTTCCCTTTTTTACAAATTTTATTTCAAGCTTGTAATTTGAGCTTTATCATAAGTAATCCAATCAATAATATCTTTTCTTATCGGCTGCACAGTTAACACTTTCTGAAAATCGGCAATAGAGTTATTAAACAATGCAACACAAGCAGCTTTTTCGTCCTTTTTCTTCGATTTGTACGATTTGAAAATAGCGTAATCCTTATAAGCCAAACCACGGTTTTGAAGCATTTGCGTATCTTCATCACCTGTAATTTCAATAGCTTTTGTAAAGTCTCTTATCGCTGCAATGTAAAAATTTTCACGCATTGTGTTCAACGATTCCTTAGGATCATTTGCTATATTTAGCCTGGCTTTTCCGCGGTAATAATAAGCAGATACTTCCGTAGGTTTTATGCCAATTAAACGACTATAAGTTGCTATACATTTTTCATATTCGCCGTTTTGAAAATAAGAATAACCCAACATTTGCAAAATTTTAGCATTATCAGGCGTTTTTGTATCGGCTTTTTCCAATTGGGTAACAGCAGTTTTAAAATCACCTTTCATCATTGCCTGCATGCTCTTTTCGTAATTACTTTGGGCAAAACTGCTTGTTGATGAAAAAATGATTAATCCTAAAAGTGCTTGTTTAAAATACTTCATGTAATGAAAAATAAGTTTAATAAATTGAGCGCCAAAAGAGGCGAAATTTTTTGCAATATAATCCTATTCTGATAATTTAAGCGTTTTTAATTTTAAGTATCTTAAAACTAAAGCCCTTAAACATTAGCTTTAACGCTAAAAAATACTTTATATGATATTGGCGGAATTATTTAAATTGCTCTGCCTTTTTAACATAAGTTTAATATTATTTTTACTTTGGCACAAGAGTTGAAATTATTAGCTTAACAACATAAACAAACAAAGTGAATACGATTGAACTGCCAGTTTGTCGTTAGAGAAAACGTGATAATGAGTAAACAAGATATATTTGATTTCAATTCTGCTATGCCAATAATAAACGAGGATACCGAATTTTTCCCTTTAATGTCTCAACAAGATGAAGAGGAAATGAACAATGAGGAAACGCCTGAAACATTGGCGATTTTGCCGTTGCGAAATACAGTTTTATTTCCGGGAGTAGTTATTCCAATTACTGTTGGAAGAGATAAATCTATAAAATTAATTAAGGAAGCTTATAAGGGGAACAAAATTATCGGGGTTGTATCTCAAAAAGATGTTTCTATCGAAGACCCTACATTTGAGCAACTTAACACCGTTGGAACAGTTGCCAATATTATTAAATTGTTGCAAATGCCCGATGGTAATACTACCGTTATTATTCAAGGTAAGCAACGTTTTAGTTTAATAGAAGAAGCACAAAACGAGCCATATATTAAAGCTGTTGTTAAGAAATTTGAAGAGCAAAAACACAAAGCCGATAAGGAGTTCAAAACTTTAATCGCTTCTATCCGTGAGATGTCAAGCCAAATTATCCAGCTTTCTCCAAATATTCCCAGTGAGGCCAGTATTGCACTTAAAAACATTGAGAGTAATTCATTTTTGATCAACTTCATTTCGTCTAACATGAATGCCGAAATGTCTGATAAGCAAAAAATCCTCGAAATGGGTAATTTGCAAGAAAGGGCACAGAAAGTAATGGAGCTTTTAATGGTAGAATTGCAGATGTTGGAATTGAGAAATCAAATTCAATCTAAAGTTCGTACCGATCTTGATAAACAGCAACGTGATTATTTCTTAAATCAACAGCTAAAAACCATTCAAGAAGAACTTGGTGGTAATTCTGCTGATTTGGAATTTGATGCATTACAAGAAAAAGCAAAGAAGAAGAAGTGGGCTAAACCTGTAGCCGAACATTTCGATAAGGAATTAGATAAGCTCGGGAGGATGAATCCTGCTGCTCCAGATTATTCTGTACAGTTAAACTATTTGGAATTGCTGTTAGATTTGCCTTGGAGCGAGTTTACCAAAGATAATTTTGATTTAAAAAGGGCTCAAAGAATTTTAGATAAAGACCACTTTGGTTTAGAAAAAGTTAAGCAACGTATTATAGAATATTTAGCAGTGCTAAAGCTAAAACGCAACATGAAAGCGCCAATTCTATGCTTAGTTGGTCCTCCAGGAGTTGGTAAAACATCATTAGGAAAATCTATAGCGAAAGCTTTAGGGCGTAAATACGTACGAATGGCCTTAGGTGGCATTCGCGATGAAGCTGAAATTCGTGGTCACCGTAAAACATATATTGGTGCAATGCCAGGTCGTATTATTTCATCAATTAAAAAAGCTGGTGCAGATAATCCTGTTTTCGTTTTAGATGAAATTGATAAAGTAGGAACCGATCATCGTGGCGATCCATCATCAGCGCTGCTTGAGGTTTTAGATCCTGAGCAAAACAATGCTTTTTATGATCATTACGTAGAAATGGATTACGATTTATCGAACATTTTATTTATTGCTACGGCCAATTCGTTAAGTACCATTCAGCCTGCTTTGTTAGATAGAATGGAGATTATCGAGGTTAATGGCTATACCATAGAAGAGAAAATCGAAATCGCAAAGAAATTCTTATTGCCTAAGCAAAAGGAAAATCACGGTTTGCAGAATAAGGATATCGTCTTAAAACCTGCATTAATCGAGAAAGTCATCGAGGATTATACTCGCGAATCTGGCGTTCGTGGTTTAGAGAAGAAAGTTGGCTCGTTGGTTCGTGGTGTCGCAACTAAGATTGCCATGGAAGATGAGTATAATGTAACCTTAACAAATGAAGATGTTGAACGCATTTTAGGCGCTCCCATTTACGATAAAGATCTTTACGAAGGTAATGAGGTTGCTGGAGTGGTTACGGGTTTAGCATGGACAAGTGTTGGTGGAGATATTTTATTTATCGAATCGAGCTTAAGCCCTGGAAAGGGAAAGTTAACATTAACTGGTAACCTTGGTGATGTGATGAAAGAATCTGCTGTAATTGCTTTGGCTTATTTACGTGCGCATGCTGCTGAATTTGGCATAGATTATACCTTGTTCGATAACTGGGATGTTCACGTCCATGTTCCGGCAGGTGCAACTCCAAAAGATGGCCCATCAGCAGGCGTAACCATGCTTACGGCACTAACATCTGCATTTACGCAACGTAAGGTGAAACAACATTTAGCCATGACCGGTGAGATAACTTTACGAGGAAAGGTGCTTCCAGTTGGCGGAATTAAGGAAAAGATCCTCGCTGCTAAAAGAGCTAACATTAAAGAAATTATTCTTTGCAAAAGCAATAGAAAAGATATTTTAGAGATTAAGGAAAGTTATATTAAAGACCTTACTTTCCATTATGTTACAGAAATGAGTGAGGTAATTGATTTGGCACTTACAAAAAATAAGGTTAAAAAACCATTGGATTTAAGTATCAAAATTTTACCAATTGTCAACTAAATTGTAATCTTTTTGAATAAAAATCGAAAAACCAATTACAATAAATACTTTTATAGTCCCGATAATTCATCGGGACTTTTTTTATGAGGAATTTTTCACTTACAATTTTTCTTTGCTTGCTTGTTTCAACAAGTTTTGCTCAATCTTTTAAAAACGAATTCGGTTTTAAAACAGAGAACGATGCTTATTTAGCGACACTTAATGATCGTTATTATACGAATGGCTTATTTATTTATTTCCGCAGGGCGATAAACACTGAAAAACTATCTGACAAAATCGAGAAGAAAACCTTTGAAATATCTGCGGGCCAGAAAATGTATACGCCTTACTGGGGAATGGTAGCTAAAAAGGAAGATCAGGATAGGCCTTTTGCGGGCTATTTGTATGCTGGTGCAGCATATTCAGTTTTCTATAAAAATGAAAGTGTTTTAAAAACAAGTATAGAGATTGGAACAGTGGGCCCAAATTCTCTAGCGCAGGATGCACAGCGTTTTCTACATAAAACCGTTGGTTTCTATACACCTTCAGGCTGGGAATATCAAATCAAAAATGAGGTTGCCGTAAATCTAGCTGCAAACTACAGCAAAATGCTTTACCGAACTGAAGATAATGTAGTTGATTTTAGCGGCCAAGGGTACGCCAATTTAGGAACAACTTTTTCTGGCTTAGGAGCCTCTATTTTATTTAGAGCGGGAAGATTAAACCAGTTATACAATAGTGCTTATCACAATGCTGTGATTGGAGATTCAAAAACAGAAAGCTTAAATAAATCTGAGTTTTTCTTTTATTTAAAACCTCAACTGAATGTAGTTGCGGATGATGCAACCATTCAAGGAAGCTTATTTAATGATGAAAGTCCGGTTACTTTCGGCGTTAAGCCAATCGTGTTCGAACAGCAATTCGGGGTAAATTATAGCTCAAAAAGATTCACCGCAGATTTTAATATCATTTTCAAAACCAAGGAAATTAAAAGTGTTGCCAAGGCACAGAATTATGGCGGCTTGAGTTTATATTATCGATTTGGGAAATAAATTGTTGAATTTTTTGCTTGTTTAACAAGATCTTATCAAGGACATTAAGCTTATTAAAAAAAGCTAATCAAAACTTGGTTTTTTACGAGATTCTTTCTTATTAGCCATAACTGCTTTATTATTCAATCTCTTCTGAATAACCGATTTCGGAATTTTGGTTGGCTTCCGTTTTTTTTGAATTTGGAGCGATCGCTTCAAGAGCTCTATTAATTTGGCTACCGTTTTCTCCTTATTTAGAAGCTGGCTCCTATCCTCTTGAGAAACAACATGTAACAAGCCATCAGAATCCAATCGGTTTTCTAGTCTAGTCCTTAATAATAACTTTTCATCATCATCAAGAAACAAAGCACTCTCTAAATCAAATATTAGCTCAACCTTACTCGATACTTTATTTACATTTTGCCCACCTTTGCCTCCACTCCTGGAGGTTTTGAATGTAACGGATTTTAAAATTTCTTCTCTAGTGGGTAACATTCCGCAAAAGTACAAAATTGATCCATCAATTGGAATTGGCTTATTCCCCTTCTTTGGTTTCACTTACCTTAGTGCGCAAGCCAACAATATCTTTATCCAGTTGATAAATTCCACCTCTATCATTTCCAACCAATTCAAGCTTTGCAAGCATAGTTTTAGCCATTTTCTCTTCTTCTAGCTGCTCATCTAAATACCATTGCAAGAATTTAAAGGTTAGATAATCTTTCTCATTCAAAGCCAATTCTACCAAATCATTAATGCTTGCTGAAACTAGCAATTCATTATCTAAAAAATCCTGAAAAACCTCTACAACTTGGCCGAATGAATTTTTAGGCATGTCTAGTGCTGTAATTATTGCATGCCCATCTCTATCATTTATGTAATGAATTAACTTCAGCATATGGTGGTGCTCTTCATCACTTTGGCGATAAAAAAACTCAGTATAACCCTCTAAACCAGGCTGTGTTTCTAGCCATGATGCGATTCCCAAATATACCTGCGATGACTCAGCTTCTAATTTAACTTGGTTATTTAATGCAGATAACATTTTTTCAGATAATAACATAATTTTTCGTTTAAGGATAAACAAAATTTAAATCGCTATGTTTCATTTTAAGGCTTTATTATTTCTCTAAATACACTTAAAAAATTTAGCAATGTGCTTCAATTTTTTACCTTTGTAACAAAATGAAGAAGAATTTGGTTATAGCTATTGATGGCTATTCATCTTGCGGAAAAAGCACTTTAGCGAAAGCATTAGCTAAAAAATTGGGTTTTGTTTATGTAGATAGCGGAGCGATGTATCGTGCGGTTACTCTATATTTTCTAAGAAATAAGATCGATATTTCTGATGACAATGCTGTTACTGATGCGTTACAACATATCGAACTAAATTTTCATTCTCGTGATTACGAATCGCACATTACGCTTAACGGCGAGGAAGTTTCTGATGAAATTCGCCTTATGCCCGTTTCTGAAAATGTAAGTGAGGTTTCTGCCCATAAAATTGTTCGCCACGAAATGGTGAAACAACAACAACGTATGGGAAAATCAAAAAGCATCGTAATGGATGGCCGCGATATTGGCACAACCGTTTTTCCTGATGCACCTTTAAAATTCTTTATGACGGCAGATCCAAAAATCAGGGCAGAACGCAGGTTTAAGGAGCTGGAAAGTAAAGGAAACAATGAAACTACCCTAGAAGAAGTTTTTGAAAATCTGGCTCACCGCGATTATGCTGATACCACACGTAAAGAAAGTCCGCTGGTTAGGGCCGATGATGCCATAATATTGGATAATACCGATTTAACGCAGGAAGAACAATTGGCTTTTGCCTTAGAAAAAGTTGAATCACTACCTAATTAGAATTTTATTTATCGAGTTGATTTTAATTTCATATTTTTAGCACCTAACCATTAAGCTACCATGAAATCAAAACTGCCTACTCTGTTATTCTTTATTGTTGCATCTATTTCCTTTAATGCCAGCGCCCAAAAAGGTTGGATTAATCTTTTCAATGGAAAAGATCTAAAGGATTGGAACGTTAAAATTTCCAAACACGATTATAAGGATAATTACGCCAATACTTTTAGGGTAGAAAACGGATTGATGAAGGTAAGCTACGATGGTTACACCGAGTTCGATAAACAGTATGGCCATATTTTCTATAAAAAGCCATTCTCTTCTTATTTGTTAAAAGTTACTTATCGCTTTGTTGGCGACCAAGCTAAAGGTGGCGAGGGTTGGGCAACCAGAAATAGTGGTGCAATGTTGCATTGTCAGGATCCTGCTACCATGCTTAAAGATCAAGACTTCCCGATATCGGTTGAAGCTCAAATTCTTGGTGGTGATGGTGAACACGAAAGACATACCAGTAACGTTTGTACACCAGGAACGTTAATTAATTATAAAGGTGAGTTATTTACACCACACTGCTTAGATTCAAAATCGAAAACATATGCAGGCGATCAATGGGTAACGGCAGAATTTTTAGTCCTTGGTGATTCAGTTATTAAACACATTATTGCTGGCGAAGTAGTTTTGGAATATACCAAACCACAAATTGGTGGCGGAAGCGTTTCTAACTTCGATCCAAAGGTTAAAGTTGATGGCACTCTATTAAAATCTGGTTATATTTCTCTACAAAGTGAAAGCCACCCAATCGAATTTAAAACCGTTCAGCTTTTTGATTTAGCTCCTTACGCAAAAGATAAATCAAAATTGGATAAGGTATTGGATAGAATATTGAAAGAATAAAATCCACCTTATTAGCGAATGATGTAAACGATTATAACCTTATGTTAATTTCACGATGCTCCGAAATTCATTATTAAAAGTAGTTGGTATTTTTGCACTTATACTTTTTTTTAATTTTACTTATGCCCAAAAAGCATATCAAGTTAAGGATATTCCAGATCCGAAAAATAACGGCGGTGGTTGGGTAAGTAATCCTGATGGAATTTTAAGTGCAGATGATGTAGCTAATATCAACAGTTCAATTTCCAATTTCGCGGCGAAAAGCAATGTACAGGCTGCAGTAGTAATTGTTAATGATTTTGATAAAGATCAAGAGGATTTTGATTTTGCTTATGAGCTTTTTAATACTTGGGGAATCGGGCAGAAAACGAGCAACAATGGCTTATTGTTATTCATTTCTAAAGATAGACGCAAATATCGTTTTATCACCGGAACAGGAACTGAAGGTGTTTTGCCTGATGTGAAACTAAAACACATTGCTGAGCAAAATTTAATCCCAGCTTTTAGGGAAAATGATTTTGGAAAAGGCATAATTAATACCATTGATGCCATTGGGGTGATCATCTTAAACCCCGAAAATAAATCAGAACTCAATCAATTCTTCACTCAACAGGATGAGCATAACGACTTGGGTGATGTTTGGGTGCCCGTTATAGTTATTATTTTAGCATTTATCGGCGTTTTCAAACTGGTAAATAAGCAAGCTAAAAAGACTACAAATCTAAAAGGGAAAGGCAATACTGATTTGGAAAAAACCATTACCAGTGGTTGTGCAGGATTTTTCATGTTCATGTTTATCAGCATTTTCGCCATGGTATTCTTTAATGGCTTTGGTTTATTTGAGCGGGTAAAATTAGCCCATGCACCTTTCATTTTATATGGAATTTTAGCTGTAGGCTTATTCTTTCGGTATATATTTCATATTTCAACTTTAAGGAAAACACATATTGACGATAAAAATTTCTTCAACGCAGTTACCGATTTCAACAAAAAAAACTTTTGGCTAGTCATTTTTTCTCCGTTGATACTCTTCACACTTATTAACTACTTATTTAAGCGAGCTAAAAACATTGATCGATTCACGCCAATTCTTGATAATAAAAATCGAGAAATGATTCGTGTGGATAGGGATATCAACATTGAAGGCAAACCATTTTTAAGCGGCGGACAGCGAGCTGAGGAAGTTGCAAAAACTTACGATTACGATATTTGGGAAAGTACAGATCGTAAAGAGCATATTATTAAACAGTGGCCTGCTGAAGAATATAATGGTTACACCGAATGTCCGAAATGCGGTTTCAGAACTTACAAATTAAACAAACAAGTTACCGTTACCGCAGCAACTTATAGTCATGATGGTCAGGCAAAACTGATAAACGAATGTAGCTGTTGTAAAAATGTAGAATTCATTAAATGGATTACACTAGCTATGCTAGTCGAATCTAAATCTTCATCAAGTTCCTCTTCTTCCAGTAGTGGCAGTTCATCATCATCAAGCAGTTGGGGTGGTGGAAGAAGTAGCGGAGGTGGTACAGGCGGAAGTTGGTAAAGCCCATTATGGAATTTGAAATTTAAATCATCTTATTTCCATGAAGAAATTAATAATTGTAATATTTATTACGCTTACATCAACTAACTTATTTGCCTGCCACTGCGGCTTAGAATACATAACGGAAAGCTTTTATAAAGCTGATTTTGTTGCTATAGCTGAAATTATTAAAACAGATAAGAACAGAATTGGCAAGGATTATTACGAGACTACGATTAACATTCAGCAGCTTTATAAGGGAGAAGCGCAAGAATCAATTAATATTGGAGGATATAATAACATGCCGAACATATAGAGTTCTTGCGATATTAAACTTATTCTAGGAAGTAAATGGTTAATTTTTGGATACAAGGATAAAGAAGGTAAAATTTCATCTGGCTATTGTAGTATGCAAAGGGCTGATGATTATAACTTTGCCAAAGGAAAAATTCCATTTATTTTAGAAACGCTGAGAAACAACATCAATAAATTTACGGGAAAAACTATCCCTCTCTATTTGAATGATTCAAAATACAAAACTTACAGCAGCGAAAAAGTTGGAGATTATAGCTTGTTTTCAGTTAAAATAGATTCCACTTTGAAAATTGAAGAGATAATTTTCTACACGAATGATACTAAAACTGCCAAAAGCAGGATAGAATCAGAGATAACAAGCTCCTTAAAAGAATATGTTAAGAAAAACAAGTTAAATACAAAAAAAGGCCTCTTTTACATATTCGAAATATATCCTTACACCAATATTGTTCAACCTCATTTAATGAAAGACAAATTCAATTAGCTCTTTTTATGATCTTCTTAGGTTCGTTTTAAAACTATTTTCTAATTTTGGCACAATAGCACGATGTTTGCTCTTGGCATCGTTGAAATATTTATTAACTGCTTTGCAGAATCCCCAAAATTATGACTAGAATATTCTTCGTTTTCATTGCCTTATTTATTTCTTCAATAAGCTTAAGCGCTCAAGATACTTATCGTGTTAAAGCTGATAAATTAAGGGTAAGAGCAACGAGCGATCCGAAAAGCAAGGTGATTAGCAATATTTCGCAAAATCAAAATATTATAGTTTTAGATGCGAGCAATCCTAAGTTTTACAAAATTAAGCTAAAGAATGGAGAAGGTTGGGTAAGTAAAGATTTTGTAGAGAAAATTGCATCTTCAAAACCAGCAGCACAGCAGCCAAATGCGCCACAGCCAAATACTGCACCAACCAGCCCGGCAGCAGATATTATTTATCGAGTAACTACTGATAACTTGAGAGTAAGAGCAAAGGCCGATTCAAAAAGCAAGGTAATTGGATATCTTCCTGAAAACGAAAATGTTGCTGTAATCGACTCTACCAATAGCACCTTTTTTAAAATTAAGGTTACCAACGGAGAAGGCTGGGTAAGTAGAGAGTTTTTAGTTCGAGTTTCTCCAGTTAAACCGGCTGCTTCCACAAATGCCGTTCCTGCTGCATCAGTACCTCAAGCCGCTACAGATTATACCAACATTATCTTTTTCGCTGTTGTTGCCTTAATATTGGCTGCCATTTTATTCTTCTCCTTAAAATATGCCAGTGGGAATAAACTCATTATCGGTTTTTCAGTAGTAATTATCTTGGTTACAGGTTATTTTTGTTTCATTACTTTTATACAAGAAAAAACTGTTGCTGGCACTTTTGCCAGCAATGAAGATATACAATATAAAACTTTCACATTTAAATCGAAAGATTCGGTAACGGTTACAGATGCCTATACAGATTCTACTTTCACTTCAAAGTATGTTATTGATGGCGAAATGATCAAACTCTACGATCAGCAGAATACGATTATGTTATTGATAAGAGACGAAAATACTTTAATTGGAGAGGGTTTTACGAGAGGAACTTTTACAAAGAAGTAGGATTTTAAATTTGTATATTTGGTATTATGAAAGTGTTATTAGAAATTCCAGATCATAAAGCAGCTTCCTTAATGGATGTACTTAATAGCATTCCTTATGTTAAAACGAAAACCATTATTGACCACAAAGCCGTTTTAATTGAAGAGATAAAAGAAGCTGTTGAAGAATTAAAACTGATTAAGCAAGGAAAGCTGGAGGGACATGATGCTGAGGCTTTTTTGAATGGTTTATAATGTAAAAACCATCTCCTCTTTTGAAAAGCAAACCAAGCGTCTCTTCAAAAAGTATGCATCATTAAAGAAAGAGCTTTTAGAATTAGTTAAAAATATAAGAATTGATCCAGAAATTGGTACTCCAATTGGAAAAAACTGTTATAAAATTCGAATTGCAATAGCATCCAAAGGTAAAGGCAAATCTGGTGGAGCAAGAATAATAACTAATTTTGTTATTTCAGATTCAACTGTTTATTTACTTTCTATTTATGATAAATCTGAGAAAGATAATATTTCAGATAGAGAACTGATTGAGCTGTTGAGTGAAATTTCTGAATAGTTTATATCATTATTCAATAATTAAATATTCTTTGTTCTTGCACAATCCTTTCGATCTAAACCCGGTAGCAGCGGCAGCCCCCGATTTTTCTTCGGGGCTATAGCAAATAACGGGACTGCTTTAACAGAAGAACTACTGAATGCTCATTTCCAAATCATTACTTCTTTATATTAGAAAATAAAGCACTGCCCTATGGACACTACGCTGAGAAAGGAGAATTTCAAAACACCCCCTTTCAGCGCCTAATCTTGATACTCGATACTAAATACTCGATACTGCTTTTCTAATCCACTAAAAATCAGCAACATTTATTAAAAAAATCTTTCCTATTAATTAAAAAAGTTTTACCTTTGCAGTCCCTAAATAGGGAAAAAAGGAGATAATTAATTAATGGCTAAAAAACAAGTAGCAGAAAAAGAATTAGCAGCAAAAACAGCTGAGCTTCAGGGAGAAGGCGGACGCCTGACTGAAAAAGAAACGATTGAATCAGAAGCTGATTCAGTTTCGATCGAATCGATCAAATCATCATTAGCAACACCAACCGAAGATTTCGATTGGGATGCAGATGAAAAAGTTTTCGGTAATTACAATGATGCAGACCGTAAGAAGTTTGAAGATATGTATGCTGGAACATTCAATCAAATCACTAAAGGTGAAATCATTAGCGGTATTGTTGTTTCAATTAACAACAAAGATGTAGTATTAAACGTTGGTTTTAAATCAGACGGTTTAGTTTCTACTTCAGAATTCCGTGATACACCGGATTTAAAAATCGGCGATTCAGTTGACGTATTCGTTGAAGCACCGGAAGATGCTAACGGTCAATTGATCCTTTCTCGCAAAAGAGCAAAAACTCAAAGATCTTGGGAAGCTATTAACGAGGCTCTTGAAAATGATAGAATCATCAACGGTTTCGTTAAGAGCCGTACTAAAGGTGGTTTAATTGTTGATATCATGGGCGTTGAAGCTTTCTTACCAGGTTCTCAAATTGATATCAAACCTATCCGCGATTACGATGTATACGTGGGTAAAACAATGGAATTCAAAGTTGTTAAAATTAACCATGAGTTTAAAAACGTAGTCGTTTCTCATAAAGTGTTAATTGAAGACGATTTAGAAAGCCAAAAAGTAGAAATCGTTTCTAAATTAGAAAAAGGACAAGTATTAGAAGGTACTGTTAAAAATATTACTGATTTCGGTGTGTTCATCGATTTAGGTGGTGTAGATGGTTTACTTCACATTACTGATATTTCTTGGGGCCGCATAGAGCATCCAAAAGAAGTATTATCATTAGATGAAAAAATCAACGTTGTTGTTTTAGATTTCGATGATGAGAAAAAACGTATCGCTTTAGGCTTAAAACAATTAACTCCTCACCCTTGGGAAAATTTAGATGCTAACTTAGCTGTTGGTTCTAAAGTAAAAGGAAAAATCGTAACTGTTGCAGATTACGGTGCTTTCTTAGAAATCATCCCAGGTGTTGAAGGTTTAATCCACGTTTCTGAAATGAGCTGGTCACAAAACTTAAGAAATCCACAAGAATTCTT
This sequence comes from Pedobacter frigidisoli, assembly GCF_004331675.1. Classification (GTDB taxonomy): domain Bacteria; phylum Bacteroidota; class Bacteroidia; order Sphingobacteriales; family Sphingobacteriaceae; genus Pedobacter; species Pedobacter frigidisoli. The sequence goes on along the minus strand of NZ_SJSN01000015.1, from coordinate 25,567 downwards.
AAAAGTTGGTGATGAGATCGAAGCTGAAGTTTTAACTTTAGATAGAGACGAACGCAAAATGAGCTTAGGTATTAAACAATTATCTAACGATCCTTGGCAAGAAGTTGCTGCTAAATTCCCAGTTGGAAGCAAGCACACAGCTACAGTTAAAAACATGACTAACTTCGGCGTTTTCGTTGAAATTGAAGAAGGTATCGATGGTTTAATCCACATCTCTGATTTATCTTGGTCTAAAAAAGTAAACCACCCTAACGAATTCACTAAAGTTGGTGATGTATTAGACGTTGTTGTTTTAGAACTTGATGTTGATAACCGTAAATTAAGCTTAGGTCACAAACAATTGGAAGAAAACCCTTGGGATACTTTCGAAACGATCTTCACTTTAGATTCGGTTCACCAAGGTACTGTTGTTAAAGTAACTGATAAAGGTGCTGTTATTGCTTTACCTTATGGTGTAGAAGGTTTCGTACCAACTAAACACATGGTTAAAGAAGATGGTACTTCGGTTAAAGCTGAAGAAACTAACGACTTCAAAATCATCGAGTTTAACAAAGAAGCTAAACGCATCGTTGTTTCTCACGCTCGTATTTGGGAAGAAGTTAAAGCTGAAGCTGTAGCAGAAGAAAGAAATGCTAAAAAGAAAGAAGCTAAAGCATCTATAACAGCAGTTAAAAAAGTTAAAGATTCTGTAGAGAAATCTACTTTAGGAGATTTAGACGTATTGGCTCAATTGAAATCGCAATTAGAAGGCGAAGAAAGCAAAGCTAAAAAAGGCTAGTTCTTTTTAACTAAATATATTAATCCCGATAGCGAAAGTTATCGGGATTTTTTTTTGCTTCTATTTTTTGCTACGGAAACATAGAATACACAAAATCTTCACAAGGTCGTCATTGCGAGGAGGCTTTTTCAGCCGACGAAGCAATCTCATTTTTTACCATACAAGGAATGTAAGAACATTTAAGCTTTTCCATCTTGAGCTTACACTTCCTTAAATGTCTTATATGGTTCAAATAATTTGGAAACGAAAGCAAGCAATAATCGCTTACTCCTGCCTCGCTGTCCGTTCAATATTTTTGGCGATTGTCATGCTGAGCTTGTCGAAGCACACAACCTAAAATGATTTTCCTACCATCGGCTTTAGGAATATAAGTAATTTGTTCTCTCAAACCTTTTCCTTTCATCCACCTATAATTATTACTTTTGATAAGGAAAACCATTCTATTATGAAGAAGATTATCTTTTTGCTTTTATCGATTGCTTTTTGCAACAGCCTATTTGCTCAAGAAGTAAATATCATTCCACAGCCTGTAAGTATTAAGACAGGATTAAGCACAGAAAAATTTATCATTGATAAAAACACAGAAATTATTTCAAATGATCCCTTAGCCAATTCTGCTTTATTTCTACAAAGTTATATTCAAAAATATTACGACTTAAAACTTCAGATTAACCCAAATTCAACAAGTAAAAAAAACATAATCAAACTGGAAATAATTACACGTTTATTAAAAAATTCAAACGAATATGAACTTATAAGCGACTACGAGCAAACAGTAATTTATGCCGGTTCAGAAAATGGACTTTTTTATGGTATTCAAACCTTAATTCAGTTGCTACCAGAGTTAAAATCAACATCACTTCAAATTCCATCGGTTACCATAACCGATTACCCTCGCTTCGATTACCGAGGAATGCACTTGGACGTGAGTCGCCATTTTTTCGATGTTGCATTTATTAAGCAGTACATTGATTATTTAGCACTCCATAAAATGAATTATTTTCATTGGCATTTAACCGACGACCATGGCTGGAGAATTGAAATTAAAAAATATCCAAAACTCACAGAAATTGGCGCCTGGCGAAACGGTAGTATCATTGGTTTGTGGCCAGGAAAGGGAAATGAGTATATCAAATATCAAGTTTTACCAACAGAAATTAAAATTACACCTAAAGATGCTGTAATAAAAACCGACGGAATTAAACATGGTGGTTTTTATACGCAAGAGCAAATAAAAGAAGTGATCGATTATGCAGCGAAACGTTATATCATCATCATCCCCGAAATTGAAATGCCAGCACACAGTATGGCTTTACTGGCCGCATACCCAGAACTAGGCACCGAGCCAAACAAAAAATATGAGGTTGCACAAACTTGGGGAATGATGAACAAATATAATAACATACTTCAAGCATCTGATACGACATTTAAATTCATGGAAAATGTTTTATCTGAGGTAATGGATTTATTTCCATCGCAATATATTCACATCGGTGGCGATGAAGCATCCAAGGTTTGGTGGAAACAATCTACAGTTTCACAGCAATTTATGAAAGCCAATGGCTTGAAATCAGAAAACGAGCTACAAAGCTATTTTATTAGAAGAATTGAGAAATTTGTTAATAGCAAAGGTAAAACCATTATTGGCTGGAACGAAATTTTACAAGGAGGATTAGCACCAAATGCGGTAGTGATGAGTTGGCAAGGAGAAAAAGGTGGAACAGAAGCGACCAAGCAAAACCACAAAGCCATCATGACGCCTGAGGATAAAGTTTATTTCAATCATGCTCAATTTGTAAAGGAAGATAGTCTGACTGCAGGCAAAGCTTCCCTTCTTGCCGATGTTTACAATTACGAACCCATTCCTGCTGAATTAAATGCAGAACAAGCCAAATACATTTGGGGCGGACAAGGTTGCTTATGGACTGAGTATATTACCAACCCAGCAAAGGTTCAATATCAGCTTTTCCCCAGACTAGATGCCTTAAGCGAAATTTTATGGAGTCCGAAAGAAAAGCGAAACTATCCAGATTTTCGAAAGCGATTAATGACACAGTTTAAACGTTATGATTTGATGGGAATTACCTATTCAAAAAGGTATTTGGAAAATTAATGAATTAACTGATTGGCTACCTGCAATTGATATGCGCCAGGCGTAACCCCAACAATTTTCTTAAATGCCCTTATGAAGTAATTAGCATCTGTAAAACCTAATTCATAGCTTGTAGATGCAACTTTATTTCCTGGCTGAGCAAGCAAAATTTTTGCCCGATTAACTTTTTCAGTTAAAATAAAATCATTTGGACTAATCCCCAATTCTCTTTTAAATAATCTATAAAATGTCGCCTTGCTCATGCAAGCCTTATCGCTCAAACTATTGATGCTAATCTTTTCGTTCAGGTTAGATTTAATGTAGTTTAAAACAAATGCAAGCGGATTCTGATTAAGATTATAAGCTTCATCACTAATCGTTTTAAGATTTTGAGACTGCATAATCCTAACCAATAACTCTTTCAAAGTTAAATCAGCTAATACATCTTTTTCCTTTGTTCTTTCCGAGCAGATCCGGATAACTTTATTTATAAGGTAGGCAATTTCCTCATTATTGTAAAAGTGATATTCATCATAATTTAAAAGCCACTTTTCATTACTTCCCTCTTTCGGAAAAAATTCATTCAGATAAGCAATCGTTTTTTTAATCTGCTCCTGATCAATCGCCAAGGCAATACATTGGGTTGGATTAAGCGTTGTTGCCTCTGGAAAATCAATTTTCATAGTAACCGATGGAGGAACGATAACCGTTTGTCCCGGAAAATAATCAAAGCCCTTTTTATCAAATAAATGCATCACTTTTTTGCCACGTAACATGCTGGTAATCACAAAATCGTTAAAGGTTAATGGAACCTTATAAGACTCGGCATAAGTTTCAAAAACACTTAATTCACATCTTTCCAAAGTATAAGAAGTCCTGTTCTCAACTAAGGTTTGAAGATTTTTTGAAGCACTTAAGTTTACCTGATCTAATGTGTGTTGCATAATCCGAATTGATTTTGGTTAGACATTTACTTAATAATCAAATATAATTTATTTCATTGATTTATAGGTTGATTTTGGCGACGCCAAATTATACTTATCCGATTACATTACGTATTTATACAACAAGCGCAATATCGATTCAATAAGGTTACAAAGCATGAATGAAAAGTGCTACCAATTGAGCCGATTATACTACCTGCTACATTGGCTTTGCGATTAGGTTTGTATTAACCAAATCTTGTAATCGCGAAATTCACTATGAGCAATTCCGATAAAATTCAATCTCAGAAAAAACCTTAGTGGCTTTCCAATTTAAAAAACCAATAATAATCATGGAAAATTTAATTGAAAGACCATCATTCAAAACCCACTACGATAATTATATCGGAGGTAAGTTTGTACCACCAGTAAAAGGCATTTATTTCGATAACATCTCGCCGATTGATGGGAAAGTATTTACCAAGGCTGCCCACTCATCAAAAGAAGATTTAGAACTAGCTGTAGATGCTGCACATGAAGCTTTTAAAACATGGAGCAAAACGTCTTCGACAGAAAGAAGTATTATTTTAAATAAGATTGCTCAACGAATGGAAGATAACTTAGAATATCTGGCCACTGTTGAAACAATTGATAATGGAAAAGCGGTAAGAGAAACTTTAGCTGCAGATTTACCGTTGGGAATAGATCATTTCAGGTATTTTGCTGGCGTAATTCGTGCGGAGGAAGGCTCGCTTTCTGAGCTGGATGCAAATACGGTTTCATTAATTGTACACGAACCAATTGGTGTAGTTGCACAAATTATTCCTTGGAATTTTCCACTTTTAATGGGTATTTGGAAGCTAGCTCCAGCACTAGCCGCTGGTAATTGCGTTGTGCTTAAACCTGCTGAAAGCACTCCAATTTCTATTATGGTTTTAATGGAATTAATTGGCGATTTGTTGCCTCCTGGAGTTATCAATATTGTAAATGGCTTTGGCGCAGAGCTTGGCAGAGCATTAGTTACTAATCCAAAAATATCAAAGGCGGCATTTACTGGCTCAACACCTACCGGAAAGTTAGTAATGCAATATGCTACGGAAAACATTATTCCTGTAACGTTAGAATTAGGTGGAAAATCTCCAAATGTGTTCTTCAGTTCGGTAATGGATGAAGACGACGCATTTTTAGATAAAGCAGTTGAAGGTGCAGTAATGTTTGCTTTAAATCAAGGTGAAATTTGTACTTGTCCATCCCGATTGTTAATCCAAGAAGATATTTACGATAGATTCATCGCAAAAGTAATCGAAAGAACAGAAGCAATAAAAATCGGTAGTCCGCTGGATAGAACCGTAATGATGGGCGCACAGGCATCTAAAATTCAGTTTGAGAAAATTGCTGCTTACATCAAATTAGGAAAAGAAGAAGGTGCTGAACTATTAACTGGTGGTGATGTAAATAAATTGGAAGGGGATCTTGAATCAGGTTACTACATCAAACCAACCATTTTTAAGGGTCATAATAAAATGAGAATTTTTCAAGAAGAAATTTTCGGTCCGGTACTGGCAGTCACTACTTTTAAAACAGTTGAAGAAGCAATAGAAATTGCAAATGATACACTTTATGGACTAGGTGCTGGCGTTTGGACTCGTGATGCACATGAACTGTACCAAGTACCGAGAGCTATCCAAGCTGGTCGGGTTTGGGTAAATCAATATCATTCTTACCCCGCAGGAGCGCCATTTGGAGGTTATAAACAATCTGGCGTTGGTAGAGAAAATCATAAAATGATGTTAGGTCACTATCGCCAAACCAAAAATATGTTAATCTCTTACGATAAGAATAAACTGGGTTTCTTTTAATAATTGAAACAAAACATTTATTTAAGCATTAATAATTGGAATGAACTGACCCTAATGAATGATGATAAAGAGAATTGATAGCACAGATGAAGCCAAGAAATTAATCAACATCTTAAAAGAAAAACACGGCGAATTGATGTTTTACCAAGCTGGTGGATGTTGTGAGGGCACTCAACCACAATGTTTCGAAAAGGGAGGCTATTATCTTCGAATGCGTGATGTTTGTTTAGGTGAAGTAGAAAATTGCGAATTTTGGGTAGATCGAGATCTTTATGAATATTGGAAATTCTCCCATTTTACGCTTGATGTTTTGGACGGTTTCGGAGTTGGAGGATTTTCCTTAGAAACCCCATTACAAAAAACCTTTAAAATTCATTATCGCTTGTTTTCTACAGAGGAATTAAAAGATTTAGAGCCAGTTAAAACGGCAGAATAATTTTGTTTATTTGGTTAAATTTAAGTCAGTATGGAGAAATCCAACTGACTTTTTTTTATTATCTACAACCTAGTAAGGCCGTTTTTTAAAAATTAATGCAATCTTTGTTTAAAATTAAAATATGCGTAAAGTATTTGCCGTCGTTTGTACCTTAATTACACTATTTGCCTTATGGGAAACTATCAATATTTTTATAACTGATGAGGCCGATATTGTTAAACAACGCAGCATATTTATTGTAATTGCTTTAAGCATTACCATACCACTTTTTATTTTAACGCTTTGGCTTTGGAAGCCCCAAAATAATCAAGATAATATATCTTAAGTGTTTACATATAAAATCCTCTCTTAAGGATTTAGGGATAAAATTTTTGCTTTAATTCTGGAGTGGGCACCCAACAACTTTCTTGCTTACCCCACCACTTATATCGATTTTTGGCAATAATATCATAAACCCAATCCCTAATAAATTTAGGTACAATGATGAAACCGTAAAGTAAGGGCAATATCCCATTTAAGCGTTTAGCAATCCTTAAAGCTGCAGAAGATTTGGTGTAGAGTTTATCATCTTGAACCAAAATAATCGAATTGATCTTATTTAAGTCTACATCAAAGTAAGGCAAAATAGTCTTGGCATATTCTCCTTGTAAAGCTGTAAACATAAAAATATTCTTGACATCATGCTCGATTGCGAATTGTACAGATGCATTACATAAATTACAAACTCCATCAAAAAAAATTACTGATTTTTGTGCCATAGCGAATGTAAATTTACACTTTTGTACTGAATTAATTAAACCTGACAATAGCGGCAGCCCCGAGTTTTTACAAGGGCTATAGCGAATGGCAGGACTTTAGTAACCGATGCGCACAGAAACTTGCTTTTCAAAATATATAAACAATTTAACCTTGTAAAAGAGCTTGTTAAGTAGGAAAAAGAAAACAAAGCACTTTCAACTTTTCTACCTTGAAACATTTTTATATATTTGCCCAATCCTTCTTCAATGCAAAAGAAAACACTTCTTGACGGACAAAAAATTCAGATTACAATTAAGAGGCTTTGCCATCAGTTAATTGAAAACCACGACGATTTCGCAAATACCGTTTTAATAGGCATCCAGCCACGGGGTATTTTTTTGGCCGATCGCATTCATCAAGAGCTTGAAACCATTCTTAAAAACAAGAAAATTTTAAAGGGAAACCTTGACATTACTTTTTTTAGAGATGATTTTCGCCGCAAGGATGGCTTGGTAACCGCCAGCAGCAATTCAATCGATTTCATTATTGAGGGCAAAAAAGTTATCTTAATTGATGATGTACTTTGGACAGGTAGAACTATTAGAGCTGCGCTTGATGCATTGCTTGCTTATGGCCGACCAGAAAAAGTTGAGCTTTTGGTTTTGATAGATCGTAGGTTTAGTAGACATTTACCTATCGAGCCTGATTATATTGGGCATCAAGTAGATAGCTTAAATTCACAGCAGGTTAAAGTGACTTGGGCAAGCGAAGGAGCAGAAGATAAAGTGATTTTATTATCAGAATCAACAGATAAAAACAATAAATAAGAAATGGCAGCAGATAAACTATCAACCCGACATCTTTTAGGCATTAAAGATATTAACCGGAATGATATCGAATTGATTTTCGAAACTGCAGACAATTTTAAAGAAGTGATTAACCGACCGATCAAAAAGGTTCCCTCACTTCGTGATATTACCATTGCCAATATCTTTTTCGAAAACTCTACCCGAACAAAACTTTCTTTTGAACTGGCCGAAAAAAGGCTTTCTGCTGATGTGGTCAATTTTGCCGCCTCATCCTCTTCCGTAAGCAAGGGAGAAACCTTAATTGATACGGTGAATAACATCTTATCGATGAAAGTTGATATGGTGGTGATGCGCCATCCATACGCAGGCGCTGGGCAGTTTTTAAGCAAACACGTAAAAGCACAAATTGTAAATGCTGGCGATGGCGCACATGAACATCCAACACAAGCCTTGCTCGATGCTTTCTCCATCCGCCAAAAACTTGGTGAAGTAACAGGAAAGAAAGTAGTTATTGTTGGTGACATTTTACACTCTCGCGTAGCAATATCAAATATACTTTGCTTACAACGTTTAGGTGCAGAGGTGATGGTTTGTGGCCCCACAACATTAATTCCGAAACACATCCATCAACTTGGAGTAAAGGTTGAGCATAATCTAATTAAAGCACTGAATTGGTGCGATGTAGCAAACATGCTTCGTATTCAATTGGAACGCCAAGACATTAAATATTTCCCATCTCTTAGAGAATATGCAATGATGTATGGGTTGAACAAACAAATCTTAGACAACCTAGATAAAGAGATAATTGTAATGCATCCAGGACCAATCAATCGCGGTGTGGAGATTACGAGTGATGTCGCCGATAGCAAACAATCAATAATTCTAGAACAAGTTGAAAATGGAGTTGCAGTAAGAATGGCTGTACTTTATTTATTGGCAAGTCAAGGTTAGTCTGTAGTCAATAGTCTTTAGTCAACAGTCAAAATTCTGGAAAAGCCTTTTAAGAATCCCAGACCATTATCTATGGCCAATCAACCATTATCCATCATCGATCTTTACAATAATTTTAACATTTCTAGTTACATCATACCAAACCAAAAATCCCTTCGTTTAATTGTGTTATTAACAGATGTTAATTACTTCTGTTGATAAACCCTGATACTATTTCTAATTTAGTACCAACCATATTTGAAACCAATGCAGAAAAAATACTTACTGATTCCGCTACTTTTGGCAGGAAGTTTTACCACCTATGCGCAAGTTAGCGCAGTGCAAAACCTCAATAAAAACTACCAAACTGGCTTAGAATTATTAGACAAAGAAAAATATACAGCAGCGGCACAACAGTTTAAACTTGTTGAGCAGCAACGATATAAACCCTCTACCCAAACTGAAAGCAACGCAGAATTATCGCTGCTTAAAGAAAATGCTAAATTCTATGCTGCTGTTTGTGCCTTAGAACTAACCAATAGCGATGCAGAAAGTTTATTTCAGGCTTTTATTCGTGATTACCCTTTAAACCCGAACACCAAATTGGCTTACTTTTATGTAGGCAAAACCTATTTCAATCAAAAAAACTACAAAAAAGCGTTAGAGTGGTTCGAAAAAACGGATCCATCTACCCTATCGGGAAAACAGAGAAATGAGTACCAGTTTAAACAAGGTTACGCCTATTTCGAGTTAAAGGATTTTGAAAAAGCAGAGCCATTATTCGAGAAAGTAAAAAAAGAAGAAGGGGATTTTCAGGAAAGCGCTACCTACTATTTTGCCTACATTAACTATTTAAATAAGGAGTATAAAACAGCACTAGCAAACTTCGAAAAATTAAAAGGCTCGCCTACTTATGAGGCCAGCTATCCGTATTACATCACTTCGATGTATTATTTAGATGAACGTTATGATGATGTAATTAGCTATGCATTGCCAGCTATGCAAAAAACTAAGCAACAATTTGAACCAGAAATGTTGAGCTTGGTTGCGGCTTCCTACTTTGCAAAATCTGAGTTTAAAAATGCCGAAAAATATTTTGCCGAATATTATGCAAAAGATAAAAGTGAGACTAAAAACAACCTTTTCATCTATCAATACGGCTATTCATTACTTCAAAATAAAAAGTATAAGGAATCTGTTGCAGTTCTAGAAAAACTCAACACAGATGATATTTACCTACAAAATGGTATGCACACGCTTGGAAAGGCTTTTATCCAATTAGGAAATAAGCAAAAAGCGCAAAGTGCATTTTTTAGGGCATCTCGTTTAGATTTTGATAAAGGAATTCAAGAAGAAGCTTGGTTAAATTACGCAAAGCTAAGTTACGAGCTAGAATTTCATCAGCAGGCTTTGGAAGCTACTCAGGGTTTCTTAAAACAGTTCCCTAAATCTGCTAGAATTAACGAGGCTAAAACATTATTGGGCGAGGTTTTACTAACCACCAAAAACTATCAAGCCGCTGTAGATATTTTGGAACCCATTCCAAACAAAACACTAGAAGCTAAGGAAGCATATCAAAAAGTAACTTATTTCCGCGGTTTAGAATTTTATAATGAAAGGGCATTTCCGAATGCCTTAGCAATGTTCTTACGTTCGGAGAAATATCCTGAGGATAATGAGATTAGTGCATTAAGTACTTATTGGAAAGCAGAATCAATGTACGAATTACGCAAGTTCGGTGAGGCAGTTTCTACATTCGAGAAGTTTTTGCAAATGCCTGATGCTGATAAAACTGGTGTTTACAACTTTGCAAATTATGCATTAGCTTATGCTGCTTTCGAAGATGAGAAATACAGCAAAGCAGCCAATTACTTCGAAAAGTTTCTGGCTGGCAATGATAAGGATCAAAAAACCATTGATGATGCAACCATTCGTTTGGCAGATTCTTACTTCGTAAACAAGAATTACGGCGATGCGATGGCTAACTACAATAAAATCATCAGCAGAAAAACTGTTTCAGAGGATTATGCCACTTTCCAAAAAGGGATGATTCAAGGTTTGGAAAACCAATACGATGCTAAAATAGTAACAATGCAAAGTTTACTTCGTGCTTTCCCGAACTCTAACTATGCAGATGATGCTGGCTTTGAAACTGCTTACACATACTTCAACAAGGGAGATTTCGATAAATCTAAATCTGATTTGGTTGATTTGGTCGCGAAATATCCACGCAGTAGTTATGTTCCAAAAGCATTGGTTACCATTGGTTTAGTTCAATATAACCAAGATCAGGATGATGCCGCTTTAGAATCGTTTAAAAAGGTTATCCGCGATTATCCCACAGCTGATGAGGCTAAACAGGCAATGGAATCAGTAAAAAACATTTATGTAGACAGAGGCGATGCAAATGGCTTTATTGCTTATGCAAATACTACCCCACTTGGAAATTACTCCAAAAACGAACAAGATAATATCATTTTCTCAGCGGCAAATAATCTTTATTTAAAAGGCGACGCCAATGGTGCTTTTCAGGCAGTTAATGCTTATTTTGATAAGTTCCCTGAAGCTAATCACGAAAAAGAGGCAAAGTTTATCAGAGCCGAATCTTTGGTTAAACTTGGTCGCCCTGATGAAGCTATTCCAGATTACGAATTTATCTTAAACGATTGGACAAGCGATTATACCGAACGTTCTTTGGTTAGTATTTCAACGCTATTTCTTAATCAGAAAAAATATAACGAAGCCATTGTTTATCTAAAAAGATTAGAAACTACAACAGATTACAAATCGCACTACAGTTTCGCAATTAACAACTTGCTAAAGGCTTACACTGCTTTAAACATGCCTGATGATATGTTGAAATATGCGCAATTAACCAAGGAATCAGAAAAAGCATCGGAAGAAGAAAAAAATAGTTCTGGCTTATTTGCTGGTAAAGCTTACTTATTAAAAGGTGATACTACCACAGCTGTTAAGGAATTTAAAAATGTTGTTGCTACCACTAAAACCATTGCAGCTGCAGAAGCGAAATACAATTTGGCTTTATTAGAATACAGTAAGGGCGATTTTAAGACATCATCAAAAACCTGCTTTGAAATCGTTAATAATATGGCCGCTTATGATTATTGGGTTGCGAAAGCATTCATCCTTTTATCTGATAACTATGTTGCCTTAAAAGATAATTTGCAAGCAAAAAGCACACTTCTAAGTATAATTGATAATTACGAAGGCAAGGATGATATCATCCCTACAGCCAAAGAGAAACTAGAAAAACTAAACCAGAAGAAGTAGAATTATGAAGTCGATTAAATATATATATAGTTCACTGTTTTTTTTAGCTGCTGGATTAATGACTGCTCAGGCGCAGGATAAAAAGCCTGATGAAAAAACTGTTGTTAACGAGGAAATTGAAGTTGTTCGTCCATATAAACCAATTTTAGCCGAAGCTGTAAAGTTGAGGAGGAGTCCGAATTTGGATGATGTTAAAATCTATAAAGCAAAGCTTAATTACAGCATTACCGATAGAAAACTAGAATTAAATAGCGACATTCAAAAACTCCAAGCGCAATCATTAGCCGCAGAAAAGGAAACTGAATTAATTAATAATTATGTTAAAGGTGCATTTGGTTCACAATCTACCCTTTTAGGCGAGGCTTATTTTAATACCGGAAAAGATGAAGGCTTACAAGTTGGTGGTTACTTTAAACATTTCAGTCAAGAAGGAAAGCTAAACAAACAAAATAGCAGCAACCAGCAATTAAGCGTTTTTGGTCGTAGTATTTTAGAGGAAAATACCGTTAGCGGACGTATTAATTACGAGCGTAACGGAACTTATTTCTACGGGATTGGTAACGACAAACCTACCTTAAATCCTAATCCTGAAAAACAGGCTTTATCTTTTATAGAATTGGAAGGTGAGTTGGTTAAAAACTTTACCGAAGATCAAGATGCTTTGAGTTATGCCTTAAAAGCTAACGGATACATCTGGAGTGATAAGTTTAGTGCTAAAGAAAATTACTTTAGCCTTAATGGTTATTTAAACAAACGCATCAACTCACTTAATTTGGGCTTAGCTGCTTCAACAGAATTCGGAAATACCAAAGATGCCTTAACGAGTGTAGGTAATAACTTGTTGCGCTTAAATCCCTACATCCGTTTACAGGTTAAGGGAGCAAAAATTACCGCAGGAATTAATTTTGTTCAGGAATTTGGTGCTTACAGCAGTTCGAAAATCTTCCCTGCTATTACAGCAGACTTCACTTTAATTCCAGATTATTTACAGGTTTTTGGAGAGGTTAAAGGTGATGTAAACCGAAATTCGTTAAAGGGCTTCACAGATGAAAATCCTTGGTTAAACAATAATATTCTAGTAAAAAACACAGTTGAAAAATTAAGTTTCAGTGCTGGTATAAAGGGTACAGGAGGACCAGGTTTTGGTTATAAAGCTCGTGTTTATGTAAAGCAGTTTGATGATATGCCTTTGTTCATTAACAATTACACCGATTTTAATAAGTTTGATGTAATCTACGATTTTGGCAAAACCAAATTAACGGGTTTAGAGGGTGAAATTTCTGTTCAAGTTAGTGATGCATTAAAATGGACTGGTAAGTTGAATGTCGATGATTGGAAACCAGCATCAGAAACTTATACTTGGTTTAAACCGGGATTAAAAGTAAGCTCGAACTTCGTTTATACTTATAACAAAAAACTGAGTTTTAATGCAGCTGTTGTTATTCAAGATGATGTAAAAGCAAAAGTAAATATTGCAAATCCAGTTAGTCCATTGCAATACGTAATTCCAAATCCAACTATCGAATCTATCGTTACAGTTAAGGGATTTGTAGATTTAGGACTTGGCGCCGATTATAGAATTAACAACAAATTCTCAGTTTTTGCCAAGGCAAACAATATCTTAAATAAAAATTACAGCAGGTATTTATATTACCAAGTTAACGGATTTAATATTTTCGGCGGACTAACCTATTCATTTTAGACGCATTAAATTAATTATTACGTAGGTTTAGAAAAAACGCTTAATTTTACCGGAATGGATATCTTATCATACCTTTTAGAACTCTTGCAGCAACGCAAAGAAGTTGGTATTACCGGCTTGGGCACTTTCTATAAAAAGAAATTTCCGGGCAGGTACGATAAGGAAAAACAATCGTTTTTACCACCAAGTTATGCGCTTCAGTTTTCTGCCGATGTTAAGGAAGAAGAAAGCCTTGCTGAATTTATTTCTACCAAAAGAAACATCTCTTCAGAAAGTGCGACTTATTATATTTCTCAATTTGTTGATGAAGTAAAGCAAAAGCTAGAACTTGAAAACGAATCTGAATTGGAAAATTTAGGTCGATTATTTTTCACTGAACACGAGGGCTTAAGTTTCGAACCAAGTAAGGATATTAATTATGGATCTGAGTTTTATGGTTTGCCATCATTGCCAGAAACGGTAGTTGATGAACCAAAACCAGGTACTTTAAAAACCGACGAAGACGATATTTTTGATGAAATAGCTGAGGCGCCAACTGCTCCAGTTCGCATTGAAAAAACAGAGGAAGCTGAATATAAACATCCAGTTATCGAAAATATAGAATTGGATGAGGTAAAGGACGATTTTAAAAACACTCTAAAGCATTCGGAAATAACCAAAGAAGAAGTTTTTGAAGCGCCAGAATTTATTAAGCATCAACACGAAGAACATCCTAATCGTTTTGGACATACACCAGAATCGGAAGTGCTTTCAACTTCAATAAATCAAGAAATAGAAGTGCCTGAAGCTATTAAGCATCAACACGAAGAACATCCTAATCGTTTTGGACATACACCAGAATCGGAAGACCCAATAACATATATTGACCTTGAAGAGGATGAAAACGGTGTACATGTTATTGAAGCCCCTGAATTTATTAAGGAACAACACGCAGAACACCCTAACCGCTTTGGGCACGATCCCTTAGTTGATGAGCCATTAGAGGAAGAAGGTAAATCAGTTTGGCCGAAAATAATTATTGCACTCTTTATAGTTATATTAATTGGTGTTATTTTATATTTTGTAAAACCAGAGTTATTTAACAAGCAGTCTAAAATTGAAACACTGCCGCCAGCTGCAATAGTAGATTCTCCTAAAGTTATCCAAGATACTGCAAAAGCAAAGCAAGATTCGACTGCAAAAACAGATAGCATTTTAAAAGCTAATCAGGTTCAACAAAAAACTGTGGATTCTACAAAGAAAGCAGTTATAACCACAACTGATATTAAAGCTATAAACAGTATCGGCACAGTATCTTTTGATATCATTGGGGCTTCTTATAAAACAGTTAAAGGAGCTGAAAAATATATTAAGGATGTAAAAAGAGTCGGAATAGAAGCAAAAATTGTTAAAATTCATGGACCAAGGCAACACATCAGCATTGGTTCTTATAAAACTCAAAAAGAAGCCGAAGATAATTTACTCATTCTTCAAAAGAAACTTAAAGGAAAAGGTTTTTACGTACAACAAATAGTTAACAACACACAACCATAATGATAACTTTATTAATTCAAGACACTACACAAGCACTACAAGACACAGCAAACGCAGTTAATCAGGCGCTAACTCAACCCGCTCCAGAATTGCGTTTCATCGATCTTCTTTTTAAAGGTGGCTGGGTAATGGTACCATTGGCATTTTTGGCATTCTTAGCTTTATTCATATTTTTTGAGCGCTATTTAACGATCAAAAAGGCAACAAAAGATGAGTCGAATTTGATGGGGCAGATTAGGTCTTACATCCAATCGGGAAATTTAGATGGCGCAATGTCGTTATTGAAAAACAATAATTCTCCCCTGTCTCGCATGCTTCAAAAAGGTTTAAAGCGTATCGGCCGCCCTATTAAAGATATCGAAGGTGCTATCGAGAATGTTGGTAAATTGGAGGTTTCGAAACTCGAAAAAAACATTAGTATTCTTGGTATAATTGCGGGTATTGCCCCAATGCTTGGTTTCGTAGGTACAATTGTTGGGGTAATTACAATTTTCCATCAGGTATCAATTAAAGGTGCTATCGAAATTGGAACCATTTCAGGTGGTTTATACACCAAAATGATTACATCGGCTACAGGTTTAATTATCGGTATCATTGCTTATGTACTTTACCACATTTTAAATATTATGGTAGAAAAAATCATTCTTAAAATGGAAACCGATGCGATTGATTTTATTGATTTACTAGAAGAACCAGGCAAATAATGAATTTACGCAAAAGAACAAAAGGATCGGTAGAAGTACACACTTCAGCGTTGAACGATATTATGTTCTTCCTGATGCTTTTTTTCCTATTGGCATCTGCCGTGGTAAATCCAACTGTAGTAAAATTGCTGCTTCCACAATCATCTAGTGGACAACAATCTACAGCCAAAAAAGCTGTTACGGTTACGATAGACGAAAATTTAAAATATACCGTTGATAAGAAACCCGTAACCATAGAAGAGTTAGAACCAACATTAGCAGCTTACCAAAAAGTAGCTCCCGATATGACTATTCTTTTATATGTTTCTCGTAATGTAACTTATCAGGATGGATTTGTGGTAAACGATATTGCCAATAAACTGAAATTAAAACTTGTTGTAGCTGTAGAGCCAAAGAAATAATGAACTATAAAGCGCAAAACATACCTAATGAAGAAAACAATTACCCAAAAGCCATTGCAATAGCAAGTGGCATAATGGGTGTTTTGCTTTTGATTAGCTTTTTTATTGTAATTGGATCATTCCAACCAGTTGAAGAAGTGGGTATGGGTGGCATGGTTGTGAATTATGGAACCTCTGCAGAAGGAATGGGTGATGATTACACAAGTATCGAAGAGCCATCAGCAGATCCAAACGCAAATGGAAAAGCACCTGATAAAGTTACTCCAGAAGAAAAGGTGACACCAACAACTTCTAGCGATAACACCGATAAAGAAATTCAAACACAAAATACAGAGGATGCTGTTGCCGTGAATACCAAACCAACCAAAGCAACAACTACCGCTCCTACTACAGTTACCGAAGATAAACCATCGAAACCTGTCATCAATCAAAATGCACTCTATAAAGGCAAAAAGAATACCGGACAAGGACAAGGCGATGGAACTGGGAATACTCCTGGAAACCAAGGCTCAGTAAATGGTGATCCTCTTGCTCCAAATTATGGCGAGGGTGGTTCAGGAAACGGGAATAAACCCATTGAACTACGGAAGTTTTCAAATCTTGTAATACCAAAAGATGACGGACAAGAAGAAGGCAGGATAGCTATTAGAATTTTCTTCAATAAAGCAGGCAGAATTACTAGCGCCAAACAGGAATTAAAAGGTTCTACAACAACAAACACAGCATTGGTTAACAAGTGTATTGAAGCTGTAATGAATTCTACTTTAAGTCAATCTGATACTGGTAAAGATAGTCAAACAGGAGTTGTGGTATTTAATTTCAAAAGAAATTAACTAAACATCTTCTAAACTTCATTTCAAAAGTTTTGAATTACGCCCAAACACTCGATTTTTTATACAGTAAACTTCCAATGTTTACTCGTGTGGGTGCTTCTGCTTTCAAAAAAGATTTAACTAATACCATAATCTTTTGCGAAGCCCTGGATAATCCTCAACATAAATTCAAGAGCATTCATGTGGCAGGGACAAATGGTAAAGGTTCAACCTCGCACATGCTTGCGGCAGTTTTGCAAGCACAAGGTTATAAAACTGGATTATATACTTCCCCACACTTAAAAGATTTCCGCGAACGTATTCGCATTAACGGAAAAATGATCAGTAAAGCTGAAGTCGTTTCCTTTGTAAAAAATCAACAAAGCTTAATTGAAAAAGTAGAACCCTCATTTTTTGAGGTAACTGTCGCTTTAGCTTTTGATCATTTTGCTAAACATCAGGTAGATATTGCAATAATTGAAGTAGGTTTGGGTGGCCGGTTAGATTCTACAAACATTATTCAACCAGAAATTTCTGTAATCACAAATATCAGTTTGGATCACACCAATATGCTCGGCAATACCATCGAGGAAATTGCTGGTGAAAAAGCTGGAATCATTAAAAAGCAAACTCCTGTGGTAATTGGCGAGACACAAGAAAAATCTGCACAGGTTTTTATCAGCAAAGCTGATGAGATGAAAGCACCAATTATTTTTGCTGATAATGTGTTATCAGCCAAGGATTTTAAAATCAAAAACTCAAAGCTTTCTTTATCAGTTTACGAGAATGATCAAATCAAGTACAAAAATCTGATCAGTGATTTAACCGGCATTTATCAACATAAAAATATTCTTACCGTTTTAGAAACCATTGAAGTATTAAATGGAAATACAAATTTTAAGGTTTCAGTACAGAATGTTTTTAATGGCTTAAAACAAGTCAAAAAGCTAACTGGATTACAAGGTAGATGGCAAATCCTAGGTAAAAACCCATTAATTATCTGCGATACAGGACATAACGAAGCTGGAATTGCGGAAGTGATTAAAAACATCAATCAAACAAAATTCGAAAAACTCCACATCGTTTTCGGTATGGTAAAGGATAAGGATATTTCTAAAGTCTTATCAATAATGCCAAAAAACGCAACCTATTATTTCTGCAAACCAGATTTAGAAAGGGCGCTAGATGCTGCCGAACTCATGGAGCAAGCGTCGCCATTAAATTTAATAGGAGAGAAATACAATTCAGTTATCGAAGCCAAGGAAACTGCAGTGAAATCTGCCTCACCCAACGATTTGGTTTTCATTGGTGGTAGCACTTTTGTGGTAGCAGAAGCGATATAAAAACTTTACAGAAACTTCAAAATATCTTCATCTAAAATTTGTTACTTTAGTCCTTTAACTAAAAACAGAATGAAGAAAATATCTTATTTACTCTTTTCCCTATCTCTCCTTTCCGCATCCTTTACAAGTGCTCAAACAAAAAAAACTATTGTTGCGGCAACAAAAGTATTCCCAGCCGAAGTTGCTCGCCCAAAATTGGTAGTGGGTTTAGTTGTAGATCAAATGCGTTGGGATTATCTATATCGATACTACAATCGTTACACCAACGGAGGATTTAAGAGACTTGTACATGAGGGCTTTTCGGTAGAAAATACTTTTATCCCCTACACCCCAACTTACACCGCTTGCGGTCATACCTGCATTTATACGGGCTCTGTTCCTGCAGTGCATGGGATAATCGGTAATGATTGGTACGATCCAGAAACCAAGAAAAACGTTTATTGCACTGAAGATTCTACAGTCTCTACAGTTGGAAGTACACCATCTGCAGAAGGAAATATGTCGCCAAAAAATATGCTAACTACAACCATTACTGATGAATTAAGGTTAGCAACGAACTTTAAGGGTAAGGTACTTGGCATTTCGTTAAAAGATAGAGGTTCAATTCTACCTGCTGGTCATGCTGCAAATGCCGCTTATTGGTATCAAGGAAGTACAGGAAACTGGATTACCAGTACCTATTACATGAAAGAAGTACCGACATGGGTTGCTGATTATAACAAACTAAAATTGGCGAATAAATTTTATGCAAAAAACTGGGAAACATTATATCCTTTAAATACTTACGTAAATAGCACAGCTGATGAAAAAGTTTACGAAGGTAAAACCAGTACTTTTCCACATCAGTTAACTCAAAACATCGATAAGAATTTCGATGCCATAAGAAGTACACCTTATGGAAATACAATTACCCTAGACTTAGCTAAATTGGCGATTCTTTCAGAAGATTTAGGAAAGGATAATATTACAGATTTCTTAGCTGTTAGCTGTTCTGCAACAGATTATGTAGGCCATGGTTATGGTCCGAACTCAATAGAAGCAGAAGATACTTATTTGCGTTTGGATAAGGATTTTGAAGAGTTTTTTAACTATTTGGATAAACAAGTTGGAAAAGGAAATTATACTATTTTCTTAACAGCAGATCATGGTGCTGCACATGTACCAGGTTTTATGAAAGAAAATAATCTTCCAGCTGGAGTAGTAAGCGACAGAGATATTGCAAATAAGTTAAACGCATTCCTAAATGATAAATTTAAGGTAAATAATGTAGTTTTAAAATCAATGAACAACCAAATTATT
Organism: Pedobacter frigidisoli; assembly: GCF_004331675.1. Taxonomy (GTDB): domain Bacteria; phylum Bacteroidota; class Bacteroidia; order Sphingobacteriales; family Sphingobacteriaceae; genus Pedobacter; species Pedobacter frigidisoli. The sequence continues at coordinate 5,917 of NZ_SJSN01000015.1, read as the reverse complement.
TTTGATCACAATAAAACTGACAACGGCACGGTAAGTTTCGATGTGATTAAATCTGCTTCAGTAGAGTTCCTAAAAAGATTAGATGGTTTCCAAAATGCTGTAGATATTTCTAAAATTGCTCAAACTACTTTACAGGAAATTCAAAAAATGATGATCACCAATGGGTATAATGCTCGTAGAAGTGGTGATATTTATTATGTATTGCAACCGAATTGGTTCAATGGTGGCAACACAGGCACTACCCATGGAAATTGGAATCCTTACGATTCGCACATCCCGTTGGTATTTATGGGCTGGGGAATTAAACAGGGAGCCACAAATAAAACTCATTATATGACTGATATTGCGCCAACCCTAGCTGCATTATTACACATTCAAATGCCTAGTGGTAATGTTGGAGAAGCCATAACAGAGATTACTGATAAATAACTGTAAAGTTTATTTTTGAAATGCCCCCAAAAGTTGAACGCTTTATGGGGGCATTTTAGTTTATAACAGTAGTAATACCATTATAAAAGCCTCAAATTATAACTATTTGCTACATTTGTTGAACCAAATATTCGAGCAAGTTTAACAGATTTTGATTTTGTTAAACTCAAAATCTTATAATATGCAACCAATAGAAATATATAAGCCCAAAAATAAAATTCGTTTTGTAACTGCAGCCGCACTTTTTGATGGGCACGATGCGACCATAAACATTATGCGCCGCATTCTTCAATCTTCGGGTGCTGAGGTTATTCATCTAGGCCATAATCGCTCTGTTGATGAAGTTGTAAATTGTGCTATTCAAGAAGATGTACAGGGTATTGCAATGACATCATATCAAGGTGGGCATATTGAATATTTCAAATACATGCATGATCTTTTACAAGAAAAAGGATCAGGACACATCAAAATATTCGCGGGTGGTGGTGGCGTAATTTTACCCACTGAGATTGAAGAACTTCAAAATTATGGAATTTCTAAAATCTATTCTCCAGACGATGGTAGAAAAATGGGTTTACAGGGAATGATCAACGATATGCTGATTCAGACAGATTTTATTACCAAAACCCACATTACTGACGAACTACAAACTATCCCAAACAAAGATATTAAGGCAATAGCTGGGGCAATTACAGTTGCTGAAAATGATCCTGAAAGCGCACAACAATTTGTAAATAAATTAAAAAATCTCTCAAAAAATAACAACGCACCAATTTTAGGAATTACAGGAACTGGCGGCGCAGGTAAATCTTCCCTCGTGGATGAATTAGTTCGCAGATTTTTAGTTGAAGTACCCGATAAAACCTTGGCTATCATTTCTGTTGATCCATCAAAAAGGAAAACTGGTGGCGCCTTACTCGGCGATAGAATCAGAATGAACGCAATCAATAATCCAAGGATTTATATGCGTTCTTTAGCAACCAGACAAGCAAATTTGGCATTATCTAAAAATGTTCAGGAAAGTATCGATATCTGTAAGGCTGCTGGTTACGATTTGATTATTGTAGAAACCTCTGGAATTGGGCAATCAGATACAGAAATTACAGAGCATTGTGATGTTTCACTTTATGTAATGACACCCGAATTTGGAGCGGCAACGCAATTAGAGAAAATCGATATGCTAGATTTTGCTGATCTAGTTGCCATTAATAAATTTGATAAAAGAGGCGCTTTGGATGCATTACGTGATGTAAGAAAACAATATAAACGAAATCATAATATCTTCGATGCCAAAGACGATGAAATTCCAGTTTACGGAACAATGGCATCGCAATTCAACGATCCAGGAATGAACAATTTATTTGTTGCACTAATGCATCAAATAAAAACTAAAACCGGTACAGATTTTCATGCCAAAATGGAATTGACTTCCAATCAGTCTGAAAAGATTTACATCATTCCACCAGATAGAATTCGTTATCTAGCAGAAATTGCAGAATCTAGTCAAACCTATAATGAATGGGTAGATAAGCAGTCTGCTACCGCAAGGAAAATGTATCAGCTAAAAGGTGTAATCAACTTGGCTCAAGAAAATCAGTCGCTGGCAATTGGGGAGGGTTTACAAGACGCTTATAATTTTTTCGAAGAGCAACTTGATAGTGAATGTAAGCGTTTGCTTCGCCAATGGCCCGAAACCAAAAAAGCTTACAAAGAAGAGTTTTTTATTTATAAGGTACGTGATAAGGAAATCAAACAACCGCTATTTTACGAGTCGTTATCAAAACTAAACATCCCAAAAGTTTCACTTCCTCGCTACGAAGATTGGGGAGATATTTTACGATGGCTATTAACCGAAAATCTTCCAGGTGAGTTTCCTTATGCAGCCGGAGTATTTCCACTAAAACGTGATGGCGAAGATCCAACCAGAATGTTTGCTGGTGAGGGCGGTCCAGAAAGAACAAATAAACGTTTTCATTATGTTTCACTTGGTCAACCGGCTCACCGTCTTTCTACCGCGTTTGATTCGGTTACGCTTTATGGCGAAGACCCACATTTTCGCCCCGATATTTACGGAAAAATTGGAAACTCTGGCGTAAGTATTGCCACCTTAGATGATGCCAAAAAACTATACTCAGGATTCGATCTTTGCGCCGCTTCCACATCTGTATCAATGACAATAAATGGCCCTGCTCCAATGCTTTTGGGCTTTTTCATGAATGCAGCGATCGATCAGCAATGTGAAAAATATATAATTGAGAATAATTTAGAGGATGAAGTAAAAACCAAAATAGATATAATTTACAAGGCAAAAAATACAGATAGACCATCTTATAGTGGCGTATTACCCCAAGGCAATGATGGTTTAGGCCTAATGCTTTTGGGCGTAACAGGAGACCAGGTTTTACCTGCTGATATTTACGCATCAATTAGGGCGAAGGCAATAAGCACAGTCCGAGGAACTGTTCAGGCAGATATTTTAAAAGAAGATCAAGCTCAAAACACTTGTATTTTTTCTACTGAGTTTGCATTACGAATGATGGGAGACATTCAAAAATATTTTATTGATGAAAAAGTTCGCAACTTTTATTCTGTATCGATTTCTGGATATCATATTGCTGAGGCTGGTGCAAATCCGATTTCACAATTGGCATTTACCTTAAGTAACGGATTTACATTTGTAGAATATTACTTGAGTAGAGGCATGCACATTGATGACTTTGCACCAAATTTATCGTTCTTTTTCTCTAATGGTATAGATCCAGAGTATGCGGTAATAGGACGAGTAGCACGCAGAATTTGGGCAAAGGCTATTAAAAACAAATATAAAGGAAACGACCGATCACAAAAATTGAAGTATCACATTCAAACATCTGGACGTTCTTTACACGCTCAGGAAATTGATTTCAATGACATTAGAACAACCTTGCAAGCACTCTATGCTATTTATGACAACTGTAATTCCTTACATACCAACGCTTACGATGAGGCGATAACGACACCAACTGAAGAATCGGTTCGTAGGGCAATGGCAATACAGTTAATTATTAATCGCGAATTAGGATTGGCTAAAAACGAAAACCCATTACAAGGCGCATTCATAATCGAGGAATTAACAGATCTTGTAGAAAATGCGGTTTTACAAGAATTCAAAAGAATTAATGATCGTGGAGGAGTTTTAGGCGCCATGGAAACCATGTATCAAAGAGGTAAAATACAAGAAGAGAGTTTGTATTATGAAACACTAAAGCACACAGGTGAATATCCTATTGTGGGCGTAAATACTTTCCTAAATAAAAACGGTTCTCCAACTATTGTTCCTGGAGAAGTGATTAGAGCTACTGAAGAAGAAAAACAATATCAAATTAACGCATTAAAAAAATTCCAGGATCGTAACGATGATAATTCTGCAAGTTTGTTAAAACAACTTCAAAAATCTGCTATTGCAGGCGATAATATTTTCGAACAGCTTATGGAAGTTTGTAAGGTTTGTTCTCTTGGCCAAATCAGTAAAGCACTTTACGAAGTCGGTGGCCAGTACCGCAGAAATATGTAAAACAAAAAAATCCCATCCTAATTATGCAATGCCCCCAAAAAGTTAGACACTTTAGGGGGGCATTGCAAATATCAAGATGGGACTTTTCTATCATTATGATAATTTACCCAGCTATCCAGGTAAACTTATAATCCATTGTTGGGTTTTTCATTCTTTCTGCAACGCGTAATAAACGAGATGGAAGCGCCATAATATAATCACGAGCTTTCTCTCCTGCATCATTAAGGTCTTGCATTCCTTCAATTTTCCAGTCTTCAATTAATGATTGCATAATCTCTACATAATCAACAGCTGTATAAACACCTAAACGTTGAGCAGCATCAGTAAAATGACCAAAAGTTTGACCAATTTTCAATCCTACTTCCCGTAAAAAATGAGCTGGCATTACAATCTTTTTACGCATCATATCCTCAAATGCAATCATAGCTTCATTTGGGTCTACTTCAAAAATACGATTCATGAAATCCTTGTAGGCTTTTGCATGTCTAGCTTCGTCAGATGCAATCACACCGCACATTTTAGAAAGTAATGTATCTCCATCTCTTTTAGCCAACGAAGCTACTCTTCTATGAGAAATATTAGTTGCCATCTCCTGAAATGAGGTATAGATAAAGTTGCGATAAGGATCATGTCCTGTACCTATATCAAATCCATCTGCAATCAAATACTGTGTAGAAATCTCCATTTGACGCATATCTACACGTCCAGATAGGTATAAGTATTTATTTAAAAGATCACCATGACGGTTCTCTTCAGCGGTCCAATGCCTGTTCCACTTCATCCAACCACCATCCTCTTTCATACTTGGCCCCTGAACCATTGCTAACCAAGATTCATAAGTTGGCAAAGCCTCCTCAGTAATGGTATCGCCAATTAAAACTGCAACTAAATCATACGATAAATCTTTAGCGCTCTCTCTTAATATCCTTATATCTTGATAAAAATTTTCGCTTGTAGAATCAGGTAAAAAATCAGATGGTTGCCAATTGGTATCGATTGGTTTAAGATAGGTATCCATCATATCAAGCATATATTGCTCAATATGTACCATTACTTCTCTTCTCTTATCTGCAAAAAAACTCATTATCTGTATTTATATATTTATCAAGGCAAAGATAACCAAATATTATGGCAAACCTTACTTAATTAACAGAATTGGCTGTAATCAGTTTTAAATAAAAGTTATATTAAGTTTATTATTTAAATATTAGGGAGATGAATGCTGGTATTCCATGGCTGCTTCAGCCCTGTCGTACGCTTCGATCTTTTTGGGGATAAGCTGGTGTAGGGAAAACGGAAAGTTCCGGCAGGCCAAAAAGGATCTCCGCTTCCACCGGGTCTATTCAACAGGGGAGGCAGGCCCATAGAAACCTTTATATACGAAGAAACCCCATCAGCTGTTGCTGACGGGGTCCTTGTTAAACGCCTCTTGGGCTTTTAAGATTTGGCACCGACCTACTCTCCCACGTGTTACCGCAGTACCATCGGCTCTGGTGGGCTTAACTTCTCTGTTCGGAATGGGAAGAGGTGGACACCACCGATATAGGCACCTAAATATTTTGATATAAGACTAAAGGTAAAAGTCCAAAGCTCAAGGCTATCTCAATTCGCCTTAGTCCTCAGTCTTTCAGCTTTTAGCTTAAATGACATATTATTGGAAGAAGTTAGTTAGAGGAGCAAACAACAGTATGTTGCCTTTGAAAGCCTCGGATGATTAGTACTACTCGACTATGGTGTCGCCACCTTTACATCTGTAGCCTATCGACGTAGTAGTCTCCTACGGTCCTATATGGAACTCTCATCTCGTGGCTAGTTTCGCACTTAGATGCTTTCAGCGCTTATCTATTCCCAGCGTAGCTACTCTGCAATGCCCCTGGCGGAACAACAGATTCACTAGAGGCTAGTCCAACCCGGTCCTCTCGTACTAAGGTCAGC
>NZ_SJSN01000014.1 GCF_004331675.1 Pedobacter frigidisoli | reverse complement strand
TGCATACGCGTTACGCACCCGTGCGCCACTTTTCGTTGGGGCAAGCCCCAACTATCGTTCGACTTGCATGTATTAGGCCTGCCGCTAGCGTTCATCCTGAGCCAGGATCAAACTCTCCATTGTAAAATGTGTTGTCCAAAACTGACCAGTTTTAACTATTGTTAAAAATAGTCCTCTTTTTTTGTATTAATGTTGTCTGTTAGACACCACCTCTAAAACCAGGCTACTAAAATCATGTACTTTGATCAGTACCCAATTAAACTCGCTCTCGCATACATTGACATCTCTTTTAAGAACTTGGTGACCAGTTAGCCTCTCGGCCGGTCTACATATCTTCGGTTTCCGTTCGTTCAAGTCCTGTTCGTCTCAAACACGTTTCATCCGTCTCAATCTTGTTTTGTTCATCTTCCCGACATCCGCCGTTCCGATCTTTTTCCGCTTCCTTTCGGTTGGGAGTGCAAAGGTAGAAAACTTTTCCGAACCTCCAAATAAAATAATAACTTATTTTTCTTCGCGATCCCCTTTTCATTTCTACCCTCTCAATATGGCCCTCTTACCGGCCAACCGTCTCCTCCGAAGCGGGATGCAAAAGTAGGAATAATCCATCAGGATCCAAATAGTAGAGGCGAAAATTTTATGCGATTAATGTAAGTCGCTCTGCGATAGGGAAAAAAAATCAGGCGGGGAGGGAAACCTTTTCCCCATCGAGGTGTTTGGGCCATGGGCGCAGGCCCTTCCCACTGATTTAAGGGGACACTCCTTTCTTTTACAGGGATCTTCTTGGTCCTGCGCCCAGGCATGGTTCCCTGCAGCGGCCGTGCCACCTAGACCCGACCCCAATGGAAAACCCGCAAGCCCCGATCCTTCATCGGGCCGGGGATTTGGAATGGAGGGCGGGACTATCCTTATATATATAGGTGGAACCTGATCTCTTGATAAATGATGATATATACTATAAGTGTGGCTTCATCATTTTGAACAATAATTGATACTTTTACGGCTACATTGAAATTTAGATGAAGCTCAAATTATATTTGGTACTGGTTTTTATTGGTTTTGCTGACCTGGGCTATGCTCAAAGCTATAAAAATGAATTGGTTGTTATTTCGGAGAATGATGCTTATATCGATATAACAAGTGATCATTACTACACGAACGGTTTTTTTATCAAATATAGGCATGCCATGGATGGCCAAAAACTGAAGTCTGGGCTTGCCAAACAAATCATCGGTTTTGAGGTTGGACAAAAAATATACAACGCCTATTACAGCTTTGCCCCCAACCCTGCAACGCATGATAGACCATTTTCTGCATACTTATATGGCGAGGCTAATTTGAGCAGATACTATGCAAATAAGCAAATGATTAAGGTTTCAGCTCAAGTTGGGGTTTCTGGCAAGGATGCATTGGGTGAGAAATTCCAAAAGGCCTTTCACCGTTTGGTTGGTCAAAATAAGATTGATGGTTGGGAATATGCGTTAAACAGTGAACCCACACTGAATTTAGGAATAGACTACAATAGGCTTTTGGCCGCAACAGATAATGGAATTTTCGATATCACAGGAACTGCATCTGCCGCTGTTGGCAATGTAATTACCAAGGCAGGCATTGGAAGTACTTTAAGGTTTGGTAGATTTAATGGAATGGACAATTCTGCCGCTTTTAATAGCTTGGTAAGCAACAATAATGCAAATAATGCCAAACGTAAATACGAACTTTTTCTTTCTATTAGTCCACAATTGCATCTAGTTGCCTTTGATTCGAGTTTGCAAGGCGGACTATTTGTTAAGGATAAAGGACCGATTACTTTTAAGCCAAAACCGGCAGTTTTTACTACACAAGTTGGTTTAGCATTTGCGATTGCCAGATGGACGGCCAATTATACCGCTACATTTACCACCAATGAGGTTAAAGATAATGCGGCGGGATACCGTTTTGCCTACTACAGTCTTGCTTATCGTTTCAGTAAAAGTTAATATGAAGAAACACTCACTTACCATAATTTTATTTTTTATTGGCTTATTGATTTCAAAGGCTCAAATAGCGCCAGAAAATAGGTCTATTATTTTTAAGCCCATTTTTGGAACACATGTAAATAGCAACCAAGGGCATTTATTTCAAGATCAAATTACAGGTTTTGACGCTGCTTTTCTTAAGGATATCAGTCAAAATAGCGATAAATGGATTGGTTTTAGTGGTGCCAAGGCTTATGGAATTGGTTTCATTTTTAGGGATTTTAGCAAATTGAAAGGGAATAATGATACATCAGCCCATTCCTTTGGTCAGCTTTATGGCTTTGTGGCGCAGATGGATTTTGAGTTATTTAAAGTTGGAAAGGCTAAATTTAACTTCACTCCAGGGGTTGGATTAAGTTTGACCAATAAATATTTTTCTAAAAACCCGAAGAATAGGTTTTTGGGAAGCACTGTTAATGAAGCGATAAAAGCAGATTTAGGCATGGAGCTTCCAATAAGTGATCATACTGATTTATTAATTGGATTTGGTTTTCTACATATATCTAACGGTGGGCTTACCGTTCCAAATGGCGGGCTTAATACTGGAAATGTTTACATAGGGTTGAAATTAAACAATCAAAAACCAGTAACTGCTGAGCAAAAAAGCAATTATACTCCCTTGCAACGCAATTCGATTGAAGTTAGTGCTGGTCTTGGTGCAAGAGGTGTTCCAGAACAAAATGATAAGCACCTATTTAAAAGCGGTTTTTATGCTGGTTATAATTTTTACATCAACGATGTTGTGCTTTTAAAGGCTGGAGCGGATGCTGTTTATTACTATACGGTTTACGATCCACAAAATTATGCGGGCACCTATCAAAACTATGGATCATCATACGATAGGTGGCGAACGGGCGTAAGTGTGGGTGCAGATGTAAACCTATGGCGCATTACTGTTGGTGCGCAGGTTGGAAAATACATCCATTATAACAGGGTAAAAGAGGATGCAACTTGGTACTGGACGTTTGGACCAACCTTTAACATTACCCCTCAATTAGGTGTGCAAGCCAAAACCTACATGCACTTTGCCCAAGCAGATTACGTAAATTGGGGATTAGTTTATCGTTTTTAATATTGATGTGTACTTAATAAAACTAAAGTACAGGCTCTTACTGGCTCAATATTATGCTGATCTAGTAATTTTTCAAGCTCATAATTTTCTGTCCCAGGATTAAAGATGACTCTTTTTGGCCTTGTATCGAGAATATAATCGTGATATTGAGGCTGTAATGCTGGTCCAATATATAGTGTAACTGTATCTATATCATTATGGATTTCCCCGGGTTTTTCTATTTCTACACCAGCAACTTCGCCTTTTTTAATGCCTACATTAACAATATCATGGTTAAAGCGCTTTAACATGTGAGCCGCCTTATATGAATATCTTGATGGATCTGGAGATGCGCCTATTATTAATGTCTTTTTCATCTGTATTTAATTGTTTTTTTAAAGGTGATTAAGCGATCATGATTTTTTTCACAAGTTCCTGTTGTGTTTTGGTGTTCAAGAACTCGCAGGCTCGGGTTATTCATACCCTTGTATGATTTGAAAAATCATGATGGTTTCATGTTTTCTAATTTATCAAACGGTGGGTGATTTTAAGGATTATAAAGTTTAATGAATTTTTAAAACTTGGAGAGTATTGCGATTTGCCCTGAATGATATGCATGATGTTGCGCCAAGCCACTTAAAAGTTCCACATTGGTTACACCTGTTCCCAATGCTGGATTTCTATCTCCATTTACCTCATCATCCCATTGACTATCCTTAAGCAATTCGCAATTACGAATCAGCTCTTCGTTAGCAACTTTAAAATCAAAAATGATTTTTTCCCATGCTTGAGGTGTTTTATTTTCTGGGGATGGCCAATCGCCTCTTTCTGGCTCCATAGCAGGCTTACCTAATAATCTTGATGTAACTTCTTCCGTCCATGAGGTTAAATGCAGGGCAATCTCTGCTATAGAATGGGCATTTGGAATAAAATGTTTAAACGCATTTTGAGGATTTACATTATTTAAAGTCTGCATTACATGATTTCCATGCCATGCATCGCCATTAAAGGCTTTTTTAATTTCATTGGTGATGTTAAACATAAATAAATAACAACCAAAGGATTATAAAGTTTTTAAGATGAATTTAGGATTGCATTGGCACAATTAATTCCATCGATTGCTGCAGATACGATTCCGCCAGCATAACCCGCCCCTTCGGCACACGGATAGAGCCCTTTTATTTGTGGGTGCTGAAATGTTTCCTTATCTCGAGGGATACGAACAGGAGACGAAGTTCTGCTTTCTACCCCTACTAAAATAGCATCGTTAGTGTAATAACCTCTAATTTTCTTTCCGAATAGCGGTAAGGCAGCTCTTAAACTCTCGGAAACAAATTCTGGCAAAATATTATCGAGCATTACACTTTTTGTTCCAGGCAGATAAGAATTTTTTGGCAGATCGATAGATAATTTATTGTTCACAAAATCTACCATTCGCTGTGCGGGTGCTACGAGATTACCTCCACCAGCTACAAAAGCTAATTTCTCAACTTCTGATTGAAAATTTAACATTCTAAGAGGATCATAGCCAAGCACATCATTCAAGGTTACCTGAACAACGGTTCCAGAATTTGCAAAAGGGTTATTTCGCTTAGATGGAGACCAACCATTTACCACAATTTCATTTTCACCTGTAGCACAGGGCGCTATAATTCCACCAGGGCACATGCAAAATGAAAATACTCCACGTGCACCAACCTGCTCTACCAAACTATAATAAGCTGGCGGTAAAAATTCAGAGCGTGTATCGCAATGATATTGTGCGGCATCGATAATTTCCTGAGGGTGTTCTATACGTACGCCTAAAGCAAACGGCTTAGCTTCAATTAAAATGTTTTTCCTGTTCAACAATTCATACACATCTCTTGCAGAGTGACCTGTTGCGAGGATAATATGATCAGCAAAAAGTTTCTCTTCAAAATTTATTTCAATACCTTTTACTTTTCCGAACTCGGTGATGATATCGGTCATCTGTGTATCGAACATCACCTCCCCTCCAGCATTTAAGATGGTATCTTTTATGGAGGTAATAATATGAGGCAGTTTGTTTGTACCAATATGTGGTCTGGCATCTATCAAAATATCCTTTTCGGCTCCATGATCTACAAAAACCTGAAGCACTTTATTAATGTCTCCTCGTTTGTTAGATCGGGTATATAATTTCCCATCAGAATAGGTTCCTGCCCCACCCTCTCCGTAACAATAATTTGATTCGGTATTTACAACACCTTGTTTATTAATGGCCGCAAGATCACGCCGACGTTGCTTAACATCTTTACCACGTTCAATGATGATTGGTTTTAGTCCGTTCTCAATGCATTGCAAAGCAGCGAATAATCCGGCAGGGCCAGCTCCAATAATTAATACCGATTTTGCATTACTGACATTTTGATAGTTGACAATCTGAATCTCAAGATTTGGTTCTTCATCAATAAAAACTTTTATTTGCAGTCGGAAAATGACTTTTCTGGAGCGGGCATCTATCGACCGTTTTAGAATTTCATAGCCCTTTATTTCCTTTTCAGGGATATTCAAGCTTTCGGCCAACTTGGTTTTAATGAGCTCAGCTTGCTCAACCTCATGCGGGAGCAGCGTTATTTCGATATCTTTTTGCATACAACTTGTCAGGTTTTTATCCCGAATTGTAACAAAGGTACAGAATTTGTAATCTTATTAGTAAATTGAGCCTAATTCAATTAGAAATAATAAGACAAAAACCATAAAAATGAAAAGATTAGTATTTGGAATTTTAGCTGCTGTAATTGCAGTTAGCACCTTAAGTTCATGCGGATACAATAGCATGGTTAAACTTGATGAGAACGTAAAATCGAAATGGGGAACGGTTCAAACCCAATACCAACGAAGAGCAGATTTAATTCCGAACTTGGTTAGCACGGTAAAAGGAGCTGCTAAATTTGAACAAGGAACTTTAACTGCTGTTGTTGAGGCACGTGCAAAAGCAACTCAAATGACGGTTAACGCAGATGATTTAACGCCAGAGAATATTCAAAAATATCAAGCGGCACAAGGTCAGTTGAGCCAAGCCTTAGGTAAGTTGTTATCCATTACAGAAGCTTATCCAGAATTAAGAGCAACCCAACAATTTAGCGATTTATCGGCCCAATTGGAAAGTACTGAAAATAGGATTACCGTTGCACGTAAAGATTTTAATGATGCCGTACAGGAATACAACGCTAAGATTAGATCGTTCCCAACCAATTTAACAGCTGGAATGTTCGGCTTTAAACCTAAGGGTTATTTTGAGGCAGATGCCACAGCCAAAAATGCTCCGAAAGTAGAATTTTAATATTTTAAGCACAACATTTAAGGGTAGTGTATGTTTATTTAGTTGAACATTCATTACCCTTTTTACTTCATTTAAAAATATAGAAATGTCATTATTTTCAGATATCGAACAAGATAAAATTGCCAAAGCTATTCAGAGTGCCGAAAATGCTACATCAGGAGAGATTAGAATTGCGATAGATAAGCTTTGCGAGGGCGACCCTTATGAAAAAGCTACAGAATATTTTGCCAAATTAGACATGGATAAAACCGCCCAAAGAAATGGCGTATTAATTTATTTGGCTCATGCAGATCATAAGTTTGCGATTATTGGGGATTTAGGAATTAACAGATTGGTACCCGAAAATTTTTGGGAAACCACCAAAGTAGCCATGACCGCACACTTTGCCAAAGGCGATTTGGCAGAAGGAATTATTGCGGGCGTAGCATTAGCTGGCGAAAAACTGGCGTTATTCTTCCCTCCACAAAAAGGCGATATTAACGAATTGCCAAACGATATTGTTTTTATGGATAATCAAGAAAATAAATAATAATGAGAAAATTATTCCTCTTATCACTCTTCAGCTTTGTTTTCTCTTTTGCATTCGCCCAAGATTTCCCAGAAAAGCCAACAACTTTAGTTAACGATTATTCGAATGTTTTATCGAGTGAACAAAAAGCAACATTGGAAAGAAAATTGGTTGCTTTCGATGATTCTTCATCAACACAAATCTCTATTGCCATATTGAAATCTGTTGGCGATTATGATATTAATGAATATGCCGTAGAGCTCGGACGAAAATGGGGTGTTGGGCAAAGTGGCAAAAACAACGGGATTATGATCGTTGTTGCAGTGGGCGACAGAAAAATCTCTATCCAAACAGGCTACGGTTTAGAGGGTGCTCTTCCTGATGTTTATGCAAAGAGAATTATTGAAGACGATATCAAACCCAATTTCAAGGCTGGCGATTATTACGCTGGTCTAGATGCTGGAACAACGTCCATTATCAAATACACGAAAGGCGAATATAAAAATGATAAGCCTCGAGTTTCTTCATCTAGCAAAGGCGGGGTCGGAAGCATAGCTGTAATTATTATCATCGTTGTCATCATTATCATCATCATGAGAAAAGGTGGTGGCGGAGGTAGCCAAATCATTGGTGGCCGTGGCGCATCAAATGCGTTATTCTGGGCAATGTTATTTGGAAGCGGCGGCGGTCGTGGCGGAAACAGTGGCTGGGGAGGCGGCGGTTCTTCTGGCGGTGGTGGTGGATTTGGCGGTTTTGGCGGAGGAAGCTTCGGTGGCGGCGGCTCTAGCGGGAGCTGGTAACTGAGTTGGGAGATTGGGGTTGGGAGTCCATAGTCCATAGTCCATAGTCCATAGTCCATAGTCCATAGTCCATAGTCCATAGTCCATAGTCCATAGTCCATAGTCCATAGATTGGAAAGATTCTCATTTTTAATGTTACCACCTTGTTCCAAAATATCAGCATAAAAATTAAGATAACATGTATAGAAGAGATTTGATTACTGCCGAAATACAAAGGCTTGCTCAGGTTTTATCCAAGATTATGGGGTTAAAACTAGATGGTAATTTTAAGGAAGCTCAAATTCTTTTTGATGAGACTTTAGAAAATGGCTTTAATCTTCCAAGCGAAATTTTAGTAGATCAAGATATCTCTGTTTTTAAAAATTGGCTCCATGCAAGTGATCTTCCGCCAGAAAAACTAGATACCTTGAGTGAATTTCTTTACTACGAGTTGGGAGTGAGCGCAGAAAGAAATCAAATTATTGCGCCTAAACTGAATCTAGTTTATCAATATCTTTCAGATCAACACAAGATTGTCCATTTGGTTAACTTGCATCGCCAGAAAACGATACAGCAATACTTAAGTTAACAGCCTACTACTTTTAGTTAAGCGATTAAAAAGAATTATTATATGATTGTAGAAAAGTGGCAGAAACTTGCCTCTAAATATTTAGTGCGAGAAAAATGGGCTACATTACGCGTAGATGAGGTAAAACTTCCTAACGGAACAGTAAAGGATGATTACTTTGTTTTAGAATATCCCAATTGGGCTACTGCGATTGCCTTAACCGAAGAGGGGAAAATTATAATGGTCCGCCAGTACCGTCATGCTGCCGATATCGTATCATTGGAAGTTCCCGGTGGCGTTATTGATGGCGACGAGGGTCCTGAAGCTGGCGTTAAAAGAGAATTACTGGAGGAAACTGGTTATACTTTCAAAACATGTAAGCTTATAGCCGAGTTATATCCAAATCCAGCAACGGCAAACAATAGAACATTTACCTACCTTTTAACCGGTGGCATTAAAACTCATGAACAACATTTAGATGAACATGAAATCTTGAATGTTGAGCAATATACGATTGCCGAGGTAAGGCTATTATTAAAGGAAAACAAGATTGCGCAATGCATTCACGTTGCGGCATTGTATTATGGTTTAGCAGAACTTGAGCAGATGTAAGTTATTATTTATGCCCTAAATTGATAATAGTTAAAAGATTTTATTTTACCGAACATGAGTTAAGGTTTTGGCGGTTTCTAGAAAATTAGCAGGCGGTTGCATTTGGCAGCTTCCAGTCCCGCTCACACTTCTGCCAACAATGAAGAATTGTTGGGCATCCCGCTTCGATCGGGTTTAGCTACAAAGGTCTAGTACGTTTGGCTAAGCTGAATAGTTCCGATTAATAGATTATCGTAAATTAATTATTAGGGCGTTTTCCATCCCGAAATTTCGGTTTATCGAACCTATATTAATAGCTAAGTTAGCTAAACGAAAAAAGTCCTGATTTGATCAGGACTTTTTTTTATGCTTTGAAGTTTTGTATGAGCTATTAGTTTTTTTTAAAAAATCTAATCCTCGTAATCTTAAACCTCAAATTAGCTCATTTTTAATTTCTTTTGAATATCGTGAACGTAAGCCTTAAATTTCTTATCGGTATCGATTAAATCCTCAACCGTTTGGCAAGCGTAAATTACCGTACTATGATCGCGACCGCCAAAGAAAGCACCAATTGTTTTCAATGATGATTTTGTATGGCTTTTTGAAAGGTACATCGAAATTTGACGAGCCTGAACGATTTCGCGTTTACGAGTTTGTGATTTAACCATATCAACAGGAACCTCAAAGTACTCACAAACCAATTTCTGGATATATTCCATTGAAATTTCTTTTGAGGTATTCTTGATGAAATTCTTCAACATCTGTTTAGCCAGATTTAAATCGATTTCTTTTTTGTTCAAAGTTGCTTGGGCCAATAAAGACACCATAGCTCCCTCTAACTCACGAACGTTATTATCAATATTGTGTGCTACATATTCTACAACTTCACCCGGCAATTCGATACCATCTGCGTACATTTTCTTTCTTAGGATAGCAATACGCGTCTCCAAATCAGGAATCTGTAAGTCTGCTGAAAGCCCCCATTTAAAACGACTTAATAAACGTTCTTCTAAACCAGCTAAATCTTTCGGAGCCTTATCTGATGTTAAGATTACCTGTTTACCAGATTGGTGTAAGTGGTTAAAGATGTGGAAGAAAATATCCTGTGTTTTTTCCTTGCCAGCAAAGTTGTGTACATCATCCATAATGATGACATCCATCGCTTGGTAGAAGTTAACGAAATCGTTAATGGTGTTGTTCTTTAATGAATCTACAAACTGTTGGCAAAATTTTTCGCAGCTTACATAAATCACCAATTTATCTGGCATGCTCCGCTTAATCTCATTACCAATTGCTTGCGCCAAATGGGTTTTACCTAAACCTACTCCACCGTAAATCATCAATGGGTTGAAAGATGTACCACCTGGTTTTGCCGCTACAGCATAACCTGCAGAACGAGCTAAACGGTTGCAATCTCCTTCAATATAATTTTCGAAAGTATAGTTAGAATTTAATTGGGGATCAACATTTAATTTCTTTAATCCTGGGATGATAAATGGATTTCTGATATCCTTATTTATCGAAACAGGAATGGGCATTGATTGCATTTTAGCTTCTGCTCCATTTCCGTTAGAGGGCATATTGGTAGTATAAGGGCTACCACTGTTTGATGATTTATCAACAACGATATTATATTCCAACCGGCCATCCTCACCAAGTTGTTTTTTTACAGTCTTGCGCAGCAAGCCTACATAATGTTCTTCAAGCCATTCGTAAAAGAACAAACTTGGCACCTGTATGGTTAAAACCTTACCTTCCAACTTAAGGGCTGTTATTGGCTCGAACCAGGTTTTAAAACTTTGGTTCGGGATGTTATCCTTAATAATTTGAAGACAGTTCTTCCACACTTCTGTACAAGTTTTTTCCATTGCGATTTTCTATAATTTATTGGTTTTCAGTGCCGATACGAAATAAAGGGATGGTCCGTTTCGGGACTACGAATATTGACAAAATTATCAACATTTTAAACAAAAATTTCAAATAAATTGTAACGTACTGATAAGGAATAAGGTAGCCTACTTAACCTCAATTTTTTATGTTGATAACTATTTATTAACACTGGTTATCCACATTTACAATTAATTAACATCATTTATTAAAGCCATTTCGAATCGATGAAGTAAAAGCAATTTCCAAGCCACTAAAAGATAAGATTGGTTGTTTGGTATTGTTCTTCTGTGTAAAAAACTCAAATTACTGATAATCAAATAAATTGCTTTAGTGTTGGTGATCAAGAATCTGCCTAACAAAATAGCCTACTTAAAAACGGGGTATTATTTCCCCTTTTATTTGGGGTATTAAACACCTATAGGAATGTTTAATTTAAAAAATGTAAATCATGTGCTTTGATTTATTTATAATCCTGGCCACCTAAACCTGATGGCAATGGCAGCCCCGATTTTTTTCTAATCGGGCTACAACGAATAGCAGGGCTAATTGAACTGAGAAGCACAGGTTTTGCTTTACTGATCATTAAAAATGTTTAATTTCTTTCGTTTTTTGTGTTAAAGCCGCTAATATTCCCCAAAAACATTACGAAGTGTATCTGCGATTTCGCCAAGGGTTGCATATTTTTCTACCGCATCGATAATTAATGGCATTAAATTGATATCCTCTTTTGCAGCATTTTTCAAAATAGCTAGTGCTTTCGCAACCGAATCATTATTTCTTTCGGCCTTTAGGCTACTCAGTTTCTCTGTTTGCAATTTGCGGATAGAATCATCGATATTAAAACCTTCTATTAAATCTTCTTCCTTTTGGGCAAACTTATTTACCCCGACTGAGATCCGATCGCCAGATTCAATTTCCTTTTGATATTGATAGGAAGCGCTTGCAATTTCATTCTGCATGTATCCGCTTTCGATGGCATTTACCGATCCGCCCATGGCGTCAATCTTATCTATATAAGCCCAAGCCGCAGCTTCTACCTCGTCGGTTAAATTTTCTACAAAGAAAGAGCCTGCTAAAGGATCTACCGTATCGGTTACGCCACTTTCAAAACCTATAATCTGTTGGGTACGCAGAGCGATTTTCGCCGCAGACTCTGTTGGAAGGGAAAGTGCTTCATCATATCCGTTGGTGTGCAAGGATTGCGTTCCGCCTAAAACAGCTGCCATAGCCTGATTGGTTACCCGAATAACGTTATTAAGTGGCTGTTGCGCTGTTAATGTAGAACCTCCTGTTTGCGTATGGAAACGCAGCATTTGTGCCTTTGGATCGGTTGCGCCTAATTCCTTGGTTATTTTTGCCCACATCCGCCTTGCAGCCCTAAACTTGGCAATTTCCTCGAAAAAATTATTGTGGCAATTGAAGAAGAATGATAATCTTTTTGCGAAAACATTGATATCCAATTCTTTATCAAGCGCTGCCTTGAGATAAGTTTTTCCATTAGCCAACGTAAAAGCCAATTCTTGAACAGCATTAGAGCCCGCCTCCCGAATGTGATAACCTGAAATAGATATGGTATTCCATTTTGGAACCTCCTTACTGCAAAACTCGAAAATATCGGTAATCAATCGCATAGATTGCTTTGGAGGATAAATATAGGTTCCTCTTGCTGCGTATTCTTTGAGGATATCGTTTTGTATGGTTCCAGAAATTTGCTGGAGATCTGCTCCCTGTTTCTTCGCCAAGGCAATGTACATCGCCAATAGAATAGCGGCAGTTGCATTGATCGTCATGGAAGTGGTGATGTTTTTCAACTCTATTCCATTAAACAGGATTTCGATATCCTTTAACGAATCGATGGCCACGCCAACCTTGCCCACTTCCCCATCGGCCATTTCATGATCGGAATCGTAACCAATTTGGGTTGGCAAATCGAAAGCAACTGATAAACCAGTTGTTCCTTGCGCCAATAAATAGTGATATCTTTTATTGGATTCTTCTGCTGTTGAAAAACCAGCATATTGCCTCATTGTCCATAAACGACCGCGGTACATGTCTTTTTGAATACCCCGAGTAAACGGAAATTCTCCCGCCGTTTCCTCCATCGGTTTTGCCGAGGTATAGATTTCCTTTATCTCAATGCCCGAGGTGGTGGTATGCTTCATGGTTTATTTGGTTAGTTGCTTAAATTGTTTAACTGAGCGACATCAAATTACAAGTTCGGCACTTAACCGATTAAAACAGCTGTTGAATATCTTTTTTAATCAGTTCGATGGTTAAATCGTAAGGGTTTTCATTAATGCTAGCCATGTGTTGCAGAATGGCTTTACTCAATTCGATTCCATTCGCATCTGCCGGCAAACCTTGTACCGCATTATTGATCATCGCAATGGTATCGTCCTTTAGCTTTCGAACTACATTCCAGGTGATGCTACCAATATACAGTTGTTGGGTAATGTTATGCTGATACTCTGAACGAACCTCATTAAGGATTCCTGCCTGCAAAGTTGCAATACCAATACCCTGCTGATGCAGGCGCACAAGCAGATTTGCAGGATTGATTCGATCGGTAAAAATGATCAATCGTTCATGTGCCTGTAACCGTAAAGGTAAAATATGTGCCCTACTTTCCTTATTAATCTCTATTGTTTTTAAATTGAAGAATTGTTGAATATCGTTCTTCAATATATAATAAACAGCCATTAAGGCGGCGAAAATGCCGATAAATAAAATTACGATGTCGGTTAAAACTTGTTGAATATTCATGCTATTGTTTAAGTACGGTAATATTAACAAACCGTTAAAAGCAAAAATGTGCATTATTATTTATATTTGTAACAGATAAAATTTAAATAACATGAGCACAACAGTTGATACATCATTTGCACCAGTTACTTTTTCAGAAGGCGCAGCAAAGGAGTTATATAAATTAAAAGATCAGCAGGAGATTGGTGAGGATTACGGATTACGTGTAGGCGTAGAAGGTGGCGGTTGCGCTGGCATGAATTATATTTTAGGTTTCGATCAAAGAAAAGATGGAGATCAGGAATATTTCATCGAGGGCATTAAGGTTTTCATGAATAAAGCACATCAAATGTATCTTATGGGTATGATGATTGATTGGCAAGATGGATTAAACTCCCGTGGTTTTACCTTTGTAAATCCAAATGCTACCAGCACATGTGGCTGTGGTACGAGTTTCTCGGCATAAATAAAATATTATTGTAACATATAGTCTAGTCCCCTTGTCTAAACATCGGGACTTTTTTTATTTTTACACCTAGGGGTTTGAGACAAAAGATACAGGCTTAGGTATTTATGCCCATCTTGATACTCGATACTGAATACTCGATACTATAATAAATGAATTACAGAGAAAACATCAGACTGGCATTAGAATCTATAAAAGGCAATCGCTTGCGTACCATGCTTACTGCCTTAATTATTGCCATTGGTTTAATGGCCTTAGTTGGCATTTTAACCACGCTAGATGCTGTAAAGAAAAGTATGACTGATGCATTTAGTAGCATGGGTGCAAATTCATTTACGATTAGGAATAGAGGTACGGGAATTAGAATTGGCAATGGAAAAAGACCAAAACCTTTTAAATCTATCCGATATGAAGATGCAATTAAGTTTAAGGACAGTTTAAATGCGCCAGCTACGGTTGCAATAAGTGTTTTCGCCAGTGGGGGTTCTACAGTAAAATATGGCAGTTTAAAAACCAATCCAAATATTAACGTTCAAGGTATTGATGAAAATGGCTTAGCCTCTCAAGGTTTAAATTTATCGGAGGGAAGAAACTTCGGTGCTTCGGAAGTAGCCATGGGAAGCAATGTTTGTATTGTTGGTAATGAGGTTGTTGATCGTCTTTTTAAGGATTCAGATCCGATGGATAAACTAATCAACGTTGGCAACAATCGTTTCAAAATTGTTGGTATACTGGAGAAAAAAGGATCGAGTATGGGCTTTAGTGGAGATAGAGCTGTTTATGTTCCATTATTAAAAGCAAAGCAGATCAATTCAAATGCTAATCCATCTTACACCATTACGGTAATGGTTCCTGATAATAGCGACCAAGATAATGTGATTGGTGAATCGACCTCTTTATTTAGAAATATTAGAAAAGTTAGAATTGGGGAAACCAACACTTTCGAGATTACAAAAAGTGATGCTATTGCGCAAACACTTTTTGAGAATTTAGCATTCGTTGCTGTGGGAGGTGTCGCGATTGGGATTATTACACTTATTGGTGCATCTATCGGATTAATGAATATCATGTTGGTATCGGTAACCGAAAGAACCAGAGAAATTGGAATTCGTAAAGCCATTGGTGCCAACCCAAAAGTTATTCGTCGTCAGTTTCTTATCGAAGCAGTAGTAATCTGTTTAATGGGTGGAGCGCTGGGCATTTTCTTAGGCATCGTTTTAGGAAACATCATATCCCTAGCTATGGGCGGATCATTTTTAATCCCTTGGACTTTTATTCTCGGCGGCTTCGTACTCTGCGTTGGCGTTGGTATTCTTTCCGGATATTATCCTGCTAAAAAAGCATCGAAATTAGATCCTGTTGAGGCATTGAGGTATGAGTAATCCCCCTAACCCCCGGAGGGGGGAACTAATAGCATGATGGAAATGCATGGATTATTTCGCTTTAAGAATTCAATATACAAGAGAGAGAGTCAAAACCTAGCTCTGGGAATTCAATATTCAAGCGAGAATCAAAGCCCAGCCCCTAAAGGGAGACACTAAAGGCATGATGGAAACGCATGGCTTATTTGGCTTTAAAACTCTTTATAAACGTTAGAAATTCAAAGCCCCCTTTTAGGAGGTTGGGGATTAAAGCAGCGCATTATTTAGCTGATGTTGGCTTAGCAACCGTTGCATCAATGGTGTGGTTAAGCTATTTTCTAGTGCTGCAGCATGTTTTAGGTGGTGCATATCGCTGCCGATGAAATCTACCAAGTGATTCTCGACCATTTCTTCTGCCACTTTTTTAGCTCCAGAACCATAATAACCAGTCAGGGCAATAGAATTCATTTGGAGCAAACAACCTGTTTCCCTTATTTGGTGATAGCTTTCAAATGAATTATAGAAATAAGGATACCGTTCTGGATGGGCAAGTACCGGTTTATAACCTGCATCTTGAATAACCTTAATGAAATCGAATAAATTTTGCGGGGTATTGATGTAAGAAAGTTCGAATAATAGGTAGTTATTTCCGAAAGTTAGCACTTCTTTTTGCCTTACCTTTTTTTCTAAGGTTTCATCTAGATAGTATTCAGCAGCTGCATCAACCTCCAAATCCAACTGTATATCTTGCAAACCTTTTCGTAAAATATCCAACCCACGATTAATGGTGTCTGGCGTATTCCTGAAATAATCGGCCATAATATGAGGTGTAGCAATTAGTTTTTTAAAGCCCAGCGCCTTAAATTTTTTAGCTAATAAAATTGCATCGTTTAAGGTTTGTGCGCCATCATCAATCCCTGGAATAATATGCGAGTGCATATCAGTTCCAATATTGGAGAAATTAAATTCGGGTACTATTTTCTTCTTCTTAAATAAACCGAACATAAGGGCAAATCATAAATTAACTTATTTCTTTGGGCAAATTACTGGCCTCAGCAGCTGCTGCTAATTTAGATGAATAGATTTTATCGAGCAAATTATTTAGGCTTTCACTCAAATCGAACTGCAAATCTTCGTGAAGTTTTCTGAATTTATTAATCGTTACTTCAATCGTTTTAACGTAATAAGCCGTAAAAAGAAAGCCATAATCACGATAACCAAGAACAGATCGCTTATATTCCAAAGGAATAATATTGAGGATAAACAATTTAAGCTCCACCTCTCCTAACGGATCTTTCGTAACCTTATAAAAATGGTTAACCGATGTGATCATTTTGCGCACCCTAACCAAAGCTTCTTTCGCATTAAGCTTTTTCAATTCTGGCAACTGATCGGTCACATCGGCCTTTATAGTTTCTTTTCTGTCTTCAAGATCAAGCTCATTTTCCAATAATTTATAATGAAGATGTTCTGTAAGCACTTTATCTTTCGCAATCAGACGCAACAGCAACTTGTCTTTTTCTTTGACAGGTAATTCTGTTATGGCCGATTTTAAATCTTTATGCTCAGCTAACTTCATTTAAAAAGGATTTGCCTTGATATAT
Source organism: Pedobacter frigidisoli (assembly GCF_004331675.1). GTDB lineage: Bacteria > Bacteroidota > Bacteroidia > Sphingobacteriales > Sphingobacteriaceae > Pedobacter > Pedobacter frigidisoli. The sequence goes on along the minus strand of NZ_SJSN01000014.1, from coordinate 127,828 downwards.
TTTTCCCATTCCCAAGCCGATCGCATCATTTCGTTTATGTCAAGCGCAGCTTTCCAACCTAATTCCTTATTGGATTTCTGTACGTCGCCATAAATTTGAACAATGTCTCCAGCTCTTCTTGGACCGATATTGTAATGTAACTTTTCTCCGTTTACTTTTTCGAAAGCAGAAATGATTTCTAAAACCGAAGAGCCTCTACCTGTTCCAATATTGAAAACCTCGTAGTTGCTTTCTGTTTTACCCTCTTCTAATCTTTTAATTGCAGCAACGTGTGCTTTTGCCAAATCTACTACGTGAATATAATCGCGAATTGCGGAACCATCTGGTGTATCATAATCACTACCATAAACCGTTATTGGTCCACGTTTACCTATTGCAGATTGCGTGATAAAAGGAACTAAATTTGCAGGAACACCGTTTGGAAGCTCGCCGATTAAGGCTGTTTCATGTGCACCAACTGGGTTAAAATAACGTAAGGCAATTACATTTAAGGCTGGTGTTACTGCAGCAGTTTCTGCCAAGATCTCTTCGGCGATTTGCTTTGTATTTCCGTAAGGCGATTCTGCTTTTTTTACTGGTGCCGCTTCTGTAACTGGCAAGCTATCTGGCTGACCATACACCGTACAAGATGAAGAGAACACAAAATCGATCTCTCTATTAAACGAGGTTAAAAGGTTTATCAATCCGTAAAAATTGTTTTTGTAGTACTTCAATGGCTTTTCGACCGATTCACCAACAGCTTTTGAAGCTGCGAAATGAATGATTCCAGTAACATCGCTATTGTTTTCTGCAAACTCTTGAACAGCCCTATCATCCTGAAGATCGATCTCCATGAAATCGAACCATTTTCCAGTGATGGTATGTAGCTGGGTCAAAATTTTAATATTGGAGTTAGAGAGATTATCTACGATGACAACCTCGTAACCAGCGTTGTGTAATTCTACTACGGTGTGGGAACCTATGTACCCTGTTCCACCTGTAACTAATATTTTCGACATCTTAACGGTTAAATGTGGTAAAATCTTTATGTTCAATTTTCTCCAAAGCCTCTGGAGGCAATGATTTAAAATATTCGTAAGTAATTTTCAATCCTTCTGCACGGCCAACCCTTGGCTCCCATCCTAAAATAGATTGGGCTTTTGTAATGTCTGGTCTGCGTTGTTTTGGATCATCCTGTGGAAGTTCCTTGTAAACTATTTTCTGTGATGTTCCGGTAAGTTTAATAATTTCCTCGCAGAATTGCTTGATGGTAATTTCATCAGGATTACCAATGTTTACTGGCTGAGCATAATCGCTCATCAGCAAACGATAAATTCCTTCGATCAAATCATCAACATAACAAAATGAGCGTGTTTGGCTACCATCACCAAAAACAGTAAGGTCTTCTCCCCTTAATGCCTGACCAATAAATGCTGGCAGAACACGTCCATCATTTAGTCGCATTCTAGGTCCGTAGGTATTAAAAATTCTTACAATCCTGGTTTCAACTCCATGAAAAGTATGATAGGCCATTGTAATTGCCTCCTGAAAACGCTTAGCTTCATCATAAACTCCTCTTGGTCCTACCGGATTTACATTTCCCCAATATTCTTCGGGCTGAGGATTTACGCTCGGATCTCCATAAACTTCTGATGTGGAAGCAATGAGCATTCTGGCATTTTTATTTCTGGCTAAACCTAAAAGATTGTGCGTTCCTAAGGAGCCAACTTTTAATGTTTGTATTGGAATTTTAAGGTAGTCAATCGGGCTGGCTGGAGAGGCAAAATGTAAGATATAATCGAGCTTGCCCGGAATATGAACGAACTTGGAAACATCGTGATTGTAAAACTCGAAGTTTTCTAACTTGAAAAGATGCTCGATATTGGCCAAATCGCCAGTGATTAGGTTATCCATGCCGATAACATGATAATCTTCCTTAACAAAGCGATCGCATAAATGCGAGCCTAAAAAGCCAGCTGCCCCAGTAATTAATATTCTTTTTCGAACCCCTAAATCCCCTAAAGGGGACTTTTTCTTTCTTTCGTTCATGATAGATTTGATATTAAATTTTGCTCTTCCGACTTGCTTTTAGTTCCCCCTTCAGGGGGCTAGGGGGTTAATAATTTTCTGCCGATACTGTTGTAGTAATAACCCAGATCGATCATTTTTTGCAGATCGTATAAGTTACGCCCATCAAAAATTACCTTATTTTTCAGGATATTATCAATTTTTTCAAAATCAGGATTACGAAAAACCGACCATTCTGTAGCAATTAAAAGCGCATCTGCATTCTGTAAAGCTTCATACTGGTTTTTAGCGTAAAAAACTTTTTCGCCAATAATACTTTTTACGTTTTCCATCGCTTCTGGATCGAAAACCGTAACAGTAGCACCGTTTTTAATTAGCGCATCGATAATGTATAAAGCTGGTGCTTCGCGGATATCATCAGTTTCTGGCTTAAAGGCCAAGCCCCAAAGTGCAAAATGTTTTCCGTTGATATCGTTTTTATAATATTTTAAAACCTTATCTACCAAAATGGTTTTTTGTCGCTCATTAACTTCCATTACCGATTTTAAGATCTGGAAATCGTAAGCATAGTCATCAGAAGATTTAACCAATGCTTGCACATCTTTAGGAAAACAAGAACCACCGTAACCAACACCTGGAAAAAGGAAACGCTTACCAATTCGCTCATCAGAACCAATACCTTTTCTTACCGCATCAACATCGGCACCTACAAGTTCGCAAAGGTTTGCAACTTCATTCATAAAAGTAATCTTTGTGGCTAAAAAAGAATTTGCCGCATATTTTGTTAGTTCAGAAGAACGTTCATCCATAAAAAGAATTGGGTTTCCTTGTCGAACGTATGGACCATAGAGTTCTGCCATTAATTTTTTAGCCTTTTCGCTTTTTGTTCCCAATACTACACGATCTGGTTTCATGAAATCATCAACGGCAACACCTTCGCGTAAAAACTCCGGATTGGAAACCACATCAACCTCAATTGAAGTGTTTTCAGCAAAAACAGCTTTCACCTTATCAGCAGTTCCAACGGGAACAGTAGATTTATTAACAATTACCTTGTATTCGGTTATCAGTTTGGAGATATCTTTGGCTGCACCTAAAATGTAAGAAAGATCGGCGGCACCATCTCCACCTGGAGGCGTAGGTAAAGCCATGAAAATAATCTGGGCGTCTTTTACTGCATCGGCAAGAATAGTGGTAAAAGTTAATCTCCCTTGTTTTATATTTCTGTGGAACAAAAGGTCAAGACCAGGTTCGTAAATTGGAACTTCCCCATCCTGCATTTTCTTAACCTTAGCTTCGTTAATGTCAACACATATTACATCATTCCCTGTTTCGGCAAGGCAGGTTCCAGTAACCAAGCCTACGTATCCAGTACCTATAACGGCTATTTTCATTTATTTATGTTTTATTTTCAGCTTAAATGATGGGGTGAAATTTTTAGATTTTCATTTTCACTATTGGCAAAATCTCACCCGTTTCATAGATAATTAAGCTTTTTAAAAATTTTCGTTTTATCTTGCCACGAAGATATGAAATTACACGAATGCTTTTGCTTTATACATTAGGAATTAAGGGTTACAATTTAATAATTTGGATTTTTTCTTTGTTCAATACAAAGGCAAAGTTGTTTATTAATGGGCGCAAAAAAATCTTCGATCAAATTGCCGAGAAGATTAATCCCAACGATAAACATGTTTGGTTCCATTTCGCATCTTTAGGCGAATTTGAGCAAGGCAGGCCCGTGTTGGAAAAGCTAAAATCACTTTATCCACAAAGGAAAATTGTAGTCACTTTCTTCTCGCCTTCGGGATATGAGATTAGAAAAAATTACGCTTTGGCGGATGTATTTTATCTCCCTATTGATACACCAAGTAATGCAAAGCGATTTGTAAAAGCCATTAATCCAGAGATGGCAATATTTACAAAATATGAATTTTGGCATTTCTATTTTAAGGAACTTGCCGATCAAAATATCCCGCTATATGTTATTTCTGGAATTTTTAGACCAAGTCAGGCTTTTTTTAAATGGTACGGTGGCTTTTACCGCAACATCTTAAAATCAGTAACCTATTTCTTTGTTCAAAATGAGGAAAGCAAAAATCTTTTAGTTTCTATTGGATTAAACAATGTGATCATAAATGGCGATACCCGCTTTGATCGGGTTTATGAGAATGCTCAATTACCTAAAAAATTAGAAACAATAGAAAGATTTATTGGAGATTCTCCATCCCTAATTTGTGGTAGTACATGGCCAGAAGATGAAAAACTGTTATCGGTTCTACCTGCAAAATATCCAGATTGGAAATTCATTATTGCCCCGCATGAAATTCATGAAAGTCATATTGAAAGTATAGAGAAACAATTTTCAGCTGGCACTTTACGGTTTTCCGTTTTTGATGCAGAAACCATAAACCAAAACTCAAATATCTTAATCATCGACAACATTGGAATGCTTTCCTCACTTTATCAGTACGGAAAACTGGCTTACATTGGCGGTGGATTTGGAACTGGGATACACAACACATTAGAAGCCGCAGCATTTGGATTGCCAGTAATTTTTGGCCCCAAATATGACAAGTTTCAAGAGGCGAAAGACTTAATTGCAATTGGCGCTGCAAAAAGTATTTCCTCAACCACAGAATTAATAAATGCTTTTGATGAATTAATAGTTGATGAAAAAGCGGCAGTTGCGGCAAGAAATTATGTGGAAGATAAAAAAGGCGCAACCGATCAAATTATTGCAATGATTACGAAATCAAATTAGCCTTAACAATTCCCTCTACAATTTCCGAAATCTCTTGATCGATTGAAACGACAAAAACGTCTTTTTCATCTTTCTGTGGTTCTTCCAAAATATCAAATTGGCTTTGTAATAAACCACTTGGCATGTATTGGTGTGAGCGTTTAGAAATGCGATCAAAAATCAAATCGTAACTTCCCTTTAGGTAAATGAATTTTATTGATGGATTATCTGCTCTTAAAATATCTCGGTAAGCTTTTTTTAAGGCAGAACAGGCAATAATGCAGTTTGTACCTTGGCCAACATGTTCATGCCCAACTTTCGCGATAAGCTGTAACCAATCAAAACGATCCTCATCCGTTAATGGAATTCCGGCGGCCATTTTATCTACATTGTGTTGCGAATGTAAGTTATCTCCATCAATAAATTCTGCATTTAACTTAGGTGCCAAGGCTTTTCCTACAACGGTTTTACCACTTCCAGAAACACCCATTAAGATAATAAAACTCGCCATTTCAGAAGTTATTTAACCATTCCGGCAAGCGCCTCAATAAATATCGGACTATCATTTAAGCTTTCTACCAACTGCACTTTTTCACCGCCTAAAGCCCTAAACTCCTCATGGTATTCAACTGTAATTTCGTAAAGCGTTTCCAAGCAATCGGCTACAAAAGCTGGACTAAAAACCAACAAGCGTTTTTTACCATCTGCTGCGAGTTTCTTTAAAACATCGGTTGTATAAGGCTGAACCCAAGGTTCTTTTCCTAGTCTAGATTGAAAACAAACGGTATAATTTTCTCTCGAAATACTTAATTCCTTGGCAATTAATCTTGCCGTATCATGTCCTTGAGCGGAGTAGCAAAATTTATTGGTATCGTTTAATGTTTGGCAGCAATCGGCATTTTTTAAACAGTAATTCCCGGTATGATCACATTTTAAGAGCTGACGTTCTGGCAATCCATGGAAACTAAATAATATGTGATCGTAACTTGCAATATCATGTTTTCTGGCATTTTCTGCAAAAACCTTAATCATCAATTCATTATCATGGAAAGAATTTATAAAGGAAATTGGTGGTACGGTTTGCCATTTACTAACCAACTCCATTACCAATTGAATCACCGAGCCAGAGCTTGCCGATGCATATTGCGGGAACATCGGGATCACTTGAATGCTTTCTACCAATCCTGCTTTCAAATTATCGAGTGCAGCATTTACCGATGGACTTTGGTAACGCATGGCCAATTCAACATGGTAATCATCGCCTAATCTTTCTTGCAACATTTTTGCTTGCAGTTTGCTGTAGAAAAGCAACGGCGAGCCATTTTCACTCCATATCTCTCGATATAACTTGGCAGTTTTCGGGCTGCGAAAAGGAACAATAATTCCTTTCACCAATAACGTTCTGTTAAATTTAGGAATATCAATCACCCGTTCATCCATTAAAAATTGGTCGAGGTATTTTCTTACGTCGGCGGTAGCCGTACTATCGGGTGTTCCTAAATTAACAAGTAAAATTCCCTTTTTGCTCATGTAATCAAAAAATATGTTTTGTTGCGCAAATATCGCGTTTTTATTGATTTTTACCTATTGGTAATTTATGATTCCAAACAGGTTTTAGTCAAAAGAAAGTAGTATTAATCATAAAATTTAACTGAAAAGCAAAGACGGTAGCTTTTGTTTTACTGCGGTCCTGCCTTTCCTACAATCTTTTTGTGAAAGTGATTGTTTTCTGTTAAAGGATTACTTCAAAAAGGATTTTCGTACAGTCAGGTTTATGAACGCAGTTTATTACAATTACAGAAGTTTCTAAACCCGATTTAGCGGTAATACTTTTTTGAAGCAGTTACTATTCAGTTACTTATATGTCTTGCCAAAAAAGATTATAGCGAGAGCGGGATTGACTTAAATAAAAGCGTAGAACATTGCTTTCCAAAATCTCAGTATTTTAACTTTTCGTTTTGTACAATTGCCACCAAGGCATGCTTGGTTTTTGATGATGCTCTAAATGGTAACCAAAAAAATAGCAGGTAAAAAAAGCGACGAAATGATTTTTCTGGAGGGTTGAGGAATGGTATTCATTTTCATGCTCGCCTTTGTGCGGCAAATAGGTGCCAAAATAAAACAATTGAAAAGTGCTAATCAATGATGGCAAAACCCAAAAAAGCAACAGATTCCTTTCATCGACCCAAATTTTTAAAACGTTGAATGCTATTGCCATAATCACCAGCTGAATGATGGTAACGTAGTTCATCATGAAACTAAAATACCATTTCCAAAAGCCGTGAGGTGCAAAATCGGGATCCTCACTGGTATGAACTTGACTGTGGTGCTTATGGTGTTTCGTGTATAAACGGTTGTAAAAAAAACCTGCGTAAAGAAAAACGGAGATGTAGCCTAGTAAATTATTGATGCTTTTATTTGGTGAAATTGTGCCGTGCATCGCATCGTGTGCGGTAATAAACAAACCTGTATATAAATGCATCTGAACAAAAACCATCAAATACACTAGTGGGTTACTCCATTCAAAATTCCAATTCAACAGAAAATAAAGGGAAACAAACCAACATGCAATTACTGTTAATGCGACCAGAATTCCAGTAAATGAGTTAACAGTTTTCAAATTTTGTTTATAAATAGAATATGTCTATTAAACAGCAAGAATCGGAAAATGTTGCGTAAAAATAAGAAAAGGCTAATATTGCTCTAATGCAGATTTCACTTTTTCCATTAACCACATTGGTGTAGATGTAGCTCCACATATACCAACTTTATCATTTTCGGCAAACCAAGATTGGTCTAGCTCTTCCACATTTGAAATGAAGTAGGAGTTATCGTTATATTTTTTGCAAACATCGTAAAGCACTTTTCCGTTGGAAGATTTCTTTCCCGAAACGAAAATAATTCTATCGTAATTGACCACAAAGTTTTCTAGTTCTTCGTAGCGATTAGAAACCTGCCTGCAAATGGTATCGTTTGCTTTTACATCGTAACCACGACTCAATAACTCATCTTTAATGTGATAAAATTTATCGGTGCTTTTGGTCGTTTGGCTATACAAAGTAAATTTTGATGGCAACTCAATGTTATCCAATTCTGCTAAATCTTGAAATACAATGGCTTTCCCATCTGTTTGACCTTGTAAACCGATTACTTCTGCATGTCCGTGTTTACCAAAAATTAAAACTTGCTCATCATCATCATGAGAATTTTTAATCCTGTTCTGCAATTTCAGTACAACAGGGCAAGAGGCATCGATTAAGGTTAGGTTATTTTCTAAAGCAAGTTGATAAGTGGATGGTGCCTCACCATGTGCCCTAATTAACACTTTTTCGTCTCTCAGGTTTTTTAAAACATCGAGATCGATAATTTTTAAGCCGCGTTTGGTTAGGCGTTCTACTTCCTCATCATTATGAACAATATCGCCAAGGCAATACAAATAACCTTCGTTATCTAAAATATCCTCGGCCATTTCTATAGCGTAAACTACGCCAAAGCAAAAGCCTGATGATTTATCTATGTCGACTTGTAGATTGTAACCCATTGTATTGCAAAATTAAGCAAAAATATTTGTTCCTGTTGTCATGTATAAGACAACAAAAAAGATTAACTGCGAAGCAAACATCGTTATGCCAATGTATTTCTGTTGTTTTAAATCAAGGGCATAATAAAACTTCAATAATATTACCGAGACAATAAACCAAGCGATATAGTTTTGAACCGGAATTTGGTGCCAATCCCAATGCCAATAATCAAATTTCATGGCAACTGGCTCAAGAAAGAAATCAAGCACGACCAAAAGAACTGCTCCAATAACCGATGCTAAAATACTATGCCTTATTTTTAAGCTTTTCATCATCTGCCCGATGCTAAAAATCAAAATAACCCAATTAACGCCCATCAATAGCGGAACCGCTGCGATTTTGTAACCTAGGGTATTTCCGTAATAATAACTGCCGAATATTTTTCCGGTATGCACACCTAAAACCTCGACTAAAAAGCCGCATAGAAAAACTCCACAGACAAAGAGCAATAACCGCTTAACATCTGCATTGTAAGAAAATACGATTAAAGCAAACATCAATAACAAATGGAAAGGAACAAGCTTAATAAAGTAGGGCTGAGCAGCTGGAATTAAAAACCCAACCAAGCCAACCAAATGAAAAATAACAATTACAGCAACTGCAATTCTTTTAACCTTTAAATCGTCTTGATCTTTCTGCCCTTCCATGTGCTGGTTTTAAATAGGTGTTTTTTTATTGAGATAAATGAAATAATTAAGAAGAACAACATCTGAAATGGATGCAAAATCAAATTCACAAGAACGTTTTGTCCTGATAAATAAGAGATCATTATTCTGCTTAAAACAATTAAGGTTATTGGTAATACAAGCAAGCTTACATTAAAGTTTAAAATTAAAACCGCAGGACCAATAATTACCAAAAGCTGGTAAAATAGCAATATTAAGATGTTATTACCAAAACCTGCTAGTAAATTTTTACCAAAGCCATTTAAGCTTTCGCCAAGGTTTTTATACATCCTGCAATATATCAGTCCGTTGGCTAAAAGTGCTTCGGCATTAAATTTTTCCTGTTTCACCAACTTCATAATCTCCACATCTTCCACAACCTGCTCCTTAACCTTTTCATGCCATTGATTATCGATATAGTTATTTGCCTTGAAAAACATGCACTGACCGCTTGCAGCAGCAAATGCTGGGTTTTTAGATAGCTTGACCAAACGTAAAGGAAGCAAATTTAAAAGTATAAAATGCATTAAGGGAACGGTTAATCGTTCGCCCAGCGTTTCCATAATCTGATTTGTAAATATGCTTATTAACGCCAAACTTCCTATCTCCATTCTATTAATTAAGCTATTGATTAGTCCTCTTTTTATTGATTCATCAGCATCTACAAAGAGGAAATATTTCCCCGAAGCCAATTCGCTTAATTGTTGACAAGCATAATTTTTACCCAGCCACCCAGCAGGAAGTTGTTTTCCCTTAAATATCTTGAATTTATCATTTCTCTGGCAAAAGCTGTTTACTAAATCAAAAGTATTGTCGCTACTATCGTCATCCAAAACAATAACCTCGTAATTGGTGTAATCTTGATCTTTTATCGATTCGAGTAAGTGAAGAATATTTTCTGCTTCATCTCGAGCAGGAATTAAGATGGAAACCTTATCTTGATAATGTTTAAGTACTCTTGGCAACTTCGGATTGGAGAGAAAATTGAAAACCGTAACCGAAAACCTGATGACCAAGAAAATTAAGACTGCGTAAATAAAAATCGTCATTCGGTAATTTGTGTTTGTTTAACAACCGATTGATCGTAATGTTTATTGTAAGCGCTTTTTAATAATTGCAAACTGATGTATTCCTCAGTTTCCCAATTTTGAAGATAAGTATGCGCTGTTGGTTTTCTTTTGGAGAAATAATCGATAAATGTTGCGGCAAAAACCACATTGATCTTCTTCTGACTGGCATTAATCATCTGCATTACGCCTTTCTCAAAGCTGATGTTCTTTAAATGATTGGAATATAATTTGCCTTGTGGAAAAACCAGTACCAAATTTTGGGGATTATCCAAAAGCTGTCCGGCATAGTTGAGTGTTTCCAAAACGTCTTTTCCTTTATTTTCTGCAGCAAAAGCTCCCAGAAATTTTAAAAAGCTGACCTTACTGTAATTCTCTGCGTTTACCAACACGTGAAAGTCTTTCTTAAACACTTTTTTATTGATGTAAAACAGAAAAAAGCCATCCCACCAACTGAAATGATTAGCCAAAACCAAAATTGAGGAATCACTTTTTACCTCTATTTGATTGTAATTGAAAGCTGCAAAATCTTTCTTAATAATGAATTGAATGTACCAGGAGAAAAAGCTGTAAATGATTGTATTTTTTCGGGGATGATACATGATGGGAAGTTGCAAAAAATTGAGGTTAATTGCAAGTGTGGACTTGTGTAAGTTTTTAGCACGTACTAAAGTTATCTAAACCCGATTGGATGAATGCCGTTTTTCTCGGCAGAAAGGAAAGCGGGGCTTAAATTGCCAAAAGTGTAGAACCAGTCATTTCCAAAAAAATCAAAAAAAGTACCTTGGAGAACTTTAACTCAAATAAACCCGATCTTCCTCACCCTCAACATCCATTACTACATCTACATGTTCTTTTAAAATGGTAGCCAGTTCAAGGCCAACAAAGTCGGTTGCAATAGGAAAAATCTTATGACTTCTATCTACCAACACAACCGTGCGAATTTTTTTATGAGGCGTATTTAGGAACACACCCAAGCCATAAGCAAGAGTTTTACCACTGTTCAATACGTCATCAACAATGATTACAACTTTGTTTTTCCAGTGACTTTCATCTAAATCAGTCTTTGCAACGAGTTTGCTGCTTTCTTTCTGAAGATCGATTCGGAGCAAGGTTAACTTAAAACCAGAGATTTTTTTCAATACCTTTTCTAATCGAACAGCCAACTTATAGCCACGATCCCAAATTCCAGCCAATACAATTTCTTTCTCGTTCAGGTTATCTTCCAAAATCTGATATGCAATACGATCTATCTTTTGCTGAATTTGTTTCTTGTTTAGGATAAGGAGTTGCGATGCCATGTATAAAAAGGATTGAATACAAAAAGAACGATTTTAAGGCTGATATTCAAACTATTTAAAAAATAATTTCGATTGCTTGCAACGTTTCGCTGGTAGTTGCGTCTAATCAATAACCAAAAAACAAAACCTATGAAAGTATTTGCCAAATCATCCGCATTCCTTTTTGTACTTTTTAGCAGCTATGTTGCTCAAGCGCAAGAGACAAGAAACTATCCTGTAAAAAACTTCAATAGCATTGGCGTAAGTAGCGGAATAGATTTGTATATCACTCAAGGTGGTAGCGAAAGTGTAAGTATAAAGTCTGATGAGGAAACCTTAAAAGATATTATTGTTGAACAAAGCGGAGGCAATATCACCATTAAGTTTAAAGATGGGATTAATTGGAGCGGCATGTTCAAAAACCGCATCATCAAAGCTTATGTGAATTACAAAACCTTAACAGCATTGGCTGCATCGGGTGGTTCTGATGTATTTTCTCAAAATTCAATTAAGACTAATAAATTGGCTATTCGTTCTTCGGGGGGATCAGATTTAAAATTGACAGTAGCTTGCACTGAACTATCAATCCAATCTAGCGGTGGCAGCGATCTCGATTTGAAAGGAAAAGCGACTAATATGTCTATCCAATCTAGCGGCGGAAGTGATATCGACGCTTTTGAATTAATTACCGATTATGCGAAAGTTCAAGCCTCGGGTGGGTCTGATGTAAATGTTTATGTAAATAAAGGCTTAGAAGCCGCAGCAAGTGGCGGTGGCGATGTAAGTTATAAGGGAAATGCTTCACTTAAGAAAACATCGAGCTCTAAAAGCGGCGATGTTCACCATGTGAATTAAAAATTTTAGTTTAGTTAATGATAGACTCGCTGCTTTGTGGATGCAAAGCGGCGTTCTTTTTTTTTAGATGATTACACTGATTTATTGATTACACGGATGCTGTAATCTCGAGCTTTCAGCTTTGGTATTTTAGCTTTTAACCTTATAAGGGTAATAAATAAAGTTTGCACCTTCTGGAACAATAACAAAAACACACATAAAATTCTCTGGCTTTTTGTAAACCTTTAAAAACGGCTCCTTTCTTTCCTTATTGATGATTCCTTTTTCAACAAATTCTTCTAAAGTTGAAGCCTGAATACTCCAATTTGTATTTAATTCTTCCTTGTTCAAGATTAATTCGCCAATACTCACTTCGTGCTGATGCGCAATAAAGATGGGATGGGTAGATATTCCTTCCACCATAATCTCAATCGCAACCTCTTTTATGGCATCGGCATAAAACTCTAAATCCTTTTCTAAACTTACAAGCGGACTCTCTTGTTTTTTCGGTTCCCCGCTATCTTCTGGCGTTGCGCTTAATAGCTCTTCTCTATCCATATTTAATTATTGAATTTTGAGTGATTGATTTTATTAATGATTGAGTTTTGAATGACTGATAGAGTGAATGTTTATAGGCGATTGCCGTATTCTCTCACTCTATTATTCTCTCAATCTATCATTCAAATTATTCTATCCTTTTAATTTTAATAAAACTACATTTTCTACATGCTGCGTGTGCGGAAACATATCCACAGGCTTAATGCGAACCACATCGTATTTTTCTTTTAGTAATTCTAAATCTCTTGCTTGGGTTGCTGCATTACAGCTTACGTAAACGATTTTTTCTGATTCCATTTCTAGCAACCTTTGCACCACATCTGCATGCATTCCCGCTCTCGGCGGATCGGTAATGACTACATCTGGTTTACCATGGGCCAGAATAAATTCAGACGTTAGGATATCTTTCATATCCCCGGCATAAAAAGTTGTATTATCTATTTTATTCAATTCTGAATTGAATTTAGCATCTTCAATTGCAGTTGGCACATATTCTACGCCAATTACGTGGCTTACATTCTTAGCGATAAAGTTTGCAATCGTTCCTGCACCTGTATATAAATCGTAAACCAGTTCATCGCCTTTAAAATCGGCGAAATCTCTGGTAATTTTGTATAACTCAAAAGCCTGCTCAGAGTTGGTTTGGTAAAAAGACTTCACTCCTATTTTAAAGCGGATACCATCCATTTCCTCAAAAATATGATCGCGACCTGCAAAAAGCACCACATCTTGATCGAAAATGGTATCGTTTTTCTTTTGATTGATGATATACAAAAGCGAGGTGATTTGAGGAAATTCATTTTTAAGAAACTCCATTAATCCATCTACCTGATTTTGTTCAGGATACGCAAAAACTACCGCAACCATCACTTCTCCTGTGGAAGAAGTACGAATAATTAGATTTCTTAAAACGCCTTCATGATTACGCAAATCGTAAAACGATAAGTTATTTTCTGATGCATGTTTACGCACTGCATTTCTGATGGAATTGGATGGTTCATCTTGCAAATAGCAATGCTCAATATCTAAGATCTTATCGAAACGCAATGGAACGTGGAAACCCAAAGCGTTCATGTCGAAATCTTCATCGCGTTCTATATCTGTTTTCTCTAACCAGCGTTTATTCGAAAAAGTAAATTCTAGCTTATTGCGGTAATATCTATTTTTTACTGATCCTAAAATTGGTTCCGTATTCGAAGTATCAATTTTACCAAGTCGTTGCAGGGCTGCCTCAACATTTTTCTGTTTAAATTTCAATTGAGAATCGTAACCCATGTGTTGCCACTTACAGCCACCGCAAGTTCCAAAATGAGGACAAAAAGGATCGGTACGCAGTGCTGATGCTTCATGCAATTGATCAATAATTGCCTCAGCAAAATTCTTCTTCTTTTTAGTTAGCCTAACATCAACAACATCACCAGGAACGGCTTTGTCAACAAAAATCACCAATTCATCGGCTTTGCCAACGCCTTTTCCTTCTTCAGCGATATCGATTATATGTACGTTTGGAATTATGGTTACCGTACCTGGTTTTTTTCTACTCATTATTCTGCAAAGATAGTGAAAAGGGCTTAAAGACTAAAGCTGAAAGACCAAGTAGAAGTTACGATGTAGGATGTGTTGATTTAAGAAATGATAAGGTACTGATTCACTGCCGAACAAGGGATTGTCCGAATTTGAAAATTCAATGCTAAAAAATTATTTTCCAAAAAATTTAAATGCAGAGCCCCAAAAGCCTTCCAACCAATTAAATTTTAGGTCAAACTTTTCATCTACTTGTACAGAAAACTCTAATATTTCTTTGCTCATGATAAAAAACCTATCTATTTAAGCAATAATACAAAATTCATACCGAAAACCAAAACGGTATAAATTAATTTTATGTTAAATTTACATCAATTGGTTAAACCCAATTTGATCTACCTTGAACATTACATTAAAAACTGATTATCAATTTCTTACATGATAAATAGAAATTAAACCGTAACTTAATATATCAGTTCACCTAAAAATGGAGGTTCGCTATGAACGTTATCCGTAAAATTGAACATTGGGGAGATGTTCATCACTCTAAATGGCTCGATTATCTTCGAATTATCCTGGGCCTAGTTATCTTTGGCAAAGGAGTTTCCTTTATTAGCGACACGTCGGTTTTGCAAAATCTAATGACAGAGAATAACGTTTTCGGCTTTTCTGGCGCATTAATTAGTGTTGCCATACACATTGTGGCCTTTGCACATTTGGTTGGCGGCGTATTAATTACCTTGGGTTTGGTTACTCGTTTCGCTGTGGTGATTCAAATTCCAATCTTACTTTTCGCTGTATTTTTCGTTAACCTTACTACTGGTTTTTCCATGCCCAATTCAGAATTGTGGTTATCTGTAATTGTGCTGCTTCTTCTCATTATGTTTTGGGTTGTCGGCTCTGGTCCATTTTCCGTTGATGAGGGCTTGAAACACAAAACTGGTAAACGTTACGATTGATAATTTACGATTTCTTGCATTAGGCTGTAAAGCGAGGAGGCAATTACACCGCCTTGCATGGTAAAAGTATCTTTACCTGCATATATTACGTAGCGCTTAGTTGGTTGTACATCTTCGCAGGCTATATAAAAGCCCTTTTTTAGAGATGGTGTAGAGCTTCGTTTAATTTCTATCGCCCATTTTTCTTGACCATTAAACTCAATAATCAGATCTATTTCTGCGCCACCTGGCGTACCATAATAAAATGTTTGTGCCCCAAAAGGAATAACCGACATTATATTTTCGATCACAAAACCTTCCCAACTACCGCCAACAACAGGGTGCCCAAGTAATTCGTTATAACTATTAATATTTAGCAATGCGTGGGTAAGTCCACTATCCCTTACATAAATTTTAGGTGAGCGAACAAGCCTTTTCCCTGCATTTAATGTCCATGGTTTTAGCCGTTTTACCAAGAGCAAATCGACCATCAAATCTAAGTAACGGGCAATAGTTACACCACTCACATCAAGGTTTCTTGCTAAGTGAGCAGCATTAAGCACCGTTCCTTGATTATGTGCCAGCATTGTCCAAAACCGCTCTAATGTTTCGGATGGAATACGCGGCCCAAGTTGAGGAATATCTCTTTCTAAGTATGTTTTTATAAA
Source organism: Pedobacter frigidisoli (assembly GCF_004331675.1). Lineage (GTDB taxonomy): Bacteria > Bacteroidota > Bacteroidia > Sphingobacteriales > Sphingobacteriaceae > Pedobacter > Pedobacter frigidisoli. Next base: position 111,963 of record NZ_SJSN01000014.1, on the reverse strand, counting down.
ATCTCTTCGCCAGCTTAAGCTGTTTTTATCTGATTTGGCAAGTAAACTTTCAGGGAAACCCCCTTTAAGCCAAAGAGCGTTCATTTTATCTAAATCGGCATCGGCATATTCCAGCACATCAATTGGAAAAAGTTCCAAATAAGAAATACGCCCAGCCAACGATTCGCTCGATTGTTTTAGAAGCTCTAAAGAAGCTGAACCTAAAAAAAGAAATTGCCCTACTTTATTTCCCTTTCGTCTTTCCGTATCAACAATTCCCCTAATCTCGGTGAATATCTCTGGCAAGCGTTGCATTTCGTCCAGTATAATTAATTTATCGCTATTATTGTTATGAAACGCAACAATGTCTTTTACCTTTTCTAAATCAAGTCTATTCTCAAGATCTATATACACAGCCGGAATTTCAGCCATAATATCTAAAGCCAAGGTTGATTTACCAACTTGGCGTGGACCCATTAAAGCCACAACAGGACTTCTAAGTAAGTCAAGCCTAACTATATCTTCTAATTTTCGCTTTAACATCTATGCAAATCTAATATTAAATATTACAATTACATAGTTTGAAACTAAAATTCAACATCAATTAACCATGCAAATCTAACATCAAATATTACAATTACGTAGTTAAAATTGAGAATATATATACTATTAATTTAATTATCTGATAAAATAACGGTTTAGCTCATCTCATTTTAATTAAAGTTGATTCATATTCTTAGTATCTTTCGCTTTTAATTTAACAATGAAAACAAGGATACTTTTAGCGCTACTTTTTGCTGGATTGGGAACTTACGCTCAAAACACAACCGATCAATATTTTAAGCTTACCCGTAATGGCTTCAAAGAGAAAAATGCTTATGAAACTACTGCCTTTGTAGAAAAATATTTTCGCGTTCCAGGCAATACGGGTTTTAATGCCAGCATCCATTATGTAGAAAGCATTTTAAAAAAGGCTGGATTTGTAGAACAGAAACAAAATGAATTTGAGGCGCCATTAACTTATCGAATAGAAAAACGTTCCATGAAGAATAATACTTGGGAGCCTGTAGATGCAAACATTGATATCGTTGGCGAATCAAAACCCTTAATCTCGTACAAAACCAATCGCAACATGATTCCCATCAATTGTGGATCTACACCGACTGGTGGCGTTACTGCTGAAGTTGTTTTTCTGGAGAAAACATCACCCGCAGATCTGGAGAAAATAGACCTAAAGGGAAAAATCGTATTTTCCGAAAATCATCCATCGCGTTTGCTTCAATTGGCAACAAAAGCCGGAGCAATTGGAGTTTTAGGTTATTCGATGCCCAAATATACACAGCCTGAAATTCATCAAACATCGATTCAGTTTGGCAGTATGAAAGCCAACAGCGAAGTGTGGACCTTGCTTTTATCTTATGCAGCAAAAGAAAAATTAAAAGCCACTTGCTTAAAAGGCACAACCAAATTAAAAGTTAATATTCAAACCAAAATTTATACTTCCAAAGAATTGACTATAGTTGCCAATGTAAAAGGTAGTATTAAACCTGATGAACGCTTTGTTTTCAGTGCACACGTTCAAGAACCTGGTGCAAATGATAATGCAAGTGGTGTTGGTACTTTGGCAGAAATGGCCAGATTAACGGCTGAACTATATCAAGCAAAAAAGATTACTCCTCTACGTACACTTACATTTTTGTGGGGCGATGAAATTGTTTCTACTAAGCGATACATTACCGAAGATACTGCCCATGCGAAAGGAATAATGTGGGGCATGAGCTTAGACATGGTTGGCGAAGACACCAAAAAAACTGGCGGTTCATTCCTTATTGAAAAGATGCCAGATCCATCTGCCATTTGGACAAGGGGAACGGATAAACACACGGAATGGGGCGCTGGCGATGTTGGCGAAAAAGATCTCTTCCCACATTATTTTAACGATTTTATTTTTGATATCTGCAAAACTCAAGGCAAGTTTGCAAACTGGACTGTTAACTACAATCCTTTCGAGGGCGGAAGTGATCATACTCCGTTTCTTCAAAACAAAATTCCAGGCTTATTGATGTGGCACTTTACCGACGTTTTTTATCACACCGACAATGATAGAATTGATAAGGTTTCTCCAACCGAAATGAAGAATGTTGGCGTAAGCGGATTAACAGCGGCTTATGCTTTAATTTCTGCTGATCAAAACACGGGAATAGCGACTGTAGCTCAGGTTAAAACTGATGGATTGGCTCGTTTAAAAACAGAATTCGAGCTCAGTAAAAAAGCAATAGCAGATGGCAAACCTGCTGCTGCAGAAAAACATATTATTGAAGTATGGAGCAAATGGTACGTAGATGCACTCGCAACAATTAATAAAATGCCAGTGAATGCGGAGACTACCAAAGTAGGCTCTACGATCAAAGTTGCCACGAATGAGTTGGAGCAGCAAACAAAAGTATATTTAGAGGAGTTGAGGTAACGATGCCAAAAGCAATAATCATCGGTGCTGGAATTGCAGGAATAGCTTCTGCTATAAGGATGGCCATAAAGGGATATGAGGTTGAAGTTTTTGAAGCAAATCCACATGCGGGAGGCAAACTGGCAGAAATCAACATTAATGGTTTCAGATTTGATGCCGGACCAAGTCTTTTTACCATGCCCCAATATGTAGATGAACTCTTTACCTTGGCTGGCAAAAACCCAAAGGACTACTTTGATTACGAGCAATTAGATGAAGTTTGCAGATACTTTTATGAAGATGGATTGAGATTAACTGCTCATGCCGATATTGATAAGTTTGCTGTTGAAATTGAACAAAAGACAAATTCTACAGCAAGTGAAGTACATCGATTCCTCAAAAAAAGTGAAACTATTTATGAGGTAACCAACAAAGTTTTTTTAGAAAGGTCGCTTCATAAAATAAAAAGCTATTTACACTGGGACACGCTGAAATCTGTATTTCGCTTCGGAAAAATAGATGCTTTCAGAAGTCAAGCAAGCGCAAACAAATCCTTTTTTAAGGATGATAGAATTGTGCAACTTTTTAATAGATATGCTACTTACAATGGGTCAAATCCATATCAGGCACCAGCAACACTAAATGTAATTCCGCATTTTGAATTTCATTTTGGTGCTTTTCTACCTAAAAATGGAATGTATAGCATCACAAAATCTCTACTAAAATTGGCTAAAGATTTGGGCGTAAAATTTCATTTTAATTCCAAGGTTGATAAAATAACTTATGAAAGGAATAAAGTCACTGGAATTACAATTGATAAAAAAACGATTGCTGCTGATGTGGTGACTTCCAATTTAGATATTTGGTTCACTTATCGGAATCTGCTCAAAAACCTATCTTCTCCCGAGAAACTTTTAAGTCAGGAAAGAAGCAGTTCTGCGCTGATTTTTTATTGGGGAGTAAGAGGTGATTATCCAGAATTGGGATTACATAACATTCTTTTTGCGGAAAACTACAAAGCAGAATTTGATGCGATTTGGACAGCGAAAACGATTTATAACGATCCAACCATTTACATTAATATTACCTCAAAACATTTTCAATCTGATGCTCCTGCAGACTGTGAAAATTGGTTTGTAATGATTAATGTTCCATCAAATAATGGGCAAAATTGGGATACCCTAATTATTGATGCAAAAAAAAACATCCTAAATAAGATAAGTCGAATATTAAAAGTTGATATTGCTGAGAACATTATTTGTGAGCAAATTCTCGATCCGAGAAGTATAGAAAACAAAACTGGATCTTATCAAGGCTCCCTTTATGGAAACAGCTCAAACAACAAATTTGCGGCTTTTATGAGGCATTCAAACTTCAGTTCGAAAATCGATGGACTTTATTTTTGTGGGGGAAGTGTTCATCCCGGAGGTGGAATACCTTTGGCTTTGTTATCAGCTAAAATAATTGATCAGGATTTAGTGAATTAGCTAATTTTTTTTCCTTATCGCTTCTTCCAACTGTTCGGCATCTAAATCAAAGGCATCTACAATTACCTTGGCTTTAGTATAAAATGGTTCTCTTTCCTGAAGTTTAACTTTTATAAAATCTAAAAGTTGTTCATCATCCAAATCTTTAATTAATGGGCGTTTTTGACGATTGTGCAATCTGGAAACCAATGCAGCAGGTTCCATTTGAAGGTAAACCGTTTCTCCGTTGGCGTTCATCCAATCCATATTATCAAAGAAGCATGGCAAACCTCCGCCAGTAGCGATGACGCAAGTTTTTGGATAATCGAATGTTTTAAGCATTTCACTTTCGTAATTTCTAAAACCATCTTCCCCAAATTCAGCGAAATATTCGGCAATGGTTTTGCCAGATTTGGCAACGATTTCCGCATCTAAGTCAACAACAGGACATTCTAAACGATGCGCTAATTGCTTTGCCTTTGTGCTTTTACCGCAGCCCATATATCCGATAAGAAAGATTAACCCCTCCGCCCCTAAAGGGGAACTTGAATTTCCAACGGTCATATATAATGTTTTAGTTATATTTTTTAATTCATGTGTTTCCTACATGCTTTTCACTCCCCCTTCAGGGGGCTGGGGGGTTAAGCCAATTTTACTCTTGGATCCACATAAGCATAAAGAATATCCACCAATATATTAATCACCACAAAAACGAAAGCGATAAAAAGTATCGATCCCATTACGACGGGAAAATCAGACATTTCTAATGCCGCAACAGTTGTTCTTCCTAATCCATTGTAACCAAAAATATATTCTACAAAAAATGATCCAGCAAGCAATGACGCAAACCAGCCAGAAATTGCTGTGATTACAGGATTCATCGCATTTTTTAAAGCATGTTTATAAATAATTGCATTTCTGCCCAATCCTTTTGCTCTTGCTGTACGAATATAATCTTGAGCCAAAACATCCAACATGGCACTTCTGGTCAATTGCACAATAATCGCCAAAGGCCTTAAACCCAAGGTTATCATCGGAAGCCATAAATTTCTTAGCGTCAATACTTCGCCATTAAAGGGATCATAAGAATATAAACTGCCGCTCATTTTCAAGCCAGTATATTCACTTAAAACAAAGCCAAAAAGCCAGGCGATAATAATTCCCGCAAAGAATGATGGTGCAGAAATACCTACAATTGCAAATGCATTAGCCGATTTATCAATCCAAGAATCCTTGTAAACTGCTGAGATTACACCTAGAAACACACCAATAATTGTTGCAAAAACCATGGCGGTAAGCGCCAAAATAAATGTGTTCGGAACAGTCTCTGATAATATTGCCGTTACATCTCGTTTGGTTTGATACGAACTCCTTAAGTAAGGCCACTTCACCACTAAAGCTTTTTTATCGAAACTAACTATTTTGGCGTAATGATATTTCTTTTGAGTTGTACTATCATTATCCAAATAACTAATAGGCGATAGATCGTTTATATACAAAACAAATTGCATTGGTTTTGAACGATCCAAACCAAACTCTTTTCGCACAGCCTCTAAAGATTGAACATCAGACCGTTGCCCCATTGTCATTCGTGCTGGATCACCAGGTAAGATATTAAAAAGCACGAAAACCACCAATATTACTCCGGCCATAACCAGAAAACCATACATCAGTTTTTTTAGTGCGTAACCAATCATTATTTATCGAAGTATTTTCTACTTAACTGATCGAAAGTTGGAACATTGTGGTTGTTCCATTTATTAACAATTACGCCATTTTTTAAAAGCAAGACTCCAGGATTGGCCCGAACCATACTCTTTAAGGGTACGGCATCAGCATAAAAAACCTCTGAAAAAAGATTATTCCTTTTAATAAAGGCTTCAGCATCTTGAGCTGAATTTGAAGTTAATAAAACCGTACGAATATTAAATTGTTGAGTGGCATTTATGGCCAAAGCATTTAATTTACCTATGGCTTGCTCGTTTGTATTATTGAGATCATAAGCAACAAAAATTAAACTGTAGTAAGGATTTTCAATCAGTTCTTTCGTATAATCCGTACCCGATGCATCGGTGATAATTAAATCCTTAATTTTTGGTTCAAAGCCTTTTTTAACCAAGCGTTTTATAGGTTCTCCAATAATCTCCCAATTGTTATCTTTCCAAATCTCTGTTTTTAAATAAGCCTTATCGCTTAAATCTTTTTCTTCCTTGGTTTTTTTATTCTTCAGGTGATACATAATCTCAAATTCATCTGGCTTTTCTCCGGGAGGAATAACCATTAATGATGGTATGTGCGCACCTACTTTATAGGGTAGAAAATCGATAATTGGAAGCACGTTGTAGGTAAACAAGCCAAAAGCTAAAGAGATTGCGGTTACAGCAATGGCAATATTTCTCTGGGTAGATTCTTTCTTAAATAAAGGTTGAATATGATTTTTATTGATGAAAATAATAATAATGAGCACCAATAAAATTAAATCTTTTCCAAACGATTGCCAAGGTGTAAGCGGAATAGCATCGCCAAAGCAGCCACAACTTGTTACCACTTTAAATGCAGCTGAAACAAAAGTTAATAACGTGAAAAAGATGATGAGTAATAACAAACCCCACGCAACTTTTTTGCTCCAAAAACCTAAGAGCAACAAAGCCCCAAGTACAATTTCCAGCGTACAGAGTAAGATTGCAATTCCAGTCGCTGCTCCACTTAGAAAGTTCATGTGGAACACTTCGAAATATTCTTGCAGTTTATAGCCAAATCCAAGCGGATCGTTGGCTTTTATAAGGCCTGAGAAGATGAATAATGCGCCGACGAAAAATCTGGAAAAGCCTAATATTTTATCTCTCATTATTTAACACCTAATTTAATTAATGCAAAAACCGAATAGTTTAGCATATCTTGATAATTTGCCTTTACACCTTCTGAAGCCAGGGTTTGTCCTTCGTTATCTTCAATTTGCTTCACCCTAAAAATCTTCATCAAAATTAAATCTGTTAAGGAACTAATGCGCATATCTCTCCAAGCCTCACCATAATCGTGGTTTTTGGCAAACATTAAATCCTTGGTTTCTGTTACCTTTTCTTCAAAAGAAGTTTCTACTTGAGCAAAAGGCATTTCATTTGGATCGGCATCTGTAAGCTCCAACTGCATCATCGCAATTACGCAATAATTAACAATCCCAATGTATTCTGAAGTGGTGTTCTCCCCTACCTTGCTCACTTTTTTTTCTTCCAAGGTACGGATACGCTGTGCCTTAATAAAAATTTGATCCGTGATAGAGCTGAGCCTTAAAATGCGCCACGCAGTACCATAATCTTTGGTCTTTTTTAAAAATAATGATCTGCAAACCGCAATCACTTCATCAAATTCTACAGAGGTATTTGTTTGTGCCAAAGCCAATAATTATTTAGTTTTTAGTGTATTTTTGTTCTGAAAAGACAAAGGCTAAAGATACATTTTTAAAGCGAAACCCAAATCCCGAAAGGGTTTATTATGGCAGAAAAAAACTTTTTTAAAGCTAAACAAAGCTTAAATATCAAGGGGAAATTAATCGATTTAAGTACACCAAAGGTGATGGGAATATTGAATATTACACCCGATTCCTTTTTCAGCGATAGCCGAACAAAAACCATAGAAGAAGCCATTAAAAAAACCGAACAATTTTTAAATGAGGGTGCAACCTTTATAGATATTGGCGGATATTCATCCAGACCGGGTGCAAAAGATATTACTACTGATGAAGAGTTAAATAGGCTCATTCCTGTAATCGAAAGCTTAGTAAGAGAATTTCCAGAAGCGATTATTTCTATTGATACCTTTAGGGCGAAAGTTGCGGAGGAAACGATTTTAGCCGGAGCGCACATTATTAACGATATAGCCGCGGGCGATATGGATGAACAAATGTTCGAAACGGTGGGTAAATTACAAGTTCCATACATCATGATGCACATGCAAGGGACGCCCCAAACGATGCAGCAGAATCCAGTTTACAATGATGTTCTGTTGGATGTGATCGATTACCTTGGGAAGAAAATAGCAGCTTTAAAGGCTCTCAATATTCATGACGTAATTATCGATCCTGGATTTGGATTTGGCAAAACTATCGAACACAATTACGATTTGCTCAACCGAATGGAAGCCTTTGAAATATTTAAGTTGCCCATTTTAGTTGGATTCTCCCGCAAGGGAATGATTCATAAAATCTTAGGAACAAGTGCCGCGGAGGCATTAAATGGAACTTCAGTTTTAAATACCATTGCGCTACAAAAAGGCGCTGGAATTTTAAGGGTACATGATGTAAAGGAAGCAGTTGAGTGCATAAAGTTAGTTGGGATGCTTAGGTAAAAACCATTGGTTAATTATTATTTGATAACCAAATATGATCTGAAAATTGTAAACTGAAAACTGTTTTGCTATCTTGTCGCTAATGAAAGGTTTAGATTTCGATTTCTTAAAATTTGATGTTACAAGTGCTGTGGATATTGTGCTCGTGGCACTTTTAATTTACTACGTTTATACGCTTATACGCAATACTTTAGCTGTAAATCTCCTCGTTGGGATGCTCATTATTGCGATATTCTATCATATTGTTGATGCCTTACACATGAAATTACTCACTATGATTATTGAGAAATTTATGAGTGTGGGCATTATTGCATTGATTGTTATTTTCCATCCTGAGATTCGCCGATTCTTGCTTCTTATTGGAAAGAACGCGTTCTTGCAAAAGAATAAAGCTTGGTGGGGATATTTATTTGGAAGAAAAGAAATCGAAAGGAATAACCTTACACGCATAAAACCGATAATTGATGCTTGTAAAACAATGAAAAAAACACGTACAGGTGCACTAATTGTTTTCGTTAAATTTTACGACGAGCAATTTTTCGCCAATAGTTGCGAGGTTGTGGAGGCAAAAATATCTAAACGCTTATTGGAAAGTATTTTCCAAAAAAACAGCCCCTTACATGATGGGGCTGTTGTAATCTCTGAAAATAAGATTAAAAGTGCGAGCTGTATCTTACCCTTAACAGATAACGATCAATTACCATCGCAGTTTGGATTAAGGCACAGGGCTGGAATTGGGGTTTCTGAAACTACCGATGCAGTAGCTGTAATTATATCAGAAGAAACTGGGGAGATTTCTTATGCCAAACAAGGCAGGGTAAGAATGAATGTTTCTTTTGGGGAGCTTGAGAAGTTGCTTAATAAGGATTTTTAGAAGATGATTACACAGATAAAAAGATTACACAGATTCAAGAAGCTCAAATCAGTGTAATCATAATAATCTGTGTAATCCTTTTCTTAACAGTATTGTTCGAAAGCACCAATTAAGTTATCAGCGATCATTTGTGCTGGTCTGCCTTCAATTTGATGGCGCTCAATCATGTGAACCAATTTACCATCCTTAAACAAAGCCATTGCTGGAGAAGATGGAGGAAAAGGCATCATGTAATTTCTAGCTTGATCTACCGCTTCTTTTTCCATTCCTGCAAATACAGTAACTAATTTATCTGGATGTTTTTCATGCGCTGCTGCTGCTCTAGCCGCCGGACGAGCATTTGCTGCCGCACAACCACATACTGAATTTACCACAACCAATACAGTTCCTTCGCCTTTAATGGCTTGATCAACCTCTTGTGCGTTTTTTAATTCTTCAAAACCTACGTTAGTTAATTCCTTACGCATTGGTTCTACTAAATATTCTGGATACATTATCTTGAGTTTTTTATTTACAATTTGAATGTACAAAAATAAGAAAATCGGATGGCATGCACCATCCGATTTATATTTTTAAGGTAAAATTAGCACTTAGTTAAATCCTTTAAAAAACTTGTCATAAGCTTCTGGATTGGTAATCGCTCCTGCTATTATCAACACAACAAACACGATAAAAAGTACGCTTAGTATTGTAGCAATCATTCCACAGATTTTTCCAGCTTTTGCATTTTTGTAGGAAGACTCTGTATATAGACTAGGATTTAGATTATATTTCTTAACATCACCTGCACCTAAAATCCATGCAATAACACCAAATATTAAACCGAAAACACCATAAAAACAACAAGCTGGGATAGCGATTATTCCCAATACCAAGGCTGCTGTAGCATTTGGCAAGTTCTGTTGTCCCATGCCCATTCCACCGGGAAATTGCCCAAACGGTGGAGGTTGCTGGAAAGGTGGCGGCACACTCGGACCAGAATTTAATGGGCCAAATGGTGGCGTTTCATTTTTATTTAAATCAATAGGGCGATTTTCTTGAGGGTTTTCCTGTTCTTCTGACATGTTGATTAGCTGATAAGTTGATGGTTGTATATTTTGTAAATGTAATTGATTAAGATAATTACTGCAACCCCGGCGAAAGCAATTTTTATTACTTGTGCTCCAATTTTTAAATCCATTCGAAGATGAACGATGGTATAGATAAAAATAAACAACAATGGAATTGTGGCTGGATAGAGCTTAAACGATTCTAATAAATCTCCCTTAAGTAATGATAAAACCGATCGCTGAAATCCACAACCAGGGCAGTCAAAGCCAAAGTGAGTCTTAAACGGACAGGCAAAAAGATGATGGCCAAGCCAATCGAGGAAGTTATGAAGCTGACGATCCATCTACATCACCAATGATTTTAATTTGAGCATCTTTCCAGTCTTTATACTTTTCCAAATCCTTAAGCACTTGTCTGTAAACAAGGTTCAACACAAAAATATCATCTATAAAACCTAAAACAGGCACAAAATCTGGAACAATGTCAATTGGCGAAAGAAAATAAACCAAACCTCCTAAAATCGCTATTATCGATTTTTTGGGAATCTCAGTGTAATCGCCGTTCACGTAATCTTTAGAAACGGCAAACAATAATACCATTTTTGACCATACTCCCTCTAAATCACCCTTATTTGTGACAGCCTTACCTAGCGCATCTTTTATGGTATCGTTGGCTTTCGACTTATCCTTTAAAATTACCGTTGCCCTATTTTCAGATTTCTTAAAGAAATCTAATATCTTTTGTCTGTTCAATTTCATGATTATAACATTACAAATTAACGGCCAAAAGGTTGAGCTTTATACGAATATTCGTATGAAAGCAGCGGCTATCTATTATGTTTTTAAAAATGCAACTCATTTTTTGTCGAATGAAACTAGCAAGTTTTTATTAAAGGAAATCGGAATCAATTTATCATTAGCTGTATCTTCCTCATAAAGCTGTTTTTTCTTAGGATCAAAAACGAACCTTGCAATTATTGGCATCCTGTCTGAATAACTTTCGTGCAGATTAAAGTTATAGGTTGCTGAATATCCTTGCGAAGGATAGGTTTTAGGGTTTGGGCTGGTTTCCAGCATTACACCGTATGAAGTTCCGCCATTTTTAATAATTCGTTCAAAAAGCCCTTTGGTAAGTGACTTACATCGCAGAGAAGTTTCTACAATTTTATATGCGATTTTAGCTTTATTACTCTCTTTAATCTGGGCTACTCCAACAAAATTCAAGAATCCGAAGATATATAAAAAAAATATTCCTCTCATGGGTATTAATTTGGTTAAACTATATCATAATTAAGCCGCAGCAGATTTCAGCATTTCCAAAATATCATCAACGTATTTGCGCTCATTAGCCAATCGTGGAACTTTGTGCTGTCCACCTAATTTATCCTTGGCTTTTAACCAATTGTAAAATGTATTTGCTGGCGCATTATGTACTAACGGCCTACACAAAGCCATATCCTTAAACCGTTTGGCATCATAATCTGAATTAACCTCACGCAGAGTTTGATCCATTACATCAATAAATTTCTCGAAGTCATTCGGTTGTTTATCGAATTCGATAATCCATTCATGGCCACCTGCTTTTTCATCTTTAAAATATATCGGTCCAGCGGTGTAATCCTTAATTTCTGCTCCAGTAACCTCGCAGGCTTTCATTAAGGCTTGCTCTGCATTATCAATAATTACCTCTTCGCCAAAGGCATTAATGAAGTGTTTTGTACGACCAGTAATCTTAATTCTGTATGGAGAAAGTGACGTAAATTGAATGGTATCGCCAATCATATATCGCCACAAACCACCATTAGTTGAAATTACAATTGCATAGTTTTTGTTCAATTCAACCTCGCCCAAAAGTAAGGCCCTTGGATTTTCCTGTCCAATATTTTCCATCGGGATAAATTCATAGAAAATACCGTAGTCCAGCATCAACAACATCTCTTCAGAATTATCTTGATCTTGAATTCCGAAGAAACCCTCAGATGCATTATAGGTTTCCAGATAATACATATCATCTGATGGGATGAGCTGTTTGAACTGCTCACGATAAGGCGCAAAATTTACTGCCCCATGAATGTACAATTCCAAGTTTGGCCAAACTTCTAGTAAATTCTTCTTTCCAGTGAGTTCGAGAACCTTTTTAGCCAAAACGATTGTCCACGTTGGAACGCCAGAGATGCTGGTTACGTTTTCGTGAATAGTCGCTTCTGCCATTCTATCCATCTTAATTTCGTAATTATCCATTAGGGCGATAGACATATCTGGGGTGCGATAAAACTCAGCCCAAATCGGTAAGTTTTTAATCAGCACCGCTGATAAATCCCCATAAAAACAATCTTCGTTTAGTTGGTTTACTTGGTGACTTCCACCTAAAACCAACGCTTTGCCCGTAAACATCTGGTTATCTGGCCGATTATTGCAATAGATGGAAAGCATATCCTTACCACCTTTAAAATGGCATTCCTCCAAGGATTCTTGAGATACGGGAATGAATTTACTTCTATCGCTGGTAGTGCCAGATGATTTTGCGAACCATTTAATATCTGATGGCCAGAGAATATTTTGCTCACCAGCAAGCATACGCTCTATGTAAGGTTTTAGCGTGTCGTAATTTTGAATTGGAACACGTTCCTGATATTGTTGTGGCGTTAAAATTGATTTATAATCGTACAGTTTTCCCCACTCGGTATTTTCTGCACTATCTATTAAGGTATGAAACCACTCCTGTTGAACATCTTGAGGATATTTCATAAAAAGCTCGATCTGATGAATCCGCTTTTTCATTAACCAAGTAAAAATTGAATTTACAAATGCCATTTGCCTTTATTAAACGTCAAATTTCTTACGCTTCAACACGAAGTTAGCTCCTAAATAAACTTTTCTTACCATCTCATTTTCAGCCAAAACCTCTGGAACACCTTGCTCAAGAATCTTTCCTTCGAATAGTAAATAAGCTCTATCCGTAATGGAAAGTGTTTCCTGAACGTTGTGATCAGTAATTAAAATACCTATATTTTTGTGTTTTAATTTTGCAACAATACTTTGAATTTCCTCAACCGCTATTGGATCTACTCCAGCAAAAGGCTCATCCAATAGAATAAAGTTAGGATTTGCCGCTAATGCACGAGCAATCTCTGTTCTACGGCGCTCTCCTCCAGATAATAAATCACCACGATTTTTGCGAACCTTGTGCAAACTAAACTCGTTAATTAATTCCTCCAACTTATCTTTCTGTTCCTCCTTTGTCATGCTGCTCATTTCTAAGATCGCAAGGATATTATCTTCCACGGTCAGCTTTCTAAAAACAGATGCTTCTTGTGCCAAATAACCAATGCCTTTTTGTGCCCTACGGTACATTGCATCTTCGGTAATGTCTTCATCTTCCAAAAAAATACGCCCTTCGTTTGGTTTTATTAAACCTACAATCATGTAAAACGAAGTGGTTTTTCCAGCACCATTCGGTCCAAGCAAACCAACAATTTCGCCTTGGCTTACGCTGAAAGAAACATCATTTACAACGGTACGCTGCTTATATTTTTTAACCAGATTTTCGGCTCTTAATATCATATATTTTATTCTAAACCTCGCAGGTTTTAAAAACCTGCGAGGTTTATTCGAAGTTTAAATTAATTAACTTTTATTCCTTTAACATTAAGTTGCAAACGCTTCTTATCTCTCCACACATTTTCCTCTAACGTATAACAAACAGAAAATGGCACTTTTGGTTGTAAAAGATTTTGAAATTCTGCCAAACCAAAAGCGATACCTTCAAAAATAGGCGAATTTTGTTGCTTTATATTAATTTTTAAGTGATTAGCACCTACTGCCATTGCGTGCTGAGCCAGGTAAACATTATGCGTAACAAAAATTGGCGCCATATTCTCTGGTCCGAAAGGCCCCATTTGCGATAACACACGATAAAACTTACCATCAATTTGCGCCAATTCAATCTCAGCATCAATTTTAATCATGGGCGTTAAGAGCTCTTCGGTAATAGAAGCTGAAACAATTTCCTCAAACTTATCTGCAAAAGCAACCACATTATCCTGTTGCATGGTTAAACCTGCAGCAAATTTATGCCCGCCATATTGATCCAAAAGATGGGCACAACCACTTAATGCTTCATATAAATCAAAGCCCACAACCGATCGGCAAGAACCTGCAACATGACCATTAGATTTTGTTAACACGATGGTTGGGCGATAATATTTTTCCGTTAAACGCGAAGCCACGATTCCGATTACTCCCTTATGCCAATTTTCATTAAAAACAACGGTGGTTTTTTTATTGATTAGAATTTCACTGTCGCCAATTAAAGCTAGCGCCTCTCGTGTAATGTCCTGATCGTACGTTTTACGCTCGGTGTTCTTTAGATTGATTTCTACACTTTGTTCCAAAGCATTTCCATCAACCTGGCAAAGCAACATCGCAACTGCATGTTTGGCGTGGTCGATTCTGCCCGCAGCGTTTATCCGTGGACCTAAAGTAAAAACCACATCAGTAATGGTGTAATTCTCCGTTTTGCCCGAAACCTCCATCAAAGCCCGTAAACCTTCACATGGATTGGTGTTCAGCTTTTTGAGTCCATAATAAGCCAAAATTCTATTTTCGCCGACTACAGGAACGATATCGGCAGCGATACTTACCATTACCAAATCGAGGTATTGCAGGTATGTTTCTTTTGGAAGATTGTGCTTTTGCGCATAAGCCTGTGCCAGCTTAAAACCAATTCCACAACCAGCTAATTCCTTAAAAGGATATTCGCAATCAGTACGTTTTGGATCTAAAACAGCAATGGCTTTTGGCAATTCGTCGCCTGGCAAATGGTGATCACAAATAATGAAATCGATTCCAAAAGTATTAGCATAATCAATTTTATCGATCGATTTAATACCACAGTCTAAAGCAATAATCAAGGAAAAACCATTTTCATTGGCATAATCGATGCCTGCTGTAGAAATTCCATAACCCTCTAAATAACGATCTGGAATGTAGTATTCAATATTTTTTGTGAGTTGAGAAAAGAAACTGTAAGCCAATGCAACTGAGGTTGTTCCATCAACATCATAATCACCATAAATAAGAATTTTTTCGTGTGTTGTTAAAGCTTTTTCGATTCTCTCGATGGCCTTATCCATGTCTTTCATTAAGAAAGGATCGTGAAGATGATCTAAATCTGGCCTAAAAAAATACTTAGCCTGATCGAAATCGCAAATGTTTCTTTGTACTAATATTTTAGCAAGTGAGAGATCTATATTAAGTTGTTCCGCTATTTTCTTTACCGTGTCATCATTGCAATTTGATGTCAGCACCCATCTTTTTTCCATTATATTTGTTTCCGAACAGTAAATATACTTTTTTAATTTAAATCTCTACATTTTGCAAGTTCATACCTTATTCGAGGGCACCTTTTCTGTTGATGCATCAAAGAAGTTTGTTCCTTTCGATTCTACCATTCATAGTTTTAAAGACAGACCAGGCTCGTTATTCATTAACGTTCAACCTTTTTTAGTTGAGCTGAGAAACGACTTAATTTTATTCGATACAGGGCTCGGTTTCAGCGATGACCATGGCGAATTAATTTTGCATAAAAATATTCGCAATGCAGGTTTCGACCCGACTGATGTTACCAAGGTTTTAATGTCGCATTTACATTACGACCATTCTGGAGGCATGATTCATAAACTTGGCGATAAAACTGAACTCAGTTTCCCTGATGCAGAATATGTAATTAATCGTGGCGAATGGGAAACGGCTTTTAGCAGCACTTCTTCATCTTACCACACTGATATTTTTGAATACCTGCAACGTAATGCACAATTAAAATTTGTGGAGGGCGATGCCAATTTAGATGAAACGATAGCTTTCGAGTTTACGGGCGCACATTGCCCAAATCACCAGGTTTTTCTTT
The DNA here is from genome assembly GCF_004331675.1 of Pedobacter frigidisoli. Classification (GTDB taxonomy): domain Bacteria; phylum Bacteroidota; class Bacteroidia; order Sphingobacteriales; family Sphingobacteriaceae; genus Pedobacter; species Pedobacter frigidisoli. The sequence continues at coordinate 95,897 of NZ_SJSN01000014.1, read as the reverse complement.
TAACGGAGGGAAATCAAAAAGTATTTTTCGGTGGCGATGTTTTGCCTGAGCCTGAAGAACTGATTAAAAACTTTATTGCCAAATATGATTTCGATGGTCGCAAGGCGATGGAATTACGCAAGGAATTTGGTAAACGTGCTGCAGAAGAAAACTGGGAATGTTTATTCTACCATGGAAAAAGTGCCGCAACGGGCTTTGTTGATGTGGTTGAGGGCGGATTTAGGATAAGATAATTTTGAGGCAGAGGGTAGAAAGGCGAAAGGTTTAGGGTGAAAGACTAAAGCTCAAAGGCTAAAGCAAACAGACTAAAGCTGGCAAAACCGATTGGCGATAAATTTCATTGCCGTCAGTTTTAACTGACGGAAAATAAAATAAAACGAGCAAGGCTTTAGCCAAACCTGCAATTTGCAATCTGCGTTTCTCGCAGTTCTGTGGTTTCTAAACCCGACAGCAGCGAAAATACTTTTTATTTTCAGCGACCCTGAATAAACTGTCATGCTGAGGAACGAAGCATCTGCAACCGATGAAACAGATGCTTCGTGCCTCAGTATGACAGAAGCCAATAAAAAGATTGTAGCGAATGGCGGGAACAAACAATCATAAAAATCACAGGTATTGCTTTCCAAAATCCTAATAAAGCTTTAAACCAAAAAAGGTTCGCCCCGAAGAGCAAACCTTTTTCTATTCCCGTTTCGGAAAAATTATTTTTTAGCCACTAATTTCACTCCGATTTCGAAGTTATCATCAATTGCTTTGTCGCCAATACTATCAAAGAATGATTTAGAACCGTAACGGATATCGTATTTAGTTCTATCTACAGTGATTTTACCCGCTAAAGCTGAAGCTGTTCCATCTGCATTAACAGTTACAGTTGCAGGGAAACTTAATGGTTTAGTAATTCCTTTAATGGTTAAATTACCTGTTACCGTTACGTTTGCACCAGAACCAGCAACTTTAGTAATTACGAAAGTTGAAGTTGCGAATTTAGCTGTACCGAAAAAATCGTCTGCTTTTAAGTGACCTTCTAATTTTGCACTACCATCGGCATCTTTAATCGAGTTCATATCGATAGTGAAAGTGCCACCAGTTACATTTTTACCATTCACAATAAGGGTACCTGATTGTAAAGCGATTGTTCCATTATGTGAACCTGTAACTTTTTTACCAACCCAAGTAATGGTCGATTTTGCTGCATCTACTGTGTAAGTAACTGGTTTAATAGTTGTAAAAGCTGATAATGACACAACTGCAACTAATAAAAAGATTGAAGAGATTTTTGATTTCATTTCTTTGGTTTTTTTAATTTATGATACAAATGTAAGTAATGCATTTTATTAACGCCGTTGATGTATGTTAAGATTTTCAAAAACCAACAGTTTATATAAAACTTCCCTATTGACTAAAAAATGTAGTTGGGGTTTAATAAGTTTCTTTTTAATTTGAAAAGCAAATACAGATTAGATATTATTGTTAGTCGGGCTTTCCGTTAAATCTTTTGGCTATTCTTCGACTGCGCTCAGAATGACAGCCAAAAGGATATCAATCAATCCCGTTTAAAACACATTAATTTACTGCCCCTATTTAAGGTTGCAGGATGTAAATTGATGTTAAATAATTACCTTGGAGTATAATTTTTTCTATTATGAAGCACAACGCAAAATCCATACGCCCGTTTATAGGCGCTAAAAATTTTGAAACATCAAGAAGTTTCTACCGTGATTTAGGTTTCGAGGAAGTAACACTAGGCGACAGCATGTCAGTTTTTAAAAGTGGTAACATGGCTTTTTATTTGCAAAATGCCTACGTTAAAGATTGGGTAGATAACACCATGATTTTTATGGAGATTGATGATGTCAATCGATTTTATGATGAACTTTTGGCGCTTGATTTACCAGGTAAATATGAAAATGTAAGGTTAACGCCAATCAGAGTTGAGAGTTGGGGTAAAGAATGTTTTCTGCACGACCCAGCTGGAATTTTGTGGCACTTTGGGGAGTTTAGTTAAGCTTTATACTTGCAACAACCTCAAAATTAAACTGTCATTCTGAATGTAATGAAGAATCCGCAACCGATTAGCACTGCTTAATTTAACGAACCAATTTAGTTCAGTAATTTATTTAAGGTAGTTTCTATTACTTGAAGATTCTTCGTTCCTACCATTTACGTTTTCGGTCCCTACGAGAATATTCTCCGATTCTTCATCGGTAATATTCGTGGCAATCTCCACCTTTCTCTTTTACAATGTACAAGTAGCAATGAGTTTGCCACGAAACTATGAAGAATAGTTTCTCGCAATGACGACCGCTTTAGACATTACACGTATTGATTTTTATCACATAAATTATCCCTCAGAATGACAACATCAAACGCCCTCGGTCTGTGTCCCCACAGACCGAAGTTTACACGTAAAATTTAATGGTCTATGAAGACACAGACCATGGCAAAAGCATTATTAAATCCTAGAACTTAACCGAATTCAGTTTTTTATCAACCAATAATCCATCAATCGCCTTAAGTTCAAATTTAACTTTTCGTTTGGCTTTCAGTTTGATGATGAATAAATCTTTTGTGCCGCTAATCGTTTCCTTATTGCCCACGTTAACAAAAGTTGGGTAAAGCACTTTGCTACCATCAGTATGAAGCCTATCGTAAGTTAGGTTTTCCATTGAGTTGGTTGAAATAGTTTTTACGCTTTCGAACTCAAAATCCTGTGGGTTGTAAGGTAAGGCAAAACTCAAAGCATTAACAGAACTTAAGTTGATTCCTTTTACCGTGATTTCAACCGTTTCATCTTTTGCATAGTTTTGTTTTGGTACACTGATTTCGATTTTCCCACTTAGCTTTTCTGCATTGCTATCTTTTACGCCTCCATCCAATTGTGTTGCCACAATCGAAATATCATAAGCATCAATAACGTTGTTTTTATTAATATCTCCATTGCTGATGTAACCCTCGAAATCGGCATCACCTTTTTTCAAGCCTGTATAATTGATGTATGAGATTAAATCATTTCTATCAATCAGGCGGTCGTTGTTAATATCGCCAGGCAAATAACTTTCAGTTCCAGGAACCTTGAAAACATACAATTCTCTACCCGAGCCAAAACCACCAACTCCATCAGTAACCGCCAACTTAATATATCTTGCCGTTGGTTGGTTTGCGAAGTTGAATGTTTTAACATCGCCGTTATTTGCCCACTCAAAAGTTCCTGCAGTTGTCCAATTTTCTTTATTGTTGCTGTAATAAACAGTACCCTTTAATAGGTTACCATTACCACGTGATGGTCGCGGAACATAGTTGAATTTCTCCAGTTGGTTAACCGAACGTAAGTCCATCACCACTTCAAAAGGAACAGATTTAGCACCCCACAAGGTGTGCCACATATTACTTTCATCAAAATCAAAAAGATTGGCAATTTCCTCGCCCTCCTGATTTTTAGCTGTGGTTTCTGCAACTATCCCTTGGATTGCAAATTGCAGTGGATTGGCATCAGTTTTTGCTTCAAATGTAAACCAATCAGAATGGCCATCCATATTCACCGAACGAATTTTGAAGTTGTAATTTGTTTCGGGATTTAAACCATCGAACAACAAAGTGGTATCTTTAATGGTGCTGTAAAGCATTTTATTGAATTCTATTTCATAATTATCAGCGTTATCCACTTTACTCCAGCTAGGTTTTAAAGTGTAAGCCTCGCTATTTTTGTCGCTAACCTTGACATTTTGTGGTGCTGATAATACACCTGTTTTTACCTTTTGCTTATCCAATGGTTCGAATACAAATCCCTGAATTTCTATCGTTGTTGCATTTGCTGTTACATCGATAGGAGCTAACTTTACCCAAACCTGTGGGTTCTTCGTTAGGATAACCTTTTCAAAATCGCTTCCTTTTGTAGCGAACTGATTGAAATTTGGCGCAGCATCATAATAATAAACATTTTCTGATTTTGAAAAATCGACAAGAGAATTAACTTCCTTAAGTTTAATTTTTTCCTTACCAATTTTTGCTGAAAGGGATTTAGGTTTTTCAGTTACATTAATTCTTATTTCCGTAGCTTTTTCCTTTATAAAACCATCAAAATCACCTTGAGTTGTTGAAATATTAATCTTCACCTTTTTATTCTCTTCATCACTTTCAATTAAAGTTGATGTGCCTTTTCCAAGTTTGTAGGCTTCGGTAATTCCATCATCATCATAAGCAGTAAAAGAACTTTTTCCAGCAGGATAGATTTCAAAAACACGAAGTTTTTTATTGATTTCCGCAACATTATTATTTGGATTTGCCATAGGAATAATGGCTCCACTCTTAACAAAAACAGGAAGTTTCCAAACAGGGGCGTCAAAGTTATTGATGATTCGTCCGCCCTCAAACTTCTCTCCTGTAAAATAATCAACCCATATTCCATCGGGCAAATAAATGCCATCACGAATATCGTTTCCCTTTTCATCTGCTTTTGTAGCCTGATAAATTGGAGCTACCAGAAATGATGGCCCGTATAGGTATTGATATTGTGTTCTTTTACCCTTTGTATAATCATTTGGGTATTCCAAAAACATCGCCCTGATTATAGGCAAGCCATTTACTGCTTGCTTTGCAATACTGTAAGTGTATGGAATAAGTTCTGATTTAAGCTTTAAATAATTGCGGTTAATGGATGTTGTAGATTCGCCAAGAGCATGCGGATATTTCTCATTTGCACCCCAGCCATCCATATTCAATTCCATTGGCGTAAAGGTTTTCCATTGAAAATCTCTGGTATTTATGGTACCGTTTTTTCCTCCAAAAATACCATCCATATCCGAAGTAATATTCGGCTGACCTGACAAACCTGAACCAATATAAGTTGGAATATGAAAGCGGATATACTCCCAAACACCACCTGTCTGGTCGCCGCTCCAGATGGTCGCATAACGCTGAGTCCCGGCCCAGCCATCTAAAGAAATAATAAACGGTCTGGCATTATTGCCATAAGTAGAGGTAATTTTGGCTACATCGGCGACACCATTTAAACCGAAAGAATAGCCTGCACCAACCCAAGCCACATCCGTTTTCAAAACACGAACACCTGCATCTTTTACTTCTTTTTCAATATCCCTTTGCAAAAGCGGACTAACACCTGTTTTCGGGTGGAGGTCAGATTGAGTCCATAAGCCGATTTCTACACCATTTTTTCGGGCATAATCGCCAAAGTTCTTTAGGTTTTGAATGTTGCCATCAAGCGTTTCCGTTTGCCCATAACCTGCGCCGTAACCATCATTCGGTAATATCCAGCCCAAGGGCATATCTTGGGCTTTGTATCGGTCGATTACCGCACGAGCCGAAAACTGATAATTGTTTTTCTCGCCATTTAGCGATTCCTTAACTCCACCGTTATCCTTTTGACTTTCCTTATATTTTTTCCCATCTTCAAATAGAATTCCTTTATCATCGTCTTTCCAAAAATCGCGGTTGTATGCGTTCAAATGTCCTTGATAAAAACCAAATTTTGGAAGTAAAACAGGATTACCTGTGAGCTGATAAAAATCATTTAACAAAGGAACAGCCCCATCATTAACCATTACAAAAACATCAAGGTAATTGGTTTCATGCGATAGTTTAACCAAGCCTTTTTCTTTGCCACCGAAATCATATTTTCCCTTTTTAAAAGTGTAGAACATAATTCCATAACCATTGGTAGACCAGTAAAAAGGATTTGGTGAGGCAACACCTCCATCTGTCCAGCTGTTTTGATTTTCGATGGCAATGGCTTTGCCTTTATGAGAAAAGCGACCATTTTGCACACCACCACCATAAAAATATTCATCAGGATTTTCTTTGATGGTTAATGTGGTATTCGTCTTTTCAATAACAATTGGCTTTAAAGTTTCAAAAGCCAAAGCTTTGGTTTTCTGATTAAAAACTTTTAGTGATGAGGTATTTTTATCGAGTTGAATATTTACTTCGCCCGTTGAAATGAAAACTGAATTATTTTCTTCGGCTACTGTTAGGCCTGAAACACTTTTTCTCGTGTTATCGACCAGAATTTTTGCCACAGGTTTAGCCTCAGGGTCACGCATTACACCTCCTGAATTATCCTGAAAAAGACGAAAGATATTATTTCCATAGAAATCGAAAGTTAATTTTTGGCCGTTTGCAAACAAAACTTCAACAGTAGTTGAACTTATTTTTTTGGCACCTACAACTTTGCTTACTTCAGGATTTGAACTTTGCGAAACTTCAGTTTTTTTTCTGTCTTGAGCTTGTACACAAATGCTGAAAAAGATAAATGTGCAAACAAATAAGATGGAATATTTTAACTGCCGACTTAAAGATTGGTTAATCATTATTTAGGTTTATTTGATGTTTAGAGTTAGAAAAAAAGGCATTTAAGCTGTTAAAAATCGTTAGTTAAAGACTTATTCCCTTAAGATAAAATTACTAAAAGCAACTCCAAATAATCGCAGTAATGAGAATGATACGAAAACGTTTGCGCAGTTTTTAATCTCTTTAGTTCGTGAGGACACGAACCAAGGCCTTTAGATTAGTAATTCGTGGCATTTAACCATTGTTTATAAACTCGACAACAGTGGAAATATTTTAGATTGCAGCAACCTTGAATATGCTGTCATGCTGAGGCACGAAGCACCTGCAACCGATGAAACAGATGCTTCGTGCCTCAGAATGACAGGAGTTGTTTAATAAGATCGAAACGAATGGCGGGGCTGGTGTTTCCGTTGAAATACTGACGCTCATTTCCAAAAAAAAACTTTAAAATTAAAAAAATCCTCCCCCAGCCCCCTCCAAAAGGGGATAGCAAGGTGCAGAAAGGGGATAAACAAAAAAAATCTGCAAGCTTTATGAAAATGAATTCATAAAACTTGCAGATGATTTGGCCTCACCCAATGAAAGTTTGTGCTTTGGCAAATGCTTTAGCATCCCTCTCCAGAAGAGAGGGTTTTGAGGACACAACATTAAACCTAATGGTTCAAATCGCAATCTTTGGTTCCCTCTCTTCTGGAGAGGGACTTGCACAAAACGACAATTACCTCAAACTTTAATAGGGTGAGGCCTATGGAACTATTTCTTCCAAATAACTTTCTACAGGCGGGCAAGCACAAATTAATGAGCGGTCGCCATGGCTATCGTTAACACGACCAACGGATGGCCAAAACTTGCGCTCTAACACATAAGGAAGCGGAAACGCAGCTGTTTGACGGCTGTAAGCATGCTCCCATTCATTAGCCGTGATTACCGAAACTGTATGAGGTGCATTTTTAAGTGGATTATCAACTTTATCTAATGTTCCATTTTCTACTTCGGTAATTTCATTTTTAATCGCAATTAAAGCATCACAAAAACGATCTAACTCATGTTTAGGCTCCGATTCTGTAGGCTCAACCATTAAAGTACCCGCAACCGGGAATGAAACCGTTGGTGCATGGAAACCGTAATCCATTAATCGTTTTGCAATATCTGTAACTTCAATTCCGAAAGCTTTGAATGAGCGGCAATCTAAAATCATTTCGTGTGCACAACGACCTTGAGCGCCAGAATAAAGCACCGGATAATGTTGCTCTAAACGAGCTTTCATATAGTTTGCGTTTAAAATCGCGTACTTAGTAGCATTGGTTAATCCCTCAGCACCCATCATGGCGATGTAAGCGTGAGAAATAATCAAGATTGATGCTGAACCCCAAGGTGCAGATGAAACCGCAGAAATTGATTTTCCTTTATCGATATCAACCACGGCATGACCAGGAAGATAAGGCACTAAGTGTTTCGCCACACCGATTGGGCCCATACCCGGACCGCCACCGCCGTGAGGAATACAGAAAGTTTTGTGCAAGTTTAAGTGACAAACATCGGCACCAATATTAGCCGGACTTGTTAAACCAACCTGTGCATTCATGTTCGCACCATCCATGTAAACTTGTCCGCCGTTGGCGTGAATAGTTTCACAAATTTCGATAATGCTTTCTTCGAATACGCCGTGAGTTGACGGATAAGTTACCATCAGACAAGATAAATTGTCTTTATGTAATTCTGCTTTTGCCTTTAAATCTTCAACATCGATGTTACCGTTTTCCAACGATTTTACCACAACGATTTTCATATCGGCCATTGCTGCAGAAGCAGGGTTTGTACCGTGAGCAGATGCAGGAATTAAAGCTACGTTACGGTGGAAATCGCCTCTATCGTGGTGGTAAGCACGGATAACCATCAAACCAGCATACTCGCCTTGCGCACCAGCGTTTGGCTGTAAACTCATTGCTGCAAAACCTGTAATTTCACTTAACCATTTATCTAACTCATTGAAAACCGAATAATAACCTAATACCTGGTCGGCTGGAGCAAATGGATGAACTCGACCAAAATGAGACCAGGTAACCGGAATCATTTCTGCAGTTGCATTTAATTTCATGGTACAGCTACCCAAAGCAATCATGGAGTGGCAAAGCGATAAATCTTTTGCCTCTAAAGATTTGATGTAACGCAACATTTCATGTTCTGAATGGTGCGAATTGAAAATTGGGTGTGTTAAATAGGTTGAAGTACGTTGTAATTCCGTTGGAATAACCGTTTCTACGTTTTCTACAACTTCCACTTCATCAGCAGCAATTGCTTTAACCTTTGCGAAGATTTTAGCAATCAAAGCCACATCTTCAAAAGTGCTGGTTTCATCGAAAGAAATAGTAGCGATGCTTCCTGTATAGTTTAAATTGATTTCGTTATCAATACATCCTGATTGGATGCCGCCTTTTAAATCGCCCAATTCGAAACGAATCGTATCGAAATAAACAGAACTTAACTGTTCGTAGCCTAAGTTTTTAAGTGTAGAAGCCAAGCTGATTGCCAAACCGTGTGTACGTTCTGCAATGGCATTTAAGCCTTTCGGACCATGATAAGCTGCATAGAAACCAGCCATAATTGCTAATAAAGCCTGCGCCGTACAAATGTTTGAAGTCGCTTTATCTCTACGGATGTGTTGCTCGCGGGTTTGCAAAGCCATACGTAAAGCGTAATCGCCATGACTATCGATGGTTACACCGATAATACGACCAGGGATTGAACGTTTATATTCTTCTTTAGTTGCGAAAAATGCTGCATGCGGTCCGCCAAAACCCATCGGAATACCGAAACGTTGCGTGGTACCTACTACAATATCAGCGCCCCATTCGCCCGGAGGCGTTAATAAGGTTAAGCTTAAAATATCAGCTGCAACTGTTAATTTAATATTTTGATTATGAAGTTCTGATGCAAAGTTTTTGTAATCGAAAACCTCACCATTTCCTGCCGGATATTGAACAATTGCTCCGAAGAAATCTTCGGTAGCTACGAAATCCAAATGACTTCCAATAATCAATTCTATTCCGTAAGGATTGGCACGGGTTTTTAAAATATCTATAGTTTGAGCGAAAACCAATTCCGATACGAAATATTTTTTCGCAGCTTGATTTTTACGTGTACTATATTGCATAAACATGGCCTCAGCCGCAGCTGTACCCTCATCTAAAAGTGATGCATTGGCAATTTCCATCCCGGTTAAATCGATAACCATCGTTTGGAAATTTAATAACGCTTGTAAACGACCTTGCGCAATTTCTGCTTGGTAAGGCGTGTATTGTGTGTACCATCCCGGATTTTCAAATACGTTACGCAAAATTACACCAGGCGTAATCGTATCATAATAACCCTGACCAATAAAGCTTTTGAAAACTTTATTTAACAATGAAGTTTGTTTTAAAGCACCAAGATATTCCGTTTCCGATTTCGCTGGCGGCAAATTTAAAGGCTGTTTTAACCTAATCGCTGCCGGAACTGTTTGTTCAATCAGTTCATCAATTGAATTTACGCCAACGGTTTGCAACATCGCCTCAGTATCTTCTTGATTTGGCGCAATATGTCGGTTTTGAAACTCTTCTTTGTAGTGGATATTTAAGCTCATGCTATATGAATAATAAGATGGCGCAAAGGTAAGAATTTCGGAATTGTTTTTTGCTATTTACCTATGTAAAAAAGGTGTCTTATTTACGTTTAAAAGCGAGTATAAAAGTAGATTTTAAGCTGTGTTTTCAGGACAAACGTTTGTTTATTCTTGTTTGAATTCTATTTATTTGGAAAGCAACGACTGTACAGAAATTAAAGTTTGTTCCCGCCGTTTGCTACAATCTTTTATTGCAAAAGTTACTAACTCTAATTACGATTAGCTCAGAAGAGTTAGTAACTTTTTAAAGCAACAAAAGTATTTTCGCGGCGGTCGGGTTTAGAAAATCAGGAAACTGCAAAAAACACAGTTTGCAAAGCGCCAATTTTGGCTAGAGCCCGTTGCACCTGCTCAACGTTCCGTCTGCTAAAGCAGACGAAAATGAATTTGCAAAATAAAGTTTAGCTTTACTGTTTAAGAGTTAACACTGCAGCATAAACCATATTGGCTTTAGCTTTTCATGCCATTCGGCATTAGCCAAGGGCAATCTAAGTTTTATATTACTTCTGCACTTTCCAGCCTTCATCCTTGCTCAACTTTAACTTGTAAGTTTTAGTGATGAAGTTGCTATTCTTGCTTGCATCTTTATCGAAAGGCTCAAAATCGGTAGTTACCATTTTAAGCGAAACCGTCACCTTTGCAGTGCTAGAATTAACCTGAGCAAAATCTACGGGTTTTTCATCGGCTAAAACATAAGTAACAACTTTTACCGTCGCCTTATTGCCATCTTGTTTTAAAACCAAGGGACTCGCTTTATCCGTTAATGTGATTTGATAAACAAAACTGCTATCCTTTGAAAGAAATTTCTTCTTAGCCTCTTTTAAACTTAGTGTTATCAATCCTTTGCTTGCTAAAGATTTATATTTTCCAAGCTCAAACATATCGTTTGTGCTATTAAACTTTATCTCTCCGAAGTTAAAACGAGCAGTTTTATATTCAGGATTAGCTTTTAAATAATCAGTAATTACTTCACCAGCCTCATCCTGATTAATGGTGGTTTTGGTTTTACATCCGGCGAAGCCAATAATGATGAATGATAAAATATAAATGGTAAGTTTTTTCATGTTTATGATTTTGCTTTTTAAAGGTATTTAATTTTTTATTCTAACCGCAAAGAACACAAAGTTTTTCGCAAAGGAAGAGAAGTAAAAAATTTGAGCACCCAGCTTTGTGATCTTTGCGCATTCAACTCTGCTTTCTTTGCGGTTAAACATCAACGTCTCTTCAAATACTTCAGATTTGGCATAACCATTGCCGATAAAATTACGCAAACACCCACCCAACGCAAAAAAGACACCTGCTCTTGCAACACAAAGCCTGCCATCATTACGGCTACCGGTAGTTCGGCTGCACTCAAGATCGAGCTTAAAGCCGTCCCAATTTGTGGCACACCTTCCGCATAAAACAATGGTGGAATTACCGTCCCGAAAACGGAAATAATTAAGCCCCATTTTAACAAACTTCCATTTAGTGCACCATTAAATAGAAATGTTGGCGGAAAAATTAGGAAGATTAAAATACAAGCACCAGTAATCATGAGCGCACTTTTCTTTAATGCCGGGTATTCATTTCCAATTCTACCACTCAACATTAAAAAGCCTGCGTAAGAAATTGCAGCCAGTAGGCCAAAGCCAATACCTTTTACATTTATGCTAGAGATGCTCGTTTCAATCATTCCGCTGGCCAAAACTGTTCCGCCTAAAACCAAAAGAATGGCCAAAAACTGCAGACCTGTCGGTTTCCTTTTATAGATGATTAATTCCAGTAAAATACTCATCCAAATAAATTGCATTAACAATATAATCGCAACCGAGTTTGGAACCAATTTAACGCATTGATAGTAAAATACGGAAACCAAACCTGTACAAGTTCCCGCAAGAATCATCTTCCACCATGGTGTAATCAACTTAATTTCTTTGGCTTTGTAAGCTGAGGTTCTGCTCTGAAAGAAAAACAAAACCCATAAAATCACAGCCCCAAAAAATGCTTGTGCACCGGTAACATCACCTAAAGTGTAACCATCATGATAGGCAAGTTTTACAAAAGTGGAAAGGATGCCGAAACTGCAGGCACCGAAAAAAACAAGGAGAATTCCTTTAAGCATATAGTTAAGGGTTAACCGCAAAGAACACTAAGTAAAACGCAAAGACACGCAAAGCTGAATTTAAACTAAGCACCTAACTTTGCGTTTCTTTGCGCCAAATTTCTTTGCAGTCTTTGCGGTTAAAACTAAGCAAGTTGTTGTAAATATTTATGAACAGTAGTCTCTAATCCCAAATAAAGCGCATCGCTAATTAGCGCATGACCAATAGAAACTTCCAATAAACCGGGGATGCTTTGAGCAAAATAATGCAGGTTGTGCAGGTCTAAATCATGACCGGCGTTAATACCCAGCTTTAAATGATTAGCATGATGAGCTGCTGCAATATAATTAACGATTGCTTTTTCTCTATCCCCGTAATAATTGTGCGCATAAGCTTCGGTATACAACTCAATTCTATCCGTACCTGTTTCAGCAGCACCTTCTACCATTTCAACTACAGGGTCAACAAAAATGGAAACACGAATGCCTTCCTTTTGAAAGACAGAAACCATTTCTTTTAAATAATCCTTATGCTTAATGGTATCCCAACCATGGTTTGATGTAATCTGACCTTCAGCATCTGGCACTAAAGTAACTTGGGCAGGCTTGTTCGCCAAAACTAAATCGACAAATTTATCTTCCCTGCAATTACCTTCAATGTTAAATTCCGTAGCAATTGCAGCTTTTAAATCGTAAACATCTTGATAGCGAATGTGGCGTTCATCAGGGCGGGGATGTACCGTAATTCCCTGTGTACCGAAACGCTCACAATCTAAGGCAACCTTAACCAAATCAGGATTATTACCGCCGCGACTGTTACGAAGCGTAGCAATTTTATTGATATTAACCGATAACTTTGTCATACAGCAAAGATAAGGCTTTGCTCCTGTTAATCAGAAACCTTAAATAAATTTGACTTTTTTTTACTCATATTTGCTTCCTGTAAATGAACTTAAAGGATACTTCCGTATATAAAATCTTAATTGCAATAATTGTTGTTGTAAGTTCGTTGGCACTTTTTGGCGGTGTGATGGAACCTGATTCTGCACTTTATGCATCGATTGCCAAAAACATGGTTTTACGAAATGATTGGACAAACCTGTACGTTCGTGGTGCAGATTGGCTAGATAAACCACATTTAACTTTTTGGCTGGCAGCAGCGTTTTTTAAGGTTTTCGGCATCAACGCATTTGCATATAAGCTGGCTTCGTTTTTATTCGGATTACTGGGAGCCTGGTATGTTTACAAGTTGGCTAAAGCTATTTACAATGAAAAAACAGGATTAATCAGTGTGCTCATTTTCTTAAGCTCGCTGCATGTGCTCATTTCAACTTTCGATGTTCGGGCAGAGATATACATTACAACCTTTACGCTCGCAGCAATTTATCATTATTACAAGGCACATACAAATTCATTTTGGCACCTAATTGCAGGTTCATTCTTTGCCGCTTGTGCCATTATGATTAAAGGGATTTTTGTTTTGATTCCCGTTTTTGGTGGATTTATTATTTATTGGTTGCTAACTAAGCAATGGAAGCAGTTATTTAAGCCGAAATGGTGGATTGCCATTTTACTTATTTTAGCATTTATTATTCCTGAGCTGTACACCTTATACATCCAATGGGATTTACATCCAGAAAAATTATTTTTTGGCAAACAGGGAACATCCGGAATCAAGTTTTTCTTTTGGGATAGCCAGTTCGGACGCTTTTTTAACAACGGACCTATAAAAGGCAAAGGCGACAAATCGTTCTTTTTGCACACCACGCTTTGGGCTTTTTTACCTTGGTCGATTTTATTTTATACGGCAGTAGTTAATCTTTTTAAAAAGAATAATAGGTTAAAATTACCAGCAGAAAGTATTATTATTTGGGCAAGCGCTGTCATTACGTTTTTATTGTTTTCTTTATCGAAATTTCAACTTCCACACTATATCTTGATTATTTTGCCTCAATTTGCCATTATAACCGCGGTATTTTTGCAAAAGCTTGATGGGAAAATTTTGAGAATATTTTACAATATCCAAATGGTACTGGCCTTTCTAATTGTAATCTTATTGGCAGCAATTGCCATTATTTTTCAGGTCGATTGTAAATATTTTTCAATTGGTATACCCGTTATTCTGCTTCTTGCATCTATTTTAATTTTTAAAGGCATTAAAACCCAAATATTAATTGCCAGAAGCGCATTTATATCCGTAGGCCTGATGATTTTCCTTTCCGGATTTTTCTATCCATCAGTATTGAAATATGAATCGGGTATGGTTGCAGCCAAATGGTTAAATGAAAATCATCCGAATGCCAAAGCATCGGTATTAAATTATGGCGATGCCTATTCATTTGATTTTTATGTTAGCGGTGAAGCAAAATATTTTTGGAGCTACGAGGAACTAAACAAATTTAGGGATGAAAAAGAATTAGTGATTTATGCATCAGAATCAGAACTCGAAAGATTAAAAACCGAATACCATGCTGAAGTGTTAAAGTCCTTTGAATATTATCACATCACCAAATTGACTGGAAAATTCATCAACGCTAAAACTCGCCCTCAAGTTTTAGAACATTTTTATCTGGTTAAAATAAATTAATATGGATTTATTCTTCCGCATTTTAAAATTTGGATTAACTGGCTTGCTGGGAATGGCAATTGATTTTGGAGCGACCTGGCTTTTTAAGGAAAAGATAAAAGTAAACAAGTATGTTGCAAATGCAATTGGTTTTACATTAGCGGTAACCAACAATTATCTGATTAATCGGGTTTGGACTTTTCAGAGTACCAATACACATTGGGGCACAGAATTTAGTAAATTCTTAGTAGTCAGTTTAATTGGATTAGGCTTGAATACTTTTATTATTTACCTTTTTCACCAGCGTAAAAATGGAACGAATTTTTATGTAGCGAAGTTTTTTGCGATTGTAATTGTGTTCGTTTGGAATTTCTTGGCTAATATGCTGTTTACCTTTAAGTAACGTTCTTGCCAATAAAATAAAAAATAACAAGCCAAATCAATCCTTTTATCAGGAAGAATAAAAACCCAACAACCCCTATCCGCTTAAACCATAACTTTACTTTTTCTTTGTCCATTGCGTTATTGGTAAAGATAAAATTTTTGAGTTAAATTAGAAAGATTTTAAATAAGGAATTATGAGGTTATCTAAATCGTTTCTTCTAACCGTTGCAGTTTTTTTTCTTGCAAACCTTACAGTTTCAGGTCAAAGCTTCCAGGGGATAAAACGTTACAAGGCTATTTTCTCACTAGCTACAAGAGCATCTGAAAAACTTATTGCTGTAAGAGCTTTTATAAATAACAATCAGAAATACCTACTCCTAGTTAATCCTGAAAGTTTAGATTCAAAAGTAGACTTGGCAAGCAATTATTCGCTTAGCAACTTGGAATATTCAAATGTCTTGGCTATTTTCAAGAACACAGCTTATGTAAAGTCTATAGAAGCCGCTGCTACAAAAGATATTCAGCTGCAAAATGCAGGCATCGATCATTCCATTCCAAACGAAAAAGGAATAACGCTAACTATCGATCTTTATCCATCACACAGGCCTTTAGACAGGATAATTTTTCAATCGGTTTTTGATGAGTTAAAAAAATTGAACAACCTGCACCATTGGCTATTTCGGTATCAGGCAAGTGGATGCTGAAACATCAGGATGATTTGAACTGGCTTAAAAACTTGGTAGAGAAAAAAGAGTTAAATATTACTTGGGTGAATCACACTTACAATCACGAGGTGAATAGTCTGCCATTAGCTGAAAATTTCTTACTTGCACCAGGAACTAATTTAGATGTTGAAGTCTTGGAAAATGAGAAACTTATGCTTAAAAATGGCTTAACTCCATCGGTATTTTTCCGTTTTCCTGGTTTGGTTTCTGATAAAACCATAGTTCAAAAAATTGAGGGATATGGTTTAATCCCCATCGGAAGTGATGCATGGTTGGCCAAAGGTCAGCAGCCAAATGCTGGTAGTATTGTGCTCATCCACGGAAATGGAAATGAAGAAATTGGTGTTAGGGATTTTATCCAGTTATTAAAATCGAAAGAAGCAGAGGTAACGAATAAACAGTGGTTGCTGTTCGATTTAAGGCAAGGGTTAGAAAAGGGGTATGAATGAGGTTTTACCGCAAAGAACGCTGAGAAAGGACGCAAAGAAAAATTAAGTTAGTCGCCAAAACTTGAGCCATTTTAGAAAATATAGGCTAAGTACATAATTACGAAATGCCTATAAAATTAGCTTTGCGTTTTTTTGCGATAAACTTTGCTTCCTTTGCGGTTAAGTATCACTTCGTAGGCAATAACTTTATTTCTCTCGCCTTGAAGCGACTATTTACAATTTCTCCAGTTACTTCTGCTTTACTCACGGCATTGCAAAATCCATGTTTACCATGTGCATCGCCAAAATCATCAATTCCTTTCCCATCTACAAAATAGGGTTTACCATCAATTTTTACGGCAAGCTCGCAGTCTTTGCCTTTCATTTTAAATTGGCATTCACCACAGGCAATATCTACAGTCTGTTTAGTGATTACTTTCGCAGCTGCAGCATTTTTAGGAGTTGTTTGTGCATTAGTATTTATTGCAAACACAGTAAAGAACAAGGCAAATATTAGGTTTTTCATTGTTTTCATTTTTTCAAATGTAGGTTTTCATGTGCAAAAGAATTGCTGTATTTTGTAAAATAAACCTGATAGAAATGGAAATCCTTTTTATGTTTTTACATAAAAAGATGGGAATGGATAGCAGGACTGCAATTCCCAAAGAACCACTACTTGCCCGTTTTCAAAAAAAGAATAAATTTAATTCCTTAAATGAACACCCCGCCTTGCAGGCACCCCTCTAAAAGAGGGGAATAAAAAAGGGATATGCAAAATGCACATCCCTTTTAAGTATTATCCAGCTCCCTCCCTACTGGGGAGGGTTGGGGTGGGGCTTTAGTATCTATAACTATCTGCCTTGAAAGGACCTTCTACAGGTACGCCGATATAATCAGCTTGGTGTTGATCTAAAACATCTAACTCTACACCGATTTTCTCTAAGTGTAAACGAGCAACTTTTTCATCTAAATGCTTAGGTAACACATAAACCTTGTTTTCGTAAGCAGCAGTGTTAGTCCAAAGTTCTAATTGCGCCAAAGTTTGGTTAGTAAACGAGTTACTCATTACAAAACTTGGGTGACCAGTTGCGCAACCTAAGTTAACCAAACGACCTTCAGCCAAGATAATTACATCTTTACCGTCGATTGTATATTTATCAACTTGAGGTTTAATTTCGATTTTGGTATCGCCATAGTTTCCGTTTAACCAAGCCATGTCGATTTCGTTATCGAAGTGACCGATGTTACAAACAATCGCTTTATCCTTTAGTGCTCTGAAATGTTGTTCGCGAACGATATCACAGTTACCAGTTGTAGTTACAACGATATCTGCTTCTTTAATTGCAGTAGCTAGTTTTTTAACTTCATAACCTTCCATTGCCGCTTGCAAAGCACAAATTGGGTCGATTTCAGTAACGATTACACGTACACCTTGTGAGCTTAAAGATTCTGCAGAACCTTTACCCACATCACCGTAACCGCAAACAACAGCAACTTTACCAGCCATCATTACATCAGTAGCACGACGAATGGCATCTACCAAAGATTCGCGACATCCGTATTTGTTATCAAACTTAGATTTTGTTACCGAATCGTTAACGTTGATTGCCGGTACATGCAATGTTCCGTTTTTCATTCTTTCGTACAAACGGTGAACACCAGTTGTAGTTTCTTCAGATAAACCTTTAATTGCCGCAATTAGTTCAGGATATTTATCAAAAACCATGTTGGTTAAATCGCCACCATCATCCAAAATCATGTTTAATGGTTGTTGCTCCGGGCCGAAGTGCAAAGTTTGCTCAATACACCAATCAAATTCCTCTTCGTTTAAGCCTTTCCAAGCATAAACCTGAATACCAGCAGCAGCAATTGCAGCAGCCGCGTGATCTTGTGTGGAGAAAATATTACAAGAAGACCAAGTAACTTCAGCACCAAGTGCTGTTAATGTTTCGATTAATACAGCCGTTTGGATAGTCATGTGCAGACAGCCTGCAATACGAGCACCTTTTAACGGTTGCGATGGACCGAATTCTTTACGTAAACTCATTAAACCTGGCATTTCTGCTTCGGCTAATCCGATTTCTTTACGGCCCCATTCTGCCAGTGAAATGTCCTTAACTTTGTAAGGGATGTATGTTGTCTCTACTGATGACATAATTATTTGTTTTTAAATGTAATGCAAAGTTACGGCATAGCTTTGTGAAAGCCAAATAATTGGCAGAGCAAGGTGGTTTGCGAATTGTAAAATAGTTTAAAATTTAATGCTTTTTTGGAAAGCAAATACAGTAATTCTCCCGCTATTTCACTCCTGCTGTACCTACAAGCTCCAATAGAAAAAATTGGAGGCTTTTCGTACCATCAGGTTTATTTAAGTTAGAACTCTATTTTATTTGCAGAACCTACCAGAACCAAAATAAACCATTTGATTTTCAGCGAATTATTACTTAAATTGTTCTAACCAAATTAAACCATTATGAAATCAGTTAAACAACTGCTTGATACGAAACAGGCTAGAATAATCGCCGTACCAGAAAGCATTTCCGTGTTGGATGCCTTAAAAGTGATGACGGATAAAAATATCAGCGCTGTGCTGGTAATGGAGAACGAAAAACTTTCGGGCATATTTACCGAACGCGATTATGCAAGAAAAATCATTCTTCAGGGTAAATCATCTAAAGATACCTTGATAACAGAAGCCATGACAGCAAATCCGATCACCATTAAACTAAGTGATACAATCGACTATTGCATGGAACTCATGACCGAAAAGCACATTCGACATTTACCAATTGTAGAAAACGAAGAAGTGAAAGGCATGATTTCCATCGGCGACTTGGTAAAGTTTATTATCGCAGATCAGAAACAAACGATTTCACAATTGGAAAGCTATATTAGTGGGTAGAATGGATAAAGATTAAATAGGAAAATTTTAGACTCTGCCCAATTTGTTTTTAAGTATAAGCACTGACTTGTGATTTAAATGGAAATAGAAAAACTAACCGATCAAGAACTTTTTAATATTATTAATGGTGATATATCTTTAGATGGTAGCACTTCAAATGTTATCAAAAAAGAATTTATGAAAAGGGATTTTTCAATCGAGAAGTTAGATGAGCTCGGAATAAATTATGAAGTTTTAAAAAGGGCGAGGAATAATATTGGCTTAACAGTTAAAGAAAAGATAGTAATAATTCTATTTCCATTTATGCCACCGATTCAAGCAATTTTAGCCAATAAACAACTATTAAAAAATAATAAAAGCGGGTGGGCCCAACATTGGGACTACGTTTTGGTGGGCTTTTCATTTTGGACAATAACAGTAATCTTAATAGCTCGATTTTTTCTGTTTAATAAATCCTAAGATCTGTGTAATCCATCTATCAGTGCAATCAAACCGCAGGAAAATCAATGTAATCAACCCGAAGGAATCTAAGCAATCAATTTACCACCTCCACTCACCTGCAATCGTCAACGGTTCTTTTAAGTTTTGAGATTCTAAGAAAGCCCTCAATTCTTCTTCACCTTGCACACCTACAGGGATTTTTGGTGTGTTTGCCAAGGCATAAGTTAACATTGCGCTATAACGAACCGTATTTTTTAATTCCTGCTCATCTACCAGCTTAAATGAATCGCCATCTGAATGATAAAATGGTCCAGAGTTATTTGGCAATTTACCACCGAAACCACCACCTGTCGGGATACCTTCCAGCATAAACGGTTGATGATCGCTGTGCAAACCTGCACCAGCATTGAAAAGGTTTTTAAATCCAGTGTCTATTTTTACAATATCAGTTCCCCAAGTAGTAAATAAATCTTTCATTTCAGCACGAGAAGTAGAGAAACCTTTTGGATCATTGGTCATATCATAGTTCAACATAAACTTAACCTGATCTAAAGTTTTTGATTTTTTAGCTTGATCGATGTAAGCTTTAGAGCCCAATAAACCCTGTTCCTCGCCCATGAATAATACAAACTCTACCGTACGCTTTGTCTTAAGATTCAGTTTTTTAAACGTACGGGCCATATCCATGATGGCGAATGAACCGATGCCGTTATCAATTGCACCCGTTGCTAAATCCCAACTATCTAAATGGCCACCAACTACAATTTTATCTTTTGGCATTTCTAAACCCTTGAATGTAGCTACAACATTTCTGGCTTTTATTAAACCTGAGAAATTAGTCATGGAGATATGCACTATTTGAGGCTGCGCTTTTAGTTTTTCCTTTAATGCTATTCCATCTTCCAAGCCGATACAAACCGCTGGGATTGGAATGAGTTTACCAGTAACGGAAGCCGTTCCTGTTAAGAGAACACCGTCTTTCACAGTATTGATAATAATTACACCAATTGCACCATATTTGGTTGCAATAGCTGTTTTTTCTGAACGGTGCAAAGTTTTTGTTCCAGCAGGCGAACCTGGCAAAACACCCAAATAAATTAAGGCTATTTTTCCTTTAAACTTTTCTGGACTGGCCTGATAATCCACTTCTAATCCATTACCGGCATCTACAATATCACCTGTTACATCTGCACTTACTGGAGAATGTGCAAGTGTTACGGATTTCATTTTAGTTAAACTATTTTTAGCTGCACCAATTTCTACAGAGATTGTTTTTCTAGCCCAACTTTCCACCTCGAAAGGTTGAAATTTTACATCACAGCCGTAAGATTTTAATAAATCATAAGCATATTGTTCTGCCTTTGCTCCATTTGTAGATCCCGTTAATCGATGTCCAATGGTTTCAGTTTCGTATTTAAGTGTTTGATAAGCCTTAGAGTTTTGCTGAACATCAGAATTGATTTTAGCGAAAACATCGCCAAATTTATCTTGAGCGTTTGCGAATAAAGCAGTACAAATTAATGCAGTTGAAAAAAGGTATTTCATGAAGAATGGTTTATGCTCTGAAAGTACAAAAATTACTTTTAGGTATTGAGCTGTAACGTTTATTTTGCGTTTTCGATTAAAGAAAAGGTTCTTGTCTTGTATCCCAAAAGGCGAGCAATTCTATATTTTCTTCAGATATCCTATATAAGAAAGCGCAATTTTTATGAAGAAGTCCTTTTCTTACAGAGTCATTTTCATAGATGTTGTGAAACATTTGGGGATTGGAAGCTACTAGCTTAAAAACTTTGTCAGTTTTCTTAATGAAATTATTAACATGCTTTTTTCCCCAGAATTCATCAAGGTAATCTAAAACATAAATATATGTTTCTTTGGCGGTTTCGGTCCAAACAATTGTAAGCGGCAATTTACTTTATGTATTTAGACTTAACGTACTCCATAAAATCTTCATTGATGGTAAACTCTTTCCTGTCAGCTTCATTTAATCCCTTATACATTAAATCGGCAACGTGGCTTGGCAGCAACTTATTCTCCTCTGTTCCAATTGCTAACATCTTTACATGCAAGGCTTTTAGCGCATCCTTTACAGCCTTGGTTTGAGATGGTCCCTCCGTTTGAATTACAAATGTTTCCATAATCAAATATAATCATTGATTCTTAGTATTTCATTTACAATACGATTTGATTTGTCACTATAGTATTTGAATACTGCAACTCAACCCAAGAATTACAAAACCCGAGTTATTTAAACCTGATTGTAGTGAGCACGTAGTGGCAGCCCTTGCGGCCGTCAACGAAGTAAAACGGAAAGCAGGACGAACATTAAAATGAAATGCAGACTTTGATTCTCAAAATCGGAAGAGGCAATATTTCTCGCAACAACGAAACGCTTTATTTATGGGCTACTTTCTTCTTCGGAAAAACAAGCGATGCCACAATACTAATCACCAATATACCTAGAATTATAATCAGCGAATGCTCTGTGGTAAAACCCCATTTTTCTAAGTAAACATGACCAAGCATTTTTACGCCAATAAAAGCTAATAATATGGCCAAACCCGTTTTTAAATAATGGAATTTGTGAATAATGTTGACCAATAAAAAGAACATGGAACGTAAACCCATGATGGCAAAAATATTGGAGAAAAATACAATATATGGATCTTTCGTTACGGCAAAAATTGCTGGAATAGAATCTACCGCAAAAAGCAAATCGGTAAACTCGACAATTAAAAGCACCAAGAATAATGGCGTAACGTATGTTTTATGGTCGATTTTAAAGAAAAAGTTCTTGCCCTCGTATTTCGGGTGGATGGAAAAGATCTTCGATGCCCATTTAACCACAGGATGATTTTCAGGATCAATTTTTTCGTCTTCTTCCTTACTGAAAAACATTTTTACACCGGTAAAAACCAAGAAAGCACCAAATAAATAAAGTATCCAAGCGAATTTTGCTATCAATGCTGCACCAACAAAAATGAAGATGAAGCGCATGATGATAGCACCCAGAATACCCCAAAACAATACGCGATGGTAATATTTCTCCTCAACAGCAAAGGCAGAAAAAATCAGTACGATTACAAAAATATTATCAACCGAGAGTGCATACTCAATTACATAGCCCGTTAAAAACTCCAAGCCGAGGTTTTGCTTGTAAATTGCAAGGCTGGCCTCAAAATCGTTTGGGATAAGATTAATATGGTGTTGATGTTTGGCTACGATTTCCTTGAGATGGGCAAAATCCTTAATTCCATGGAGCTGATGCCCTTCTGTTATTAAGATAAAGTAAAAACCAATGGCCAAAGCGACCATTACCAAACTCATTACTCCAGCTTGCTTTAAGCTAATAACGTGCTCTTTTCGACTAAAGAGACCTAAATCTAGAGCCAAGATCAGTACTACAAATAAAAGGAAACCTAAGCTGAAAAGTAATTCGTTACTCATTATTTTTTACGTTCAGTGGTGTAAAGTACAAGCTGCTCCAAACCAGTTCTAGCCTCTCCAGCTTCAAACTGGTGCAAAATTGCAAAGGCCTCATTCTGGTATTCCAACATTTTCTGATTGGCATAATAAACACCCTCCTGTGCATTTACAAAATCTATAATCTGCTGAATTTTTATCGGATCGTCTTGATGATTTTTCACCAAGTTGATGATCCTTTTCCGTTCAGGTTTTTCTGCTTTATTCAAAGCGTAAATTAAAGGCAAGGTTACTTTCTTCTCCTTAATATCTATGCCCAAAGGTTTGCCTACATCATCTGTTCCAAAATCGAAAGTATCGTCCTTTATTTGAAAAGCGATACCCACTTTTTCTCCAAACAAGCGCATTTTCTCAATGGTTTCGTCATCAGCGCCCGCAGACGAAGCGCCCGCAGCACAACAAGAAGCAATTAATGATGCTGTTTTCTGACGAATGACATCAAAATATAACTCTTCCGAAATGTCCATCTTCCGCACCTTTTCTACCTGAAGCAACTCACCTTCACTCATCTGTTTTACAGCCTCAGATACAATTTGTAACAATCGATGTTCGTTATTGTTTACCGAAAGCAACAATCCCTTAGCCAACAAATAATCGCCAACTAAAACCGCAATCTTATTTTTCCATAAAGCATTGATCGAGAAAAAACCTCGTCGCTCATAAGCGTTATCCACCACATCATCGTGCACCAAGGTAGCCGTATGCAAAAGCTCTACCAAAGCAGCTCCACGATGGGTAGATTCGGTAATTCCTCCACATAACTTGGCCGCAAAAAACACGAACATTGGTCGCATTTGCTTGCCTTTTTGCTTTACGATGTAATGGGTAATCCTATCCAGCAACGGTGCGTCGCTGTGCATAGATTCTTTAAAGGTTTTTTCAAACGCTTTAATATCGGCAGCTATGGGTTTTTTTATCAGGTCGATTCCCGGCATTAAGTCGAAAAATTTTGATTGCAAACTTAAGCTAATTTCCCTTAAAAAGATAATGGATAATGTCATTATTAAGGTTTTGGAAACGAATGGAGGTAATCATTCATTTCTTCCGCCCTGCTCTCCACTTTATACCGATGAAAAATCGGTATGCTCGCTACGATCAGGTTTAAATTGAAAGTTCGCTGCAGGCAATCCCCCTCAAACGTTCTTATGACATTGCAGATAAATTCTGCTAATTTCTTTCAAAAGCTTACATTTAAACCCAGGTTCAAATCCAAATGAAACCATTGTGAAAAAGCGTTATAAAATATTAATAGGAATTTCTACACTCCTGGTTTTAAGCTATTTATTAGGACCGAAACCAAAGAAACCACTCTACAACCCTGAACTTACCAAAGTTCCCGACTTAAAAGATCTAGATAGTTACTTACAGCATATAGAAAGCAAGAACAAAATTAAGCCTGGCAATGAGGCCGAAATTTTTTGGGCCGATTCAACGCAACAACAAACAGAATATGCAGTTGTTTACCTCCATGGTTTTTCCGCATCGAAAATGGAGGGAAATCCAATTCACTTAAATTTAGCGAAAGCATTACATGCTAATTTATACTTGGCTCGATTGGCAGATCATGGAATAGATACCATTGCACCCATGCAACACTTTACAGCCGATAGGCTATGGGAAACCAGCAAGGAAGCTTATGCCATCGGTAAGAAACTAGGTAAAAAAGTAATTTTAGTTGGTACATCTACAGGCGGAACGGTAGCCTTAAAACTAGCTGCAACCTATCCTGAGATTAATAGTTTAATCCTCTTATCTCCAAATGTTGCCATTAATGATAAGAATGCTTGGTTATTGAATAATCCTTGGGGTCTACAAATCGCCAGGAAAGTTGTTGGCGGTGAAGAACGTAAAGTTGATGACCGAACGGAGGAATACAAGAAATATTGGTACACTAATTATCGACTAGAATCGTTGGTTGAGCTAGAGGAATTTATTGAAAGTACTATGGTAAAAAGCACCTTTAAAAAGGTAAAACAACCGGTGTTAATGCTCTATTATTACAAAAATGAGCTAGAGCAAGATCCCGTTGTTCGAGTAAACGCCATGCTTAAAATGTTCGATGAATTGGGAACACCGAGCGAGCTGAAGCGGAAAATGGCTATCCCAAATGCTGGCAACCATGTTATGGGATCGTACATTACCTCGAAAGATTTACTAAGTGTTGAAACTGCCATTGATAATTTCGTTGCGAATGTTTTGAAAATACATACCAATTAAAATCCCTTTTACAAACTGAGAACAAAACATCTGAATGCCTAAATCAAAACTATATTTAAAAGAAATTTTCTGGTTGTTATCGGCAGCAATCCTTGCATTATTCGTCTGCCTAGTTTTATTTGGAACAGCTATTTTCAGCGATAAAATAGACATCAATCTTCACGATACTTATTTAGTTACGCCGGCATGGCCTTTTTTTGCTATTCTTTTTATCATCTTCAGTTTTACGGTATATTTAATCAAAGAAAAAAAACATAGCTACAAACGAAAATCTCAAAATATAATTACAATATTTTTTGGAATTATTCTTATCCTTATACTTTCAAAATCAGTAGGGTGTATTACATTCTTTACTTCGTTTGGGAAATTTATGAATGCATCAAATGGCGAATCGCTTGGAAATGGCTGGACGGTTTATCCTCCAGTTCAGGTTACTCTGAAAAATAAACATATTCCAATTTTCGACTTGCAAGAAATACTTTGCAGTTCTCTTTTGTTCATTCAATTGATTATAATTTTTCTCATGATTAATCTAGCCTACAAATGGGGCAAACAAACCTTGCCAAACTCATAGTTCCATGAAATACCTTTTTATAATCCTATTTTTTATCTCCAGTTCTCTAGTGTTAGCTCAAAACAAAGAAAATGCTAAACCTTTTACGCTTGGAGAAGTTCAAAAAATACAATCATCCATCTTAAAGGAAACCAGAACATTAAACATCTACCTACCTGATGGTTATTCTGCAGATTCTGCAAAAACCTATCCCGTAATCTATTTATTGGATGGTTCTGCCAATGAGGATTTTATACATATCGTTGGGCTTGTACAATTTTTGGTAATGATAGAAAAAATGCCTCAGAGCATTGTTGTTGGTATAGCTAACATAGATAGAAAGCGAGATTTTACTTTCCCAACTACAGTAGAAAAAGATTTAAAAGATTTTCCAACAACAGGAAAATCAGCAAGTTTTATCACATTTATAGAGAAAGAATTACAGCCTTTTATCAATGAAAAATATAAAGCGGGCACATCGAAAACGATTATTGGCCAATCTTTAGGCGGCTTATTGGCTACTGAAATCTTATTAAAAAAATCGCAATTGTTCAACAATTATATCATTATTAGTCCAAGTTTATGGTGGGATAACGAATCATTATTGGTAGGGGCAAAAATGGCTTCATCCAAAATTATAGATTCAAAAGTTTATATCTCAGTTGGAACTGAAGGCAAAAAAATGGAAGTTGACGCGAAGAAATTAGCTGATCTTTTAAAAGTAAACAAAAATATTTCGACCACATTTAATCCCATGCCAAAAGAAGATCACTTAACTATTCTTCATAATAGCGCCTACCAAGGCCTTGAATTTATTTTTCAAAAAACGAAGTAAAAAAGTATGAAGAATTAAACTATTAGCTTGCTCCACTGAAGTTGCTTGTGGATTGATATTTCCTGTCATTGAGATCCTGAATCAAGTTCAGGATGACGACAGTTCTTGTTAGCTGTTATAAAACCTAGAGACTGACGAAGTTCGCCAATACAGAAGCCAACTAAACTTCGTAAGTCGGGCTCACGATATTTTTCACAATCATTCCAGCATGAATCCTCGAATTTTCGATAAAAAGTTTGTGCGTATCCAATCCACCGCAAACTACGCCAGCCAGATACAAACCTTTAACATTGGTTTCCATGGTTTCTTCGTTGTAAGCAGGACATAAACTTTCTGGCAAATCGATTCCGAATTTTCTTAACATCGAAAAATCGGGTTGATAGCCAGTCATGGCAATTACAAAATCATTAGGAATAGTTTTGATTCCACCCTGTGTTTTAATATCCACCTCACCATCTCTTATTTCTAATAATTCAGAATTGAAAATCGCTGTAATCTCACTTTCCTTAATTCTGTTTTGAATATCTGGGCGAACCCAATATTTTACATGCGGACCAAGATCTCCACTTCGTACAACCAAAGTTACATTTGCGCCTTTACGGTAAGTTTCTAAAGCGGCATCAACACCAGAATTATTGGCACCAACCACCACAACGTTTTGGAAAGCGTATAAATGTGGGTCTTTGTAATAGTGTGTAACTTTTGGTAAATCCTCACCAGGGATGTTCATCAATAATGGTACATCGTAAAAACCTGTTGCTACTACAACATTATTAGCAGTGTACTCAGCCTTTGAAGTAGATATTTCGAAAACATCGGCGTTTTTTATTACTTGCTTTACGGTTTCAAAAGGCTTAATATTTAGATTAAATTTCTCTGCAACACGACGATAATATTCTACAGCCTCATTGCGATTAGGTTTCGGACTAATCGTAACGAACGGAACACCGCCAATTTCCAGCTTTTGTGAAGTGGAAAAAAACGTCATGAATACTGGGTAGTTAAATAAGCTATTTACTAGAGCGCCTTTCTCGATAATGACGTAGCTGAGATTTGCTTTTTGTGCCTCGATTGCACAAGCCATACCGATGGGGCCAGCGCCGATTATTAATATATCGTAATGATTTTGATTCTGAGACATTCTAAAAAATATTGACCACCTTAGACATCTAAGATCATTTAAGTTTGTTGTATTAAATATTTGAGCAATTGTCTAAGGTATGATTAGGTCTCTTAGGTGGTTCAAAACCCTCGATTAAACTTTCATTGCTTTACTTGGACAAGAAAAATCGGTTCTTTTTAAACCTGTGTTTTTGATTGCACCATAGCCGCCAGCTACGTCGATTACGTTTTCTACACCACGCGATTTTAAAATTGATGCAGCGATCATTGAACGATAACCGCCAGCACAATGAATATAATATGTTGATTTTGGATTGATTTCTCCTGTCCACTCGTTAATAAAATCCAACGGTCGGCTTAAAGTGAAATCCAAATGCTCCGATTCATACTCTCCAGGTTTACGAACATCTAAAGCAATAATTTCATTCTCTTGTGCGGCTTGTTCAAAAGCATCTGCAGAGATTGATTCAATGGTATCGATTTCCTTTCCTGCATCTGTCCACCTTTCAAAACCACCATCCAAGTAGCCGATTGTACTATCGTAACCAACTCTGGTTAATCGAGTAATGGTTTCTTGTTCCTTACCTTGATCGGTAATTAATAAAATTGGTTGTTGAAGATCGGTGATTAATGCACCAACCCAAGGTGCAAATTGTCCATTCAAACCTATATTTACAGCGTTTGGAATAAACCCTTTTGCAAAAACCTGTGGATCGCGAGTATCCAACATAATTGCTCCAGTTTGGTTTGCCAAGTCTTCAAATTGTTGAGGCGTTAAAGCATTCAAACCTTTTTCGTAAACTTCGTTAATGCTTTCTACGCTGCCTTTGTTCATGGCTGCATTTTTAGCAAAATATTGTGGCGGTGGCATCATACCGTCCGTAACTTCAGTTATAAATTGTTCTTTGGTTTCGGCCTTTAGAGCATAGTTCACTTCTTTTTGGTGACCTAAAGTATCAAAAGTTTCCTTACTCATGCTCTTGCCACATGCCGAACCTGCGCCATGAGCGGGATAAACGATTACATCATCAGCCAAAGGTTTGATTTTATCATTCAACGAATCGTAAAGCATTCCGGCTAAATCTTCCATTGTTAAACTTCCTTTCTGAGCTAAATCTGGGCGACCAACATCGCCAATGAACAGCGTATCCCCACTGAAAATACAGTAGTCTTTTCCATTTTCATCGGTTAATAAATAAGTTGTAGATTCTAACGTATGTCCGGGTGTATGCAATGCTGTAACGGTTAAAGCACCAATTTTAAACTGCTCACCATCTTTAGCGATGTGCGATTTGAATTCTGTTTTGGCTGTCGGACCATAAATAATGTCAGCTCCAGACTTCTCTGCTAAATCTACATGACCAGAAACAAAATCTGCATGAAAATGAGTTTCGAAAATATATTTGATTTTGGCTCCGGCTTTTTCGGCTTTCTTTAAATAAGTGGAAACTTCTCTAAGTGGATCGATGATTGCCGCTTCGCCATTACTTTCGATGTAGTATGCGGCCTCTGCTAGGCAACCTGTATATATTTGTTCTATTTTCATGTATTTCCTTGTTCGTCACCCTGAATTTATTTCATGGTCTTATTGAATAGATGCTGAATCAAGTTCAGCATGACGAATATGTTTAACAAAAATAGGGCTAAATACGAATAACCGAAATGATGAACATCATAATTGCAGAAGTTTTACTTAATAACATTATCGTAAGCGAAAGCACTCCGTAAAGGATATTATATTGATGATGCACATTTTGGAAAGCAAAAGCTGTGGTTAATAGGCTACATTAGTCCCACCCTTTGCTAAATGCCGATGAAAAATCGGCATACCGCTGCCGGTCGGGCTTATTTTACGCAGTTTAGGGTTACTATTTTAGCCAATTAAGCCCGATGGCAGTGATATCCTTTTTGTTGCTCAAACCTTTAGATATGTAAATGCCTAAACAAAAAGATTGAACGAAGAGCGGGGCTGACATTAAAAAAAGCTAAGCAATTGCCTTACAAAAAATTAATCCTTTGTAAGTTCTCCACGAAGCGATTCTTCCATTAACTGCCGATTTTCCTCATGACTTAAACCCAGCCCCATAACAAACATCAACTTGGTAACCGTGGCCTCAAAAGTTAAATCGTAACCGCTTAGAATACCCATTTTTTGTAATTCTCTACTGGTTTCGTAACGGCCCAATTGAACCGATCCTTTTTTACATTGAGAAATATCGATGATGATTTTTCCATTTAGGATTGCTTGCCTTAAACTATCCAAGAACCACTGAGCAGTTGTGGTATTTCCAGAGCCAAAGGTTTCTAAAATAATGGCATCGACCTTAGAATCGGTTATAGCTGAAACCGCTTGTGGCGTAATGCCGGGATATAATTTAAGCACACCAATGTTCGAATTGAAGTTGGTATGAATGATTAATTTACCTGATGTTGGTTTTAGAATATAGTTTCTGTGAAATTGAAGATGAACGCCCGCTTCGGCCAAAATTGGATAATTTGGTGAACGGAAAGCTTCAAATTTTTCGCTATTATACTTGATTGAACGATTCCCTCTAAATAATTGCGAATCGAAATAAATACAAACCTCTGGAAATAAAGCCTTGCCATCTTCTTTGGTTGCGGCGATTTCTAATGCAGTAATTAAATTCTCTTTTGCATCCGTTCTAATTTCGCCAATTGGCAACTGAGATCCTGTTAGCACCACAGGTTTACCCAAATTCTCCAACATAAAACTTAATGCTGATGCTGTGAAAGCCATTGTATCCGAGCCGTGGAGAATTACAAAACCATCATAAAGATCGTATTTATTGTAAATCAGTTCTGCCAAAGTTTTCCATATTTCGGGATCCATATTTGATGAATCCAAAACAGGATTAAAGGAATGCACATCTAAGTGGTAATCTAAACGGGCCAGCTCAGGAACGTTTTCTTTGATCTGCTCGAAGTCGAAAGGAACTAGCATTCCGTTGCTAGGGTCGTTAACCATACCGATGGTGCCACCGGTATAAATTATTAGGATCTTGGTCATTTGGTTGGTAAAGGTTGCTCACCGCAAAAGAACGCAAAAGATTTGTATTTCTACGAGGCTTTTACCACAAAGGCACGGAGAACACCAAGAATTTTCATCTAATATTTGGAGTAGGTAAGAAAACATGTATGAACGGTCGTCATTGCGAGGCACGAAGTAATCTTAATGCGATCGCTATAAAAGCCATAGTTTAAAGATTGCTTCGTGCCTCGCAAGGACGATGAGGCGAGAAGAACCTTAAACTCCAAAAACTTTCTTCGAATTCTCTGTGGTTACATTCGCAATCTCTTCAACAGAAACACCATAAATATCGGCTAATTTTTGAGCGATGTAAATTAGATAACTGCTTTCGTTTGGTTTACCTCGGAAAGGCGTTGGAGCCAAGTAAGGAGAATCGGTTTCTAAAACTAGATTAGCTAAAGGGATTTCAGATAATACCGCATCCAGACCAGATTTTTTATAAGTAACCACACCACCAATTCCCAAATAAAAATTAAGATCGATAGCTTGATTTGCTTGAGCAACATTTCCGGTAAAACAATGAAAAATGCCTCGTAATTTTTCGTCACGCTCACTTTCCAGCAATTCAAAAACCTCATCAAAAGCTTCGCGACAATGAATTACAATTGGTAAACCTAAATCTTTCGCCCAACCAATCTGTTTTCTAAAAGCGTCTTGCTGAATGGCTAAAGTGGTTTTATCCCAATATAAATCGATACCAATTTCGCCAATGGCATAAATTTTTCTGTCCGAAATACTTTTGTAAATTTCATCCAAATGTGAAAGATAATCTTCCTTTACATCGCAAGGATGTAAACCCGCCATTGCAAAACAATTGTCTGGATATTTAGCCACCAAATCATCAATCATCGCAATCGATTTTACATCTACATTGGGTAAAAACAAACGATTTACATCATTTTCAAAGCAACGCTCCATTAATTGGCCTTGCTTTTCGGCATCCTGCTCGTAATATAAATGGGTATGGGTATCGGTAAATAACATGGGTATGATGTAAGATGGGTGATGGAAAATGGATGATATGCGATATTAGCCATTGCAAGGCAAGAATAAATCCTAATGCAAAAGCGTTACGCTTTAAGATTGCTTCGTGCCTCGCAATGACGAAAGCCTAACTATTTCTTCTCGGTTTTTGCTTTTTTCGGCTTTTTAACTACGGACTTCAGACTTCCGACCTCGGACTCTAAAGCCATTTCTTTCTTCAAAAACTTTCCGGTTAAACTAATCGGGTTTTGTATTAAGCCCTCTGGCGTGCCCTCGAAAAGAATTCTTCCTCCGCCTGCTCCACCTTCTTCGCCTAAATCGATAACCCAATCGGCAACTTTTACAACATCCAAATTATGTTCGATCACTAAAATGGTATTGCCCTTTTCAACCAGTTCTTGAAGCACACCTAAAAGCACATTAATATCTTCAAAGTGAAGTCCGGTTGTAGGTTCATCTAAAATATAGAAAGTTTTACCTGTATCCTTTTTTGAAAGTTCGGTAGCCAACTTAACACGCTGCGCCTCTCCACCAGATAAAGTAACCGAAGATTGTCCTAACGTGATGTAGCCTAAACCAACATCTTTTAATGTTTTAATTTTGCGATAAATGATCGGAATATTCTCGAAGAAAACACAAGCATCCTCAATGCTCATATCTAAAACATCACTAATCGATTTTCCGCGGAAACGAACTTCTAAAGTTTCACGGTTATATCTTTTTCCACCACATTCTTCGCAACGCACCTGAACATCTGGCAAGAAATTCATTTCAATAACTTTCATCCCGCCACCTTGGCAAGTTTCGCATCTTCCACCTTTAACATTGAAAGAGAAACGACCTGGTTTGTAACCGCGGATTTTCGCTTCTGGCAATTGAACAAACAGATTTCTAATATCAGAAAAAACACCTGTATAAGTTGATGGATTGGAACGAGGTGTTCTCCCAATTGGCGCCTGATCGATCTCGATAACCTTATCAATCTCTTTCAAACCACTAATTTTCTCGTAAGGCAGTGGCGTTTTCTTTGCCCTAAAGAAATGATGATTTAAAATTGGGTATAAAGTTTCGGTAATTAAACTCGATTTTCCAGAACCAGAAACGCCAGTTACAGCAATGAATTTACCCAAAGGAAAATCGACCGAAACCTCTTTTAAATTATGACCTGTAGCTTTAGTGATGGATAATTTGTGCCCATTTCCTTTTCTACGGACCTTAGGTATTTCGATTTTTTTCTTGCCGTTTAAATAATCGGCTGTTAAGGTTTTAGATTTCAGGATCTCTTTCGCAGTTCCCTCAGCAACAATTTGTCCGCCGTGAATACCTGCCCCTGGACCAACATCAATTACCCAGTCGGCCTCTAAAATCATATCCTTATCGTGTTCTACCACCAAAACGGTGTTACCCAGATCTCGAAGATTCTTCAAGGCGTTAATCAATCTTTCGTTATCACGTTGGTGCAAGCCAATACTCGGTTCGTCGAGAATGTACATTACATTCATCAATTGCGACCCAATTTGTGTAGCCAAGCGAATCCGTTGCGCCTCGCCACCAGAAAGTGTGCGAGCGGTTCTATCTAAAGTTAAATAAGTTAAACCTACATCAGTCAGGAAACCAATTCTAGCATTTATCTCTTTTAAAATTTCTTTTGCAATTATATTTTGGCGATCAGAAAGTCTCTCGTCAACATGTTTAAACCATGAATGAAGATTTGTAATATCCATTGATGCCAGATCAAAAATGTTCTTTCCATCAACTTTAAAATGCAGACTTTCTTTTTTTAATCTTGCGCCATGGCATTCAGGGCAGGTTTTTAGTTTCCTAAAAGCCTCCATATCATCAACCGCACTTTCCGACCTTTTCTCGTTCTGCTCTTCCAACATCTTGATGATTCCATCAAAAGTAATGTTGTAATTCTGAACGTTCCATTTATTGTATTCAACCTCAACCTTGATCAGATCCTGAGCACCATTTAAGATAATATCGATTACCTCATCACCTAATTTTTCAATCGGGGTTGATAAAGAAAAGCTGTATTTCTTTGCCAAGGCCTTTAAAACCTGGAACATCCAGGTATCGCGATATTCGCCGAGCGGAGCCAAACCACCGTTCAAGATACTCAATTTTGGGTTCGGCATTACCGATTCCTTATCCACCACGAAAATGTAGCCCAAACCATCGCAACGTTCGCAAGCACCATAAGGCGAGTTAAACGAAAAGCTATTGGGTTGAGGTTCATCATAGGAGATTCCCGTAGTTGGGCACATCAAAAACTTACTGAAATGGGCAACATTGTTATCCTTATCGCTGATTTTAATTACGCCCTTACCCATTTTCATGGCAACTTGTAGCGAGTCTAACAGGCGTTTTTTATCCTTATCATCAACAATTAAACGATCGATTACCACCTCAATATCATGGATTTTATAACGATCTACCTGCATTTTCGCAGAAATATCCTTAATTTCTCCATCAACACGAACCTTTACATAACCTTGCTTTCTGATCTGCTCGAATAGTTCGCGATAATGCCCTTTTCTACCTTTAACAACAGGCGCCAAAATATTTACTGCCGCACCATCAAACTTATTGAAGATGTTTTGCAGAATCTGGTCTTCGCTCATGCGCTCCATTTTCTCACCTGTATTGTATGAGTAAGCATCGGCAACACGGGCGTAAAGCAAACGCATAAAATCGTAAATCTCGGTAATGGTACCAACCGTAGAGCGTGGGTTTTTGCTGGTGGTTTTTTGCTCAATGGCAATTACCGGACTTAAACCTGAAACCTTATCTACATCTGGCCGCTCCATGCCACCCATAAACTGGCGACTGTATGCGCTAAATGTTTCCATATAGCGGCGTTGCCCTTCAGCGTAAATGGTATCGAAAGCCAAAGATGATTTCCCACTTCCACTCAAACCAGTAATAACTACCAGTTGGTTTCGAGGGAAACTCACATCAATATTTTTTAAATTATGTACCCTAGCTCCGTAAACTTCTACTTCTTTCTGCTCGCCAAGGTCGATAGATTTGTTGCTCATATTTAATTGAAAATTGGATGGAATTTTAGCGAAAAACAGGGCCGAATTCCAATCTGCAAAAATGCTAAAAATTTTATCAAAAAGAAAGTGTAATTCAATCTGTATTAAGGATTAATTGTCATAATGTCGGCTTCTATTTCTAAGGAAACCTGAGGAGAAACCAAAACGCATATACCCATAGTGATCCTGAAAATAAATATTGTAATTATCCTCTCCATAATAGCCAACTGCAGCCATTAAAAACACATTATTCATAAATGGAAAGCTATAATTAAAATTGATTTCCGCATTTAACCTTTTCCCAAAATTTACTAAATTTTTCACCGGAATCTTATTAACCGCATAAGATAACTCTGTATTCAAACGCCAGGTTTCTTTTTCGGTTTTAACTTTTGATTTATTCTTTGCATTTTTTTCAATCTCATCATACTTCCTCCAAGAGAAATTATACAACACCCGTGTAAAGCCAAAACCTAAATCTAACGCTGGTTCATATCGAAAAAACTTAAACCATTGTAAGCCGATACGATGGTTAAAAGAATAATAACTTTCATCTGGATTAGTCGGCGTTAAATGACCGAAGCGATAAGACGCCGTTAAATAATTGGCGTTGAAATTTCCGGTTAGGGTGTTAATTGATCCATCGGTATTAATTGCCTCTTGATCTTGTCCATTAGAATGGTGAGTAAAAGCCAACTCAGCATATTTGTAATTTTCTGGATTTGTATTGAGTCTGGCGTAAGCTGCAAAACCCAACCTGTAACTTGGTGTACGCACACCAGCTGAAGCCTCATTTCGAACACGAACCGTAAAATCGGGAATAATGGAAAAAGCAATCGGCGATTTATAACTCCCAAGCAACATATAGGTTGTGGTCAATCTTCCATTGATGACATATTTTGATGGTGCACCGATTTCTCCAGCTGGGGAAGTGTAGGCAAAATCAGAATTTTCCTTGTAGAGATTGATGTATTGTTTATTGGCGGATTCTCTTTTGATGGTTAAGGAGTCTTGGGCATGAAGTTGAGAAACAAATAGAAAAAGAAAGAGCGAAAGGAAAGTTTTCATCATAACAGATAAACGATGTGAGATGAATGTTGGTTTTTTATAAGTAATCAGAACATAATTAAGTCTAACGTTTATATTCGTTAAGAAATGTTTAAAAATGTGGTGAGTTGCCAGAAGCAGCTCAAAACGAACAAACCAAGACCATCGCATACAGAAAATGGAAGTAATAATTGGCTTTATCGGATCATTAATAAAAATTTCAATTTTAAGTTCAATCTATGCACTTCTAACTCTCTCATCTTTTAGATTAATCACAAAATTCAAACCTAATAGTTGGTTCGACAGAGCGTCAACTAAAAAAATAAGACTATGGTTGATAAGTAGTTCCGTTTTCTCGGCTGGACTTTTATGTTACCTTTTTACTCATTGGGGTTTTCATGGATTTGGGGATGGACCAAGAATTCCAATTGGACACGGTGTAGTTGTTGACAACACAAATTGGGAAGAGTATGGATACATGAATGTTGCTGAAACCAGTGACAGCATGAAAATAGAAATGACGAAATTTAAAGTGGTTAACGACAAAATAATTGGAAATTTAGAAAGTGGATTTTACGATTATAAAAATTCTTTTTTTATCTATGACCTGGACGAAAAAGTGTTCACAGAATTTAAGACAACAAAAGATTACGTAGAGTTTGCAACAAAAAACAACTTACCCTTAATAAATGAACTTAGGACATTTAGAGAGAATTACTTCGACTATTGGGGTGGTTGGCGAGCTTGGTTTTTACCATGACAATAAAACTGACGAATAATGCCGAACGCATAACAGTTGCTTTGCAAATTTTTGGGCGACAAGCAATATGCGAGTTCAGTAATTATTTATTAAGTTAGTGCTGTGGGTAATTGCTGAAAATAAAATCAAAAATTCGCCAAGCGCCAAACCGTTACGTGCCATTTTTTCCGAATACTCGCGACAAGATAAACCTCTCATAAGTTTCGTTATAACGAAACTTATCTTATCTTTGCACCGTTGACCAAATTAATGAATGGACAAACTTTTTGAAATAACATTTTTAGATGAAGCATTTGAATTCTTGAAAGGATTAGATAGAAAGCATTACGAAAAAATTCTTTATAACATTCGTAGAGCACAAACTCAACACGACCCTGAATTATTCAAAAAACTTAATAACGAAATTTGGGAATTCAGAGCTTTATACCAAGGACTTCAATATAGATTACTTGCATTTTGGGACACAACCTCTACTACTGAAACGTTGGTTATTTCGACACACGGATTTATAAAAAAACGAAGTAAAGTTCCCGACAATGAAATCCAAAAAGCAATCGGACAACGAACAAAATATTTTGAACAGAAACAATTAAAAAATAAGAAATAATGAAAACATACACATTAGACCAAGTGCAAGACGAGCTTATCGGAAAGATAGGAACTGCGGAAAGAAACCTTTTTGAGTATGAACTTCAAATGGACTTAATCGGAAAAGCGATTAAACAAACCCGACAAGAACGTAATTTGACACAGGAAGAATTAGGCAAACTTATTGGCGTTCAAAAAGCACAAATTTCACGTCTTGAAAACAACGCTAGCAATGTAACAATGGACACTTTATTGAGAGTATTTACAGCGTTAAAAGCAAAAGTGAGGCTACAAGTAGAATTGGCAAACCTAAATATAAGTATTGGACAATAATACTGTACATAACAAGGTATTGCTAAAAGCGGGGGCTGAACAGCTTCGATTGGACATTTGTATAAGGTTCAAGGTTTAACTTTCGTTTTTCAATTGAACTTCAGCATTAAAAATCCCCGTCCCTGTAAACTATAACATTATATTGGACTGGAGATATAATACAATTCTTCTTTTTATAATCGCATAACCTGGCAACTAAAACTTGGGTTACCACTCTACCGTCGTTCCATTCTCCGTCGGGTGACCCGTACAAACCAAAACCCTACCCCTTTCAATTTCATCATCAGTAAGCACTTCATTATAATCCATACGAACGTTGCCCTTTGTACAATTGGCTACACAAGTGCTACAAACCCCTCCACGGCAACTATAAGGAAGTTTAATTTTATGCTCAAGCGCAACATCTAAAATTCGTTTAGGCCAAGGAATATCGAGATTGTAACTTTCTCCCTTAAAATTCAATATAACCGAATAGGTATTTTTATCTACAATCTTTTCTGAGCTGTCATCTTCATCCACTTCATCTTCAGGCAGCACAAACGTTTCTCTTTTAATTTGTTGGATGTCAAAACCCATTCCTAACAAAGTTATTCTACATAAATCCATGTAAATAATTGGTCCGCAGGTGTAGAATAGCGTACTGCTTCTATCGAAATGTAAATGTTCTTTCAAAAGTCTTTCGATATAAAACTTATTTAACCGGGCGGTCATTAGGTTTTTACTGTTGCTAAAAACCCAAACAATTTTTAGTCGCTCTGGATATAGATTTTGCAACTCCATCAGTTCATCATAAAATAAAGCGTCATCTTTTGAGCGATTACTATATACTAATGTGATGAGCGATTTCCTCTCCCGAACCAATGCAGTTTTCAAAATAGAAAACAAAGGTGTTATCCCAACGCCGGCAGCAAAAAGAAAAAGATCCCTTTCCAAGTTTTCCTCTGGATGATAACTGAATAAACCTTGCGGTTCTAAGGCATGAAGTATATCATTTACCGAAGTTTTGTGGTGCAAAAATCTTGATATCTCACCATTCTCCACACGTTTTACGGTAATGGCTAGAGCTTCATCCGCATCTGGAGAACTATTAAAGGAATATGATCTTCTGATTTCTTTATGTTTCCCCTCAAAAACCAACGAAACAAACTGACCAGCTAAATATTTCGGGTAAGGTTCTCCTATTTCCTCAAATTGAAAAGTGATGTTATCGCCCGGCTGATTAATTATTTTATTGATTTTAAGTTTGAACATATTGCAAAGAAAAGAAAAAAGTCCGAGGTCAGGAGTCGGAAGTAGAAAGTCCAGAGTCGGAATTCACCCGTAAATGCAAGTTGCGTAAATAATAAAAAGTAAATCTGCGAATCTGCGGCAAAAACTAAATTCGAGCTTCAATGCAACTATAACACTTAATTCCGTGTTTTTTTGTGTTTCCGTGGCAGAAATTTCACACCATTTACCGAATAAAATCTGCGAATCTGCGGCCCAACTTAAATTCAAGCTTCAATGCAACTATAAGACTTAATTCCGTGTTTTCTGTGTTTCCGTGACTAAAAATTCTAATCAATTATCTTAAAATCTGCGGCCAAACCTTGCATCAGTGAATCTCATAATCTGTGAAATCAACCTGAAATTAAAAAAGCGTCCCGACTTCATGTCGGGACGCCTTACCAAATGCTTGTCTTTATCTTAATTATATTATTCGGCGTTGTATGCCAATAACACTCTCGGTTTTGCGTAACCGTAACGTACTGGGTGTTCAACAATCTGTTTCATCGAAATTACCTTATAAACGTAGCCACCGGTTTCGCGGTTAAGCTTCATTTTGTAATAATTATCCTGATTTTGATTATTGATTTGCTTGCGAAGGCGTCCGTCGCCAACATTGTAAGCCGCAGCTACCAATGTCCAGCTTTCTAAACCTTTATACATTTCCTTAATGTATTTGCAGGCAGCGATGGTAGATTTACGCAGATTATAACGTTCATCGACATTGCCGTTCACCCTTAATCCGTAAGTGCGGGCAGTACCAGGCATAAATTGCCAAATTCCGGCTGCACCTTTCGGCGAAACGCCTGCTGCCATTCCAGACTCGACCAAGGCCAAATACTTAAAATCGTTCGGAATTCCATAAGCCGCAAGGATGGGCTCAATTACAGGAAACCATTCTGCTGCCTTTTTGTGTAGGCGATTGGTTTGTGTACTCCTGAAAGAGTGTGCGGCAAGAATTTTTTTCATTTTGCGTTCTACCTTTTTATCGCCTAATGGCAAGGTTTCTTTCGCAAAATTTAGCTGGGCCATTAAAGATTGAGGTTTCTCTACCTCTTCAACTTTTACGGAATCAGCTTGGGTTATTGTAGTGTTTAATTTTTCTTCTTTTAAAAGACTTTTCTGTGCTAAGGGCATTTGGTAAGCGAACACTTTTGCCAAAATAAATAGTGTTGCCACTACCGAAAATGGTACTATGTGTTTCTTTAACATCTTCCTCCTTTTTTTGGTGAACTTATATAAAAACGTCGGCAAAGCTAAAAAATAATAACCACATTATCAAATAGTTACGAATTTAACCTCAAAAATCAGCCCTTAAAGCGCTTTAAACGTGGATTTTAAATTTTGATTTTCGACTGATTTTTTCTATTTTAGAGGCTATTTTTTGATCGAAATTTTCGCTCTCCAACAATTGTAATATTCACCAATTTTTCATAAATTTGCAGCCCGCATTTTAGGATGCGGTTAAAAGCGTATCATGATAAATAAAGACAACAGGAACAGTCGGGATGACAAGTCCAAATCGGGCGACCGGAAAACAGAAGGCAGAAGCAATTCGGCCGGATCTGATAGAGGAAGATCAGACGACAAAGACAGCAAATACAAAAAATCATCCGATTCAAAAGATAACTTCAGACCTAGAAGTTCAGACAACAAAGATTTCAAATCAAAATCTTTCGGAGACAGAAAAGATTCAAGACCAAGAACAGGCGGACGTGACTTCAAGTCGAAAGATGCCGAACCACAAAGTTTCAAATTTGGCGATCGTGAATTCAAATCAAAAGATTCAAGCGCAAAATCAGAAGATCGTAGCTATAAATCAAGAGATGGCGGATCGAGAGATTACAAGCCAAGAACTGGAGATCGCGATTTTAAACCGAAAGATGGTGGTTCAAGAGATTATAAACCAAGAACAGGAGATAGAGATTTTAAACCGAAAGAAGGTGGGTCAAGAGATTACAAACCTAGAACAGGAGAACGCGATTTCAAATCTAAGGATGGAGATTCGAGAGATTTTAAACCGAGACAAGGCGGATCAAGAGATTACAAACCTAGAACAGGAGATCGTGATTTCAAATCAAAAGACGGCGGTTCGAGAGATTTTAAACCTAGAACAGGAGACCGTGATTTCAAATCGAAAGATGGCGGATCAAGAGATTTCAAGCCAAGAGAAAGTGGCTACAAAGATTTCAAATCTAGAGGCAAATCTGATGACTTCAAGCCAAGTGCTGGAAGTTCTAGAGATGTAAAACCTAGGGAACCAAGAGAAGGCGCTGATAGCAGACCGTTTAGAAAACGCGAAGATGCACAGCCAAGAGATACAGAATTCAATCGCCCAGAAAGAACTGTTATTGCTCCCGCTCGTAAAACAAATGAAGATAAAGGCTTAATTCGCCTAAATAGATATATTTCAAATGCAGGTATTTGTTCTCGTCGCAAGGCGGATGAATTAATTGCTGCCGGCGTAGTTACCGTAAATGGCGAAGCTG
This sequence comes from Pedobacter frigidisoli, assembly GCF_004331675.1. Classification (GTDB taxonomy): domain Bacteria; phylum Bacteroidota; class Bacteroidia; order Sphingobacteriales; family Sphingobacteriaceae; genus Pedobacter; species Pedobacter frigidisoli. The sequence goes on along the minus strand of NZ_SJSN01000014.1, from coordinate 54,637 downwards.
TTACGGAACTTGGTCATAAGGTTGATCCTGCAAAGGATTTAGTGCGCTACAATGGTGAACTACTTAAGCGTGAGAAAAAAGTTTATGTCCTATTGAACAAACCAAAGGATTATATTACGACTACCGATGATCCACAGGAGCGCCGTACAGTAATGCAATTGGTTGACAAAGCTAGTCGTGAGCGTATTTACCCAGTTGGCCGTTTAGATCGTAATACAACAGGTTTGTTATTGATGACCAATGATGGCGACTTGGCGGATAAATTATCTCACCCAAAAAACGGTATCACTAAAATTTACAACATTGAGTTAGATAAATCTTTATCACAAGGTGATTTAAACAAAATTGCCTTTGGTTTAGAACTAGAAGATGGATTGATTAAGCCTGATAACATTTCTTACGTTGCAGGTGGAACTAAAAAAGAAATCGGTATCCAAATTCACAGTGGTAAAAACAGAATTGTTCGTCGTATTTTCGAACACTTAGGATATAATGTAGAAAAGTTAGATCGCGTAGTTTATGGCAATTTAACAAAGAAAGATTTACCTCGTGGTAGGTGGAGATATCTTGAAGATCATGAATTAATCCAGATCAAACATTTAATAAAATAATTTTTAAAGGCAATCGAGAGGTTGCCTTTTTTGTTGAAATGGATTTCATATCATCAATCAATCATCTTAAAAATCCTGCTGTAGCAAACCATTTTTTCTCATATTTGTTTAAACAGAATCATCATCATGAAAAGAAAGATCGCCATATTATTAATGACATTAACATCAACCATCGCCTTTGCGCAAAAAACAAATTATAACCTTTTGATTGGAACTTACACTGCACCAGGAAAAAGCGAGGGGATTTATACTTATAATTTCAATAATGCAACTGCAGCAACTACATTAAAAAACATTGCCAAAGGAACTGCAAACCCAAGTTATTTAGCCATTTCTCCAGATAACAAATTTATTTATGCAGTAAACGAAACCGGAAATACCAGCACCGTTAGCGCTTTTAAATACAATGCAACTTCAGGTTTATTAACGTTGCTGAACAAAGTTGATAGTCATGGAGCTGATCCTTGTTTTATAACTGTTGATGGAAAAAATGTGATTGTAGCCAACTATAGCGGCGGCAGTTTAGCGGTATTTTCTCGCAAAGCTGATGGATCTTTAACTGAGGCGGTTCAGGTAATTAAACATACAGGCAAAAGCATCGACCCGAAAGGAAGGCAAGAAAGTGCACATGTGCATATGGTGAAGTTTACACCAGATCACAAATATTTAATTGTTAATGATTTAGGTGAAGATCAAACTTATATTTACAATTACAATCCTGTAGGAAAAGAGAATACTTTAACGTTTAAAAAGGCAATTAAAACAAACGCTGGCACAGGGCCAAGACACATTACTTTTACTCCGAATGGTAAGTTTGCTTATTTGGTTCATGAATTTAATGGAAGCATTATAGCATTTGCTTATTCAAACGGAAATCTAACTAAAATTCAGGAAATCGGTACCACAGCAAAAGATTTTTCTGAAAAAGTAGATGCAGCAGATATTCATGTTTCTGGTGACGGAAAATTTCTTTACGAAAGCAATCGTGGCAATGCCAATAGCATATCTACATTTTCTGTTCTGCCGACAGGAAAACTAAAGTTTATTGAAACGGTAAGTAGTTTAGGTAAAGGACCAAGAAATTTTACCATAGATCCAAGCGGAAAGTATCTATTGGTTGGCCACCAATACACAAATGACGTGGTCATTTTTAAACGCAATAAAAATACGGGTAAGCTAACCGATAGTGGCAAAAGAATTGATGTTGGTGCACCGGTTTGTTTAGTGTTTAATTGATGCTTTATCTTTTAAGCACCATTAGTCATGCTAGAGTGTTTGCAAGAGAAATAGGCAATGTGCTATAATCATCCTACACGAACGTCCGTCATCCTGAATTTATTTCAGGATCTTAATTACATGATTGCCTAACCAGAAAGATGCTGAATCAAGTTCAGCAGGACGAAGTGGAGTTGGTTTAGCGTTCAGACAAATTGCCTAAAACAAAAAATGGCTCGCCAATTAAGCCGAGCCATTCGAAATATTTATAAGTAATCTTATGCCGGTTCAGCTACTCTTGCAACGTTACGGTATGGAAATTCATTAAATATATGTCTGCGGGCAAAACGGCCTGGAGAATCTGCATTTACCAATTTAACATAAATTGCCTTAGGCACATCGAAATATTCGTAAGCACTTCCGTCAAAAAACTGGATGTTTAAAACTTGTTGCTTATATTCAAAATCCTGAATGTTTGATAAAGTTGTGGTTTGCGTGTAAACGGCAATGTTTTGCTCACGTGTTTCTGGTGCAATGCTTACTAAGAAATGGTAAGCCTCAATAATGTCTTTACTTCTGGCTTCTGCATCCAAACGCTCTTCTTCCTGCTGAAACTTATCAGGGTGACAATCTTTCATCAGTGTACGGTACACCGATTTAAGCTCTTTTAACTCAGCATTCTTATCTACGTTCAAAAGCTTTCTGTAATCTACTATTTTCTTCATTTGCCGCAAAGGTACGATTTATAATGATTTGATTTAGAGAAAGTTTACATTTGTTAAACCTCCGAGTTTTAAGGGGTTAAGTATTTTGTAACTTTGACTGTTTTCTCGCCTTTCCTTTTAGTCTTGACGAAGTCTCCCCAATCACAGATCCAACTAGACTTCGTAACTCTACCTTTGTTTTTAAACCGTATTGAAGCTGCATCCCCCGATTTTTTCTTCATCGGGGATATAGCGTAAAGACGGACGGCTGAACCCGATCTGCACTTCAGTACCTTTCCAAATCCTTTTCAACAAAAAAGTCATCCGAAAAAGATCGAATGACTTGGTATTATAAACGGGAGACTAGAAACTATTTTGGCAAGCCTTTATCAGCAATAAGTTCTTCCAATATTGGAGTCGTTAGCGATTTAACTGATTTCTGCATGACATCGTTTTTTTGCTCGAAAATTACGATCTCATTTTTACCAGTTTTTAACCAGCAACCTGGAACGTATAAAGTTTGCTGCGGACCAACACTCCAATATCTACCGATATTGATACCGTTTATAAATACAATTCCTTTGCCCCATGTACGCATATCTAAAAAAGTATCGCCAGTTTTGGTAAGTGTAAAACTGCCTTGATAAACTGCTGGCTTTCCGGCTGTTGCGGTATTCTTCTCAGCAGCAAGATTCAGCACTACATCCATCGGCAGCTTATACATATCCCAATTGCCGGTAATGGTTTGTCCGTTAATAATTACTGGAGAAATAATTCCCTTTGTACTGTTGATGATTTTTGAGCCATAATTGATACGTCCCATATTTTCAACCACAATATCCAATGTCGCATTAAAAGGAATATCGATTTCGCAATCGTACTTTTTATAGTAACTGTTCAATTCGGCAACCTTTGCACCGTTAACATAAACAATGGCATAATCGCGAAGACCAGCAAGCTCTAATCTACCACTAATGGGTTGATTGAATTTTTTACTATACCAAACGTAACCGTGCCCCTGGTTTAATTCCTCAAAGGTTAAAGGTTTATCGTCATTAACGGGAGAGATTTTACTTTTGATATCCTCAAGATCTACAGCTTTCGTTAATACAATATTAGGAATGGCGATAACGGGAATTTTTGCTGGAACAGCTGGTGTTGTGGCTGTTTTTAACATTGTCCTCAAGGTATCGTACTTTTTGGTTGTCCAACCGGCCTCACTAATGGGCGCATCGTAATCATAACTGGTTAAATCTGGTTGAATATCATGTTTACCATCATAGTTTGCACCAGATGTAAAGCCAAAATTTGTACCACCATGAACCATATAATAATTAAATGATACACCACCATCTAAATATTTCTGCGTTTGCTTCGCCGTGCTTTTGTAAGATACCTTTGGAAAAGGCTCTGCCCAATGATCTAACCAACCTGGATAAAACTCAGCAACCATATAAGGTCCTTTTCCATCATTAAATTTATTTACAACTTCCTTTAATTTATCTACATCATCTTCGCCATTCGCGGTTGGTAGTGCACCCGTTAATGCGCCACCATCAAAAAGCCAGCTTCCATCCGAAGTAAAGAAAGGAACATTGAAACCAACATCCTTTAATTGCTGAAATACCGCAGCACTATATTTTTTATGATCTTCCAAGCTGATATCCTTACGTTGCGCAACATAAGAACCAAATTCATTTTCTCCTTGAACCATTATAATTGGCCCACCGTTACTAACCAAAAGGTTTTTAACCTGACCGTATAATGCCGTGAAATAAGATTTTGTTGCCGTTAAATATTGAGGATTATTGCCTCGAATAACCATTCCCGGAACCTTTGATAAAAACCAAGGATAACCACCAAATTCCCATTCGGCACACACGTATGGTCCTGGGCGAAGAATAACGAACAGCCCTTCTTCCTGAGCAGTCTTGATGTATTATGAAATGTCCTTATTTCCCGATTTGAAATCCCAAACACCTGGAGCAGTTTCATGATAGTTCCAAAAAACGTATGTAGCTACGGCATTTAAGCCCATTGCTTTCATCATTTTTAAACGGTGGCGCCAATAAGGTTTTGGAATTCGGGCATAATGCATTTCGCCACTATGGATTTGCACTGGTTTTCCATCCAACAGGAAATTACCATCGGCAATGGCGAAAGTGTGCTTTACAGCACCTGCTTTGGTTTGAGCATTTAAATTCATCGCCATACCAAGAAGCAAGGCAAGAGTAAAAAGTTTGATTTTCATTAGTGTTGATTTAAAGGTTCATTTTAAACCGAGTAAACTCGAATTAATCGGAGCATATATTTTTTAAAAAAATCTTTTCTTTTTTATTTTTTTTATGGAAACCATCCGATTTTCGTCGATTTCCACAGAAAAATTACTGCTTATAGACAAACGTTTGATTGCGTTCAACTTTGCAGAAACGAAGATTTTTTTATTTAAATAATATGCTCAAACCTTTAAATATAAGCGTTTAAGCCATAAAAAACCAAATTTTAGTATTTTGCCTGAAGAGAATTTTCGATTACTTCCTTGTAATAATCAATGTAAAAAGGGAGGATTTTTTTAAGATCGAAATCTTGTGCCCTTATAAATGCATTTTCCTTAAAACGTTTGAGTGTTTCATCATCCTTTAAAATTTCTATGGCATGGGCAGCCATGGCATCAACATCGCCAACATTACTCATATATCCGCAGAAACCATCGATATTTAGTTCTGGTAAACCGCCAGCATTGGTTGTAATTGCCGGAACCTTACAAGCCATAGCTTCTAAAGCTGCCAAGCCAAAACTCTCAGATTCTGATGGCATTAAAAATAGATCAGAAACAGAAAGAATTTCCTCCACCGCATCTTGCTTGCCCAAGAAACGAACATTTTCGCAGATGTTTAACGAACGGCACAATTGCTCATCATAAGAACGTTCTGGTCCGTCGCCAACCATTAATAATTTTGACGGAATTACTGCTTGCACCTTTTCGAAAATGCGGATTACATCAGCGGTACGCTTAACTTTTCTGAAATTGCTGGTATGAATGAGGATGCGCTCGTTGTTTGGCGCTATTGCTTTTTTAAAGTGATCTTTCGCCTGTAAACTGAATCGAGTAAAATCGATGAAGTTCGGAATTACCTTAATGTCTTTCGTAATCTCGAAGTGGTTATAGGTATCTTCTTTCAAATCTTCAGACACAGTTGTAACGCCATCGCTTTGATTAATAGAAAAAGTTACTACGGGTTTATATGTTGGATCTTTTCCTACTAGGGTAATGTCCGTTCCGTGTAATGTGGTTACCACAGGAATATGAATGCCATAACTTGCCAAAATCTGCTTAGCCATAAATGCTGCAGATGCATGTGGAATGGCATAATGTACATGTAGAACATCCAATTGCTCGAAACGCACCACATCTACAAGTTTGCTCGCTAAAGCCGATTCGTAAGGGGCATAGTCGAAAAGCGGATAATCCCTAACCGAAACCTCGTGATAAAATAGGTTTGCAGAGAAAAAATCGAGCCTTGCAGGTTGGCTATAGGTAATAAAGTGAACTTGGTGACCCTCGTTTGCGAGTGCTTTTCCAAGCTCTGTTGCAACTACTCCACTACCGCCAAAAGTGGGGTAGCAAACAATTCCTATCTTCATTTATAAATGCGTTGTTGTTACCACAAATGTAGCCGATTTATATGTATAATGTGTGTAAGGCGATTGCAATAAAACAAGGAGATTTTCCATAAAAGTGGTCCGATTTTTCATCGGGATGTGGTAATCTCATTGCTGCTAGACTAGCTAATGGGAGATTGCCACAAACATTACCGATGAGAATCTTAGAATGTTCTCAGCAACGACGTTTAGGGGACAATAATTAAGAATTTTTTTCATAACGAGGTTTCTATAAGTTGGTCGTCCTTGCGAGGCCCGATTTGTCATCGGGCCGTGGCAATCTCATCGCTGCTAGAATAGCTAATTGGAGATTGCAACAAACATTACCGATGAAGAATCGGAGAATGTTCTCGCAAAGGACGTTCAAGGAGCAAGACGATTTATCTTTAATCTGCGGCTAACTCAGCGACATGCTTTCATAAAAAACGCCCCATCTCTGGGGCGTAATTCAAAAACCAAGACCAAAAATCTTTATTATTTATAATCGTAAACTAAAATTGGCTTCTTATAACCGAGCTTGCGATCCTCTCCCTGTATCTGTGTACGAATATCCTCTACTTTCGTAATTTGTTTATTGTAACGTTCTAAGGCTTTTTGCGCATCATCTGCATCGCTCTTCGCTTTTTTCGATAACTTTTCAGCGGCTTTTTGATCAACCACGGTACCAGATTTATTGATATTGCCACTATGATTTTCTGAAGATGCCTTTGCATTTCCATTCGCCTCAAGGAGTTTCAATCTCAATTTTACTACATCGGCTTCTTCTTCGGCTTCCCTAATCTTAAGCTCCAACACTTTCATGTTCATTTTAAGTACTTCAACCCTGTTGTTTAAAATTGATAACGAATCTTTAGATACCTTTGGATTATAAGTTTGCGCCATTACCGGAATCGATCCAGCAATTATCAAAAAGGCAAATAGTATTTTCTTCATGATGATCATTTTGTAGATCAACAATTCAATTAAGATGCCTAAGCACAAAAAGGCCATTTAAAGCTTAAATTGAAGCAAAAAGTAACTTCGGAAAGATTTTAGGTGATGAAAATTGAGAAAATAATTCCCAAAAAATTATTTAAGGTTTCTCATTTCCTCTTTTATTACCAAGAAAAGTTCGTTAGGTCGCTGCGTGCCGATGAAATATTCCAATCCATCGCGATCGGTTAACACAACCGCATCTTTACCTGATGAATAAAACCGAATGGTACCTTTGGTATGTAGATTATAAACAGGATTGTTAAAAAAATAGCGACTGTAAGTAGCCTTGCGAACATCAACAATGCTATTTAAATCTATTTTAACACGTTTGGTAGTCCAAAGTCCATCCAAGATCATGCTGCCATTATCAACCACAATTTTGTATTGGATAAGGAAAAGCAATAACATGGATACACCGATTATGCCAAAGCCAACAACCAAAAATAAATCTTGTGTATTATCGCGATCGCGTTCGTAAACATAGGCTGCAAAACAGAATGTGGCCATGATCAAACGAATGAAAATGCGCACATAATCTCGTCCGATGTATTGTTTTTCGATAAAGGCGTATTTGCTTTCCACTTAGTATTTTTCGAGTTCGAATATAGCAACTTTTTTTGTTGCTGTAGTTAATTTATATCGATTATCCTGTCGCATACCCGCAATCCAAACCAAATCGCCATTTCCATTTATTAAAATAGGTGTACTGCTTTTTAAGTGAAGTGGTACCTTTTCATCAATAAAAAAGTCGCTTACTTTTTTGGGGTGTCGCATTCCCAATGGGATAAACTTATCGCCATTTTGCCAATTCCTCAATACCAAAGGAAAAATTAATTTATCGGCATTAACAAACGCCTTATTGGCATCGATCTCAAATTTTATCTCGGTAGAAAAAGATAGTTTAACCTCATGCTTTCCAAATAAGATATTTTTTGTTGATGGATGAATAAACTGATTAAAGTGCTCATTGGAATCTTTAGCTACGATAACCAAATCATTTCTGTTGATGATTGCCTGGTGGCTTGCGCTAAAAAAATGTGTTCCACTTAAAGATTTTAAGCTATTCGATATATCTTCAATAGTGCTTTCTGAGAACCCAAAAGGTTTTAACAACTCGAATAACAACAATTTTTGAGGCTGAAGTTTTAATAATTCATCCAATGGGATGTAAATACCATCGCCTCGCTTATTTAAAAGTTTCGCTGAAAGTTTTTTAACCTGAATGGCTAAGAATTCCTCCACATCGGCAAAGCGAGCAATATTTTCGGCAAAGGTTTTCTCCAAGTTTGGATTAATTTCCTGTAAATGAGGAATAACCTGCAACCTCAATTTATTTCGTGTGTAATTCGTGCTGAGGTTAGAGCTGTCTTCTACAAAATCGAGATTATTATTATCTATAGCTTCATTTATTTGTTGACGGGTGAGGCATAAAAGCGGCCTAATGAGTTTATCGCGTTTGGGCAAAATACCATGCAAGCCACTAATTCCTGTTCCTCTGGTTAAATTAATGAGAATGGTTTCTATAGCATCGTTTTGATGTTGGGCCAAAGCAATGTAATCGTAATTCTCTTTAATTCTTAACTCTTCAAACCAATTGTACCGCAAATCACGTGCGGCCATTTGCGTAGAAATTTTATTTTCGGCAGCATATTTTTTTGTATCAAAATGCGTTATGTAAAAAGGAAGATCGAGACTAACAGCTAACATTTTAACAAAATTTTCATCACGCTGCGCTTCATCTGCCCTTAAATTGAAATTACAGTGTGCCACCCCAACGTTAACGCCTATTGCCTTAAACAAATGCAACATTAATACCGAATCCTTTCCTCCGCTAACGGCTACAAGAATTTTATCGTCCTTAGCAAACAGCTGATGCTGTTTAATAAAATCCTGAAATTGCTGTAAGGGTAACATTCCCAAAAATATTTAATTTTAACTGGTATTCCGAACGTTCGGAACAAAAAACTAACTTTGTAGGGTGCAAAAATTATTTGTCTTTCTATTTTTCTTAATCAGTCCTATTCTTTTGTTCGGGCAGCAGGTAGGCTCGAAGATTAGGATTGAATCATTTTCTACAATCAAAGGTGACATAAAAAATAAAGTCACCTATTTACGAAATCCAGTTTTTAAACAAGATAACGCTACATTAACCTGCGATAGTGCTATTTTTTACAATGAAAGAAATTATTTCGAAGCATATAAAAATGTTCATATTAATCAACTTACTACTGATATCTACTCAGATCAGTTGGAATATGATGGAAATAAAAAGCATGCGCATTTAACGGGAAATGTGGTGATGAAAGACCCAACATCGGTTTTAACAACTAACATATTAGATTACAATACGCTGAGTAAGATTGGGACTTACACCACTGGCGGAAAAATAGTGAACGAACAAGTTACCTTAACAAGTAAAAATGGCTACTATTTTAGCAATACCAGCGATTCTTATTTCAGGTATAATGTTGTGGTTGTTACGCCTCAGGTAACGATAAAATCGGATACTTTACGTTACAATACGCAAACCAAATGGACTTATTTTTACGGTCCTACTAATATTAAAGGTAAAGACGATAATTTATATACAGAAAATGGTGCTTACAACACCACTACTGAAGACGCTTATTTTGGAAAGAAAAACCTATACACCCAAGGAACAAGATCTTTAAAAGGAGATAGTTTATATTATTTTGGAAAAGTAGGTTATGGAAAAGCGGTTAAAAATATTGTTTTTTCAGACACTAAAGACAAGATGAAAATGTTCGGCGATTTGGGCTACTATTATAAATCTGATCAAAGGACATTAGTTACAAGAAATGCTTATTTAGGCATTGGAACCGAAGATTCTATCCTCGTTAAGGGGAAGAAAAAACCAGATAGTTTATGGATGGGTGCCGATACCTTAGAAACCCAAATGGTTTTACAAAAAACGATTAAGCTGGTTCCTAAGATCTCCATCAAAGCCGATAATCAGGTTGGTGAGGACGATGAAGATACCGGAGAAAAGAAAGAGAAAAAGGAATCGCCTGATTTAGTGAATGCAAAATCAAGTCCTAAAGAAGATAGGGCCAAAAGAAATGCTGCTCGAAATAAGCCAGATAAAAAGAAGCAAAAAGGTAAACCTGATGACGGTGATTTAGCCAGCTCAATAAAGGATTCTGGTTTAGATAGTTTAAAATCGAAGGTAGATTCTTTGAGCAAGCCTTTGATTGGCCTCATTCCCGATAGCTTGAAAAAAGGCAATGTTTTAAAGGGCAAAGCTGATTCAATTATCAAAAATCTACCTAAGCTGAAAATAGATAGCTTACAAAAAAAATCGCCTGTTAAAACCGCAGACTTGTTGAAGAAAATACCCAAAATAGGTTTGGATAGCCTAAACAAGAGCATGGAAAAAACCATACTTGAAACGGACAAAAACAAGGTTGTAAAAAACGTAAAATCAGTTTTAACCAAACCAGATACGGTACAGTTTAATCCAGCTGATACCGTTCAAGCTCGTGTAATTAGGGCATATCATGGGGTAAAAGTTTACAAAACGAACATTCAGGCAACAACTGATAGTTTGTTTTACACCAGTGCCGATTCTACATTGCGTTGCTACAGCAATCCAATTATTTGGTCAGAAGGTTCGCAACAGGTTGGCGATACCATTTATGTTCAGTTTAAAAACAAGAAGCTTAATAATTTACAAGCTTTTAGAAATGCTTTTTTGGTCAACACGCCAAAAGATTCACTTCGTTTTAACCAGATTAAGGGAAGATTGATGACAGGTTTCTTTAAGGATGGTAAATTCAAAAATCTATATGTAGATGGAAACGCGGAAAGCATTTATTATACCCAAGATGATAGTACAAAGGTTTACAAAGAAATGAACCAAACGCTGAGTAGCCGTATTAAGTTCATCTTCAAGGATAATGAAAATGATATTGACGATATTGTTTACATCAAAGGTATCGAGGGAGCGCTTAATCCTGAGGCTAAGGTAGCTAAAGACCTCACGCTAAAAGGGTTTTCTTGGAAACCAAAAGAGCGCCCGAAATCGAAGAAAGATGCTGTTGGTTCATCGGGAAAGGCCAAGCCAAAAGTGAAGCCGAAAACCATCACGACCAAAAGCAGCACATCTAAACTTGCTACCACTACGGCAAAACCAAAAATAGTCCCAATAGCTAAACCGAAAGTTGTAGTAGCAAACGATAGTTTGAAAATGGATAAAAAATTACCACAAGCTAAACCGTCAGACTCAATCAATTTTGGAATAAAACCCATTTTACCAAAAAAGGATTCTATACAGGTTAAAAAGGTGATTGGAATGTAAGGTTTGTTATTCAACAAATTAGTGGTTAAATTTATTTATGGATTTACAATCGGAAAAACTAAACGTGTTGCAAAAAATTATTAATTCAGATGACGAAAGTTTAATCAGAGATATCAAATCTTTAATCTATTCCAGAGATCTTGATTGGTTTAATGGGTTAAATAGAAATCAGCAAAATGATGTAAGAGAAGGCATAAATCAACTTGATGCTGGTGAAAGTTTCAGCCATGAAGAAACAAAAAGAAGATTTAGTTTCGAATGATAATTATTTGGTCAAAAAATCAATCATCTTTTTCAAGGCGATTGCCCGATGACTAATCTTATTTTTCTCGCTCATCTCCATTTCTGCAAAAGTAATATCGTATCCATTTGGCTGGAAGATTGGATCATAACCGAAACCCTTTGATCCTGATAACTCTTCTCTAATTGTACCCTCAACCAGGCCTTCGAATAAATGGTTTTGGCCATTTTGCATTAAAGAAATTACGGTTTTAAACCTGGCATTACGATTTGGATTACCCTTTAACTTCTCCAAAACGAGTTGCATGTTTTCCACGCTATCACGACTTCCGCTATATCGAGCAGAGTAAACGCCAGGTTCGTTATTCAAGGCTTTGATTTCTAAACCACTATCATCAGCGAAACAATCTAAATTGAAATTTTCGACAACATAACTGCTTTTTAGTGTCGCATTGCCCTCAAAAGTATTAGCAGTTTCGGGAATATCAGTTAAACAGCCAATATCCTCAAGATTTAAAACCTCATACTGACCAGTTAATGCAGATCGAATTTCTGCTGTTTTATGTTGATTATTTGTAGCAAAGACAAGTTTTTTCATGTTAAGGTTGACTAGTGAAAGCTGATTTCTGCTTTACTTAATTTTTTGAAGATTCCCCCAAAGGAGTTTTTTAGCTGTTAAATCGCCGTCTAAATCGTGGAGATTTGGCGCAAAGATTATCCGAGTGCTTTCATGAATGATAATGTCATTCTGCCAAGTCAAGTTAAGCTTTAAATGATTGATCTCCACACCGAAAGACAACATGATCACTGGTTTGAAAAATTGGTGCAGTTCCGCAAAGTCAGTTCCACTATAGTTCGCATAATTTACAAGAGCAAAATCTGGCGTCCCCAAATCCACAGCCTTAACAATTTTACGAAGCAATTCCCTACCCTGTTCTGTGCTCACATCGTTCTGTTTATCGTTAACCAAAATCAGTACCGATTTTTTATTTCTACCTAAAAACTTAAATGATTTTGGTGCTACAGGCTCGGCTACAATACGCGGAATTTCAACTTCTTGACTGTAAGTTTTAGCAGTTTCCTCAACTTTAATACTCGCTGCCGGAATAGATCCTTGTGGAATAACTGTTTCTTCTACAACAGCAACCAATGTATTTTCTGTAGCAAAAACAGCTTCAGTGTTAACCAAAGGCAGAATTTTTACGCTTTTATCCTCAACCAGAAAAACATCCTCAGTAAAAAATAAGCGTAAAGCATTTGCATTGTTGGTAACCTGGTTTTCCATTCGTATTTTTGCTGGATAATAATTTCTGTTAAAATTAGTTAAATATCTTATAATAGCGCCGCTAATTGTTACTTTTATCCCTTAAAATTTATAGACTGCTCTGCGTGAGAAAGGCTTATTGCTTATTTGTTTTCAGCTTCATTTACAGCATTTCGTTTGCTCAAAACATTGCTGTAATTAATGGTAAATCGGTAAGCACTAAGGAGTTTATGTGGGCTTACAAAAAAAGCCATAATGGAAGTATAAATGCAGATTACAGTAGTTTGCAAGCGTACTTAAATTTGTACATCAACTTTAAACTTAAGGTTTTGGATGCTCGTGAATTAGGCTTGGATAAAAGTCTAACTTATCAGGAGGAAATTAAAACTTACGAAGAAGCCCTAACCACACACAAAAAGGTTAGAGGAACAGGGAAAGACCATGATTTTTTAATAAACGAATATCGCGAAGGCGTATTGATGTTCAATGTTTCTGAGCAAAAAATATGGAATAAGGCTCAAGATGATGAGCAGGCATTGGACGATTTTTACAACAAGAACAAACAAAATTACAATAAACCACTAAGTGAGGTTCGAGGTAATGTTATTGCCGATTATCAGCAAAGCTTAGAAGAAAATTGGCTTAAGGGCCTTAAACAAAAATATCAGGTAAAGGTTAACGATAACGAGTTAAAAAAGCTTGCAAAACTGTAACCGATTGATAAACGATAGTATTAAATTTGCAAAATATAATAAATAGAATGAAGAAAGTTTTTTTAGTAGCAACCACTTTAATTTGCTTGTTTTTAAACAGCTATGCTCAACCAGGAAAGCATAATATTGATAAAGTTGCTGCTGTAGTAGGAAATAACATTATCCTACTTTCAGATTTAAACCAACAATATACGCAATACCTTTACCAAGGAAATCCTGCAAACGAGGAAATTAAATGTAGAATTCTACAAAATACATTAACCCAAAAATTGCTAAAGCAACAGGCCGAAATCGATTCGGTAATGGTTGAAGACAGTCAGGTTGATGATGAAGTGAGCAAACGTATGCGTTTTAGTATGCAACGTGCCGGCGGACAAGAGCGTTTGGAGCAGTTCTTAAACAAATCTGTTCTTCAATACAAAGATGAGATTAGACCATCAGTTAAGGATGAGTTGATTGCACAAAAGATGCAGCAAAAAATCACAGAGAACATTAACGTTACCCCAATGGAGGTCGAAAAATATTTCAAATCCTTAGGAGATAGCATTCCTGAATTTAATACGGAGGTTGAAGTTGGAGAAGTTGTTTTAAATCCACAATTAACAAGAGCTGAAAAACAACGCTTCCGCGATAAAATTGAAGCTTTACGCTTAAGGGTTAAAAGTGGCGAGGACATGGGCGTGTTAGCAAAAACATATTCTGAAGATCCAGGTTCTGCTGCTGATGGTGGTGATTATGGTTTCATTGACAGAAACACAATGGTAAAAGAGTTTACAGCTTGGGCTTTTAAGCTGAAGGCAGGTGAAATTTCTCCAGTGTTTGAGACTGATTATGGTTTCCACTTTTTACAGGTTTTAGAGCGTAGAGGCGAGCAGGTACATGTTAGACATATCTTAATAATGCCTAAAACCACGCCAGAAAGTTTAACAAGACTTAAGCTTCATGCAGATAGTATTTACAATAATATCGTATCTAAAAAATACAGTTTTGCTGCTGCTGCCAATTTGTTTTCTGATAATAAGGAATCAAAATACAATGGTGGAATGATGCTTAATGCTGAAAATGTTCAGGCAAGAAGCACTTTTATTCCTGTTGATAAATTAGATCCATCCATATTCTTAGTGATCGATTCAATGAAAGTTGGAGGAATTTCTAAACCAAATTTGTTCACTGCTGCAGATGGCAAACAAGGTTATCGCATCTTATACTTGAAATCAAAAATCCCACCTCATAAAGCAAACTTAGCTCAAGATTTCCCCAAAATTAGAGATGCTGCTCAAAGTGATAAAATTAATCGTACTTTAAGCGAATGGTTTGAGAAACGTCGTGAAAGCACTTATATCAAAATCGACGACGAATTTAACACCTGCGATGAATTAAAAATTTGGACTAAAGCTACAGCCGCAAAATAATACAAATGCAGTATAAGAACGAAGTAGAAGCTGTTGATGCGCTTCATCAATCTTTCAACAATATTAAAGCCGAAATAAGCAAGGTTGTAGTTGGACAGGATGACATCATAAAATCTGTTTTAATCGCCATTTTTAGTAACGGACATTGTCTGTTGGTTGGCGTACCCGGATTAGCAAAAACCTTACTCGTTCAAACTGTAGCATCAGTTTTAGATCTCGATTTCAATCGAATCCAATTTACACCAGATTTAATGCCAAGCGACATTATTGGCGCTGAAATATTAGGAGAAGACAGGCACTTTAAGTTTATAAAAGGCCCTGTCTTTTCTAATATCATTTTGGCTGATGAAATTAACCGTACTCCACCGAAAACCCAAGCCGCCTTATTAGAGGCCATGCAAGAGAAATCGGTTACGGCAGCTGGCCAAACCCATACTTTACCAAAACCTTTCTTTGTTTTGGCTACACAAAACCCTATTGAGCAAGAGGGAACTTATCCCTTACCCGAAGCCCAATTGGATCGTTTTATGTTCAATATTCAACTAAATTATCCTGCTTTTGCAGATGAATTGAATATCGTAAAAAACACCACAAGTAATAAAACCGTTCAGCTGCAAAAGATTATTCATGCAGATGATATTCAGTATTTTCAAAAGTTAATTCGTGATATTCCAATAACAGATAATGTGTTGGAATATGCGGTAAAACTGGCTTCAAAAACTCGGCCTAATAGCGAGTTTGCTACTGAGGCAGTCAACAAATACATTAGCTGGGGCGCTGGACCAAGGGCTTCTCAATTCTTGGTTTTAGGCGCAAAATGCCATGCCGCAGTAACTGGCAAGTATGCTCCAGATATTGAAGATGTTCAAGCAGTTGCAGAACCAATTTTACGCCACAGAATTGTGCGTAATTATCGTGCCGAGGCCGAGGGTTTATCTATCGAAAAGATTATTAAGGATTTGCTGTAGGCATTAGTAAAAATTTTAGCTTCTAAATTTATTATATTTGTTATCTATCCATTTAACTATGAACTGGCAAGATCACATTGTTTCTAATAAAGATATACTACTTGGAAAACCAACTGTTAAAGGTTCTAGGATTTCTGTGGAATTAATTTTAGACCTGTTGGCCACAGGTTGGACAGAAAAAATGATTTTTGAAAGTTATCCAACATTAAAAGAGGAGGATTTAAAAGCAATTTTTCTGTATCTAAAAAATTGTATGCAAAATGAGCTTTTTTTTAATTACGACAAATCTGCATAAATGAAATTCTTAGCTAATGAGAATATCCATTTCCAAGCATAAAACTACTTCGACTTAATGGTTATGATGTTAAAAGTATAGCAGAAGATAGTTTTGGCGTTACAGATGTGGAAGTGCTAACAATGGCTATAAATGAAAAGCGTATAATACTCACTTTTGATAGTGATTACGGTGAAATTATTTTGCACCATAAAGTTTCTTTACCTCCTGCAGTAGTTTACTATCGATTTAAAGATTCATATCCAAGTTTTGCTGGTGAAGTATTGATTAAATTAATAGAAAGCCAACATTTAATTCAAGAAGACCGATTTACCGTAATTGAAAAAAGCAATATCAGGCAACGAGTTTATTAATGTTTAGCATAATTTAATTAGCTAGTGGTACACAACAACAAATTCTCTGGAGCAATTGCTGCGCTTTTAGATGAGTATAAAAAAGCAATCGATGAACTTATTAAAGTCATTGAGCCACTTACTGATGACCAGTTAATTAGGCCCATTGAACCAATAAGTACAAACACCGATTGTCATTCCATCCAAACCATCCTCACTCATGTAACTTCATCGATGTTTAGTTATGCAGTTTATATCGAAAATTCAGTTGGTTTAGGAACAGAAAGACCAGAAAGATTAACATTCGATAATGCTTCAGCCTACATTTCGAGATTAGAGATCGCATTTGATTACACTAAAAATGTCTTTGTTCAAAATCCAAGTATCACATTGGAAGAATTAGACTCATCAAAAAAAATCACCACTAGATGGGGCCAACTATATGATGTAGAGCAAATCCTGGAGCATGCAATTGTTCATATCTTAAGGCACCGAAGACAGATCGAAAAAGCCTGTGACCAATATAAATTTTCCAATTAAATATTTTGAGCGCTCAAACGAATTTTTACAATAGGTTTTCATTTTTATATCCTTTGGTTGATGTTTTTTTGAAACCACAAAAAAAGAAGTTTTTTAATATAATAAACAAGTTACCGGAAGGGAAATTGTTGGAGATTGGTATCGGAAATGGCGCACATATTAAATTATACCAACGCCATCAAATAACGGGTATAGAACTTTCAACTTCGATGTTAAACATTGCTAAAAAAAATGCCCCAAGCACTATTTCATTATTCGAGATGAACGGAGAAAACTTAACATTCGAGTCAGATTCTTTCGATTATGTCGTTTTATCGCATGTTATTGCCGTAGCCGATAAGCCAGAAAAATTATTATTAGAATGTGAGCGTGTACTTAAGCATAGTGGAAAAATGCTTATATTAAATCATTTTACACCAAATAATCACATAAAATATATAGATCAATTTTTTAACTTATTCTCTGGTATATTTCACCTTAAATCTATATTTTACATAGAAAATTTTAAAGCTATCAATCACTTTAAATTGGAAAAAGAAATAGCCTTAAAGCCATTCTCCTATTTTAAAATTTTAATTTTTAGTAAGCATTGAGAAAACACTATTGGTATATTTTATTCGCATTGGTTGTTAGCCTATTCATCTATATTTTTTATAGAACAGAGAAAACCTTGGTTAACCAAATTATTATACAATTTATATCCTTAAAAAATTACAATAATTTAAAGCTGCTAACAACCTCAAGCCTGCCTTTAAACAAATATATTATTTACTCCTTACCAGAAGGATTATGGGTTTTTTGCATTACCTTAACTTCTAAAGAATTTTATATGGAGTTTTTCAAACAGCATATCAATTGTGTTTTTATCCCTTTGGTATTCGCAATTGGATTAGAATTTTTGCAATTATTCCACATTACAAAGGGACATTTCGATATTTATGATATTGCGGCCACCTTAATATTTTGGCTTATAGCTACTCGAATTATCGATACAAAATACAATTTTAAAAATATTTTGAGTGCTCCTAGTTATAACGGCTTATTTTGTTTAATAAGTTATTGCATTGTTTATTTAGCTCATGTAATGGGTTAATTAAAATCTTTGATAAGAATTGCAAAATGATTATTTTATTGCTACAAAATAGCCTAAGGCTGAAATACAGGAAATAACAATCAATACATTAATCTTTAAATTTTAAAATAGTTCTTATCTTTAGCACAATTTCAAAGCATAAATTTAAAATCAAAAATATACGATATGTCAGCTCACGACACACACGCACCAGTTCAGCAAACAAAAGGCATTTGGGCTTTACCATTAACTGCATGGATTGTGGTTTTATTATTGGTTGTCTATTTCACTAGACCAATATTTCATCATGAAGAAGCAGCCTCACACGAAAAGACAGAGGCACCTGCTCACGAAAAAACTGAAGCACATCACTAAGAAGATTTCTTAGTTTCAAAAGTAGAAAAGACAATGCGCTAGATTAATCCTCTAGCGCATTGCCTTTTTTTTATGATTGTATTATTTATTTAATTGGCCCATCAGGTTCGGATAATCGGTAATTACCCCATCTACACCCAAGCTCATAAAATATTTAATTTCCTTAATCGTGTTCACCGTCCATGGAATAATCTTGATCCCCATTGCATGGCAGCGATCTACCAAACCCTTTCCTACCAAAACAGAATAGGGGCTGTAAATGGTGGGTTTAAATCCTAGTTTTTCAACATAATCCTCGAATGGTTCTTTCTCATCAATCAATAAAGAAGTCTGGATTTTTGGGTACTTCTCATGTAAATATTGAAGCGTTCGCATATCAAAAGATTCAATAATTACTCTTCTCGAAATCTTCTTCGCATTTACCACACCCATAATTAAGTCTACAAATTCGGCTGGTTCTGGCTGAAATTCGTTGTCACCATTTTTTATAGTCTTGGTTTCTATACTGTAAACCGGCTTAGCAATCTTATGTGCTTTTGCGTATGCCTCTGTAGCATCAATTGTTTCAGAAAGTAAGGGTTTGTATGCCTTAAACTTCACCTGTCCGGGAAAACGAGCGTGAACCTTGCTACCTACATCAAACTTTTTAACTTGCTCATAATCCATTTTGTAAATGTTGTATTTCTTTTGATCTTTAAGCGAGATCGCCTTACCATTTGGCATTAAGGAAATTTCATTGTTAAAATAAGGCTCTTGAGATAAAACCACTTGCTTATCTTTTGAAATTACAGCATCCATCTCTAATGTTGTTACACCCAAATCAAGTGCTTTCAGCATCCCCTCTATGGTGTTTTCAGGCATGATGCCACGAGCTCCAGCTTTCCCCTGCACATCAAACTTTTGTTTTTGAGCAAAAACAGTTGAAAAGCCAATGGTGAATGTGAAAAGTAGCAGTAATTTTTTATACATAAACATAGAACGTAAAATGATTTAATAATATACTTTTTTGGTAGCGCAAAAACAGTGCTCATTTTAAAATTTGTTCCCGCTTTTGGCTATATCTCTTCGTTGCACTTCGAGGATGCCGCCGCAATCGGGGCTAAAAGGAAAGGTACTGTAATAAAAAAGAAAGTGACGTAACGGCATAAAAAAAGGGCTTTCTTTTTTATGAAGAGCCCTTTATTATTCACATTGTTATTTTATCTTTCAGCAGGAATAAAAGCCTGTACAATTAAGTTCCAGCTAAAATCTGCTCCCTTTTCGTAAACAAAAACATAGTTAAAACTTTCACGCAAATCAGCTTTATAATCAACCGTTGCAACACCATAAGTGTAAGCCAAGTCGCTGCCAATCGCCTTATCTACACCTGTAGTTTTTAAGTTGATTTTACTGATCATTCCATTATAAAATGAAATGATGTTTCCTTTTCCATTTATGGCTTCGTTACCTGGGAAAAGCAAACGAGCATCACTAGTTAAGAAACCGCCAAAAGCAGCAATGCCATGGGTTTTTAAAAGTGTATTTAAGGTTTTTTCGGTTGTTAGAATGATTTCCTTACCTGCTTTAATTTCTCTTTCATTTAAGAATTTAGGCGCAACATGGTCTTTCGGTTCCACAAATTGAGTGGCAACCTTTGCCAATGGCTTATTACTTTCTGTACCCAAATCAATAGCCAGTTTCCACTTGCCATTTTCTGTTTTCCAAATAGATAAATACTGACCGTATTTTTTCTCTGCAGTTCCAACTTCGTAAGGGCCTGTAGTAAAACCTATATCGCCACTGCGAGAAACCTTTGCAAGGTTTGGTGTCCAGCTTACTTCATTTTCGCCTTTGCTTTGAGATGCATAAAAAGTTTTAGCATTAACAGGATTAGGTCTGAATACCAATGTATTTGCAGATGAGTATTCTATATAAGTTTCCTTATCGCCATTTTTAGCAATCGATTTGGCAAATTCCTTTTCTGCATTTACCAATGATTTTGTTGTTCCATCGCTCTTTTGAGCAAATGCACTAAGTGCTAAAAGTGAAGCTATCGTAGTTGAAAATAGATGTTTCATTATTATTTTAAAATATATGTTTGGCGAATATAAAATTTTCTTGAATCTGTGCCTTTAAAAGTAATTAACAATTGCACATTTTATTTTTCCCGATAGATGGTTTCGAGAACGGTTTGACCGGTTGCTTTTAAGGTATTCTTATCAATATTGGCCAAATTATCCAATTGGGTATGCCAGTTGATGTAGAAACCACTATCGTCATTGTAATGAATAATATCGATTGACGGAACGCCTGCCTTGTTCATCCAAAAATGATCATCAACCAGCTTTCCGCTAGGGATTTTTGTAAAGTAAGAGGAGTAACCGATTTCATTACCAATATCCCAAACGTTGTCAACTACACCTGGAGCAGACTGACGAGAAATTTCATCTTGGGTAAATTGAGCATTTCCGCCACCAACCATATCTAGATTAATACCATAAATAGCTTTGTAACCAGTAGCTATTGCATTTTTAGACCAGTATTGCGAGCCTAAGCACCAAGTGATTTCATCTGGTGTTTCGTCATTTGCCTTTCCATAATCCTCTAAATCCCATAGTACGAAATCTACTCCAACATTTGGTTGTTTAATCTGAATTTGACGAGCCATTTCCAAAATCACGGCAACGCCACTACCTGCATCATTTGCTGCATCGAATGGCTTTGCATGGTTAGCTGGATCTGTATCCTGATCAGAAAAAGGACGAGCATCCCAATGTGCGGTAATCAAAACCCTATTTTTTTTCTCTGGATTAAAAGCCGCTACAATATTTTTCAGCTGGAAACTTTTGCCGTCGTAAGTTTGAGTTTGCGCTCCTTGAATTTTAACATCTGCACCAAATGATTTTAGTTTGGCAACCAGATAATCTGCACATTTCTGGTGTGCCGCCGTACCTGGAACCCTCGGACCGAAATCTACTTGTGCTTTTGTATAAGCGTAGGCACTATCGGCATTAAAAGCTGGGGAAAGCAAGTTATACACAACTAGCTCATCGTTATCTTCAGTTTTATCAGTCTTGTTTTTACATGCCTGAAAACAGATGAATGCGATTAAAGGCAGTATTAAAAGTTTTTTGTTCATTCTTTCAAATTTGTATTTTGCTATGGACTAGCGACTCAAGACTTCTGACTCCAGCCTAAGCTTTATTCCAAGTTGTACCCTCTTTACCATCCTTAAGCTGAATGCCCAAATCCTGTAATCCAATACGGATTTTATCAGAAGTAGCATAATCCTTGTTTGCCTTAGCTTCTGTACGCAGATTAATTACCATATCCAAAATACCACTCAAATCGTTACTGCCTGCATCTTCATCCTTTAATGCAAGAATATCGAAAACGAAATCGTTAACTAATACCTTCAGCTTTTCTAAAGATTCTGCGGAGATTTTGCCTTTACCATCGTAAACCGTATTGATAATCCTAACCGCTTCAAATAGCTCTGCAATTAATATCGGACTGTTAAAATCATCGTTCATTGCGTTAATGCAATTCACTTTAAGCGCATCAATATCAAAATCATTTTGCTCGGAAACCGACAATTTATCCAATAAGCTAATGGCAGACATTAAACGACGAAAACCCTTTTCTGAAGCATCGAGCGCATCGTTAGAAAAATCTAAGGTACTACGATAATGTGCCTGCAACATGAAAAACTTTACTGTCATTGGGCTATATCCCTTTCTTAAAAGTGGATGTTCACCAGTAAAAAGCTCATGAGGTAGAAAGCCATTTCCCGCCGATTTAGACATCCGCGTACCGTTCACCGTAAGCATATTGGTATGCATCCAATAGCGAGCTGGCTGTTTATGGCTGCAGGCTTCAGATTGTGCAATTTCATTGGTATGGTGCGTTGCAGCCAAATCCATCCCACCGCCATGAATATCAAATTCGGCTCCTAAATATTTAGCACTCATTGCCGAACATTCGATGTGCCAACCTGGGAAACCCAAGCCCCACGGCGATTGCCATTGCATTAAGGTTTCTGGTTTTGCCTTTATCCAAAGGGCAAAATCCAATCGGCCTCGTTTCTCATCCTGACCACCCAATTCGCGGGTATTGTTCAGCATATCCTCAAGGTTTCTATTGGTAAGAATGGTGTAATTATATTCCTTGCTGTATTTTTCTACATCAAAATAAACATTACCACCAACTTCATAACCGTAGCCGTTGTTGATGATAACCTTAATCATTTCAATCTGCTCGATGATGTGTCCCGTTGCAGTAGGTTCGATGCTTGGTGGCAGAGTATTAAACAAGCGCAATACATCATGGAAACCTAGCGTATATTTCTGCACAATTTCCATGGGCTCTAATTGCTCCAACTTCGCTCGTTTTGCAAACTTATCATCGCCCTCATCCCTATCACCCTCTAAATGGCCTGCATCGGTGATATTTCGTACATAACGAACCTTGAAACCCAAATATTTTAAGTAACGAAAAATTAAATCGAAAGAGATAAAAGTGCGACAATTGCCTAAATGCACATCGCTATAAACTGTAGGACCGCAAACATACATCCCAACATTGGGCGCATTTAAGGGTTGAAATAATTCTTTTTTACGTGAAAGCGTATTATAAAGCTGTAAGCCAGTATTCATATTGCAAATGTAAGATTAAGTTAGAAAGTTGAAACGTTTAAAATTGTAATCTTAGGCTTATGATTTTTCTTAAACATTTGGATTGCGAAGAGAGTTTTGCCACGGAAACGCAGAAGACACAGAAAAAGAGTGAATTTAACCTACCAAGTTCCAAAGACCAAGAGTGAAAGGGAACTACGAAAGTTTAGCTAATTACTTGATCATTAAATTTATAGACTTACGAAGTTTCCTAACACTTATCCCACCAAAACTTCGTGAGTCGGATTACACTTCAACGTTGTTTCTTACATAACCTTACCCACCTAAGCCGTATTGAAGCGGCATCCTTTTATGTTGTTTTTCACAACAATAAAAGATATAGCGGAAAGACGGGGCCGAACCAAAGCCATTCGCAATGCGGTACCTTTCCTAATCAGTTGGCAGTATTCAGTTTTCAGTTCGCAATTTGCAATTTTCAGTTAACGGTTACCAATTCAACAATCAAACAATTCAACAACTGATTTACCAAATAAAGCAATTAACCATATTATTACAACCTCCAAACATTTCAACGTTGCCACATTTCAATCCTAATCCTTAACTTTGTATTATGATTGATTTACCGGTAGTACCTGCTGTGACTGAAGTTAAGCGTAAACCAGATTGGTTACGTGTGAAATTGCCTGTTGGGAAAGAATATGCGCAAGTACGCAGTTTGGTTGATACGCACAAGCTCCACACCATTTGCGAGAGTGGAAATTGCCCAAATATGGGTGAATGTTGGGGTGCAGGTACGGCAACTTTCATGATTTTAGGAAACATCTGTACTCGAAGTTGCTCTTTCTGTGCGGTTGCAACTGGTCGCCCTTTAGCGGTTGATGTTGACGAACCTAACAGAATTGCCAGTTCGGTAAAATTAATGGGCGTTAAACATTGCGTAATTACTTCGGTAGATCGCGATGATTTAAAGGATGGCGGCTCTATTATTTGGGCTCAAACCTTACAGGCCATCCGCAGGGAAAGTCCGATTACCACGCTAGAGACTTTGATACCAGATTTTAGAGGTCAGTGGGATAATTTATACCGTGTGTTAGAGGAAAGACCTGAAGTGGTTTCGCACAATATGGAAACCGTTAAGCGTTTAACCAAACAAGTACGTATTCAAGCTAAATATGATAGAAGCTTGGAGGCTTTAAAAAGAATTTCGGAATTTGGTTTGAGAACTAAAACAGGCATTATGCTTGGTTTAGGCGAAACTGAAGAGGATATTTTCGAGGCAATGGATGATTTAGTTGCCAACGGTGTTCATATTTTAACGCTAGGGCAATATTTGCAACCCACTCGAAATCACCACCCGGTCATAGATTGGATTCATCCAGATACTTTTGCAATGTACAAAGAAGTTGGCATGGCCAAAGGCTTAAAGTATGTGGAAAGTGGACCATTGGTTCGTTCCTCATATCATGCAGAAAAGCACCTTTTCCCGATTGAGGGAATAGCTTAGGTGGTCTTTGCTATCATTAAAAAAATGTTATACAAATCGCATTCTCAATAGGAATAGGTTTTTAAAACATTTTTTTGGTTTTATTGTTCTGTATTGTATCTTAGTAACCAATAGTGACTGCATTAAAAAAATTAACCCTAACCGAGCCTGAACTTGTTCTAGCACTGCAATCGAAAGATCCAGCGGTACTAAAAACACTGTACAGCATGTACTCATCTGCGCTGTATGGCGTTATTTCTCGTATAATTGTGCACACAGAACTGGCTGAAGATGTTTTGCAGGAAACGTTTGTAAAAATCTGGCAATCGGCCTCATACTACGATAATACCAAAGGACGTTTGTTTACATGGATGATGAATATAGCTCGTAACTTATCGATTGATAAATTGCGTTCTAAGGATTTTAAGAATTCACTCAAAAACCAAGATATAGAAAATAACGTAAGTTTCGTTGATGAACAAAACAAGGTTACATTTAATCCCGATGTTCTTGGGGTTAAGCAACTTGTGGAGAATCTTAAACCAGATTTACAAGCAGTTCTTGATTTAGTTTATTATAAAGGCTACACTCATGTGGAAGCCGCAGAAAAGTTAAATCTGCCATTAGGAACGGTGAAAACCCGTATTCGATTGGCCATTATAGAATTGAGAAGGAGTTTTAATTGAGCGTGGAAAATTTAAAAGCATATATCGAATCTGGAGTACTTGAGTTGTACGTTTTAGGTGATTTATCGCCCGAAGAAACGTTGCAGGTTGAGGAAATGGCATCTCAAAACTCTGAGGTTAAGGATGAGATAGTAGCCATTGAGCAAGCTATGGAACAATATGCGATGCAAAACGCAATTGAACCATCTGCAGATGTAGAAACAAGATTATTTGAAAAACTAGGAATTATTGGAGAGGATGAAATTACAAATGTTACTCCACAACCCGTTTACTCAGAAGAACCTAGAATTGTAAGGTTGGATAGCAGTAACGGAAATATTAGAACATTACGTTTTGCCTTGGTAGCTTGTGTTGCTTTACTTGTTATTAGTACTGCAGCATTATTCATTACTTATAACAAATTGAACGATGCGCATGACCAAATTGCGAGTCTAAATCTTGATAAGCAAAAATTTGCTGGTGTAGTAAGTCAGTTAGAATACCAAAATAGTGGTTTAGATAATATGGTTGCCATGGCCGATAGTAAGGAATGGGCAACGATTCGCATGGCTGGACAAGCCATAAGTCCGAAATCTAAAATGAACGTTTATTGGAACAAAAAAGATAAAAGCGTATTGATTAATTACGTAGCCATGGATTTACCGAAGGCAGATGAAGCTCACGAATACCAATTATGGGCTTTGGTTAATGGTAAACCTGTAAGCTTGGGTATGTTTGGTAAAAGCGACTCAACTGCTAAAGAAGCCATTGTAAAAATGCAGACCATACAAGAAGCACAGGCTTTTGCGGTTACACTAGAACCTATGGGTGGAAGCGTTAATCCAACAATGGAGAAACTTACCGTAATGGGTGGTGTTTAAATAGGAAGAGTTTTAGAAGATATTTAATCCCGACAAATTTCATGTCGGGATTTTTTTTTGTAGAAATTATTGGGTGATAAGCTTTCATCCATGTTGTTCTAACCGATTGTCATTTACTTTCTTATTTTCCGTCCTTATGAGAATATTCTCCGATTTTTCTTCGGTAATATTTGTGGCCATGTCCACCTTGCTCTTTTTAATTTACAAGCAGCAATGAGGTTGCCCTGGGCAAAATACAAGACCAACTTAAACGAACGATCGTCATCCTCAGCTTGACTGGGGATCTTAATTCAAGAGAAAAACACTTTCTACATGGACTATGTCTCCACAGACTGAAATAAAATGGCAAAAAAGATGCGATTACAAAAATGCAAACCATACAAGGAGCGCAAGCTTTTGCGAAAACATTAGCGCCGATGGATGGAAGTGTTAACCCAACAATGGAAAAACTAATCCAAATGGGTTGGGTTACTCCTTGATTTAGATGATTCAACAGTGTATAAAAAATTCTTAAGTCTTGCTATAATCTCTTATCATTATTCCACCGTTTTTTGATAAGTGAACCAAGAAAAATAGTCAGCACTTATCACCTGATCATAGAGATTACATAAAAAGTAACCCATGATCAATAGCTACGACTTTATAGTAAATAATATTTTGATTATTTTGAGATTGATCTTGGCAAAAAATATGATTCCAATCCTCTTTTATTCAAAACGCCAATGATGTAATGAATCACTTATTGAAATAAATCTTTCCATTCTTGTGATTTTTCAGCTTTCAAAACGAATAATACAATAAATTGGAAGATTAATTAAATTCAGTGTTAGAAACAGAGCAGTTTATTGGAATTTTAAATGAGCACAAGAGACTTCTGTATAAGGTGACTTATTCTTATTGCCGAAATTTGGACGATAGGAAAGATCTTGAGCAAGAAATTATAATCCAACTATGGAAGTCATTTAAAAACTA
The DNA here is from genome assembly GCF_004331675.1 of Pedobacter frigidisoli. Lineage (GTDB taxonomy): Bacteria > Bacteroidota > Bacteroidia > Sphingobacteriales > Sphingobacteriaceae > Pedobacter > Pedobacter frigidisoli. The sequence goes on along the minus strand of NZ_SJSN01000014.1, from coordinate 27,326 downwards.
TAAACAGGAATTCAAGTTATCTACGTGGATATACAAAATAGCTCTGAATGTGGCCATATCGCATTATAGAAGAGATGTGAAACGTAAGGAGACTAATGAACCTTATGACGATGCTGTCTTTCAAATTTCCGAGGAAGAAAATTGTACTGAAGAGGACATCTATAAAACGCAGCTCTTGTATAAATTTATAAACAAGCTTGATGAACTAAATAAAGCAATCATTATCCTTTATTTAGAAGATAAAAGCTATAAAGAAATCTCAGAAATCATTGGATTAACAGAAACAAATGTGGGCACTAAGATTAACCGAATTAAAAGAAAACTGAAAGAAAGCATTTCTTTATTAAATGACTAGTTATATGGAACTCGACGAATTAAAAATTCTCTGGCAAGCAGATGACAAAAACTTAGATAGCAGAATAAAACTTAACAACACACAATTGATGAAAATGAATATAGAGAATGCAACCGGAGAATTTGGCAAGATTGTCAACATATCATTGTTAGGGAGGAATATGGCCTTAATTTATTGCCTTATATCAATTGGCATGGCTATTTTCATGATTGGAGCAATTGAATATAGCGTACCGGCGATATTAGGTGGCATGGCAATGCTATGGTCATTTATATCTCATTTATCAATAGAAAAACCTGATTATAATGATTCGATAGTTCAATTACAAAAGACGATTTGCAAATTTAGGATTCATTTGGCCGCAAATGCTAAGTACGACATCTTTATAGTTGCATTATGGGGTTTAAGTATAGTGCCTATTTTCATCAAAATTGTTTACAACCTTTCATTGTATGATAGCCATAAGGCGTTAACAATCTTTTGTTTGGTTGGTTGTGTTGCACTTTCGCTTATGATAGCTTTAAGCCGAAAAGCCTACGCAGAATATGATAGGACTTTAAAAAAATCCGAGGCTCATCTGGCAGAGCTCATTGAATTTGAAACGAAGAGCCTACATGAATAACACGCAAAATATAGGGGTGTGTACTATACATTTTCTTTAGCGATAGGATTATATAAAAAAGAAGATATCCATGTAGGCCACTATCTTTATTCCGTTGTAATTTAAGATAGAATTTGCTTGTATCGTTATTGTGTACCAAACTCCTAAGACAATATAGGTATTAAACGTTTATCACAGTTCTCTGGTTTTTTGAAAGATGACCGCTGGTACTATCATTATTCCGCCGTGTTTTAATAATTAGCAGTTATTAATTATTTTTTATAATATTGTAAAGTTTGCTTGTCTTTATGTAAATTTTTCTTATCTTTATTGAAAATAAAAAAGATTATGACAACTAAAATGTTCACCAAAGTCCTCTATTATCAAAAGTTCATAGGTATTCTTCTAATTGCAATTGGAATTCCAATGTCAATAATCAGTAAATCACCTGAAAGCGCAAAGGTGTTGATTTTTGGATTGTTTACCCTTTTTACTTCATGGGATAGAATAATGGATGAACGCCTACTTAGTCTAAAGATGACGTCGATATATCTTGCGATCATAGTTAGCTACGTTTTCAAAATGATTAGTTCAGAATTAGTTAAACAGCAGATTTTTTCATACGAGTTGACCAGTATAAATCATTTCATAATAATGGTTTTTGCCGTTGCTAACGTCACTTATTACTCGAGACTTTATTTTAGCACAAATAAAGGCGATGACTAACAGCTTAAAAGTTGAACGAGCGAAAAGGAACTATACTCAGGCGAATTTGGCAGAAAAGGTAAGTGTCTCTCGACAAACTATAAACTCCATCGAAATCGGAAAATATGTACCCTCAACTTTACTTGCATTAAAAATAGCAAGAGTCTTCAATACCTCTGTAGATGAAATATTTTGCTTAGAAGACTCCGATTTTTTATAACGGCCTTACTAGACCAGTAAAAACGGAGGTGATTCTGAAGCCAAGCGTATCGCTTGAAGATAGGCAAGTTGTATCGGTGATCAATTGGTTGCTCCTTCCTTTTTATGCCTTATCATTATTCCCTCCTTTAAAAAGACTGTCCTAGCTGATCTGGCTTTGATTAAGCTTTAAAGCAAAAAGAAAAATTTCGGTTTGTGCGACAAATCTGGCTTGCGCTAAATCTTGTATTCTCCATTATTATTCCACCGTTTTTTGATAATTTTTTACTTAGACTGAAAACAGAAGTTTCTTTGCAGTTCTATATGTACAGTTTCGCCATCGCCATGCCAATTCATTACAAAACGTAAAATTGACATTTGAAACCTTATTCTCAAACTGATTCTGTAGAAGCTTATTATTCCTAATATCCAAAGACTAGGAGAATTAACATTTGGTTAAACTGTACTAATACGATGTTGGGATGAAGAGGATTTTTATAAATATAAGAACAAATGGAATTAGCGTAAGCAGCATAGACAACGTTAGCCGAGTATTCAGCCAGACTTTCCGCATAAATGCAATGGTCAATACAGAAATTAGGCTACCAATATAAAATAGGGTACTGATCATATTTAAGAATGCCTTGGATATATCACTCAAGCTCGAAAGCTCATTGCTGTGATATATTGGGTATGAAAAAATACCTTCCATCACCAACTTGAAACCAACATAGGGTGCCCATACAATAAAAACTAGGTGCACGAGGTTGAAAAGTGCTAATAGATATAAGGTTGCTAACTTAAAAGATTTCATGTCTAGGATTTTATAAATATTTTTAAATTCTAGGATTGAGTGACAGGATCTTAATATTGTACCAAGATACAAATGAAATAATACATCTATATAAATTAACTTATATTCTTATATTAAAATCACTAGATGAAAAAATGAACTACATCTTGAATAGGAATCTTCTTTCCCTCGGGCTACATTCGCTTTTCATTTTTTTTCCAAAAAGTGAAGAACAAATGATAGAATCTCCATTACTTTCAATTACAATTTAATAGAAGTAAGGCGACCGATTTTAACTATTTTTCTTTATTCGGCGTTTGTGATCTAGTAAGTTTATATCTTATATTGCCAGCCAGTAAATAAAAGAGTGTTTATATGGAATTGCAAGTTAGTATGCATCATTAAATAAATTTGATTGTTATGACTATAAAACGAAGTTTGCCTGTTCCGTTGATCTTTTTGATGTGCTTGTTAATGCATTTCTTAATATTATTTTCTAATGTTCCCTTTGCTCAAGCTCATATAGCTCATCCCCAAGAACAGGAGTTAGTAACGACCATTTCACGATTTCTCGCCAGAAGCGCTAGTCTAAACAAATTAAGTTTTGAAGATTCTCACTATGCCTTTAATTTGAAGATTAACATTATAAAACGAAATAATAAATCATTAGTTAGCAACATTGAATTTTCCAATTCAGTTGGACAGCAAGTTTTTTCAACAGTTCAAGAACTAAAGAAATTTGATTACTACAGCTTAGTGAAGGAAACCACCAAATCGACAATTATCATCCCGATCTTGATCTTAAATAATCCTTCTGATAGTAAAAACCCAAGAGATATAATAACTGGTATGACTAAAAATTCACTTATCGATATGATATCATCTTTATTTTATCCTAATCTCCTACAAAAGAATATAACCCTATTCCCAGTTTTTATAATAAATCGATTGGATATTCATTAGATAATAAAATACATAACTTTTGGATGATAGCTTTTCTTAATAAGTTTCCCACAAGCAGCAATGAGGAACAAAGTTAGTAAGCGTGCAACTCTTTTGTTGATAAGCGGAGCACTTGAAAATCAATTTACGTTAACTCAAAACTTGCTAATTTCCTTTATTCTGAAGTATGAGTGGATTATCATTATTCCCTCAATATCTGATAATAACTTAAGCTTGAAAATATTTAGGTCAGATCTTTTAATAGCCTCTCAACTATCCCCAAGATTAATTATCATAAACTCATTCCATAATTCAAATCAAATTTCTGGTTTTTGATGATGAGTTTTTGATAATCTGACTAGGCATAAAAACCAAGGTTTTAGATATTTAATCCTGGCAGTTTAAACTGCCAGGATTAATTGATTATGATTTCGCTGCGTACTTCACTTCTTCATATGGTTGTACCAAAACCCAACCCTCACCAAAAAATTCTAATTGGAAAGATTCACCACTTCCTCTGCCGATAAATGAACCAAAAGTTAAGTTCGTTTTAATATTTGGGGATAAATTTTCAGACCATGCTACAGTTGCGTTTGGATCTGTATAAACTGGTTGGTTTGCGCTAACCCTTAGCAAGATTGGCTCTCCGTGAGTGGTAATTGCAATATATCCACTTCCAGATAATTTAACTTGAAATAAACCTCCACTCATCATGCCAGCAATACTTTTTAGCATTTTGATTTCATTCTTGATGGAATCCTCTAATGCAAGAACATCATTACCATTAACAAAAATCGATTCGTTTTGAAGTTTAATAATCTTTACTTTTTTACCTTCATCGGCAAGGTATAATTTTCCGCTTCCGGCAGCATGCATAAGCGAAGTCCCTTCTCCAGAGATCGCCTTTTTTAACAGTCCGCCTAATCCCTTACTCATTAAACCTTCTCTTTTAAAATCAATATTACCAATGTAGGCTACCATAGAGCCAGCCTTGGCCATTATCTTTTGATTTTTTAAATTCACTTCCAGCATTGCTGGTTTTTCCAATTCGAAAAAGTCATTTTCATTTGGATCTTCTGCCGATTCCTTAATAAGTTCATTCAGCGTATATTCTCTTTGCGCCATAGTAATTTAGTTTTTATTTTATTTATCTGATTAATTAAATTTCTAAAAAGCTTTAAATTTTGCCAAAAAAAAATATAAAAAAAGTACGAATACACTTATTCAAATTTTTTTCGCAAAATTATTTGGGATGACTTATTAAGGATGGATTAGTTTAATTTCTTTGGAAACCTGTACTGCAACTTTCGATGCGGTGACCACGAAATTTTCTTTCGCTAGCCAATCTCCTGATTTTCCATGAATATAACAAGCTAAAATTGCGGCCTCAGTTGACGAATATTTTTGAGCGACAAAGCCGGCAATAATTCCTGTCAAAACATCACCCATTCCACCTTGTGCCATGGCAGGGTTTCCTGTCGGATTAATATGAATCTTTCCCGTTGGGAGACAAACGAAAGTATATTGATTTTTGAGTACAATAACTATTTTGAGTTTCAGTGCTTGTATTTTAGCTGTTTGAACTCGATCCCACCAATTATCATGCTCACCAAACAAACGATCGAATTCTTTCATATGAGGCGTGAGTACTATATTTTCCGGTAGTTTATCAATCAGCTCTTGTCGTTCTGCTAAAATATTCAAGGCATCGGCATCGATTATCAAAGGCTTATCCGCAGATATTAAAGTTTCTAACAATCGTTCATTTTCTGCAGAAACACCCAATCCTGGCCCAATTGCAATAGCCTGGTATTTTGCAGGGTTCTCAATTCTCGTATATTCATCACGAGGAAGAGCCATCACCTCTGGCAAGCTCGTATTTAATGCAACAAATCCACTTTGCGGAATACAAGCCGTTGTTAAACCCGCACCAGCATGCATGCAAGCCATTGATGAAAGTAAAGCGGCGCCCATTGTATTCGCATTTCCCGCAATAATTAGCGCATGTCCATAGGTTCCTTTATGACTGAATGGTTTTCTAATCTTCAGAATATTGGCAATATCGATTTCTTCGGCAAGGAAAAAATCAGACTGTTGTTGCTGAATAAAATCTTCATCAAGACCAATATCTACAACCTCATACTTTTCAGTAGCCAACACTGATTCGGGAAAGAAGAAGTTAATTTTTGGTCGCTGAAAGCAGATGGTTTTGTAAGCTTTTATCCCATTATAATCTGCAGGTATTTTTCCATCAGTCGGGAAGCCTGTTGGCACATCAACAGCGTAAACTTTTCTATTTAGTTTATTGATGTATTTTACCAGTTCAGCGTATTCGCCATTTAAAGGTTTATTTAAACCAGAGCCTAAAATAGCATCGATAATTAAATCTGGTTTAATATTTTTTAGTTCTGATGATTGATTAATAACGATTTTCTTACATCTACATTCATCTAAACGCTGCAAGTTTATAGCAAAATCCTCACTCTGCTTGTCGCTAAAATTGATAATAAAAACCTTTATGTTTTGATATCCATTGTTCAGAAGGAGATGTGCAATGGCCAAACCATCTCCCCCATTATTTCCTTTCCCACAGAAAATAGCCAAGCTTTTGTTGGTATCAAATTCATCCCTCAAAAAGCTTTGAACAAATGCCCGTGCGGCTTTTTCCATTAAATCAATTGAAGCAATTGGCTTATTTGCGATGGTAAATTCATCCGCTTTGCGCATTTGAGCCGAAGTGAGCAATGTTTGCATATAGCCAATATAAGATTATACTCTCACAAAGCGAAAGGTTGCTTTTTGTTTGATTTTGAAAAGCAAAACCAGTAGTGCTTTTGTAACGATAGTCCTGCTAGCCGTTTTACGCTTTCGATTGAAAAAATCGAAAGCGTGCCCACTCCTATCAGGTTTATTTAACGCATTGTATTGCAAAACACTTCGTTCAGCACCTGCAATACGCAAAGAATATTGGGTCGCAATAACCTAATGCTACCGACCTTTAATATTGGAGCCACCAAAAAAGTTTAACTGAATTTACCCTAATAATAAACTTTCCTTTCAATTTAACTGCAAATAATAAATTTCCACCTATACCTTTTACATTTCTTTAGCGTTCTGTATTGAATTAAATTAAAATCTCTAATCAAATATGAATCAAAAACCATCAAATGCATTTGTGGCCGCGGCCTGGATGGCATTGGGCATCGGAATGATTGGCTTTATTGTAGGCCTGTGGCGTTCTGATATGCTCCTAAATGAAAAAGGATATTATTTTACCGTATTGATGTTTGGCCTTTTTGCCGTAATCTCATTACAAAAAGCTGTTCGCGATAAATTGGAAGGAATTCCCGTAACCGAAATCTATTATGGTATCAGTTGGTTTTCAACTTTATTAACCATTACCCTATTAGTTATTGGTTTGTGGAATGCCACTCTTTTACCCAGCGAGAAAGGTTTTTATGCCTTTGCCTTTCTCCTTTCGCTATTTGGCGCTATAACGGTGCAGAAAAATACGAGAGACAGCCAAATTTTTAACAAAAACCAGGATTTTAATTAATCCTTTCTACGAACCCGGTAGTCAAAAACTACCGGGTTTTTTATTACCTCTAAAACTATAAAGCATATAGTACTTTTTCGATTTCAATCGGATATCTTCTTAAATAACCTTTTCTATTCTTTGAACCATTTAGATTGAGTTGATGCTTAGTTTAAAAAGAATAAAATTGCTACATTAAACAACCAAACCAAAAGTAGATAATCATTCCGGGCAGATTAATTATTCTATTTAATTTTTGCATTAAATCTTTAAGATGGCACAAACAGATGGCTTGAAGAAGACGCTTACTCCTTTTATGCTTTGGGGTTTGGGCGTTGGTTATGTAATCTCAGGCATGTATTTCGGCTGGAATCTCGGCCTGGAAAAAGGTGGAACCTTAGGTATGGCCATCGCGACGGTTGTGATTATGGTAATGTATGTTACCTTTAGTTTTAGTTATGCCGAACTGGCTTGTGCCATACCAAAGGCGGGCGGCGTTTTCGATTATGCCAATAAAGCACTCGGTAAAAACTGGGGTTTTATTGCAGGCATTGCCCAAATGGTCGAATTTATTTTTGCACCGCCTGCAATTGCATTTGCCATTGGCGCTTACTTCAATGCCTTTTTTCCGCAAGTGCCCATATTAGCAAGTGCCATTGCCGTTTATTTTGTTTTTACCGCCTTGAATATTTACGGCGTAAAGGCAGCTGCATCTTTTGAAGTTATTATAACGGTATTGGCAGTTGGAGAATTGCTTTTATTTTCAGGAATTACTTTGCCTAAGTTTCATTCAGAAAATTTGGTTCGCAATAGCTTCCCTAACGGATGGAGTGGTGTTTTCGCCGCAATTCCATTTGCCATTTGGTTTTTCCTTGGGATTGAGGGCGTAGCCAACGTTGCTGAAGAAACGAAAAACCCTCAAAAAGACATCAGCAAAGGTTTCGGTTGGGCAATTTTCACATTGGTTGTACTCTGTTTTTTAGTCTTCATTTCTACCATCGGCATTGGCGGTTGGGAAGCGATTGTTTACAAGAATGGAAAATCAGGCGAAACATCAGATTCGCCTCTTCCTTTAGCACTTTCGATGATTACGGGCGATAACCACCTGATGTATCATTTACTAATTACCGTTGGATTATTTGGTTTGGTTGCCTCATTCCATGGTTTGGTTTTAGCCGCTGGTCGCTCTACTTACGAAATGGGGAAAGCGAAAAGCATTCCATCCATATTAGGTAAAATATCACCGAAATTTCAAACGCCTGCCAATGCTTTAATCGGCAATATGGTTATCGGAATAATCGCATTGTTATCAGGTCAAACCGCAGAAATCATCATTATTTCTGTATTTGGAGCATTAACTTTATACATCATTTCAATGATTTCCGTAATCGTTTTGCGCAAGCATGAGCCTGAAATGAGCAGACCTTTTAGAGTTCCCGTTTATCCGTTATTTCCAATTATAGCGTTAATAATTGCATGTGGTTCTTTCATCGCAATGCTAATTTATAATCTTAAATTAGGCTTAATATTTTCGGGCATTGTTTTAGGCATATTTCTTCTATACAAAATTTTTAAAAAGGCAGATTAATGAGTACGACTAAAGAAATTCTGGATTACGTTAAAAATCATCCCTCGGGAAAAGTTAAAGTTGCCGTTGCCGATATCGATGGTATTTTAAGGGGAAAATACATCGCTGCTGAAAAATTTGCTTCACTTTTGGAGGGAAGATTGGGTTTCTGCGATGTTACTTTCGGCTGGGATGCCGGCGATGTAGCTTACGAAAATGGAAAATATACAGGCTGGCATACGGGCTATCCCGATGCGCAGGTTAAAATCGATATTTCTACATTTCGTAAAATTCCATGGGAAAATGATGTTCCCTTTTTCTTAGGTGATTTTATTGATGATAAGGATGTGGCGAATGATGTTTGCCCTAGGCAGTTGCTTAAAAAACTAACTTCTGAATGCGAAGCTTTAGGCTTTTCCCCTTTCTTCGCCCAGGAATTTGAGTGGTTTAACTTTTCTGAGACACCAGAATCAGTTCAGGAGAAAGGCTTTAGCAATTTAAAACCGTTAACGCCAGGCATGTTCGGATATTCGATATTGAGAAGCACCTTGAAAAATGAGTTTATGACTGATTTATTCGATTTGTTAAATAAATTTAACATCCCGATTGAGGGCTTGCATACCGAAACCGGCCCGGGTGTATATGAGGCTGCAATTATGTACGCACCAATTTTAGAGGCGGCAGACAAGGCCATTTTATTTAAAACATCAGTTAAGGAAATTGCATACAAACATGGAATATTGGCCACGTTTATGGCAAAGTTTAACGAGAATTTACCAGGTTGCAGCGGACATGTTCATCAAAGTTTATGGGATAAAAACAATAAGACGAATCTTTTTTATGATGAAAAAGACGACAATAAAATGAGTGAGATAATGAAAAGTTACATCGCTGGTCAGCTGCATTGTTTGCCTTATATTTTGCCTGTGATTGCACCAACGATTAACAGTTACAAACGTTTGGTTGAGGGTGCATGGGCGCCAACAACAGTTACTTGGGCAATCGATAACCGCACAACGGCTTTACGGGCTTTACCGGGAAGCAAAAAAGCAACACGTTTAGAAACCCGAATTGTAGGTTCAGATACCAATCCTTACCTCGCAATTTCAGCTTGTTTGGCGGCAGGAATGTATGGTGTAAAAAATAAATTGAAATTAGAGCAACCTCCCACAAAAGGAAATGGTTATGCCGATTTATCAAATGGGGTTTTGTCCAGAAATTTATTCGAGGCCACGCAAAAAATGAAAAATTCTGATTTAGCAAAAGAGCTTTTGGGGGCTGATTTTGTAGAGCATTTCACCATGACGCGTGAATGGGAATGTAAACAATATGCCAAAGTAGTAACCGATTGGGAATTGAAAAGATACTTGGAGATAATATAGGAAATTCACCACCTAAGACGGCTTAGTTTATTTTACCTCACTCTATGAAAGATTGTGGTTATTGCTTTGATATTGCATCCCTCTCCTTGAAGAAAGGGAGAGTATTACAGCATCCAATGCAAAAAACGTTGATAGGGTGAGGTAAAAACAGGCTGAAATAAACCAGATAACTGTCGCTACAGCGAAACAGAACGGTTAAAATAAAACACCCCGCCCTGCGGGCACCCCTCTGAAAGAGGGGAATTAAAAAAACAAAAATAAACATCACATGATATTCGATAAAATTCATCAGTTTAATTTCCCGACAACCATTCGTTTTGGTGCAGGTGCAGTAAAAGAATTACCTGCTTATTTGCAAAAGAACAATTTAAAAGCACCATTAATTGTAACCGACCCGACCATTGCAACTTTAACATTTTTCAAAAATATTGTTGAAGATTTAAAGACGAAAAATATCTCGGTTGAGGTTTTCAGCGACATTCATAAAAATCCTGTAAAAAGCGACGTTTACAAAGGCGGTGATGCCTGGGATGCCACAAATCGTGACAGCATTATTGGTATTGGCGGCGGTGCGGCTTTGGATGTTGCCCGTGCCATTGTTCTTCGTGTAAACCACCGCGAAGATTTATTTAAGTATGATGACTTAATTGGTGGCGATATTTACGTTACCAATGATGTTCCGCATTTTATTACTATTCCAACTACATCAGGAACTGGAAGCGAGGTTGGTCGCAGTGCGATCATTGCCGATGATGAAACCCATCAAAAGAAGATATTATTTTCGCCAAAGCTAATGGCTCAAATCGTATTTGCCGACCCTGAATTAACAATGGATTTACCGCCGTTTATTACTGCAGCCACGGGAATGGATGCCTTAACACATAACATGGAGGCTTATTTAGCGAAGAATTTCCACCCGATGTGTGATGGAATTGCCTTGGAGGGAATTTCTTTAATTAAAGATTCAATTGTTCAGGCCACCAATAATCCCGATTTAGAAAGTCGTAGCAAGATGTTAATGGCATCAATGATGGGTGCCATCGCTTTTCAAAAAGGTTTGGGCGTAGTACACTCATTGGCGCACCCACTTTCATCACTTTTAGATACCCATCATGGTTTGGCCAATGCGGTGAATATTCCTTACGGTATGCAGTTTAATATCGCGGGTTTCGAGGACCGTTTCAGCAAAATTGCCCGAACTTTAGAATTGAAAGAAGAAACCGGAGATGCGGTTGTAAAATATCTGTTCGATTTAAATTCCAAAGTTAATATTCCGCATAAATTAAGTGATATTGGCGTTAAAAATGAAAACATAGAAACACTTGCCGATTTGGCCTTTGCGGATTTCGCACATCCAAATAATCCAAAACCGGTAAGCAGAAAAGATTTTAAGCAACTGTATTTAAGTGCGTTGTAAAAGCCCCACCCTGTTAAAGGCAGTGATAAGGAAAAGTTTCTGCAAACCCTCCCAAAGGGGAGGGAAATTAAGGACTGTGTTTTGAACCCATAGATTGAAATTAAATAATGTTTGAGCAAAATAACATGAACGCTTTAAACCCCTCCCATTTGGGGAGGTCGGGTGGGGCTTATATTATAGGGGTTACCGATTGCAGCAAATTCGACATTTACAGCAACTGGGTTTTATCCTACAATGAAAATGTTGAGGTTATCCGGCTCGGTTATAAAATGAATAATTTCGATGAAATTGAAAAATGCCATGGCATCGTTTTAACGGGTGGCGAAGATGTGCATCCGAGGTTCTACAACATGTCTGAATATTATCCTTACTGTTATGAAGATGATATTGATGAGCAACGTGATGAATTTGAATTTAAGGTTTTGGAATACACCGAAAAAAACGGAATTCCTGTTTTAGGAATTTGTCGCGGCATGCAGGTTGGCAATGTATTTTTTGGCGGAACTTTAATTCCTGATATTCCGACCTGGGGAAAATTCGACCATTCGAAAATGCCAGATAAAAGCGACCGCTACCATGAAATTATTGTCAATCCATCCTCTTGGTTAAATAGCATTGTAAATACGGATAAAGGTTTGGTTAACAGTAACCACCACCAAAGCACAGATAGAACAGGTAAAGGCTTGGTGGTTAGTGCCATTTCGCCAGATGGCGTTACCGAAGCAATGGAAAGACTTTATCCGACAGGGAAATCGTTTCTATTATTTGTTCAATGGCACCCTGAAAGATTAAAAGACCAACAAAGTCCGTTTAGCAAAAATTTACACGAGGCACTTCTTAATGCAATAATTTTAAATCGAAAATAATTAGTTACGCAACCACTGATTTTAATGGATTGATATTTTCCGTGAATTCCGTCTTTCCGTGGCAAAAAAAAATAAACAGTATGCAAATCATCAATCCGGCAACAGAAGAAATTATTTCCACTTTAGAAGAAGATAATCTGTTATCTCTTCAAATCAAATTCAATACCTTAAAGCAAGCTCAACCAGATTGGGCAAAGTTATCCTTGCAAGAAAGAATAGCAATTCTTAGTATTTTCAGCGACCTTTTAGAAAATGAAATTGAGGGTTTAGCTGCAATTTTAACAAGCGAAGTTGGCAAACCGCTACAACAATCTCGCAACGAAATTAACGGTGCAAGGGCGAGAATAAAGTGGATACTCGGTAATGCAGAAAAGTATCTGGCAGATGAGACAATGGTGGAAGAACCAGGCTTAAAAGAAATCATCAAATATGAACCACTAGGCGTAATTTGCAACATTTCAGCATGGAATTATCCTTATTTGGTTGGTGTAAATGTATTTATTCCGGCTTTGTTGAGTGGTAATGCAGTGATGTATAAACCATCAGAATATGCAACTTTAACAGGCATCAGAATTGAAAAATTACTAAAAAAAGCAGGTATTCCTGAAGAAATTTTTCAGGTCGCAATTGGTGCAGGAGAAACAGGCTCGGCATTGTTGGATATGAATTTCGACGGCTACTTTTTCACGGGCTCGTACAAAACCGGAAAATATATTTATGAAAAAGTGGCGGCGAAAATGGTTCCTTGTCAGCTGGAATTGGGTGGAAAAGACCCCTTGTACATTGCTGAAGATGTAGCAGATGTCGCAAATGCAGCAATTGGAACAGCCGATGGCGCTTTCTACAACAACGGACAAAGCTGTTGTTCGGTTGAGCGCATCTACGTTCACGAGAAAAATTATGAAGATTATTTAACGGCTTTTGTTAATGAAGTACAAAGCTGGAAAAGTGGCCTACCAACTGTCGATGGTGTTTATTTGGGCTCATTAACCAGAAAAGACCAGATTGCGGTTTTAGAAAATCAGGTTAAAGATGCTTTGGATAAAGGAGCAAATTTAATCACTGGCGGTAAAGCTATTGAGGGGAAAGGTTACTTTTTCGAACCTACTGTTTTAACTGATGTTACCAACGATATGTTAGTGATGCGGGAAGAAAGTTTCGGTCCCATTATCGGTATAATGAAAGTTAAAGATGACAAAGAAGCTTTAAAAATGATGCAAGACACAAATTATGGTTTAACAGCATCGGTTTACACCGCCGACCAATCTCGGGCAGAAAAAATCCTAAGTCAGCTGGATTCTGGTTCCGGTTACTGGAATTGCTGTGATAGAGTGAGTGCCGCCTTACCATGGAGTGGCAGAAAATTCTCGGGCATTGGCGCAACACTTTCTCATCAGGGATTGAGGGCATTTACCAAACCAAAAGGTTATCATTTAAGAGGATAGTTAAAGTATTCAGCTGTTTGAACTTCTACGTGTCAGTCTGAGCTTGTCGAAGATCTATATTGCGTTTCGACAGGCTCAACGTGACAATAGAATAAGTAATAACCCAAATTTAAACCACATCTAAATCTTTTTTAATAAATTGCGAATTAATACTTATTCGGTTAATCCGCAATTTATTATTCAATGAAAAAACTATTCCTGATTATTTCCTGCTGCTTTTTTGCTGCCAACTCATACGCTCAAACCTTAGTTAACGAAACTGAAATCGGCGATGCCGAAACCGCTATTTCAACGGCCTCAATCGCCATCATTCCCGTACCGGTTTCGTTAATGAAGAAAGCAGGAACGTTTACTTTGCCAGAAAATATTAGTATTCAGGCATCAAAAAGTGAAGATTTGAAACAATCTGTTGCTTTCCTTTCTGAAAGGATTGAGCGAGCGACCGGCAGGTTTGTAAGTTCAGTTACATCAGCAAATCATCCAACAATAAAATTGATCTTAAATACTCAAAATGATGTACTATTAGGTTTGGAGGGATATAAGTTAAATGTAAATCCCACTCAAATTGTAATTACTGCGAACAAACCTGCAGGTATTTTTTGGGGCGTTCAATCACTAATTCAACTTTTCCCTGTTGAAATTGAGAGTAAGGAAGTTGTCGCCAATGTAAAATGGAAATTACCATGCGTTGATGTAGTTGATTATCCGAAATTAGGCTGGAGAGGGCTAATGTTCGATGTCGCCCGCCACTTTTTCACCAAAGATGAAGTGAAGCAGTTTATCGATAATATGGTTCGTTATAAATTCAATCTTTTACACTTCCATTTAACTGATGATGAAGGCTGGAGAATCGAAATTAAGGGCTTACCAAAACTAACTGAAGTTGGTGCATGGAGTGTTCAAAAAACGGGAACTTTCGGCGATTTCACTCCTCCAACAGCTGATGAGCCTCGAACTTATGGCGGATTTTATACCCAAGAGGATATTAAGGAACTCGTTCAATATGCGCAAGAACGTTTTGTAAATATCATGCCCGAAATTGATGTTCCTGGCCACAGTTTAGCCGCAATTGCTTCTTATCCTGATTTATCTTGCACACCCGATGCGGCAAATTATAAAGTACGCTCAGGTGAGAAAATTATGGACTGGAGTCGTGGTGCACCACCAACAGCTTTGGTTGATAATACACTCTGCCCTGCAAATGAAAAGGTTTATGTTTTTCTAGATTCGGTAATTACCCAAGTAGCCAAGCTATTCCCATTCGAATATATCCACATGGGTGGTGATGAAGCTCCTCATAATTTTTGGGAGAAAAATGATCAAGTTAAGGCGTTAATGTTACGTGAGGGATTAAAAACCATCCCACAAGTTCAGGCTTATTTCGAAAAACGATTGGAACAAATAGTCATCTCAAAAGGGAAAAAATTTATGGGCTGGGATGAAATTTTAGAGGGAGGTGTATCGCCAACGGCATCGGTGATGAGCTGGAGAGGTCTTAAATACGGGATTGAAGCTTCCAAAGAAAAGCACAATGTGGTAATGAGTCCAACTGATTTTGCGTACTTAGATTACATGCAGGCAGATGTAATTACCGAGCCTCGGGTTTACGCATCGTTGAGATTAAATAAGACCTATCAGTTTAATCCTATTCCAGCAGGTGCCGATCCTAAGTATATCATTGGTGCACAAGCAAATCTATGGACAGAACAAATTTTTACTTTTCGCCAGGTTCAGTACATGCTTTGGCCACGAGCTTTCGCCATTTCTGAATCTATTTGGAGCCCAATTGAGAAAAAGAACTGGACTAGTTTTATCGACCGTACAGAACAACACTTTAAACGTTTGGATTTAGCCGAAGTAAAATATTCACCAGCCATTTACGACCCGATTATCGCTGTAAAACGTTCGTCTGATAAGCAACTCATGATTGAATTAACACCCGAAATTGATGGTTTGGATATCTATTACAGTTTTGACAACTCTACGCCGGACCGTTTTTATCCAAAATATACCGCAGCTTTAATTCCACCAAAAGATGCAAGTATGTTACGGGTAATTACTTACAAAGGGAAGCAACCAGTTGGCCGATTAATTAGCATGCCAATAGCAGATTTGCAGAAAAGATCGAAGTAATGGGCAAAGAAATAGAACGTAAATTCCTTTTAAATCATACTGAATGGCTAAAGCTAGATAAACCTGCTGGAAAACATTTCAGACAAGGCTATATTTTAACCGACCCTAACAAAACCATTCGGGTAAGAATTACAGAAACACAAGCTTGGTTAACGATTAAAGGCATTTCCATTGGTGCATCAAGATCAGAGTTTGAATACGAAATCCCTTTAGAAGAGGCAACGGAATTACTCGATAATTTCTCTGAATCAAAACTAGCAAAAATCAGACATGAGATTACGCACCAAGGTAAGCTCTGGGAAGTTGATGTTTTTTTAGGCGAAAACGATGGATTAATCGTTGCCGAAATTGAACTAGAATCCGAAGATGAACAATTCGATTTACCACATTGGGTTGCTGAGGAAGTTACTCACGATAAGAAATATTACAATTCAAATCTAACCATGTATCCTTATAAAGATTGGAAAGTTTAGCTTTTATAACGTTAACAAAAAAATCATAAAAGATAAATTAAGAAAGCTAAATTCATTTACTATATTGGTTGCATCATAATCATCCCCGATTAATTTATAAAAAAGGAATTTGTTAAAACAAAAATTCTATTTCTGCATTATAATTAAAATCAACATAAAACAAAAAGGATGAAAACAACTAAATTATTTATGAGCATGGTAATTGCTGCGTCGCTATTTTTTGCGGGTTGCTCACCAAAAGATGCAGATATTCAATCTGCAATTCAGGCTAAAGAAGCTGCAGGTATTACCGTGGCAGTAACCAAAGGCGAAGTTACCTTAACAGGCGAAGTAGTGGATGATGCCGCTAAAGTTAAGGCAGAGGAAATTGCAAAAGCAGAAAAGGGCGCTAAATCAGTTGTAAATAATTTAACCGTGAAACCGGCAGACATGCCTGTAGTTATTGCCGAAGATCCCATTTTAACGAAAAATGTAGCTGATGCTACCAAAGATTTTCCAACGGTAAAGGCTGATGTTAAGGATGGCGTGGTTACGCTTACTGGCGAAATTAACAAAGCATCATTAATTACCTTAATGCAACATTTAAGTGCATTGAAACCTAAGAAAATTGATAACAAATTAACTGTTAAATAATTGAATCATGGCATTAGAAGAGAAATACAAGGCACTAACCGATGCAGCAACTGCAGCTGGTATAACTGATTTGGCCGTTAGAGAACAAGATGGCATTTTATACATTGATGGAACCGCAGCTGATGGCGCTACTAAAGATCATCTTTGGGAAGTTTATAATCAAATTGATCCCAATTTTACTTCAGGAGATTTAGTTTTGAACGTAAATGTATCCATCGATGCGGCAGTAACCCATGCAAAAGTAGTTACGCAAAGTAGTAATTTAAATATTCGTAAAGGGCCAGGAACTGACCAGCCAATCGTGGGCAAAGCTGCTCATGATGAAATTATTACTTTGGTAAATAGAAGTAACGATTTATGGTGGTTGGTTAGAACCAAAGATGGTGAAGAAGGTTATTGTTACGCACAATATCTAGAAGCACAAGCTTAGGCCTAGAAACAAAAAATCCGCAACGTGTAATATGTTGCGGATTTTTCTGTGTGTTATTTCCGTGTGTTATTTCTGTGTCAGTGGACCACCAGCAACTGGCTTTACAATTCCTTTCAATTCTACATCAAAAACCAATGGTGTGAATGGATTAAAAGGTCCTCCACCGTTTTCACCAAATGCCAACTTCGATGGCAGAATCATTTTTATCTTGCCACCAACGCCAATCATTTGGATACCCTGAACAACACCTTGAGGCAGTTGTCCCAAAGGTAAGTTACGCGGAACGTACTGTACGCTTTCCGAATAAACCCCAGCTTCCTTTGCAACTTTAGCATTCGAGGTATCGAAAACATTTATTTTACCATCTGATTTTTTGTTCGTAAACTGACCGGTATAATCCATCACAACGGTATCTGTTAACGTAGCTCTTTCAGCATTGCCTGGTCTTTCAATTATATAATTTAAGCCCGATGGCGTAGTTAAAACCTTAAGGTTATTTTCCTCGATATATTTTGCAATTTTCTTCGGCTCTACAATCTTATTTTTCTCATTCAACTCTTTATATTCTGCCTCGAAGAATAATCTTTTTTTAGCATCAAAAACAGAATCGGCATCTGTTCCTTTATGCAAAACCTTTTCAATCTTAATGGTAAAGGTTGCAAACCTCGATTTTAAGGTTTTAGGATTTGGCTGACCAGAATATTTTTCCATTGAATCTAAATTCAACTTAAAAACTGCACTATCTCCTTCGCCTAATAATTTTAAGCTTGAGGTTAAATCACCTTTAAACATTGCCTTTGTAATCGCAAAAAATGCAGGACGCTCATTATCGTAAGTATTTACCATTACCGAATCAGGATTGGTGGTGGTTTCTACGGTTTCAACACCATTTAACTTTACATAATCACCCTCTTGTATTTTTGGCTTGCCCTCACTTTTATATATTTTGTAAGTCATGCCGCCCTCCCCTTTTTCAAATTTGTTACAGGCAGACAAGCCCAAAGCTGCTGCTAATAGAATAATGATTCCTCTTTTCATTTAATTGTTATTATTTCAAGAAATGAAAGAATTTACTAAGCTCCTTTCATCTTCTGATGCTCGATTTATTTTATAGATCACTACAAAGATAGGTTATAATAAGTTTTATATAAATCTGAGAAATGTATTATTTGTACACATGAGAACGTTATTCGCAAAATTTTGATAAAAAAAATCCTGCTTAAATATTTAAGCAGGACTAGTATCTATATTTTGAAAATTATTATCTCATCACTGGAGCAGGCATTTGTGGAGCTGCTGCGCCTGGTTTTCCTTTAATAATATCAACAATTTCTAAATCGAAAGCGATTGGACTGTTTGGCATAATACCTGCTTGTGGAGCACCTTGTTCGCCATAACCTAATTTAGAAGGGATAACAACCTTAATTTTACCACCTTTACCAATCATCTTCAAAGCTTCGTCGAAACCTGGAACAGTTTGTCCAACAGCCATTTTTTGTGGGCCATAAGGTTTACCTGGTCTTGAGTTTCCTTCTGCTTTATCTAATTTTTCATCGCTAGTATCGAAGATTTTGTATTTACCTTTTGCATCTTTTTTAGTAATTCTACCTACGTAGTTAACCAATAAAGTATCGCCAATGGTAGCTCTATCTGCAGATCCTGGCTTTTCGATGATATAGTTTAAACCACTTGGAGAGGTTTTAACGTTTAATTTATTATCCTCGATAAAGCTTTTAATTTTTGCAGGTTCAGAAGCTTTTTGTTTGGCAGAAGTTGCTTTGAAGTCAGCTTGAAAAAATTCTGTAGCTCTTTTTTGGAAAGAAGAATCAGCTTCGTTAGCATTTTTCTTGAAAACCTTTTCAATTTTAACTGTAAAAGTGATGTATTTATCATTCTTAAACTGCTCTGGTTTAGGCTGTTTGCTATTCGTAGCCATTGTATCCAAGTTAACCTTGAAAGTTGCGCTATCGCCTTCTCCAAACAATGTTAAAACATCATTCATATCACCAGCATACATTTTCTTTTGTGCAGGAAATACTGCTGGCATTTCACTTTCGTATGTGCTAGATAACACAGAATCCTTATCGTTTTTTTGAACGAAATTCATCTTCACAATATCACCTTCCTTAATTTTCTCTTTTCCTTCTGAATGGTGAATAGTGTACAATAAGCCTCCGGCTCCCTTTTTCTCTTTGTTACAAGCCGCTAAACCTAAAGTTGCTGCTACTAGAATAATAATTCCCTTTTTCATTTAATTTATTTGACTTTTTAAGTTTTATTTATGTTTTTGCCTACTAGGCGAGTAATTGTTCTTTATATTCCTCTAAAATAGATTTAAATTCGGCTACCACATCTGCCAATGGTTTCTCTGCTGCACCACCTGCAGCATTTCTATGTCCGCCGCCGTTGAAATATTTCTTACAAATTTCATTCGCAGGAAAGTCGCCAGTTGATCTAACCGATAACTTAACCTTGTCAGAGCGTTCTACAATAAGTGCAGCTAATTTTATTCCATTGATGGAAAGTGCATAATTTACAACCCCTTCAGTATCTCCTGTTGCACTGTGGTATTGTGCCAACTCATCTTTTGTAACGGCTATAATTGCGGTATTGTAATCCCTTAAAACTTCTAGTTTGTTCGATAGGCAATAACCTAAAAAACGTAAACGGTTCTCACTTGCATTATCATAAACCAATTGGTGAATTTTAGAATGATCGGCACCTAAATCGATTAAGTTTGCAGCTATACGATAAACTTCTGAGTTTGCCGATGGAAAACGGAAAGATCCAGAATCCGTCATAATACCGGTGTATAAACAAGCGGCAACATCCTTATTAATGGTTTCGCCATCCTCTAACTGATTGACAATAAAATCATAAACCAATTGAGCCGCTGCACAAGCATTAATATCCCAATGGCGATAATCATCAAAATCTTCAGGCTCTAAGTGATGATCAATCATTACTTTTTTGGCTTTTGCAGCTCGAACCAATTCCCCTAATTCGTTAATGCGACTTAAGGTATTAAAATCCAAACAGAAGATTATTGCAGCTTCATCAACTAATTTAGCTGCCTCTTCTTGTGCTTCAGTAAAAATGATTACATCTGAGTTATTGGGCATCCAATGCAAAAAAGTTGGATAATCAGTTGGCGTAATTACCCTAACATGGTGGCCTTTTTGAATTAAATATCCATATAAACCTAAAGATGAACCCATCGCATCGCCATCAGGTTTATGATGCGTAGTGATCACAATTCGTTGTGGCGTAGCCAATAGGGATTTTAAGTCAGTTAGTGTCAACATAATTTTTGCGCTGCAAAGCTAAGTAAAAATAAATATTAATGTTGCGTATTTAACGTTATCCTTTTAATATTCATCAATTAAAACGTATTTTTGCAGAAAATTTGATAACAAACACAATGAGCACTAACAGAACTTTTACAATGATCAAGCCGGATGGAGTTGCAAACGGCCATATTGGATCGATCATAAACGACATTACCAATGCAGGCTTCAAAATCGTTGCATTAAAATATACCAAGCTAACTGAAGAAACTGCTGGTCAGTTTTATGCGGTACACGCTGAACGTCCTTTCTACAAGGATTTAGTTAACTTCATGTCTTCAGGACCAATCATTGCAGCTATTTTGGAAAAAGACAATGCAATTGAAGATTTCAGAAAATTAATCGGTGCTACTAACCCAGCTGAAGCTGCAGAAGGAACAATCCGTCAGAAATATGCAAAATCTATCGATGCAAATGCGGTACATGGTTCAGATTCTGATGAGAACGCAGAAATTGAAGGAAACTTCTTTTTCAAGGCAGATGAACGTTTCTAGTTCTAAGCAATAAGTTATTTCTTAAAACCTCGAATATTCGGGGTTTTATTGTTTTATAAGTTTTGTATCTTTCGAGCTTAAAAATATTCCATCCTATTAATCGTTAGCACTAATTACAATAGCACACAAATGAAAAGAATTTTCATAGCGGTATTTATTTCCGGTACCGCCTTAACATCTTACGCACAAACAAAGCCTGCAGCTAAAAAGCCAATTGCGAAAAAAACGACAGTAACCGCTATAAAAACAGCAGTTCCAGTAAGTTTAAAATCGAGCTTAGATTCTACCAGTTATGCATTTGGTACATCAATTGGTACGGGCTTGAAATCAACTGGCTTATCAACGCTTAACTACGAAGTTTTATTAAAGGGATTAAAGGATTCCTTTACTGGTGGAAAAGCGGTATTAACCCAACAACAAGCACAGCAATGCATCAACGAAGCAATAAGTAAGGCATCGTTCGTAAAGAATCAGGCAGAAACTGAGGCAAATAAAATTAAATATGCACCCATGATAAAAGAAGGACAAAGTTTTCTAGAAGAAAACAGAAAACGTGCTGGCGTTCAAACCACGCCTAGCGGATTACAATATGAGGTTTTAAATGCTGGAACAGGTGTTAAGCCTTTAGCTACAGATTCAGTTTTGGTTCATTATAAAGGAACATTATTAAATGGAAAACAATTCGATAGCTCTTACGATAGAGGTGAGCCAATTAGCTTTCCATTAAACAGGGTAATTGCTGGCTGGACAGAAGGCTTACAACTCATGCCTGCTGGCTCAAAATACAAGTTCTTCATTCCTTATAACTTAGCTTATGGCGAACGTGGTGCTGGTGCCGATATCCCACCATACAGCGCATTAATTTTTGAAGTAGAATTGTTAAAGGTTAACGGTAAATAAGGTTTTCCTAAAACTTTCTTCCGTATTCGATGTTAGCTTATTAGAAATTAGCATCAATATGAAAAAAGTATTTCCAATAGCATTAATTGCATTTTTATGCACTACCTTAAGCAGTTGTGAACTGATCGGAGGTATATTTAAAGCCGGCGTTTGGTCTGGCGTTATAGTAGTTGTAATAGTTGTTGCACTACTTATCTGGATTCTTTCCAAAATATTTGGAGGAGGAAGAAGTTAGATTGGAGTTTCGAGTCGTAAGTCTTGAACCCCAAATCCATAAAAAAGGTTGGTAAATTAAATTTTATCAGCCTTTTTTATATTATTGTAAAGATGAAAATATTTAACGTACAGCCGATTACTGTAAATGAATACATTTTCAATGAGGAACATGTAGCAGAAAGCCTTAATGGAAATAGTTATGAATCTGGATTTGGGTTTGAATGTATTATAGTCGATTCAGTAAAGACAATGATTGTCACCTTCGAAATACTTATTAGTGTTGGCGGAATCGAATGGACCGATACCATAATCCCTACAGATGATCCAAATAAGTGGAGCGTTCAAGTTAATGGCATGGAAACAGATGATGGCGAAATTTTAATGTCTTACAAAAGCTCCTGTCAGATTAACCTCGAAAATGAAGGTTTCGATGCTGATGTATTATCGTTAACAGATTTTTTAAGCAAGTATAACACTCACACACAAACATTTTTTAATTTATACGGCTTTAAGTCTGCGCAAATGGAAAGAGAATCGCTTAGTCGCCAGGCTTTGGAGGAAAATGCAATTATTGCAATTGAGAACTTGCGGGGAAATAATATGTATGAGTTTTAGATTTTAAAACGTGAGCTATACAAATGATGGTTATTGATAATATTTTTTAAGATTTGCTAGCGTTAACGATTGAAGCGGCATCCCCCGATTTTTCATCGGGGATACAGCGGACAGCGTGTTAAACCGAAGCTTTGCAGAGCTCATTGATGCCAAAAAAATAGAAACTTATCAATAAACGCCCAAATAATTAATTTGCAAAAGTTTATAGCCGAACTTAGGTTAAAAGGTAAAATCTCTACAAAAACACCATTTCGTTAATTACCTCACTCCCGGCGTGTTCGTTCAGTTTCTGTATAATACCTTGGCGAACCATAACCAATTCGTTCTTAATTACAGAAGATTCAATTCTGATAAAGAGCTTTTTATCCTTGATATAAATTTGGGTAGTTCTATTGGCAATAGCCGTACCCATAATTTCTGGCCATACCGCCAAAATGGAAGTTTCGTCGAACTTGCGGCGTAAACGATACACATCTAGCATTTTGCTAACGGCCTCTTTCATGGTTAAATCATTGGGCTTACGCATTTTTTATCTGTCCTTCTTCTACTTCGAATAAAGTTACCTCAACTTTTATTTTTTCAAAAATTGATTTTACCCTTTCTATTCCTGTATCTGTAATAAATATTTGCCCAAAATCATGGTGGGAAACCATCTGCATTAACTTTTGAACGCGGTTATCATCTAGTTTATCGAAAATATCATCTAACAAAAGCAAGGGTTTAAAACCTTTATTTTTTGCTAAATAAGCATATTGTGCAAGCTTTAGTGCAATTAAAAAAGATTTCTGCTGACCTTGAGAACCGAACTTCTTCAGTGGCATTTCACTGATCACAAACGCCAATTCATCTTTATGTATGCCAGTAGTGGTGCGCTCTAAAACGCGATCCTTTTCCACCGATTTTTTAAGCAGCTCATGAAAAGAAGTTTCATTCAATTGTGACTGATAATTCAGCTCAACAGTTTCCTTGTTTTCGGTAAGGTAGGTATAATATTGGTTAAACAGCGGTATAAACTCATCCATAAAAGCTTTACGAATGGCAAAGATCTTATTGCCAGCCATAATCAATTGTTCATCCAAAATCTCCAATAATGTTGGGTCGTATCTCTTGGTGATGGTAATCTGTTTTAGAAAAGCATTTCTATTCAAAAGTATCCGATTGTAGGTAATCAGTTGATCAAGATAATGCGAATCGGTTTGCGAAATTACGTTATCAATAAATTTCCTCCGTTCCTCACTCCCTTCCATAATCAGGTTAACATCATACGGCGAAACCATTACCACCGGGAAAAGGCCAATGTGATCGGCGAGCTTATCGTATTCCTTTTTGTTCCGTTTAAACTGCTTTTTCTGATTACGTTTTACGCCACAGCTGATCTTTTCATTTTTGTGGTTTCGATCGAAATCACCTTGAATCATAAAAACCTCTTCTCCCATTTTGATCTGTTGACCATCTATCGGATTGAAGTAGCTTTTACAGAGGCACAGGTAATGAATAGCATCGAGCATATTCGTTTTTCCAGAACCATTATTTCCGGTAAAAACATTTACTGTCTCCGAAAATGGGATATTGGCATCGGTATAATTCTTAAAATTTAGAAGGGTAATATTCTTTAACCACATAAATATGTCACAAATTTACCGTTTTTTACCCTCTAAATAACCAATGTTTAAAATAAAGGTTGATAAGGGATAAAAAAATTGTACATTCATAGCAAGGAAAATTACATGGTTGCACAAAAAATGTTAGAGGGTAATGTTCTTTGGTCTTACGATCATGAACTTACCGAAGATAAAAGCCCAAGCTGGATTAAGAAAATCGCAGGATTATTCTCTTTTTTAAAGCCAATCCACAATCATGAGGGCAATATCTTGTTGGCTTCAAACGGCTTATTCATCACAGGTGATGAAAAATTAGAACTCCCATTATCAAAGATAGAAGAAGTGTACATGGGATTCGATGAATTATTCCCTGCATCTTCAGCAAAAAACCTCGGCGCTTTTTGGCAACCCATCCGCATTCGCTCTGCGGTAGGCCGTTCAGAAAGCCAAACCATTTATCTTGTAATTAACCACACTGGCATTTTTAGTGATAACCAAACTTGGTTTAACACCTTAATAAGCCTACTCCGCTAAAATAAAGCACATATTCTTAATTCTGCAGCTAAATAACTATTGTTTAATCAAATACTTCAAAATAAAGATTGATACTTTGATTGAAAAATGTATTTTTGCAATCTTAAATTTTTTAAACAAACATGTCTACAACAGATAATCAGACAATTCAACCAATTAAAAAAGGTTCATTTTTACAGGAAAATAACAAGAGCTTATTATTCATAGCTGGCGCTGTAGTATTATTAATTGCAGTATATCTTTGGTACCAAGGCGTATATTTAAAAGGCCGTGCCGAAGAAGCCTCTAGTAAAATGTACAAAGCAGAGCAATATGTTGGAGTAGATTCTTTATCTAACAAAGCAATTAAAGGCGAAGGTGGTTATCCAGGCCTAGAGGAGATTGCAAAAGAATACGACAATACAAAATCGGCAAACTTAGCAAACCTTTATTTAGGTGGTATTTATTTACGTAAAGGCGATTACAAACAAGCTGTAGAATCTTTAAGCAAATATAGCGCTACGGGCAGCCCAGTTGCAGATCCATTGGCTTTAGGCTTATTAGGCGATGCTTATAGCGAACTTAAGGATTATAAACAAGCTGCTACTTATTACAAGAAAGCATCAGATAAGGCAAGCAAATTCACCTCGCCAATGTTCCTTAAGAAATTAGGTTTAGTTAACGAAAACCTTAACGACTTTAGCGGAGCAGTTGATGCTTACACAAAAATCAAAACTCAATATCCTGAAAGCACAGAAGCACAATTAATTGATGCTTATATTGCAAGAGCACAAGGAAAAGTTAAATAATTCTTTAACTACCATAATATTGAAAGATCATCGAAAGGTGGTCTTTTTTTTTGCAATTTCGTCAGGGCGAGCTTAAACTATTTATTAAAGGAATAAAATATTTAGAAAAGCAAAGACAGGAGATTTTTTTAATGATTGTCCTGCTCTACGCTGTAGCCCCGATGAATTATCGGGAGCTGCCGCTACGATCAGGTTTAGAATGATCGTCATTTACAACTACTTATTAAAAGCCGTCATGGTATGCGCAGGCCCAACTGTAACATAACTTTTTATCAGTTCAACGCTTTTGTCAATCAACGCTGGAAGCTCCAATTGCTCCTTTTTATCAAAAAGGCCTAGCACAAAATCAACCTGACGACCTTTAGGATAATCGCTCCCAATACCAAAACGCAAGCGGGCATAGTTTTGTCCGCCACAAACTTCCTCAATACTTTTTAAGCCATTATGGCCAGCGCTCGATCCCTGAAGTTTTAATCGGAGTTTACCTAATGGTAAAGCCAAATCATCAACAATTACCAATACGTTTTCTGGCGCTATCTTATGTTCTTTCATGTAATAGTTAACCGCCTTACCGCTCAAGTTCATAAAAGTTGTAGGCTTAATTACATGAAGTTTTCTGCCTTTAAAGCTCACTTCAGCATAGTAAGCCAATCGGATATTTTCGAAACTTCCATCTAGATTCTTAACCAACTCATCAGCAATATCAAACCCAATATTATGTCTGGTATGCGCATAATCTGGTCCGATATTCCCTAAGCCAACTATAAGATATTTCATGAGTGCAAATGTAGAAAAAAAGAGTAAAGCTGAAAGAAAGACTAAAGACCAAAGCAAAAAGACTAAAGCGGAAAGATTAAAGGTAAAAGACTAAAGCTGAAAGAAAAACCATCCTGAGGAAAAAACAATAAGTGTCATCCCTTAATCCGTGTAATCAACCCGAAGGAAAAAAGATCAATGCTGAAAGAAAAACCATCTTGAGGAAAAACTAATCTGTGTACTCCCTTAATCTGTGTAATCAACCCGAAGGAAAAAATCCTTTCATCCTTAAATCCTGTTCATCGAGTAGGAAGATAGGGATTAGTTCCCTATCTGTCCTCTCACACCACTGTACGTACCGTTCGGTATACAGCGGTTTGCTAGAATAACTTCGTTTGGTGTGTCGTTTTCCAATAGTAATAATTTGCGAATCCATCTAGTCCAAGGCCAATAAAGAACTTCTTGTCGAGGGTTGTAAGTAATGTCGGGCTGTTTGCAGTCCTACAGTACCCCTTACGGGTATTAGACAACTGATAAGCCCTTGACTTTACTACACCCATCTTCATTAAATTCCGCGCTCTACCCGTTATACTCTTCCAT
>NZ_SJSN01000013.1 GCF_004331675.1 Pedobacter frigidisoli | reverse complement strand
CCTTCCCAGGCATTGTGCACATTGGTTGCACGGCTCGGCTCAGCTCCTCTTATAATTTACTCTCGGATTCCGTCCTACCCTCATATAAGCAGTTCTCTAATGTGGTTCCGCTGTAAACGCTCTGCAATAAACTTCCTGTTTCCTTTGCCATCCYAACATTTGGTCCTTTCTGCATCCGAAAAATGCAGTACTACTACCGCTGCTGACTTCTGATTGAGGCATTTGGCATCTCTGCTAAATGTTTCCTCTCCTGTAATCGCGCTTACAATTGACAGAACTCATTCAGATCTCCCGGGGTARGACAATCTACTTCCTATGGATGTGGCCTCTGTATATACGTAATAGTCCCCGTGCAGTATTGGGCTTCTGTTTGTTGGGCAACATCACCCGGACTAAATCCGCCTCATATACAGTTTCTGTTCGTAGGCCCCCATATTTGCCGCGGACTTCCTTCAGATTCGCAGTCACCCACGACACCCTTGTCTCTGGCTAACACTTCCTACTGCTAAGCGTGTTCGGGACTCTAACCCTATAGTCGATTGACATGCCCGGCGCACCCAAAAAAAAATCCCTGCTTAGCAAAACTAAACAGGGATTAATTAATGCTTAATAATGAGCTATTTACTCAACTCTGCAAAATATTTATGAAACAAAGGCAAGGTTTCTATACCCTTGTAATAATTATAGATATCGTATTTTTCGTTTGGAGAATGCAATGCATCGCTATCCAAACCGAAACCAAAAAGCACTGATTTAATGCCCAAAACATCTTCGAATAAAGCAACGATAGGGATGCTTCCACCACCACGAGTTGGGATTGCCTTTTTACCAAAGCTATCTTCAATTGCTTTTTCTGCAGCTTGATAAGCGACACTATCCGTTGGCGTTACCACCGGCTCACCACCGTGGTGAGGTGTAACCTTAACCTTAACGTTTTTAGGCGCAATACTTTCGAAATGTTTGGTAAAAATTTCTGCAATTTCCTCAGAGCTTTGACTAGGAACCAAACGCATAGAAATTTTAGCATTTGCCTTGCTTGGCAATACGGTTTTGGCGCCCTCGCCAATGTAACCACTCCAAATACCATTAACCTCTAAAGTTGGGCGAGTGCCTGTACGCTCTAGCGTCGAATAACCTTTTTCACCCCAAACTTCTTCAATATCCAAATCTTTAGTGTATTCAGCCTCATCGTAAGAAGCAGAATTTAAGGCTTTTTTCTCATCATCAGTTAATTCAATCACCTTATCGTAAAAAGCAGGAATGGTAATATGGTTATTTTCATCATGCAAGGAAGCAATCATTTTGCAAAGAATAGTAGCCGGATTTGCCACTGCACCACCATAAACACCAGAGTGTAAATCGCGGTTAGGACCAACAACCTCAACTTCCATATAAGCCAAGCCACGTAAACCAGTCTCGATTGATGGATGTTCCATGCTGATCATAGAAGTATCGGAAATTAGTACAACATCTGCCTTTAAACGCTCTGCATTTGCTTTTACAAAAATACCAAGATTAGCAGAACCAACCTCTTCCTCGCCCTCGATCATAAACTTTACATTACAGGCTAAAGTATTGGTTTCCATCATCAATTCGAATGCTTTTACATGCATGTAGAATTGTCCTTTATCATCGCAGGCACCACGAGCGTAGATTTTACCATCGCGAACAGTTGGCTCAAACGGTGGTGTTTTCCAAAGCTCTAATGGATCTGCTGGTTGAACATCGTAATGGCCATAAATTAAAACAGTTGGTAAAGAAGCATCGATGATTTTTTCGCCATAAACAATTGGATAGCCAGCAGTTTCGCAAATTTCAACTTTATCGGCACCAGCATCTTTCAATTTTTGGGCAACATAATCAGCCGTTTTTAGTACATCGGCTTTATATTTTGGATCGGCACTAACCGATGGAAAACGTAATAACTCAAACAACTCATCTAAAAAACGTTGTTTGTGCGTTTCTACATAATTTTTAATCTCTTGCATAACAAAATGAATTTGGGCAAATATAGGTTTTAGCAAGTTAACGATGCAAATTTGACGATGATAATTGCCAGTTGCCTGCTGATATTTTCGCAACAAAAAATGCAATCTTTTCAATTTGTAAAAAATAATAACAACAAATATATCTCTACATTTTTTTTGTAAATTGCGAACTTAAACGGATATCCTTAAACCCTGTTAGTGAGAATTATATCATTTAGATTTAGTGCTTTAGTATTACCACTTCTTCTGCTGCTTTCTTCTTTAAGTTTTCCTACATCTGCGCAAACAGCGACTGGACCGAGAGTAAGTTGCCCAGAAGCCGCTCAATACTATTCTAAAGACAGTATTAACATTGTAACTTTTGGTGCCAGTACAGTTGAGGGTGTTGGTGGGGTTGGTTTTCAAACCATGTTGCAAAACAATTTTTTAAACTGCTATACTGGTAAAGTTGTAGATATTACCAATCATGGTATCGGCGGACAAACAACTTTTCAAGGTTTATTGCGAATTGACAATGCAATTAAAGATAGAACTGGTTTTATTGTGATTGACATGGGGATTAACGATGCAGCTGCAATTGTTAATGGACGAGGAAGTGTTGCGGAAACAGAAGCCAATATGCGGTCCATAATAAAGGTTAGCCTTGCTCAAAAATTAGTTCCAATTATATGCACTCTCCAGTTTGCCGATGACAGGAACAATGCGACTCTTGTAAAGGTAAATACAAACATTCGGGCAATTAATGCCGTTTACAGGCGATTGGCAACAGAATTTAAAATCTACCTTGCTGATGTAAATATTGCCATGAGGAGAGATTTTTCATTATATCAAGATCCCTATCATCCTAATGCTAGAGGTTACAGGTTAATTAGTTATGTAATTTTCGACGCCATAAATAAAGCGATATTCGATAAATTCTTGAAATTTGTAGTTTCTCAAAACTATCCAAACCCAGCTGCTACACAAACTTTCTTAGATGTGGTTTTACCCGAAACGGATAAGCTAAATATTCAGGTTTTTGATTTGATGGGTAGATTGGTAAAAACGGTTGTAAATGAATACCTTAATACAGGAAAACACACTTTGGAAATTAATACAACAACTTTTGTTCCTGGTATTTATTTTTTCAAAATCACATCAGATTCTGGCCAGTACAATACCGCCAAAAAGTTTATTGTAGCGAGGTAACAAAAGATTTTAAGATGAGTCTGATCGGTAGATACATTTCTTTTATACCTTTAAACCATGCCAACAAATTCATTTACCAACGAAGCTATCGATCTAGAAACGCTTCCGAAATACGAGGAAATTCCTTTAAATAATCCTCACTCCAATTACTGGAATATCATTTGCATTAACTTTTTTATCTGCTTTGTTATTGGTGGAATAGTTGTTGGTTTAGGTGTTAGCTTTATTGATGAATTTAAGCCGAATGCCATTTTGTTAAGCGCTTTATACCTTTCATTTATGATATTGCTCTTCATTATTTTGAGGGCTAGCTTTAAAAAACGTGGCTATGCCATTAGAACCAGAGATGTGATTTACAAGAGTGGCATTATCGCCGAATCTACTACAATTGTTCCATTAAATAGAATTCAGCATATAGAATTGAATGAGGGCATTTTTTCTAGAATGTATAAATTGGGTTCATTACAAATATTTACAGCTGGAGGCCAAACAGGGCACGTTAAAATTTCAGGAATACCGATTGATGAAGCCAAAAGCATTAGAGATTTGCTATTGAGCAAGTTGGATTTAATTCAAAATCCAATTAAAGATGCTGAATGATAATGGATAAAGATTTTAGTAAACCTCAGCGGGAATCGGCTTTCGGTATCATCGTTATGGCCGCCCACACCATGCTCAAAGTTGGTATAGCCATGTTTTTCTTCATCGTTTATGCCTTTGTTAAAATTGGCGGAACTTATCTAAATTATACGCTACTGGCTATTGGTATCATAATTTTATTGTGCCTTATTTACGCTTACTTATGGTATTTAAAATTTACTTTCTTTTTAAATAAGGAGAAACAGGAATTTGTGGTTAATAAGGGCGTTTTAAATCGCGACCAAGTAATTATTCAGTTGGATAAAATACAGCAGGTAAATATTAACCAAAATATTCTGCAGAAGATAATTGGTGTTTATGGATTAAAAATCGATACTGCGGGGGCCAAAGGCGAAGAAGTTAGCATAAAAGCAATTGATGAAATTTCGGCCTATAATTTAAAGGAACACTTATTAAGTCGAAGAGCGGATTCGGTTGAAGAAACAATAGAAACTGATAATGAATTTGCCTCAACAACAGAAACTCCGCTGTTAAGAATTAGCGCATGGACTTTGTTTAAAGTTGGTTTAACCTCCAATTACGGACAAAGTTTAGCACTAATGTCGGCCTTTTTCTTATATACTGTTCAAGAGGCAAGACATATTATGGATGTTTTTGAGTTGGATAAAAGTTATGTTAAAAGTACTGTGATGGGTTTGGCCACATTATTTTCTGTGGCGGTAATTGTTGTGATACTGTTGGTTGCCTTATTGATTATTAATTTGGTTAGAACATTTTATAAATATTTTGAACTGGAAATAAGTCAGCATAAGCATTCGTTACTCCTATCTTCTGGTTTAATTGCGAAGAAAAGCACTTTGATTAGTCCGAATAAGGTTCAGATTACAAAATACAGTCAAAATTATTTTCAGAAAAAGCTGAATATGCTGAACATGAGTTTGAAGCAAGCGCATTTCGGTCAGAATAAAAAAGGCCACGAAATGCAAGGCAATACTTTAGAAATTGTTGGTTGTAACCCCGCAGAGCGTGATGAGTTATTGAAAATGATATTAGGCATTGCGCCCGTAAAAGGAAAAACTTTTATACCCGATTGGCGATTTCTGAATCTACCAATTTTCTTTAAATTGGTTTTGCCAGTTTCCATTTTCTTAATTGTAGCTTTTAATGTTCCAGAGGTGAAACCCTTTATTGGTGTAGCAATTGCATACTTACTTATTGGCGTTTTCATGATTTACATTAGCTACCGCAGGCATCGAATTTCAGTTGACCAAGATTTTATTATTAAAACTAGTGGTATTTGGGATGTTTCGAATGAAATCGTGATGCCAAATAAAATTCAAGCCATTACCACTTTTCAATATCCATGGCATAAAGGCATAGATGTTGGTCATTTATCGCTACACACTGCAGCTGGCCAAATTCATTTTAAATACGGAAATTATAGTGAGATTAAACAGCTGGTAAATTACTGGCTATATCAAGTAGAAAGCGGAAATGAGGGTTGGATGTAATTTGAGGTAAAAGATGAAATACCAAAGCTGAAAGACCAAAGACTAAAGCGAAAATAGCATCATTCAAAGACTAAAAACTAAAGACCAAAGTTAAAAGACTAAAGACCAGAGCGGACATAGCATCATTCAAAGACTAAAGACCAAAGCTGAAAGATTAAGGACCAAAGCAAAGATAGCATCACTTTAACAAGCAAAAGCTGAAATAAAAAAATGGAAAAAGCCGTTCAATGGTATAAATAGAATATTGAACGGCTAAAATATTAAAGTGTCATAATGCCTTTTATAGTTGCGGCTTGTTTATAAATCGCAATTACTTCATCGGCATTTTGCATTTCTTTTTTTACTGTAATTGATACATATTTACCTGTTTTAGATTGTTGCTCAATAAATTCATCTTGAGGTAAAATGGCACTAAGTTCCTTTAATTTATCTATTCCTCCAGTCAAAATAAACTTAAACACGTAAATACCCGGAAATTTCTCAACAGTTTCTAATTTCTCTTTTAAATTAGCGTATAGATCTGTGCTTGCTCCCTCGGGAATATCAGTAAACTCAAAATTATTATCTTCCATGACAAAAACATATCAAATTCTATTCCTAAATTAATGGTAGGTAATTTTGGCATAAATATGAGATTTGGTAAGTATTAGAATTGAATTTGCATTGTTTAAATCAGCATTTGAAAACTAACACGTAATCATTGTATGACAATGACCCAATGCCAATAGAAAACCACCCCTATCCCCTCCTTGAAGATAATGAGGGGAGCTGGTCATTGCTTATTGAAAATGTTATAGCAATATTTAAGTAGGTGGGTTCAACCGTAGAGCCAAAAATAAATGCAGACCATTTCCCTAATCACAAACGGCTCCTCTCCTATTTTAGGAGGGGCAAGGGGTGGTAAGTGCTTAATCCATGCTCTTGCTTTCACTAAACGTATTGTCAACGAGATAAGAAATGTAAGAACTTTAAGCTGATACAGTAAACTCACATTTTCTTACACCCTCATATATTGTAATTTTTAGCTAACAGGTTTTAATCCCTCAATAGCAGCACAAACCTAACTTATCTAAACCTTGGCGAAGCGGCGCCCCGATTTTCATCGGGTTTAGCAAAGCAAAGGACTAACGTTACCAATGATACACAGGTTTTGCTTTTCAAAAGAATTTGCTTTTTATTTCTCCACAATTTCAATAAAAACATTAAGAATTCTTATTTTTGAGCCTCAAAAAAACAGGAGCCGATTTGGATTATTTAGAAGGATTAAACCCACAACAAAGAGCAGCAGTAGAGAATACAAAAGGACCAGTAATGATTGTTGCGGGCGCTGGTTCGGGCAAAACACGTGTAATAACGTATCGTGTAGCGCACCTGATTCAGACCGGAACTGACCCTTTTAATATTCTGGTTTTAACCTTTACCAACAAGGCGAGTAAGGATATGCGTGAGCGTATCTCAAAAGTAGTGGGTGCCGAGGCGAAAAACATTTGGATGGGAACTTTCCACTCGGTTTTTGCGAAAATTTTACGTGTTGAGGCTGAAAAAATAGGTTATCCAAGCAATTTTACCATTTACGATACCGACGATAGCAAAAGTGTAATCCGTGCCATTTTGAAAGAGATGCAATTGGATGATAAATTATATGCCGCGAACTTCGTTTTTAATAGGATTTCTTCTGCTAAAAACAATTTGATTTCTTGGGGAGAATACCAGGCTAACGACCAAATCCAGGCGGAAGATAATCAAAATAAACGCCCCCTGATCGGCCAGATTTATGAAACCTATGCAAAACGTTGCTTTAGAGCAGGTGCAATGGATTTCGACGATTTGCTTTTCAAAACCAATATTTTATTAAAGGAACATCCGGATGTTTTAAATAAATACCAACAAAAATTTAGGTATTTAATGGTGGATGAGTATCAGGATACCAACTTTTCGCAGTATACCATTGTGAAAAAACTGGCTGCTGCCTATCAAAATATTTGTGTGGTGGGTGATGATGCGCAGAGTATTTATGCTTTCCGTGGTGCCAATATTCAGAACATTTTAAATTTTGAGCGTGATTATCCTGACTTAAAAGTTTACAAACTAGAGCAGAATTACCGCTCTACCCAAAATATTGTTGATGCCGCAAGTAGCATCATCGCCAACAATAAAAATCAGCTGGAAAAAAATGTGTTTTCTGAGAATGCTGAAGGTGATAGAATTAAGGTTTCTCGTGCTTTTACGGATAATGAGGAAGGCAAGTTAGTTGCCGAAGCCATTATTCAGGAGCGTAGCACTAAAGGTTACGACCATAAAGATTTTGCCATTTTGTACCGTACCAATGCGCAAAGTAGAGCAATGGAAGAAGGTTTGCGCAAGCTAAATATTCCTTATAAAATTTA
Source organism: Pedobacter frigidisoli (assembly GCF_004331675.1). Taxonomy (GTDB): domain Bacteria; phylum Bacteroidota; class Bacteroidia; order Sphingobacteriales; family Sphingobacteriaceae; genus Pedobacter; species Pedobacter frigidisoli. The sequence goes on along the minus strand of NZ_SJSN01000013.1, from coordinate 143,424 downwards.
TGGTGGACAATCTTTTTATCAACGTAAAGAGATCAAGGATTTGATTGCTTACTTCCGATTGACTTTTAACCCAAAAGATGAAGAGGCGATTAAACGTGTAATTAACTATCCTAAACGCGGAATTGGAGATACTTCAATTGACAAAATTATCGTTGCTGCAGACCAGAACGATAAAACGATGTGGGATGTAATTTCCAATGCACAGCAACTTGTTGATGGTCGTTTAGCAAACCAACTGAATGATTTTTCGATGATGATTCAGAGTTTCCAAGCGGAAGCTAAAAAATTGGATGCTTATGAAACAGCTTTGTTTATTGCGCAACATGCAGGAATTTTAAAGGAGCTTTACACCGACGATAGTGTTGAAGGACGCAGTCGCTATGAGAATATTCAAGAGTTGTTAAATGGTATAAAGGAGTTTTCGGAGCGTGAGGATATTGAGGAAAAAGGCCTCGATATTTTTATGCAAGATGTTGCGCTTTTAACCAATGATGATAAGGATGGCGATAAAAATAAGGATACGGTTTCGTTAATGACCATTCACTCGGCAAAGGGCTTGGAGTTTAAAAACGTATTTATTGTGGGCTTAGAAGAGAATCTCTTTCCATCGCAAATGTCGTTAACCAACCGAACCGATTTAGAAGAAGAGCGTCGTTTGTTTTACGTAGCAATAACCCGTGCTGAAATAAAACTGACCATTACTTATGCTACCTCTCGTTACCGTTGGGGAACATTAACGAATTGCGAACCAAGTCGTTTTATTAACGAAATTAATCCGAGGTTCTTAGAATTAGATGTAAAACCAGCAAAAAGTAATGTCATTGAAGGTAATTTCGACGATGAACGCAAAACATGGACCTCACAACCGCGTGATTTCTTTAGCAAACCAAAACCTGCTAGTACCACTTCGGCGCCGCCCGTTCGCCCGAAAACGACTTCGTTATTAGCAAAGGCACATATTCCAACACCTGGATTTACGCCATCTCTACCACATGAATTTCAAGGTGGCATGGAAGTGGAGCATGAGAAATTCGGTTTCGGAAAAATTATAAGTTTAGAGGGAACCTTGCCTGATGTTAAAGCAACCGTGTTTTTCCAAGGTTTAGGTAATAAACAGTTATTGCTAAAGTTTGCGAAGCTGATGATTGTGAAGTAAAGAGCCCAAGCCTCTCCCTATGAAAGTTTGTAGGTTATTTTCTCTTCTATCAATCCCTCTCCGGAAGAGAGGGAAACAAAGAACAGTGGTTTTAACTATTGGGTTTAAAGCACTTCCCACAAAAACCCTCTCTTCTGGAGAGGGCGGCTAAAACATTTGCTTTACTTCTTACTTTCAAAGGGTGAGGCTCTTGAAACTCTAGGTTTAAGGTGTTGTCCCCAAAAACCCTCTCTTTCCGAGAGGGATAAGATTGAACAAGCCTACCCACAAACTTTCAAAGGGTGCGATCTATCAAACATTATATTTACAATGGAAACCAAGATTTAAAGGGAATTAAATTCAAAAAATTTTCCGTGTTTTTCGTGTTTCCGTGGCTAACATATCTAAGAATAATCCCCACGAAAAAAGCCAGTCTGAACGAATCCAAACTGGCCTTAGTTAATGATAATGATTATCTTAAATTACTGTTCCACTTGGTAGTACAGCGCCTTTTTTAATTACTACGATACCATCCTTAACGGCATAAAGTTCAAAATCTCCATCCTCTAAATGCGAACCGCCATTAATCTTCACATCGTTCCCGATACGACAGTTTTTATCAATAATCGCATTGTTAATGTAACATCTGTCTCCAATACCGATTAAAGAGTTCCCTTTATCTGTTTCTGACTGGATTTCTTCTAGTGTTTGATAACGATCGCTACCCATAATGTATGAATTGGTAACAACTGTGTGCTTACCAATTCTCGCACGAATACCCAAAACGGCATGTTCAACTCTGCTGGCTTGAACAATACAACCTTCTGCAATAATCGTTTTTTCTAAAGTAGTCCCCGAAATTTTCGATGGAGGCAACATCCTAGCCCTAGTAAAAATAGTATGGTTGCTATCAAACATATTAAACTTTGGAATCTCATCAGTCAAGCCTAAATTGGCCTCAAAGAAAGATGAGATATTACCAATATCAGTCCAATAGCCTTCATATTGATAACTTAAAACTCGACTTTGCTCAATTGCTCTGGGTAAAATCTCTTTACCAAAATCCTTTTCTTCTTCGTTTTCATTAAGGATATTGATTAGGTATTCACGATTAAAAACATAGATACCCATCGATGCCAAAAAGTTACGACCTTCGCCTTGCATTTCTGGGCCAGTATCAGATACCCAATCTTCCAAACCTGTTTTAGGCTTTTCGATAAAAGAGGTAATCATGTTTTCTTCATCAGCTTTTAAGATACCGAAATCTGTTGCATCTTTTCCCGTAACAGGAATTGTGGCAATGGTAATTTCTGCATTTGCCTCAATATGTTTCTCAATCATATCCTTAAAATCCATCTGGTACAATTGGTCGCCAGATAAAATTAAGATGTAATCGAACTCGTGAGAAACAATGTGGTGCATACATTGCCGAACCGCATCTGCGGTTCCCTGAAACCAACCGGCATTTTGTACCGTTTGTTCAGCTGCTAAAATATCGACAAAAGCGGTACTGAAATGGCTAAAGTGATAGGTGTTTTTAATGTGTTTATTTAGGGATGCCGAATTAAACTGTGTTAACACAAACATGCGGTGGATGCCTGAGTTCAGGCAATTAGAAATTGGGATGTCTACCAGCCGATACTTACCTGCAATTGGAACCGCAGGTTTCGAACGTGTTTGTGTTAATGGCGATAATCTAGAGCCTTGGCCACCGCCAAGGATAACGCCTAAAACTTTGTCAGTCATGTTTAAGCTTATTTTAATATTTGGTATAATTCTATGTAATTCAATGCCGCCTTATCCCATGAATGGTCAATCTTCATCATGGTTTTACGCACAGCTTTAAAAGCTTTTTTATCATTATATAAATCAACAGCACGATTTATTGCATGTGTAACATCCCAGGTACTGGTTTGGTCGTGGCATAATCCAAAACCACCATCGCCAATATCAATCACTGTGTCCTTTAAGCCACCAACCCTACGCACAATCGGAACCGTTCCGTATCTTAGAGCATAAAGCTGATTCAATCCGCAAGGTTCTACTCTCGATGGCATCAGTAGGAAATCTGCACCAGCATACATTTCATGCGAAACCTGCTCATTATAACCGATATAGGCATTGTATTTTCCTCCGAAAATATCTTTTAACTGATTCAATCTTCCCTCCACCCAATTATCTCCAGAACCTAAAACCAACACATTAATATTGTTTCCATGTTGTTGCAAAGCGTTGTAGAAAATATCTGGTAATAAATCAGCACCTTTTTCATCAACCAATCTACCAATAAAAGTGAAAAGTGGTTTAGAAGAATCTAATTGAAAAACATCGCAAAGGGCTTTTTTGTTTGCCAATTTGCCTGCTTCTACTGTTTTTAAATTGTAACTTTTTCCGAGCATTGGGTCTGTTTCCGGGTTCCAGACCTCGGTATCTATGCCGTTTAAAATCCCAACAGATTTCCAACGCTCCTGCCTTAGCAAACTTTCTAAACCTCGGGCGTTATCCATCATTTCATCCAAATAACTTGGCGAAACTGTAGTTACCCTCCAAGCACATTTAATGGCCGATGCAAGTGGGTTAATGGCATCCTCCCAGCCGAGTAAACCACCATTCCATAAATCGAAAGCCGGTAAATAATATAATTTATCCCAGCCGAACTGACCTTGATATTGCGCATTATGAATGGTTAAAATAGTAGGCACTTTGCTTAACACTGCATATTTTAAACAATTCGAAACCATAAAAGGAATCAAACCAGTATGGTGGTCGTGGCAGTGAATAACATCCGGACGATGTTCCCACTGTGCCATCCAATCTAAAGTAGCAATTTGAAAGGCAATAAAACGTTCAGTATCATCAGCATAACCGTAAACATTTGGTCTATCAGTTAAGCCTTGAATATGTATAATGTATAAATCGAAGCCTAGTTTATTGGTTTTCTCTTTTAAAACACGGTATGAAAAATGATGGTTCCCGTAATTGGACCAAGCATCATAAGCCACTTCGAATTCGCTTTCGCGAACAAACTTAGTGTCGTAGGCTGGAACAACAACTTTGGCAATGTGGCCAATTTTATTTTGGTATTTCGGTAAGGCCCCTACTACGTCAGCTAAACCGCCAACTTTCGCAACAGGGTAACATTCGGCGCTTATATGTAAAATTTCCATTAAATATTTGGTGTAGATAACTTCGTTAAGTTAGTAATTGTTTTCTGATTTGGAAATATTAGAAAGATTATTTTTTGAGGTCTGTTTTCCCGCAGATACAAAAGATTTCTGCTACATTTTAAAAGTCGATAAGTTTAGTTGGAAAAGTTTTTTTGAAAGTGAAAGTTCATCACTTTGTGGCAGATTGTAGCCCTGCTTTGCACTGTAGCACCAATAGAAGAATTGGTGGCTGCCGTTTCAGTTAGGCTTAGAAACAAAGTATTCGCCAGCCAAAAACAAAAAACCGCTAAGCTTTCGCCAGCGGTTTTCAACAACAAAACAAATATACAATTTAGTTTGACCCTAATATTCTTCAGCAATAATTTCGTAAAAGTCTCTAATGGGCTGAAACTGCGGATGCAATGAAACCACATCGCCAAATACCAAAAGCGCAGGTGCTTGTATTTTCTTATCATCTACAACTTCGGCAATGGTATCCACAATTCCTATGGCAATTTTTTCATCGGGCGAAGAACCATTTTGAATTACAGCTACAGGCAATAAACCTTTATTTTCTCCTTGAAAAATCGCAGCAATTTCTTTTATCCTATCAATGCCATTTAAAACTACAATTGTAGCTTTAGTTTTTGCAGCGATGTATAAATCTTCAGAAATTTCTCCCTTTGAATTTGTACCTGTAACTGCCCAAAAACTTTCGCTTAAGTCTTTATAAATCATTGGTATTTTCTGCAAACTTGGTGCACCAGTCGCACTCGAAATACCTGGAATAATTTCTGTCGGGATGCTGTATGATTCTGCAGCATCGATTTCTTCGTAACCTTTTGCAAAGAAAAACGGGTCTCCGCTTTTTAAACGAACCACGTGACCGTAGTTTAAAGCATAATCAATAATCAATTTGTTAACTGCATCTTGCGAGAAATCTTCATCATCAGTACGTTTACCAACATAAACTTTTGGAATACCATCTGGCGCATGACATAGTAAAGCTTCATTCACATTTGCATCATACAAAACAACATCAGCTGTTTTTAATGCTTTAACACCTTTTAAACTAAATAAATCTGGGTCACCAGGACCTGCTCCTATTAGTGTAATTCTTGGTTCAATGTTTGCTTTTTCTACTTTACTTAAAATCATGACAAAAAATATTAGCTCGTGATAATTCTTATTAATTACACAAATATATAAAGTCTATAGGAATTGTAGTAATTTATTTTAAAATAAATTTTATTCAGTTTAAGCGGGTGCTTTTACAAACTAAAGATTTTGATGATATGAAAAGACTATAAGATTAATTGAGGGCAGCCTTTATTGTTTTAATTGCATTAATGAGCTCGCCAAAAGCTCGGTTTTTTTTCTTTTTGTTGTCAAAAAGAAAAAAGCCTATGTCCGGCTAGGATAATAAAACACCCCGCCTTTCAGGCACTCCTCTGGAAGAGGGGAATTGCATATCGCAGAACCTAAAGGCGCCCAAAACGTCATTTATATTGATTTTTATAAAATAAATTAACCCTCATAATGACAATATAATTAAAGATTACTAAACTTATTTACAATTTACTTCTACAAAGGAAAACTTCCCAGCATCGTAATTTATTGGTTTGCCTTTAACGAAATAAGACCTGCCTAATGTAGTTTCAATTTGCGCAACTCCCATAATCAGCTTACCATCTTTTTTCAAAAATGCTAAAGGATTTGTAAAAACATTCGTACTATCTTTTCCAGTTTTGAAATGGTAATCGACTAGTAATGTATCACCGTGAAATTTTCCCTCAATTGTTCCGTTATTTTGTGGTTTCTCACCATATTTTACTAACATCGAACCTGTGATTTTCCCCGAGGCCATAGTTTTAATAATTATAGCTGCACTGTCTTTTTCGAATGATGAAGCATAACAAGTTTGATTTATAACAGAATCTTTTTTGGCAACTTCTGCCTTTTTATCTGATGAGTTGCATGCATAAACAAATGGGAAAACAGTATATGCAAGGTATAGGAGATTCTTTTTCATGATTTTGATTCATTAGAGTATTAATATTAATATAATTAAAGGATGAAAAGTTTTAATCGATTCCATAATTAAATTTTACATCAATATATTATTTTCTGGTGTAAGTGCGGGTGGTAAATCGGTTTCATCTAGCATATCCCTCATGTCAATTTCGATGGTTCTGGAGATATTCGTAATCGGAACATCGTTTGCACTCCCTTCGAAAGGATTGGTTGAACTCTCTCCCACCACATCTAACGAGTTAAAAACCCAGGTTAGCAAAATGGCAAAAGGAATATTTAGCCAAATTGAATAACCCTCAATTAATGTTCCTGTGCCCAACTTATTAAAATCGTTTAGTAATCCATAAGGAACTAAAAACACAAAAAGGTTTAGCATAATGGTGGCTATTGAAGAAAAATGTCGTGGATAAGGAAAGTTTTTAATTCGCTCTGCTTTACCCTGATTATCATAAAAATTAGTTATCGAATTTTGTAATGATTGAAGTTGCAAATCTGATAAATTTCTTTCCGTAAATAACTTATTAATGTGTTTTGATTGCAAAGCCATTAACTGTGTCGCCTTATTCTTTTTCTGAAGAATATAGGTCAATTCATCAGCTGAAAGGTATTTTGCCAATACCTCTTCCAGCTTATCCGTTTTTTCTGAAGTATGATAATTTTTCGAATATTCTAAGTTTGCAGGTTCGTTCAGGTTTTCCCAGGCACGTGGTTCCCTCAACTGAAAACGTAATGCAGTTAACCAGGCAAAGTGACGGTAGAAAATAACCTTAACGTCTTCCTTTTTATCTTGAGAAGCCAAAAAATCTCTAATCATCACCCCAAAGGCACGACTTACATTTATAATCCCACCATAAATTTGACGGGCCTCCCATAGTCGGGCATAACTTGCATTATTTTTAAAACTGATAATAAATGAAACGGCTGTACCCAAAAGCGCCACTGGAACCCATGAAATAGACAGAAAAGTGAAATTGCAAAAGTGGTAAAGTACCGTTGGGATAATTGCGAGAATAGCTAAACGGTAAAGGTCTCTACGAGTCCATAAAATAAATTCGAAAAAGCTATATTTCTTTCCGGCGTGCATAATTTAGGTTTAGTTAACGAGATGTTTGTTTGAGGGATGAACGAAGATAGAAAAAAAAGTTTTACACCACCTAGGCACCTAAGAACATTTAAGATTGATTTGTTTGTCAATCACTTAAAACCTTAAATATTGTTGTTGTGATGAGGAACGAAGAATCTGTAGTATTGTTCTAGCGATTTATACCAAAAACTTATGTTAAACCTGCATTAATGATAGAGACTCTTCACTACTATCGTTTTCGTTTTTCTATTCTAAGTTTTGATTTCCTTTGTTATCAAAAAGATCAAAAGCCTGTTCGGCTAAGACAAATAAAACACGCCGCCCACTGGCCACACCTCTGAAAAGGGGAATTCTAAAAGAAAGACGGGGCTATCGTTTCCGATGCCCCGCTGAAATTAATTCACTCTAAATTTAAACTTAAAGTTTTCATTATGATATTTGGTTATGGTTCTTGTGGGTTTTGCCAAAAACATCTTCCATCACACATCTACCATTTTTTACATTACTCCACTGCGGCTCTAAACATCAGCGCACCAACAGTTAAATTAGTTCTGCTATCAATCAAAATTGCTGAACCGTTGGCTCTATTGTCATCATATAAATCGAAAGCCAAAGCATCGGCTGTTTTAATAGTTACTCTGCCAATATCATTCAATTTAAATTCATCAGCGGCATGTTTCTCTAATGTATTAATATCTACCTTATGCAGAATTTCGCTGATTTTACATTTCGTTACCTTACTATTATGCTGAATTAAGTACATCATCGAGGTGTCCAAAGCACGACCGTCCATCCAACATAAATCGGCCTCAATCAACTTAGATTCTTGTGGCAAAGCGGCTGCATTTACAATTGTATCGCCGCGACTGATGTCTACGTCATCTTTTAAGTGAATGGTAACCGACTGACCTGCGTGTGCAGCATCGGGCGTTTGGTCGAAGAATTCGATTTTTTCGATGGTGGAACTCGCACCTGATGGTAAAACCGTAACCTTATCATTCAGGTTAAAAGTTCCGCTTAACACACGACCTGCATAACCACGGTAATCATGCAATTCTTCTGTTTGTGGGCGAATAACCCATTGAACCGGCATACGGGCCAATTGCGATTTATCTAAATTATCGGTATCTACTTTCTCTAAAAAGTGCAATAAACTTTCGCCTTTGTACCAATCCATACGCTCTGAATTTTGAACGATGTTATCGCCTTTTAAGGCACTAACCGGAATGTAATTTACATCAACAAGTTTAAGCTGTTGAGCTAAAACCTTATATCTATCAATAATTGTGGTGTAAATATCTTCGCCATAATCAACCATATCCATCTTATTGATACAAACTACAATGTGTTTGATACCCAACAACGAAACTAAGTACGAATGGCGAATGGTTTGCTCAACCACACCGTTTCTGGCATCGACTAAAATGATAGCCAAATTAGCTGTCGATGCTCCCGTAACCATGTTGCGGGTATATTGAATATGCCCTGGCGTATCTGCAATAATGAACTTACGCTTATCTGTCTGGAAATATTTATAAGCTACGTCTATGGTGATGCCTTGCTCACGCTCTGCTCTTAAACCATCCGTTAAGATGGCTAAATCTATTGTTCCATCGTCGTTTTTACGGTTAGAGCTTTGCAAAGCCTCTAACTGGTCGGCTAAAATGGAATCTGTATCGTATAACAAACGGCCTATTAGGGTACTTTTACCATCATCTACACTGCCTGCTGTGAAAAATTTTAATATGTTCATGTTTACTAATGATTGAATTAATGAGGGATTGAATTTTGAATGACTCCTGACTAAAGACTCCGAACTCAAGACTAAAAATACCCTCCCTTTTTCCTATCCTCCATTGCGGCTTCAGAGACTTTATCGTCTAATCGAGCACCACGTTCTGAAATTTTTGAGGCTCCGATTTCAGAAATAATATCATCGATTAAAGTGGCTTCCGATTCTACAGCAGCCGTACATGACATATCTCCAACGGTACGGAAACGCACTTGTTTTTTGAATACCAAATCTTCATCGTCCATATTTAAAAAAGGTGAAGCTGCCATTAATTGTCCGTTTCTGGTAATTACTTCGCGTTCATGAGAGAAGTAAATGCTTGGTAATTCGATTTTTTCTCTACGGATATAGTTCCAAACATCAAGCTCTGTCCAGTTACTAATGGGGAAAACTCGAACGTTTTCGCCTTTGTGAATTTTACCGTTGTAAATGTTCCAAAGTTCTGGGCGTTGGCGTTTTGGGTCCCACGAGCCAAATTCATCACGAACAGAGAAAATACGTTCTTTTGCTCTGGCTTTTTCCTCATCTCTTCGGGCACCGCCAATACAAGCATCAAATTCGTATTTCGCAATCGTATCTAATAAAGTAACAGTTTGCAATGCATTTCTGCTGGCATTTTTACCCTTTTGCTCAACTACTTTACCTTGGTCGATAGATTCTTGAACAGAGCCAATGATTAATCTTTCACCAATCCGATCAACCATTTTATCACGGTAATCAATCGTTTCCTGGAAATTATGACCTGTATCGATGTGCACCAAAGGAAAAGGAAATTTCCCTGGACGAAAAGCTTTTTCTGCCAAACGAACTAAAGTTATGGAATCTTTTCCGCCAGAAAATAATAAGGCAGGTTTTTCAAATTGCCCCGCAACTTCACGCAAAATGTGAATTGCCTCGGCCTCCAGTTCCTCTAAATAATCGAAATTATATGTACTCATTTATTAATGTTTGAATTTTGAATGAGAGAATGAGGGAAATGCCTATCGATAGTCCGCTCTTTCTAATATTCAATTGTTATATTTTTTTGTTGTTACTATTATTTCGTTTCGTGCGGACACGAACAGAGGCTATTTTTAATAACCTCACCCTATCAATGTTTGGGCTTTGGCTTGTTTGTACTCTCCCTCTCCTTGAAGAGAGGGAACAAAGTTTTTACGTTTAACTATTAAGTTTAAGTCTCCTGTCCACAGTTCCACCTTTCTTCAAGGAGGACCTGTTCCGATTCTTCATCGGAAGGGATGCAGTTATCTTCATTTAACTTCTGCCTTTCAACAGGTGAGGCTTCTTCTGCTAAAGTCCTCCCCCTGCCCCCTCCAAAGGGGGAAACCCCTCAAAGTTCGCTGTTCTTTCGGCTTTGGTTTTTCCGCTTTAGTTTTTCAGCTTATCCTTTTACCTCAACCTCCGTAGCGTGCAAACCGCATTCTTTTTTGCTTTGGTCTTCCCACCACCATCTTCCTGCTCTGAAATCTTCCCCTTGTTGTACTGCTCTTGTACAAGGTGCACAACCTATACTCGGAAAACCCTTATCGTGTAAAGTATTGTAAACGATGTTATTATCCTTGATGTAAACTTTCACATCATCCAAAGTCCAGTCGAAAATCGGGTGGAATTTAATTAACTGATTGCCCTCGTCCCATTCCAAATCATGCATATCTTCGCGGTTAGTGCTCTGCTCAGCCCTAATTCCAGTTACCCAAATCTCATTACCTTTTAATGCTCTTTTTAAAGGTTCGATTTTACGAATATAACAGCACTCTTTTCTATTTTCTACCGATTCGTAAAAGCTATTTGGTCCTTTGGTATTTACCATATCCTGCAACAATTCATTTTTCGGATAATAGGCATGAATCGGTTTATTATAAACTTCTAAAGTACGGTTCCAAACGTAATAAGTTTCTGGAAATAAGCGACCGGTTTCCAACGTAAACACTTTAATCGGAATATTATTGGCGAAAATTAAGTGCGTAATGGCTTGGTCTTCCCATCCAAAACTGGTCGAAAAAATGATTTTATCGGCATATTTATCTGCCAGATATTTTAATTTATCTATTGTAGTTAAACCATGAAGTTCTGTTTTCAGCTCCTCTATTCCCATCACTATATCAATTTTAAAATAAATACAATCACACTGCGCAAACTTACAATCATTACAATAATTCCAACGGCTACCATTATGGTTTTTGCCGAAATTTTGTTTGAAACTCGTGCTGCGATTGGAGATGCCACTGCACTACCAATAATTAAGCCTAAAACAGCCTCCCAATGTTTGCCGCCTAACATCGTAAAAAATGTTAAGGAACTCAAAGTTGCGATGAAAAATCTGCTAATTTTTACTGTTCCTAGAGAGAATAACGGATGGCGACCACCTGCAATCAGGCTTGAAAGTACGATTGAACCCCAACCGCCACCGAAAGCAGCATCGATAAAACCACCAACAAAACCAAGCAAACCGATTTTTTTGATTTTATCTTCCGCTTTTTTCCTCTTGATGTTAAATGCTTTCATCAAGATTACACCTCCTAAAAACAAGGTATAAACTGCTACTACAGGTTTAACATAGGCGCTATAATGTTCTAATGATGATAAAATATAAGCACCCAAAACTGCTCCAATAATCGCCGGGATAATTAAGATTTTGAATAACTTCCAATTTACGTTACCCATGCGATAATGCATCCAGCCGGCAATCCCGTTACTCATTACTTCGGAAATGTGAATGGCCATACTTGCTGATGCTGGCGGTAAACCCATTGCCAAAGAAAATGAGGCGGTGGTAACGCCGTACGACATTCCGATTGCGCCATCAATTAAGGCAAATATAAATCCGGCGCCTAAGAACCAGTAAAATAATGGGTCGATGTTGATTAAGAATATCTGGAATTCAGGTTCGGTATTCCACAAAGAAAACCCGATAGCGCCAATAAGTAAAACTGCTGCAACCCAAATTAACCATTTAATGTTACGCTCAGCAAAGCTTTTTCGTGGATTAATTAGGCTTTGCGTAACCTTATTCAGCTTTTTAACTTTTGCCGAAAAATCACCGTTTAAAGTCTGACGTAAAGCACTCATATTCTGCAAAGTTTCATCCAGCTCGGCAGGAATTCCCTCATTCAAAATCTGTTTTAATCGCTTTGCGATGGTTGGCGACTTGCCATTGGTAGAAATAGCAATTTTTAAATCGCCTTTCTGAACGATAGAACCCAAATAGAAATCGCACAAATCAGGTTTATCGGCCACGTTAATGAGCAAACCCTTTTCATGCGTAACTACTCTGATTTCTTCGTTCAAAATATTGTTGTTAGTTGCAGCGAAAACAATGTCGATATTTTTCAAATCAGAAACATCGAAACTTTTCTGCTTAACTTTTATTTGAGGATAATCTGCAATAAGCGCATAAACCTCCGGCGAAACAATTTCTGCAACAATGGTAATTTTTGCGTGGTGGCTATTATTAACAATAGCCGTTAACTTTTCTAGTCCAATATTGCCAGCACCAATTAATAATGTACGCAGCTTATTCAGCTTTATAAAAACCGGAAAAAGCTGATTTCCTTTCTCCTCACCAGAGAAAGTTTCTTCACTATTAGGTTGGTTAGGCAATACTTGCATACTGTTTTACTAAGTTTTTAAATGATGGATGTAGGGAAACTACTTCACCAAAAATTAAAAGTGCTGGTGCCTTAACATTTTGTTGCTGAACCAAACTTTCGATGGTTTCTACCACACCAACAACTAGTTTTTCATCATCGGCAGAACCATTTTGAATCACTGCTGCCGGCAAATTGTGTCGGCCTGCTGCTTTGAATATTTCTACTATTTTAGATAACTTCTTCAACCCCATTAAAATCAAAACAGTAGCATTTGATTCTGCTGCCTGATAAATATCGTTAGAAACCTCGCCAGATGTCGTCGTTCCTGTAATTACCCAAAAGCTTTCGCTCAATCCTCGATGCGTTACTGGAATTTGTTGTAAACCAGGAACGCCAATTGAACTCGAAATCCCAGGAATTACATCAACTGGAATGCTGTAAGATGCAGCGTAATCCAATTCCTCATAACCTCTACCGAAAACAAATGGGTCGCCGCCTTTTAAGCGTACCACATGGCCATAGTTCAGGGCGTAATCAATCATTAATTTATTGATGGTTTCTTGTGGATATGAATGTTCGCCCGAGCGTTTTCCTACGTAAACTTTAATCGCATCGGCGGGCGCATGTTCTAGTAATGCCTCATTTGTTAGCGCATCGTACAATACCACATCAGCAGCCTGCAAAGCTTTAACGCCTTTTAAGGTTAATAAATCCGGGTCGCCCGGACCGGCGCCTAAAAGAGTTATTCTTGATTCTCTATATATTTTTTGATTGCTCATGATTATGCTTTTACTGTTGCCCGTTTTTCTTTAATTTGATTTAAAAATGCCTCAGCCTGATTAAAGTAGCTTTGAGCAAATTCTGCTGTCGGTTCATTTTTATTGATTTGCAAAACCAAGTCTGAAAAGTTGGTTGATAAATTAAATTCGCCTGTTTCCACGTAATGATTATCGAACTCTCTGATGACGCCAACTTGCGTGCTGCTGTTTACGCCCTTATCTAAAAGCAATGATTTTGCAGCGCTAACGAAAGTGCTATACGTATGATAAATTGCATCTGCGTAAGCGCCCTTATCTAAATTTTGCTTTGCCCAACCGAATTTTTCATCAGCCTCTAAAAGTAAAGTCGCCACTAAATCGATAACTACGCCTGCACATTCTCCCACACCAATAGCCGTCACAAATTGCTCTACGTGGCCCCAATCAACAAATTCTTCCTGCTGAAGATTGGTTAAATCTGCCAATGGCTTCAACAGTTGATAAAAGTGGTCTTTACCTTTTCTATCATAATATTGATGGAAATTTTCGTTCTCTTCGTTATTCGCTTTAAAATCATTTAAAATGAAATGCAAAACGCTTGTCGCTCTTTTCGATGGCACTTTAATTACACGTTCTGCCACTCTGCCAACACCGTTTCCAACTGTGCCGCCGCCAAGCATCACCTGAACCGCAGGAACAACTTTCCCCTCCGCTTTTACTGAACTTCCGTGGAAACCAATTTCTGCTAAACCATGCTGACCGCAAGAGTTCATACAGCCACTGATTTTTATCTTGATATTTTTCTCATAAATAAACTCCGGGAAATCGGTGTAAATCACATCTTCCAAAACCTCGGCTAAGGTCATTGAGTTTGAGATTCCTAAATTACAGGTATCTGTTCCCGGGCAGGTAGTAATATCAGCCAGGCTATCGAAACCGGCAGTTGTGTAACCAATTTTATTTAATGCAGCGTACAAGGATGGTAAAGCTTCCTCACGAACAAACTTCAAAAGCAAACCTTGATTTTGCGTAATTCTGATTTCATCGGCAACATAAGGTTTAATGGCATCAACGAAAGCACGAGCTTTATCAGTTTTGATATCGCCAACTTGAACCTTTACATAAACCGAGTAAAAACCATCCTGTTTTTGCGGCACAACGTTAGTCGCCGACCAATGTTTGTAATGCAATTCATTTAAAATCTCAACCTCACCAAAACTTTGTTCTAATGGCAAAACAGGTTGAGGAACGGTATCTCTATCAATAATAAAAGTTTTTACTTTATTGGCGATGCGCTCTTCAGCAACCAGACGTAAAACTTCTTCTAAACCTAACTTCTGTACTAAATATTTTAAACGAGCTTTATTTCTGTTGGTACGTTCGCCGTAACGGTCGAAAACACGTAAAACAGATTCAGTAAAAGGAATCAATTGGTCTTCCGCTAAAAACTCATGAATAGCACTTGCCAGAAAAGGCTGTGCACCTAAACCACCTGCGAATAAAACCTTAAACCCACGTTCGCCCTTTTGATTGATTTTCGGAATAAAACCTAAATCGTGGATGTAACTAAAAGCTGTATCCTTATCACTCGAAGAGAAAGAAATTTTAATCTTTCTGCCCATTTCCTGGCAAATCGGATTACGTAAAAAGTATTTAAAAACCGCATGAGCATAAGGAGAAACATCGAAAGGTTCATCCTTATCAATCCCCGAATTTGGCGATGCCGTTACATTACGAACGGTATTTCCGCAAGCCTCACGTAGTGTAATATCATCTTGCTCCAATTTCGCCCAAAGTTCTGGCGTTCTATCCAAACTCACATAATGCAACTGAATATCCTGACGGGTTGTTAAGTGCAAATTGCCACTTCCATATTCATCAGCAATATCGGCAATGCGCAATAATTGCTTAAAAGTTACCTTACCAAATGGTAGTTTAATTCGAATCATTTGTACGCCTGGCTGTCTTTGTCCGTAAACTCCACGTGCTAAACGTAAACTTCTAAATTTCTCATCGTGAATGGTTCCGTCGCGAAAAGCTTTAATCTTATTCTCTAAATCGATAATGTCCTGCTCGACAATATTGTTTTCGAGTTCTGTTCTGAAACTTTGCATATATGTTGTTAGCTTTATTCAAAAAATGCCTCTCTATTACTGAGAAGCATCCAATATTTTATACCTATAAATTATTCAAATACCCTCTTCTATCTTGTTTTACAACAATAATGCATCATTCGGGCACAAGCTTGGCTGTGTATAAAACTGAAATTCATCTGCCAAATATATAAAGTATATAGGAATAGTAGTAATTTTTATTAAAAAAGATTATATCATGCCCACATTTGTTGGTAACTCAGTGCGCCAAAATGCTGAGGGAACAGTTTGGAAAGCGATGATATACTCGATTGATTGGTCTGGATTTTTAAAAAGTAAAACCTTAGATGGCCATCTATTAAAAACCATAGAAGATGATGCGTGTATTCAAGGTACACGGCCAGAGTATGTAAAATCTAATGGAAAGTGGTTTATGGCTACCGCCGACTACGGAAATAAATCCAATGAAGTACGTTTGTATGATGTGGCAAAACTTGTTAAAGCAGATAAAACAAGTGAAACTGGCTTAATGTATAAAAAATTTACTTGCTCGCCATGGGTACAAAACTTACACTTTATTGAGAACAAGGGAATATTGGTGCTGATTCAAAACCAAATAGAGGGCCGAAAATGGAGGCTTACCTTTCTTGATCTAAAGAAATCGTTGGCAAGCGGCAAAGAAGTAGTTATAAAAGTTATTGATTCGGATAAAACCGATGAACTAGAGGGGTTTACGCTAACAAATAACGATCACAAAGGCATTGCCGTAAGTTCTTCGCAAAAAATAATGTGAGCCTGATGGATATTTATTGGGTAGAAAATTCGAGCTCTTTAAATAAATTTTAAGTTTATAAATAAGTCGATAAGCGTATGGTAATACACCTATATTGCTGTTACTTTGCTGAGAAATAAAAATTCCCCAATATAGCCATCGCCTTAAAAAGATTCAGGATTTGAATCACCTTAAAGCGTATCTATACCAAGCTTCAACGTATCTTCGCGACCAATTACATCAGCAATGCTGGTTTCACTTAAAACTTTTAATGTGGCATCTCTCACATCGATAAATGCACTTCTAATGCCACAGGTTTTTTCATCAACACACTCATCACATTTGTGATAGAAGTTTAAACTGGCACAAGGAACCATTGCAATCGGTCCATCAGTAACACGCATAACCTGTACCAACAAAATTTCTTCTGGTTTCTTGTTTAAGCTATAACCGCCACCAGCACCTTTTTTACTATAAAGGAAACCGGCGTTGCGTAAATCCAAAAGGATTTGTTCTAAGAATTTTTTAGGGATATGCTCCTCCTCTGCAATTTTTGAAATTTGCATTGGTGGTTTTTCTATATTTTTACCAAGAGCAACGAGTGCTTTAATGGCATATTTTGTTTTTTTGGATAGCATATTTGCACAAAGCTAATAAAAGAATGTAAGATATAAAATATGCGCATAAGGTGTATGATTTCAAAACTCATAAAAGCATATTAAAACATCCGTCAAAATATTATATCTTTAAAACCAAAATACCTTTAAGTGCTCAAGAATATTAAATTACTAAACTTAAGGAATCGAAAAATAAGCATTGAAGCGAAGCTATTTGCCGTATTGTGCCTTTGTTTAATAATAATTTCACTAATAAACATTGTTGCAAATTTTATTATTGGCCTAACATGGGTACTAAACTTGTATATATTCTTAGGTACTTTTGTTCACGCCGCTTTCTATTATTTTGCAATTAAGGGTAGGGTTTCTAACAAAATAAGGTTTTGGTATTTCGTTTACAACATTGTTACAATTGCCCCGGCATGGTTTTTAAACGCCGGATCTTTAGGTTCCACACCCCTTTTTTTCATATTTTACCTGAGCATCGCAATGCTCTCTCTTTCTAAAAAATATAGGGTAATTTTCATCATATTTTTCTTTGCAACCACATCGCTCTGCGTTGCTTTAGAAAATGCTTATCCACAATTGTTAGTGCCATACCCAAGCGAATCTGCAAGAAATTTCGATTTAATTTTTGCCTTTGTGGATATTGCATTGATGATGATCTTCATGCTTGTCGTTTACAAACAAGTAACCGAATTCGATCGTTTTTTACTGCTTAAGAGTAAACAACGATTAGAGGTTTCACAGCAAGAACTTATTATAGCCAAAGAAGCTGCTGAAGCCGCAACAAAGGCAAAATCTAATTTCCTTGCAAATATGAGTCATGAGATTAGAACGCCACTAAATGGAATTACTGGCGCTTCAGAACTTTTAAAGCTTACCAAACTCAATACAGAGCAATCTGAATTATTAAACACACTGCAGGCAAGCAATAGCATCATGATCGATATTGTAAACGATCTGTTGGATATCTCTCGAATCGAAGCCAATAAAATGGAGATTCACAATCACCCTTTTGAGATAAGAAATTGTATAACCGACGCCGAAAATATTGTAAGGCCTTTGTTTTTTAATAAAAACCTGCAACTTATTATAGAAATTAGCGAAAGTGTACCCGAAATTATCATTACAGATGAAATAAGATACAAGCAAATTATCATTAATCTATTAAGTAATGCCGTTAAGTTTACCGAATTTGGTTATGTAAAACTGAGCATAAAATATTCGAGCAAGAATGGAATTAACACCTTAATTTCAGTGTTAAAGGATACTGGAATTGGCATTGACGAGGAGGATATGAAAAAGCTCTTCCTTCCATTTTCTCAAATCAATCCATCCATAACTAGAAAATTTGGGGGAGCTGGATTAGGATTGGTAATCTGTAGAAAGCTGGCAGAAATGATGGATGGTAAAATTTCTGCAATTAGTGAGCCCGGAGGTGGATCTGAATTTACTTTTGCCGTTCCAGTTGAACCTTACTATGCTAACCTTTTATCAAAAAACAAGAACCTTATTACCAATAAAACAACACTTCCTGTGGCAGGCATGCATATTTTAATTGCTGAGGATAATATTTTTAATCAAATTATTACCTCAAAAATGTTAGAAAAATCTGGTTACAAGTATAGTGTTGCTAGCGATGGGTTAGAAGCTGTAGAAAAAACATTAGATGAGCACTTCAACATTATTTTGATGGATATGCAAATGCCCCAAATGGATGGTGTATCGGCAACGATAGAAATTCTTAGGCTTTACGAAACGAAAAACATCATTCCTCCTGTAATTATTGGTTGCAGTGCCAATGCCATGCAACAAGATAAAGATGCTTGTTTAAACGCTGGCATGAAAGATTTCTTAGCAAAACCATTTACCTTAGATGACTTGAGAACAGTTATGATTAAATGGACCAAAACCGACCAACCAGTTTAATCAAACAATCGTCAAAATATTTACTGTAAGAAACAGAATCATTTTTATTTGCGTTTAAAATCTACATTTACGGCAATTCTGCTATTAGATTTATAATGAAAAGAAAACTCAATCTACTTCCCCTACTTATAGTTGCCATCATATTTTTCGCCTTAAATGCATACGTGCTATCTGGTTTAAGCGCCATTAACCATTCCATTTGGCTCGATCGCTCATTTTGGGTCTTTATTATTGCCTTATCGCTTGCCTTAATATATGCTATTACACAAATGCAGGTTAAGGGAATTAATAAGTTTTTCCAAATTGTTGCACATATTTTTTTAATCGTGTTCGCTGCCGAACTTGTATTTGCAATCTTTTTGCTACTAGGCGATATCTATCACCTACTTATTGGTTTAGCCTCAGTTTTTCAACCTGAGGGCTTTCATATCTTAGGGAGGAGTAATTACTGGGTAGATTTTGCATTTGTAATGTTTTGCCTTACTGTGGCCCTTTTTATATACGGCATAACACAAGGTAAATATGCTTATCGCGTTATTAAACACACCTTATATTTCGATGATTTACCTGCCAGCTTTGATGGCTTTACCTTAACACAGATATCTGATGTACATGCCGGTAGTTTTACCAACCCAAGGGCTGTACAAAAGGGAATAGATTTAATAAATGCCCAAAAAAGCGATTTATTTGTTTTTACGGGCGATTTGGTTAATAATGCATCATCAGAAATCGTGCCTTATATTGGCCATTTCTCTCAAATTAAAGCCCCTTATGGGCAATTTTCAGTATTGGGAAATCACGATTATGGCGATTACATCAAGTGGCCAACCGAAGCAGATAAAATTAAAAACCTAGATCAGCTTAAAGCTTACCATAAAGATTTGGGCTTTAAGCTTTTGTTAGATGAACATATAGAACTGCATAAAAACGGAGAGAAAATAATATTGGCTGGAATAGAAAATTGGGGCATTGGCTTTGGAGAAAGAGGAGATTTAAACAAGGCCTTAAAAGGCACATCGGTTAACGATTTCAAAATTCTTTTATCTCACGATCCATCTCATTGGGATGCGCAGGTAAAAAATAATCCATCAAAAATACAATTAAGTTTAGCAGGCCATACTCATGGCATGCAATTCGGAATCGAGGCTTTTGGCATTAAATGGAGTCCTGTAAAGTTTCGTTACAAACATTGGGCAGGCATAAAAACCGAAAACAACAGGTACTTAAATGTTAACCGAGGTTTTGGTTACTTGGGCTTCTCTGGTCGCATTGGAATTTGGCCGGAAATTACCGTTATCGAATTGAAAAGGAAATAAGCTTATACATTGAAAATGAATGTTCAGCATTTCATTGTGAACCTCAGTCCTGCCATTCATTCTATCTTTTGTGAAAAACAAAAGGATGCCATTCCTGTCAGGTTTATAAACAAAAAACTGTGTTAAACACCTAAACCAAATCGAATAAAATCTTATATTGTTGCCTTAAATTATTCATTTTATGAGAACGCTCCTGCTCCTTATTCTTGCTTTTATTTTTTTCGAAACACCTACTATTGAAAAAGATAAAGATAGGTGGAAACCATATTACAGCGATGTAAGCCCAGCTAAAGTAGCCAATAAATGGTTCTTACCTTTCGATGTAGCCGACAGAAAGAAAGTGAGTAATATTAAAATCATCAGCATTTTTGGCGATCACCGCGATAGTTACGTAAAAGGGCATATTCACACTGCAATAGATATAAATCCGGCGAAGCCAAAGGCAGCTTTAATTGCTGTTTATGCCATGGCAAATGGGGTGGTTTGTTCGGTCCATTTAGGCGAAAACCAGCGAACTGTAATAGTTAAACATACTTTGCAAAATGGAAAAACCATGTTTACTACCTACAAACATTTAAAGGAAGTTTATGTTAGTAATGGCCAACAGGTAGAGCCAAACACCAAATTGGCCCGTTTATTTACCAAAGCAGAAAGCAAAAAATATGGTGGCGATTACCATCATCTTCATTTAGAAATCAGAAAAAAATTCGACGATTATGGTTGCGCAAGTTGGTTAACCTTTAACAATGCGCAGTTAAATGAAAGGTTTTACAATCCACAATTATTTATAAAAGAGAATGTAAAATAGCGCTAGGTAAAAAGATCTAAAACTTAATTTTCAATGTACATTTTTGTCTAAACTCATCATTAATCAATCCATCAGGCAGCGTAATTCTTAAACCTTTTGTAGTTTGCTTCCATTTAATATCGAAGTCTTCATCTTCCATTATCAATTCTTTCACCTTCAAGATATCTGTAGATAAAGATTTTATAATGAGCTCTCCATGGTTAAATTCTACGAGTTCGATGTTTAACTCATCTTCTTTACCAGAATAAAAAATAATAGGATTAACCTCATAAATATTTAATGGGTTAAGCAGTTTATCTTTCGTTAAAGGCGTTTTATTCTTGCTAATTGGCATAACTTAGGACTTGATTTAGCGATTAGTTAATTGGTGGAAAATTGTAAGGCATCCAAGTGGCAAATTTCTTCAGCGCTACTTTTGTAGTATCACTAATGGGTATTCCCCATTTTTCGAAAAACGGCGCAACATTTCTTTGTACTACAATTGAATAGGTTTTTGCCCATAAATCTCTCTTCTGTTGATCATCATCCTTCATTCTTTTTTCATTGGCCAACTTTTGGTATTCCCTAAAAAATGCCTTGAATGACTCCCATCCAAAACCCTCTTGTAATTGCCTAAACATGATTAATCCCAAGAAAGGATCATTTTTCCATTTTTCGTAATCTGGACCATCAAGAAAATATTTCTTCATCGATTTTTGGGTGTTTGCATTTGATATCGCACCATGCGCATCATCTCGTCCACCAAGTAATCTATCGAACATGTAGAGCGAAAAGAAATTGCAGCTAACCTCGGTTGTTCCACCGAAAACCCAGTCGAGATTCTGCATATTATGGCCAATCTCATGAAAGAAACCCCAGTTGGCACCACCCTTACTTGGTGTCATTAATAACATTGGGTTGGCCACAACATCGGCAGAAAGCATGCGCCTTGTTGGCGAATGATGAACCATTATTGGGTAGCCGCTGTGCATAAATCCGCCTCCAATATGCTCATCTATAACTATTCTTTGTGCCCTGTAATAAGGTTTATTAATCTGCGCCAGCTCCATTTCACCACCAATAATCAAATCCCAAAGTTTCATCACTTCATCAGGATCACTTACTTTTTTAAGTACCGAATCTGGCAGGGTTAAAATGATGTTTTCGCTTGCCAATTCTCCCCAAGGTGCATTATTTGATTGGAGTTGAACAGCCCATTCTGCTTTAGTCGTTTTACCTAAAATAAAAATTGGAGCCGATATGGCATGTTTAATCAAAATGTTGCTTTCCCAGTTTTCTGCTTTTGGTGAAATAGAAATATAAACCAATCCTCCGAAAGGAGAAGCAACTATATTTTTACCGTTCTTAAGTGCTTGGGTTTTGGTTACAATAGGCATTCTCCGCCAATCTTCCTTACCCGCAACCCATTGATCCAATCGATCTGAATGCGCACCAATTTGAACTTTTAAATCTTTAGTGTTTATGCCCTTTGGAATATCAATTTCTATAAACTCACCCGCAATGGCATATAAACCCGTGCTGTACAAATTATTGTTCCACGGACTAGAGTACTGCATGCGAGAAACGATTCCAATATCGGTATCCTTAATTTTTTGGTGATTGATGTGAACCGTTTTATTTACGAATTTAAATCCTGGTTTCACCGCTCCGGGGAATATCGCTGAAGATGGATGAGGTTTTACTCCTTTAACATCGGAGCTAGTAAGCTGTTTATCGCTCCATTTACTAATTGCTTTTCTAAATTCGACATCTTTAGCTGATAAGGGCTTTTGTGGAGAGATAATTATTGATACTGGATCTGAAGTTTGCGAAAATGACCGAATCCCGAATGCTAGGATTGCTGCAAGCAATAATAATTTCTTCATGATTTAGAGATTAACTAAGATATTATAGGTTTGAAATGCAATATATCTATTTAGGGAAGTTTATCGCTATTTTTCTACACGCAAACGTTTGATTGAAATTAAGGCGAAAACAAAAAATGAAAACAGATTATGTTTTCATTTTTCACAAAATAGATCATAGAAGATTACAAATTGCAATACCTAAATCGAAACAGATTAATTTAAGCGCAAACGTTTGACCTCGTTTAACTTATCCTAAAATGGCGATATTTAACACAGTCAGGAATGCACATTTAAAAGATATTTTAGAAAATACTTTTAATAACGGCTTCTGAAGCAGCCTCGCAGAAATCTATTCCAGAATAATCGGGATTGTAACCACCAATATAAGGAACGGCCATAATGTAAATTCGATCATTTATCTCCCCTTTTTTATTTACAACCTGAAAGTCATCATTAATTGTAATTCCGGGCACATTTAAGTAATATTTTCCATCATCATCCAATTCTACCAATTCATTATCAATATCTTTTTTACCTGCTTCAGCAGATTTAAATTGAAGTCTGGCTGGACTAACCGTTCCGCCTTTTGTAAGACCTTTAAATGGGAAATCCTTAAATGAGAGATGTGGCTGACCAATACAATCTACAAAAGTATCGAAGTGGACTTTTACTTCCTTGCCTTTATCATCAGTATAATGGTAATCTGCACCGCCAGTTTCAATAGGTTCTACTCTACTATCATTACCAACGGTTACAATCTCTAAAACCCCCGCCTCATGTAAGGCCATCAAAATCTTGCAAGAACCTTGTGGCACGAAAGCTATAACAATCGATATTAGCGGCATTAAAACTTTTTGCAACCTTTCCATATCCTCGGCCGATAAATATTTAGCAGGATAATTCATTGCAAAGCTTAAAATTGCAAGGGCTTCTTTCCAATAAATAGATTCTCTTTTTTCTATAGATTTTTCGGCTTCATCATATTCTCTTTTAAACAGTTCAAAAGGATCCATGCTTTCCCGCAAATCCATCATCTTGTTTACGAAATCCTCTAAACTTAAATCCTTTATTTTCTTGTAAAAGCTTGGGTCTTTTTCGATAAATATTTCTTTAAAATTCTTTTCGAAAACATAATCCAAAGCGATGAACCCACCATTTTCCTTGATATTTTTTTTAATTTGGGCTTTCGTTAAGGTTTCATTCTTACCTAAATGCGAATCTTCTAAATGGAACCGAACCGCTGGCAAAAGTCCATTTCTAGAGTGCATAATTAACTTAAAATCTTTACTTTCTTTATCAAGCCTAAATTTTAACTTACCATTTTCGGCTTCCTCAAACTTACCATTTCTTCTTGCCAAGGTTCTAACCGCATCAATTGCGGTTAACGAAGTACCCATTATTCCGACAGGATGATTAATATTTAGCAACAGTTTTTTTGGTGGATAAGGAGAATCAAAATACGCTGGAACTTTACCCTCATATTTTTTAGGCCAGTTATGACCGGTACAAATAATAATCAAATCGCTAGTGCAAATGGTTCCGTCCTCTAGTTCGATCTCTACGGTTTTCTTTTCAGGATAATCGATTATATCCTTAACCACACAATTTAAGTGCACCTTAGTTTTAATGCCCAGTTTCTCTGCAGAATCTTTTAACAAGTTAAATTGAGCTGAAAGATATTCGCCGAAAAACAATCGAGGTAAAACCTTGTACTCATTAAAATTTTCGGAGTTGATATTAAATCTCTTTAGGATATCTTGTGCAGCGATTTTTATCCAATCTTCAATAGAGTTAAAAATGATTGGTATTTCATTATCAGAAACATTCGTAATGTGTTCTTCATTTGCTCCTTCTTCACTGTAAGGCATTCCAGCGCCCAAATAACCTTTGCGTTCGAATATTTCGATTTCAAGACCTTTATGCTTAGATTCTACCAATCGTTTGTACATAAAAAGTCCACTTGGACCGCCACCAATTATTGCGATTCTTTTCTTTACAGCGTTATTGTTCATCTAATTTAAGCGGTTATTGTTTGGCTAATTGCAAATTTATGCTTGTAGCAATTCATATAATCCTTTAAAGTCTAAATTGTTTTAGAAGATGATTAAAATTGATAAATTAAGCAATGTTCGCGATTTTTAGAAACCAAATGTTTACAAACTTGTTAGCAATAGTAAATAAAAAGAGCACACCCTAATTTTCAAAGAAAACAAACAGATAAAGGATGGATGAAAAAGAATTAATGCCAGAACCAAAACTTTACATGCTTTTACTAGGCTCAAAAGCTCCAAAACGCAATGTAGAACAACACGATTACTTTTTCGGCATTGCAAATTCTTTAAAAGAGCTCGTTCCCGCTATAAAGGCATTTTGGCCAGAGGCTGGCAATAGCATCCATGTAGATGGTTGGCGTGAGGTAAATGTGGTTGGCGATTATAGAATAATGGTTAGCTTAAAGACTGAAGACACAAA
Organism: Pedobacter frigidisoli; assembly: GCF_004331675.1. Classification (GTDB taxonomy): domain Bacteria; phylum Bacteroidota; class Bacteroidia; order Sphingobacteriales; family Sphingobacteriaceae; genus Pedobacter; species Pedobacter frigidisoli. Next base: position 118,028 of record NZ_SJSN01000013.1, on the reverse strand, counting down.
ACCATCCTTAAAAAAATTATTCTTTATTAACCTTGGGGGTTATCAAACCAATAAATTAGCAGAGCAACACTACATTGTCTTATCTGTTAACGATGATCGAGCACATGCTGTTCAAGAAGCTAAAAAATCTGTGTTCTTTAAAACCAATTCATTAAAAGGTGCAAATGCCCATATTGATGAAAAATATGGTGTAGATGTAGATGATATTTACAAAATCGAGGATATCTTAAGTCGGGAGATGAAAGAAAAGTACCAAATCGAAATTACGCCATCATCTAATTTGGCAGAAGACAAAATCCATTTAGGTTATTTTAAATTGGATAAGTTATAATCGATAATAACAAAATTAACGCCTACCACTTCAAACTTCTGAAACCAAACCACACCAACACAGGCTTCGATGTGTTCCGTTTTTCATTTCAATTTATTTCATCCCAACCTCTTAACAGGATAGAGCAGGATGGGAAATCAAAATTAAAACCTTAATCTCGTTTAAATTTTAACCAAGTATAGTGTTGCTCGAGGAAACAGTTCCTCGTGTAATTAGGCTTTATTCGAATTTAATAATCCATCATTAATCCCAATTTTATGAAAAAAGGCTACTTTATGCATTCATTTATCCTGAGAAAGAAACTTCCTTGGCTCATGTAATTCCTCACAGAAAACCCCTAAACGAGCACTCCAAGTAATTTAAAAAATCCAAATACTTTCGAAAGAAATTGTAACCAACAAAACAAATCATCATTTAAGGTAGATAAAGGATTCTTCAATTGCGACTCGCACAACATGCTGCGATAATAAATAACCAAATATTTCTTAATAAAATTAAAACTTATGCATTTTAATTTACCCCCCATTTTTAATCAGCAACGGCACCTATTTAATGGTAAAAGGCTACTCATTTTTAGTCTTTCTGCGCTGTCTTTTGTAGTGCTTAGCAAAACAGCTAATGCTGAAACAAATGTTAGTAAACGAGCAGATCGCTTTTCTAATAACAAATTCGACGATGTTATTAAAGGAAAGGTTACCGATGAAAAAGGCGAAACGCTAGTTGGCGTAATCTTGAAAATTAAAGGAACATCAATTGTAACTACAACAGATGCAAATGGTGCTTTCTCTATTACAGTCCCGACGGGAACAGCTACGCCCACTTTGGTTTTTTCTTACGTTGGTTATACGACACTAGAAATTCCAATTAATGGCAGAACAAATATTACTGCGCAAATGAAGAGTGCAACAAACGATCTTGATGAGATTGTAATTGTAGGCTATAACGCGGTTAAGAAAAGTGATTTAACAGGTTCGGTGGTAAGCGTTGGTGCAGAAGAAATTAGATCGAGGCCTGTTACCAATGCGCTGCAAGCTATCCAAGGAAAAGCTGCCGGTGTGGATATTACCTCAAATGAACGTCCGGGGCAAATTGGAAGTATTTTAATTCGTGGGGTACGATCATTAACGGCAAGTAACTCACCTTTGTATGTTGTAGATGGAATTCCGCTGCAAGCAGGCGGCATCGATGCAATTAATCCAAATGATATCGAATCTATCGATATCTTAAAAGATGCATCTGCGACAGCGATTTATGGTTCTCGTGGAGCAAATGGTGTTGTAATCGTTAATACCAAAAAAGGTAAAGCTGGTAGATTAACGTTAGATTATGTGGGTACGGCTACCATTGAATCGCTAAACGATAGAATGGAAATGATGAATTCTGGCCAATACATAGAGTTTAGAAGAGATGCCTTTCGACGTACCGCTTACTTAAATGCATTAAACGGAACATCAAATACACCAACCTATCCTATTGTACCTACGCAAGCTGATGATAGAAGAATTTTTGCTGGTGATAGTTTTGTATTGGCTAATTTAGATCAAGGTTGGGTAAATGGTGTTTTTGATGGAAGCTTGGTTCCAACTACAGATTGGGGAGATTTAGTTACCCGAACAGGAATTACTCAAGATCATGTATTAAGTGTTAGTGGTGGTACCGATAAAATAAAAGCTTATGGATCTTTCGGTTATTTAAACCAAGAAGGAACGCAATTGGGTCAGGATTTTGAGAGATATAGCGGAAAGGTAAGCATTGAGATTAATCCTGTAAAATGGTTTAAAATGGGCGCAAACCTAACGGCTACATACAGTTTACAAAATTATGGTTTTGTTGCTGCGAGCGCATCAGGTGCTGGAAACATTTATGCAGCAGCACGTGGAATGCTTCCTTTGGCAGTCCCTTTCGATGCAGATGGAAACAGAATTAATCTTCCTGGTGGCGATATTAACATTCAAAACCCAGTATTGGAGGCCGATTACAATATCAATCTTCGTAAAACCTTAAGAACATTAGGTTCTGTTTTTGGAGAAGTTAGTCTTTTTAAAGGCTTAAAATATCGTGTTAATTTTGGACCAGATTTTTCAAATTTCTACAACGGAAGATATCAAGATGCTAAATCCGTAAATCGTGATGCAGGTGTAATTGGATCAGTAAATAATTACGCTCAATTAAATCAAAGCAATCGGTTTGCTTATACACTCGATCATTTATTGTATTATGATAAAACAATCAATAAGCACAATTTTGGCGTAACACTATTACAAAGTTCTTCCATATTTAGGGAAGAATCTTCAACCTTAACAGGAAGTAAAATATCATTACCCAACGCCCTTTGGTATGGCTTAAATTCAGCTAACATTACTGCTTTAGATGGTTTTGGAACTGATTTAAGAAAATCTGCCTTAGTATCTTATATGGCTAGATTTAATTATGCTTTCAACAATAAATATTTACTAACAGCATCTGGCCGTTGGGATGGTGCATCTCAATTAGCATCAGGAAACAAATGGGATTTCTTCCCATCAACCGCATTGGCTTGGCGTTTAGATCAGGAAGATTTTATTAAAAACATTAAGTGGATTAACGAATTAAAATTAAGACTTGGTGTGGGTACAACGGGTAATTCATCTGTAGATATTGGTACAACACTTGGTTTAACACAACCACTTACCTATACTTATGGCAGCTCGGTACAAACCGGTTATGTTGCATCGGATGCATCTCTTGCAAACCCAATTACATTCCCTAACAAATTATTAAGTTGGGAAAAAACCACCCAATATAATTTGGGCTTAGATTTTAGCGTAATTAAAGGAAGAATTAGTGGTTCATTAGATGTTTATAAATCTAAAACAAACGACTTAATTTTAAAGAAAAACATCCCGATTATTAATGGTTACCCGAGTGCATTTGATAACATTGGTTCTACCAAAAACAAGGGACTTGATTTAACCCTAAATACAATTAACGTTAAAACACAAGATTTTACTTGGGAATCTACGCTAAATTTCTCTGTGAGTAAAGATGAAATTATCCAACTTAACGGTGGTAATATGATTAATGATCGCTTTTTTATTGGCGCAAGGAATGGCGTAGCTTACGATTATGTTAAGGAAGGCATTTGGCAAAACACACCTGAAGATTTAGCTGAAATGGATAAATTTAATGCAAACATTTTAGCGGTAGCCAGTAAATTTAGACCAGGCTCCATTAAGATTAAAGATTTAAATGGCGATTATAAAATTGATGCTAATAACGATTTGCAGATTTTAGGGCATTACAATCCAAGCTGGACAGGTGGTTTAACGAATACGTTCAATTATAAAAAATTCGATTTGTCTATTTTTATTGTTGCTCGTTATAATTTCTTAATTGCAACTGGGGCAGAATCTTTACAAGGTCGCTTTGCGCAACGTGTTGTTGATTATTGGACACCAACAAACCCAACAAACGATTATCCTGCACCAAGTTATGCAAGCGCTGCTGGAGATACATTTAAAAGTTCGATGAATTATCAAGATGCTTCATTTATCAAAATAAGAAACATTTCACTTGGTTATAATTTCGCAGAGAATATCGCCAAAAAACTAACCTTATCTAGATTAAGAGTTTATGCACAAGCAATAAATCCAGGTTTAATTTATTCGAATGTTAAATGGATTGATCCAGATTTGGGTGGTTCTACTTTTAACAGAGGTGTAGTATTTGGTATTAATGCAAGTTTTTAAAAGACAATAAGATGAAAAAGATTATAAATTTACTAACAGGAATAGCATTGCTGAGTGGCTTAATGATTTTACCTACTTCCTGTAAAAAAAGTTTTTTGGATGAAGAAGTGATTAACTCACACAACACTTCAGATTTTCAGAGAACCGACGGCTTGGATGGCTTAGTAATAGGAATGTACCAAAGTTTAAAGTTTCACTTCAACTACACTTGGGCTTACACCACAACCAATTACGGGGTTGATGAGTTTAACGTAGGCGGAGATAGAACTGAACAACAGTGGAACTCGTATGATGGTAGCTTAAATTCTCAAACGGTAGATGTTGCAGCAATTTGGGATAATATGTACACCAACATTAATTCTGCTAATATTGTGATTAAGAATGTTCCAATATATTATCAAGGAGCCAATAAAAATACGCGTTTAGGCGAAGGTTATTTTATGCGTGCTTTCGACTATTTTAAATTGGTAAAACAATACGGTGGAGTGCCTCTGCAATTAGAATCTTTAGAAGTTATTAAGGAAGATTTTGTTCGTAACTCTGCAAAAGAGGTTTATGAACAAGTAATTCAAGATTTTACACAAGCCTATAATCTTCTTCCGAATACGCCAGCAGAAACAGGGAGAATTACCAAATGGGCTGCAGCACATTTCTTAGCAAAAGCCTATTTATACCGAGCGAGTGAACTTAATAACGATTGGAACAGCGATACCAAGCAGGCCGATTTACAAAATGCAGTAAAGTATGCAGATTTGGTAATCAACAGCGGTCAGCATACTTTGGCAACCAATTTCAGCGATCTTTGGAACTTTACAACAATCGATGGACCAAATGAAACAAATAAAGAAGTTATTTTAGCTGCCCAATTCTCTGGAAATACAGCTACACAAGGTCGCTACGGAAATCAGATTCACTTATACTACCCATCGGTTTACCAAAATTTACCAGGCATGCAACGAGATATCCCTGGAGGCCGTGAATTTCAGCGCATGAAATCTACCGATTATGCAATTGATGTTTTTGACCGTGTTAACGATTCGAGATTTTGGAAAAGTTTCAAAACGCGTTATTTGTGTAATAACCCAGCTGGTGCACCAAAATGGACCGCTGCAAATGCGCCTACTCCTGGCCAAGTTGGTCAAGTAAGATTTACGGGCGGACAAGAATCAATATTGTACATCGTTAATGATGCAAACGACACGAGGTACACCAGTACAAACATTGCGCTTAGAGCACCAAGCATGTATGTGAGGTATTTTGCTGGTCAGCCACAGAGTTATCTAAATGCACATGGAAATTATGGCGTGAGTCAATATGTGGCACTATCTAAATTTATGGATGGATCTAGAAACTTAGTAGCCTCACAATTCGGACAAAGAGATGGTATTTTGGCTCGTTTAGCCGAAACCTATTTAATCGCAGCTGAAGCTTACGGTAGATTAGGTCAATTTGGACAAGCTATCACCTATTTAAACCGAGTTCGCGATCGTGCGGCTTATAAAGATGGTGAAGATCGCTCATCGTATGTAGATGGCGGTGTAGCTTACAAAACCAATGCAGCGGTTAATACCACAGGCTTCGTTTCCTACTCAGATAAAAACACCTATTTCGAATCGAACAATATTCCCGTTAGTACCGTCAACACCTTAACATCAATGCATTTAAACAGCGAAGCTGATATCTTCAATTCCAATAAAGAATTTTACGATAAAATTGGTGCAGTTTCTCAGGCTGATAAATTCACGGAATTTATTTTAAATGAACGCTCGAGAGAATTAATGGGCGAATTAATGAGATGGGAAGATCTTGCCCGAACCAAAACTTTGGTAGCAAGAACTACAGCATTTAACCTTGAGGCTAAGCCAATAGATAGCAAACATTATTTACGCCCAATTCCACAAACATTTCTGGATGTAATTAAAAACGATGGTGTTGCCTTAACCCCAGCACAAAAACAGGCCATGCAAAATCCGGGCTGGTAAATTAAAAACCTAAATCTACAGGGCGATTAACTGATATGTTAGTCGCCCTTTTTTTGTTTTATCACATCATTATTAATCTGAAAATTATTTTTTTTTCAATCGATGGAAATAAGTGTAATCTATGTTGATGTTAATTGTATAAGGTTTTTGCAGGATAGAGCAGGATGGGTTCTTTGATTAAAAATGCTAATCTCGTGTAACCTTTTTTAACCAAATACTTCTTAAGTAAACATTAATTATACACCATAATTAGGTTTGATTAATTGAAAGTAATTCCCTTATCCCAAAGAAATGAAGAAAATTCTTCTTGCCTTACTCCTATTCATTTCTGTAGCTGCCGTTGCACAAAAAAGCAAATCTTCACTGGTACCAAAGCCACTTTTCCGAGATTCTGTTTATGATGGTGCCGCAGATCCAGTGGTAATCTGGAACAAGGGAGAAAAGAAATGGTTTATGTTTTATACCAACCGCAGGGCAAATGGCAAAAATTTGGATGGCGTGAGTTGGGTTCATGGCACTAGAATTGGCATTGCAGAATCAAAAGATGGCGTTAAGTGGAAATATAGAGATACCTGTGATATTCAATATCGCCTAACAAATTACACACATTGGGCACCAGAAGTTATTGAAAACAACGGACTTTACCACATGTACCTCACCTATGTTCCCGGGGTGTTTAGCGATTGGAAACATCCACGATATATTGTTCATCTTACTAGCAAAAACCTCATCAATTGGAAATTCGAATCGAAGTTAAACCTCGCTTCAGATCGCTGTATTGATGCCTGCGTTTATAAACTCCCAAATAACAAAGGTTGGCGAATGTACTATAATAATGAAATGAATGGCAAATCTATTTATTATGCCGACAGCAAGGATTTATATACTTGGAACGATAGCGGCAAACGTATTATTGGCGATCGAGGCTGCGAGGGACCAAAAGTATTTTTTTGGAAAGATACTTATTGGATGATCGTTGATAACTGGAAAGGTTTGGGCGTTTATTCCTCAACTGATCTTTTGAATTGGAAGCGACAAGAAAAAAATATTCTCCAAGAACCTGGAAAAGGTGTTGATGATGGCGTGATGGGCGGTCATTGCGATGTGCTTGTTAATGATGGCAAAGCTTACGTTTATTATTTCACCCATCCTGGAAGAACGCCAGAAAATAAAGGCGTTGATAATTACTCAACCAGAAGAAGTTCCATCCAAATGGCAGAACTGGAATATAAAAATGGGGAAATTACTTGCGATCGCGACAAGTCTCTATATTTAAAATTAAAGCACTAAAAGCATAGAAACTTTATGAAATTCAAGATTTTAATTCTTTGTTTAATTCCAATATTTTGTTTCTCGCAAACCAATTCTAACTTAAGGCAAACCTATAATTTTAATCCTGGTTGGAAACTCAGCATTAGCGATATTTCTGGTGCAGAAGCTGTGGATTTTAATGATCAAGACTGGAAAGCAATAACACTTCCTCATGCTTGGAATGAGGATGAGGCTTTTAAAAAATCTATCGAAGCCTTATCAACGGGGATAGTTTGGTACCGAAAACATTTCACCATTCCAGCAGGAAATAAAAGCCAAAAGGTATTTTTAGAATTTGAGGGAATCAGGCAGGCTGGAGAGTTTTACTTAAATGGGAAGTTTATCGGCAGACATGAAAATGGAGTAATGGCATTTGGATTTGATATTTCTAACCTGATTAATACTGACAAAGAAAATGTAATCGCCGTAAAAATCGATAACGCATGGAATTATAAGGAAAAAGCAACCAATTCTGGTTATCAATGGAATGATAAAAATTTTAACGCAAATTATGGCGGGATCTCAAAAAATGTTCGTTTGCATGTTACCGGAAACATTTATCAAACATTGCCTATTAATGCAATTCTTGGAACAACAGGTAATTATATTTATGCCAAAAACTTTGATATTAAAAATAAATCTGCTGTAATTGTTTCCGAATCTCAGGTTAAAAACGAAAGTGATGAATCAAAGTTAATCGAATATGAGGTTGAGCTAAAAGATGCTGATGGCAAATTAATCAAGACATTTAAATCGGCAGCAACAAGTTTAAAGGCTGGTGAAACATCAATTTTGAGCGCTGAATCTCCTGTTTCTGGATTAAATTTTTGGAGCTGGGGTTATGGTTATTTGTATTCCGTGACTTCAAAACTAAAGGTAAATGGTAATGTTATCGATGCCCTAACCACCAAAACAGGGTTTAGAAAAGCTGAATTTAAAAACGGAATGGTTTACCTAAACGATCGCGTTTTAATGATGAAAGGTTATGCGCAACGCAGTAGCAACGAATGGCCAGCAATTGGATTATCCGTTCCGCCTTGGTTAAGCGATTATAGCAATGGGTTAATGGTGGAGAGCAATGCGAATTTAGTCCGTTGGATGCATATTACCCCTTGGAAACAAGATATCGAATCTTGCGACAGAATGGGTTTGATTCAGGCCATGCCAGCTGGCGATTCGGAGAAAGATGTTACTGGAATCCGATGGGATCAGCGAAAGGCAGTAATGACAGATGCGATCATTTATAATCGCAATAACCCAAGTATTTTATTTTACGAATGCGGTAACGAATCCATCAGTGTAGCACACATGGATGAAATGAAAGCGATCAGAGATCTTTATGATCCTCATGGCGGCAGGGCAATCGGATCTCGAGAAATGTTGGATATTCCATCTGCAGAATATGGCGGTGAAATGCTTTATATCAACAAAAGTGCAACCAAGCCAGTTTGGTCAATGGAATATTCTAGAGATGAAGCACTTCGTAAATATTGGGATGAATTTTCACCACCGTATCATAAAAATGGCGCTGGTCCACTTTACAAAGGTGCCGATGCGAGCGACTATAACCGAAATCAAGATTCTCAAGCGATTGAAGACGTAACCCGATGGAACGAATATTACGAAGAGCGACCTGGATCGGGAACTCGTGTGAGTTCTGGTGGCGTTAATATTATTTTTTCTGATTCCAATACGCATTATCGTGGGGAAGAAAATTACCGTAGAAGTGGTGAAGTAGATGCCATGCGAATCCCTAAAGATGCTTTTTTTGCACACCAAGTAATGTGGGATGGTTGGGTTGATGCTAAGAAAACAGGCATCCATTTAGTTGGTCACTGGAACTACAAAGCTGGTACCAAAAAAGATATTTATGTAATCGCCGCAGGCGATAAAGTAGAATTAATCCTCAATAATAAGTCGCTTGGTTTTGGCGAAAAAACTGAGGGCTTTTTGTTCACATTCAAAAATATTACTTTCAAAGCTGGGATTTTGAAAGCAATATCCTATACCAAAGCTGGAAAAAAACTAGCCGAAACCCAATTAAAAACTGCTGATAATCCTGTTGCCCTCAAATTAACAGCCATTAAAAATTCGAGTGGTTTTAAAGCAGATGGTGCAGATGTAGCCCTGGTTCAGGTTGAGGCAGTTGATGCGGCAGGCAACCGCTGTCCAACGGCATTAAATCTGATAAAATTTGAAATGCAAGGACCTGCAGAATGGCGTGGTGGTATAGCACAAGGGCCAGATAATTTCATTTTGTCAAAAGAATTACCTGTTGAAGGTGGCGTAAATAGAGTGCTCATCAGATCTACATTGACAGCAGGAAAAATAAACCTGACCGCAAATGCTGATGGCTTAAAGTCTTCGTCTATTTCTCTCGAAACCATTCCTATTAAAGTTGAAAATGGGCTTTCGAAACAACTTCCTAGCGATGGGTTAAAATCAAGTTTGGTTAAAGGTCCAACGCCATTGAGCCAATCCTATACTGATTGGCGAAAATCTATCAAAATTATTTCCGCTGAAGCAGGTGCGAACGATGAAAAGGCAAATTTAAGTTACGATGATAATGAGTTGAGCGATTGGGTTAACGACGGAAAAATTGCTACCGCTTGGATAAAATATCGCTTGGAAAAAGAGAGTATGGTTTCTGCTATTTCTCTTAAATTAAATGGTTTCAGGACAAAAGTTTATCCTATTAAGATTTTAATTGATGGCAAAGAGGTTTTTAAAGGAAACAGTAAACCAAGCTTAGGTTACTTTACAATCAACTTTAAAGCTACAAAAGGCAAAACGGTTACGGTTCAACTCGTAGGTTCAGGCAAAGATGAAAACAACAATATTGGTGTTGAGGTAAATGGTAAAAAACTGGATGATGGCGTAGAGCGAGCTGAAACCAAGCTTAAAGGCGGTTTAAGTATTATCGAAGCCGAAATTTACAGCGTTAAATAGTTTTTTATATTTTGATGAATCAATTATAACAAGAAATAGTCTTCCCACTTTGTAAATAACAATGATTAGAAAAAAAGATAAAAACCCGTTGATCATTGTTGTTACAGCGATTTTAGTAATGGCATTAACGAGCAATGGAAAAGTAAAAGCCCAAACGAATAATATAAAAAATGATTCCTTTTGGAAAACAAGGGATGGCCAAACGATATATAGTCAAGGCGGTGGAATTTTCCAATTCGATGATCCAAAATCAGGAATAAAAAAATATTATTGGTATGGCGTTCATTATGCTGAGGCAGATCTCTACAAGAATGACCCATCCATTACCCAGCCAAAGGCCACTTTTGAATCGGTAACTTGCTATAGTTCTACAGACTTAACTAATTGGACAAGCGAGGGCGATGTGCTTACTAAAGGCGAAACCAATAAAAATGGAAAAACTTGGGTCGGTCGTTTAGGTGTAGCTTATCTTAAAGAGTTGAAGAAATATGCCATGTTTGTGCAGCATGGCAATCAGGTATTAATTACCACTTCCGATGCTCCAAATGGGCAATTTAAATGGCATCAAAGAATAAACATGGAGCCTATGATTGGCACTTCCAATACTGGAGATCAAACTGTTTTTACAGATGAGGATACTGGCAAATCCTATTTGGTTTATTCCTATGGCCGTGGTCGAAATAAAATATACATCTCTGAAATTGGCGTGAAAAATGGAAAAGTAAATCTTTTGGATTGTACAGAGATTTTTAAAGGCGAAAGCCGCGAGGGAAATTGTATGTTTAAATACGGCGGCAAATATTATATGTACGCCTCCAATATTTATGGCTGGGATGGATCACTGGCTTATTATTTGGTTTCAGATGATGTTAAAGGTCCGTACTTACCGACGAACAAAATGCTGGTAACCGAGGGAAGTTTGGATGATTATGCGCATATCTCACAAACTGGTTTCTTTGTAAATGTTAAAGGCACGGAAAAGGAAACCGTTATCTACTGCGGCGACCGCTGGTCGGATTTTGCAGGAAATGGACTTGGATACAACCAATGGTGTCCCATTACTTTCGAGGGGAAAAAGCCCTATTTCAATTCTTTAAATTCGTGGAACTTAAATGTGAACACAGGGCAATGGAATGTGGCAATGGATAATGACTTCGTTAAAAACGGAAGTTTTGAAGCAGACAGAAAACGTATTCCCAGCGTTGTTAAACCTTTGCAAACCCAATTAACAGGATGGAAAACCGAAATTATTGAGGGAAATAAAATTGGATTGGATAGCTTGACTTCGCCTAGCTTAAATCACTTCAATACGCAAAACGAAAGAAGCGTAGTCATTGGAGAAAAGAGCTTAAACATCAGCGATAAAGTAAATTTTAAAAGAAAGATTTCGCAGATCATTTCTTCTTCCAAAAATGTGATATTGAGTGACGGAAACTACAAATTAACGGCAAAGGTAAAAAACAATAAGGCATTTAATAAGCTGGAAATGTATGCTTTCAGCAATGGAACGAGGCAGAGCTATGATTTTAAGGAAGAAAATAACGAGTGGAAAACGATTAATATCGAGGGTATAAAGGTTTTCAAAGGAAAGATTGAAATTGGTTTTTTGGCAGACGGAAAAGCAAATGCTTCTTGTTTTGTAGATGATGTTTCTTTGATTAAAATGAAGTAAAAATGAGATTTTACAAATTTATTTAGTTTCAAATGATCACTTCATCACCAAAGAATAATCAGCATTTTAAAAAGAAATTTTTAAACATTACATAAAATGAAGAAATCTAAATATGTGTTCCTCTTAGTGCTGGTTCAAGTTTTATTTCAAACTGGTTTTGCACAAAAAAAAGCTACAATTGAAGTAAATTTCGATAAAAATATAGCCCCAATGAAGCCAATTTGGGCTTGGTTTGGTTATGATGAACCTAATTATACTTACATGAAAGATGGGCAGAAACTATTAACCGAAATTTCTAAATTAAGTCCAGTTCCCGTGTATGTTCGAGCGCATAACCTATTAACATCTGGCGATGGAACACCTGCATTGAAATGGGGATCGACAAATGCCTACACCGAAGATGCGAATGGAAATCCCATTTACAACTGGAAGATAATCGATCAGATTTTCGACACTTATATAAAAAGAGGCATGAAACCATTGGCTCAAATTGGTTTTATGCCTGAAGCATTATCAACTCATCCAATTCCTTACCAACACAAATGGAAACCTGGTGTGCGTTACGATGAGATTTTAACAGGCTGGGCTTATCCTCCAAAAGACTATAAAAAGTGGGGCAATCTGGTTTACGAATGGGTAAAACATAGCGTGGAAAGATATGGAAAAGCCGAGGTTGAAAGCTGGTATTGGGAAGTTTGGAACGAGCCCGATGGTGCTTATTGGAAAGGAACACAGCAAGATTTTTTCAAGTTATATGATTATGCCGCTGATGGTGTAAAACGAGCTTTACCAAGTGCTAAAATCGGTGGTGCAAATGTAACTGGAGGTGGATCTAAATACCTAGATGCTTTTATTTCGCACTGTTTGGTGGATACAAATTATGCTACTGGTAAGATTGGTTCACCTTTGGATGCCGTTCTTTTTCATGCCAAAGGTTCGCCAAGGGTAGTGAATGGAACGGTGGTAATGAGTATTAAAACGCAGCTTAAAAACTTCGAATCGAATTATCGCATCATCAATAAATATCCACAGCTAAAGAATATTCCAGTAATTATTGGCGAGTCAGATCCTGAGGGTTGTGCGGCTTGCGGCATGTCAACGAATCCTGAAAACGCTTACCGTAATGGAACCATGTATTCGAGTTATACCGCAGCATCATTTGCAAGATTGTATGAACTAACCGATAAATACTCCATTAATCTTATAGGTGCTGTTACTTGGTCGTTTGAATTTGAGAACCAGCCTTGGTTTGCTGGATTTAGGGATTTGGCAACTAACGGCGTAGATAAACCAGTTTTAAATGTGTTCAGAATGTTTGGGTTGATGAAAGGTAATCGTGTTGAAGCGAAAAGCGATCGGATGTACAATCTAAAGTCTATTCTGGATTCTAGCATCAGAAAAACCGATACCGATGTAGGTGTGCTGGCCACGAAAGACGAAAAGTATGCTGCGATAATGATTTGGAATTATCACGATGAAGATAAAAACATTTCAAAGGATTTAATTTCTGTGAAACTAAATGGGTTGAATACTAAAACGGTAACCCTCACCAAATATCAAATAGATAACGAGAATAGCAATTCTTACGAGGCTTGGAAAAAAATGGGATCGCCACAAAACCCAGATGCTAAACAAATTGCTCAGTTAGAAAAGGCGGGGCAATTGAAAATGGTAGGCAAGCCCAGTAAATTCAAAACAGCAGAAAATCTTCAATTTGAATTAAATCGACAAGGTGTAATTCTATTGAAATTGGATTGGTAGGGAGCTGATGTTAGTGGTTGTTCCGCATACATCAGAATAACGATGTGGCTAAGTGAAACGCTAGAACCGATCAGTTAAAGAACCTAGCATGAACGGTCGTCTTCCTGAACTTGATTCAGGATCTAAATAATATGAACGCCTAGCATGAAAGATGCTGAATCAAGTTCAGCATGACGTGGTGGTTAGGCATAAAGAATAGAAACCCGAAAAAGAACAGTTGTCATTCCCAACTTAATTGGGAATCTTAATGCGGTTAGAAACAACTAAAGTTATAAGATTCCCGCATACACGAGAATGACGATGTGGCTAGGCAGGATGGTTAACCACTTGTTAAAAGAAATGACAAACTGATAGATTAAAAAACTAAACATGAACGGTCGTCTTCCTGAACTTGATTCAGAATCTAGATAATATGAACGCCTAGCATGAAAGATGCTGAATCAAGTTCAGCATGACGTGGTGGTTTGACATGTAGTATAGAAAACCGACTATGAATAGCCGTCTTCCCAAATTAATCCGATAGCTCCTATTGAATCAGTAAATTCATCACATAATCGCTAAACATAAAAAGCCTCCACTTAATTTATAAATGGAGGCTTAATTGACGTAAAAAAAATCACTAATTCCAATCAAATGGCAAATACCAATTTGATGGAGTCATTAACTTTGCTCTGGCTGCACCTGCATTTGGATCGCCAGCTTTCAGTAGCTTTTGGTAAACTCGCTCTGCAAGAAAAGCAGGATTATTTTGTCTCCTTGCAATACGTAAAAGATCTGGCCAACGGTTACCCTCGAAAGCTAATTCTAACGCACCTTCATCAATTAATTTACCTTCCAAACCAGTTACATCATTTTGCAAACTCACATCCAAAGCGGTTACACCTGCCCTGCCTCGTATTCCTGTATTGCGATACCAAGGGCTTTTATAATCACCATTACTTCTTGCATCAAAATAATATGGAGCAGCATAAGGCGTTTGCATGGTGTTAATTTCATCAAAAGAAACCGGAGATTTAGCGCCATTTAAATAGGTACCCACATAAAAGGTATTTGCAATTCCAATATTTAATAAGGCCCAACTTAATTTACCTTTCCCATCTCTGTTTGCAGCTTCCGAGTAGCGTAAATGAAGTAAGGCTGCACGGTAAAGACCCCATTTGCCAATCTTATTAAAATTTGTAGCTGGAATAATATTATCAGTTAATTTGGTAATAACAGGACCAGCAATTGAGGTAGAGTATGATAATCGTCCCCTTGCATCGTAAGGAATTCCGTTATATTGTCTTTGCGCATTCCAATTATCAATTGATGATTGTGATGGCTTAATCAAGTACTTCCCAAAAGCTTGAGAACACAATTCAATCATTGGATTTCCAGGTTTGAAATTTGCACTGTAAGGAATTCCCCACAGCCATTCTGTGTTGTAGGTTGTGGAGCTATTTGGTAAAGTGAAAATATTTCTCCAACCACTTTCCGTAAGTAATGAAGATTCATCTTGCGCTCTTCCATACCTTACTGCGTTGTCAGAATACGGATCATAGGTGGCACCACCAGCATAAAAGCCAACTTTATAAGCATTAAAAGATACGTTGATGTTGGTATTATTATTTTCGCTATCCATTACTTTCTGATAATTTTCTGCGGCTTTGGTATAGTTATTATTCCATAAATAAAGATCTGCTAGCACGAAAGGCTTGCAAATAAATAGCTTCTGCGTATTGTTTCCATCGATAGTAACCACCAATGGATTTCCCGCTGGATAGGCATATACTTCTTTATAAGGCAGCTTTTCGGTAAAATCTATCAATTTCGTTAAAAGTTGATCAAGTGGAATTCTTGGAAAAGCACTTAAATTTTTAATATCCTCTACATTTTCTACAGGTTCGGTAATATAAGGAACGTTACCGTATTGAATACCCAATTGCAGGTAGATCCAACTCCTTAAAGCGCCAATATCAGAATAATGTTTGTTGTAATCATCTACACTCATCCGAAAATCATCACGCATTAATTTAAAGTTTTTTAGGGCATCATTACAATTTAAAATCACCTGATAATATGGCCTTGGATCTACATAAGGATTATCTTTAGTTGTGGTATGGTTAGATAATTGTTTTAAGTACGGATCAGCATTTGGAGTTACATCTACCAAATCTGCTCGAAGCTCATTTTGTAAAATGTAAGTCTTTTGTAAGGCCAAAAACTGACCATAAATACCAATTACCGCCGCATCAGCATCTGTAGAATTGCGATAGGCATTCGTAATATCGAGTGTAGTTTCTGGTGCTTCGTCGATTATTTTCTTGCAAGACCATGAACCTGTTGCAAGCAGGGCTACCGCTAAAACTGCAATAACTTTTTTATTAAAATCCATCTTCATCTTTTTATAAATCATTAATTATAAACCAATTCTAACACCCAACTGTACCGATCTGAACTGTGGCTCTAAAGTGGTATCAACACCTTGAGTGAAAATACTACCCGAGGCACTAAACTCAGGATCGTATCCTAAATAATTGGTTAGCGTAAATAAATTATTTCCCGTAGCGTAAACTTTAGCATATTTAATGGCCTTGGCTTTTATAGGCACATTGTAAGTTAAGTTTACGGTGCGCAAGCGTAAGTACGAACCATCTTCAATCCAACGATCAGAAAACTGTGCATTCCCCATCGGATCGCCGTAAGCAGCTTTCGGTACATTGGTAACTTGCCCCTCACCTCTCCAACGGTTCCTTAAAATATCTGTTTGGTTGTAATAAGTACTTCCAGATTCCAACATCGAACGGGTATAATTGTAAATGTCGTTTCCGGCTACGAAAGATACCAAGACATCTAAAGTCCAGTTTTTGTAACCAAATGTATTGTTGATGCTTCCATAGATATCTGGATTTGGATCTCCAATCACCACGCGATCGGCAGCATTGATAATTTTATCGCCATTGGTATCAACAAACCTCATATCGCCACCTTTAAATGGAACAGTTAGGCCTGCAGGATTTACAATTGATAATCCTGATGCAGTAGCTTCGGCATCTGTAGCATAAACGCCATTGGTACGTTGGCCATAAAATAGGTTTGCTGTTTGGCCTACTCTCGTGAGGTAAGTGCCATTGGCGTAACTCGTTAAGATATCTTTTCCATTTGGCAACTTATCAATATCATTTTTGTAGGTTCCAAGGGTTAAGCCCAAATCCCACTTAAATGTTTTGTTAGTAATTCTTCCGTTCAAGCTAAAATCTAAGCCCGAGGTCGTCATTCCACCTTGATTATCGATGTAAGAATTTATACCACCAACTGACGCCACCGGAACATAGGTAAGCATTTTGCTGGTTTTGTGTACGTAATAATCTAAACTGAAGCTTAAGCGTTCGTTAAAAAAAGCCGCATCTAAACCGGTATTGAATTTTGCAATTTGCTCCCATTGGATATTTGGATTGGCAATATTACCCCTAACTGTTCCCTGCAGGCCTAAAAGATTTTGAGAAACATAGTACTGCCTGTTATTGTAGTTACCAATATCATCATTACCTACCAAACCGTAGCTCATTCTAAACTTTAATAGATCGATGCCTTTGTAATTCTTCATAAAATCTTCTGAAGAAATTAACCAAGCGGCACTTAAAGCTGGTAACAATGCTGTTTTTCCGCCAGCGATATCCAATCCATAACCACCCACGTAACGTGCTGTTGATGAAATATCTCTTTTCCCGAAACGTGATGAAGCATCGGCTGCTAAGGCAAAGCTTAGGTAGTATTTATCTTTGTAGCTATAATCTCCAGTTAAATAAGTATTTAATGTACTCCATCTGCCAATATCTCCACCAAAATATCTTAAGGCAGCATTACTATTTCCTATGCTGATTAAAACATCTGTTGCAGAATTGTAGCCTATTGCAAAATCCTGCTCGCTTTGGTTTTGAGAAAAACGTGTACCTAAGGCCACATGTAAGTTGTGGTTTTTAGCAATGGTTTTGTTGTAGGTAAAATGGAAATCATCAAAAACACTGAAATACCTGATTACCTGCGAACCCAATTTACTATCGCCAATGGTTGTTGGCAAAATTTCGTTGGTAACACCTTTTCTAGGGATAAACAACGTCTCTTGCGTTTTATCGTAAGTTACGCCTGTTAAATTGGATACCTTAAAGCTTTTGGTAAACTGATAATCGAAAATAATATTGCCGAAAAAACGATATGCTTTCTTCTGATTCAATCCCTTTTCGATTAATGCCCTCGGGTTACTCACGCCTAAGGTATCGGCCTCGGCCAAGTTTGGCGAAACTGCACCCAAAGCACTAATTTCGTTTACACCCATAAAAGGCGCTTTAACCAACGCTAAAAATATTGGGTTGGTACGGGTTGATAAGCCTTGATCTTTTAATCTTTGCTCTGTATAACTAAAGGAAAGATTAGTGTTTGCGGTTAGCTTTTTAGTTAGGTTTAAATCACTATTAAAACGCATCGTGTATTTCGTGTTATTGGTAGAATCGAGAACACTTTTATCTTTTGAATAGCCTGCTGAAAGTGCATATTTTGCAATGTTATCTCCACCGCTAACCTTTAAAAAATAAGTTTGATCGAAGCTGCTTTTAAAAACCTGTTTTTGCCAATCTGTATTTTGATGATACATTTGGTAAGTAGGATTTGCAATTGGATCTGGATTATCATTCATATAAGGCAAGGCGGCAATTGCGCCACTACTCAAACCCTGACTTTTTAACACATCAGATAAATAAGTTCTAAAATCACCCACATTCATTACCGGAAGTTGGCGAGGAACAAGATTAAAGCCGCTATAGGCAGAAAAATCGATAGCCGTGGCCAAATCCTTTGCATGGTTCGTGGTAATTACCATTACACCATTGGCAGCCTTCGTTCCATAAACTGCCGCTGCAGCTGCATCTTTTATCAAACTGATGCTTTCAATATCCCTTACATCAATAAATTGAAGTGGATTATTTCTATGTCCCGTTGTTAACGATGTTCCATAAGCATTTGCATCATAAACCATTCCATCAACAACATATAAGGGTTGATTAGTGGCATATAGAGAGGTAAAACCGCGAACAAAAAGACCTGCACCAATACCTGGCGTACCCGATCTTCTGATGGAATTAACCCCAGCCAATTTTCCCTGCAAAAACCCATCTGGAGATTCAGAATTCACATTCCATCCACCTTGTGGATTTACAGAACTTATAGCAGAGGTTGAACGAGCAACATTCTGCGTGCCTGATGGCAATACCACTTCGGTAAATAGGGAATTATAATTTGTTGGATAGATTTTAATGGTCGTTAACTTGCCTTTATGTACAGGCAATAATTTTGTGTGATAACCAGTATTGCTGATTAAAATAGTGGCATTAAAATCGGGTACCACGATATTAAACCGGCCTTTATCGTCGGTTAATGCGCCAGAGAAATCGACAACGGTAAGTTTGGCACCGGTTATTGGTTTATTGGTGTATCCATCTACAACTAATCCAGTTATTTTTTGGCCTACCAATTTTTTCTGCTTCACCTTAACGGTTGTGGTATCGGTACTATATTGGCTGGTATCGGTTTGCTGTGCAAAGGTTGCAGCAGAAAACATAAAGCAAAATAGTGCTAGTGTAATTCCTTTTTTTATAATGGTAAAATTATGCATAGTCAGTTTTTTGAGTCAGATTTATTTGATTAAGGAAGAATAGGTTCGAACCTCAAATAATCCAAGATGAGCGTATTTACATTTACTGCTGTACTATTAGCAGCGGTTAATCTTAAGCTGAGCGATCCAAATTGTTGGGGTGTAAAATCACCTAAATAAACCTCATTGTAATTTAATGGCGTTACTATTTGCGTGGCAAAAAGATCGTAAGCAAGTGTTGTTGGGTTTTGGATGAAATAACGTTGCGTAAAATTAGCTACCTGAGAATCGCCTATGCCTCCAGAAATTGCCCTTGCATAAACCTTATATTTAACCAGCGGAACTGCCGTTTTAAAATACTCTACATAATATTCTGCGAAAGCATGATTATAGACCTCAATATCTTTATAAGCTAGACCATTGTTATCCAATTTTAACCGGTAAAGTGTATTTCCTGTCTTATCAGTTCTGAAACTATTCGGACTTTCTCCCTCAATCTTAAAAACTGGTACTTTATCTTTTATTCTGAACGGCAAGGCGCTCATGACATAAACGATGCCATTACTGGCCCGGTAAGATTTTACTATCGATGCCTTAGAAATTGGGATTTTAACGCCTCTTGTAGATAACAATGTATCAGGTAATTTATCTTGAGTATATAATCCCCTAACGGTAAAATCACGAACTAAGGAAAATTTATCATTGATTGAAAAATACGGTGTTAGTCTATTTGCTTCACTTGTAAATGCGGGATCTTGAAGCATAAAGAAAGTAAATTGCTGACTTTCGGTTCTTAAATCTGCAACTGTACTCCAATAAGCATTTCTCGAAACCATTGGCGGATTTGGCGCAAATATTGGCCTACCTAAACTGCTATAACCGATAATGGTTGCATTTGCAGAATCGATAACCATGGTAGAAATATTGCTGATGTAATTGGTTTGCAATGGCGCATCGGTGCTGGTCAGCATATAATCCCATACATTTAATTTCGTTGGAACTGGTTTATCCAAAATATATAAGGCACCATTTTTAACAAATTTTCCTGCTCCAACAATGGTCGCTTCTTCGAATTTATCGCCTATAATGGTGGCATATTTTTTATTGATTAAACTCACTCTTGCCGTATCCATCGGGCTTTTTGATGCCGCAATTGTAGTAAGGGCAATATGGTTGGCAACAAAGTCTTTCAATTTTGCAGCATCGCCAGTAATGGAAGCGTTTAATGTTGCCAGCGCTTCGTTTGTGGGTGCCCAAACGGTATAGTTTTGAGAAGATGAAAGTAACTGATCATATCCTGTACTTTTTACATATTCGCTAAACTTGCTTAAGTTCGGTTGAGCAGCTATTTTCTGTACAAGATCAATTGTGTTATCTGCATTGACTACCTCAACATGCTCATCCATGACATTTTTGCAGCCACTTAGCCCAAAAATTACCATTAGCATTAATAAGGAATTTTGTATATATTTTTTCATTTGCAACATCTTATTTGGTTAGGATATTTTTACCGGGCATTGCTACCCGATAAAATATTAAGGTCTTTTAAATTGTGTAGCTGAAGTTGAAAATCGAGGATAGTTTTGATCAGCATCTACCGGAATAAAGTGAATCATATCTATCCAAGTATTGTTATTAGATTCTCTTCCTCCCGGAATCATGGTGAACCTAACCCAATGTCTATCTGTGGTTTGAATATCTGCAGTACCAACCAAACGGCCAGTCATGGTATCCCAACCGGTACCAGTTACACCCTGCTCACCTCTCAAGGTTCCAGCATATTCTGCCGTAGTGGCAATGTACCTTTTAAATCCGTTGGTTAACATCAGTGGATCTGCAGAAGCCAATGCAGAATTTGCCGTAACCACTCCAGATGCTGAAAGACTTTGTCTGAAATCGACCAAATTAGGAAGTATTTGCTCTCCAGTTCTACCAACATCAACACCAACTTGGGTTATCGCTCCGTTTCCGTTTTGTGCATAGCAAACCCAAATTTTGTATTTGCCTTTTACCAACATTGGCGTTTTAATTTCTAACCATTGTGCACGAGCGGTATTCGGCCCAACAGAAAGGTTTAAAAAATCGTTACCGTTATATCTTCGTGGTGTTGCAGGAACCGTAACATAATCATATTGAGTTGGCGTAGTTAATTTCGCCGGATTATTGAAGAGCATACCCTGCAAAGTACTACTACCGTTTGCAATAATAAAAATACTTGCAGCAGAAGCTCCTCTCCATTTTGGATTTGCCCTCAACTCTGGCTGATCGCCCACATCAAAAAATACCGCTGCCTGAACACGTACTTTTATACTAAATGGTTTCTTAACCTCATGTTGTACACCATTTGCAGCAGTAACATCACTATAAGTTCTGTTAATTTCAACACCAGGTTCTACAATGCCATTAAATTCATCTTCATTCAACAAAATACTTTGTCCTGAAAATTTCGTAGTGATAATCTCTTTTGGTGCAAGCGTATAAATTGCTGGCGAAGTAATAATATCTGGGGTGTAAGTTGGTCCGGTAGAAATGTGGTAAGCCATGTAAAGCCACAAACTATCGGTATGACTTTTAGGATTTCCTGTTTTTGAATAGCGACTTTTAAAGCTTGCATAGCTTGAAAAACCAGCTGCTTTAAGTGCCGAATCAGATTCTAGAATTAAAGTTTGAAACCTACGGGTTGTATCTACCACTGCAGCCTGCGATACATTTAGCGAATCGTAAAAACCCGTTTCCTTTAATGCCTGGGCAAAATAAGTATATCTGGCATTTGCCTCTACGCTTTTTGCCAAACTTAACGTTGCCGGTAAAAGTACATGATCCATTACATGAATAATTCCATTACCAACCCTAATATTCGATTTGGTAATTTTGGCAAGTTTATTTACAATGAAACTTGTGGTTCCACCTTGATTAACTGCTCCAGTTTGAAGATATTGGCCGTATAAGGTAACCTGTGCAAGTTTTCCATCGGTAAATCTGTTGGTGGCTACCGTATCTGGAAGGATGTGAAATTTCACCATGTCCTTTGCCTCTTCTACTGATAAATCGGCAACTGCTGCCTTGCCTTTACTTTTTAACCATTCGGTAACTGCAGTATTGTTTGGTGTAAATAAAGTGTATTTGCCATAAGCCCCTAAAAAACCTGTGGTACCCGAGCGATCGATAATTTGTTTCATTAACGAAAACTGATCAGGATAGCGATCGAGGTAGCCAGTTATATTAACATCATCGGTAGTAGCCAACGTGTACGATTCTCTCTTACAAGCATTTATAAACACAAATGTAAAAGCTAATACAACCATCATGATGGTTATGTTGCGGACATTTAAATTATTTTTCATCATGCTATATTTTATTTGTTGTAAAATGGATTTTGAACAAGTTTTGGATCAGCAAATAGCTCCTGCTCAAAAATTGGAAAGTAATGGCTATTGTAATCTCTGTATTTTGTAATTGCAGATTGCTGTAAGGCAGGTGAAACAGTTTGCGCCACCATATTTAAAATAATATCTAATCTTCTATAATTATCGCGTTTGGCCATCCTTAAAATATCGAACCAACGTTTACCTTCAAAGGCAAACTCACGAGAACGCTCGGCCAAAATATAATCGCAAATGCCATCCTTATCATTTGGATCTGGAGATTGAGCAGTTGTAGCTACAGCATTTCTCTTTAATCTGATTTCGCTAATAATCTGCAATGCCTCGGTACCTCCATTTGTTTGTGCCAATGCCTCTGCTTTTAACAATAAAATATCAGATAATCGATAAGCCTGCCAGTTTACATATGATGGATTTTCAGTTCCCCATTTTGTAATGCTGAAATCAGAAGTACGGTAAAAATTATCACCTCGGATATCATAAATCCTATCGGGATCTACATCATCAGGAGAAAAGATTTCACTTTGTACATAACTAGAAGCGATAAAGCGTTTTCTCGATTGAACCAAAAGACTGTAAAAAACATTGTTTATTGCACCGGTAGATTGCTGATTGTTGAACTCAAAAATAGTTTCAGTAGAACTTCCTGTATAAAAAACATTAAAGAACCAAGATGAGCCGGCAGATTGCAATGCATATCGCTGAGAATTGATAATTTTTTCACATTCCGCTAAACAGGCCGTGTAATTATCCATCCATAAATAAACATCGGCCAAAAGTGCATTTACCGTAAACTTAGTTACTCTACCTTTATCGGCTACTGTATTACCATAAGTGGTTACTGCGCCAGCTTCGGCCTTTTTAAGGTCAGATACGATTTGAGTTAAGATATCAGCACCCGCTGTTTTTGGCAAATCCTGTAAATCGGTATCTTTTGAGGTTGACGTAAGTTTTAAGGGAACATCCCTAAAACTCTTAACTAAGTAGAAATACATCATACTTCTAAGCGCTAAAACCTCACTTAGAGAAGCATTCAATTGCGCATCTGTTAATGTTGGATCATTGTCCTTAACTGCTGGTGCATAATCTAAAACAATGTTGCAGTAGTTTATGGTGCGATAAAAAGACGACCATCTGCTAATGGTATTGCTTTCTACAATGTTAACATCAAAAATATCTTTTTCTTCATTCGAACCGCCCGGACCAGCATCGATCATATCAGCCCGCATTTCTCCGAACATAAAAATATTCTCAGTTAAGGCCCTATCGCCAGCTGTTGGTGGTGCCGAAAGTAAGGAAGCATAACAGCCAGCAACCGCAGCTTGGATATCTTCCTTCGTTTTCCAAAACCCCTGACGCGTAATTCCATCTCGAGGCTGTAAATCCAACCATTTCTTACAAGATGTAGACATGATCAGCATCATGATTATACCAGTACTATATATAATTTTCTTCATTTTACGGCTGATTAGAAATTAGCGGTTAAACCGAGTGTAACTGTTTTTATTGGAGGTGTTGTAGAATTATCGATAACTGTTGAAAATGCAGAAAGCTTAACCGGAACCTCAGGATCTTGTCCTGTATATTTAGTAAATGTTAATACATTTTCCATCATCAAGTTTGCACTTAACCCTTTCATACCTATGCGCTTTAGGAAGCTTTTGTTAAAATCATATTTCATGGTAATGCTTCGTAAGCGTAAATAAGATCCATCCTCAACATACCTATCAGAGCCTAGAAAATTGTATCCCGTACCATAAGTTGCCCTTGGAATATCAGTTATATCTCCCTCAGATTTCCAACGACGCAACACAGCGGTACTTTGATTGTTAAACCCATACATATTGGTGGTGGTAATTTTAGTTCCGTTAATGATTTGATAACCTGTTCTATAACTAAAATTGGCACCAAACCTAATGTTTCCATTTAGTGTTATACCTGTACCAAAACCACCTGTTAAATTTGGATTACTATTTCCCAAGTAAATAATGTCCTTGTAATCAATATTCCCATCATGGTTAATGTCCTCGTACATGGCATCACCCGGTTGGAAAACATAATCTATTGATGGATAAGCGAAACGCATAAATATTTTCTGTCCGTTAGGGCCGATTATTTGGTTACCACTTTCATCTAATGCAATAGTTGAGTTCGCATCCTTATAAACGCCCTTATATTTAAATCCATAAAAAGAACCGAATGGATTATTTTCTTGAAGATATACCTTAAAAGTGTTGTTATTGGTGATTTTTCCGCCATTTTCCCTAGGATAAAGTGGATCAATCTCACGAATAATATTTTCGTTATGCGAAATATTGAAACTGAAATCTATTCTAAGTTTCTTACTTCTCACTGGTGTGTAGTTAAATGCAAATTCCCAACCTTGGTTATCCATTGTACCAACGTTCATATCAATACCATTATAGCCATTATATGTAGGAATTTGAATACCAGGATAGAACAAATCGGTTGTACGCTTACGGTAAACATCAACATCAACATTTAATCTATTATTTAGTAAAACGATGGTTAAGCCTACGTTAGATTGTGCTACTTTTTCCCAACGTAAATCGGATAATTCGATATTTGTAGGATAAACACCAGCCGTTCCCAAATAACTGAAACCGTAATTTTGATAAGTATTTAGGTATGAATAATCGTTACGCGGTGCATTACCAACAATACCATAACTTGCTCTAAAACTTAAATCATCGATATACTTATTGGCTTTTGCCATAAAAGGTTCGCCAGAAACACGCCAACGAAACGAAGCTGATGGGAACAAACCATAACGGTTATTCGGTCCGAATTTAGAGTTTCCATCTCCTCTAATACCTGCGTTGAAGATGTAGCGATCTAAAAATTTGTATTGTGCATTTAACAACAAACCAACTGAGCGACTCTGTGCATACGATGAGTATGCCGATCCGTTTCCGTTCGTTCTGCTATCAATTGATGGATCTGCCAAGTAAGAAGATGCTGTATTTGTTGTAAACATCCCTTGTCCGGTTCTTCTACTATCGTTACTATCAAATCTTGCAAAAGCAATTAAATCGTGTTTTTTACCCAGTTTTGGTGTGTAGGCTAAAGTGATGTTTGTAGCCATCGTAAAGGAATCGCCATCAGAATCTCCTGCCGAGTTTACAACCGCTTCTGTAAATGGTCTGCCCGTTGCAATTTGTGGTAGAAACGTTTTTACCTTGGTATTGTTAATGTCTGCCTGAAAGTTGGCATTTAATCTTAAGAGATCAGGAATGATTTGATATTGCAATCCAAATTTTGGTATAACCCTTTCGCCGAGTTGACTGTTGCTTGCAGCCATAACCATAGCTAATGGATTATAAGTACCTGCGTATAAACCTTGTGCAGTAACTGCAGGACTAAAATAGTTTGAAGTTAAATTGCCATATTCATCATATTCGTAAACTGCTTGATTGGGCATCTTGTTATAGGCCACATCTCTTACACGTGTGGAATATAAATTTTGATTATCGATATGCGTATAAGCAATATCTGCACTGAAACGGATTTTTGTAGATAGAATATAATCTAAGTTCACCCTTGCACTTAAACGACCTAAACTGGTTCCCTTTGTAGTTCCCTCTTGATTAAAATAGTTTAGTGAGGCACGATACCTGGCCTTTTCACCTCCACCAGAGATTGATAAATTATGATCTTGCAAATAACCAATTCTTGTAATGGATTGTAACCAATCTGTATTATTACTGTAATTGTAATAGTTATAAGGATCGTTTTTATCGTACTGAAATTCCTTTGCAAAATCTGAGGTAGAAAACTGACGATTGGCGTTATAGAATTCTTCCAAAATCAAAGAAGAGTATTGATTACCATTTAACATTGGTATGGCACTCGGCTGTTTTGAATAAGAACCTTTGAAATTATACGAAATATTTGGCGGCCCCATTGCGCCTCTTTTGGTGTTAATTACCAAAACCCCATTTGCAGCCCTCGAGCCCCAAATTGCAGTTGCGGCGGCATCTTTTAACACACTAATATCCTTAATATCAGATGGTGCAATGTTTAATAGTTGACCATAATTATTTTCATCAGAAGTTGCGAAGTTAAAATCAGATGGAATGGTAATATCGTAAGGCATACCATCAACAACGATAAGCGGATCTACGGCACCATTAATAGAAGAGGTACCACGAATCCTGATCTGCATTGGCGCACCTGGATCGCCACTGCTGGCTGCAATATCCAAACCTGCCAATCGTCCCTGCAAAGCCTGATCGATAGATGCGGCCTGCATATCTTCTAATTCTTTTGCGTTAATTGTTCCAATAGCAGAGGTTTGATCTCGTTTATCGATACTCATACCGCTACCATTATCCGTTTTAGCTCTCGACACAATTTGAACTTCATCCATTTGATTATCAGACGATTCTAACTGAAAATTAATAACTGCCTTATCAATGGCGATTGGAGCAGTGGATTTATATCCGATGTAAGAAACTGAAATTCTATAAGTTTTATCAGCAACTGGTAAGGAGTAATTTCCATCAATATCTGATGAAACACCTTTTATTACCCGGCGATCCTTATCAACAATTACAACCGAAGCACCAATAATTGGTTGTTTATCTTTTTTATCGATAATTTTTCCTTTTACGTAATTGATTTGCTGGGCATTTGAGATAGCGCTCACCAACAGGAAACAGCATAAAATACAAAAATGAATAGTATATTTTTTAGTCATATTGGTTAGAATTGATATTTTAAGTAAGCATTAATTTGGTGTATTACCGTTCTGTTTGATAGCACGTTACTTCTATCTGTAGCCCCTAATAATACATTTACTGTTGCGCCGGTTACATCCCTAAGCATTAATGATGATGTTGTATTTAAGGTTACGGTAATCTTTGCTGCATCGCCACCATCGTTTTTTAATAATGATTCGAATTCACCAGTTTTCTGCCCGTCGCTCACTACGGTTGTTTTATTTAGAATGTGGTATTGAAGAAACTTGTTCACCTTGGTAATATCTACACCATCGGTAGAAGTAAAATTTGGAACGCCCGTAGTTACATTACCCGGCAATAAACCTGCTCTAACAGCCAATACTATTGCTGCATTTGTTGGGATAAAAATAGTATAGTTAACGCCATCTGTTAAGCCAGTAATGGCCCCTGTAGCTTTTGTGTACATTACGCTATTGTTTAAATATTGAAAAAAGTTATAGTATGGATCGGTAGGTAACGTACCATATTTTTCTATGTGCTTGCCAATATTTAATACTGTATAGGTTAAGGCCTCCTTACCGTAAACTGCCGCACCATTAATTGGCGTAGTGTTCATTGAATCGATTGGAATAGTTTGCTTGGCAACCAAGGTGCTATCCTGTGTTCCAGAAGAAATTAATCTCCCTCTATCGTATTTGATGTATTCGCCATTAGATGCTTCTAAAATTCCAGAACCTGAAGTAAAGTTTGGAACAGCTCTATCGCCCAGTGGGATAATATGTGTTTGAAGAATGCGCTTTAAAGCTACCGCATCGCCACGAATTGGTGCCGTTACAAAAAATGGATCGTAAGAAAAACCCATTTTTCTTAAGGTAACATCCGAAATCATCACCACCACATATTTTAAAGATGGCGTTTTCAAGGGTATGGTTAATCCAAAGAAACTCAACGCCTGTTTCATAATGCTGTAGTCTGGATCTAAGTTTACGTTGCCATATACCGTAGAAAACACACTTGCATCTTGCGCCTTATTTATTCCATATAAAAAACCATTACTCAATGCTTGCCTATCAATCACATCAGCTGTGGTGCGCTTGGTAACATCGCCCAATGCATTGGTAGTGGCTGTAAATTTAGTTGGCCAAACTGTTGTTGCATAAAGGTGTGAGTTTACGAAATCCCTAACTACATCTGGTGCAACCACGTACAATTCGTTTAGCGTATTAACGCCCCTCTTTTTCCAATACTTTAATAAAACAGTATTAGCATAAGTATTTACCGCACTGTTTGTTGGGGCAAAAATGCTGTACGATCCTGATTGAGCATCGTTTGCATCGGCTTTTAAATAATTTTCATTATTGGGCGCATAAGCCAATAGCGTACTGTAGTTTTTCACATAAACATTGGCTGGCTTACCAGAAAGTACTTCATAACGATGAGAGATATCTGCATTAAGGGTATAAGTAACAAACTTATCTAACAGGTTTTTAAAAACACTGTAATCAGTTTTTTGGTTGATATATTGATCGATACTTTGTGGCGGCGTTAATACCTTATCCACTACGTGTATTACACCGTTTTCGGCAATGATATTGGTTTGTCCATCTACCAATTTACCAGGACCAACGTTATTTCCGTTGTAGGTGCTATTTGGGTAAAAGAAATTATAATCAGCAGCTGATAGGCCAGAAAAAGCCATAAACGGCGATAGGAAATAAGTGATATTTTTATTGTTAAAATCACCAGCAACATATCCATTGTTGCGATTGACATCGATAACCTTAATGGCCTTACCATCCTTATCCAAACCATCGTAAACGAAATCGTAATAAACAGATCTTCTTCTGAAAGCGGTGTTCTTCACAAATCCTTTTACAGAGAAAAAATCACTCAGGCGTTCTACTTTTTCACCATCATAAATCATCGAGTAACGAACGATTTTTGAGGCCAAATCTGCATTTAGCTCGGTGATGGAATTCTCCTGCATGTAAGTATTAAATGCTTGATCATTCGGGGCAAAAATTGTCCAAGAACCTGCGGTGCTTAAGGTTTCCTTGTAACCTGCCTTATCGATACAATCTAAAAATCGAGTAAAGTTTCCTTTGGCTTGAAGCTGTTGATAAATGGGATCACCCAAATTTTCTGGACGGCCATAAAACTCATCGAATTCTTTTTTTCTGCAACTGGTGAGAAAAAAGATAACTGTCAAAAAGACGATTAAAAATTTTGGTAAAATTTTACTCATAGCAATTTTATTAGATAAAACGGGCACAAAGCAAACTGCAAACTAAAATCTAAATCAGCTACGGAGGGATAATAAATGCGGACTTATGAAAGGAGTAGATTTTTATTGCATAGAATACTACTAGCGAACGTTAATTTTAATATTTGGTTAATGGTTATTTGGTTAGTAAAATAAGTGACTAAATATATTAACATTAGCGATTTCCGCCATCCTGTACTATCCTGCCGATTTATTGTAAAATATTAGCATAGAATAGAAATATGGATTCAATAGCGATATAAAACGATTTACTACGTTATTAACATTCGAAAAAAAGATTTAAAAGTGCTACGATTTCGTAAAAAACTTTTGATTAATGTTAGAAATACGGGGTTATCGTAACAGGACCGATTAGTCCAGATGGCATGATTGACCAATTTGAAGCATCAAATTCCTTGTAATTGATGTTCACAAAGTTGATCTCATGGTAATTTCGCCATTGAATTTTCTTCAGATCCATATCGCGAATTCGGTTTGCCATTAAGTTTACCACTTCTACCTTGATCGTATTTTCACCAGCTTTAAGGTATTTCCCTATGCGAGCCTCAAAAGGAATACTCCAAAGAATGCCGACTTCTTGTCCATTAATCCAAACACGAGCACTTTCATCTACCTGATTGAGATTTAAAATGTACTCTTTTGCATTTTTGCTTGGCAAATTAAAGTTCGAAATATAAACGCCAGTACCAGAAAAGGCTGCCAATTTTGGATCATTTAAATGCGTCCATGAGGTTAGTTTATTCAGCTTTTGATCTGCTGGAATTTCCGGTCCACCTGCAGTAAAATGTAGCGACCAAGGCTTAGTTAAGTTGATTTTCTGAGCAGCTTTATTCAGGTATGTCCAAGTTTTATTCTCAAACTGTTCTTTCGATACATTAAGAAAAAGCGTTTCCCCTGATTTAATTTGTACTCGAACCTTGTTTCCTTGCATCTCAGCTTTGCCCAATAATCCACTTTGTGGATCAAGAATCACCACTTTTCCCGTTTCATTTAATGGCAAATATGTATCGATTGCCTTTGCCGTATGATTGACCAAGAAATAATAGTGACCAGATGCTGTTTTTCTTCTGATGAATTGTAAACCCGAATCTGTTAATTCTTCCCTGTTGATTGTATTTGCTTTTAACGCCAACTGAATATTGTTGGAAAGAATGATTTTTCCCTTTCCGGTTTTGAATGTTGAAATTCCTTTTTCATCTACAAAAGCCAATTTAGATAACGATGATTTTAACTTTTCTCTTCTCTTTTCCAGATCGTTAAGTCCGGGAACATCTTTGGGTAATTCCTGAAAAACAACTGTTGCTCCGTTAGTTGCCAATTGTACGATCTTATCTATAGTTTCCGGGCTCATCATGTTACTTGCTGGAATGATCAACACTTTATACGGTGATGCATTTTCGGCTGTTTTAAGCTGATTATTGCTCACGGTACTTTTGTTCAATAATCTATCGGAAGCAAAATCAAAAGAATAACCAGATTTTGAAAGTTCCTTAGTCAATTTATAAAAAGGTGTTGGGTGCAACCATTCATCTACGTCGTGAAC
This sequence comes from Pedobacter frigidisoli, assembly GCF_004331675.1. Classification (GTDB taxonomy): domain Bacteria; phylum Bacteroidota; class Bacteroidia; order Sphingobacteriales; family Sphingobacteriaceae; genus Pedobacter; species Pedobacter frigidisoli. The sequence goes on along the minus strand of NZ_SJSN01000013.1, from coordinate 86,755 downwards.
TTTTAAGGCCATATCCAAACCTTTTGCACGATTCCAAACATCGTAAATTGGCCAATAAATTAATAGCTCATTATCTGCTTCTCCCGCTTGCAAAATAGATTGACAACGGGCAATATAATTATTTAAGCCTTTCGCATGCGGCCACAAACTATTGTTCGGATTCATTTCTACCGATGCATAAAACAGCCAACCTGGCCAAGACACATTTGTAGGCGAATTTGTAGTTCCATGATAAAAAATATGATTTATACCGGCTAAAAAAAGTTGTTCTGCTTCTGGTTTACATTGCGAATAAGAGGTTTTAAAGTGTTCGGTGAGCCACGTAAATGTTTCTGATGAAACCAATTTCTTGCCTCCCGTATGTGCAGCAGAAGAAGCGAACTTGCACATCATCGGGTCGGGATCTACATTGCGAATGTCTGCAGAATCTCTGCGTAAACCCGGAATATCAAATGCGCTTGAACCAAAGGTTTCTGTCTCTGGAATATCTACGGCACCATAAAGATCGAGTAAATTGCCTGGCGATCCATGCGATTGGTTTTTAGTTAAAGATTTAAGTCCATGTGCCCAATTAGTCCAATTTTTGGTGAAATTATCCAAAAGCAATTCATCCATTGTTTCACGATAATCAGATTTCAATCGAGCGATTTGCTCACTTGTAGAATCTTTGCTCACCAACTCTTTAATGTGCTTGGAAAGATCGTATCCCCTTTTCTTTTTAAATTCTGCGAAGAAAGTTGGCGTCCATGTGGCGCCGTAAACTTCATAGCTGTCGTTAAAAAATGATCTCACACCTTGAGGTTTATTAGCGAAAGAATCTGTAAAACGCTTTAGATAAACATCGACCGATTTTTTGTCCAAATGATCTAAGGTAAATCCCTCGCCACCTGGAGCAGCACGTTTAACCATTTGTCTGGTTTTGCCTGCAAAGGCTGCATAAATATTCCAAACGCCAGATTTTGGCGACCAATTTAATGCGCCATCTTGCTGAACTGAAGAAAGTAAATCTTCAGTTTCTCCATTCGGACCATAAGCCGTAACCGCCTGCAATTTTGCGAAATCTTGCTTGGCCTCTTTTACTTTTAGGTTTTCACTGAGCTTTTCTCCTGCACTCAATTTGTAATCTTGGATGATCAATTTTGTTGCCGCATTCTCTGGTTTTACTTGCGGACCGCCAAATGGCCAACCTGTTCCGGTATTCATATCTACACCCAATCCTAAGGTGTTTGATTCTTTAATGGTGTAATGAAGTGCATTCATCCACGCTGGGGAAAGAAATTGCAAATACTGCTTTTCGAAACCAACAGCACCATAAATTGGGGTAATTTCTACACCACCCAAACCTGCTGCTGCATATTTTTGTAAAACGATTTTTAAGTTGTTGTCATCAACGGCATTTCCCATCCACCACCACCTTGTCCAAGGTTTCATTTGCTTTTCTACAGTTGGCCAAGCCAGCATATTTTTAGCAGGCAGTTGAGCAATGGCGATATTAGAAAGTAAAACACCAATTGATAAAATGTACAGAAATCGTTTCGTTTGCATAGCTATTAATCTAGGTGAAATACCATTTTCAAAGGAGAACTTTTTGGGGAATGATCAGGATTGGTTTCCATAATATCGGCCATGTATGCCCACCATTTCTGCACAATTTTGGTGCTACCCAAATCTTGAGATGAGTTGCCGCTTTGTTGTTGAACCGCAAACAAAGTATTGGTTTCTTCATCCAAAAAAATCGAATAATCGCTGATTCCATTTTCCTTTAGCAAAGCTGATAATTCTGGCCAAATTTGTTCGTGACGAGATTTATATTCAGCCTCAAATCCGGGTTTAAGTTTCATTTTAAATGCAATTTTCATTTTATTGTTGTTTTATGTTATTCTAAAATTATTATCATTCTGCGAAGTTCGTCTATTTTAAATGTACAAATCGGGCAATGGCAACCTTTAATTTTGCTGTCATTCTGAACATAGTTAAGAATCTGCAGCCGATGAGCAATGCTCAAACCTAACCCGCTAATTTTTGGTTCGGTGGTATATTTGCGGCAGTTTTCCATGGCATGGGATTCTTCACTGCGTTCAGAATGACAAAACTATGCGTTTGTCGGTCGTCATGCTGAATTCACTTCAGCATCTCTCCTGCGAAGCCGCCTTGCATTTCCACTTGGAGTCATTCCCGCGTAGGTGGGAATCTTAAAGCTTTGGCATTACCTGAATCAAGTTCAGGATGACGACCGCTTTTAGCAAAACGCCTAACCATCACGTTACGCTATTAAGGTACTGAATCAAGTTCAGGATGACGACCGCCTAACAAACTGCCTAACCAAATATCTAGCTCTTATTTAATTTTAAAAGTAATATCAGTTTTATTATCAGACTTGGATTTGATGGTAAGTATTTTATTTATCACAAGCGGACTAACAAATCCGGAATATTGATTAGCAATTAAACTTACGCCATTTTCTGTCATCACCTCTGGTTGATTATTACCTGACCAATGTATTCTTAGCTCATATTTATGAACTGTAGGTTTAAATTGCCCAACAGGTTTTGCAATTTTAATCGTAAGTCCATCAGCCTTTAAAGAAGATGTAATATTGGTCACCGCGAAATTTCCAGTTTTATAATTCGAGCTCAAATTATCGTCTTCATAAAGATCATAGCTAGATTCTCCGAAAGGAAAAATATCTAAAGTAATTACATCAACAGGCTTTTCGCCACTGTAAATCATTTCAGGCTGCATTGGTATAATACTTCCGGCTTTTACAAATAATGGAATCGTATCCAACGGTGCAACTACATGATGATAACTTTTGCCCTCGTATTTCTCTCCGCTCCAATAGTTAAACCAAGTACCTTTTGGCAAGTAAACCGATCGGGTAATGGCGCCATTTGTAGTTACGGGAGCAACCATTAAATTATCTCCAAACATATACTGATCGCCAATTTCATATACATTTTCATCATCTTGATGACTCAAAACCAAGGCCCGCATCATCGGCAAACCTGTTTCGTATTGTTGATGCATGCTGGTGTACATATACGGGAATAATCTGTACCGCAAAAGATCATATTTTTTGAAGTTTCTCAACGCATCTTCACCATATTTCCAAGGTTCTTTATAACCTGGATGATCCATTCCAAAAACCAGCGCAATCGGACTAAACATGCCAAACTGTACCCATCGGATATACAATTCTGGATCGGCCTGGTGCTCGAAACCACCCATACAATGTGCCCAAGAACCCACTCCAGAGAGGCCAACATTTAATCCCGCTTTAATTACTGGCGCAAAATATTGCCATTCGCTCGGCCAATCGCCAGCAAAAATATAGGGGTAGCGTTGTATGCCGGAGTAACCCTCACGAGTTTGATTTAATCCTCTAAAACCGTTAAATTTCTCAAATTCTAAAAATGGTGCTTTGGCATAAGCAATTGGAAAAACATTATGCAAACGCTGTGCGTCTTTGCCCGTCGGACCAATTTTTTCACTTTCATTGGCCAAGGCTCCAAATGCACTTCCCTCATCGGTTTTTAAAAATTTTGCGCCCAATTTTGCTACACGCATTACGCCGTTTTCCCACCACCATTGCGTAGCTTTATCATCGAAAAAGTTTACAAATTCGCCAGGTTTACCATTCTCTGGGTAAGTAAATCCCTTTGCTTGTGCTTGATCTAAGAGATTTAACTTTTTCGCATTATCAAACCGTGGCCGAAGGTGCAAACCTACCATTTTGTAGTTCAATGCGTAAATGCTATCGAACATACTTTTAGGATCCTTAAAAGTCTCTCTCCACTCGAAAGAGGTAGCGCCCTTGCCACCAATTTCTCCGAAAAGTCTCCAAGTAGAATCCAGCCAAAGTAAATCGACTGGAATTCCTAATTCCCTATATTTTTTAGCCAATTCAACCACATAATGGTCTGAAGTTTTTTCTTCATGTCCCCAAGTTCCGCCGCTATAAGTACCTGCATGCAAACCCAAAGCAAATTGAGGCAACATAGGCGATTTGCCTGTTATAGAGGTATAAGAATTTAAGATGGCTGGAAAAGTTGGGCCATAAATGAAGTAGTAATCCAATTCACCATCAGCAGCCTTAAAACTGTATTGATCTTTATTTGATGAACCCATATCCCACTCCGTGGCAAAAGAATTATGCAGAAAAATGCCATAACCCTTAGTACTCATAAAAAAAGGAACAGGGCAATAATTTGCCTCTAAAATATTGTATGCGCCAATTGCATGCGGTAATCCTTTTCCACGGCCCACATTTAGGGTTACTTTTTTAAAACGTCGATCCATAAAATCCATACGCTCCCCGAAACCGAAGAAATGTTCGTCCGCTTGCAATTTCTTGGTTACGCCAACCTTTGTGTTTTCCTTGGCAATTGATCCATTGACTTCAGCATTTAACAGCTTTCCTTTTGCGTCGAAAACATCGATTTTAAAAGGTGCCTTATTTATTTTAATGATGAGTTTTGAAGTGGTAATAATGAACTGATCTTTCTTATCCTCAACTTTTGCGGTAACATTTGTCCAATTGTAATTGATCACCATCAAGTTTTCATCCTTTTCAAATTGACCGCTCCAACTTGTTCTTACCCTAAACATTTCTGGGGTACAGAAATCGAACTTCACCTCTCCTTTGGATGTTGAAAATGAAATTGCATTTCCTTGCCTTTTAAAGCCTGTTTTGTAATCGCCTATGGTTTGCGAATAAGCTGAAAATGATATTAAAATTAATGCAAGGACTAAATATTTTTTCAACATATTATTTTATTTCCAATTGATTGATAACCACTCCAGGATCTAGCAAATAAACTTTTATTACCGATTTACCTGTTTTGGTAATTTGATGTTTTGTAATTCCTGAGGCATAGCCCTGCAATACATTTAGTTTCCAGATATTATTTTCTGAAGCAGGTGAAACGTTAATAATTTGAGGTTGATCTCCATTTACCGAAATGGCGTAACGTACTTTGATACCGTTATTTACGCCTTGGGTTGGCAAACATTTCACTTCAATAGAATGCTCGCCTTCAGTTTCAAAATCGATATTATAAACTGCGTATGATGCAGTCGCAATTTCATTCTCTTGAATTGGTTGCGTTGTAAATGGATAAACTGAAATACCAGAATCGCTTATCCCTAAACCTTTAATATTTTGTAAGTCACTTCCTTTCTGTGCAACTTTATCATCAAAATTGGATGCTTTTATTATAATTGGTTTCTTAATGCTTTCTGCTTGACCAATTGCTTTCTTAACAATCGTATCTGCAACCTTTGGCATATCGAAAACCGGCAATTTGCGTGGCCGGTAATCCATCATCCCATTCCATTTACCACCAGCAATTTCTTCGTTGTATTTTTTGGTGATCAGCTTAATTTGTTCAAAGGCCGCTCTCGATTTTTTAGAATAATCCAATGCTGTTTGATCTCCTTTTTCTGCCAATGCCAAACTTTTTTTCGCATAAAGTATTTTCTGATTCATTAAATAGGCACCTTGAACTGGATAAAGAATTAATTCAAAGTAAGCATCCTTTAATCGTTCGGGCATTTTATTGGAGAGGTTTTTAGCTTGGTTATAGATTTTCTCATAGGCAACCAATCGTTCATTCGCTTGCTCCTCGGTAAAATTTACACTGCTCATGTGTTCTGGTTTGGCCTCGTGACCTAAGCGATAATACACAGCTTTGATATCGGCTATTGGTTTGGCAAATTCCTTTCCAAAAGTTTCTGCTGCCCAGCTTTCTGCATAATTGTGAGCATTTTCGGGTTTCCATTTATTGATATCCCAAGCTAAATCCATGGCGAACTGCGTTTCCATTTCGGCAGGTTTGATATCGCCAACATTGATTACCCACAACCGATCGGCTTTGTATTGATAAGCCTTGGTTAGTTCATAAGAAATTAAAGATGGAGAAATAGACGAAAGCCACAAATAATCATGTGGTGAACCCCAATAAGATATGTGGTAATAAACTCCGCTTCCGCCCGAGCGTTTCTGTTCTTCAGGGTTAGAAAGTTGACGAACATAACCATGATTATCATCCGCCCAAACAATGGTTACATCATCAGGAAGTTTTAATCCGGCTTGGTAAAGCGACAAAACTTCTTTGTAAGGACAAAATATTTGGGGAATGGAACTTAATGAGCTACTAATGTTTTTACTTAAAATTTCTCGCTGATCAGTTATAACCTGCCCAAGCAATTTCACTTTTTCATTTTTGTCCTTTGGCCCGGGCATACTTCCATCATGTATGCCTCTCATGCCTACGGTGTAAACGGCCTCGTAATTTTTGGCTTCGATCACTCTATCTGTCCAATATTTATCCATTTCGTTTTTATTCAGATCGTAACGCCATTCGCCTGGTTTTTTGCCGTATTCGTGTTCAAAATTCTCTGCCCATTCAAACACATTATTCCTCAACATGGGTTCGCAGTGGCTGCCACCTAAAACAATGGCATATTTATCGGCAATTTTAGGATTTTCTTTATAGTAGAAAAACGCTTTGGTAGAGGGATGCATAGCCGGCCAAATGTAGTTGGCTTTTAATCTTAATAACAATTCGAATATCTTGGTATAGGTTTTTGGTCCAAGGTCTTTTACATCAGTATCCATATTTTTAGTCGCCCAAGGTTGAATTCCCCAATCTTCATCATTGATAAAAATACCACGGTACTTCACAGATGGTGGCCCAACTAAACTTTCTCCAGCGGTAACAAAAAGCGCTTTCTTAGTTGCCGGCTTAACATCGGCCCACCAACTCAACGGAGAAACACCAAGCATTCTAGATAATTCGAAAACACCATAGGCTGTCCCTCTTCTATCACTACCAGCAATAACCAATGCTCTCTTTACGCCTTTAATTGGATTTTCGATCACCGAGATGGAAAAGGTTTCCCATTTCCCTTGCAGACTAGATCGATTTATTTTTCCAGTCTTCGCTAATTGATCAATAAATTTAGATTGACCGAGCGTACCAATAATTACTGGGCAAGCACTTAAATTTTGATCATCTTGTTTTACAATCGGGCTGAGATTTGTTAACAGATTAATGTCGTTTTTAAAAGCATCTGCGGCAATTGAAACTACATCTGCATCCCTTCCATCGATATAAATGGTAGCAGTTTTTCCTTTTTCGGCAAGCGGAAATGATAAGGGAATATTAATTTCAGAAACACCAATCTTTTGGCTCTGTGTTTTTTGCGCCAAAAGTAAATTCGGCACAAAAAACAACAAAGTTATTATGGATAAACAATAGGGATTTCTAATTTTCATTTCTTATTTCTTCAATTTATAAACCTCGGCTCCTGCTAACAAGAAACAACCTAAACCATAATCCTCGAAATCAGGCTTGCTGGTATAAGTTACCGGCTGACCATCTTTTGGCTCTTTACCTGTTCCTTGAGTGAAACCCAAAAAACCATTTTTTTGAACCGCATCTTTAGTCATACCGTTCCAGGCTTTTGTAATAATTGGTAAATATGTTGCTTTATCTAAAATCCCCTGGTTTACGCCCCAAGCCATTCCATATACAAATAGCGCTGTTCCTGAGGTTTCTTTACCTCCGAAATGATTGGGATCGTGTAAACTCACATTCCAAAAACCATCCGCACGTTGCAATGGAACCAGCGCCTTAATCATTTCGTGGTAGGTTTTTAAGTATTCATCATATCCAATGGCATCCTTTGGCATGGTTTCCAACACACGAACAAAAGCGGCAACCACCCAACCATTACCACGCGACCAATAACAATCTTCTCCATTTGGCTCTTTGTAAGGTGGAACAAAATCTTTATCTCGCCACCAAAGTCCGTCTTTAGCATTGTATAAACCACCACCTTGCACATTTTTGCTATGCAAATACATTTTGTACATATAATCATAGTATGAATTATCATTGTATAATTTTCCCAATTTGGCAAAAACTGGCATGCCCATTTGTAAGGCATCAATCCATGTCCAATCATCAACTTTACCTGATTTCACCATTAAATCCATAGATGTTTTGATATCCTTAACGCGTTCTGGTTTTTTATCAATGTTATATAAATCGATATAAGTTTGTCCGCAGGCTTGGTTATCGGCATCACGGGTTTTTACACCATCTCTTAAGCCCCATTTATGTTTCTCGCCCCATTCAACTGCATAATCATAATATTTTCGATCAGGATTAATCTGATATAAAGCCATTAATCCCTCATAATAAACGGCTCTCGTCCATAAGTTACTCGGTCTTTCTTTATTTGTGATGATGGATTTTCCTGGATCAGGCCACTTATCCATAAAATAAGTATTGGTAGATTTTAAAACCCTTAAAACAGCCTTTTTATTTGGTAATTTTTGAGCGAAAAGCTGCCCAGCTATAATCAATAAAAATGCGGAACTGAATATAAATTTCTTCATTGTGGTATTTTTATTTTGAGCTTTGATCATATACTTTATGATGTAATCAAAACTTATTTTAATTCGATTTTATGTGCCTCTGCGAAAATCTGCCTTTTAAAATCCCCTTTAATCTGTGGGAAAAACTTTGCGTCAATTCGATTTTGGTTTGGGTTTTAACTCATCAGGACTATCTTTTGTAAAGGTATCGAATTGAATTTTCGATGGACTTTCGACGATATCTTTCACGGTGTTAAACGCCACTTCGTATTTTGGATTAAACTTCTCAGACATCATATACTGCTGCAAACTAAAATAAAGTTGTTCTGATGCAGGTGAATTTTTTAGATCTGGTGAAAGGTTCGCACTCGAGACAATTAATTTTCCTTTACCCACTTTCGCCTCCAATACCAATGCTAACCTGCGATTTAAAAACCAAGTATCAATCGGCTGAATGATCGGTCTAAAACCTGACGGAAAATCTTCCAGATTCATTACCTGAGCTTTGTTTACGATTTCCCACCATTGCATATCGCTGTGGTATTCTGTTGGAAAATTAGCTAAAGCTGGATTTTTCGGGTCGCACAAAATACCCAAAGTGTGTGGTGGACGCATTTTAAACCATGATGTATTCCAAAATACAGGCAAAAATGTTTGTACCACTTCCTTGCCTTTTACTACTTTGCCAGCTGCATTAAGAAACACATTTCCTCCCTCATCTAATATTTTCTTAGCTTGATCATCTAGTTTATCGGTGTAATAGAAAATCGATTTAATCTTTGGCAATTCTGCCGGATAAACCCAAAAATTCCAATCGTTTGCGAATTCAGTCCCATCTATCTTAACTTCTAAGTTGAATTGAGTAGCTGTTTTTATGGTACTTAAGGCAAAATGAATATCGCCAATTTGGATGCAATTGGTAACAGGCAAAGTTTTTTGATCAAAAGTTCCCTTTTCCAAAACGGTACCCGAAACATCTTTTATGGTCCACGAAAGTTTAGCATTTGTTAATGGAGCTTTTCCAAAATGAGCGACCTCTACTGCGGCATCCAAACTTTCATTATTGGTATAAACGAATTTCGAAACCTTAAGTAACGGAACCGTGCTGTTAGAAAATCTTTTGAATTCTTTAGCCGTGATGTAACCTTTTTCATCCCAAAAGGCATCTAAAACACCAACCAATGCAGTTCCTTGTCCGGGATAATCGTTTAAAGAAAGTAACTGATAACCATTGTAATTCGGTGTTCTTAATGCTTTTTCGATTTCATTTTTATAGCAAAGGGCTTGCAGCTTACCAGATGCCATTAAAAAATCTTTTGCTTGATCGGCCATATCGTGATCGGCCAAATCCTCCTGAAACATCTCAAAGTTCTTCGCCCGATAAACGCCGGTATATTTTTTCATTTCCTCGAAATTCGGAAATACGCAATATTGGCCCATTTCATGTGCTACAAAAGGAACAGTAAATTGTTCGATCTGCTTGGCATAAGTAGAAATGCTCTCGGGTTTTTTATTCCAATCTAAACCTCTTGCACCAGCACGAACCATAAATTCATTGTTTGGAATAACTGGCCAGCTACCGCCTACCGACGCACCAGTATATAATCTTCTTGAATCTTTAGCTTTCCAATAATCATTGAATTTGGTTAAATATTCTACTTGTCTACCACGAGGTTCGTTTCCATAAGCCATCATACAAAAGGATGCATAATTGCCGTAGTTTTTAGTCATGCGGTTGGTTTCATCGTAGATAAACTGGTCGATTGGTTTTCCATCGCCAATAGATGAACCGTGATTTGCCCAACTTGGACCTTCTGGTTGCAAGTAAAATCCAGTTAAATCTGCCGCAATAAAGGCGGCCTCTGGTGGGCACCACGAATGGAAACGCATGTGATTTAAGCCATGAGCTTTCGAAATTTTAAATATTCTTTCCCAGGCGGCAACATCCATAGCGGGATAGCCTGTTAGCGGAAACTCGCAATTGTTAACGGTTCCACGTAAGAAAACCGGGCGACCGTTAATTTCAAAACTCCTACCAACGGCCTTAAATTCCCGCATTCCAAACTGGACTTGCTTTTCATCTTTCTTGCCATCTTTAGCCGATAGTGATGCCGTTAAACGATATAAAGCGGGATCAAATTCATCCCATGTGGCTATTTTATTCCCCATTGGCAAATCAATTTCCAATGAACCTACGCCATTTTTAATTTGATAAGGCGCACTTATAGGCTTTACGCTGAGTATATCTTTTGTATTGAAACTCTTAGCGGATAAAGTAATCGTACCATTTGAAGAAACATTGGCGCCAGCCTTAAGCTGAATTTTCACTTTTGCTGATTTTTTCTTTAAATCTGGAAAGATTTGAATATCCTCAAAATAAACTGGAGAACCGGCTTGCAAAAACATTTTTCCAACTACGCCGTTCCAATTGCCCTGAGTATGATCGGTTAAACTATGCGAATCCTGACCAACGTTAATGGCCTTGATTCGATTATCGATTAATAAAGTGATGGTATGTTTTCCTGCTTTTAAATTTGCTGGGAGCTCAAAAGTTTGGGCAACAACAAAAGTAAATTGGGTGCCAATCTCTATATCATCAATCCATACTCGGGTTTCAGAATGTGGATACTCTAAAGATAAAACTACACGTTGACCTTTCCATTTTGCAGGAATTTCCACATCCTTTTGATACCAAGCAGCACCAGTGTAATGTTTGGCAGGTGTTAACCAAAAAGGAATTTTCAGGTTTCCAGGCTTACGGTATTTCTCTAACCTGGGATGATAAAAATAGGAGCTATCGTAGATACTACCGGTCCATTTTGTTTTTAGGGTAATGTCGTCGCCCTTGATGTTTTCAGCCATGGAGCCAGGCAGATTGATGGTTTCAGGGAGAACAGTAGAATACCATTTGCCTTTGATTCCTTCATCCTTGGCATCTATTTTAAACCTCCACTTCCCTTTTAAGGAAATGTTTTGGGCCTGTAGATTTATTGAAAATATAATAACCAAGCATATAGCCGTAACTATGCATTTGGTAAATAATGATGCTTTTGTGTGCATATTTTTTGAAAGCAATGAATGCTAAGCATTCGTAATATCTGGTTAAAGCCACTATTATAAGGTTTAAAACAGATATAGGCAACCTGTAGTGTCCTGCTTAAATTCGTTCTAGTGCTTAAAACCGTTTAAACGACGCTTAAACAAATTGTAAAATGTTTGCGACTGCTGGTATATTATCTCTCCTGCTAAGCTTTGGTGCTATCAAGATCCTGACCACGAAGTAGCTACAACGCCGCTTACAATAACTACCCACTTGTAAATCAAGTTCAGGATGACGACCGTTCATGTTTGGTTTTTTTAACAATTAGCTTAACCGCTCTGCCTAGCCTATCGTCATTCTCGCGTATACGGGAATCGTAATGAATTTGCAAAACCAACCGCATTAAGATTCCCAATTAAATTGGGAATGACGGCCGTTCTTTGTCGATTTTCTATTCTTTATGCCTAACCACCACGTCATGCTGAACTCGGTTCAGCATCTTTCATGCTTAGCGTCCATGCTATTAAGATCCTGAATTAAGTTCAGGAGGACGACTGCTCTTTTATGTGTTTCTTCGCAGTTGCATACGCCTAGAACTTGCTTTCCAAATCCTTATTTCCTCCCGCAGATTAACGCAAAGGTCGCAGATCAAGATTTCTTTTCTTACTCTTTAAAACGTTCAAAAAAGCGAGATACCTTGCAAGCTAAACCCGATGGAACAGCGGGGCCGAAACCAACCTAAGCACTACTGCTACTGCTTTCCAAATCCTTAATGTTTCCAGCAGATTACCGCGAAGATTGCAGATCAAAATTTCTTTTCTCTAAATCCCTCTATTTCAAATAACCTTTCAGCTTGCTTGATTTTAACGATTTTAATCCATCTACAACTAATGCTGCATTTACTTTTGCGCCAGCCTCATTGGTATGGGTATGGTCTTTTTCAGTGAAATATGTTTTTACTTGCTCAGCCGATAAGGTTGCGTATTTATCTTTGATTAATTGGTTTAAAGGAATAAAATCGATATTTTCTGCCTTCGCAACTTCTTGTGCCCAACTTGCATAACTATCATTGACCAAGACGACCTTATCATCTTTAACTGGGTTACGCGGAATAGACGAACAAACAATTGGTGTTGCACCCTTTGCCTTGATATCGTTGATAAACTTACGCATATACCAACCGTAAGTGTAAACTACTTCTTGCTTTTTCTTTATTGGATTATAGGTATCCTTGCTTTCCAGGCCAATACCTTTTATCGTTCCACGGGCACGTGCCGTATCATCCAACGGACTACTATCGTTATGCCCAAATTGCATCATTACAAAATCACCTTTCTTTACTTTTGCCAAAACAGCATCCCATAAACCATTGGTTTGAAATGTCCGGCTGCTGGTTCCACCTAAGGCATCATTTTCTACATTGATTTTTTCAGTGTCGAAGAAATTTGCGATGAAACTGCCCCATCCCCATAAAGAACCGTCGCCTTTACCCTTGCCGTTTTTTACTGTAGAATCGCCGATGAGAAATAATGTTGGTTTTTCCTTTTGTTTTAAGATGATGCACGAAGAAAAGACGATGAATGTGCCCAGTAAGATTAGGCTTAGGTATGTTTTATTTGATTTCATTGGATTTATCGATTTTAATTGATAACGATGTTTTTAAGCTGAATATTAGTTTAAATCCTCCCCCTGCGCCCTCCAAAGGGGGAAACCCCTCATAGTTTTAAAAAGGAAGAGTGATCCTTTAAGCAGATCGTTTTTACCCTTCGGGGATGATTATACAGATGGAGGGATTACACAGATTTTTGGTTGTGATTTCTTATAACAGATAATTTTTCAGCTTACAATCTTTTAATCCTTTAATTCCATCTACCACAGATTCTGCATTTAATTTTGCACCGGCTAAGTTGGTATGCGTATGATCGCCGGGAAAAAATGCCTTTACTTTTTCTGGTCCCATTGCATCGTATTTATCGCCAGTTATTTTATTTAAATCAACGAAATAAGCTTTTTCTTGTTGCGCTACTTCTGCTGCCCATTTCCCAAAATCCTTATCGGCACGAAGAACTTTACCATCCTTAAATTCGTTTCTAGGAATCATCGAAACCACAATAGGCGTGGCACCTTTTGCCTTAGTTTCTCGAACAAATTTACGGATGTACCAGCCATAGGTATGTACGGTTTCTACTTTTCCATCTGGCCAGGTAAGTACTTTTGTTTCTTCTCCTGTTCCTTTTAAAACACCTCTCCTACCTGCTTTCGTAGTATCTGGAATGCTCCCATCATTATGACCAAATTGCATGGTTACAAAATCGCCGGGCTTTAATGTCTCTAAAACTTTATCCCATCTTCCCTCAGATAAATATGTTCTTGTACTTCTACCCGCCATCGCATTATTTTCAACATGGATTTTTGTGGTATCGAATAGCGATGCAATAGGTGTTCCCCAGCCCCAGGTTTCTTTGTTCGAATTTCGAACAGTTGAATCGCCAATGGTATGGAGCGCAGGTTTAGTAGGTTTGATGAATGCTGAGGCAGTGATGATTATCGCTGCTGCAGCTAGAAGTTTGATTTTTGTTTTCATAGTACCCTTCGGGGTTGATTACACAGATGATTTAGATTACCCTTCGGGGTTGATTACACAGATGATTTAGATTACACTGATTCAGGTGTTTAACAAGGTTCTTTACTGATGTTATATTTAATTTCCGCAGTGTCTTATTTACTTTCCGCAAGGCCTTATTTACTATTGCCATAGCCTTAATTACTTTCCGCAGTGTCTAATTTAATTTCCGCAAGGCCTTATTTACTTTTGCCATAGCCTTATTTACTTTCCGCAACGTCAATATGATCCCAGACAGGGTCTTAATGATCAATTTACCTATTTAATCACTTCAATTTTTATCGATGCGTTTTCCAATCCATCTGCTGTTGCTTTAATTTCGATATTCCCTATTGCATTGCCTTTAACGTTTGCCATTACCACACCGTGGTACGCATGCCTTTGCTGTGCTTTATACATCTCATGGCTAGCGATATTTCCATTATCAACGGCATCGATTATACCGGCTCCAGAAATGGTAAATTTAATCAGGTTATCTGCATTTGGGCAAATATTTCCTTTTTCATCGTAAATTTTTGCAGTAACAAAAGCCACATCATCCCAACTGTTTCCAATTTTGCTTTTATCAACAGAAAGCACAATTTTTGCTGGCGGTCTGGCAGTTTTTAATTCTTCTGATGAAACCTCTTTACCTTTATTTTTGCCCACTGCTTTTATCGAACCTTTGTCGAAAGTAACATCCCACAAACGTGGAGAATCATCTGCAGGTTTTGGTTTACTACCTAATGATTTTCCGTTTAGATATAGCTCCACTTCATCGCAATTGCTATAAACCGCAACCTTTGCATCATCATAAGTGTCGAAGTCGGTTGGCGTCCAATTATTAATCCATTCTCCAGCACCGGCGTTATCTTCTTTCCTAACGATGTGAACGGTAGGCTGATCTGACCACCAACTTTGGCGTTGCAAGCTTTGCTGTTTCCAATTTCCGATGCGATCAAATAAACCTTGTCCGTTGGTAATTTTTGGCCAATCTTCTTCTCCCAAATAATCAAAACCTGTCCATAAAAACTGACCCGCCATAAACGGGTTATCGCGAAGTGCTAAATATTGTTGGATTACATGCGTATTTTCTGTACCGATTACCTTTAAAGTAGGTTTTTGATTATGCAGTGCAACCAACTCATTTTCTCGGTAATTCTGACCGACAACGTCCATTGTTTCGGCAAAGCCATTGGTATACACTTTTGAATTGGCCGGACGGAAAAGCGCCATCGTTACTGGGCGACTTGGATCTAGCTGATGAACTAAATCTTGCTGATCCGTATATTTTTTAAATCCCTCAGGACTATCCAAATTATCATGAATTTCATTACCAACGCTGTAAATTACGATGGATGGATGATTGCGATCTCTCAAAACCATGTCACGGGTATCACGCTCCCACCACTCTTTCCAAAAGCGATTGTAACCTTTTTCGCCGTTATTTTTGGCTGAGGTCCAGGTGTCAAAAGTTTCATCCATTACTAAAAACCCCATCTGATCGCAAAGATCTAAAAACTCTGGCGCTACAGGATTATGAGCAGTTCGAATGGCATTTACTCCAGCTTGCTTAAGCATTTTCAAGCGGAATTCCCAAACGCTTAAAGGTACAGCAGCACCTACAGAACCACCATCATGATGAAGACAAGCGCCTTTTAACTTAAAATTTTTACCATTTAGCCAGAAACCAGTTGCTGCATCGAATTTGAAACTTCTTATACCAAAACTATTCACCTGATCATCGATTACCTTGTTGCCAATGATAACTTTGGTAAGCGTATTATATAAAATCGGCGTTTCTACATTCCAAAGTTTTGGATTGGCCACTTCAATATTCTGATCAACCTTTACAGATTGATTTGCCGCAACACTCTGTTTGGATTGAGTGGTTTTAATCACTTTGCCATTTGCATCTAAAACAGCGGTTTCGACAGTAATTTGAGCGGTTTTATTCGATTCATTCGAAATTTCGGTTTGTACTTTTACTACTGCTTTTTGAGCATTAGCATCGGGTGTTGTAATGTAAACACCCCAATCGCCAATGTGGACCAAATCTGTAGCAACCAAGCGAACGTGCCTGTAGATACCAGCACCTGTATAATAGCGAGATGCTGGCTGAACCGTGTTATCGGCTTTTACCGCAATTACATTTGTTTTTCCTTTTCCGAAGTTGAGGTGTTTGCTTAAATCGTAATTGAAACTAATGTAACCATAAGGACGTTTCCCTAAATGAAAACCATTGATCCAAACATCGCTATTGGCCATTACGCCATCAAATTCTATGGTGATTTTCTTGCCAGAAAAACTTTCATCAAGACTGAAATTTTTGCGATACCAACCGATGCCTGATGGCAAATAGCCACCACCACGAGCGTTAAGATTTGCCTTATCGTAAGCGCCCTCTATACTCCAATCGTGTGGAACATTTAGCTTTCTCCATTTCGACACATCGAGTTCTGCCTTTTCTGCACCAGTAATATCTTCCTGAATGAATGACCAATCCTTATCAAAATTATTAATTACCCTAACTTGTTGAGCATTTGCAAAAAGCTGCATCAATAGCATTGCAAGCAGGAAATTAATTTTAAGTTTTTTAAATATCATGAGCTATTATTTCTGAGGTTCAACAAGTAAAATGTTTGGTTTTGGCGCCTTTTTCATGCCGTAGCCGAAATAAAAACCAGAATGTGGCGGTTGGTTATAGCCATCGTTTTGCCAGGCAATACTTAAACGATATTGTGGATCGTGCATCAAGGTGTAATTGCGATGTTCTGTTGGAATGGTAGTGGTATAAATTCTTAAACTTTGGTTATCGTAAGCCCTTAAAATCAATTCCTCACGCCAATCGCCAAAAATATCGGCACTTAATGCAGGCGTAGATTTTGTCCAATTGTTGGATATAGCACCATTTGCCGTTAACAATCTTCCTCCATTGTATTTATCGATGTGGTTTCCATCCAAAAGCTCACGCGAAAGATCGCCATCCCAATAAATTAAAAAATTGGTAGAACGGGGCTGCTCGCCTATTCTATTTCCCTTCATATCAAACAAACCGTTGGAGCCCGACCACCACATTTGCGCACCAATTCGAGTATTATCAATATTATCGGCAACGCCTCTACCTACATCCTCATCCTCTGATCCATGCCACAAAATCTCACCTGTTTTGGCATCAAAAAGTGCTGCACCAGGTCCTTTTGTTCCCTCTTCGATCTCATGTACGCCAAAAACTTCTAAACCTGGTCGCTCCGGATCGAGATCGGAAACATGCAAGGCATCACCGTGCCTTAAACCGGTAGTGTATAAACCGATGCCATTATCATCAACGCACATGGACCCGTAAATAATCTCATCTTTGCCATCTCCATCCACATCGGCAACCGTTAAATTGTGGTTACCCATTCCCGAAAAGGGATTTCTACCATCTTTTGAATCGAAAACCCAACGAGAAATTAGTTTTCCATTACGCCAATCCCATGCTGCCAAAACCGTACGGCCGTAATAACCACGGCACATCACCACGCTTGGATGAATGCCATCTAAATAGGCAATGCAAGCATTAAACCGATCTACACGATTACCCGAATCATCGTTTTTGCCATTCCCGCCTTTGCCGCCCCAGGCACCAATATCTCCACGGGCAGGAATGTAATCGGTAGTGGCCAACGCCTCGCCCGTTTTGCCACTAAAAATGGTAAAGAACTCAGGCCCATCTAATATTTTTCCGTTTTTATTGCGGTAGTCTTTGGGAGAATCGCTAATCACTTTTCCTTTCCCATCGATGGTTCCATCGGCAGTTTTACAGGCAAATTCGGCAATGCCATCGCCATCCAAATCGTAAACCATAAATTGGGTGTAGTGTGCACCCTCTCTAATGTTCTTGCCCAAATTAATCTCCCATAAAAAGGTTCCATCAACTTTATAAGCCTGAAATATTGGAGGATCGGTTATACCGTTTGAGGAATTATCGCGACCGCGACCAGTTTGATGCAAGATAATTTCATATTCTCCATCACCATCAAGATCACCAACCGATGCATCATTTGGTGTGTAACCAGCTGGCGTTCGCAATGGAATCGTAAGGTATTGCTGAATGGGCGATTTGGCTGCTAAAACAAAGCTTTTGCTCGCCTCCTGCTCAGTGGCTTTTAAAATCGGTTTTACAAAATAACTATTATCAAAATTTGCGTTAAAGCCAACATCAATGAAATTGGTTCCTTTAATTAACGGTGTCGCATTCAATTTTTTTGCAGTTTCGTTACCCGTTTTACGATAGAGATTGAAACCAATATCATCGGGTTCGGTACCCAGAATCCGCCAGCTTACAAAAACAGAATCCGCATTTTGCCTAACGGCGACAACCCCTCGTCCCAACTTTTCCATTTGGCGTTGAGCAAAACTAGATATCGAGCTAAAACTTATTAAAAGCAACAAAAAGTATTGTATCGGTTTAATCATTATTCCTATTTATTGAACTTTATAGCTCGTTTTTGTTGATATTGCATTTCCTTTTACAGTAATTCCATCGCTCTTAATCAATACGTTTCCTTTATTATCACCATTGTAAAAAACTACTGTGGCCTCACCTTTGTCGTTGGTTTTAATCGATGGCGACCAAAAAATTGTGGTACGTAAATCTTTATTGGCATTTGCGGGATTGCTATAGTTTGGCGAATAGAAATCCCTAGCGGTGTAATATCCATTTAGGTTTACATTTAGCAAATGAAGATTTGATCCTTGTAAGGCGCTATCCTTTAAATTTAGGCTAATTAAGTAAACATCGCTACCACTATTATTTACCAAATGCTGAACTTTAACCTGATTGATCTGATCCATCATCAAGCTGTAATAATCTAATCGCTCTCCAACGAGTTCTTCTCTATTGTTAATTTTAAAACGAGGACGGATTTTAGCACCGTTTGATAGAAATGTAATTCCTTCTGCTCCAACCGTATCTGTATCTTCAACGAGATAGGCGCCGTTTACTTTTGTGAGTAAAAAATGCTCCAATCCCTTAAAAGAATAATCGGCTGAAGTAATATTGAAAACCTGTTCCGGATAGCCAAAAGTCATCATGGTTTCGTCGAAAAGTGTTATCTTTTTGTTTTTGGCTGCATTAATTTCTACATCGTTGAGACTAATTGAATCGCCAAATTTGTAAGTACGGTTATAGTCCATTCTTTTGCTGATTTCAGCATCAATAGTCTTTGCAAAATTTTGCAGTCCGTTTTTAAATTGAATGGAAATTGGTTTGGGTACTGAGTCTATTTGCAGCCAACCCCCTTTTTTTCCTTTATCATCTTGTGATGAAATTTTAATTGGTTGATTTCCATACCATTTCAGGCCATCAAGAAAGTATTGCCCGTTTTGATCGGTTTTGGTCGCAAATAATTTATCGCCACTAAATCCTGAACCAAAAAGCGTAATGTGCATGTTTGGCAAAGGCTTATTCCCCAGTTTTTCGCGGACCGAGCCTTTAATGGTTAAGCCTGGTTCTGGCAAATAACTTACAGTGATAGCGCTATCTGCAACTTTTTTCCATAAATAATTTCGCCAGCCTTGGGTTAATAAAAGTAAGTCAAGCTGCTTCAATCGTGATGGATTGTTGACATCGAAATACTGATCTGGATTTTTAATTTCACCTTTAATTTCTGATTGGAGCAGCAGATAAGAAACAATATTTGCCCCATCATCTGGAATCAAACCATCTACCGCAGCCAATGACAATGATGTTTTAGCTGGCTGTCCTAAAACATCAGTAGCCTTAACATTTAAAACTACCTTTTCGCGGGGCTTGTATGCAGATTTATTGGGAGTTATGGTAAATTTATTCTTGCTTTCTCCGTTGATGAAAACCAGTCTTTCGCAGTTCGGCCTGCCGGCATCATCAATTAAAGTAACTATCGAAATGCCTTGAGGGAAATCTTTTGTAGGGATAGAAACCGAAATTATAGGTTTCGTTAGTTGAACGGTTCCAGTATAAATATTGTCTCCAGCATGTTTGATGATGATGGATAAGGACTTTCCTTTGATTTCATTAAACAATGATTCGTTTGCACTTATTGCGGCTTTAATATTCAATGAATCGTTGCTGATGTGTAAGGATAAACCTTTTTTTAAGATTTGAGGCAGCTCAGTAGAAAACTTTTCCTTGCCAAATAAACCCACAACTTTACAAAATTCGTTTGCTTTTGGCGCAAAGGCAAAAATTCCCATTCCGGCATCTGTACTTTGAAATGTCGTAATTGTATCGCCTTTTGATGAAATTACACTTCCCAAGGCTTTTAATCCATTGCCCAAATCATCACTCACTTTAAAAGCGACAAGGCTATTTAATCCCTCAACCAAAGATCCGCCCTCGGGGAAAAATACAATTGATTTCTTGTTGCTTGATTGTGCTGTTCCTAAAGGTTTTTTATCTGCGTTTCGGGTAGCATAACTGGCATTTTCCTTTAAATGATTAGTAAGGTAAATGCTTTTTTGAAATACAAAGTCGTTCCCGAAATTGCGCATCCAATTGGTGTATGCCCGAATGTTGTACCAGCCCGATGGGATGGAATCAGGTACTTTAAAATCGCCCTTACCCAAGCCATTATCCAAACGAATTATCTTTTTATCGAGAATATCTGATTTGGGAGAAATCAATTCTACATATAAATTGCTGCTCGAAGACGTTAAGCTCGTACTTTTCGCATTTACAAGATAAGCACTAAACCAAATATCCTCACCAGCACTGTAATAAGTTCTATCCGTTTGTAAGTAAGCCTTTTCGAAAAACAACTTAATGGTTTTAGGATCGGCAGTTTGAGCTGCAGATTTTTGTTGAGCGAAACAGTATGATGATACACCCGCTAAAAGAACAAAAAAATATAGTTTATAAATCTTCATGGCTTTCAATTTTTTGTTTTAATTGACTTGCTCTTAAAAGTCCAATTTTTCTCGACAATTATGTCGTAGTAAATATGCGGATCATCACCAAAAATTGATCGAATGACAAGGAATCTCATATAATTTAATTGGTTAGTATGACTTCACTTTTGGGAAAAAGATTGATCAACGGCTCAATTTATAGCGTAAATTTTTAACCTCCGTCCTGTGGTATCCTGCTTTTCCCATGTTAACATGCTACAGTAAAGCATTACAAGCGTTAGAATAACGTTATTTCAAAACATCAACACAAAAGTTACCAAAGCTAAAGCTTAATCGCTGTTGAGTTTGTCACTTTTACCTCGCTCCCATCTGTAGTTTTTATGCTAACATTGTAGAATTTCCAATCGGCACAAAAGTCTATTGTTCCAGCAGTTGTTCCCTCTATTGTAATTTTTGATAATGTGAAATTTTTCAGCGTGGATTCTGGTAAACCAATTGCGTTGATCGCTTTTTTAGCACCAGTTGCCTTAACGTTATAAAGATTGATATTCTGAATTTTTGGAATTCCTTTTTCCTTAGGCTCAACATGGGTTAACATTTTTTTCCAATGCACTGGAATCGAATCTAAACTATAACCAGCAGGCAAAGTCGAATAGCTGTAAGATGGATTCCAATTTGGATTTACCTGCAGCACATTTCCAACTCCATGCATGGTGATGTTGTTAAAATAAACATCTTCAACAGTTCCACCTCTTATGGTTGCCGATTTAATATTTAGTGCATTTCCAGTATCGTAACCTGTTAAATCAGTCGCCCAAACGTGGCGAATTCCTCCCGAAGTTTCGCTGCCCAATGTTAAAAGCCCCGCACCTTTTCTGGCGATGCTATTTCTGATTACCACATATTCAGTTGGTTTATTTACGCGTAAACCATCCCAATCACGACCAGCCTTTAAGCAAAAGTTATCGTCGTTACAATCGATATCACAGTTTTGAACCAATACCCAAGTTGATGAATCGATATCGATACCATCCGTACTTGGTCCGTGTCCATCCACATTATTTCTAATGGTAATTTTATCAACGGTTACATACGAAGAATAAAGCACTTGCACCGTCCAAAAACCAGCCTGTTGAATATTCACCTCTTTTAAAATGATGTCAGAAGATTCGGCAATTAAGATCGTACGCGGTCTTTTGGCATCGTAATCTACAATCCACCGTAAACCTTTAGGCTCATATTCTTTACGAAGATTCCAATAGTAATCCCAAAACACTTTGCCTTGAGCGTTGATTAATCCGCCACCCGAGATCGTTGTACCACTTTGTTTGATAATGTTGATTAAAGCCGCTGGCCATTTCATTTCGATACCCGCAACTCTGGTATCAATTTCTGGATAATCCTTAATATGCTGACTGCCCAATATTTCTACACCAGCACCAATATTTAGGTTAACACCTTTTTTTATAAATAGCGACCCTGTTAAGTATTTCCCAGGCTCGAATGAAACAATGCCACCACCCTTTGCGGCACAATCATCAATTGCTTTTTGAATGGATTTTGTGTTTAAAGTTTTGGCATCGCCAATGGCACCGTATTTTTTAACCGAAAACGCTGTGTTTTTGTATTTCGTATTTCTATTGCCCACCTTACTCACCCAATCTGGTGTTTTAGGCTGCGCAAATGCAATAAAATTAAAAAATAAAGTGGCGAAGAAAAAACTGATTTTAAAAACTTTCATTTTTGCGGATAATATTTGGTTATTAGTGGCCATAATAGTTTTATTTTAATATCTGCCAGCATGCTAACTTAGCAACTAAATCATCAATCGGCATCCTGTAGTATCCTGTTTTTTTAATGTTAATATGCTATAGTAAAGTATAAAAACGATTAGGATTACTGTATTGATAATCATCAAATATTCATTGATAAACCAAACCTGCAAGCTTTTAACCGTATGAATGGATTTCTGATACATGATAATATTGTAGATTTTTCTATTTCGAAAAAAATAATCGTACAATTAACGTTTATTATCTTAAATATTTTACTTTTACAATTAGAATCGACCAAATATTAACTTAATGAAATTAAACGCACCATTAAAAAGCGTGTTATACGCATGCATTGCTTCTTCGCTAAGTGTTGTTGCAGTTCCAATATCCTTAAAAGCGCAATCGGCTAAAATCATTAAAATTAAATTGGATAATCCGATTGCAAAGGTTCAACCTAATATGTGGGGCGTCTTTTTCGAGGATATAAATTTTGGGGCTGATGGTGGAATTTATGCAGAGTTGATTAAAAACCGATCTTTCGAATTCGCTAAGCCTTTAATGGGCTGGAGCATCCAACGCAAGAAAGCCAATGAGGGTGAAATATTGGTGGTTAACCGCAAGGAAATTAATACCGCAAATCCTCGTTACCTACAAATCAATAATGAAAATGGCATTTTCGGTATTACCAATGAGGGATTTAAAGGTATCGGTGTAAAGAAAGGTCTTCGTTATGATTTTTCTCTCATGTATCGTCAGCTGAACCCTGGAATAAAATTACACTTACAACTTTTAAGCGCTACTAACAAAGTAATTGGCGAGGGAAGTCTTAATCCAGAAAATAATGGTAGCGATTGGAATAAACAAACGGCTAGTTTTGTGGCTACTGAAACTGATCCAAAGGCAAAATTCTCCATTACTTTCGAGGG
The DNA here is from genome assembly GCF_004331675.1 of Pedobacter frigidisoli. Classification (GTDB taxonomy): domain Bacteria; phylum Bacteroidota; class Bacteroidia; order Sphingobacteriales; family Sphingobacteriaceae; genus Pedobacter; species Pedobacter frigidisoli. The sequence continues at coordinate 63,153 of NZ_SJSN01000013.1, read as the reverse complement.
AAAAGGAAAGATAGATTTAGATATGATTTCCTTATTTCCTGGCAATACCTGGAAAGGCCGTAAGCAAGGATTAAGAGCAGATATGGTTCAGCTTTTGGCTGATATGAAACCTGGTTTTATTCGTTTCCCGGGCGGATGTATTGTGGAGGGGACTGATTTGGCCAATCGTTATCAATGGAAAAACACCATTGGACCTATCGAGGATAGAAAAATGCTCATTAATCGCTGGAATACGGAATTTGCCCATCGTCCTGCTCCAGATTATTACCAAAGTTTTGGTTTAGGATTTTTTGAATACTTTCAATTGGCAGAGGATATTGGTTCTGATGCCTTACCAATCTTAAATTGCGGTATGGCTTGTCAGTTTAACACTGGAGAAGTTGTTGCGCTTGATGAGCTTGATCCTTATGTACAAGATGCGCTCGATCTGATTGAATTTGCTAATGGCGATGTCAACACAAAATGGGGCAAAAAAAGAGCAGAGCTTGGTCATCCAAAACCATTTAATTTAAAGATGATGGGTGTTGGAAATGAAAATTGGGGACCGCAATATTTGGAGCGTTTGGCCATTTTCACTAAAGCCATTAAGGCAAAGTATCCAGATTTTAAATTGATCAATAGTTCTGGAACAGATCCAGAGGGAGATCGTTTTAACTTATTAAATACATCACTACGTGAAAATAAGGCCGATTTTATTGATGAACATTATTATCGCCCAGCAGATTGGTTCTTGAAAAATGCTGGTCGCTACGATAATTATCCAAGAAATGACACCAAGGTTTTTGTTGGCGAATATGCCGTACATGCAGATAGCAAGGTTCTTGGAAGCAATCGTAACAATTGGCAAAGTGCACTGGCTTCGGCTTCTTTAATGACAGGCTTAGAACGCAATGCAGATGTAGTTCAAATGGCATCTTATGCGCCGCTTTTTGCGCATATTGATGCTTGGCAATGGGCACCAGACATGATATGGGTTGATAACCTACAATCTTATGGCACTCCAGATTATTACGTTCAGAAACTCTTTTCTACCAACAAGGGAACGGATGTGGTATCCATCACCCTAGATGATAAAAATATTATCGGACAGGATGGACTTTACGCCTCTTCGGTACTAGATAAAACTAAAAAAGAATTGATTATAAAAATCGCTAATAACACTGATAAAAGCCAAAATATCGATTTTGAATTGGATGGAAAAACCAAGTTAAAAACTAAAGGAACTGTGGAAGAATTGGCAAATTCAAACCTTAATCAATTAAACTCTTTCGATAATCCTGGGGCGGTGAGTCCGAAAGTTTCATCGATAAGCTTAAAAGGTAAAAAACTGAATACTAGCTTAAAACCATACTCATTTAATGTAATCAAAATCCCTTTTAATTAAGCAAAAACGAACCAAACTATACAATGAAAAAATTAATTCTTTCCATCTCCTTGCTTTGCAGTATCATTTTTGCAAATGCACAAACGGAAACTTTGTTGAGTATCAAACCTGCAGGAGACCAAATCGTTAGCAAGCATATTTATGGTCATTTCTCTGAGCATTTAGGTCGTTGTATTTATGACGGTTTTTGGGTTGATGAAAACTCTACTATCCCCAACAAAGGCAGAATTAGATTAGATGTGGTTGAGGCACTAAAAAAAATTAAAGTCCCAAATTTGCGCTGGCCAGGTGGTTGTTTTGCTGATGAATACCATTGGAGAGATGGTATCGGACCAAGAAATCAACGTCCGAAAATGGTAAATACCAATTGGGGTGGTGTAACCGAAGACAATAGTTTTGGTACACACGAATTTTTGGATCTTTGCAAAATGCTCGATTGCGAACCATATATAGCAGGAAATGTGGGTAGCGGAACGGTTGAAGAAATGGCCAAATGGGTAGAATATTTAAACTTCGACGGCGTAAGTCCGATGACGGCAATACGCAAGCAAAACGGTATGGAAAAACCTTGGAAAGTTTCTTTTTGGGGCGTTGGGAACGAAAGTTGGGGTTGCGGCGGCAACATGACAGCAAGTTATTACAGCGATTTATATAGAAGATACGCTACTTATGCCAGAGATTATCCGGGGGCACCATTAAAAAGAATTGCCAGTGGCGCAAATTCTGATGATTATAATTGGACTGAAACCTGCATGAAAAACATTGGTGCAGGCAGAATGTGGGGATTAACCTTGCATTACTATACTATCCCAACTGGGAAATGGAATGCCAAAGGTTCTGCTACCAAATTTGATGAGGAACAGTATTTTACTACCATGAAAAATTGTTTGCGCATGGAGGAAATTGTAACCAAACATTCGGCCATTATGGATAAGTACGATCCTAAAAAGAAAGTGGCTTTAATTGTTGATGAATGGGGAATTTGGACGGATGTAGAACCCGGAACCAATCCTGGATTTTTGTATCAACAAAATAGTTTACGCGATGCACTAATTGCCGGAACAACATTAAATATTTTCAATAACCACTCTGACCGTGTTAGAATGGCAAATTTGGCACAAACTATTAACGTTTTACAGGCATTGATTTTAACTGAAAAAGATAAAATGATCCTCACGCCTACCTATCATGTTTTCGATTTGTACAAAGTTCACATGGATGCGAAATATTTGCCAATCAATTTTACGAGTCCAGATTATACCTTGGGCGACAAGAAAATTGCAGCCCTGAATGTTTCTGCATCGCAAGATGCTACAGGAGCTGTACACATTTCATTGGTCAATCTTGATCCTAAAAATAAAATTTCCTTAAATACCGATTTGGGTGAGTTGAAGTGGAAAACGGTTACGGGTCAAATTTTAACCTCAGCAAAACTGACTGATGTAAATACTTTTACGGATGCGAATAAGGTTCATAATGCTAACTTCTCTGGCGCTAAAAAATCAGGAAATAATTTAAAGGTTGAACTTCCAGCTCAATCGGTTGTCGTTCTCGAATTAAAATAAATAGGCATGAAATATAAAATCACCACCTGTTCATTTTTATTGAACGCTGTTTTGCAAACCGTTCATGCTCAAAAAAAATATGAAATTAGCAGTCCAGATAAGGCGCTAACCACATGGTGGATTTGTTTTAGTTATAGAATAATGAAGAAACTGATCTATTTCACAATCGTATTGCTTTTCGCCACTTTTAGTGTGATGGGCCAATCAAAAAAGGACGTCTATCTCTTTGCTTATTTCAAAAATAACGGACAAGATGGCTTGCATTTGGCTTACAGCAAAGATGCTTACCGATGGACAGCGCTTAAGAACGATTCCTCATTTTTAAAACCAACAGTAAGTAAGGATAAATTGATGAGAGATCCTTGCATTATTCGTGGCGCTGATGGATTATTTCACATGGTTTGGACCGTGAGCTGGAAAGATAAAGGCATCGGCTATGCCAGTTCTAAAGATTTAATTACTTGGAGTGAGCAACAATTTTTACCCGTAATGGCGAAAGAAGACGGTACAAGAAATACCTGGGCACCAGAAATTACCTATGATAGCAAAACAAAAATCTATATGATTTATTGGGCAAGTACGATTACAGGGAAGTTTACAGAAACCGCATCTGCAATGGAAGATGGCTACAACCATCGGATTTACTATGTTACCACTAAAGATTTTAAAACTTATTCTGAAACCAAACTGCTTTACGAACCAGGCTTTAATGTAATTGATGCCACGATTGTAAAAGATAATGGAAAATTCATCATGTTTTTAAAAGATGAAACCCGTGAGCCTGTGCACAAAAACATTAAGATTGCTTATGCGGATCAAATGGTTGGTCCTTATTCAAAAGCTAGCGAACCGATTACAGGAAATTATTGGGCTGAGGGACCAACAACCTTAAAAATGGGTAGCAATTGGATGGTTTATTTTGATAAATACCGCGACCATAAATACGGTGCCATTTTATCATCAGATTTAAAAAACTGGACTGATATATCTGATAAAATTTCCTTACCAAAAGGATTAAGACACGGAACAATTTTAAACATCACTCAAAAGGAATTAAAAAAATTATTAGCTCAATAATGAAGAAAATATTATCAGTGCTATTCGGTTTTTCAGTGGCCGTTGTAGTAGTACAAGCACAAGAAAAAATCATTATATCGAAAGGAAACCCCATAATTACCGATAAGTTTACGGCTGATCCCGCAGCTTATGTGTATGGCGATTCGGTTTATTTATATACTGGTCATGATGTTTCTCCAAAGGGCGATCGATACGAAATGCATGATTGGTTGTGTTATTCATCTGCCGATATGGTGAATTGGAAAGAACATAAATCACCATTAAATACAAAGAACTTTACTTGGGCAAAAGATGATGCTTGGGCATCGCAGGTAATTGAGCGTGATGGAAAATTTTACTGGTACGTGGCCATTTCTCATGGTACCATACATGGAAAATCAATTGGTGTAGCTGTAGCTGATAATCCTCGGGGACCTTTTAAAGATGCAATTGGAAAAGCTTTGATCACCAATGATATGACTACGGAGGTAAAAATTAGTTGGGATGATATCGATCCAACGGTGATTATTGACGATGATGGACAGGCTTATTTATTTTGGGGAAATCAGAAATGTTATTACGCTAAATTAAAAAAGAATATGATCGAATTAGATGGACCGATTCAAAAAGTTGATTTGCCTGAATTTACCGAGGCACCCTGGATTCACAAGCGTAAAAACTGGTATTATTTATCCTATGCATCAGGATTTCCAGAGAAGATCGTTTATGCAATGAGTAAAAATGTGAATGGCCCTTGGGAATATAAAGGCATTTTGAACGAAATTGCAGGCAACTCTAATACGAATCATCAGGCTATTATCGACTTTAAAGGGAAATCTTATTTTATCTATCACAATGGCGCAATTAATACCCATGGCGGAAGTTTCCATAGATCGGTTTGCATTGATTATTTAAACTACAATAGCGATGGAACGATTAAAAGGATTGTAATGACGACCGAGGGTGTGAAGAAAGTTAAATAGTTATGGTAACCATTTCACATAATTCCATCTGGCTGGTGTGTCACCAGCCAGTGGTAAAGACTCACCAACCATTTCACATAATTCCAGCTGGCGGGTGTGTCACCAGCCAGGGCATATGCCAAGCCTCAACGTCATACTGAACTATTTCCATGGTTGGTGGCTCACCAACCATCTAAAATCACCAACTTGCAAATCCCTACTTCACCAACCGCACTTCGTAAACATTCGCAATTGCAGAATCTTCACCTGCAGCTAGTTTTAGTTCCAAGTTAATGCTTCGCAAGGCAACTGGAATCACAAAATCTTGGGTGTAAAATGTGTTTCCCTTGCTCCCATCCAATTTCACTTGTTCAACCAAGGTGTTGTTCACAAACAGAGAAAAATTCCTATTCTTTTCTTTTCCGTAAAAAGTTAGGCTGACTTTAGTTCCTTTTAAATCTTTATTCTTCAAGGTATAACTAAACCAGCCAGTACCATTCCTGAAATGACGATCTTGGAAAAGCCCATTCTCCGTTTTTTCGCCTTTAAAATTATGATCAGATTCGGGTTGTTGTTCGCCAGTGTTCACTAAATCAACAGTTTGTTCTTCCAATTTCATTTTCACCTCCTCAGCAATTTTGATCGCTTTAGCACGTTCTGGAAGATTTTCTAATGAGGAATACGGAAAGTAAACAATGTACCGTTTCTCTGCCAAGCTATAAAATGGAACCAATTTTAAGTTCCTGTATTTCGGTTGATAGATTGCATTTTCAGCTGTAAAGCTTAAGGCAGAAGTTTTACTCGCTGTAAGTTTATCAGCCAATTCTTTTTTGTTCCCTGAAACCAAGGGTGCTTCGCTCATTGGAAACAAAGCACCAGATGCAATGTGCCCCATTCTACTTCCATCAGCAGTTAAATTTGGTTCTCCAAGTGTATCCAATTCTGCAGCCAAAACTATAGGTCCGTGCAAAAAAGCTACCCAATCAGAACCATCGGGCATAAACTCTGTTGTGGTATGCATAGGCAAGGTAATTTTAACTACATCGCCTGTTAACCAAACACGATCAATGCTCACATAGCCGTTTCCTAAATCTTTTGCGGGACTTTGTTTACCATTTACTAGCACAACCATTTTACCTTTTTCAACCCACGATGGATGACGGAGATTTAATGCAAACTTCTTTTTACCAGTCAATTTCAGTTTTAAAGTCGAGTAATCTGTATTTGGAAAGGAGGTTTCTTGAGTAAGAGCAATTCCTTTCTCTTTCCAATTTAATTGCGATGGGATAAATAGATTCACATACAAATCTCGATCAGTATGGGCGTAAATTAGTTCACCATATTTACCATGATTTTCAAGACCTGAGCCAACACAACACCAAAAACTTTCTTGCGGTGTTGAATAAGTACGATAATGACCAGGTCGCATTGGGGTAAAATAAACAAATCCACCTTGAGGACGCTGAGAAGATAAAATATGATTGTAAAGTGTTCGTTCGTAATAATCAAGATATGTTGTTGATGGAGCTGCAAGAAACAACTGTTTCGTGAGCTTGAGCATGTTATAGGAATTGCAAGTTTCTGGTCCCTCGCGAGATTCGAGCATTGATGAAAAATCGTTTGAGGGATGGAAATGTTCTCGCACACTATTTCCTCCTATGGCAACTGTTCGATGTTGCACCACTGTTTTCCAAAAAAAATCTGCAGCCGCAGCCCAGGCAGTATCTTTATCTGCTAAAGCAATTTGCTCAAAACCAATAACTTTCGGAATTTGCGTATTGGCATGTAAACCATTGAGCGCATCTTTTTTATTAAGTAGCGGTCGAAGAATAGATTGATCTGAAAACTGTCTCGCTAGTTTTAAGTATTTTTGATCACCTGTGATGGAGTAAACATCCGCAAAAATCTCATTCAAGCCTCCATGCTCGCTTTTGAGTAGCTCTTGAATTTGTTGATCAGACAAGCTTGAAACTAAATCAATACACCAATCTGTTAATTTAATCAGCATTTGTTTAGCCTTTACGTTTCCTGCTACAGCATAGGCATCGTAAAGGCCAGCATAAATTTTATGAATATTATAAAGTGGAACCCACTTTCCGTTAAGCGAAAAGCTAGATGATTTGATGTTCCCAGCCTTAATTTGTTTCCAAATTTCCTTTCCTCCCGGCACGCCCGATAAATAGCCATCCTGATTTTTGATTTGGCATTTTTCGAGTTCATTGATCATGTAATCCAACCGCTCCTTAACTTTTAAATCTCCGGTGGAAGCATACATTAACGAAAGTGCAGAAACATAATGACCACCAATATGCCCATCTAAACCTGTATTTTCCCAATTTCCATAAGACAATGCTTTGGGTGTAAGGCCAGATTCCTTTAAATATGGCGCCAAAAGCCGATCTGGATTTAGCGAAAGCATATAGCTTTTGTCGGTTTGCTCTGCTTTTAGAAAAGGACTTTCTAACAGGCGAACATCCGCTAATTTAAACGCTTGAAGTTTATGCTGTGCAATAGCATTTAACGAAAATGTATAGATGAACAAGAAAGAGAAAATTTTCTTCATCGCAGATTAATTTCCATCGGGTTTAATTAAACTACTTTTCGGACTTTCGGGCCATTTCCAGTTATTTGGATCATCGGGTCTCGAGGGATCAAATTTTGGTAAATCGCTAACCAAATATTTAGCAATTCCCAACTTTTGCTCTTTTATTCCGAGGATAATACATTGCGCAATTTCGTAAGCGCCGTAAGGATTAAAATGCGTGTTATCAGCTAAGGGTTTATCCTGACCGGGATAACTGTTAGCAGGATAATGAACAAATGCTTTCTTCGAATTCTCCTCACCCATCGCATTAAATAGTTGGGCTGTCATTGCATTGAGATCGATTAAAGCCACATTTTCTGCCGCTGCAACTTTTCTGGCCGCCTCTGGAAAATCGCCTAAGGAGTTTTGTATTTTGCCATCCGCACCAAAAGATCTTCTGCTGGTTGAAGTAACCACAACTGGAATTCCACCCTTTTTCTTTACTTCAGTAATAAATGTTTTTAAACGCTCTGTGTAGGATTTATAAGCACCATCATTTGGGCCTTTATCTTTCTGATCGTTGTGTCCAAATTCTATAAAAAGGTAATCGCCAGTCTTCATTATGCTTAAAACCTTAGCCAAGCGCTTGCTACCTAAGAATGAACCTAAAGTTAAGCCAGATTCTGCATGGTTAGCAATGGCAACGCCAGGCTTAAAAAAACGAGGGATCATTTGTCCCCACGAAGCCCAAGGCTCATCGTCTTGATTAACAACAGTCGAATTTCCAGCTAAAAAGACAGTGATTTGATCTTCAACCTTTGTAATTTCCAAGGAAGATAAGGCGGTTTGATGATCAAATTCAAGCGTCAACTTATCATCCCAATCCAACTTGGTAAGTTCGCGAGGTTTTAGGCCAACTACTTGTCCACCGGCAATATTTTTATTTTTAACATTAACAATGAAAGTTTTAGCTACAAACTCACCAGCCTTAGTTTTAATATTTTCGAGCATCAGTCGGCGAGATTCTGCCTTAACTGTTGTAAGTGCTGGTGCTTTTAAATCGCCAAAAGTTGCCGTAATTTTATAATTCCCTTCGGGAAGAGCGATGGAGAAATAAAAAGGCTTGTCGCTTTTTATTAAATCAGACGTTAAGGGATTTTTGCGACCATAATCAGCACCTTCAACTTTTGAATCGAAATCAAAACCATACTTATTGTTAGTTGCAAAAACTGTACTGGGAAGAATTTGAATGTAATCTTTGGCTATTTTTCCTGTTCCGAAATCGAATTTATAACTGATTTTTTCTTGGGCAAACAATGCGTTGCCCATCAAAAGCAATAAAGCACCAACGCCTAATATTTTCTTGCTATTCATAGTTTTTGTTTCCAACTAAATAATCAAAATATTTAGTGAGGTGATCAAATTTGGTTAGTTAAACGTTGTATTAACGATTATCTACGAATATAGAAAAAGATTTCAAAATTTTTTACTTTGCTGAAGTGTGAAAAGCTTTTAAAAAGCAATGTCCCAAGAAGATAATACTTCTTGAGGCATTTAGCATATTTAAATAATTTAGCTTATAAAGTAGCCATGTCGATTACGAATCTATAGCGCACATCGCCTTTTTCCATTCTGCTGTAAGCGTTATGGATGTCTTTCATATCGATCATTTCGATATCTGAAACGATGTTATTTTCGGCACAGAAATCAAGCATTTCTTGAGTTTCCTTAATACCACCAATACCCGAACCAGCTAGGCTTTTTCTGCCTCCCAATAAACTGAAAGCAGCAATTTCTGCTGGTTTAGGTGGAACACCCACACAGATGTGCGTTCCATTTGTTCTCAACAGTGAAAGATACATATTAAAATCATGCTCTGCAGAAACCGTATCTAAAATGAAATCGAAGGTTCCTCTTGCTGCTTTTATTTGAGCTGGATCGGTAGTTACCACGAAATGGTGAGCACCTAGTTTTTTTGCATCTTCTTCTTTTTTAGGTGAAGTACTTAACACAGTAACTTCAGCACCGAAAGCAACACCAAATTTAACTGCCATGTGACCTAATCCACCTAAACCTAAAACCGCTAATTTATGACCTTTTCCTACTTTCCAATGGCGTAAAGGAGAGTAAGTGGTAATGCCTGCACAAAGCAATGGTGCAACCGCTGCAAGATCCAATTTATCAGAAACTTTCAATACAAATTCTTCTCTCACCACAATGCTATCAGAATACCCACCGTAAGTTGGTGTTTTTCCATCACGCTCTAATCCATTGTAAGTTTGTGTATTTCCCTCCAAGCAATACTGTTCTAAATCTTGTTTACAGTTTTCGCAAACCTGGCAAGAATCTACCATACAGCCTGTTCCAGCTAAATCTCCAACCTTGAAATTTTTAACATGGTCGCCAACTTTAACTACGCGACCAACAATTTCGTGACCTGGAACCATTGGAAAAATACCAGGAAACCAATCGTTTTTAATTTGGTGAAGATCTGAGTGACAAACACCACAGAAAAGTATCTCAAATTGAACATCGTGAGGTCCAACTTCACGGCGCTCAAAATTCCAAGGTGCCAAATCTGTTTCAGCACTTTGTGCTGCATATCCTTTTGTTGCAATCATTTTTTATGAATTTTTATTTACTATAGCTCAACAAAGATAATCGCCAATTGTTAACGAAATATTACACATTTCAAAGAATTGATTACGTAATTCAAACAACTCAGCCTAAATCAAACGCTCGAGTGCTTTTTAACGTGAGTTTTGGACGTAGCATATTGATATTAGTTTGAAAATCATTGTCTATTTTCTTAAAAAGGTATTTTTTTGTCCTGGCCGGACGGGCTTTTTTCTTTTTGACATCAAAAAGAAACAAAAAATGCCGGCTGAAAATTTTTCTTTGGAAGCCAGTAATAAGGCTCGGACTGTGCAATCCGAAAAATTTGTTAGGCCGGGATTAAGTAGAACGAAGATTTTGTGCTTTGGCTTTGCTGGGTGTAAATACATAATGCATATTGAAAAGATCCAAAACTCACGTTATTTATTAAAAAGGTTATCCATAATTTCATCCTCCACAAAATTAGGAAGTGTAATCTTAAGCGTTTTTGTTCGCTCCATTTCTTGTTTTATGGCGAAGACTGCTTCTTTATTCCTGGCCCAACTTCTTCTGGCGATGCCATTATTTACATCGAAGAAAAGCATTTCTCTCGCTTTTAGCGTTGCAGTTTCAGTTCCATCCAATACCAATCCGAAGCCTCCGTTTATTACTTCTCCCCAACCAACGCCGCCGCCGTTGTGAATGCTTACCCAAGAAGCGCCCCTAAAACTATCGCCAATCACATTTTGAATGGCCATATCTGCGGTGTAACGGCTACCATCGTAAATATTGCTGGTTTCCCGAAAAGGTGAATCGGTACCGCTCACATCATGATGATCTCGACCGAGAACAATTGGTGCAGAAATTTTGCTAGCTTGGATAGCTTCGTTAAATCGAACTGCAATTTTTGATCTTCCCTCGGCATCGGCGTATAGAATTCTGGCTTGAGAACCCACCACTAAATTGTGCGATTTTGCTTGCTCAATCCAGTTAATATTATCTTGCAACTGCTGCTGGATTTCTTGAGGTGCATCAATGATGATTTCTTTCATTACTTCTAAAGCCAATTGGTCGGTGAGCTGAAGATCTTCTTCCTTTCCCGAAGTACAAACCCATCTAAAAGGTCCAAAGCCATAGTCGAAACACATCGGACCAAGAATATCCTCAACGTATGAAGCATACTTAAAACCATTGCCAGAATGATTAAATACGTCTGCTCCTGCCCTGCCCGATTCGAGCAAGAAAGCATTGCCATAATCGAAAAAGTAAGTGCCTTTCTCGCAGTGCTTATTTATGGCAGCAACTTGCCGAACAAGCGATTCCTCTACATATTTTTTAAACTTTTCAGGATCTTCGGACATCATTTTATTTGAATTTTCAAAGCTAAGTGCAGCAGGGTAATATCCGCCAGAAAATGGATTATGCAACGAAGTTTGGTCTGATCCAATGGTAACAAAAATTTCTTCCTCATAGAATTTCTCCCAAACATCAACTACGTTGCCAATAAATGCCAAAGAAACTATTTCTTTGTTAGATTGGGCTTTTTTAATCCTTTCTATCAAAATGGGCATGGTTTCGATAAGTTCATCTACCCAACCCTGCTCAAACCTTTTTCTGGCAGCCTGCGGATTAACTTCTGCACAAATGGTGATGCAGCCAGCAATATTTCCGGCTTTCGGTTGCGCACCGCTCATTCCGCCCAAACCTGCAGTAAGAAAAATTTTCCCATTGGGATTTTCACCAACAGAAAGCTTATTTCTAAACGCATTCATCAACGTAATTGTGGTACCATGAACAATTCCCTGCGGACCGATGTACATGTACGAACCTGCCGTCATTTGGCCATACTGCGTTACGCCAAGTGCAGAAAATTTTTCCAAATCCTTTTTACTGGAGTAATTCGGCACCATCATTCCATTGGTAATCACCACCCTTGGCGCCCAAGAATTTGATGGAAATAAACCCTGTGGATGGCCGCTATAAATGTTAAGGGTTTGAGCATCTATCATTGTTGCCAAATATTGCATGGTAATGAGGTATTGTGCCCAATTTTGGAATACGCTACCATTTCCTCCATAAGTAATTAACTCATGCGGAAATTGGGCAATTTTATGATCCAAGTTATTTTGAATCATCAGCATAATACAGGCCGCATGTTTACTTTCGAATGGATATTCTTGGAATGGGCGAGCATACATTTCGTACTCAGGAATGAATCTCAGCATATAAATCTTCCCAAACATTTCCAATTCTTCTAAAAATTCGATGGATAGTTCATGGTGCCACTCGCTTGGAAAATATCGTAAAGCATTGATTACACTTAACTTTTTTTCTTCCACATTCAGCCCGTTTGTCCTGATTGGCGCATGCGGAATCTCCTTATTATCAATATATTTAGCAGGCAATACAGCTGGTATTCCTTGCAAAATTTGCTGTTTAAAATTCATGTGTGTCGATGACTAAAAAGAAGTAGATGGGAAAGTAATACCAATAGCTGAACCAGCTTTTCTTGCAATGTTTAGCAGCGTTCGAGATTGCAACATATCAACAACTTCTTCCATCAATTGATACATGAGCTGGTCTTCCTCTAAATGTGGTATTTTGGAACGAATGTGCTCATGAACGGCAGAAATGATCTTGCCCGATTTCAGTGGAGCGTGATAATCCATAGCTTGCGCTGCACAAAAGAGTTCGATTGCTAAAATTCGTTCGGTATTGTCCATTACCTGATGTAATTTTCTTACACCGATTGAGCCCATACTCACATGATCTTCTTGTCCGAGTGAGGTGGGAATACTATCAGCGCTTGATGGAAAGCAGAGTCCTTTATTCTCGCTTGCAAGTGCCGCAGAGGTATATTGTACAATCATAAATCCAGAGTTAATCCCCGTCTCACGCATCAACAATTTCGGTACGCCATCGGTATTTCCTTCAAGCGATAAGTAAACTCTACGATCACTGATGTTTCCAATCTCCGACATGGCCAAACAGGCATAATCGAAAGGTAAAGCGATGGGTTGCCCATGGAAATTGCCGCCACTTATCGCGGTAGAATCATTGAAGATTACAGGATTATCGGTAACGGAATTGATTTCTATTTCTATGGCTTCCTTGAGGTGTTTGTATGCATTACGCGAAGCACCATGAACTTGCGGAACACAGCGTAATGAATAAGGATCTTGTACCTTAGCACAATCCAAATGCGACTGCACAATTTCAGAATCTTTTAAAAATGATCGGATATTGGATGCGACTTCGATATTGCCTGGAAAAGGCCTCAGTTGGTGTAGTCGTTCATCAAAAGGCTTTTCAGAACCTTTCAAACCCTCGATCATCATCGCAGCAATCAAATCTGCATGATCCAATAAATCTCCCATTCTCTCCACAGCTTTTACTCCGTGAGCCGCCATAAACTGCGTTCCGTTGATGAGTGCCAAACCCTCTTTTGCATTTAATTTGATGGCTTCAAGTTGGTGAGCTTTCAATAGATTGGCACTTTCTATCACTTGACCATTATAACTTACTTTTCCTAAACCAATTAGCGGTAAGAACAGATGGGAAAGTGGTGCCAAATCGCCAGAAGCACCAACTGAGCCTTGTTTAGGAATAATGGGAATGGCATCATTTTCCAAATGCCAAATCATTCTATCTAACGTTGTTTCTTGAATACCAGAAAAGCCTTTTGCCAGCGCATGGATTTTCAGGATTAACATGAGTTTGGAAATTTCTAAATTGATAGGTTCTCCCAAACCAACAGCATGACTTTTAAGAATATTCGATTGAAGTTTACGAGTATCAGCTGGAGAAATCATCGAGGTACAAAGCGGACCAAAACCTGTATTTATGCCATAAACGGCCTTGCTTCCTTGCGCAATCTTTTCTACAATCGCACTGCTTTCTCTAACTCGCTCTCGAGATTCATCATCAAAAACCGCCTTAATTTCGCCACGGCTAATGGCAATTGCATCCTTAATCGTTAAAAAATCTATCCCGTATCGAAAAATATTTGCTCTATTCATTTGCTTAAATAATTAAGTAAATTTAACTGTTACCTTTGATACCTATAAATACCATTTCCATCATCAACTAATAACCATGAGTTATCAAATAGAACTAAGGCACCTCAAATATTTTCAGGTTTTGGGCGAAACGCTCAACTTTCGCAAAGCATCAGAAAAGCTTTTTATTTCGCAGCCCGGACTTAGCAGACAGATTAAGCAAATGGAAGAAATATTCGGCGCCAGTTTGTTTGACAGGAATAAAAAAAAAGTCGAATTAACGGCTGCTGGGGCATTTCTATTAGGAGAAGTTGAATTGATATTTAGCAATCTGGAAAATATTAAAAGGCAGGTTATTGATATTAACCAAGGGAAACTTAGCGAACTTAGGGTAGGTTTTTTGGGTTCGGCGGCACAAAAAGTGATCCCAGATTTTGTTGCTGGATTGAACAGAAAGTTTCCTGGAATACGAACTATTCTGGAAGAGATGCCCAATAAACTTCAGTTGGCATTATTACAAACCCGCCAGCTTGATCTTGGCTTTGTTCGCGTTAAAACGTTCCCCGCCGGAATTGCGAACCACCTCATTCATCGAGATACTTTTTCAATTGTTCTTCCTATAAATCATCCTTTAAACAAGGCAAATTTTAAGGAGATTGCCAAACTAAAGGATCAGCCTTTTATCTTTTTTTCCAGCGAGGATAGTCCACATTATTTCGATTTAGTTATGAGTATTTGCGAAGATCATGGTTTTCGTCCAACGGTTTTCCATCGATCTATTAACGCATTAACTATTTTTAAATTGATAGAAGAAGGAATGGGCATTGCGATATTACCTACTTCTCTGCAATATGGTTACGATTTGAAAGTAAAGTTTGTAGCACTTGATCATATTAAACAACAAACAGAGCTTTTTATGGTTTGGAAAGAAGATAGTAGGAATCTTTCTTTAAGTCATGCCGTGGATTTTGTTACTCAAGATTTGCAGAATTAATTTTATTGTTAGTAATCCATGAAAAAAAAATATAAAACACTAAGGTTAGTTCTTGGCGACCAGCTTAACCTGCAGCATAGTTGGTTTTTAGCTGCTGATCCATCGACGCTCCACATTATGATGGAAGTGAAAACGGAAACTGACTATGTATGGCATCATATTCAAAAGGCCTGTGCTTTCTTTGCAGCAATGGAAAGTTTTGCAAAAACAATCATTAGCCAAGGATTCGAAACCCTTTATCTACATCTTAATAACCCAAGTAATAAGCAAAACATTTCGGAAAACATAAAAGATTTGATTGAGGCTTTTGGCATAGAGGAATTCCAATATCAATTACCCGACGAATACAGATTAGATCAAGAGCTGAATAACTTGTGCAGCCAACTTAACATTAATTGGCATTGTTTTGATAGCGAACACTTTTACACCAAAAGAGAAGAACTAGCCGATTTTTTTTCGGGCAAAAAGGAGTTGGTAATGGAAAGCTTTTATCGGGCAATGAGATTAAAACACCATATTTTAATCAATAATGGTACCGACCCTGAGGGAGATAAATGGAATTTCGATATTGAGAATCGTAAGAAACTTCCAAAAAACCATAAACCAAATCCTCCACTCTTATTTGATAATGATGTGAAAGCGCAGTTTGATCGCTTGGTCGCCGCAGAAACCAAAACGATTGGGAGTATTGTTCCCCACTATTTTCAATGGCCCATAAATAGGGAACAATCACTAAAGCTCTTGCACTATTTTTGCGAAAACTGCTTGCCCTTATTTGGCACTTTCCAAGATGCAATGCACACAGATGAATGGTCGCTTTACCACTCTCGGCTTTCATTTAGTATGAATACCAAAATGCTCTCGCCAATGGAGGTAGTAAATACTGTATTGGCATATTGGGAAGAACATAAAAAATCAGTAGCGCTTAATCAATTGGAAGGTTTTGTAAGGCAAATACTAGGATGGCGAGAATACATGCGTGGCATCTACTGGATGCATATGCCTAATTTTGAGCAACTTAACTATTTTAATCATGTAAAAAAACTTCCAGATTGGTATTGGACAGGTAATACAAATATGAACTGCCTTAAGCAATCCATATCACAATCGTTACGCTTTGCATACGCTCACCACATCCAAAGACTTATGATTACCGGCAATTTTGCACTGCTTGCTGGCATAAATCCCGATGATGTAGATTTTTGGTATCTAGGTATTTATATTGATGCTATTCAATGGGTCGAAATTACCAATACAAGAGGCATGAGTCAATATGCTGATGGAGGAATTACAGGTTCGAAACCATATACTGCTTCAGCCAACTACATTCATAAAATGAGTAATTATTGTGATAGTTGTAAGTACGATCGTAATGATAAGATTGGTGAAAATTCATGTCCATTTAATAGCCTATACTGGAATTTTCATGATCAACAAAGAGCAAAACTTCAACACAATCATCGGCTTTCTATGGTTTATAGAACTTGGGATAAGATGGCGCCGGCGCTTAAGGCTTCCGTTTTGCAACGTGCCAACTATTATCTTGAAAATTTGGATAAGTTGTGATATAAATTAATAATGATGAGCGAATTACCCTCCTATTTAAACTTCGATAAACCTGCTTACGCTTGGAAGCCAGATATTGATTACAGGAAAAATCCTGAGTTATACTGCGTTGGTAAGGGCGAGCAGGGCGTTTTAATTTGTCAACCCTACAAAGCTGAAATTGGGATTAATTGGCGGTTTAAAACCAAATCTATTGCCGAGGTAAGTGCGCAAAAGATTTACGATCAGTTTTTAATTTATTTAAAACAGGGTGATTTTGTTGGCGCAGATATGGCTCGCAAATACTTACAGATGGGTTATACGCGTTCTCGGAGGTATGCAAATTACAAGGGTGGAAAAAAATATGATTCGGCCAAAAATTATAACCTATTGGAACGAGGAACAGGCGACCCTGAAAAAGCTGAAGCAGCACAAGTCTTCTATCAACATTGGAAAACAGCAGAAGCTAATGAAGAATATTCGAATATGAAAAAGCAGTGGAAAATAGAAAAGGGTTAAATATGTTTAATCATTAAAATGATGTTTAAAGAGATGCAAAATGAACCGTTAATCTTAACACTTGGGCTAGATGCTCAAAGCGAGGATTTCTTCAATGCACAACGAAATCTTTATTTCCCAGTGGAAAGAAATTTTTTAGCTGCGCACCTAACGCTTTTCCATCAATTGCCCAATAGTATTGATACGATTAACTTTATATCAAATTTTCGATTTCCAAGTTTTGATATGGAGATAAGTAAGCTGATAAAACTTGGAGGTGGTGTTGCATATAGTGTAAACAGTAAGGAATTACAACAACTTCATAACGATTTAAAAATCCAATTTAAAGCTATCTTAATTCCCCAGGACCTCCAAACTTTTCGTCCGCACATTACCATACAAAATAAGGTTAGTCCACCGGAAGCCAATTTACTCTTTCATAAACTACAAGAAAATTTTGTTCCATTTTTCGTTAAGTCTATCAATTTACATCTCTGGACTTATTTGGGCGGCCCTTGGCGCCATGAGCAAACAATATCTTTGATATGATTTTATAGTTATACCTTGAAAGCCAATTTATCTGTTGCGAATTTGACAAAAAATTTATAACTAATACTTCAGTACAAAAGGGCTTCATTACCAAAATAACGTTAATAATCTATCAGATATCGTTCATAAAAATCCATTATCTTTACCACATCAAAAATTTTGATAAATCTTTAAATGAACACCCTAGCCAAAACCTGTTTTCTTATTATTTTCATTTTTTCTGTAGGAAATTGTTTTGCCCAAAACTTAAAATTTAAGCACATTGGTGTAGAAGATGGTTTATCAAATAGTACCATCGAATGTGTTTTTCAAGATTACCGAGGTTTTATTTGGTTTGGAACCAGAGATGGCTTAAATAAATATGATGGAAATCAGGTTACAGTTTTTAAACACGATAAAACGGCCAACAGTTTAAGCGACAACTTTATTAGATGCATTTTTGAAGATAAAAATCATATACTTTGGGTTGGTACTGCGGATGGATTAAATAAGTTTAATGCCCAGAAAAACAACTTCACAACCTATAAAACCAAAGAAAAAAACAGCATTAACAACATCACTTCAATTAAAGAAAGCAATAAAGGGATATGGATTGGCACTTACGGTGGTGGACTTAACTTAATTGATAAAAGCACGAATACCTTCAGTCGCTATGCACATAAAACTGAGTCTAAATCTAATCGGAAAGATTATATAAACGACATCTATTGTGATGTCTCTGGAAATATCTGGATGGCTACAGATGCAGGAATTCAGGTTTTAAACCTTAAAACTGGTGAATCAAAACCCATCAGCGGATTGGAAAAATATATCATCAGGGCAATTAAAAAATCTTTGGATGGAAATTTTTGGTTGGCAACTGAAGAAAGTGGAATGATTCGTATTGAAACCAAAACTAACGCCATAAAAATTTATCAGCACCAAGAAAAAAGCAAAAATAGTATTGGCAGCGATTTGGTTAGGGGAATTGCTTTTGATCAACAGAAAAATTTGTGGATAGGTGGCATAAATGGTGGATTGGATTACTTTGATCCGGTTTCGGAAAAATTCAGTCATTATCAAAATGAGCCAGGCAATGCATCCAGTTTATCTCAAAGAACGGTATCTGCCCTATTTGTTGATAAGCAGGGTAATTTGTGGATTGGAACCCACCGTGGTGGCGTAAATTTCTACAGTCCAGAGGCCGAAAAATTCAAGTTGTTTCGCCAAGAGCCCAATAAAAATAGTTTAAGTTATAACGATGTAAGAGCATTCTGTGAAGATATTCGAGGCAATATTTATATCGGGACCGATGGTGGCGGATTAGACGTTTACAATAAGAAAACTCAAGTTTTTACGCATCATCGGTACAATCCATTCGATGCTAAAAGTATTGGAGCAGATGCTATTTTGGATATTACTCAAACCCGAAATGGTACCCTATTTGTTGGCACTTGGGCAGGTGGCTTAAACATCATGCATGAAGATGGTTCTTTTACGCGTTTTAACCACAACACGAACGCAAATTCTATCTCATCTGACTATGTTCAGAAAACGTTTGAAGACAGTAATAAAAACATTTGGATTGGTACTTATTATGGTGGATTAAACCTTTTTAATCCGCAGACCAAACAGTTCAAAAGAATTATAGAGGGCAAAAACAGAACAAGATTAATCGGAAATAATATCGTTTCCATTAATGAGGATCAATATAAGAATCTTTGGATCGGCACTGATGATGGCGGGTTAAACTGCTATAATCTAAATACCCAAATCTTCTCTCATTACTTTACTGGCGAGGGCAAACTGCCCGATTTAAGGGTGATTTTTTTAGATAGCAAGGGTAATTTATGGATCGGCCAAGCTGGCCTTTACCGCTTTAATCGATCAAAAAACAAATTTGATATTTACACAACAAGGGCCGGCTTAGCTACGGAATTTATTAAGGGAATAACTGAGGATGCGAAAGGCAATTTTTGGATCTCAACCTCGAAAGGATTAACAAAATTCAACCCTCAAAACCAAAGTTTTAAAAAATATAATACTGGTGATGGCTTACAAGGCTTAGAATTCGAAGCCAATGCCTACATGAAAGCCAAAAACGGTGAAATGTTTTTCGGCGGTGTTAATGGTTTTAACTCTTTTTTTCCTGATCAAATTGAGATGAACAATTTTGTTCCTCCAGTTTACATCACCGAATTTCAAATTTTTAATCAAAAGATTACTCCCAATACTGAGCATGCTGTTCTTGAAAACGACATCAGTTTTACCAAAGAAATTAAACTCGACTACGATCAGGCAACGATCTCTTTTCGCTTCGCGGGATTAAATTACGTTTCGAATGAGAACAATAATTACGCTTATAAATTAGATGGCGAAGATAAGGACTGGATTAGTGGTGGAAATGTAAAACAAGCCTTTTATACCAACTTAGATCCTGGAACCTACACATTTCGAGTAAAAGCATCGAACAATGATCATATTTGGAATAATAAAGGAACGGCTATAAAAGTAATCATTTCCCCTCCTTTTTGGGCTACTTGGTGGTTTAGGATTTTGGCGATTGCCTTGGCAATGTACATTGCTTACGTTGCACTTAGTTTTAAACGAAGATTAGAGATTAGAAAGATTGAGGAAGAAAAGCGAGAGGAAATTCACCAAACGCAACTCCAGTTTTTCACTAATATATCTCACGAATTTCGCACCCCGCTCTCTTTAATTTTAGGTCCGATAGAACGCCTATTAAATGAAGATACGCATGAATCCTTTCATAGTTATTACAACACCATCCATAGAAACGCAAACCGTTTATTAAGGTTAATTAATGAGCTGATGGATTTCAGAAAAACAGCATCTGGGGCATTAAAACTTAATGTTATCAATGGAAATCTCAATATATTTATAGATGAGGTAGCTGAGGAATTTTCAGAAATGGCTGCCGAAAAAAACATTAGTTTTACTGCAGAAAAAACTAATATCCCCGAAGTTGTATGGTTTGATCGGCAGGTGATCGAAAAAATTATACTCAACCTGATCAATAATTCCTTAAAATATACCAAATCTGGCGGATCGCTAAAACTTCAAATTCTTAATTCACTAGCGGATTTTGAGCCGAAATTTGCAAATCAACTTACTGTAGCAAGCGATTATCAGGCAACGGATTATATCTATTTCCGTGTAATTGATAGTGGAATTGGCATATCTAAAGAATCTATAAAACACTTGTTTGAGCGTTATTACCGCATTACCGAAACACATTTGGGTTCTGGTGTTGGCTTGGCATTTGTAAAAAGCTTAACCTTGTTGCACAAAGGAATAATTAAGGTATCGAGCGAAAGAAATGAAGGAACAGAGATTATTATCGGTATTCCAAGTAACAAGGAAGATTACGATATTAATGAACAATTTAGCCAAAACACCGAGCAAGGCGGAACCAGATTAGAAAGCATTACATACAACGCCGAACCAGAAAATAAAAATGCCAGAATTGAGCCACCATCAGAAAATTTAGAAACACATATTCTTATAGTAGATGATAACGAAGAATTGAGAACTTTTTTAAGGGAAACCTTGAGTTCGTTTTATCAAATTACTGTGGCAGCTGACGGCCAATCGGGCTTAGAACTGGCTAAAAAGGATTTACCAGACTTAATTATAAGTGATGTAATGATGCCTGGAATGAGTGGAACCGAGTTTTGTAAAATCATAAAGGATGATATTGAAACCAGCCATATTCCATTTTTAATGCTCACTGCAAAAAATAGTATCGAAGCCGAAATTGAAGGTACAGCATCTGGAGCTGATTTGTATTTTACTAAGCCAATAAATATAAGTTTGCTGCAAATTACCATCAAAAATATATTCGAACAAAGGCAAAAACTCAAAGATCATTACCTTAAAAACAAGGAAACAGCGCCTAGGGAACTCGTTCATTCGGAAAAGGATAAAATTTTTATGGAGAAAATTTTATTAATAATCGACGAGCAAATGGTTAATCCTGAAATGGATATCGAATTCTTATGCCGAGAAATTGGGATGAGTAGAACCAAACTTTATCAAAAAATAAAGTCGATAACAGGGCAATCGATTGGAGAATTTGTAAGATCGGCAAGGCTGAGAAAAGCCATTGAAATAATGAAAACCGAAGATGTTTTAATGACCGAGGTAATGTATCGCATTGGCATACAAACGCAATCTTATTTCACCAAAGCCTTTAAAAAAGAATTCGGTGTAACCCCAACAGGTTATATGCAGCGTTTAAATAGACCAACAATTCCCAATTAATAACGCATTTCAAAACCGTTTGTCACTTTATATCCTGGCTTTATTCCTGCCACCGATTTTACATTATTAAAGTTAATTTTTACCGCATCGTTTACAACAACTTTCGCATTTTCTGGTAGTAAGATGTTAGAGAAAATCACGTTTTTTAGTCGGTGTTTAGGGTCTTTAAAACCATTAATATTGATCACCGGGCTATTAGCAATAGCCATAGACATGTCGATATTCTTAAATTCAAAATTCTCGAACTTTGGGATCTCTGGTGCTGCCTCGCCGTCGTTATTGTAATTCACAGCAGAAAAAATCGTTATCTGCATTAACTGACAATCGCTAACGGTAACGTTTCTCACATATCCACCCCGATCTTTTGTAGCTTTAATTTGCATACCGTGAAGAAGTTTTCCGGCTTTGCAATCTTGCACTAAAACATTGCTCACTCCACCAGACATTTCGCTGCCTATTGAAATACCATGCCCACGTTTAAAATCGCAATCGGTAATTCTTACATTCTTGGTGGGTTTGGCAATAAAATATCCCTCAGGGTTTTTACCAGATTTAATGGCAATACAGTCATCTCCAGTATCAAAAACACAATTGAAAATATAAGAATCGGTAGAAGAATCAGGGTCAATCCCATCTCCATATCTAATGTTGGTGGTAATAATACTCAGACCATCACATGTAATTTTGTCGCTGTAAATGTAGTGTATTGTCCAACAGGGAGGTTCTGTTATGGTTAAGTTTGATAAATTTACATTTTGACAATTCATTAAACAAATGAGTCGCCCTCGGCTTCTGATACCATTAGCCTTTGTCATAGCGTCCCCAAGCTTTTTTCCACCACCCATAATGGTTCCTTTTCCTGTAATCCGCAAATTTTTAACATTATAAGAACCATAGCGATTAAGTTTTCCAGCGTTTAATAAACTGGCATAAGTTTTCATTTCCCAACCCTCGAAACGATTTAGAATCATTGGAAGATAATCATCAGTTGAAACAGAACCTTTCAAAATCCCTCCATCCTCAATGTAAAGTGTCATATCACTTTTTAAAAACAATGCACCAGAAATAAATTTCCCTTTTGGAATATACACGGTTCCACCCTTTGAGCATGCATTTATCGTGGCTTGAATTTCCTTTGTGTTGATTGAAGCATCAGCCTTTGCTCCGTAATCTAAAATGTTAAAAATCTTTCCGGTTGAATTGGTTTTAAAACGAACAGTATTTAATTTATTTGAAGTCTTATTTCCTTTCAGTTTTACTTCGGCAATGTAATCGGTATTCGCCAGCAATTGCGTCGCCGTGAAGTTTGTTTTGGTCGTAGTGCCAAAAATTTTGCCGTTCAAATAAACTTCATAAATCACTTTCTCTGCATCATATTGTTTATCCCAAAGTAAGGTAATCGAGTTTTCTGACAATGAGCCTGGTGCAATAAGGAGATTAAATTTATAATTAGATTTAGCGAAAGATGTAAAAGAATGACAAATAACAATAGAAATTAATACTGCGGCAGCGCTTATTTTTAAAAATTTGGTTTTTATCATCACTGAATTTGGTTAGAAAATATTTTTGGCTTCTGCCCTATTTCTACAGCAAATATAGCAGCATCATTAAGCTAACTGTCCTGCTTCATACTGTTTAAAATCTTTAATCATCCATTTTTTGTTAAGGTAATCTGGTCACATAATCTATTCCAGACCTAAATGGTCAATATCAAAATTAATTGAAGTTATTTTTAAAAATTTAAAGTAATTGGGGTTTTCGTCCGTCTTCACCACAAACCCTAAAATTATGATTTCGATATTTAAAACCAACATTGGTGATGAAAATGAGCTTGTAAATATTGCGCAACGCCTAAATAAACATCTACCAGATATTAATTGGAATGTAGATCTTGCTGATTGTGATCGCATTCTTCGTGTAGAATCGAAAGACAATAACAATGATTTTATCGAATCCTTATTTAGAAAAATGGGATTTCTATGTGTAAATCTTGAAGTGTTCCATACCGCACCTCAATGAGAGTATTCTGGTTATAATTACACTTTAATCGCTCATGTTTTTTCACAGAAAAAGAAAAATCACTAATTTCTTTATTTCATTTGGTATAATTTGTTGGCATTAATTGCTTTTTCTGAATAACAATTATCATTTTAGCAAACCGATTGATTTATTTTGAAGGAAAGATTTAGTTATGAATGAAATAACGCAGCTTGTTGTTGATCAAATCGGCTTTGAGGTATATCAACTAAGTGAATCTGCGCTAACTTTAGAATTTGGCAATAAAATCGATGTCGAGATTTCTCGAACCATAAGCAATCTTAATCAAGCTATACAAGCACAGCCGTTTATTGGATATAGAACAACTGTGCAAGCCTATTGTACCTTAACTGTTTTTTACGATCCGATATTGGTTTTAACCTCCAAATTAAATGGAAATAATTGTGTTGAAAAGATTGTTGGTTATTTAAAATTACTTTCTACCAAAATTACATCAACAACTAAGCTAATTACTACTACCATTACAATACCAGTTTGTTATGGAGGAGATTTCGGCCCCGATTTGGAGGAAATGGCCACATTGAATCAGCTCACCACCAATGAATTTATCGCTCTTCATAGTGCAGCTAAATATAAAGTTTACATGATTGGTTTTGTACCTGGTTTTGCTTACCTCGGCGGATTAAACGAAAAACTATTTAGTCCACGTAAAGCCCAACCCCGTTCAACTATTGTTAGCGGATCAGTTGGAATAGCTGGTCGGCAAACTGGAATTTACCCACTAAACACACCTGGCGGTTGGCAAATTATCGGTCGAACACCCAATAAGTTATTCGACTCAAAATGCATACAGCCTTCGCTTTTAAAAGCCGGAGATAGTGTAATATTTAAGCCGATTACAATTGACGACTTCAATTCTTATCCGAAACATAGCGATGCAGATTAAGATTTTGAAACCCGGCATACTAAGTACCATTCAAGATTTAGGTCGGATGGATTTTCTTAGTCAGGCAGTTCCTACCTCAGGCGCCATGGATACCCTATCTGCTAGAATTGCAAACAAAGCTGTTGGCAATCCTGATGATTTTGCTGTGATAGAATTTACCTATGCCGCAGCTGAACTTGAAACCTTAACAGATGTTTTAGTTGCCTATGCTGGCGATGGCGCAATACTTAGCATTAACGGGAACAATTTACCATCCGAGCGACCATTATTTATCCCAAAGGGAAACACGATTAAACTTAAGAACAATCCCGATGGCGCAAGAACATATCTATCTATCGTTGGCGGATGGGCTGCCAAAACGGTTATGGGCAGCAAAAGTACGTATCTCACTGCAGGTTTTGGAGGGCATTATGGGCGATCGCTAATTGCAGGTGACGTTTTAAGTAACGATCCAATTACCAGCCAACTTTCCAAAACAATGATTAAAAAACTTAAAAGTGATACACCTAAATTCCTAAACTGGAGCATCCCTAAAACATTATTATTGTCATCGAACAGGAAAGTGATTAGGGTTTTCCCAGGGCGAGAATTTTCGAAATTTAATGGTTTATCAATAACGAATTTTTTCTCCTCTACCTTTAAAATAGCGGTAAACAGCAATCGAATGGGGTTTCATTTAGAGGGAAACTTAATGTTGCAGAGGAAAAAAGAAGAATTATTAAGCACTGCCGTAGCACCAGGCACAATACAGGTAACTGGAAGCGGAAATTTAATCTTACTCATGGCCGACTGCCAAACAACGGGAGGTTATCCTCGAATTGCACAAGTTGCCGCCGTAGATTTAACGCTTTGCGCACAATTGAAGCCGGGAGATAGTTTGCAATTCGAAGACATCAGCACGGAAGATGCTGAAATATTGTATCTTGAACGAGAAAAAGAACTAAACAAACTCACTACTGCAATTTCAAGCAGATTTTAACAATTTTTACCATGCAACGCATCGATCTTAATTGCGATATGGGCGAAGCATTTGGCAATTATTCTATGCCGAATGATATTGAGCTTATGAAATACATTACATCGGCAAATATTGCCTGTGGTTTCCATGCTGGCGATAGTGAGGTAATGCAACAAACCGTAAATCTAGCAGTTAAACATGGAGTAGCAGTTGGCGCTCATCCTGGATTACCCGATTTGCAAGGCTTTGGTAGGCGAGAATTGAAAATTTCTACGCATGAAGCTTACCACATCACACTTTACCAAATCGGAGCGCTACACGCTTTCGTGAGAGTAGCTGGAGCTAAACTTAACCATGTTAAACCCCACGGCGCTTTATACAATATGGCGGCAAAAGATCGAAATTTAGCAAAAGCCATTGTACAGGCTATTCATGATTTCGACTCAGAACTTATTCTGTATGCCCTCTCCGGAAGTGAAATGATTAAAGCAGCAAAGGAAATTGGGTTGAGATCTGCTTCCGAGGTTTTCGCAGATAGAACTTATCAGGATGATGGCTCATTAACGCCACGATTGCAACCTAATGCGATAATTACGAATGAAGACGAAGCTATCAATCAGGTAATATTGATGACTAACAAACAGCAGGTAATTTCAGTAAGTAAGCACGTAGTTTCGATAGTGGCAGAAACACTTTGCCTACATGGAGATGGCGAACACGCCCTACCATTTGCTAAAAAGATAAGGGAAAGATTAACTTCTGAGGGAATTATTATTCAGTCGCCGAAAATATGAAGAAAAAGTACAATTGGAGCGTACTCTTAGGTGCTGCATTTTTAATGGCTTCATCCGCTATTGGACCAGGATTCTTGACCCAAACTGCGGTTTTTACCGAACAACTTGGGGCGAGTTTTGCTTTTGTAATCTTAATCTCTATCATTCTGGATGCCATCGCTCAATTAAATGTTTGGCGCATTATTGCAGTGGCTGATCAACCCGCTCAAGAAATTGCAAATAAGGTTTTTCCTGGCCTGGGCTATTTTATTTCTTTTTTAGTATTTCTGGGTGGCTTGGCATTTAACATTGGTAATATTGCTGGTGCCGGTTTAGGTTTAAATGTTTTGTTTGGAATAAGTGTAGGCCAAGGTGCAGTTATCAGCGCCATTTTAGCCATCGGAATATTTATCTACAAAGAGGCAGGCAAAGCGATGGATACATTTGCAAAAACGATGGGCTTGCTCAAAATCGCACTCGCCTTGTTTATTGCTTACATTAGCGAACCGCCTTTGGCAGAAGCTGCATTAAGAGCTGTTAATCCAACACAGTTTAGTTTTACGGCAGTGTTAACAGTAGTTGGCGGTACCGTTGGCGGATATATCACATTTTCGGGTGCACACCGACTTTTAGATGCTCGCCAAACGGGTATCGAAAATCTTTCAGCCGTAAATAAAGGAGCATTAAGTGCCATCGGCCTAGCATCGATCATGAGGCTACTCTTATTTATTGCGGCACTTGGCGTAGTAAGCACTGGTGCAAAGTTAGATCCTGCAAATCCTGCCGCCTCTGTTTTTCAATTGGCAAGCGGGCAGTTTGGTTATAAGGTTTTCGGAGTTGTGATTTGGGCTGCTGGTATATCATCGGTTGTTGGTTCGGCTTATACTTCTATCTCTTTTATCAAAAGCTTTCATCCTATGATTTTCAAATTTCAAAAGGCAATAATCATCACATTTATATCAACCTCATGCCTAATATTCTTGATTATTGGTAGGCCAGTAAAAGTATTGCTTACAGTTGGCGCATTAAATGGCCTTATCTTGCCCATCGCCCTTGGTATAATGCTCGTTGCCGCTTATAAAACCAAAATTATCGCTAACTATCGCCAACCATTGTGGCTTACAATTGCTGGAGCAACCGTTGTAATTACAATGATTTGGATGGGCTACGGCACTATAGCGCAAATGTTAACAGGATAAGAAAAGATTTCTCCATCGGGAATTAAAAATGATGTTAAGAAAACTATAATATCCATAT
Organism: Pedobacter frigidisoli; assembly: GCF_004331675.1. Taxonomy (GTDB): domain Bacteria; phylum Bacteroidota; class Bacteroidia; order Sphingobacteriales; family Sphingobacteriaceae; genus Pedobacter; species Pedobacter frigidisoli. The sequence continues at coordinate 35,288 of NZ_SJSN01000013.1, read as the reverse complement.
ATTAATGTAGTTCATGTAAAGAACACCCTACAAAACCAGATTTAAACAAATACATTTAACGACTTTCCTACATACCTTTCAATTAAAATTTTCTATCTTTCCGTTATCTAATATAAAAATATGCCGAAGAAAATTTTAATCATTGATGATGATGCAGATCTGTTAGAAGCAGTTTCATTTCTGATAGAAGAAGCTGGTTACACTACTTTATTATCCGTTGATGGCGAAATTGTATCTAAGCTCGAAGAAATTAATCCAGATCTCATTCTAATTGATCAAAACCTTGGTAGCGAAGATGGAACAAAACTTTGCAAGGCAATAAAAGAAAATCCGCAGACCAACCATTTTTCCGTATTAATTCTTTCTGGTGATGAAAACATTTTAGAACTTATTAGCGCCTGCCAAGCCAATGGTTTTATTAAAAAACCATTTGTGGTAAAGGACTTGATAATGGCAATTGAAAACCACACAAATATGGCTTAAAAGATTACTCAATTCACAATTTATTAGGTGTTTCAGTTTTTATAATAACCTGATTAACAAAAAGACAGAGCGTTAAAGAATAATCAAAACATTGCACTAAGTTAGGCTGTTGCTAGATCAATTCTAAAGCTTATGATCGCATTTGTACTTACATCTCCAGTATTAATATCTAACCAAACTACAGATAAATTACCAGATGAATCTGTATTGGTTGCCGAATTAATCTCGGGAGATTTACAGGCTTTTGCTAAACTTTATAAATTGTACGCCGGCTCGCTTTATGGCATCATCAATAAAATTGTTAGCCAACAAGAAACTGCTGAAGATTTGCTTCAAGATACCTTTATGAAAATAAAGAAGCATATTTCAGGATATGATTCCTCAAAGTCTAGGTTATTTACCTGGATTAGCAGAGTAGCCCGAAACACTGCAATTGATCACATTAGGCTTAAAAACATCAAAGGTTCTAGATTGAGTCAACCGTTAGAAGATTCGGAATATGAGCTTGATAAATCGCACACTTGTTCATTTAATCCTGATAGAATTGGGATTAAGCAGCTTCTGAGCGATCTAAGTGGCAGCCAACAAGAAATTATCGATCTAGTTTACTATCGTGGATTTACTCACGAAGAAGTGGCAAAGTTATTAAACATGCCAATTGGCACTGTTAAAACTAAGGTTAGAATGTCTATCCAAAAGCTACGTAGTCGCTTTAATTAACTCTATTCTGCGTTGATAGATTGTCCAAAGTATATAGGCAAAATCGCTACAGAATTTGCTTAATGCCCTCATTTTAGGATATTATTGGTATTTTTGAAACAATGAAAAAAATCCTATTTCTTTGTTTTATCCTTTTCCCTATCTTGTTAAATGCCCAGATTTTACGAAAAAGAACTACCTTGTTAATGGGTGGTAGATTCGACATCAGCATTGTAGCAACAGATTCCATTACTTCAGAAAACAACATTGATACTGTAATTGCTGAAATTTCTAGAATTGAAGAACTTATTTCCGATTGGAAAGCGAATTCTCAGGTTTCTGAAATAAACAGAAATGCAGGAGTTAAACCAGTAAAAGTATCTGAAGAGGTTTTTGCACTAACGGAAAGAGCCGTTTCATTATCCAAAGCCACAAATGGTGCTTTTGATGTTAGTTTCGCCGCTATGGATAGGATTTGGAAGTTCGATGGATCAATGACAGAAATGCCATCAGCAGCAGCCATTAAAAAATCTGTAGAAAAAGTGGGCTATAAAAATATTATTCTCGATAAAACCCAATCTACAATTTTCTTGAAACTACTAGGAATGAAAATTGGCTTTGGAGCTTTAGGCGAGGGATACGCTGCAGATCAATGCCGTGAAATGATGTTAAAAAAGGGCATTAAGTCCGGCATTGTAAATGCCTCGGGCGATATGAGTACTTGGGGAAAGCAACCAAATGGCAAACTGTGGACCGTTGGCATTACTAATCCATTAAAAGAGGATAAACTGCTTACTGTAATTCCCTTATCAAAAAGTGCAGTTGTAACATCTGGTAGTTATAGAAAATTCGTAGAACTTAATGGTAAAAGGTATTCTCACATTATAAACCCTACAACTGGTTATCCAGCAACTGGTTTAATTAGCGTAACCGTGCTTGGTCCAAGTACTGAATTCGCGAATGGTTTGAGCACATCAATTATGGTACTTGGAAAAATCGCAGGACAAGAATTCATCAAAAAATATCCAGATTATAGTTTCATTATGATAAGTGATGATGGCAAAATCTTATCATCTAAAGATATTCACCTAAAGAAAAAAATTTAAATAAACCAATTGATTATCAGTTTAATAACAGTCTGTTAATACCTGATTTCTCGATTGATAAAATGAAAGCGGATGACCAGTTTTTGTTAAACAAACCTCTTCGAGTATTTTAACAATATCCTTTTGCATGGATAACGAGCCACAGATCATAATTACGGCAGCGTCCATTAAGCTTTTCGAAATAAATTCTGCTTCCAAACTAATTAAGTCGCTTACGTATTGTTTATTTACCACTCTAGAATATGCTACATTAACTTGGCTAACCTTTGATTTTGAAAGCTGATCATTTAAAAAATCATTGTACAAATCATAAGATAATTTATTTCTAAAACCGCAGAACAGAAAACAGGGAGTGTGTTCAACATTTTGGTCAATCATCCCTAAAAACGGTGCTATACCGGTACCATTAGAAATCATGATCACCTTACTGGCCTTATTTGGGAAATAGAAATGTGGATTTTTAAGCACTTTAGCTTGAAGCAAATCCTTGGCCTTAAGGTTATTTAAGTATCCTGAACCTAATCCATCGTGATGCAAGCGAACACTTAGCTGAATAGCATTATCTACAATACCAATGGAATAAAGTCTTTCCCTGTGGTCATTTGCAGGGTAAATTGCCAAAAGATCACCAGATTTTGCCTTGAGTTTTCCTGACGAGTTTATTTTTAATTGAAATGTTCCCTCGGTGTTTGTTCCACTATTTGATTGAACAATAAACCTTTTTAATAATGTTGGCTTAATTATTTTTAGCTCTGGGAAACCAGTAAGTTTAATTTCACTTTGTTGCGCCCAAGATTCGGCCCATAATTGCAAATCTTGTGGCGATTTATCGTTTACGGTATGAATATCGATTAGGGGTTTAATCCAACTTTGTTTTGAAAGAGAATTATGAATATCGAAAGCAAACTTACAAAAATCGGGATATGCTCTTGATCCAAATCCCAAAACTGAGTATAGTATATTTTGTTTTTGAGGATACTCGGCAACCAGTTTTATAAATCGCGATGCATTTACTGGAGCTTCTCCCAAACCATAGGTTGAAGTTAGAATGATAAGCTGTTCTGCTTGCTCAAAAATGCCATAGTTATTTAAAGCAGTTAAATAAGATTTTTCACCCGATTTAAGCAATAATTTATGAATTGCGCTAGCGTAGGCATAAGTAGAACCATTTTCAGAACCTACAAGAATAATATATTTACATTCGGCAGAACGATATTTGTTTTTGGTTCGTATTGAAATACGTTTTAAGGTAATGGCAAAGCCTGAGTAAATAAAGAACAAAATTCCAATACAAGAAATCCCCAAAACAATCGCCCAAAGGATGTTGGTTCTCCCTGTATGAAGATCCAGACTTAGATTGGTAAGCAAAATATTGAATGGGTATTTACTTTCAGCTAAAACATCGCCAGTAATTTGGTTTACAGCAAGCTCCCTATCCTTAAGTTTTAAAATGAAGTAATCTTCAACATCTTCTGAAAATGGAAATTCGATCGACTCTACCTCTACCAGTTTAATATTTTTAAATGCGGCAAAATCTTGAATCTTTTTCTCTGGTGCGGATTTAATTAGATCGAGATTTACATCTACACTTTCTTTTACCGTTTTTAATATTCCTAAGGTATTTAAAGACAGATAAGTACCACTAATCGCAATTATAAATATGGGAATTAATAAAATCCTACCCAACACAACGTGATAATATTGTGAAAAGCCGTCTTTATGGATTTTGGAGAAAAAACGTCTGAAACCTCGTTGACGTTGTATGGTGAGCATAATCCCTGAAATGGCAATCAGCATCAGCAAAAAGGCCGTTAGCCCAATAAAGAACCTTCCTGTTTCATGTAAAAATAGCGACCGATGAAATGTTGTTATCCACTGAAAAAATTCATTCTTCTTCCCTACCACACCTAAAACATTTCCTGTGCGAGGATCAATATAAGCTTTAACATCATCACCAGATTTATCTATGGCCTGGATTTGTACAAATCGGTTTGATTCTACAGAAATCGTAGTCACCTCATCATACTTTGCCTTAAGCTTGGGCAAAAGATCAGCTACGGTTACTTCATCGAGGTTGTGTACACCGTAAATTTTCGCTTTTTGAGTAATTGGTTCAACAGAAAGGATAATTCCTGTTAAAGCGGCAAGCAATAGAAAAAGAAAAGAAGATATAGCCAAGGTAAGGTGGCTGTACCTCCATAAGGTTTTGGTCATTATCCTAATTAAATTTAGTTAGGGCTAAAACGCACGTATCTAATAAAACCAGTTCCTTCGCTTTTAGCAGAAAGTGTTTCTGTGGTAAGTGGAATTTCTAAATCCTTTACGAAATATTCTTTGTCTTCAACGGCGCTTTCAAACCTCAGCTTAAAGCCTGCATTAATTTTCGATTTTTCGATATCGATGTTTGAAACACTTCTATCGCCACCAGTAAGTGAGGCACCAGTAATGGCGCTGATGTTTGATGGCTTTTTAGCATAATATTTATGCCATTCCTTTAAACTATTATACCATTTCTTGTCTGATCCTAAAACATAAAGCGTTTTAACATATTGGCTTTTCGCATCGATAAGCGAAACAACGATATAAGCTCCTTCGCCCATGTAATTCGTCATTTGGATCATACATTTATACTTGGCATTTTGAGCTGATGAATTTGTAGGCTTTAAAAATACTAAGGCACAAAAAAGTAAGCTGATTTTAATTAAGTTATTCATATTATTTTAAAAAGCTAAGTGATACATTTCCTTTAGTAAATGACTCGTTTTCAGTCGCTAAGTCAAATGCACTTTCGTCGAAATTTGTTTTTATATCTTTTTTAGCGCCTATAGATAGTAGATATTGAAGAATAGCATCGTCTTTTGATACCATTGCTGCTCTATGTAATGCTGTTAAACCTTCTTTGTTTTGAGCATTTACATTGATATTTAATGGTTGTAAACTTTTAAACAAGGAAAGATCGCCCTTAATAACGGCTAAATGATATAATGTATTGCCATTTTTTTGTGGTGCGCCAAGATTAAATCCCTTTTCCTTAAGCAAGACCATTTTGCCTTGAAACTCTTCTGCTTTGGATGGTCCGTTAAAAGCACGACCAGCTTCTGGAGCTGGACTGTATGATTGAAGAAGATAATAAGCGAGGTTGTTTCCATCTTTATCAATTGAATTTACATCTGCTCCTTTTGAAATGAGATAGGCAACAACTGCTGGAGAATTACCATTAACCGCCATAGCGAGTGCAGTTAAGCCTTTATTATTGGCAGTATTAATATTTTTTACCTTTGGAAGTAATAGCGCAAATACCGCTGTATCGCGATTAGACATTGCAGCATTCATTAAAACGTTGTTTCCATCTATATCAGCTTGGTTTACATCAGCCCCTGCAGTAAGAAAATGCTGAATTAGTTCATTTTGCTTAGGTCTTCTTACCAAGGCATGAAGTACATTTCTGCCATCTTTATTGGTAGCAGTAGGTTTTATCTTCAAACTTTCCAAATATTCGAATACTTCAATTGGAGCACTGCCTCTACGGCTTCCCTCACTCGCAAGAATTATTGCATTTTGATCTACAGGAATACCTTTAACAATCAGTGCTTTTAATATATTTAAATTCCCAGCTCTTGCTGCATATCCAAAAGCATTTGTTCCATCGGCATCAACACTCTTTAAATCAAGCCCTTTAGATATAAAATAATCTGTTAGCTTAAAATCCTTATCACTTCCAATGGCCAAAAGCAACACATTTGCACCATTGCCATTTACATCAGTTTTCAGGTTAGCACCTTTAGCAATAAATAGATCGTAAATTTTAGTATTTTGTTGACCAGCTCCCGCCGCAAAGGTCATGGCGGTAACACCGTGACTATCTTTTAAGCTTAAGTTAGATCCTTTTGAAACTAAATAGTTTACAATTTCATCGTTCCCTTTACTTGCTGCCCAATGTAAATAAATACGTCCATCGTGAGTTAACTTTGTAATTTCATTACCAGGTTGAGCTAATAGGTATTTTATTGTTTCGGTAGAAGCATCTGCGTTAATCGCCATTACTACAGGATCAAAGCTCATTCCATTCAGTTGACTTGGATTTGCACCTTTTGCCACTTCGGCTTTAACAGCGCTCACATCTGGTTTGGCTTGCCAAAATGCTTGATCGAGCAAACTATTCTTTTGCGCATGTAGCGATATAGACCAGAATAACGTAACGACTAATAATATTTTTTTCATCTTTAAATTCTAATTTAGAATGATTCTGCGAAATTAACAAGAATTAGTCTAAATAAAAACATAAATGACGATTAAAATTATTGTTACAAGTAATGACTTTTATGGCAGAAGGCTGTTTGTTAATTCCATTAATCTCAATCTCACTTTTTATTTTCTTCGGGAGATAAAATATGAATGTCTTGCTGAGGAAATGGAATTATGATATTTTTTTCTTTAAATGCATTTGTAATGGATATTACCAAATCACTTTTTGTAGCATTATTCTCAGACATATGTTTCGTCCAAAAATAAATCTTAAGGTCTATTGAGCTTGTGCCAAACTGCTCAAACTGTACAATTGGAGGTGGTGATTTTAGTATCCGTTCTTCTGCATCAAGAATATCTTTTAAAACCTGTCTACATTTCTCCAAATCTGTATTATAGGCTACCCCTACCACGATTGATGCCCGTTTTTTGTTACCAGCTAATGTCCAGTTCATAAGGTGAGAATTTAGCAAGTCTCCGTTAGGCATTACAAGATCTGCTCCATCCCAAGTGGTAATTACACTACTTCGAAATCCAATAGATTTCATTCTTCCTCCTTGACCATCAACATCAACAATATCACCCACATTTACAGGTTTTTCAAATGCAATAATCAAACCGCTGACCAGGTTATTCACTAAAGTTTGGAGCCCAAAACCAATACCCACTCCAAGCGCACCAATAATAATCGTAATTCGATCCATCGGAATACCAGCTGCAGCAATTGCTAAAAATAGGCCTGTTGAAAGAATAAATATTCGCACCAAAAGCACCCAACTACCCAATCTCTGTTTTTTTGCTTCCTTGTCCTTATTCGACATTAAATGATCATCGGAGGCGAAAAAAGAGACCACTTTTGAAACAATAACAGAAATGGACATTATTGCGAAGAAAAGAAAGAGCGAGTTGATACTAAATGTATAGTTTCCAATGGTTCTATCCCTACTTAAAAAGCTTATTAGTGGTTGAGACAAATATTCAAACAAAGGGAAGTTGTGGCCCATCAAAATTATCCATCCCAAACCAAAAGAACGTAAAGCAAAAAAGGAGCTTTAGCGCCAACTCTACCAAAGTTAAGGTAGAATAGCTTTCTATCCTGAACGGTATATACATCAAAAGCCAGTACAAGCCCTTCATTGATAAACCTAACTACCCAAAGGAATAAAATTGCAATAACTACGTTAAGAAACCCACCAATAAAAAGCGTTTTCGATACATTGTAGCGCCCAAAAATGTTAAATAAAGCAGAGCATAATTCGAAGAATACCATTAATGCGATGGTATAGGCCATCCATTTTTCCTTTAACTCATGATGATGTTTCTGAAAAAGAATAACGGTACCCGAGAAAACCCCGAATATTGCTACAATAAACATAAACCAACGCTCTATTCTCGATGCTTGAAGTATCATATTGCCTGCTGCTGCCATAATGAAAAAGCAAACCATCAGTAACCAAACTGACATCCAATACTTGGAAATATAGTCCCTGAATATCAGCGTAAGACAAATACACGATATCAGCCAGAAAATTACATTCAGAATAAATGGTGGTGAGATAAATATAAATTGGAATATAGAGATAACGAGGAGGAGTGCAGATATTAACGGATACCTGATCACCAGTTGCCCTTCGTAATCATTATTCAAAAGTTTTTTCGCCAAATAAATCATCTTTAAAGAGCGGAGATAGATAAATGATAATAGTGTTAATGCGACTAGAGCCAATAGTTTACCCACATTATTGATCGCATAAAACTTGAGGGTAAGAAGCCCCTTTATCTTCGAGAAGTTCAGGATTTCTTGGAATGGCCGGTATGAGCTTGGAGAATCCGTAATGTTTGAAAACTCGCGTCCGAGGGTTGCCAATGCCAACTTTTGCTCAATATGTTCAATTTCATCTACACTCAGCCGAAGCGAATTGATCTCTGCGTTGTAAGCATTTAATAAGATTTGAACATTACGACTTGCAATTTTTAGTACCGAATCTACAGGGCCAATTTCTTTAGCAACTGTTACCAAACTATGCAGATAGTCCATCAGTTCGAGGGAATCTGTTGGGAAACTGAACAATTCTTTGGTGGTAGAAAGGGAATCTAAGCGGAAGCGGTATCCATTAAGCGACTTTTGCCTGTTATCTAACCTAATTTTTCGTTCACTAGCCTCTGCAATTAACTCAATAATTATTTTCTTTGTTGCCGTTAGGTTTCGATAGGTTTGTGCAGTTCCTTTATTTACGAAAACGCCATCAGAGGCTATTTTATAGTTTCCTTTAATTTCGTTTAAAGTTTGCTTAAGTGCTAAGGTATCCAAGCCAGATTTCATATAACTCTTTGCATTCTGAATCGTAAGCCGAAGTTCTTCAAAAATTCTTACCTGAACGGATAACGCTTTATCGGATTCGAAATCTACCTTGCTCTTTGATGCAGACTCTTTTGCAAAATCCTGCATTTTTTCTACAAAGCTTTTGCTAACGCTATCTATTGGTACCGTCACTTTACTTGTATCACGCTTTTGTGCAAAGGCACATATCGATATCATGCTAGTGATGAGGAGCATAACGACCCTGGTAAAGGCTGAAGAATTCATAGTATGAGGACTTGATTCAATAATACGAAAAAGGTAATTTGAAATCAACACTTTATAATGAAATGAGGTGATTAATCTTTATATCATCCTGAATATTAATAAAATACCACTATTTATTTTTTTGAAAAAAGATTTTAATAAAAAGCAGTAAATTATTATTTTTGATAAACATCCCCCTCAAAATGAAAAAAATCTACCTACTTATCCTAAGTACAATTATTGCTCTCGGAAGCTTTGCCCAAGGAACCCAGGCCGGAAAACTTGATGTTCTTCAAAAAACAAACGGAGAAGAACTTAAGGGAAAAATCATTCGCATAACAGATTCTGATGTATCATTCGTGTATTCTGGAGAAACTGCAGAATACGTGATCAAGAAATCTGACATTACAAAAATTACCCATTCAAGCGGAAGGGTCGAAAATATTTCCCAACAAACCCAACCGGCCCAAGAGCGTCAAAAAGACCCGGTTACCATGACTGCAACACCTGCTGATCACCACAATAAAATTGCCATTTTACCTTTCACCTTTTTAATGGATAATCAACCTGGTGCCGCAACTATAGGACTTAAAGCGCAGCAAGATGCATTTGGTTTACTTTCCCAACATTCAGCAGGTTATACTATTTTAGATCCACGAACTACAAACGCTACTTTAATTCAAGCTGGCGCAACTCCCGATAAAATGATGGGCTTTACCATGAAAAACATTTGTGATATCCTGGGGGTAGAGTATATAATAGACGGTACGGTAACGCAGGCTAAAGGTTACATGACCAGCTCTAGCAGTTCGAGCGACAACACCACCATAAAACGAGATGATTCAGATAAGATTAAGGCAGCTTCTGGCTATACAATAGCCAATAGCAATGCTGTACAGCGTTTTGACGTAGGCGTTAGCCTCCAGATTTATATGGATAATAATGCAAGTATTTACAACGAAAGCCATAAGGCATTTTTAAGCAATACAGATGGTTCATACAGTGGACCATTAGAATACTTATTAAAGAGATGTCCACTTTATCGTAAATAACTTCAAGATGGTTTTCAAAAATTTGCTCTTTAGCTCCCTATTACTTTTCTCAGTCTGTTTACTTTCCGTAAACTCGATCTACCGTTGCACCTTCATCTCCTTGATCTCTCATCCAATTTTTTAATTTTATCTGATATTCACCTATCAGTTTTTGATAGTTTTTATCTTCCAAGAGGTTATGCATTTCATAGGGATCTTTTTGGAGATCATAAAATTCCAAAGCGGGATGAGTAGTGATCCGATCAATTAATAGCTTAGTCTCCGGAGATGTTTTTGCTTTCAGTACCCAATCATTCCAATAACTGGCTTTGTTTGCAGGATTCATCATATATTTGATATAATATGGAAGATTTGGCCTTAGGTTCATAATTAGTTTGAAATGGTTATCGCGAATTGATCGCATTGGGTAAGGCGTACCTTCTGGTATGTTGTTATGAATTCCAAAAGCAGTAGCTCTATGGGTTGGGGTTTGTCCGTTTAAAACAGGTAAAAAGCTCTTTCCGTCCAAACCTTGAATAGGCTTCCCTCCTGCTATGTTTATTAAAGTTGGTGTAATATCTTCATATTGTACCAATGCACTCGATTTCGAATTCGCTCGAACCTTTCCTGGCCATTTAACAATCATCGAGCTTTTTTGCCCATTATCCCATAAGGTCCATTTACCCCCGGGGAATTGTGGACCCTGCTCCCCTAGAAAGATAAATATGGTGTTCTGTTCCTGACCAGTTTCCTTTAACATTTTACGAACATCACCAACCTGATCATCAAGTCTTCTAATTTCGGCGAGGTATTTACAATAAATTACCCTAATGGCCTTAGTATCTACCATGTGAGGCGGCAAGACAACTTTGTCAGGATCAAACTCTGATGCATCTCCAACTGTCCACGGTGCATGAGGATTGATGCTCATAACAAATAAGCAAAAAGGATTTGCAGCTTTTCTGGTAACGAATTTCTTAATATCATCCAACTCATAATCATCTGTTACAGATACACAATTCGGTTCGAAACCTTTTATAATTTCAAAGGGAAATACCGATTGAGGCTTGGTACTGTGGTTTTTCCCCGTAAGGGCTACCGAGTAATTCTGTTGGTTTAAATATTGGCAAACACTCTTTATGCCAGTATTGTAAACTGGCTTATGGTTTTGAAAAGACCCGTGATGCATGGGGTATAAACCTGTAAATAATGATGCACGCGTAGGTACGCACATGGTTTCTGAGCAGATCATTTGGTCAAACTTCATCCCTTCTGCCGCAAGTGCATCTATATTTTTTGTTTGGAGATTTTGTCCTCCGTAACAACTCAGTTGCCTGCTATCTAGGTCGTCTGCCATGAATATAACAATGTTTGGTCTGGTATCGGCAATAACAGTTAAAATTTTAGATTCTCCAGCTTTTGAAGAATTCTTAAAATTTGGAAAGCTTAAAACCGAAATACCCAGTAGCAACGGAATGAATGTTGATGTAGTTTTCATGCTAACGATTATGTTTATGAATTTATTTTGAACCAAGTTTTGGTAATGAATTCCACCAAACCATTAATTTATCTTTCAGTTCGTTTGTTAGTTTGGGATTGGCATTTGCCACGTTAACAGATTCTTTTTTATCTTTCGAGATATTATACAGCTGAACGTCAGTACCATCGTTATTCATCAGAAGTTTCCAATCTCCATCGCGAACTGCAAGGTTCGGGCTCTTATCTGGTTCCTTAGGGTATTTAAATGCAATATTATTTCTTCCATATTCCCAGAACATTTCTTTTTCTCTGGGACCAGGTTTGCCGTAGAATATCGCACTTCTATCCATTCCATCTCCTTTAAAAGAACTTGGCAACGTTATTCCAGCCATCTTTGCTAAAGAGGGAAGCAGATCAGTTGAATTAACTTCAGATTTTTCATCTATTTTATTCACTGGGGTATGACCTGCCCAACTGATGATGAACGGGATTCTTGTGCCACCCTCATACAGTGATAGTTTTGTTCCCCTTAATCCTAAGGCTCTTGTACCTCTAAAACTAGGCAGTGGACCATTATCACTGGTAAAGATAATGATCGTATTCTTGTCGGCCCCCATTTTTTTCAGTCCATCTAACAACCTTCCAATTTGGACATCATACTCCTTAAGAACGCCCTTAAAGGCTGCCTCTTCCTGAGGATTCATTGGGAATTTCCCAGTGTATTCCTTTTCGGTTCGAGGTACCCACGGTGTGTGTACATCATCTGGCCAAAGATTTATAAAACAAGGTTTACCTTGACTCTTTGCCATAAACTCTAAGGTCTTATCCACGAAATACTTGGTTCGATCCCATCTTTTAACGCTATCCTTTTCTGACCATATCCAGTCTGTGGAAGTAAGTGCCTTATCTGGATCTGGGCTCTCATAAGTACTTGAATGGGCATCAAATCCATATTCCTCAAACCCCGGTGCATTTTTAACATCTCTTCCACCGCCCATATGCCATTTACCAAAATGCCCAGTTGCATAACCCGCTGCCTTAAAGAATTTGGCTATTGTTGGTGCACTGGTATCTAAAAAATCCGCTTGTTCCGCTTCCCTATTGTGTTTTCTATTGTCGAGGTAGGTACTAAAATTCCAGCGAGCGGGATACATTCCTGTAAGTAAGCTTACCCTGGAAGGCGAGCATATTGGAGCCGCACTATAATACTGGCTTAACTTTAACCCACCTTCGGCAAGACGATCGAGATTGGGCGTGGGTACAAACTTGCCCCCAAATGCACCAATATCGCTAAAACCCATGTCATCGGTTAGGATAATAATGATGTTAGGCTGTTGTGCCTTAGTATCCGATTTAGCTTGCGCTACAGCTGCCGAATGATTGATCAATAAAGCGGCAATTAATATTATTGATGAAATATTAAGCTTTAGCATAAATTTATTTTTTGGTGATTTAAGTGATATCCTTTTCGTTAAGTGTTGGAAACGATTGAAAATGATCCATACTGACAAAAAAATATTTATCCAATCCAATTGTACCCAGTAAATTTAAGGAAAAAAATTGGCGAGTATGATCGATGATTTTGACTTGACCATTGGATTAATAGCGAAAGGATAAATATTTTTAAATTAGCTAATGTACTCAGTGCCGGAATCGAACCGTATATTTTTCGAGATGTTATTTAGGAATAACCTTCAATATTGGTACAATTTCACAACCTTTAGTTCAGTATAATCACCACCTACTTTTTATTGCTTCAGTTCTGTGCATCATACCCCAATCAATCATAGAATCTATAACTTTAGTAATGTTTTTGCCCGAATCAGTTAAAACATATTCTATCAATATAGGTGTTTGCGGATATACCTTACGCTCCACCATTCCATTAATCTCCAATTCTTTCAACTCTTTTGATAACATTCGAGGGGTAATCTTTTCAATATTTTCCTGCAAATCCTTAAACCGAATTTTACCATGCAATAACGAGGCTATAATGGGTAGTTTCCATTTACCATTTACAACATTTAGCGTATCAGTTAAAGCCAATACGTAATGCCTAGGGCATTGCTGCACTTTATCGCGATCTATTAATTCCTGAAAAGTATCCATTTCATATGTTTCTTAGTATACAAAAGTATAGTACTTTTCTTTAAGAACAAAGTATATTTTATATAGTAACTACACTATTTTTGTGCTTCATTAAAAAATAAAGAAATGATTTTAGTTACAGGAGCAACTGGTCAATTTGGTTCTAAAGCCATTGACCATTTATTAAAAAAAGGTTTTAAGCCTGCTGAAATTTCAGCATTAGTAAGAGATATGGCAAAGGCAGAAAACCTCAGGGAAAAAGGAATTGAGCTCAGAGTTGCAGATTATACAGATCATGCTTCACTGGTAAATGCTTTTCGGGGCATAAAGAAGATGTTGTTAGTTTCGAGCAATGATAAACAAGCTGTTGAAAACAGGACTGCTCAGCATATTAATGTAATAAGTGCTGCTAAGGAAGCTCAGGTTGAGCACATTATCTACACTTCTTTTGTAAGGAAAACCCATTTTGAAGATTCTGCGATAGCGGCATTCCAAAACTCGCATGTACAAACAGAATTAGCTTTAAAAAACAGTGGTATCAATTATACCATTCTTCAAAATGGTATCTATTTAGAAATGATTCCAATTTTTGCAGGAGAGAAAGTGTCTGAAACTGGCCACATATTGTTTCCTGCAGAGATGGGTAAGGCCAGCTTTGTGCTTCGCGAAGAACTTGCTGAGGGTGCAGCTCATGTATTGGCAACCGAGGGGCATGAGAATAAGATTTATCAATTGACCAATACGGAGTCAGTCTCATTTAATGAGATAGCAAATGCAATATCATTTGCATTGAAAAAGGAAATCAAATACGATTCTCCAAGTATTGATGAATTTAATTCAATATTGAAAAATTTTGGCGTTCCGGAATTATATATTGGTATGTTTACGATGTGGGGACTGGCACAAGCACAGGGTACAATGGATGTGGAGGATAACACCTTACAATCTTTTTTAGGAAATAAACCAACAACTATGAAGCAGTTTATTGATCAGGTTTATGGTTAGTATCTTATCGAAACTTTAAAGCTATCAACTTCATTTCGAAGCGAAAATAATTGTTGCGAAATTTCACTCAAGGCATTGTTTCAAAGCCCACACAAATTTGGATACCGAGCCTGATCAATTAATTTATATAAATCTACAAAATTGGTGGACAAATGAGTTTATTTTAATTAGAGACATTAACGGCTCAATCAATACAATCTTCTATCTCCTTGTTAAGTAATCGAAATATCAATTAAAAATAAAAAGCAGTCTGAAAAGACTGCTTTTTATTAACGGGTCTCTGGTGGTGCATAATTCGAACCATTTTATGGACGAATTGATTGAAATTGGCGATTTTATACGCTTTAGTCCGCAATGAGAAGCTCGTTCTTTCACTGTTTTTTAATTTGCATTTTTATTTGACAAAAGAACTTATGTAATCCAAACCTGTTGTCCAATCAATGTTTTTATAACGTTGATTAAAAAGTTGATAGTGATGAGTTGAAAACATGGAATACATATATTGAGCTTGTTGCCATTTTGCATACAATTCAGCTTCTCCAGCAGGATTATCGGCTCTTTGCTTTTTTATAATCTGTGCAAAATCTTCAAGACTTGATAGTTCTTGCATTCTGAATTCTTGATCTGTAGCTACTTTCACGTCTGCCCATATCATATTGGGACTGACCTGGAAACTTGCAATCTGTAAATTTCTAGGTGCATTATCGTCTAATGCTACTTCGGCAGTAAAAGCGGCAGTATTATCCATAGTGGTGAAATCCAGTTTCCAGTCTGCTTTTTCACCCCAATAACCGATACTCTTGTCTTTTAAATTTAAGATGGGCGTATTATACTTCAGTATGTCTGCAAAAGCACCATTAAAAATGGAGGATGCCTGGATAGAAGAACTATCCAAATACATTTTGAATTGCCTTCTTAAATCAAAATTCCTGTTTTCGCCAGGTAGAAGGTCATTGTAGTCCGTGCAAAAATCCGAAGGGATGAATCTGGGCACTCCTGCTTGCAACGCACCGTCTAATAACCTTTTCTGCAAGTCGATAATCACATCACCTAGGCCTGCCAGTGCAGAAACTACACAATCTATATTTGCACAAACATTTACGATTTCATCATGGTCGGTTAAATCTATTTCAATTACCTCTATGCCTAAATTTTTAAGGGTTTCTATTTTTTCAAAATCGGTAGCCATTCGAACAATGGCCCTTACATCTGCACCTCTTTTTATTAATTCGCTACAAATTTTATTTCCTAAGCTACCAGTAGCACCAGCTACTAAGATTGTTTTTTTCATGGCTAAAATATAGTTATTGATTTTTGTTTTATGATGATGCTAAAAAGTTTAAAACAGCATCCAATACTTGTTTAGGTTGTTCTTCAAACATATAATGGCCACTATCTAAAATACCGATTACATTCACGTCTTTTGCAACATAAGGCAATCCCGCTTTCATGTAATTGTAACTCACATAACTGCCAATTCCTAATACAGGCATGGCAAGTGGTTGATACGTTTTAGCATCTTCAATATCCTTTGCAAAACTTTGATACCAAGCATTTGAAGCTCTAATATTCTCTGGTTCATTATAAACGGAAGCATACACTGATCTATCGAATGAAGTCATTTTACTTTCATCGATCATTACATACTGAAAAAGCCAGTCCAACAGGTATTGAAAGCGACCCTCCAATATCTTTTCCGGTAATTCTTTTACTTGATTAAAGCCCATCCACCAGGCATAAGGCATATTGGCGTCCATTTTTTTTGTAAAGGTGCCTGCAACAGGCATCAATGGCATTTGCATCATACCCTCGCTTGGGTGTGCACCATCTGCAACAATTAGCTTATCTGTGAATTGTGGATAATTAAAGGCGAAACTCATTGCTACCATACCACCTATATCGTGCCCCATGAGATGAACTTTGGATAATCCAAGTCCTTGTATTAGCGCTAAGATATCGGTAGCCATTGTTTTCTTGTCGTAGCCTGTAGATGGCTTCCCCGAACTGCCCATCCCTCTTATATCAACTATAATTACACGATATGCTTTTGCAAGTTCGGCGGCGATAGGATGATATGAATAATAAGTTTGTGGCCAACCGGGCAAACAAATTAGCGGTTCGCCACTACCACCTTCTATATAGTGCAAGTTTAGCCCATTAATTCTTGCATAATGATTGGTAAAGCCAGGGAAATTTTTAATTAGTTCATCATCAGTATACTGATTTTGAGGTAGTGCTTTGTGATCAGTTGTTTGCGTCATTATCTTTTTTTTTAATGACTCAAAGGTATTAAGTCACTGCTTACACAAAACTACCAATTGGTAGAAAATCACTTCACTTAATATTCTTCCTAATCCGGCTTAAGGCATTGGGTGTAATACCAAGAACTGCAGCTAATTGCTTAATAGGAACTTTTTGCAAAATCTCAGGCGTATTCATAAATTCTAGATATCGCTTTTCGGCAGATAGCGTTTGAAAATTTAAAATCTGATCGATCATTCTTACAGACATTGCTTCCCATATTTTTCTCCCAAATTCTTCCCAACTTGCAATATGTCCATATAAAAAATCCATGTCCTTTTTATCAATTACTACCAGTTCAGTGTCTTCAATGGCTTCTATAGTAAACCTGGTTGGTTTCTGTGGATTTAGACTGGAAATCTCCGTAAAAAACTCATTTTTAAATGTTACCCAAGTTGTGTTTTCCTGATCATTCAATTCATAAAAAAAACGTACACCACCAGATACAATAAAAAAATATTGATTGGCAATTTGCCCTTTCTTAAGAATTATTTTCCCTTTAGGTACTTTCTTTTTCTTACATCTTGAAAGTACAAGTTCCAAATCGAAATCATCGATCAAAATGATCGATTTTATGAATGTTATAAATTGCTCCATTTTTTGTTAAAGATCGGCTTTATTCTGAAATTCGTCCAACAGTCTTTGGCTTTCATGAACGCTAAAGTTAACACTCCATTCTCTATTTTTTCTTATATCCATCAATCCAAATGGTTAGGATATTGACGTTTACCAGACTGGTTCGGAATAAGATTG
The DNA here is from genome assembly GCF_004331675.1 of Pedobacter frigidisoli. Classification (GTDB taxonomy): domain Bacteria; phylum Bacteroidota; class Bacteroidia; order Sphingobacteriales; family Sphingobacteriaceae; genus Pedobacter; species Pedobacter frigidisoli. The sequence goes on along the minus strand of NZ_SJSN01000013.1, from coordinate 17,532 downwards.
GGTAGCATATATAATCTAATTCATTTAATTCTGCGAAAGCAATTGAAGATTTTGAAATCAAAAAATTAAGCGCTATAGACCCCAAAGGGCATTTTTGAATATATCTACATTTATTACATCAAAAAATTAAGCCACTTTAAACTTAAACAGCTGGATCCTAGATCTCCATATGATCGAAATGACGAGGATTTTAAACAAAAAAAGCAGCTCTTTTCAGAACTGCTTTAAAAATTCGGGGTGGATGATGGGGCTTAACTCGAACCATTTTGTGGGCGAATTGATTGAAATAGGCAGTTTTTCAAAAATACTTGAGCAAGAAATTAGACAATTGGAAATTAATCGTTTTTAGGATCTTCATTAATCAATTATTTAACAACTATGGTCTTTGTCTGTATCGTGTGGGCACTGAAATAGCCTAGGGCAGCCGGACTGATATTAGTCGGAGGATTAGCCGGAGCTGTGGAACCCGAAGGACCATGTGCATCTTGCTGTTGCAGGGCGAACCAATAAGTGTAGATCTGCTTATCAATGCATAGCATTTCTACCTTGACAGTATCACCAACATACACATCGATATCACTTTGCCTAAGGTCAGCACCAACATGGCTGCCATCGGTCAGGTTATCATCGTATGCGAACACATTCTTAACCTGTACGCCGTTTACGTACACCAAGAAAAGGTATTGGTTCTTTACACCAGGTGGGTCCTGATAGTGGGCCGTAACCACTTTTCTTACACTGATGTTTCCACCGCCAGTATTTCCACTCCTGCCATCCTTGCTCGTCAGGGAATCAAGTGCAACGGCATTGGGCATGGTTGAGGCTGCGCTATAGGTATGTCCGCCAGATTTGACGATCAGTGTGTACGTACTCCCCGGAGCACCAGCCAGGCCATTAACGGTATAGGTACCTGCCGGCCCCTCTATAAGAGGAAAACTAACACCGGATGATGCCTGGACGGTTACTACAGCGCCGATAACCGGCGGATAAATGTTGGTGCTAGTAAAAGGGATGTTTTTGGTGAGCTTAACCATCTGAGGCCCACTGGCATTTGTCAAGCTACCTTCAATCACGAGTTGCCCGGAAGCATCATCGAGCTTCAGGTCAATGACCTCTTCGCAGGCCGTAAGGCAGAGCAGCCCAATTGTCAATACAAATAGAATGCTGTTGTTATAGTTTTTCATGGTCGTTTAATTAAAATTTGAAGTTCCAGGTAATTGATGGGATAGGGGTCGGAAAGATGCTGGTCTGCAAGGCCTCTGTTGTGCCCATCTTGGTCTCGCTTTCTTGAAAGGTAATAGTATAGGGGTTCTTGTGACCATAAACGTTGTAGAGGCCAAAGTTCCAACTCGAATGATATTTTTTGTGTTCCTTTCCTTCGAGCGTAAAAGCAATATCTAGCCTATTGTTAGCAGGTAAGCGATAGCCATTGCGCTCTGAATAAGAAAACGTGGTAATGCCATTAACTGCATACTTGCCAGTTGGATAGCTTACCGCATTTCCGGTGGCATAGATAAAGGTGCTCGAAAAACTCCAACGTTTATTGATCTTATAGATCCCCACCACCGAAAGATCATGAGTTCTGTCTTGGCTGGCAGGAAAATAGTCGCCATTATTTATGGAGTCAAACTGCCGCTCAGTCTTTGATAAGGTGTAACCTATCCAGCCATTAAAACGACCATACTTTTTCTTCAGGAACAGTTCCAGTCCATAGGCACGGCCCGATCCATAGGTTAATTGAGAGGCGACATCTTGATTTGCGTTCAGCTGTGCGCCATCCCTGTAGTCGATCTGGTTCTGCAGGTTCTTATAGTACAGTTCTGCTGAGAACTCGAAAGCATTGTCTTTAAAGTTTTTAAACCAGCCTACAGACATCTGATCAGCAATTTCTGGTTTAATATTATTATCGCTCATTACGTATAATGCGGTTGGTGTACTCGTGGTCGAGTTATTGAGCAGGTGAATATTCTGGGTGTTCCTGTTGAAGGAAGCCTTTACCGAACTGGCCTCGGATAACTGGTAACTTGCCGAAAAACGTGGCTCCAGATTCAGGTAATTTTTCACCAGCGATCCCGAACCATAACTATTGGAGCTTATGGTATTCCCATTGGTATCATAAGTGTTAAATGTACCCGGCCCTAGTAGAATCATATTGCTCAAACGAAGACCATATTCAACCGTCAATTTGGGAGAGGCTTTCCAGGTATCGCTAAAATAGGTGGCATTTTCGAAGCCATAACGCTTTTCAACGTCCTTGTTGTTAGTGTTCGATGTCCCATTTGCAGTGATGTTGCCAGGTGCTATAGTGTGGTGTAGTACATTAATCCCGAACTTAAGGGAATGGCTATCGCTGAGCGAATATTGAAAATCCTGTTTCAGGTTCAGGTCCGTAATCTGTGAGGTTGACTTAAAATTGTTCTGGGTAGAGAAGTTCTCCATCGTATAGCCATAATTACTGTAGATTACCGAGGTATTTGAAAAAAGCCTATTGCTAAAAATATGGTTGTAGCGCAACGTGGTAGTTGTATTGCCCCAATTGCTTCCAAACCTGTCCTGTATACCAAGGTTATCGTTACCAAAATAGCCAGAAATATAGATCGCGTTCTTATCATTGAAGCGGTAATTGAACTTGGCATTCAGATCGTAAAAATTTAGGGTGCTATTAGACAGCGTAGTATCTTTGGAACCTTTTAACAATAGATCGAGATAGGTTCGTCGCCCGCTAACCATAAACGATCCTTTGTCGCCCATTGGGCCTTCAAATTTGATACGCGAAGAGATCAGCCCCAAGCCGCCTTGAACGGTAAAATCTTTACTGTTACCATTGTTCATCTTTATATCCAGTACCGAAGAAAGCCTTCCACCATATTCGGCAGGCATGCCGCCCTTATAAATGCTCACGTCCTTAATCGCATCCGAATTAAAGGTAGAGAAAAAGCCCAGTAGGTGGGAAGCATTGTAAACAGTCGCTTCATCCAGCAATATTAAATTCTGATCTGAGGCCCCGCCCCGAACATAAAACCCGGTATTACCTTCTGTTGCTGACTTGATGCCGGGGAGCAGGGAAATTGTCTTCAGGATATCCTTCTCCCCCATCAGTACTGGGACGTTATTTATTTGCGACATATTCAGCTTTTCCAAGCCCATCTGGGGGGAAACAATCTGATTGTTATTGGGCCGGTTAGAACTGATCACCACTTCATTAAGGGCGTTTTGTTGGCTGATGGCGAAGTTTACCGTGTGGTTTTGTGAGAGGGAATCGGGACGCACAACTGTTTCATAACCCACATAAGTGACCAACAGTGTATAAAGCCCCTGTGGCGCCGATATGGAATAGAAACCATAACTGTTCGTTGCGACGCCGCTTTGGGGCAGCTCTTTGATTCGTACTGTTGCACCAATAAGTGTTTCGCCCGTTGATTTGTCGGAGATGGTGCCGCTGATAGTGAATTTCTTCTGCGCAAAGGCACTGGAAAAAACGATTAGCAGCACAGGGATTAAAATTATATATTTCATGTTGTAATTAATGTGTTTGCTTTATTTACAATAGCAAAGGTTCAAAAGATTCATGTTAAGGAATGTTAAAAGCGACATACGGGCATTTTTTTTCCATCACGGTAGAAATTTCTGCGAAGTTTTGATGAAAACTTCTACAAGATTCCAGTTTTGGTCTTTCCAACTAAGGCGTTGGTCTTAATTATGAAAAAATGTGGATTTTCCACTATACCTTTGATACGATGAGCAAACTAAAAAGATTTCTAAGTAACACTACTGGCTGGATACCCCTGCTCATTTGGGTCCTTTTCCTGCTGCTGCCTTTCCTATATCGGATTATCATGCTTCCGGGGGAACTGCACAATAAAATTATCCAGAACCTTTTCTTCTCCAGCGTTCTCCTCATCGGCCTATTTTATCTGCACACCTATTTGATCTACCCGTTGAGGGACAAGCCATACGGAAAGTGGAAGTATTTTGCCGTTATTGGGTGTTGTTTGATTGTTTTTTGTCTGGTAATGCGCTACCTGATACCTTTTGGAACTAGGGTTTCTTCTGTCGAAACCGAAAACTACCGCAGAGCGAAGCCTCCAGTATCCACAGCGGCCATTTTTTCTTTTGGCCTGGCTATTTTGGGTAGCTATTGCTACCGGTTTTACCTTGATAAAGTAAAACAAGCAGCCCTGATCAGTGAACTAGAAAGTATCCAGTTAAAGACCGAACTCGATTTTCTCCGTTCACAGATTAACCCACGCTTTATGTTCAATATTATGAATTCACTAGTATCTATGGCGAGAAAAAAATCTGAACTGATGGAACCTTCCCTTATCAGTCTTTCACAGCTAATGCGGTATACGCTGTATAACAGTGAAGGCAGCCGCATCGGCCTAGACAAAGAGGTAGAATACCTTAAGAATTATATCAATCTGCAACTCATCAGGTTCAGCGATGAGTTACAATTCAACTTGTTTCTTTCGGGGCATTTTGAAGGTTATAAAATCGAACCTATGCTGATGATGCCTTTTGTGGAAAATGCCTTTAAGCATGGCATTGGTACAGTAAAGCCGCCCCTAATCGACGTTTCCCTCTCGATGGACACCACTAACCAACTGCTTAGTCTTGTGGTAATTAACAGTTTGGCAGATAGAAAAGTGCCCCAAAACGAGGGCTCTGGAATTGGATTGGTTAATGTTACCAGACGGTTGGAATTGCTTTATCCAGATAGGCACTCGCTAAAAGTGCATCAGCAAGGGGATGTTTTTATAGCGAAACTTGATTTAAATCTATAAATATGAATTGCATAATTATAGACGATGAACTTCCCGCCAGAGAATTAATGGCAGACAATATTGCACAAGTTCCTTTCTTGAGCCTGGTGGCATCGGCCAAGAGTGCAACCGAAGCGATAGAACTGCTCAGTCAGCACCAGATTGACCTCATCTTTCTTGATATCCAGATGCCCGGACTAACAGGCCTTGAATTTTTAAGGAATGTGGTTAATCCACCGATGGTGATCCTTGTTACCGCTTTCCAGCAGCACGCCCTTGATGGTTTTGAACTAGATGTTGTTGATTATCTCATCAAGCCTGTTCCTTTTGCCCGTTTTCTAAAGGCTGTTCAAAAAGCGAAGAACAGGTTAAAGGTATCAAAAAACCTACCCATAGAGGCAATCCAAGAGGATGCATATGTTTTTGTCAATGCCAATTATTCGCTGGTTAAGGTTATGCTTCGTGATGTTACCTATATTGAAGGCCTTAAGGATTATGTCCGCATTAACCTAACTTATGGCAATACCATCGTAACAAGGCTGGGTCTAAAGGCAATAGAAGAGCGACTTGATAGCAGCAAGTTCATGCGGGTACATAAATCTTTTATGATCGCTCTCGATAAGATCGATTCCGTACAAAAAGCGCAACTGGTTATCCAGAGAAAAGAGATTCCAATTGGTGATGGATATCGCTCCCTGCTGCAAAATTATATCAGTAAAAAAAACCTATAGAATAGATGTCAAAGATAAAACCGCCTAAAAACAAAAAACCCCTTTAAGATACTTTAAAGGGCTTCCTTAACGATATCTCGTAATGTAGTAACTTGTCGTTCTAAAAGCGGTAAAATTTGCGTCAAGAAAATTGGTAATGGGCTTACACGATGACGGGGCTCGAATCAAAAAATCAATACCTATAGACCCAAAAGGCATTTTTGAAAAAATATTCGTTTTTAACATTGAAACATCGAACCACTTTTCAAGATATTAAATATATTATAACTAACTGAAAATAAATATTTTAAACAAAAAAAGCAGCTCTTTTCAGAACTGCTTTAAAAATTCGGGGTGGATGATGGGGCTCGAACCCACGACCCCCGGCACCACAAACCAGTGCTCTAACCAACTGAGCTACAACCACCGTATTTTTTCGTGCTACAAAAGTACAACTTTTAATATTTTTTGCAAATATTTTTATCAAAGATTTAATGGTTAATTTTTAATTGGTTATTATTCAATTATTTGAAATGAAAATAAAACCTCAAAAATGGATTTAGCAAGTTATTTCAAACCTAAAAACATAACTTTATGGCGTTTATGATCGAGATTTACACAGACGGAGCAGCTAGCGGAAACCCAGGCCCTGGTGGTTATGGAACAATTTTAAGGGCTGGCCAACATTACAAGGAATTGAGTGGCGGCTTTAGAATGACGACAAATAACCGAATGGAATTACTGGCAGTAATTAAGGGCTTAGAGGCATTGAAAAGCTTAAATCAACAAGTTACAGTTTATTCTGATTCGAAATATGTTGTTGATGCCGTTGAAAAAAAATGGGTATTTGGCTGGGTAACTAAAAATTTTAAGGATAAAAAGAACAAGGATCTCTGGCTTCGATTTCTCGAACTGAACAAACTTCACAAAATAAAATTCATTTGGATAAAAGGCCACAACGATCATCCTGAGAATGAGCGCTGTGACAGGTTAGCGGTTTTTGCCTCGCAAGACAAACAAAACCTAGCTATTGATTCTTTTTTCGAAGCTGAAAGAAATAAAGCGACTTTACTTTAATCAATACCACCGATAACGCCTAAACCCTCAAGTTTAGATTCCAATTTTTCCTCGATAGAGATTGACTTTGCCGTATGCAGCAACATCATTTCCTCAGCCTTTTCTACCATTTTTTTTGAGCCAATAAAAATTGGAACTCTTTGATGAACTTCTGTGGGTTGAATTTCTAAAATTCGCTCAAAACCTGTAGTGGCTTTACCGCCTGCCTGTTCGATAATATAAGCCATTGGATTACATTCGTAGAGCAAACGCAATTTACCCTCCGGAGAGCGAGCTGTTGTAGGGTAAATATAAATCCCTCCGTTAATTAAACTTCTGTGAATGTCGCCTACCATTGAGCCAATATAACGAGAGGTATATGGCCTCTCAGAAGCTTCATCCTCTACTTGACAATACTTAATATATTTTTTTACACCTTCAGGAAAATGAACGTAATTGCCCTCATTTATGGAATAGGTAATACCAGTTTCAGGAATTTTCATTTCGGGATGCGACAAACAAAATTCTCCTATTGATGGATCTAAGGTAAATCCATTTACACCTTTCCCGGTGGTGTAAACCAACATTGTAGATGAACCATAAATAATATACCCAGCAGCAACTTGTTCGGAACCTTTTTGTAAAACATCTGCAATACCTGCTTTTCCTTCTAAAGACTTACGGCGATAAATTGAAAAAACCGTCCCAACCGCAACGTTTACATCTGTATTTGATGAGCCATCCATAGGGTCGATACAAACAATGTATTTGGCATTTTGAGAAACAGGTGATTCGATATGAATAATTTCTTCCTCTTCCTCACTTGCAATGATGCAACATTCCCCACCGCTAGTTAGCGCAGCTATAAATTGTTGATCAGCATATACATCGAGCTTTTTTTGTTTTTCGCCCTGTATATTGGTTGTACCAACGTGGCCAAGCATATCAACCAAACCCGCTTTATTTATTTCCCTATTTACAATTTTAGCGGCAATTGCTATATCTCGAAGTAATCTAGATAGCTCTCCTTTGGCATAAGGGAAATCTGCCTGTTTTTCTATAATAAATTGTCCTAGTGTTTTTACGCCACAAATCATACTTAGTGTACATTTTACATTACCTACCCGATAACTCTATAACTTCTAAGGTATGAATATTTTCGTCAGTTATGCAAAACCTAACTAGGGTTCTCACTTTGTGCCAACCATGTTTACCAGCTGCACCAGGGTTTATATGTAAACATTTTAGTTTTTCATCAAACATTACCTTTAAAATATGCGAATGACCTGTGATAAATAATTTCGGAGGGTTAGTGTATATTTCTGGCTTCACATACGAGGAGTATTTCCCAGGGTAACCACCTATATGAATCATCAAAACATCCACCTGTTCGCAGCTAAAACGATTTTTCTCTGGAAATTCTGATCTAATTTCTGCATCATCTATATTTCCAAACACGCCACGCAAAGGCTTAAATGCCGCTAAAGGTGCAGCCACATTTGGACCGAAATCACCTGCATGCCACACCTCATCTACTGAATCGAAGTGTTTGAAAACAGCATCATCTAAGTAACCATGTGTATCGGAAATTAAACCTATTTTTTTCATTTTGTAAAGTAAATTGTGATCGAAATTTACAGAAATTTTTAGCTTTGAAATGGTTTTAAAGCCTTAATCCTAATAATACACAGTTTGATAAATTTTTTAAATAATGGGCCAGTTTATCTATTTGATAAATTAAAAGCTATGTAGCATATTACCATAGCAAAAAACCTAAACCTTAAAAAGCCAGAAAAAAATCCTTTAAAAGTTCTTTATAAATTGCGCTGTGTTTTTTAAAGGATTCGTAAATATAAAAATCCCTTTCAACTGGAATTACCTCTTCCCTACCTAAACAAATCATTTGCCTAAAAGTCGGCTTTGTTTCATCAGAATGAATATGAATTCTTTCAAAAAGGGACAATCCATAAAGGCTTGCAATTTCGATAACCTTGTTTGCTTGCTTAACCGGAAGAATTAACCATATTTTCCCTCCATCACTTAAAAATTCACTTGATTTTTTCACTAACAACTGAAAAAAATCTTCATCAGCATGTCGTGCAATTCCTTTTTTAAGCTCCTCGCTCTTTAAATCGTTTACGAAAAACGGAGGATTAGAAACAATAAGGTCGAATTTTTGAGTATTGTGATATTGTTGAATGGCTATATTTTTGATTGCTAATCGATCACTGAAAACTGATAACTGAAAATTTCTCTTTGCAGTTTCAGCCGCTTGCTCATCAATTTCAACTGCATCAATTATAGCATTTGGAAACCGTTGAGCCATCATCATTGCAATTACACCAGTTCCGGTACCAATATCTAGAATGTTTTTTGGCGAGGGGTGATTTGCAGCCGCCCCAATCAATACCCCATCGGTGTTAATCTTCATGGCGCAGCCAGATTGGTTTACCTCGAACTGTTTGAATTTAAAAATACTCATGTAAACTGATTTATCTTATTCAGCTTTTTCAACTTTTATAACCGCTTGCAGGTTAAAGTTGACAAAACTTTTAACCAACTTCTTTCTCATACAACTCTAATGGCAATCCATCAGGATCAGAGAAAAAAGTAAAACGCTTATCTGTAAATTCATCAACCCGAATTGGCTCAGTTGTTATTCCAACAGCATTTATTCTTGCAATTTCAACTGCAATATCATCAACCTCAAAAGCTAAATGTCGTAAACCTTGTGCCTCTGGTCGGGATGGCCTTGCAGGAGGGTTTTCAAAAGAAAACAATTCGATTTGATACAATCCATTTACAGCTAAATCCAATTTATAAGATTTTCTGGCTTCGCGATAAACTTCAGACAAAACAGTCAGGCCTAATTTATTTACGTAAAAATCTTTTGATTTCTCATAGTCTGAACAAATAATGGCGATATGATGAATGCGATTGAACATAATTAATGATTGAGTTTTGGATGATGGAATGAGTGAATGTGACAAAGTTGCATAAAATGATTGAATTTAAAATCGCCATAGAAAATTCAATCATTCCCAACTCATTTAATTTTACATTCACTCACTCAAAATTCTCTCATTCAATCATTCATTCCTTCCCTCATTAAATTTAAAAAACCTATTTTTGCAACTTCAAAAAAAAAGCATGATTCATTTCTTCCTTAGTCAATCGCAGGCGATTTTTGTTTTACAATCGAACGAAACGCTTTCCCAAAATGATATTACTAAACTCGAATGGTTATTTGGCGGTGCCAAAATTTCGCAAGAAAAAGCACTAAGTGGCTTTTTTGTTGGACCAAGAGCGGCAATGATTACACCTTGGAGTACCAACGCTGTTGAGATTACCCAGAATATGGACATGCAGGGCATCATCAGAATTGAGGAATTTAAAGCAGTTGCTGAAGATTTTTCAGATTATGACCCAATGCTTTCTCAAAAATACGGTAAGCTTGACCAAGACACTTTTACAATAGATATTAAACCAGAACCAATTTTAGAAATCACAGATATTGCTGCTTACAATAAACAAGAGGGCTTATCTTTAAGTGATGAAGAAGTTGAATATTTGAACTTTTTAGCTACTCGTTTAGAAAGACCATTAACAGATTCTGAAGTTTTTGGTTTCTCGCAAGTAAATTCTGAACACTGTCGCCATAAAATTTTCAATGGTAAATTTGTAATCGATGGTGTAGAGCAACCGAGTTCACTTTTCAAATTGATTCGCAAAACATCAGAAGAAAACCCGAACGATATTGTTTCGGCATATAAAGATAATGTCGCTTTTATTAAAGGCCCAAGAGTACAACAATTTGCACCGAAACGTGCTGATGTTCCTGATTATTACGCAACCAGCGATTTTGAATCGGTAATTTCCTTAAAAGCAGAAACACATAATTTCCCAACTACAGTGGAGCCTTTCAATGGTGCTGCAACTGGTTCTGGTGGCGAAATTAGAGATCGTTTAGCTGGCGGACAAGGTTCTTTACCTTTGGCAGGAACTGCTGTTTACATGACTGCACTTTCTCGTTTAGAAGACAACAGACCTTGGGAAAACGGTGTTGAAGAAAGAGAATGGCTATACCAAACGCCAATGGACATCCTGATCAAAGCATCAAACGGTGCCACAGATTTTGGTAATAAATTCGGACAACCACTAATTACAGGATCTGTTTTAACGTTTGAGCACGAAGAGAACAACCGCAAGTTAGGTTTTGATAAAGTAATTATGCTTGCTGGCGGTGTGGGTTATGGCAAGGCAAGTCAGGCACAAAAGTTAAAACCACAAGAAGGCGATAATATTGTAATTCTTGGCGGTGAAAATTATAGAATTGGAATGGGTGGTGCAGCAGTTTCATCTGCTGATACTGGCCAGCATGGATCGGGAATTGAGTTAAATGCGATTCAACGCTCCAACCCTGAAATGCAAAAACGTGCGGCAAATGCGGTACGTGGAATGGTAGAAAGCGAAGAAAACTTTATCGTTTCCATTCACGATCATGGCGCTGGTGGCCACTTAAACTGTTTATCAGAATTGGTTGAAGAAACCGGTGGATTGATTAACTTGGATAAACTTCCTGTTGGCGATCCTACCCTATCGGCAAAAGAAATTATCGGAAACGAATCTCAAGAAAGAATGGGATTGGTGATCAGCAATGAACATATCGATACTTTACAAAAAATTGCCGATCGCGAACGTTCACCCATGTACACGGTGGGCAAGGTAACTGGCGATCATCGTTTTACTTTCAAATCTGAAACTACTGGTGTTAAACCAATGGATTTCGAATTGAAAGATATGTTCGGCAGCTCGCCGAAAATTGTAATGGATGATAAAACCATCGATCGCAATTACGAGGCAATAACTTATAATAAAGCAGAGCTAAATACTTATTTAGAGCAGGTTTTACAATTGGAGGCAGTTGCATCCAAAGATTGGTTAACCAATAAAGTAGATCGTTGCGTGGGTGGTCGCGTTGCAAAACAACAAACCGCTGGTCCATTGCAGTTGCCTTTAAATAACTGCGGTGTTATGGCTTTAGATTTTCAAGGAAAAGAAGGAATCGCGACTTCAGTTGGTCACGCTCCACTTTCGGCTTTGATAGATCCTGCTGCCGGTAGTCGCAATGCGATAGCAGAATCTTTATCGAACATTGTTTGGGCGCCATTAAAAGATGGCTTGAAAAGTGTTTCACTTTCGGCCAACTGGATGTGGGCTTGTAAAAACGAAGGTGAAGATGCTCGTTTATACGCCGCCGTTAAAGCTTGTTCAGATTTTGCGATCGATTTAGGAATCAACATCCCAACGGGAAAAGATTCGTTATCGATGAAACAGAAATATAAGAATGGCGATGTAATTGCACCCGGAACGGTGATTATTTCTGCTGGTGGTAACTGCGATGACATTACTAAAGTAGTGGAACCTGTTTTGCAAAAAGATGGTGGCGCTATTTATTACATCAACCTTTCTAATGACACCTATAAATTAGGTGGTTCTTCTTTCGCACAAATTCTAAATAAAATCGGAACGGAAACGCCCGATGTTAAAAATGCTGATCAATTCTCAAAGGCATTTAACACCATTCAACAATTAATAAAAGAAGAAAAAATTCAAGCTGGACACGATATCGGTAGCGGTGGATTAATTACTACTTTACTGGAAATGTGTTTTGCCGATTGCGATTTGGGCGCATCGATCGATTTATCTACATTGGCAGAACAAGATATCATCAAATTATTGTTTGCAGAGAATATCGCTTTGGTTTTTCAGGCTGATATTTCAGTAGAAAAAACATTGGCAGATGCTGGTGTAACTTTCCATAAAATTGGAAAAGTAAGTTCATCAGCTACGCTGGAAATTAAAAATGCTGCAGATCATTTTAGTTTCGATATTGATCATTTACGTGATGTTTGGTTCAAAACTTCATACTTATTAGATAGCAAACAAACGGGTAATGGTTTAGCAAAAGAACGTTACGATAATTATAAAAATCACATTTTAAACTATACTTTCCCATTGCAATTCGATGGAAAGAAACCAATAATTGATTCATCTAAACCTCGTCCGAAAGCGGCGATTATTCGTGAAAAAGGAAGTAACTCTGAACGAGAATTGGCCAACGCAATGTATTTGGCTGGTTTTGATGTGAAAGATGTACACATGACGGATTTAATTACCGGCAGAGAAACGCTTGAAGATATTCAGTTTATCGGTGCTGTTGGTGGTTTCTCTAACTCTGATGTTTTAGGCTCGGCAAAGGGTTGGGCTGGTGCATTTATGTACAACGAAAAAGCAAAAGTAGCTTTAGAAAAATTCTTTGCTCGCCCTGATACTTTATCTGTTGGCGTTTGTAACGGTTGCCAATTATTTGTAGAGCTTGGCTTGATTAATAAAGACCACGAAGAAAAACCTAAAATGTTGCATAATAAAAGTGGAAAGCACGAAAGTATTTTCACTTCGTTAACCTTGCAAGAAAACAATTCGGTAATGCTTTCTACACTAGCAGGAAGTACATTAGGCGTTTGGGTATCGCATGGAGAAGGAAGATTCTCTTTACCGTATGCTGAAGACAAATACAAAATCGTAGCTAAATACGCTTATGCAACTTATCCGGCCAATCCGAATGGATCTGATTACAGTACAGCAATGATGTGTGATGAAACTGGCCGTCACTTGGTCATGATGCCGCATATTGAACGTTCTTTATTTCAGTGGCATTGGGCAAATTATCCTGCAGGGCGTAAAGACGAAGTTTCTCCTTGGATGGAAGCTTTTGTGAATGCTAGGAAATGGATTGAGGAAAAGGTTTAAGGTAGAAGGTTTAGGGTTTAGGCTCCCTTTCTAAGCAAATTAAATCACATGTACTTTGCGTTAACGATAGAAGCGGCATCCCCCAGTTTTTCTTTGGGGATACAGAGGATAGCGTGTTAAACCGAAGCTTTGCTGAGCTCATTGATACCAAAAAAATAGAAACATATCAATAAACGACCAAATAATTTTAATAAAATATGAGAAAAGGCTTGAGTTTCCACTCAAGCCTTTTTTAAACCAACCTCACTTAATCAATTTATTTTACATATCATTAGCGCTATTGCGTGATCTGAAAGTTAATCGCCATATTATACCTCACCCTAACTGGAGTACCTTTATTTTTACCCGGTTTCCAAAGTGGAGATTTTTTAATAACCTTAATCGCCTCCTCATCACATCCAAAACCAATTCCCCTTAACACCTTTACATCGGTAATGGAACCGTCTTTCTCTACAACAAAACTCACAAAAACCTTTCCAGCTTTACCTTCTTCTTGAGCTTGAGATGGGTACCTTAAATTACGTTCCATATATTTAGACCAAGCTTTTGCGCCACCAGTAAATTCTGGGTACTCATCTACACCTTCTATCCCAACAACAGCATTTGGATCTCCACCGCCCTCACCTTCTTTTGCAGTTCCAGTGCCATTTCCATCACCTTTATTTTCCGTTACAACAGCATTTGGAGTAACAATACCGGCTTGTGTTTTATCACTAATTACGGCATCCTTAATCTCATCAATTGTTGGAGGATCAGGAAGATCTACTTTATTAACTACAACAATGTTTTGCGATAACGCAACCGTTTTAACTTTTACGGGATCAGCTTTTGCAGGTTCGATTTTCTTCTCTGGCTCTGGCTTCTTCATATCGTGAATTACATCGTCCAGCACAACTAATGTTGCGGGTGCATCTACAACAATTTCTTTTGGAAATAGCTTAGCATAAACTAACGGACTAAAGCAGAGTACTATAACTAAACTACCCGATATTAAAAGTGATCTCGTTAAGATTGAAGATGATTTAGACCTTAATTCATAAGCGCCATAATTTTTGTTGCGGTCTGCAAATACAAGATCGAGCCACTCGGTTTTGTACACATTAAATGATGAGTTGAACATAGCTTTTAAGTTTTATACCATGATGCAGTCAAATCATCAATTCCATAAAACATTTAAAAAATCTATTTTCTTTACGAAAAATGAAAAAATTCATCTGAAAAACATTTTTTTATTTCACTTTCAATAAAATTGATATATTTATTACGAATGTTTTACAAAAATTAATAAAATATACTATTTTTGACAAAAAACATAACAAATTAATGAAAAGCTTAAGAACCATCGCATTAAAAGAGGCTCAAAACAGAATTTCACCAGAAGTTAAATCACCATCATCAAAAATTTCTGACTTTTTTGGCGCTAATGTATTTGATAAGAGAAAAATGAGAGATTTCTTATCTAAGGACGTGTATGAAAAATTAATCTCATCTATTAACCAAGGTGAATTAATTAATTCTGATGACGCAAACCAAATTGCAACAGCTATGAAAGCTTGGGCAATGAGCGCTGGCGCAACACATTACACTCACTGGTTCCAGCCATTAACTGGTACAACAGCAGAAAAACACGATTCATTTTTTGAGCCGAGTGGCGATGGAGCTATCGAGAAATTTGCTGGTAGTGCCTTAGTTCAACAAGAACCAGATGCATCTAGCTTCCCTAACGGTGGTATCCGTAACACATTCGAAGCTCGTGGTTATACCGCTTGGGATCCATCATCTCCAGCTTTCATTATGGAAAGTAAAGCAGGTAAAACACTTTGTATCCCTACAGTTTTCGTATCATATACCGGAGAAGCCTTGGATTATAAAGCACCTTTGTTAAAAGCATTAGCTGCACTTGATAAAGCTGCTGTTGATGTTTGCCAATATTTCGATAAAAGCATTACTAAAGTAAATGCTTCACTAGGTATCGAGCAAGAATATTTCTTGGTTGATGAGTCTTTATTCAATGCTCGTCCTGATTTATTATTAACTGGCCGTACCTTATTCGGACACATGTCTGCTAAAGGCCAACAATTAGAAGACCATTATTTCGGATCGATTCCTGAGCGTGTATTCACTTACATGGTAGATTTCGAAAACGAAGCTTTAAAATTAGGCATTCCTTTAAAAACCCGCCACAATGAGGTTGCTCCATCTCAATTTGAGTGTGCGCCAATTTATGAGGAAATCAACTTAGCAATCGATCACAATCAATTATTGATGGATTTGATGGAAAAAGTTGCTCGTCGCCACCATTTCCGTGTTTTATTGCACGAAAAACCTTATGCAGGTATTAATGGATCAGGTAAGCACAACAACTGGTCGCTAATTACAGATACTGGTAAAAACTTATTGGCTCCAGGTAAAACGCCTAAAAATAACTTAATGTTCCTTGCTTTCTTTGTGAATACAGTTAAAGCAGTAAGTGAGCATGCAGATTTATTACGTGCAAGTATTGCATCGGTAAGTAATGATCACCGTTTAGGTGCTAATGAGGCGCCACCAGCAATTATCTCCATTTTCCTAGGTTCTCAATTGAACGATGTGTTGGATGAGATTGAGCATTCACGTATCAGCAAAAAAATTAAAGAGGATAATGCACTTTGGTTAGGTATTCCTAAAATTCCACAAATCTTGTTGGATAATACAGATCGTAACCGTACTTCTCCTTTCGCATTTACTGGTAACAAATTTGAATTAAGAGCCGTTGGTTCTTCAGCTAACTCATCAGCACCAATGACGATCTTAAACGCGATCATGGCTGAGCAATTAACTAAATTCAAGGTTGAGGTTGATAAATTAATTAAGAAAGGTGATAAAAAAGACATCGCTTTATTAACGGTAATCAAGAAATACATCAAAGAATCGAAATCAATCCGTTTCGAAGGTAATGGTTATAGTCAAGAGTGGGAAGATGAAGCTGCAGCACGTGGTTTATCAAACATTAAAACTACACCTAAGGCTTTAGATGCTTATTTAACAGAAAAATCAGCAGAATTATTCGCTGCCACCAATATTTATAGCAAACGTGAAATTCATGCCCGTCATGAAATCATGTTAGAAAACTTCTACAAAAAACTACAAATCGAGGCTCGTGTAATGGGCGAGGTTGCAAACACTGCAATTATACCCGCTGCAATTGCTTACCAAAACTCTTTAATCGCAAACGTAAAAGGCTTAAAAGAAATCGGTGTAGATAGTAAGGTTTCTTTGGATATCGTTAAAAAATTATCTGAGCACTTAGAAATCGTTAAAACCAATATCGATGCGATGTTAGAGGAACGTAAAGTGACTAACAAGATCGAAGATACACGTGAGAAAGCAATTGCTTACGATGAGAAAGTTAAAACGTATTTCGAGGTTATCCGTTACCATGCAGATAAATTAGAACAAATCGTTGATGATAGCGTTTGGCCATTACCAAAATTCAGAGAGTTATTATTCATGAAATAAGATAAGGCATAAGCTAAAAGGTTTAAGGCGCAGGGTTCTCCCCTGCGCCTTTTTTTGATCAGGATTTTTAGGATTTAGGGATATTAAGATCAGTATCTCAAAAATTTAATGTGCATAAATTCTTATTTCCACAAATCCAACTTTACTGTTCTGAGATTTATCCTTAGATAAAAACTCTTCATTCCCGCTCAGCTTATTAGAATGTTCTTAGGTTTCTAAGGTGGTAAAAACAGAACCTCATCATTTCCTCCATCCAACTTAAATGTTCCTACATTTCTTATATGGTAAAAAATCTTATCTGATAATCAACTAATTATTTGGTTTTCTAAAATTGCTAATAAAAGATCAAAACTCTTACATTTCTTATATAGTAAAAAATCTTCTGTGTAGCTCAACTGGATATTCCGACCTATACTACACCACCCATTCCGAGGCATAGTACACCAGTCATTCCGAGCCAAAGTACACCAGTTTTTGTTTGAGGTAATTAAATATTCCGAGGCAAAGTGCACCACTTTTGGTTTATTGCAGGATTATTTCACTCTGCCATTCCGACACATACTGCACCACTATATTTACCATATCACGCAATTGGGCATAGTTTAACCCGCCAATTATATAGGTTTGGTAAGCATCAAGCTTACCCCTATAAATATGGCGAACAAACTGCTCAGCATGAATAAGATTAGACA